>JAZLGW010000015.1:0-177412 GCA_045616465.1 Lachnospiraceae bacterium | reverse complement strand
GTGATTCCGCTTATTCTTATGGCAGTCATTAATCTTTATATGATTATATCGAAGCTTAAACTTAGTCCAATTAAGTTTCTTAGAAGAGATCTTTCGAAGAAGAAAAAGAGAAGAGCGGTTCTGTTAAATAAAAAGATAGCTTTTATTTCCAGATTCAGACTTCGAATTCTTTTCCAAAATGTATCTGCTTATGCGGTTATGATATTTGGCATTTTCTGTGGATCAGTCATAGCTGTATTTGGATTTATGTTTGGTCCACTTCTTAGTGATTATGCGGATTTGATTGTGGAAGAGAAAATCTGTGATTACCAATATGTGCTTATGGAACAGAATGAAACAGAATGTGAAGGAGTAGAAAAATTCTGTATCACATCTCTTGAAATGGAAATGGAAGGTTTTCTTAAGGATGAGGTGAGTATCTATGGAATAGAAGATAATTCTACCTATATTACAAAAGAAATTCCAGTGGAAGAGGTACTTATTTCAGAAGGGATAGCAAAGAAATATAAGATAAAAAATGGTGATACGATTACCTTGAAAAATCCATATTCCGATAAGGAATATGAATTTATTGTAGGTGGAACCTACGCATATAGTGCGGCATTAACTGTATTTATGAATATAGATGAATACAGACAAACCTTTGGCGAGAAAGAGGATTATTTTACAGGTTATTTCAGTAATCGGGAAATTACAGATATTGATTCGAAGGATATTGCTGCAGTCATTACAGAAAGTGATCTTACAAAGGTATCTGATCAGATGTTAAATTCAATGGGTGAATTTATGAGTCTGTTTAAGTTCTTTGGAGCTATTATGCTGGCGTTGTTAATGTATCTTATGACAAAGCAAATTATCGAAAAGAATACACAGTCCATCGCGATGACCAAGATTCTAGGCTTTCGAAATGGAGAGATTGCAGGGCTTTACTTGGTTATGACAGGCATTGTAGTAATCGCTTCCTTACTGTTAACTATGCCGCTTACAGATAGAATTTTAAGATTTATATTCGAGAACTATTTATATAAAGAGGTATCGGGCTATCTACCTTTTATTGTATCTAATAATTGTTATATTTATACATTTGCCATTGGAATTGCCTGCTTTGCTATTGTTGCGGCGTTTATGATTTTTAAGATTGGAAGAATAGAGAAGAGCGAAGCGTGAAAGAATGTGGAGTAATGAAGAATGATTAGAAAGTGTGTTGTTAACTCTTACTATGATCATTCGGGCTAGAAAGGGGAAAGTGAGATGAACAGAACAAACTATAACATGAAAGAACATGGATTTGTAGGACATCTCTCAATCCCTGAACAAAGCATAAAGTACGGCGTAATAGTAATAATGGGTGGAGAACAGAGTATGTTACCGGGAACACTAATAGAAGATAGATTTGCAGATTATGGAATTGCTGCGCTTGCTGTTTCTTTATTTGGAGCTGAAGGGCTTTCTGATGGTGTTAATCAAATTTCATTAGATATGTTTATACCGGCATTAAAGGTATTGAAAGATATGCAATCGGCACTGCCGAGTTCTGTTATCGCAATAATATTTGATAACAATATTATTGCTTTATCCTGCTTAAAACATTAAGCATGTTTTACTGAATAGAATTACCAAAGCTTTATCTGAGTCGGGATCGTGAGAAATATTCCAATTTTCATAACCATCGTTCTAAATATTTTTCCTCACCAACAGTTCTGCAACGAATGCTTTTTTATACTTACATCATCACAAACAAAAAACAAAACATTTTGGAGGAAACAAAAATGAAAAGAACAAATGAAGAAAAGATTACTATCACATTGGCAGCTGTAGCACTCGTACTTTTTGGTGTATCTGCAGTAACAGGACTTATGCCTAACTTGCAGAGCTCAATCGACAAGATTTGCATGTACCTTGGTCTAGCTATGACTTGCTTGTCCTTTGTATTCATGGGCAAGGCTAAGAAGATAGCTAAGGCTGAGCAGTAATTATCTAATTCATCAAAACGAAAGGAGAAAAACAATGGATTTTTTTAGATTTCTTGAAAACCCAATGCCAGTTCTTATGGATTTATTTATAAAATTATAAGAATCATTTAAATGATGTTTTACAGAGGATCGCAATGTGCGGTCCTTTTACTTTGTCCCTTGATTTTTAACTTTATCCCAGACTTTGGTTAGTTAAGAAAATCAAAATCTGGCTGACCATCAGAAACTACAACAGTTCTGCAACGCTCACACTTTTATACTTACCTCATCAAAACAAAAACAAAATAAATTTTGAGGAGAAAAATAAAATGAAGAACATAGTAATTAAGACAATCGCAGCAGTTATGGCAGCAACATCAGTATTGGGGGCTTTCACATTTACATCAAACGCAGCTGAAGTTCCTGAGGAGATGAACACTTCTACTACAGAAGAAACACAGTATGCACCAAATTGGGGATTTTGTACTCCTGAGCAGCTTGATGAGATTGCAGCAATGGAGATTTCTGATCCAGTAATAAGAGCACAGCGTGACCATGCAGTTGATTGTATACGCAGTGTATGGTGTTCTGGCCTTCTTAAGCGTTACTATTTGCAGAAGGGTCCTAATCCTACATTCATATTAGGAATCTATTTTATTCCATCACCAGTCGTGTATGAGATTGTCCAGAAAATTGAGCAGGAAGTTGCTGAAGGAAACCGATCATATATTTACAATGGACACTTCTACGCATCACCTGAGGAAGATCCAACATTTAATGATGGCCTCAATGCACAATAATTAGCATTTCGAACATAAATAGTTAGAAAGGAGAAAGACAATGCTTGCTTTTTTAATGCCAGTAACACCAGAATCCTGGGAGCGTATGGTAAGAAACCACATGCACTAATACGTTAAACAACTTATCTTAAAAATTTAGGTTTTAAAAAATTAATAAAAGGAGAAAACAAAAATGATTATCGGTTCAACAGTATCACTTGTATGGCTTGGCACTCTTGCAGTAGCTGAAGTTGCCGGATTAGGCTATTTGATGTTCAGCTAATTAATTGAAACAAATTAATCGCGTTTTAAGGATCACTTTGTGGTCCTTTTCTTTTGCAATAAATCTACATACAACACAAGGAAAATTAGCAATAGGGTTAGTTAAGAAAATCAAAATCTGGCTGACCATCAGAAACTACAACAGTTCTGCAACGAATGCTCATTTATACTTACCTCATCAAAACAAAAACAAAATAAATTTTGAGGAGAAAAATAAAATGAAGAACATAGTAATTAAGACAATCGCAGCAGTTATGGCAGCAACATCAGTATTTGGGGCTTTCGCATTTACATCAAACGCAGCTGAAGTTCCAGAGCAGATGAACACAGATCCTACAGAAGAAACACAGACAGTACAAACTAGTCCATTTTGCACCGATGAAAGACTTGATGAGATTGCAGCAATGGAAATTTCAGATCCTGCAATAAGAGCAATGCGTGATCGTGCAGTCGAAGCTGATCGCAATTTATTCTGTGCAGGTCTTCTTAAGCGTTACTACATGCAGAAGGGTCCTAATCTTGCATTCATATTAGGAATCTACTATGTACCTTCACCAATTATGTATGAAGTTATTCAGGTTATAGAAAAAGAAGTTGAAAGGGGAGACCGTTCATACATTTACAATGGTGAGTTCTATGCATCACCTGAGGAAGATCCAACATTTAATGATGGCCTCAATGCACAATAATTAGCATTTCGAACATAAATAGTTAGAAAGGAGAACAAAACATGGGCACTGCAGTTTTCTGTGTATTATTTGCAGCTGTTTCAACAACAGGTTGTACACTTTATAGCATTTACGGCTAATCAATCATCGGATTTATAGCAAACTATTATTACACGTATCAAAAATTAAGACTTAAAAAATATTAAACAAAAGGAGAAAACAAAAATGATTATTGGTTCAACAGTATCACTTGTATGGCTTGGCACTCTTGCAGTAGCTGAAGTTGCCGGATTAGGCTATTTGATGTTCAGCTAATTAATTGAAACAAATTAATCGCGTTTTAAGGATCACTTTAAGAAAGGACTTTCTATTACAGGAAGCCAGGCAGCTGATTCGAAAGCTACTGTAGAGAAATGGCTTAAAAATAGCGGAATAATGTAAGGAGTGAGCACATGGACAAAGCTTATCATCAGAAATGGTTTCATGTGAAAGGTATGATATATTGTAAACAGCAAATCTATTATTTAGATTTGCTGTTTTTTTATGTACAATATGTATTGACAAAATAGTTAGAAAAAACTAACCTATATACAGTTAGTGGTAACTAACTGATAATTGTGTGATATTTCCTCTGCCCTGCATGACATAATTTGTATCTTGCAGTGCAAAGAAAATAAAAAGTAGTAGGTTTAATACGTGAAAAGTACTACCAGTTTGATAGAAAATTACACAGAAGATTCTTGTTTTTGAAAAGATATAGAGGTGGATAACCTATATGAAGGTATATGAATTTGGAAATAAGAGTGTGTATGGAGGAATAGAGCATAGTTAACAGAACGCTGAAATACAGAATGCTGATAATATAGGTAGTACAAAAAACGATAGGGTATTTGTGAAATGGACATTACAGTTATATTAGTTGAATTAGGAATTATGTGTTTAGTGTTTCTTGTGTTAGTTATAGGGCTTCTTTTAATTTCGCCGCTAACATTTATAAGTGATTATCCACCTGAGATACAAGAACAGTATTACAAATCCCAAAATAAAGAGTCAGTGAAAGAACAAATGACATTAGCTATGAAAATAAAAAAGGTGGTCGCGCTAATCGCATTTATGTTTATATTTGCCTGGATGCTACATATAGCCGGTGCAGATAGTTTTATTCAAGGCACTCTACTCTCTTATTTGTATATGCTTGTCTTATTTGCATGGGATACATTCTTTTTGGACTGGATACTGTTTGCGAATATAAAAAGATTACGTCTTCCGGGGACTGAGCATATGGAAAGAGAATATCACCAGAAGTGGTTCCACATAAAAGCGTGTATTCCGATGATACCGGTATTTATGATTGGTGGAATACTCAGTTCACTATTGATGACATGGATTTGGTAAGGAGTTTTTATGCAGGTATTATCACAATTTCACGATTTGATATTATGTATAATCTCTGCGCTTGAAGCCAGAGATCCCTATACAAGTCATCATTCGTCCAGAGTTGCAGAGATGACAGAAACTATCTGTGAACTCATGGAACTTGATGAAGAGGAAAAAGAAATATATCATATCGCAGCTCATCTTCATGATATTGGGAAAATAGGCATCAGAGATAATGTTTTATTAAAAGAAGGCAAGCTCAATGATGAAGAGTGGAACATTATGAAATCCCATTCAGAGCAGGGATATAACATTCTGATGAATGCTAAGTCCTTTGAAGCGGTTGCAGATATTGTAAGGTCGCACCATGAAAGATATGACGGAAAAGGGTATCCTGATGGCTTAAAGGGTGAAGATATCCCGCTTGGTGCAAGAATTATTGCAATTGCAGACTCTATAGATGCCATGATTTCAGACAGACCATATCGAAAGGGAATGGACACAGAAATGTGTAAAGAGCAGATTAGAAAAAATATTGGAATCATGTATGATCCTAAAATTGCTACAAAGGTATTAGAGCATTGGGATAAAGTGCTTAGCAGCAGAGAGGATGAATCCAATCATTGTATGGATGGAGTTAAATGAATATTTATATTGATATTGTAAGTAATGAAAAATAGTTCATTGGTTCTGCAATGGTTCTAAAAAAATTCAAAAACATGATTATTCTGTAGATACAGGAGAATATGGAGACGAAAAATAACGTGTTTCTACCTATACTTAATATCCGTGGAAACGTGAAGGTGGTAGAACAGTGGGTTCTAGTAGCGTTGCTACTATCATCGAGTAATCACTTGTCGATAGAGTAGTGAGCTAGTATTTATAAGGGTTTCAGAGATTTCTCTGGAACCCTTTTTATGAAAAAAGACGAACATATAAGTAAAAATGAGGCAAATGGTAAGATTTTTTGTTGTCTTATTACCAATGAAATAAATTAAAACTCTCTTTTTCATTTGTGTGTTTTATAATATATGCAGATAAAATTCCATTTTAGATAACGATAACAAATTTTAGCCTGTTCGCTCATTGTGATGGGTAAGAAATTTGAGTTATTGAGAATTCTATTATTTATATGGAGCTGTTCATGCGTTTAGTGGATTTAGCCCGCTTGGGAATTAGATATGCAATAGTTGGCTGTGTGGTGGCAATATTTGCAATTAGTGTTTTTTTTGTTGCATATAAGATTATCTATCAGAAGTGTATGCACGGAACAAAGAAGATTGGTAAATGGAAAAGTGTATGGTTTATTCTTTTTGGTATTTTACGATATTGCGATATTCTCTTGGCGACATTCCCCTTTGTTTACTGAAAAGCCTGCTGAAATATAATTGATTGTCATATCCAACGAGGTTACTAATTTCATTGATGGAATAGTCTGTTGATTCAAGTAAAATCTGAGCATTTATTATTCTTTGAGAAAGAATATATTGTAGCGGTGTAATACCTATAATTTGTTTAAAACTTCGTATAAACCAGCTTATGCTCATGCCTCGCGAACTAGCATACTCATCAATATTAATTTCTTGTGAATAATTATCATTAAAGTATTCTTGTGCTAAGCTGACTTCATTTTGAATGTAGTTTTGGGCATTGTCCACTATATATTCCTTATTTCTGGAAATTAAAACGAGCAATTGCTTTAAATAAGCTTCAATTATCAACTCGTAACCAATCTTCTTTTGCTGAATCTCACTAATAATGCTTTTGAATATTTCGGAATATACAAACTGTGTGCCGGTTCTGAATATATGTGTATCATCATCTATGTTATATTCTCTGAGAATATTTTTGACATTTGTTCCTGAAAAGTGAATCCAATAAGCTTCGGTTTTGTCTGTTCCATAATATACATATTTTTGAAATTCTCTTGGGCGAAAGAGCACAAAAGATCCAGCAG
Source organism: Lachnospiraceae bacterium (assembly GCA_045616465.1). Lineage (GTDB taxonomy): Bacteria > Bacillota > Clostridia > Lachnospirales > Lachnospiraceae > NK4A136. The sequence continues at coordinate 170,397 of JAZLGW010000015.1, read as the reverse complement.
ATATAATAGTATCTTTACTGCTGTTATTAAAATAAAAATGAGCAACGCCAGATGCAATATAGATTAATTGATAATCAAGTCTGCCTTTGGGACGATATGTAGGTAATTCTCTAGCCGTAACCAATCTGTAATTTCCACAACAACTTACGGATATGGGATTTTTTGTATCCTTATAGTTTATTAAGGAATCATTTAGATAAGCACTGTTTATAAACATAAATATCTCCTGTATCATTTTGTGCATATATTATCTCAATTATTCCATAGAAATAAAACTTTGTACAGTTATAATAAAGACATAAGAATAAATAATGTTCATATTTTTTAAGGAGGCGCTTATGGATACAGTTTTTAATATTTTGAATTATGGAGCAATTGGCGATGGAGTTACAGATTGTACAAAGGCAGTTCAGAATGCACTGAATGATGCTGCTACTTGTAGTGGAAAAGTAATTGTACCACCTGGAAGATATAAAGTTGGTCATTTGGAAATGAAAGGTCAGGGTGTTTCGCTTCATGGAACTTCAGCGTGGTCATATAGAAGCCCTGGATCTTCTATTTTTGAACTAAATGATCCAGATGCAGATTCTTTACTAGATATTACAGGAGCATTTGGTTGTGCTATTCATGGAATGAGTTTTGTAGGAAATCATCTTGGAGATTCAAAGACACATCCTATTCATGGAATTTATCTTTATTGGGATAAATATAATGGAGGAAGCGAAGAAGATACACCTGCAATTGATGATTGTAAGGTGGATGGATTTTCAGGTGATGGAGTTCATTTAGAGCATGTATGGTGTTTCTCTATTAGACATTCTATGATGTGCTATTGCGAAGGAAATGGACTTTATATTGACGGATGGGATGGATTTGTTCTTGATAATTGGTTTTCGTATAACGAGGGCTATGGAATGAAAGGTGGAAATGTTGTTGCTTCTATCACAGCTACTGGAAATAGAGTGGAATGGAATAAAGCTGGTGGCTTTAGGTTTTCATTCGGTGATAGTTATAACTTTACTGGAAATTTCTTTGATAGAGGTCATGGACCTGCAATAGATCTTGGTGGTGAGAAAAATGTATCACTTGTAACAATGACTGGTAATATCTTCAGAAGAAGTGGTGCATGTGAACCTGGAGAAACCACTAATCCAGAAGATAGTAGTCATGTAAGACTTACAAATTGTTCTAACATGGTATTAGCAAATAATACAATGCGTGTTGGAAGAAATGATGGAGGCAGTGGAATTCTTGCACCAAATTACGGAATAATAGTTCGTGATTGTCATGAATGTATTGTAAAAGATAATGCTATGATGACTGCAGCATTGAAGGAATTAATTATCTCTGAGAATAATGCAAATACTGAAATTTCTGGAAATATAGGCACTTTAGCAGACGAAAATACAAGGGCAAGTTCTCCATTATTAAATTAAAAGTAGATGAGTGATAATGTTGGGGTAGGTGGACAAAAAAAGATTTATGTAGTCTTAACCTATAGTTCATTTTGTTAAAGATATATAAAATATGGAACAAAAATTTTATAAATGGAAACCAAAATAATAAAAACAGTTTCTTGAAGCGAGATTCAATTAATGGTATGATGTAGGAAACTAAAACAGGCAAAGTAGTTTCTGGAAACATAAAAAGGGTTCAAAATGAGCCATGAAAAATCTGCCCCAAAGGGCTCAGAATTGGAGAATTAAATGGATATTAAAACACAGATTTTAGAAGCAACAATAAAAGTATTTCATCAAAAAGGCATAAAATTTACTATGGATGACTTGGCAAAAAAATTGGGAATGAGTAAGAAAACCATCTATACAGTATTTAAAGATAAAAACGAGTTGTTCTTATCTATGGTGGATTATCTTTTTGACGCAATTAAAGAAAGTGAAAACGAAATTATACAGAACGAAAAGCTGTCTACAGTTGAAAAGATTCAAGCGATTCTTTGTGTACTTCCAGATGGGTATAAAGATTTGGATTTTGGTCAGCTTTATATCTTAAAGGATAAATATCCAAAGATTTATAAGAAGGTCGAAAAACGTTTGGAGAATGGTTGGGAAAATACAATCATGCTTCTTGAGAAAGGCATGGAAGAGGGTGTAATACGAGATGTAAATATTCCAATAGTAAAGATGATGTTGGAAGCATCATTAGAGCAATTTTTCCAAAGAGATATATTAAAACGAAACAAATTATCATATCAAAAAGCACTCAATGAAGTGGTAGAGATTTTGATGATGGGCATTAGCAAATAGACAGGAGGGTTACGTTATGACAGAAAAAATATATATAAATAATGATTGGAAATATTTAGATAGTTATAAAGATAATGAAATATTTGAAGATAAAATTTGGAAAAGTGCAAATGATGTTCGTATTCCTCACATTGTAAAAGAACTTCCATTTCATTACTTTGATGAAAAAGAATATCAGAAATTATCAGCATACAAGAAAACTATTAAAGCTGAAAAGAGCTGGTCAGGAAAAAGAATACTACTTACATTTGAGGGCGTAGCGCATGACAGTAAAGTGTATGTAAATGGCAAATGTGTTGGAACTCATCATTGTGGTTACACAGCATTTACTATTGATATGACAGATGAAATTGTCATTGGAAAGGATAATGAAATAGTTGTAGTTGTCGATAGTAATGAAACATTAAATATTCCGCCATTTGGATTTGTAATTGATTATATGACATATGGTGGAATTTATAGAGATGTATATATCGATATAAAAGAACAAAGTTATATTGAGGACATTTTTGTAAAGACAAAGCTAACTAAAGAAGGAAAGCAATCAGCAACAGAATGTCAGATTACAATAGCTAATCCCAATATTGAGCTTAGTATCAGACAATATATTAAAAAATATAACTCAAATGAAGAATTTAATAAGCTTCCTGAAGAACGAAGCATTCAGGATAAGGATGTAATTGATATTACTCAGAATACTGGAGAAGTAGAGCTGTGGGATACAGAGAATCCTAATCTTTACATTTTAAAGACAGAGCTTATATCTGGTGACAATGTTATTGATGAAAAAGAAATTAGATTTGGCTATCGTAAAGCAGTATTTCACCCAGATGGTTTCTATCTTAATGGAAAGAAGCTTAAAATCAGAGGCTTAAATAGACATCAAAGCTATGCATATGTTGGTTATGCAATGCCAAAGTCAATGCAGAAAATGGATGCTGATATTCTGAAAAATGAGTTAGGTCTAAATGCAGTAAGAACATCACATTATCCACAATCCCATCATTTTATTGATCGCTGTGATGAACTAGGTCTGCTTGTATTTACAGAGATTCCGGGCTGGCAGCATATTGGGGATGAAGCGTGGAAAAATCAAGCAGTTGAAAATACAAAAGACATGATATTGCAGTATCGTAATCATACATCAATTGTGCTATGGGGAGTAAGAATCAATGAATCAGTTGATGATGACGAATTTTATAAAAGAACAAATGCAGTAGCACATGAGCTTGATCCAACAAGACAGACAGGAGGCGTTCGCTGCTACAAAAAAGGAAGTCTTCTCGAAGATGTATATACGTACAATGATTTTTCTCACACAGGAAATAATGCAGGCTGCGAAAAGAAAATGGCAGTAAGTTCAGATAAGAATAAGGCATATCTTGTAAGTGAGTATAACGGCCATATGTATCCTTGCAAATCATTTGACTGGGAGGAGCATAGAAGAGAGCACGCAATTAGACATGCAAATGTATTAGAAAGTGTAGCTAAAACACCTGGTGTTGCTGGAAGTTTTGGCTGGTGCATGTTTGATTATAACACTCATAAAGATTTTGGAAGTGGTGACAGGATTTGTTATCACGGTGTTATGGACATGTTTAGAAATCCAAAGATGGCGGCATATGTGTATGCAAGTCAGCAAGAAGAAAATCCGGTTCTTGAACTAAGTTCATCAATGGATATAGGAGAACATCCAGGATGCAACAGGGGAGATATTTATATCTTTACAAATGCAGAATCTGTAAAGATGTATAAGAATGATACTTTTATTAAAGAATACAAAACATTAGATTCAAAATTTAAAAATCTAAAACATGGTCCAATAAGAATTGATGATTATATTGGTTCGGCTTTGGAAGAACATGAGAATATGACTCATAGCCAGGCAGAAACAGTTAAGGAATTATTGAATGAAACAGCAAGAGTTGGTTTATATGGATTATCAAAGCAAATGTATTTAAAGGCTGCAGGACTTGTTGCAAGATATCAAATGAAAATGACAGATGCAGTTGAACTTTATAACAAATACATTGGCGACTGGGGTGGAACTTCTACTACATATCGTTTTGAAGCAATCAGAGATGGCGAAGTAGTAAAAGAGTTAATTATTAAACCAATGAGTGGTTGGAGTATAGATGCTGTAATAGATCATGAAGTTCTTAAAGAAGAAGAAAGTTATGATGTTGCTGCAATTAGAATAAATGCGGTAGATGAAAACAATAATGTATTGCACTTCTTTAATGATCCTATAGAAATATCTGTTACTGGTCCTATAGAAATAATAGGACCTAGGATTATAAGTCTTCAAGGTGGTATGGGGGGAACATACATTAAGACAATTGGGAAAGCTGGCGAAGCAACTGTTTCAATTAAGGGAATGAATGGAACAGAAAAAGTTATTAAGGTAAAAGTTGAAGTGTAGAAAATGAGGTGAGCAATATGAGGTTATCAGCAAAGGAAAAAATAGCATATGGTATTGGGGCTGTTGGTAAAGACATGGTATATATGTTATCTGCCAGCTATGTGTTGTATTACTATCAGGACATTTTGGGAGTTAGTGCAGTTGCTATGGGAATTATTCTTTTGGCAGCAAGAATATTTGATGCATTTAACGACCCAATAATGGGTGTCATTGTGGCAAAAACAAAAACTAAATGGGGAAAATTCAGACCTTGGTTACTTATTGGAACTATCACAAATGCAGTTATGCTGTATTTCTTATATGCGGCGCCACCTAGCTTAACAGGAAGTGGACTTGTTGCATATGCTGCAGTTTTTTACATCCTTTGGGGTGTTACATATACAATGATGGATATTCCTTATTGGTCAATGGTTCCAGCATTTACAGAGAGTGGTAAAGAAAGAGAAAGTTTATCTGCACTTGCCAGGTCTTGCGCAGGTGTTGGCTCTGCACTTATTTCAATCGTTGCAATTATATCAGTTAAAGCAATTGGTAGTGCTGTTGAGGGCGCAAATGCATCATCAGTAATTATCGAAAGAACAGGTTTTAAATGGTTAGGATTAATTGTGGCTGTAGTATTTATATTATTTACTCTAGTGACTTGTATATGTATCAAAGAGAAATCCTCTGTAGATATGGAAACAGCTTCTGTAAAAGATATGTTTAGGTCACTTATTCAAAATGACCAGGCAATGACAATGGTTATTGCAATTGTACTTGTTAATTCAGCCGTATATATTACCAACAATCTTGTTATTTATTTCTTTAAATATGATATCGCAAATATGTCATGGCAAAATGATTACACATTATTTACAACATTTGGTGGTGGTATGCAGATACTTGCAATGATGTTCTTTTTCCCTATACTTCGAAAAGTGTGGGATACAATGAAAATATTTTATATTTGCATAGCAAGCGCTATTGTAGGATATATCATGCTACTTGGAATGGCTTTAACAGGAACAAAGAATATTTATATTTTATTTATACCAGCATTTTTCATTATGTCAGCTGTGGGTATTTTAAATGTTATAGTAACAATCTTTCTTGCTAACACAGTTGATTATGGTGAATGGAAAAATAATAGACGAGATGAATCAGTTATTTTCTCAATGCAGACATTTGTAGTTAAACTTGCATCTGGTGTAGCAGCTCTTATTGCATCACTTTGTCTTTCAATATTCAAAATTGGAGGAGCATCAACAGATGAAGTCGTAACAGAAGTTGCAAAGGCATCTGGTAGCGCAGTATTCGGACTTCGTATGACGATGACAATAATTCCTATTGCAGTGCTTCTTGTTGCAGTGCTGATATTTAAGAATAAATACTGTCTTAACGATGAGAAATTAAAAGAGATAACAACTGAATTATCAAATAGAAATAAATAGTGAGAGAATTTAAATGGATAAAACAAACATTTCTAAAAAAAATGAAAATTGTAAATATATTACACAGCTTCAAGATAATATATTTGTGCTAAATACATTTAACACTACTTATGCATTTCGTGTAATGGAGAACTGTAAGTATCTTGAACATTTATATTATGGAAGAAAGATACACATAGAAAGCGCAGACGGCTTAATTGAGCAGCATACTTTTGCACCAGGCAATTCTGTTGTATATGAAAGTGGTCTAGATTCATTTACGCTAGAAGATGTGTGCCTTGAAATGTCTAGCTTAGGAAAAGGTGATATTAGAGAACCATTTATAGAAGCTGTAATGGCTGATGGTAGTACGACTCTTGATTTTAAGTTTGAAAAAGCAGAGGTGCTTAAAGGTAAGAAAAAACTTAATACATTACCAAGCTCTTATGATGAAAATGATGAAGTAGAGCAACTAATTATTGATATGAAGGATATAAATAATGGTATTGATTTAAATTTGTTATATTCAGTATTTCCTTCAAAAAATGTTATTACAAGGAGTGTAATAGTTTATAACGCTAGCAATGAACCAGTCAGATTAACAAGAATCATGAGTAATCAACTTGATTTAAATACAAGTGATTATGTATTTACACGTTTTAATGGGGCCTGGGTAAGAGAGATGAACAGACATGATACCTTGTTAAATAGTGGCAAGATAGTAAATGCTTCATACACAGGAACTTCATCAAATAAAGCTAATCCATTTGTAATGCTGTCGAAAGAAAATACTACAGAAGATTACGGTGAATGTTTGGGATTTAACTTAATTTATAGTGGCAATCATTATGAAGCAGTTGAAGTTAATAGCTTTGGGAAAGCTAGATTTGTTCAAGGAATTAATCCACAGAATTTTGAATATCTTCTGTTACCAAAAGAATCCTTTGAAGCACCAGAAGCAGTTATGTCTTATGCAAAAGATGGTTTTAATTCATTAAGTTACAATATGCATTCTTTCATTAGAGATAATATTGTTCGTGGTAAATATAAGAAAAAGGAAAGACCAATATTATTAAATAGCTGGGAAGCTTCGTACTTTGATATTAATAAATCTGGATTACTTAAGCTTGCTAAAGAAGGTAAAAATTTAGGGATCGAATTATTTGTTATGGATGATGGATGGTTTGGTGAAAGGGATGATGATAGTCATTCATTAGGCGACTGGGAGGTAAATGAGAAAAAACTTCCAGGTGGACTTGCAGGTTTGGCTAATGAAATAAAGAAGCTTGGCATGGATTTTGGAATCTGGGTCGAACCAGAAATGATAAATGTTCAAAGTGAGCTTTATAAGAAGCATCCTAAGTGGGTTATTGATATTCCTGGAAAACCTCATTCAGAAGGCCGAAATCAGAGAGTTCTTGATCTTTGCAATGAAGAGGTTCAGGATTTCATAATTGAATCTATGACAAAGGTTTTTAGTAGCGCAGATATTTCATATGTCAAATGGGATATGAATAGAAATTTTTCTGATTACTATAGTAGAACACTTGGTGCTGAGAAGCAAAGAGAAGTTGGTCATAGATATGTGCTTGGTTTATACAGATGTATGGACGAATTAACAAAAAGATTTCCAGATATTTTGTTTGAAGGCTGTGCATCAGGTGGAAACAGATTTGACCTAGGAATTCTTTGTTATTTTCCACAGATTTGGGCCAGTGACAATACTGATGCAATATGTAGGGCAGACATACAAAATGGTTATAGTTATGGATATCCGCAATCAGTTGTTTCCGCTCATGTATCAGGTTGTCCAAATCATCAAACACTAAGAAAAACTCCTATAGATACAAGATTTAATGTGGCTGCATTTGGTGTTCTTGGATATGAATGTAATCTTTGCGATATGAAGAAAGAAGATAAAGACGCAATTGCTACGCAGATTGAACTGTATAAAGAATGGAGAAAAACATTTCAATTTGGAACTTTGTATAGAAATGATAGAGATAATAATCTTATGCAGTGGACAGTTGTATCTGAGGATAAGAAGAAAGCGATTGGTCTTAACTTACAGAAGTTAGTTCAAGCAAACTGGCAGTATGGAAATTATAAAGCTAAAGGATTAAATGAGGAGACGTTATATAACTTCCGAAATAATGATGTCAAAATCAATATTAAAGAATTTGGCGATTTGATTAATACAGTTGCACCAGTTCACATTAAGCAGGATTCACTTCTTCATAACGTTGCAGCAATGTTTGTGAAAATGGATAGCGCTAAGGAAGAACATAAAATGTATGGTGATGCACTAATGTATTCTGGAGTTAATTTGAAGCAAGGTTTTAGTGGAACAGGTTATAACGAAGATGTTAGATATTTTCAGGATTTCTGCTCACAGCTTTATTTCATGGAAGAGTGTAAATAGTGATGCAACTAAAATTTAAAGAAAGGAAATAATGAACATATGAATCGTACATATATTTCTATGATTGAGTCAGGAGAGTATGACGAAAGATTTGCAGACATATATGCGGATAAGTCTTTAGTTTCGTATCAAAAGAAAAGATATGCTGACGCAATTAATAAATTTATAAAATTATTTGGCGATAAAGAAATATCAATTTATAGTGCACCAGGAAGAAGCGAAGTGTCTGGCAATCATACAGATCATCAGCATGGTCTTGTGCTAGCAACAAGTATCAATTTAGATGCTATTGGTGTGGTTAGTAAAACGGATGATAACATTATTAAATTAGTATCAGGAGATGCGCCTCTTCTTAGTATTGCATTGGATGACCTTGATATTAAAGAAGATGAAAAAGGTTCTACTGCTGCATTGATTCGAGGTGTTTCCGCTGGATTAAAAAAAGAGGGATATGAAATAGGTGGCTTTGAAGTTTATGTTACTTCAGATGTATTGATGGGTTCTGGTATGTCTTCATCTGCAGCATTTGAATCGCTGATAGGTACAATATTGTCTGGTTTATATAATGAGATGAAAGTTTCAGCTGTTGAGATTGCAAAGATTGGACAGTATGCAGAAAATGTATATTTTGGCAAACCATGTGGCTTGATGGATCAGATGGCATGTAGCATTGGGGGACTTGTTTATGTTGATTTTGAAAAGCCGGAGAATCCAGATGTTGAAGCTATAGAACTTGACTTAAATGAATACGGATATAGTCTATGCATTACAGATACAAAGGGTTCGCATGCAGACTTAACAGATGAATATGCAGCTGTTCCGGAAGAAATGAAAAAGATAGCAGCTTTCTTTGACAAAGAAGTTCTTTTGGGAATTACTGAAAATGATATTTATGAAAACATATGTGAGCTTCGTGAGAAGGCTGGTGATAGAGCAGTTTTAAGAGCACTACATTTTATAAGTGAGAATGAGAGAGTTAAAGAAGAAGTTAAGGCTTTGAAAAATAAAGATGTTGATAAGCTATTAAAGATAGTGAAAGAGTCTGGAAATTCTTCATTTAAGTTTTTACAAAATATATATTCAAATAAGAATGTGACTTGTCAAAATGTATCTCTTGCACTTGCAATAAGTGAATTGACACTTAAAGACAATGGAGTGTGCAGAGTTCATGGCGGTGGATTCGCAGGAACTATCCAAGCATTTGTAAAGAATGAAGCTGTTGCCGAATACCAAAAGAGAATGAATGATGTATTCGGAGAAGGTGCTTGTAATATATTAAAAATTCGTAAGTATGGTGGAATGAAAGTATTGTAGGAGATTAGGCGAATGGGAAGCATTTTAGTATTAGGTGGAGCAGGATATATTGGCTCACATACAGTATATGAATTAATTGATGCAGGAGAGGATGTTGTAATCGTTGATAATCTTTTAACTGGTTTTAGAAAAGCAGTTCATCCTAAGGCAAAGTTTTATGAAGGCGATATTAGAGATAGAGCATTCATGGACTCTGTATTTGAAAATGAAAATATAGATGGTGTAATCCATTTTGCAGCAAGTTCTCAGGTAGGAGAAAGCATGAAAGATCCACTTAAGTATTATAGCAATAATCTTTGTGGTACAGAGGTCCTTCTTGAAAGTATGGTAGCGCATGGAATAGACAAAATTGTATTTTCATCAACAGCTGCAACATACGGTGAACCAGAAAGCATTCCTATTTTTGAAACAGATAGAACACTTCCAACAAACTGCTATGGAGAGACAAAGCTTTCAATGGAAAAGATGTTTAAGTGGACATCTAAAGCTCATAACTTAAGATTTGTATCGCTTAGATATTTCAATGCATGTGGAGCTCATCCAAATGGACAGATTGGAGAAGCACATAATCCTGAAACACATTTAATACCACTTATTTTGCAGGTGCCTAATAATCAGAGAGAATACATTTCTGTATATGGAAATGATTATGATACTAAAGATGGCACATGCGTTAGAGATTATATTCATGTAAATGATTTAGCCCAGGCACATATTCTAGCAATGAAGTATTTAAGAAATGGTGGAGAGAGTGATATCTTCAACCTGGGAAATGGTGTTGGATTTACAGTAAAAGAAGTTGTTGAAACAGCAAGAAAAGTTACTGGACATACTATTCCTGCAAAGGAAGAAGAAAGAAGAGCCGGAGATCCATCTACTCTTATTGCATCAAGCGAAAAGGCAAAAAGAATTTTAGGATGGGATCCAAAATTTGCAGATCTTGAAACTATTATTGATACAGCATGGAAATGGCATCAGTCACATCCACATGGTTATGAGACAGTATAGGAGGCGGTATTATGATTAACAAGTTAATTAATGAGTTAATGAAATATGCTGTAGATAGCCATTTGGTTGAAGATGATGATAAAGTTTATGTTACCAATAGGATTCTTGAATTGTTTGAACTTATGGAGTTTGAAGAAGAAAACATTGATACTGTCAGACCACTTAATGAGATCTTAGAGGATATGCTTGCATATGCATATAAGAATGGAATTATGAAGGAAGATACCATTACAGAAAAGGATCTCTTTGATACAAAAATAGTGGGACTTATTACACCAGCGCCATCTGTAGTTAGAAAAAGATTTTTAGACTTGCAGAAAGCTGACAGTAAGTTAGCAACTGATTATTATTATCAGTTTAGTCAGAGAACTAACTATATTCGCGCTGATAGGATTGCTAAGGATGAAAAATGGGTGACTGAAACAGAGTATGGTCCAATTGATATTACTATTAATCTTTCTAAGCCAGAAAAGGATCCAAGAGATATTGCAAAGGCAGGAAAAGCTAAGAAATCTGGCTACCCAAGTTGTCTTCTATGTATGGAAAATGAAGGTTATGCAGGACATTTCTCTCATCCAGCAAGACAGAATCATAGAATAATTCCAATCTCACTTGATGGAGAGGATTATTTCTTACAGTATTCTCCTTATGTATATTACAACGAGCATTGTATTATATTTAATAAGCAGCATACCCCTATGAAAATAGATAAAGCTGTATTTAAGAAGATACTTGAATTTGTAAAATTATTCCCACATTACACAGCTGGTTCTAATGCTGATCTTCCAATTGTTGGAGGTTCTATCTTAAGCCATGATCACTTTCAGGGTGGTGGATATGTATTTGCAATGGCAAAGGCTCCATATGATAGAACTTTTGTGCTTCCAGGTTTTGAAGATTTAACTGCAGGAATTGTGAAATGGCCTATGTCAGTTATTCGTCTTCAGGGTAAAGATATAGATAGAATAGTAGAAGCATCTGATCATATTTTAGCTGTTTGGAGAGACTATACAGATGAAGCTGCTTTTATCTTTAGTGAAACTGATGGTACACCACATAATACAATTACTCCAATTGCTAGAATGCATGAAGATTTGTATGAAATTGATTTAGTGCTTAGAAATAACATTACAACAGATGAATGTCCATGGGGTGTATATCATCCTTCAAGCGATCTTCATCATATCAAGAAAGAGAATATAGGACTTATTGAAGTAATGGGTCTGGCAGTTCTTCCAGCAAGACTTAAGAAAGAAATGGCTAATCTTGAAGAATACATTCTTGAAAAGAAAGATATTCGCAGTAATGAAGAACTTGAGAAGCATGCTGACTGGGTGGATGAATGGGTTAATAATTATGATATTAATGCAGAGAATATCCACACAATAGTTCGGGACGAAATTAGTAAGGTGTTTGTAAAAGTTCTTGAATGTGCTGGTGTTTATAAAAGAACGGAAGAGGGGCAAAAAGCATTTGATAGATTTACAGCAACATTATAAATAATATGTGGTATACATATATGTTCAATAAAAATTATTATTATTTCAAAAGTGTTGAAAATAGTAATATAACTGATATTATTATATTGAACAGTGAAGGTTGTGGTCATTCGGCTCACAATTGGAGTTCCTACCAGAGAGTTGGTTCGCTCTCCCGAATAGGCCAATAGGCTGAAAACAAAGGAACCATTTGACAAATCGTAATAAATAGAGTTAATTTTATTTACAGGTGAGTCCTACCTCAAGTGGAAACGATAAGAGATAGACCTTGCTACTGGCGAGGCTATATTTAAAGGTTGTGCCTGATTGCATAACCTTTTTACATTATGGGGGAAATATGCTGTTCCATTATCGCATTATAACAAAGATAAGCATGCTAGTATTTCAAATAAACTTGATTTCCAAAAAGTGGTTGATGAAAAAGGAAAATGTTTGTCTGTATTGAACATAAATAACATGATACCAGTTACAGATGCTGTACTTATTCCTGTAGATATGAAAATACATACTAATGATTCTGCTCAGGAGATGGCAAGGAAGATATTGCACATTAAAGAAATAACCTGGTGTAGAAAGCATGCTGATATTATTGAAAACAAGGTTAAGCAACTATATGAATTGTGCACGACAGAATCAAATTATAAAGGAAAAAATCGCTGCCTTAAATTTAAAGAATTAGAGGTAGTATGTAATAAGTATAATAAATGAGTTAATGGATTACATTATTTTTGCTCGCGGTTCTAGTATGGTTCTAAAAAATTGCAAAAACATGATTATTCTGTAGATACAGGAGAATATGGAGACGAAAAGCAACGAAAAATAACGTGTTTCTCCTTATATATAATATACTTGGAAACGTGAAGGTGGTAGAACCGTAGGTTCTGGTCGTGTTGCTACTATCATCGAGTAATTTCGAGTGATAATGATGCGATAAGCGTCTAACAAGACAATAATGCAGCCCTCGTGTTTACACGACAGGGCTGCTTTTTATTGCGTTTTCATTGAAAGCCGATACTAGATTTAGTTTGAAGTTATAAAAAACAACAAAGCTTTATGTGAAAAGGAATGGTTTTATATGGAATTATATATTAGTATATTCTATATGGAAAGAAGGTGAATTATGATAGGGTGGATTTTAGCAGGACTTGCAGTAGCAACCGTTGGACAAGTTGTGAAGGAAAATAAAAATAATAGTGACAGAAGTCAACAGAGAACAACGAATTCGGAGAAGGTAAATGGAGGACACCGACGTAGAGACTACACGGAAGTATTAAAGAAAATACCGCCTCTTGGAGGCGCTAAAGCTGGTATATTGCATGATATTAAGAAACAGGGGATGCTTAATGGAGGGGCATTATGGCATTTGGATGAGCTTGCAAGACATATTGGCGGAAAAGCAACAACTTATGCGTCATATGACGGCAAGATAAAAGGAGCAATAACAAATGGATACATAGACAAGGGTATTTCCACAATGTTAGAGGCGATAGAATATACACGTCAAAAGGGGGATGTATCGGAATATTTTTATTATAGATATATGCTCGGAAAATGGACCAATAATCAGGAGGATAGAATACAGATTTTAAATTTGATAGTGGATTATTATTGGATTCAGAAAGATGAGAATCCGCCTGCGTGGATATTGAAAGACAGTGCAGTATTATGTGATGATTTATACACATATCTTTTAAAAATAGATAAAAATACTGCTCGTGGGACCGCGGAAATTCAGGTGTTTAACGAATTGTTGACTAATCTATATTATATATATATCACGAATAACGAAATGTTTGAGATAATACTGATGTATCGTGGATTACTGATTTTTTTTAACGAAAGGTACGTCGTTTCACCGTAGCTATTATGAAAAAAGATTCACGTTATTTAATGATATAAAAAAAGTAAGCAAAAATTATGAGCGGTTGAAACATATGTGGAAGACAGCAGGATTTCCCGTAAATGATATATAATCCTATTTAGAATAAATGGCAACTGACCCATATTAGGAATTTTTAGCAACTAGTCGAAGAAAAGCAACAGGAGAAAACGATGAGAAATAAATCCTTATTATATTTGCTGATGATATTAACCATGTTTGGTTTATGTGGTTGCGGTGCTGCGAATAGCACGGCAAAAAATGCGGCACTGCAATATATAGACGATAAATATGGTCAAGATGCCAAAATCGTGAGCATGAAAAAGAATTATGAATTAACGGGACCGGGTGGTGGTTTGTTGCCGACAGGCGTGGAGTCAGATGAAAGTTATAACATCATTATGGAAGTGGCAGGTGAGCGATTCAATCTGTGCTTAATAAGTGATGGTTCAGGATATATTGGCTATGATAATTACGATGCATCTCGGATTCAAGCAGATGTAATAGAGGAAGTTGAAAGCCAACTTAATATTCACTGTGAAGAAATATATCTATCCTATGGCGAAATATATGAGAAGTATGGAGCGAATATGATTCATGATTCGTATTCTGATCTGGCATCCATTTATGAGAATGGTAAATTTGCGGTTATTATTGCAACATATGATTGGATTGATCCGGATGCTGTTGAGGACTATGCGGCGAAATATAGTGTGCAGGATGAGAAGAGTATTCTTCGAATAGAAATCATACAGTATAAAGACGTGATTCCCCCATTAAGCTTTTCGTCATTTTCAGAAGTGAACGATCCACAATATGCACTAGACGGGTATACCATTTGGAATGGCAGTGTTACACATAATGTTAATTGATGAATTCCAATTATATGCCAAAGGTGAGGGTAAATAAAATGGAACAGTATATAGAATATACAGAGGAAGTTTTAGAAGCATTACAGAATAATAAGCCGGTCATTGCAATTGAAACGGGTGGTACTTTTGCTGGTATTCCGTATCCAGATAATGTGCAAACGGCGAAGAAGGTTATGGAAGAAGTAAGAAAAGCAGGTGCCGTTCCAGCCTATATTTCAATTATGCAGGGTAAGATAAAGGTTGGAATGACAGAGGCAGAATTAGAAGACTATGGCAAACGAAGAGGTTCCATGGCGAAAGCTTCCAGAAGAGAAATTCCTTTAATTCTTGCAAAGGGCGAATATGGAGTAATGACGCTTGCTGCGACGATGGTAGTTGCGAATCTTGTTAAGATTGCAGTGGTGTCTGGCGGTGGAATGGGAGGCGTTCATCGTGGCGCAGAAGTGACGATGGATATTTCCTCAGATTTGGAAGAGATAGCAGCGAGAAATGTTATCGTAGTATGCTCGGGTGCAAAATCGATTCTAGACCTTAGTCTGACTATGGAATATTTAGAAACCAAATCAGTCCCTGTCATTGGGTTTAGAACAGAAGAGATGCCTGCGTATATGGCAATCGAAAGCGGAATTAAACTGCCCTGCCGGATGGAATCGGTTCAGGAAGTTGCAAATGCATATCTCATAAAAAATAAGCTGCATATCGAAACCGGAATGATTCTTATGAATCCAATATCTGCTACATACGCGGTGGACGCAAAACAGATGAACAGGGTAATCGATGAGGCTGTGGAGTGTAGTAAAAAGGATCATATTAAAGGAAAGGCCATAACGGAATATCTGATGCGATATGTAAAAGATAAAATGGGTGCAGAAAGTATGGATGCGCAGAAGAATATGATTCTTGAAAATGCGATTCTCGCTGCAAAGCTGGCGACTATGCTGCATTAAACTTCTGTGAAAATTATGTGTAAGAGGGATTTATTCCCTCTTTATTAATTGTGGGCGTGATAAAATAGCAGATAGAAAAGTGAATTAGGTAGGACATAGGAACATGGACAAAAACATAATCAGTAACAAACAGTTTGACGAAGAAAGAGCTTTGTACGGTATTGCAAATACTGTGATAGAAAACTGTCGTTTTGACGGCCCAGCTGATGGGGAGTCTGCCTTTAAGGAATGCGAGGATATTGTTGTAAAAGATTGTTATTTTAACCTTCGTTATCCCTTTTGGCATGTGACAAATGGTGTGATTCAAAATGCTATGATGACACAAAACTGCAGGGCAGCCCTTTGGTATGATGCGAATTTGGTTATAGAAAATAGCAAACTGTATGGTATTAAAGCATTTAGAGAGTGTCGGGATATTACCATATCTGACTGTGATGTAGAATCTCCCGAGTTTTTGTGGAGATGTGATGGGGTAAAAATGCAAAGGACAACCATTCGATCTGAATATCCTCTCTTTGAAACGAAGAACGTATTTATTGAGGGGCTAAACTTGCAGGGAAAGTATTCCTTTCAGTATGTGGAGAATATGACTATAAAGAATGCTACGTTAGATACGAAGGATGCGTTCTGGCATAGCAAGAATGTAACCATAGAAGATAGTTTTGTAAAAGGAGAATACTTAGGTTGGTACGCAGAAAATCTAAAATTCATCCGTTGCAAGATTGTGGGTACCCAACCACTATGTTATTGCAAGAATCTTATTCTGGAAGATTGTACGATGGAAGAAACGGATTTATCGTTCGAACGTAGTTCAGTTACTGCGGTGATAAAGGGTAGGGTTGAAGGAATCAAAAATCCAAAGTCAGGAAGTATTAAAGCAGATGCGATTGGCGATTTATTAATAGAAGAGGCTTATGTAAACGCTGGCGATACAAGAATTCAGTGTGAACAGATTGATAGAAAATGTATTTGTGATAGGAACATAGAATAAAACGTATGCATCGGAAATGATAACTACGAAGAAAGGCGGTACTCGTGCGTAATTACACAACAACACAGAAAATTTTATCGTACATATTAAAAATATTCATTGTGATCCCTGCAACAGTTGGTACATTTTTTAGTGTGTATGACAGCCGGAATTCTTTTATGGGCGGAACCAATGTATTTATGTATTTTACGATTCAGTCCAATATAGCGGTTGCGATTCTGGCGATGATAGGAGCCTACTATCTAGCCAAAGACAGGGCTGGGGCCAAATGGGCGGTTGTGCAATTTGTCGGAACCGTTTCTATCACCTTAACGGGTATTGTATTTTCTTTTGTATTGGCGCCAACGCTTGGTGATCAGGCGTGGAATCCCAAGAATGTATTAACGCATGTGGTGGTGCCTGTGATGGCAATTATAGACTTTTTCGTAGTGGGAAGGAGTTTTACAATTTCCAGAAAGAAAGTTATGTATGTAATTATTCCGCCATTACTATATGCCATCTATGCAGGAATAGCGTATGTTCAGGGCTGGCAGTTTGCAGAGGGAATTTGCTATCCCTACTTCTTCTTAAACTGGGGAAGCCCAGCGGGTGCTTTTGGCTTTACAAAGGGCTTGCCCTTTATGGGATGTGTATGGTGGATTTTAGCAATCTTTCTCTTTTTAATTGGTGTTGGCCTACTGTATTTACAAATACTTCGTGGTCTTTCCAAACGTAAAATGTAGTCGATGGTATAGCAAGCTTTGCTACGGCAATTCTTATCTATCCTAAGAAGGAGGAGAGAATTCCAAAAGAGGACTGCGTTGTTACGAATGCAGTAATAACAAATATTCAGTTTGAAGAATAAAAATTAAATCATTTAAGGATTATTTAATAATTTCTTGTTTATTATAGAATCAGCAAGAGGCAGAAGCTTTTGCCCTAAGCTGGTTCTATTTTTTAGGCGTGGCAGATACGCAGGAGGCAGTCATGATATTTAGTGTTTTGAAAAAAGATTTGAAACGAAAGAAAACCATGAATATTATTCTGATGTTATTTGTGGTTTTGGCAACGATGTTTGTGGCAAGTAGTGTTAATAACATTGTGACCGTAATGAATGGAACAGATTACTACTTTGACCAGGCAAATCTTGGTGACTATGTGTTTATCACCATGGGCGAGGATGCAGTTGGCGCAGCCGACAAGATTCTGGGAGCAGAAGATACGATTGAAGCGTATAGATTAGAAACCGTAGTATTCGGTGCGCAGGATAATTTTACCCGTGAGAATGGAGAAAAACTTGTTTTAAAGAATTCTGCGATTATACAAAATGCTTCTGACACAAAGCAGAATCTATTTGATGAAAATAATGAAATTGTAAAAACAGTTGAGCCCGGAAAAGTATATGTCAGCCAGAGGGCACTTGAAGATAATGATCTAAAAGTGGGGGATATCATTTGTATAAACATAGATGAGGTGAAGCTATCCCTGGAAGTGGCAGGAGGCGTGAAGGATGCACTTCTTGGCTCTACCTTTATGGGAAACACAAGATTCCTTGTCAATGAAAAAGATTACGAGATGTTTGAGGCAAACGATTTAATCCACCGCTATTATAGGGGCCAGGTTGGTTATGTTGATACAGCGGACACGCAGCGTATGAAAGATGTAATCTCTGAAATTCCCGGCGTAGCTTTTAACGGGGACCGTTCTCTTATCAGAATGTGTTACGTCATGGACATGGTTATTGCGGGCGTGTTAATTGTACTAAGCGTATGTCTGATTATTGTCGCTTTCGTTGTACTTAAATTTACGATTACCTTTACGCTTTCAGAGGAGTTTAGGGAAATTGGTGTTATGAAAGCGATTGGTATTAAGGATGGGAAAATCCGCGGAATATATCTGACGAAATATTTTGCAATTGCTGTGGTGAGTGCGGTAATCGGATTCTTTTGCAGCCTTCCCTTTGGCGATATGCTCATGAAATCCATCAGCAAAAATATGGTGTTAGGAAATGGCGGTGGCTTACTCCTAAATATCATAAGTTCTGTTCTTGTGGTTGGAATCATTGTGCTCTATGCATATCGCTGCACAGGCAAATTAAAGAAATATTCACCCCTTGATGCGATTCGAAGCGGACAGACGGGAGAACGTTACAAGAAGAAATCAAAATTACGAATTGGGAAGAGCAGACTGAGTACGACCTCTTATATGGCATGTAATGATGTGCTTAGTAGTCCCAAACGATATATGACGATTATCCTGGCTTTTATGATATGCTCTTTGCTTGTGTTTATGGTTGTCAATACAACAGAGACGATGAAGAGCGATAAGCTTGTTTATACCTTTGGAAAAGAATGTGATGCATATTATACCAATGTTACGAAGGCAATGGCTGCCATGCATGGAGAGGGAAAGGCGGAGTTAGAAGCCTGTCTTGATGATTTTGAAAAGCAACTAGAAGAAAACGAGATGCCGGCAAATGTTTCGGTAGATGTGCAGTTTAAATTTCCGGCTACATTTGATGGAAAGTCAACCATGCTGACATGCTCGCAAGGTTTCAGAACAAAAACGACGGATTATAAATACTATGAAGGAGAAGCACCAAAGAACACGAAGGAAATTGCAATTACCGAAATGGTAAGCAAAAATACCGGTGCGAAGATTGGAGATACCATTTCCTTGACCATAGGTGGGGAAACTTCGGATTACTTAGTTGTTGGATATTTTGAGACCATGAATAATCTGGGTGATCTGGTCAGAATTCACGAAGATGTGGAAACGAATATGAGTGAATCAAGCTCCATGATGGCATTTGGATTTGACTTCTTAGATACGCCAGACGAAAGCACAATTAAGGAACGGGTAGAAAAAATGAAAGACATCTTTGATGCGGAAGAGGTCTTTACTGCCAGTGAATATAGTGCGGACTGCATAGGCGTAGTAGATACTATGGAAAGTGTTGGATATCTGCTTCTTGCAATTACACTCATCGTTGTGGTTTTGGTTACAATCCTAATGGAACGATCCTTCATTTCTGACGAGAAGGGAGAAATCGCAATCTTAAAGGCAATAGGATTTGGCGATGGCAGCATTATTTCCTGGCATATGAAGCGCTTTGTTATTGTTAGTGTTACAGCGATTCTACTTGCGATTGCCCTATCTGTCCCGATGACGAATCTTTGCATAACCCCGATTTTTAAGATGATGGGAATGCGCCAAGTAAGTTATGTTATCGAACCAGTTAAAGTATTTCTATTTTACCCGGGAGTGATTCTGGTAGTAATGTTACTGGCATCCTTCCTGACAGCAGCCTACACCAGACAGATTAAGAGTAACGACACGGCAAGCATTGAGTAATCATAGAATTGTATGGAGAAAAGGAGATAAAATCATGGGAAATATTATGGAAGTTAAGGATCTTTGCAAATCATATGTTGTAGATAAGAGACAGAATAATATCTTGAAGAATGTGAATTTCAGCGTGGAAGAGGGTGAAATGATTGCCATTATGGGGCCTTCGGGTTCGGGAAAATCCACACTGCTTTACAGTGTGTCTGGAATGGATAAAGCAACCAGCGGAGAGGTAAAGTTCCTTGGAAAAGATATTACAAAAATGGAAGGAAATGCGTTGGCGGCCCTTCGCCTAGATGAGATGGGGTTCATTTTCCAGCAGATGTATATGCTTAAAAACATGACCATTAGCGAGAATATCATTCTGCCTGCTTGTCAGAGCACCAAGAACGATGAAAAAAGAGCGGATATTTTGAAACGTGGGCAGGAACTCATGCGAAAACTTGGTATAATTGATATAGCCGATAATGATATCAACGAAGTGTCTGGCGGACAGCTACAGAGAGCTTGCATTTGCAGAAGTCTCATCAATAATCCGAAAATTATTTTTGCGGATGAACCAACCGGTGCTTTGAACCGATCTTCTTCGGAAGAAGTTATGAATGAGCTGCTTAAAATTAATAGAGAGGGAACCACTATTATGATGGTAACCCATGATGCCAAAGTAGCCGCTAAGTGTCAGCGTGTTCTGTATATCGTAGACGGAAACATTAAAGGAGATATCAATCTTTCTAAGATGACAGATGAAAGTCAGATGCGAGACAGAGAGAGAACGGTGAATAACTGGTTACTGGATCTTGGTTGGTAGGAAAGGATTTGTATGACCGCAACCGATATTCTAATCGTAGAGGATGAAAAGGAAATCGCAGCTTTATTAGGGGATTTTCTAAAAGACAAAGGGTATATTGTGACCATCGCAAATGATGGAGATAAGGGTTTAGCTCTGTACGAAAAGTACGGAGCTAAACTTGTAGTTTTAGATGTGATGCTCCCAGGGAAAGACGGGTTTGGAATCCTTTCAAAAATTCGTGAAAAGGATAATACACCGGTCATTATTGTTTCTGCCAAAGATGCGAAGGAAGATAAGCTAAAAGGAATTATGGGAGGAGCGGATGATTATATTGAAAAGCCCTATGATATTGATATTCTGCTGGCAAAAATTGATGGAATCTTTACTAGAAGGTATGGCGGAAAAGAATTAACCCTTGGGGATATTCGAATTGATAAAGCAAGCGGCACCGTGTATCAGCATAATGAGAAGCTTGATATGACTGCAAAAGAATACGAACTGTTATTACTATTTGCTGAAAACCCTGGTAAAGTGCTTAGTAAGGAATATCTGTTTGAAGAAATATGGGGAAGTGACAGTGCATCCGAGATGCAGACACTCACGGTACATATTAAGTGGTTACGAACAAAACTTGAAAAAGATCCAAAGAACCCAGAACACATCCTGACCGTCTGGGGTGTTGGCTATAAATTCGAGATGTAGAATCGGGAATACTTTGTCTATGAAAAACTATAAGCGTTTGATGGGGACGATATTAGTGGTCTTTGTACTGATATGGACCGCCTCCAATATCATCCTCGTTCAAAAAAATAAAACAGAAGGTCGCCCCTACATGGTGGAAATTTCTCGGTGCGCCGCACAAATGGAAGAGATTTTGCAAAATAGTTCTGCGTCGCTTGACCTAGCAATGCTTGTTAAGGATTGTACCTATATTAAACGGATTATTCCCTGTGAAGATACAGAAAGTATTGTGGCAAACAGCGCTTACGATTATTGCATAAAAGCTGTGGCAGGAGATGTATACCGTTTTGAATATGATGAAAGTGCAGCCGGGGGGAAATCTTACCGCTGGATTGTGAACATTGTTCTGGGAAGCGCCTTCTTTCTTATCTTAGGAACGCTCATTTACCTGTATCGGAAAATTATTCGTCCCTTCGCAAAACTGGAAAGTATTCCGTATGAATTATCAAAAGGGAATTTGGCCCTGCATATGCCGGAAGAAAAAGAAAAGTATTTTGGCAAATTCGTGTGGGGAACCAATATGCTTCGGGAGAATATAGAGGAAAGACGACAGAAGGAACTTAACCTTCATCGGGAGAAAAAACTGTTATTGCTTTCGTTAACGCATGATATAAAAACACCGCTTTCGGTTATTAGACTGAACGCACAGGCGCTTGAAAGAGGACTTTACAAAGAGGAAGACAGAAAACAGGAAGCGCTTTTGGCCATTCGGGGGAAAGTAGATGAGATAGAACGGTATGTTTCTGAAATTACGAAGGCATCTCAGGAAGATTTTTTGGAACTAAGCGTGAAAGAAGAGGAGTTCTATTTATCAAAGGTTATAAAGCAAATTCAGGATTATTATAAAGATAAACTAGAGTTGAACAAAACGCGGTTCCAGGTGGAAGCGTATACAGATTGTCTCTTATTAGGAGATGAGAACAGATTAGTTGAGGTATTGCAGAATCTTTTTGAAAACGCGATTAAGTACGGAGACGGCGAAGAGATTATTTTACGATTTGGCCAGGAAGAAGATTGTAAACTGATTACGGTGGAAAATACTGGGACAGGGATGGACCAGGAGGAATTATTAAAGATATTCGATAGTTTCTTTCGCGGCGCCAATGCCGGCGCAAAAAGCGGCAGTGGTTTAGGGCTTTATATTTGCCGTCAACTTATGCGTGGTATGCGAGGGGATATCTTTGCGAAACAAAAAGAAAATTGTTTTCAGGTGACAGCCGTGGTAAGGATGTGTGGGGGAAATTGAAAAAATTTCCATAAATGTTCAAAATAGAAACGTATCTAATATAGAACAGGAAAGGAAGGTGCATACATGAAGAAGAAAATGTGGATTTTGGCGCTTGGTATGACGATGGTTTCTCTCATGGGATGTAACGGGAAGGCATCTGTGGATGTAGCTAGTACGAATGCTGTTAGTCAGCAGGAGAGTGCCTGGGACTATACAGATTTAGCGACAGCAATGGGAAAAGTACGAGAGGTGTGTGAAGCACTAGGAGACTGGACGGTTCCAGAAGAGAATTACTATGCATTCATTCCAGGAATTGAGTTAGAACGTTCTGCTCCCATTTTTGTCATCTATGTTAATCCTATTGCGAATGAGGAAGTAATGGATGACTATGTACAGTTAGCCCTAGCGATTGATAAGGTATATAACGACAATGCGGACTATAAGACATATTGTAAAGAGCAGGAGCCTTTTACGATTGCCTTTGACTGCCATGAGAAGGTTATCGCAACGATGGTGCTAAATGGCGAGAATACGGAAGCGGATATCCGGAATATGCTTGTTACCAATATGGCAGATATTAGAGAAGAAGTCAGCGAAGCGCTCGCAGATATGGAAGCTTATAAGGCTTCCTACGAGAACATACAGGTAGATGAGGATGGCAACTATTATTTCGTGGCGGATTCTACTGCGATTACGCGGTCTATCGAAGAGATTGCATCCTATGTGGAAGATATCAAAGCATACAACCCTATTGGGGAAGATGAATACCAGAACTACAATGGTTCAGCGAGGATTATGGGAAAGATTGCGGGCTCCTATAAGGTCTATCTGGATGAATATGGTGGAGAGAATGTATTCTTTGGAACCGGAGGATGGAGTAGCGGTGATTTTGATTTTTCCATGAATGCTGACGAGTTGTTCTATGTAACGTATATGTATCTGATGGGGGATGGTTCGGAGAAAGATATTGTCGATGGATTTTCTTATTATCACAGCATTAATTTCCCGGGAAGAGCACCTTATATGCAATTACAAGTGGAGGAAGTAACGGGGGATACGAATGAAGAAGTCATAGAGGGCATTTATAAAATCTATTCGTATATAGTAGAAAGCTGGGAAAAATATGGCATTGAACCCTGGTGCGATTTGGGATTTTATGCGCAGTATGATGATCCTGAGGACTTAGGGAACTTTATGGAGTTAAACTGTCTGATTCCGATGGATACACGGTTCCTGACCCTGGATGATTTTAAAGATTGGTTTTTGGCAAATTGCGAACAACTGCCACAAGGGTATTATAATCTGGAAGCCGATTGTGTTGATTAGGCTATGCTTATGAGGAACCACAAGAAAAAGTTAGATTTTTGCGAGACGACTTCGGCCGTCTCGCTTTTTTATTTGCTAAGGCTGCTTAGTGCCGTTGATAAATAAAGCGGAGGATAAAGGAGCGGCTAAAATGCAGGATAAGGAAGGTGGCACAGAGGGAAAAGAGACACATTGGTGCCTTGATTATTACAGGCTTCTTGCTTAAATAGAAATACAACTTTTAAAAAGAAAAAGGGCAGAAAACAGGTGGTGCATATAAATAAGAAAAGGAGAAGAGATATGAATAATAAAGCAATCTATAAGCTGAGTTATGGCCTGTTTGTCCTTACGGCAAGATGTAGTGAAAAGGATAATGGATGTATTATTAATACCGCTCTGCAGGCGGCTTCTGCCCCGAACCAACTAAGTATATGCGTAAATAAAGCGGTTCATACCAACGATATGATTAAGAAGACAGGTGTGTTTACGGTGTCAGTATTAAGTGAGGCCGCTGATTTTTCTATGTTCCAGCACTTTGGAATGCAGTCGGGAAGAGATGTGAATAAGTTTGCGGATTTTAGAGCATGTCGCAGGGGGGAGAATGGTCTTTACTATATTACAAAAGGG
Organism: Lachnospiraceae bacterium; assembly: GCA_045616465.1. Lineage (GTDB taxonomy): Bacteria > Bacillota > Clostridia > Lachnospirales > Lachnospiraceae > NK4A136. The sequence goes on along the minus strand of JAZLGW010000015.1, from coordinate 145,352 downwards.
ACAAATGCTTATATTTCAGTGGGCGTGGACCGAACAATGGATTTGGGTTCCCACACACTATTTGTTGGAGAAATTACTGATATGGAGGTACTGAATGATATTCCTTCCATGACATATGACTTCTACCAGGAGAAGGTGAAACCGAAAGCTAAGGAAGTGCAGAAGGCAGAGGGTGAGATGACCATTTGGCGCTGCCACAATTGTGGTTATGAGTATGAGGGAGAAACGGTGCCGGAAGATTTTACTTGTCCGATTTGTAATCATCCGGCTTCTGACTTTGAAAGAAATTAGTTGAAGGAATGGGAAAGGAGAATTTGTTATGAGAAGCTATACTACGTTTGACATACAGTATGCACATAGGTTTTATGGATTTAACGGGGAGGCACAGTATCTTCACGGACATACCGGAAGATTAACCATCGAAGTGGAAGACAGTATAAACTGTGGTGTGAATATGGTATTCCCCTGCAATGAAATAAAGAAGACAGCATGGAATATTTTGCAGAATTTTGATCATGCACTTATTCTGCGGGAAGATGATCCTCTGCTACCTGCCATTCTTTCGGTATATGAGAAGCAGGGAATAAAAAATGGGCACCCACAAAATACAATGAAAGGGGATGCTTTTCATACGGCACTGGCAACAGCCTATCCAGATTGCCGGCTGGTGGTTACCAAGGAGACCATGACGGTGGAGGGGATGATTAAGATTGTCTATGACCTGTTAAGGGAGAAACTACCCATAGCCAAACTAACATTTACCAGTGGTGCCAACGCAGCCTGCCAGGAATACACGGTAGGCGAAGGCTTAGAACGGTGTCCGTTATGCGGTGTAGCGCTTGATGAGGAAGGCTGCTGCCCCAAATGTGGATATAAGAATTGATAAAAGAGTCCCCTTTTTGTATATAATGTACGAAGAGGGGCTCTTTTTTAGAGAGCAAATAATGAAGATGTGTAGTTCTAGAAAGAGGTGTTAGGATGGTAAGTAATTTATCAATTATCTTTATGATTTTGGGAATTTTGTTATCCGTTGCGATTCCCGTGGTAGTAGGAATCGTCTTTCATAAGAAATGGAAAACCAGTTTTGCATGTTTCTTTATTGGATTTGCCACCTTTGTTGTATTTGCGCTAGTGCTGGAACAGCTTATGCATACGCTAGTTCTGAAATCTTCCGTGGGTGATGTAATTCAAAAGAATATTTGGTTATATGCGATCTATGGTGGTTTGGCAGCAGGTATATTTGAAGAAACCGGTCGTTTTGTTGTAATGAAGACGATTTTAAAGAAAAAATGGGGCAATCCCTACAATGGTCATATGTATGGTATCGGGCATGGCGGAATCGAGGCGATATTAATATTTGGTATGACCATGCTGAATTATGTGATTTATGCAATGATCATTAATTCTGGGCAGACGGATAAAGTGTTATCTGCACTTCCTAAGGATGTGCAAGGGCAGATGCAGGTCATTTTTAATGATATGATTGCGGCGAAACCCTGGGAGTTTTTAGTAGGGCTGGTGGAACGAATATCTGCCATGACCCTGCATGTGGGATTGTCTGTTTTTGTGTGGATTGCAGCTTCCAGAAAGAAGACCATCTGGTTCCCTGTTGCGATTTTAATCCATGCCTTTGTAGATGCTGTAATGGCGGTAATTGCCAGAATCAATATTATGCCGGTAGCACTTTTGGAACTCCTTATTTTTGTGATGGCTGTTCTTACCTGCCTGGGTGCATTTGGCCTTTGGAAGAAAGTTGGTATGACCAGTCAGTTGGAGGAAAATTCATAAATGAATGGACTTGAGAAGAAAGTCAGAAAACAGTTACTAGACTGGCAGGATATAGAATATAAAGCGTTCCAGTGTAAACTCATGCCAGGCATCGCGGAGGAAACGGTTATTGGGGTAAGAACGCCCCTTCTTCGTTCCTATGCCAAAGCGTTATATAAGAGTGGGGACTATCAGAATTTTTTAGATGGCTTACCGCATGCATATTATGATGAAAGAAACCTTCACGGTTTTATTCTTTCAGAGATGAAGGATTATGATAAAGTGTTAGCAGAACTGGAACGGTTTCTCCCTTATATTGATAATTGGGCGACGTGTGACTTGCTAAGCCCCAAGAAAGCTTTTAAGAAGAATTTAGATAAGCTTCTTGTTAAGATTAGAGAGTGGATGGCATCCACGGAAACCTATACAATCCGTTTTGGCATAGAGATGCTGATGACTTTTTATCTGGATGAGCATTTTCAGCCGGAGTATTTAGAATGGGTTTCTGCGGTGCAGAGCGAAGAATACTATGTCAATATGATGAGGGCATGGTATTTTGCAACGGCGCTTGCAAAGCAATATGAGGCAACCATTCCTTATATTGAAAAACGTGTGCTGGATGACTGGACCCATAAAAAGAGTATTCAGAAAGCAAGAGAGAGTTTTCGGATTACGCCCGCGCAGAAAGAATATCTGAAATCCTTGAAATAAACGGAATTCTTCGTTTCGTGGTATAATGACAACGCAGTGTGGGAGATTTCCTAAGTATAGTTATGAGGAGAAGATGATGAAAAAGAAAGTACTTGCAGTGTTAATGGTAGGCGTTTTACTTGGTATGGGTGGTTGTGAAAAGAAAGAAAACACCACACCCGTATCCGAGAAAGAGCAGGAGACCACCGAGACAGAGACTACGGAAACAGACGAAACTGTTACGGAAGAGGTGGAAGAAGGTGCAGTAATCGATGAGGATATCGATCCGGATTTGATTGAAAGTGCGACCATTGGAGAAGATATTGAGTATGAAGTAGATGCAAATCAGTTTGCAGAAAGCATTGAAAGTGATTTAGAGATTGGTTCCATTAAGTTTGGTAATTATACCGTAAAGTTCCCAGTGCTGGACGGATTTACAACGGATGAAGAAGCATATGATGATGGCGATTATCTTATGCTTACGTTTGAAAATGAAAACATAGATTGCCAGGATGTAATTCTCTACAACTGGTCAGATATTGGTGCTACCGCTGCCAGCAATCTTGAAAACGACCCGACCTACGATGGTTGTGAGAAGAAGACAAAGGTTGTAGATGGTGTTACGTTCCACTATGCTTCCAGTATCGAGCAAGAAGAAGATTATGTAGATTCTAACTGGACCATTACCTGTGATCTTCCTGATGGCTGGGTATTTATTATTCATGTAAGCGTATTAGGTGCTGAGGAAGAGGTGCCTTATGAAGTGATTGAAGATCTCTTCAAGATTGCTCTTGTAGAGAACTAAGGCGTGGAAAGCAAAGGGAAGTTTTGTAAGGAGTGAAGGAATTCATGAAGAGAGCTGTTCGTATCATTTTATGTGTGTTAATGGTGATGCTGTTTACTGCCTGTGGAAAGCAGAGCGTGGCAGGAAGTTGGGAATATACCCAGGACATGTCAAGTTATCTGGAAGCTTCCGCAGCAGAACAGGGACTAACGGGTGTTCCTGGTGGACTAGAACTTGTGCTGGTATTTGATTTTGGAACCAATGGAACCTATCACTTTTACATCGATGAGGCAGCCAGCGAGGAATCCTTTAACACCTGGCTTGCATCCTACAAGCAGTACACCATTGATTACGTATATGCAGCCTATAAGGAGAAGGGCTTAAATAAAGAGCAGACGGATAGCGCAATTCGGGATATGTACGGAAAGAGTACCGAAGAATATGTTTCGGAATATCTTGCTTCCTATACCTTAAACGATGTGGTGGATAATCCTGAGAAATTTGGAAAATACCGGGAAGATGGCAGTAAGATTTATTTTGAAGATGCAAATGGTAGCAGTGTTGGTTATTCTGTCAAAGGGGAAAAACTTGTACTTACCTTCGATGATGCGAATTTATTGCTAACTGGGATGGACAATAAAATCAAATGTACGAGTAGACCAATTCCGTAAGTAAATGTACAGTAATATTTGAAGGGGCGTGCGTCGCCCCTTTTTCTTTGCCCCCTTTTTCGGACCAAATGTACCCGGTACCAATGGTCCGAAATGTGATATAATAAGGTTACATAACATTTAATGTAAGGAGTGGGTTATGCGTATTTTGGTAACGGGCGGTGCTGGATATATTGGTAGCCACACTGTTGTAGAATTATTAAAGAATGGTCACGAGGCCGTAGTATTAGACAATCTTGTAAATGCTTCTAAGGAGTCTGTCAGACGTGTAGAGGAGATTACGGGAAAGAAGATTCCATTTTATGAAGTGGATATTCTGGACAGAAAAGGATTAGAAACTGTATTTTCTACAGAGAAGATTGATGCGGTCATTCATTTTGCGGGCTTAAAGGCAGTAGGAGAATCCGTTGAGAAGCCTTGGGAGTATTACTATAACAATGTATCGGGAACCTTGACTCTTCTCGATGTAATGCGTCAGAATGGTGTGAAGAATATTATCTTTTCCTCTTCTGCAACGGTATATGGAGATCCTGATACCGTGCCGATTACAGAGGAAAGCCCGAAGAAGGAGTGCACCAATCCTTATGGAACAACCAAGTCCATGCTGGAAACCATTATGACCGATATGCAGAAGGCAGATCCTGCTTGGAACGTCGTATTACTTCGTTATTTTAATCCCATTGGAGCACATGAGAGTGGAAGGATTGGAGAAAATCCAAGAGGGATTCCGAACAATCTTATGCCTTACATTACCCAGGTGGCTGTTGGTAAGAGAGAGAAGTTAGGGGTATTTGGAAATGATTACGATACACCAGACGGAACGGGCGTAAGAGATTACATCCATGTAGTCGACCTTGCTAAGGGACACGTAAAGGCATTAAAAAAGATTGAAGAGAATGCAGGACTAAATATCTATAATCTGGGAACAGGAAAAGGCACCAGCGTATTAGAACTTGTGCGGGATTTTGAAAAGGCCAGTGGCGTAAGCATACCTTACGAAATTAAAGAACGCCGTGCCGGAGATATTGCTACGAATTATGCAGATCCAACGAAAGCAGAGAGGGAACTCGGCTGGAAAGCAGAGTATGATACCCTTCGAATGTGTGAGGATAGTTGGCGCTGGCAAAGTAGTAACCCCAATGGTTATGAGAATTAGTTGCGAATAGAAGGGAATGAAAAGCGCAGCCTATTGGTATGCGCTTTTTGTAATTTGGAGACAGTATGTGGCAAAAGATAAAACTGCTTTGTGGGAGCCTGGTTCTTGGGCTTTGTCTCACGGGATGCAGTTTGTACAAAGTAAAGGAAGAATATCAGGGCCCTGCTTTCTGGGAGGAAACGCCGGCAGAGGAGCAGACGGCTTTTCTTACTGTGCCCCCGACCTTGTCTGCAATCTCTTCGCAGACCGTTTATGGACAAAATCCGTCCAGCCGCGTGGCAGAAGATAGAGATTCCTATTATTTGCGAAATCCACTGGATGGTTGCATTTACCAGTATGACAAGGCAGATTTAGCGGGCACAAAACTCTCGGAGATGCCCGCAGATAAAATATGCTGTTATGGGGAAGATTGCATTTTATCCCTTTCCTTCTATTGGGAAGATTATGCACCGGGAATATACCAGATGCGTAAGGATGGAACGCAGCTAAAGCAACTTTCTGCTGTGGTTCCGACGGATATGCAGGTCGTTAATGATTTCCTGTATTATAGCGGAGATAGCGGCGAGGGACTCTATCGGATGCACATTCCTTATGGAGATGTTTTGCAACTTACGGCCGAGCGTGTAGGGAGCTTCCTGGTACTGCAAAATGAAATTACCTATGCAGAATATGTGGAAACCGATGCGGCAGGAATCAAATGGTTTTCATTTAAACGGATAGATGTAGATGGCGCGCTACAAAAACAGTCTCCTTATCTTTATTCCTTTGGGGATTTTGCGTATGACGGCGAGGGGCTAATCGCTACCGATTATTATTATCATGAAATCTATTTTGTGGACCTATCCACGTTACTTGCCAATCTTCTTTGTGATGCGTGTAACACAACCATGCCGGCTCTTTGCTATGGGGAGAACATTCTCTATGTAGATGCGGCAGAAGGGGGAAGACTTACCAGTTATAACCGGGAAACGCAGGAAAGAACGATTGAGAAAATTGAAAATGTGCAGGCGGTTTCTATTTTTGGAGAGTACATGCTTTTGGAGTATGTGCAGAATGGACAGCCTCGCATAACTGTAAATAATATGCAAACGAAAGAAGCGTGTAAAATTTTTTAGAATACCATGAGACGAGAAGAATTCAGAGAACCGAGAGAACCAAGAGAATATCGGAAAAGCAGATTACCGGTAATCCTGCCGATTCTTTTTGCGATGCTTCTTCTTTTGGGATTTTGCTTCTATAAACTGTATTTTGTGAATCCGACGCGTATTGTGGCAGATGCTATTACGAAAGGAAACCACGCTTTAAATGAAGGAAACTATGCAGAAGCGGATAGCTGGTTTCAAAAGGCACTAATGGAAAAACCACAAAGTTATGAGGCACTTATGGGCCAGGTGCAGTGTAGTGGCTTTTTAGGGGAGGAAAGGAAGCTTGCTGAGGGAATTAGTGCTATGTGGCAGCTGGCACAAAGTGGACAGCTAACGCAGCCAGAAAAAGAGAAACTGGTACAGTTTACCATAGGCGTGCGAGGATTTATTCCCGTAGAAAGCTATGTGACAATTCTGGAAACAGGATTCGCTGTGACACAAAACGATTCTCTAAAAGAAATGCTGCGGGAACAGTATATTGTTATCGCAGAGCATTTGTTTGCCGAGGGGAATTATATGGATGCAAGAGACGTGCTTGTAAAAGCGCAGGAAGGTTATCCAGAGGATGAAGATTTGCGGATTGCGATAAACCGGGTGGAAGGAAGAGTGCAGGAGATGGAACTCGCCACCACAGAAACCAAGGCGCTTAAAAAGGCGATGCAGTCTTTTATAGAAGCATCTGAAACCGGAGACAGCAAAGTGATTCGTGAAGTACTTATGGAGGAAGGCTTTCTGGCGGCATTACAGGAATTACACGGAAAATATTATTCGGAAAATTTAAATGCGTATTTTACCCGTCAGGGCGATGCAGTTTACCTTTATTATGGGCCGATTCAAGATGGCTACAAGGAAGGGGAGGGACACTTCTATTATTATGATAACGAGGGGAATGTTGTAGATTATAAAGCAACCTTCGTTAAGGATGTTCCCGAGGGCGAGATTACCATAGAAAGTGTAAAATATATCGCGCACAAGAAAAAAGGTGGCAAGGATATGGCCCAGATGGAGGCATATGTTACCCAGACCATTACGGTGGTGCATGGAATATATCATGGTACCTTTTTAGAACATGGTGAGATCCTGGCAGAGCGGGAAGAAGACTGTTACAGCTACGATACCAGTTTTGAAATCTGTATGGGTTATGAGAGCCCCCTAAAAGAAGTACCGGTAGAAATTGCACCGTATTTGAGAAAGAATGAAAAAATTGTCTCTGTAACGGAAATCGAGCGGAATGATTATTATTGGGGTGCTTATACCAGTATGATCTGGAATTATTATCTGCCGAATAGGCTTTCTGTAAAAGGAATTGCAGTACCCTTTACACCTGCGGAGAAAGGATACCGTCCTCTTATCTTTGTAGAGAAGCCATAAAAAAGGGCCAGGATTACCTGGCCGCAAGGGTAAGCATTTCATCAAGTGTATGGGTCGCCTGGCTGACAATATCGGCAGCAGGCATTGCCATTTCATTCTCCCCAGTCTCTAAGACATGTAATACTTTTTCGAGTGTAACCTTCTTCATATTGATGCAGACAGGTTCTGTGGGAGTGAAATAGAAGGTAGCATCGGGGCGTGCCTGTTTAAGCGCATAATGTACACCGATTTCTGTTGCGATGATGAACTCCTTCTTATCGCTTTCAGCAGCATATTTGATAATGCCGCTGGTAGAAGCAATGTGGTCTGCTAGCTTCAACAAATCCCCATTACATTCAGGATGAGCAAGAACGGGAGCATCAGGATGCTCTTTTTTTAATGCTTCTATTTCAGCAGCAGACATAAGCTCATGTCTGGGACAGAATCCTTCATTGTAGATAAAATTTTTGTCTGGACAGTGCGCAGCCACAAAGTGCGCCAGATTTCGGTCTGGAATGAAAAGAATATTCTTCTGGGTTAATTCGGATACAACCTTAACCGCATTGGCACTGGTAACGCACACATCTGACCAGGATTTTACTTCCGCGGTAGAGTTGATGTAGCATACAACGGCAAGGTCATCGTAATTCGCTCTTGCGGCATCAATGGTTTCCTTAGTAACCATATGAGCCATGGGGCAATCAGCAGTCATATCAGGCATTAAGACGGTTTTGGTAGGATTCAGCATCTTAGCGCTTTCACCCATAAAATTCACGCCGCACAGGATAAGAACCTGATTGGGGAGTTCCTTAGCCTTTTTTGCAAGAAAGAAAGAATCGCCAGTATAATCTGCAATTTCCTGTACTTCCGCAGGAACATAGTAATGTGCCAAAATTACAGCATCCTTTTCTTTTTTGAGGTCCAGAATCTGTTTTTGTAATACTTCTTTATCAAAAGCCATAATCATAGCTCCTTTCAAATGAAATAAAAATCTACCAACAGTAGTGTATCACAACTAGGGGTTACTGACAAGACAGATGTTAAGACTGAAACCGTAGTTTTCTATTTGGTGTATAATGAAAGCAAAATATATAGAAGGATGGTCTAGCTTATGGACTTATCAGAAAAGTTTTATATTGTAGCGCGATTAGACGGGGATTATGCATATCTTTTGCTGGAAGAAGATGAGACCGCAGAAGAAAAATGTGTAGCGAGAGCATTGCTTCCGGCAGAAATCAAAGAGGGAAGCCGCCTTCGTTATGAGATGATGCAGTACGAAATGGCGTAAAAGTGAAAGCAAAAAACAAGGCAATTTTATACGTGTTGTTCTCGGCACTGGGCTTTGCGTTTATGAACATGTTTGTAAAGATGGCAGGAGAACTGCCCTTTTTGCAAAAGTGTTTCTTTCGCAATTTTGTGGCCTTCTTTTTTGCGCTGGGAATTGCTGTAAAACAAAAGATTCCATTTAGGCAGCCAAAGGATGGGATGAAACACGTGCTGCTGCGGTCCATATTTGGAGGCGTTGGCATGTTAGGGAATTTCTATGCCATTGACCATCTGGTCATTGCAGATGCCTCTATGCTCAATAAGTTAAGTCCTTTCTTTGCCATCATTTTTTCTATATTTTTATTAAAGGAAAAGCCGAAAGCATACCAGATGATTTGTGTAGTGGTGGCTTTTATGGGGGCTCTCTTTATTTTGAAACCAGAAGGAGAAGGGTTACTGAGTTTGCCTGCTCTGATTGGAATGTTAGGTGGAGCGGGCGCAGGCTTTGCTTATACCAACGTGCGTTTAGCGACGGCGAAGGGGGTGGATAAAGCTTTCATCGTAGCCTTTTTCTCTGCCTTTACGTGTTTGCTTTGTTTACCGGGACTTATTATGAAACATGCACCTATGACAGGATTCCAATGGTTTTGTATGATTATGACAGGTGCCTGCGCTACCGTTGGACAGGTGGGAATTACGTCTGCCTATTCGCTTGCAAAAGCATCCGAGATTTCTGTTTATGACTATACGATGATTATCTTTGCCGCTATTTTGGGAATGATCTTCCTGAAAGAGATGCCGGATTTGTGGAGCATTCTTGGATATGTGATTATTATTGGAGCCGGCGTTGTGATGTTTTTGCTAAATAATCGTTCTCCTAAGGCTGGCTAGGGAGTTTACCATAATTGTGGTATAATAGAACTGCTATGAGTATTCCAGAATCATTTTACAAAGAGGAAATACGTTGGGACCATACCATTACCGAGAAGACAAAGAAGGTATGGGCTATTGAACTAGGCATACTGGAACAGATTGATGCCATTTGCACGGCCAACAACCTTTCCTATTTTGCAGAGTATGGAACTTTGCTAGGGGCTATTAGACACCACGGGTTTATTCCCTGGGATGATGATATTGATATTTCTATGCCCCGGGATGACTTTATGCGTTTCAAAGAGATTGCGCGTAAGGAATTAAAAGCGCCTTATTTCCTGCAGGATGCCTATTCCTCACCAGAACGATTTTATATTTTTGCAAAGATTCGCCATAGCGAAAGTACAGCGATAGAGTTTTATGACTGTTTGGGAAAGAATTATAACCAGGGAATATTTCTCGATATCTTTCCGTTAGATGATGTACCGGATAGTGCGAACGCAGCACAGCCGATTCGCGCCATGGAATTTGATTTGTGGAGTGTAATTGCCAATCCTGAGCTAGTGGCAGAGGCAATTGCCCAGGGAAGAAAGTCTGTGGTTCCGGATGATATTTTATTAGATTTTATTGAAATGCCCAGGGTAGAGCAGTTTAGAACATTAGAAGGCTTTTTTGCCAGCCATTATGGTCAGTCGGATTTGATTAATACGTTAACAGCGGATTTTATCAAAAACCGGGAGAAGAGAAAAAGAGAGTGGTATAGAGAGGCGATACGTGTACCTTTTGAACATACGACCATTCCCGTTCCGGTTGGATATGAGAAGGTGCTGGTGGAGCTTTATGGTGAGGATTATATGACGCCGAAGAAGGGGCTGTCAGCGCACGAGGGTATATTCTTTGATCCAGATAATCCCTACACCATATATGGACCAGAAGCCTTTCCAGAGAAGTTTAATTAATATGCAGAGAAGAGATATGACAAAGAAAATTTTTAGAAGAAGTTTTGTTGGACTTCTAGCTGCTGTTGTGTTTTTCGGTGGAATGACACTTGGGAAACATCGCCTATATGCAGCAGAGGAGGAAACTTCTGAAAGCGGGGAGAGACCCGTTGTAATCAACTGGGACACGATTGCGATAGAGACACCGAAAACAACGTCAGACTTACCGATGGCGGGTGCTGCACCTATGATTACGGGAGAGATTATAGAGGAATCTGCAATAGAGGATTATATGCCTTCCGCAGGTGCTGCTCTTGCAATCTCTGGCGAGGTTCCGGAGGAAACCGTGGAAGAGAGTGAGTACGCGGATTTTGCCATTGCTAATGTTAATGACTATGTCAATGTTCGGAGCGAGCCCAATACCAGCAGTGCCATTGTTGGTAAGATGTACTCTGGTTCCGTAGCACAGATACAGGAAGTAAATGGTGAGTGGTTTAAGGTCCTTTCCGGAGAACTGGAGGGATACATCAAGGCGGAGTACTTCATTTATGGTGATGAAGCCGCTGCAGTGATGGAAGAATATGTAAGAAATTACGCTTTCGTTGATGTGGACCAGCTGAATGTTCGTAAGGCGCCGGGACAGGATTCTGATAAGATTGGTTATTTCACCTATGGCGAAAAGGCAGAAGTACTTTCTGACGAGGGCGACTGGATTAAGGTTCGTTATGCCAAGGATAAAGAGGGGTATATCTATAAAGAATATGTAACCTTACAGGAGAGCTTTATATACGCCAAGACAACGGCGCAGGAAGAAGCGGAGCAGGAGATTGCAAAGCAGTTTGAACAGCGTACGACAGAGCTGGCTACAAACACGACAACGGGCAATAACACGCCAGTTCGTATTACAGAGCTGCCTACAGGAACCTATGCGACGAATACAGAACTTCGTATGGCCATTGTAAACTTTGCCTTGCAGTTTGTGGGATGTCCGTATGTCTTAGGTGGTAATTCCCTGACCAATGGTACAGACTGTTCTGGATTTACCAGCCTTGTCTATAAGCAGTTTGGTTTTAATCTGCCACGTATTCCTGCAAGCCAGATGGCATCTGCTGGTCGGACGGTTCCGATTTCCGAAGCGCAGCCGGGAGATATTGTGTGCTATAACAGTGGCGGTGGACGTTGCGGACATGTTGGAATCTATATCGGTAATGGCCAGATTGTGCATGCGGCAACCCGTGCAAAGGGAATCTGTGTGGCGAATGTTGGTATGATGCCGATTCTCTGCGTGAAGAATATTATTGATTGATTTCCTTAACATCATTTATACTTTGAGACAATAAAAAAAGAACTTCGAAAGAAGTTCTTTTTTTATAATCAAACCACAAAGGGAAAGCTTACATTTCGCCGTTCTTGTACTTGTTTACAAGGGTCTGGATACGTTCGCTGGGATCTAAAAGATCGCTGATAGAGGTATCGTGGTTTAAAGTGTCAATTAAGTAAGCAATGTACTTACTGAGGTCACAGCTGATGTACCAGTCACGCTGTAAGAGCTCATCAGGCTGATAGATGGAGTTGGTAGTTAAAATCTTGGAAATAATACCATCTTTTGCTGCCTGGTCGAACTTCTCGAAACCGTTGGTGAAGAGGCCGAAGGTAGCGCATACGAAGATGCGTCCGGCTTTTCTCTTTTTAAGCTCTGCGGCAACTTCTAATACAGATTCACCGGAGGAAATCATATCGTCGATGATAATCATATCCTTACCTTCTACATCGGTACCTAAGAATTCATGGGCAACGATAGGGTTGCGGCCATCAACAATCTTCGTGTAGTCACGGCGCTTGTAGAACATACCCATATCTAAGCCAAGAACGTTCGCCATATAGATTGCACGGCCCATACCACCTTCATCCGGAGAGATGCACATCATGTGATCTGCATCAATCTTTAAGTCAGGAACACTCTTTAAAAGTCCTTTAATGAACTGGTAAGTAGGCTGTACGGTTTCAAAACCATTTAAGGGAATTGCATTCTGTACACGAGGATCATGCGCATCAAAGGTGATAATATTATCAACACCCATGTTTACAAGTTCTTCTAATGCGAGTGCGCAGTCGAGAGATTCTCTTGCAGAGCGCTTATGCTGACGGCTTTCATATAAGAAAGGCATAATAACGGTGATACGTCTTGCCTTACCACCAGCAGCGGCAATGATACGCTTCAAATCCTGATAGTGATCATCGGGAGACATATGATTCATGTTGCCGCATAATTTATAAGTTAAGCTGTAATTGCATACATCGACCATCAGATAAAGGTCATCACCACGAACAGACTCTTTAATGGTACCCTTTGCTTCACCGGAACCAAAACGGGGAACCTTTGCTTCTACGATGTAGTTATCACGCTTGTATCCAGAGAAATCTAAGGTGTCAACGTGATCATTTACACGCTCCTTACGCCAATCAACAAGATACTGGTTAACCTTCTCGCCTAGGTGTTTGCAACCTTCCAAAGGGATGAGTCCCAATCTACCAACCGGGATGGTGTCAAAGTTACGGGAATCTTCTGTCTGTGCAGCCATGGTTTGTATGCCTCGCTTTCAATATTTGTATTGTTTATTTCTGGGGAAATAACTTTCGTCGTCTTTATTATATTCCCAAATGCGAGAATACGTTAGACAAATACTTGCCAAATTTCCCTAAAATATAAAAGAAAAATGGTGCAAAACAACGATTTTATGTGATTTACTCGTGTTTCATCTTCTGCAATGCGATTTGCTGTCTGATGTTGGTACCTGTGAGTTCGTACAGGTCGTAACATCCTGTGATACGGGAAAATACACGGTCGGAGTATCTGGTGCGAATCTCCTCGAAAGAGAAGTTTGTAGTAATAATAGTTGATTTCTTTCGAAGAATACGCTCATTAATAATCTGGAATATATTGCTTCTGACAAAATCATTTAAGTATTCACAGCCGAGGTCATCAATGATGAGAAGCGGTGTGCTGTACAGGGTGTCAGAGAACATATGAAAGGCTTTCTTATCTGTATCAAAGTAATAGGTAGAAAGCTGCTGGATGAGTTGCACGGCACAGAAGTATACAACAGGAACTTCTTTTTGAATGAGCGCATTGGCAATACAACCAGAGAGAAAACTCTTTCCAGTACCAACACTGCCATAGAAACAAAGATTCTGACCGCTCTTTCCGAAATTTTCAATAAAAAGTTTAGAAGCGGATAGTGCTTTTTCAAAGTTTTCTGCCGCTGCCTCACTGGTAAAGTAATCGAAGCTTAGTTTATCGAAGTTATTTTCAGCAAGGAAATCTCCCAGGTGGGTAGATTCATAGAGAAACTGAACTTCTAACTGACGAAAACAGGAACACTTTTCGTTATCTATATAACCGGTGTCTCTGCACAATTCGCAGTCGTAGTGGGGTTCTAAATAATCCCGCTGGTAGCCGGCAGACTTGAGCAAATCCTTTTTGGCCAACTGAATATCTAAGAGGCTTTGCTGTAGCTGTTTAACTGCGGCTACAGTTTCCGCATCGGTTGCATCGCCCAGAATCAGTCGCCTTGCCTTTTCCATGGAAAGGTCGATGCTTTGCTGTTCCAGTTCTTTATATCCGGGAACCTTTTCTTCTACTTCCTTTTTACGCACTAATAAAAGCGCCTCTTCCTGGAGACGCTTCTCATCATAGATTTTTTCGATTTTGCTGTATTCGGATTCTGTAAGTGCCATAAATTAATGCGTGAGTGCCTTGATCACAGCGGATACATCGTCATCGGAGCTATTGTCTTTGAAACAGAATGCACTGTCCTTCTTGGAACTGGTAGAGGCTATTTTCCTCTGGCTTTTAGCATCTTCAAAGGCTTTGTCGGCTTTGGCAATATCAGCCTTGGTACGAACGCCCTGACTATGCCAGCTTTTTAGGATAGAGTCTGCATAAGCAAAACGATTCTTCTCGGTGTTTAGAACAGCACGGCCACAAGCCTCTTCAATAATGGAAAGGCTGAATTTATAACCAATGGTCCAGCGACGGATATATTCCAGTTCCTTGGGAGCGGCCTTTCCTGTTTTCCCGAGGAAGGAAAGAATTGTTTCCTCACTGCGGTCGAAACCGAAGGATTCATTTCTGGCCTGCTTTTCCGTAGTAATCCCCTTTTCGTACCAGTTAATTGCCATCTGTTCTATATAGAGAATGTCCTTCTGGCCCTTCTCGAAACAGTATTCCAAGAGGTAATCCGCTAGGTCAATGGAGAAATTTAGCCTGTCATAAATAAATAAAAGCGACTTTAATTCTGCGGTGCTTAGCGGTCTTCCAAAATACTGTTCCGCAATGACGCGCAGCATACTTACATTACTATCGTCAGATAAACGAAGCAAATCCCCGGCAGTGTATTTATTTTTTGCTGCTTCATAATCAATAGACATGGGAATCATTTTGCTGTTTTCTTTTGAAATAACGGGCAGGGGCTCCTCTACAAACGTGCAGGCAGTTATCGGTAGTGATACAGGTTCTTCTTTTGCTTGCGCCGTAGGAACGGTAAAGGCAACTTCTGCCAGACAGCGATTTTCATCATAGGATAAGGCCATGAGAGATTTCTTTTCCCAGTACTTTAAGGAGCGAAGTACTTCCTTCTCGGTATAGTTAAACCGCTCAGCCATCTCTGCAACATCTGTAGGCAGATTCTCGGAAATCATACGCTGCAAATAGAGATAGACTTTAATCTGGGCTTCATTGGCATCTGTCATGTACAAATCAATAAAGTCGTTTTGTATAATTGTAATCCCCTCTTTCTTTAAGGGGGTTATTTTTAAGGGAATCATCTCTTACCTCAAATGACCAAATGAATGCATTTGGCAAGTTTGCGAGGAATCACTTCTCGCATAGGGAATTATAACAAAAACGAAAGAAAAAATGCAAGCCGAAAAATGGCGCAAACCCTTGTAAATAAAGGCTTCGCGGGCTTTTGTGGATAATGTGGAAAGTGTGGAAATGGTGCGACATAATCCCCTTGAAAAAGAGAAGATTGTGATGAAAATGCGGAAAATCGCAGGAGGGATAAAAATATTATGTAAACTAGAATATCCACATCCCCTCGTTGATAAAATACAACGAAAAAATGTGGATAATGTGGATAAAGGATAAATTAGGAGAGTCCAAGAAGATTTTCGCCGATATTTACAACATCTCCCGCTCCCATAGTTATCAACAAGTCCCCTGTGGAACAATTTTCTAAAATAAATGCCTCAATTTCATCAAAAGTAGGGAAATAATAGGCGGTAGTACCGAGTTCCTTAATCTTTACCAGAAGATCTTTGGAGGAAATTCCGATGGTATTTTTCTCTCTTGCGGCATAGATGTCTGCCAAAACTACCATATCTGCAAGGGAAAGTGCCTTAGCGAAATCATCAAGGAATGCTTTTGTTCTAGTGTAGGTATGAGGCTGGAACACTACAATAAGGCGCTTTTTATCTGATTTTGTGGCGGCACTTAGTGTCGCAGAAATTTCTGTGGGGTGATGTGCATAATCATCGTAAATGGACACACCTTTTAGTTCCCCTTTCTTTTCGAAACGTCTCTTGGTGCCCGTGAAAGAGAAAAGTCCCTGTATGGTCTTATCTTCTGGAAGAGCGAGAAGATCTGCCAGTGCAAACGCAGCACAGGCGTTTAATACATTGTGCATGCCGGCAACGGATAAAGTGATGGAAAGCGCCGTTTTATCTTTCCTGTTTAGTGTAAAGCTTGCCTTTCCTTCTTTATCGAAGGTAATCGCAGAAGGATAGTAATCGGAAGCTTCCGTCTTTCCAAAAGTAATGACACGGGAAGCTAGGTCCCCGGTAATTTCTGCAAGATTTTCAGTGTCACCATTGATAATCAGCGCGCCGTCCGCGGGCAGAAGTTTTGCAAATGTATGGAAGGAACTGCGGATATCTGCAAGGTCCTTAAAGAAATCCATATGGTCTTCTTCGATATTTAGAATCAGAGAAATCTTCGGGAAGAAAGAATGGTAACTGTTGGTATATTCGCAGGCTTCTGTCACGAAGGTTTCTGACTGTCCAATGCGCAGATTGCCGCCAACACTGGCAAGCATGCCGCCGATACAAAGCGTCGGATCTGCGTCAGCCGCCATTAAGATTTCGGAAATCATAGAGGTGGTGGTTGTTTTTCCGTGGGTACCGCTGACACAAATGGGGGTGTCATAGTTTTTCATGAGCTGCCCAAGTAACTCTGCGCGGGTAATCATAGGAATGTTTTTTTCAACCACTGCGGCAAACTCTAAATTGTCACGGGAAATGGCCGCCGTGTAAACCACGAGGTCGATGTCATCGGAAATATTGGAAGCACGCTGTCCAATCATAATGGTAGCGCCTTTTTCGGCAAGATGCTCGGTTAGCGGGGAAGCCTTCATATCCGAACCGGATACAGTAAAACCGCGAGATAACAGAATCTCGGCAAGACTGCTCATACTGATTCCACCGATACCGATGAAGTGAACTTTTATAGGGGTTGCAAAATCAAGCGTCATAACGCACCTCTGCATTCTTCAAAATGGAGAAGTAAATCGGTTAACATAAGATATACTTCTTCTTATTTAATAATAAGCGCGGGAAATAGAAAAAGCAACAAAATATTGCTTTTTGTGTAAAAATAACAGAAACAATTTGAATGGCAAAGTAATGTGTTACAAAAAATGGCTGTGAAGTTATGTAAAATTTATGCAAATCATACACGAATGAAATATGTTAATTCTGTAAAATTAAAAAAACTATGTTCACTTTGACTAAAAACTGTGCTATAATCTTTTGAAAATGAGTGCAATTCGCATAATGCAAAAGATGCGTAATGGATTGCGGGGTTAAATTTACGAATTCAGAGGTGATGACATGATTAAGAAAGAGATGATCGCCATGCTTTTAGCAGGTGGCCAGGGTTCTCGTCTGGGCGTCCTTACTAGAAAGGTGGCAAAGCCTGCAGTTTCTTTTGCTGGTAAGTATCGAATTATCGATTTTCCCTTAAGCAACTGTATTGACTCTGGCATTGATACAGTTGGTGTACTTACCCAGTATCAGCCCCTTCGATTAAACAGCCATATCGGTATTGGTATCCCTTGGGATCTTGACCGTAATGTGGGTGGTGTATCGGTACTTTCTCCCTATGAGAAGATGGGGAATTCTGAATGGTATACCGGTACAGCGAATGCGATTTACCAGAACTTAGATTACATGGAGAGTTTCAATCCTGAGTATGTATTAATTTTATCTGGTGATCACATTTACAAGATGGATTATGAGGTAATGCTTGATTTCCATAAGCAGAATGGCGCAGAGGCTACACTTGCTGTAATGCCTGTTCCTATGGAAGAAGCAAAACGTTTTGGTATTCTGATTACCGACGATAACAGAAAGGTTGTTGATTTTGAAGAGAAGCCTGCAAATCCCAGAAGTAACTTAGCTTCCATGGGTATTTACATCTTCAACTGGAAGACCTTAAAGGAAGCCCTTCTTGCAAAGAAGGATCAGCCCAATCTCGACTTTGGTAAGCATGTTATTCCTTATATTCACGAGAAGCAGGCTCCTATCTACGCCTATGAGTTCAATGGATACTGGAAGGATGTAGGAACCTTACATTCTTACTGGGAAGCAAATATGGAACTGATCGATATCGTTCCAGAGTTCAATCTTTATGAAGAATATTGGAAGATTTATACCAAGTCTGATGCAATTGCACCGCAGTATATTTCCGCAGACTCTAAGGTAGAACGTTCTCTGATTGCAGAGGGTGCGCAGATTTATGGTGAGGTTTATAACTCCATCATCGGTTGTAGCGTTGAAATTGGTGCTGGCACAGTGGTTCGTGATTCTATTATTATGAACGATACCGTAATTGGTAAGAACTGTGA
The DNA here is from genome assembly GCA_045616465.1 of Lachnospiraceae bacterium. Taxonomy (GTDB): domain Bacteria; phylum Bacillota; class Clostridia; order Lachnospirales; family Lachnospiraceae; genus NK4A136. The sequence goes on along the minus strand of JAZLGW010000015.1, from coordinate 126,808 downwards.
GATTAATAAGACCATCATTGCTGAGAACACCGTTCTTGCAGATGGTATTAAGACCGGCATTGGCGAAGAAGTAGAGAACGAAACCGATCCTGGAATCTACAACCATGGTCTCGTATGTATCGGTGAACATACTACCGTTCCAGAAGGGGTTACGATTGGAAAGAATGCGGTAATCTTTGGTGAAACAGATGCAGCAGATTATCCTGGTAATACTCTGGCAAGCGGTAAATCTCTGATTAAGGAGGGCGCAAGAGCATGAGAGCATTAGGTATTATTTTAGCCGGTGGCGGCGTAAAGCACAGCAAGATGGGTGATCTTGCGAAGAATAGAGCGATTGCTGCAATGCCCATTGGCGGAAGCTATAGAAGTATCGACTTTGCACTTTCCAATATGACCAACTCCCATATCCAGAAGGTTGCAGTACTTACCCAGGATAATGCAAGAAGTTTGAATGAGCATTTGAGCTCCAGCAAGTGGTGGGATTTTGGCCGTAAGCAGGGAGGGCTCTTTGTATTCACGCCTACCAGAACCGCAGAGAATAGCGACTGGTATCGTGGAACCGCAGACTCTATTGCACAGAACCTTGAATGGTTAAAGGACAGTCACGAGCCTTACGTAATCATCGCTTCTGGCGATTGTGTATATAAAATGGACTATAACAAGGTTCTTGAATATCACATCGAGAAGAAGGCTGATATTACCGTAGTATGCAAGGCCTTCGGAGAAGATGAGAATGTAGAAAGATTCGGCTGCGTAAAGACCGATGATGATGGAAGAATTACAGAATTCCAGGAGAAGCCCATCAAGGCAATTTCTCACCTTGTATCCTGTGGTATCTATGTCATTCGTCGTCGTCAGCTTATTGAGATGATTGAGAAGGCAGCAGAAGAGAATCGCTATGACTTTGTTAACGATATTTTAATCCGTTACAAGGATATGAAGAGAATTTATGCTTGCCGTATGGATGAGTACTGGAAGAATATTTCAACGTTACAGGATTATTACAACTGCAACATGGATTTCTTGAAGCCAGAAATTAGGAACTATTTCTTCCGTCAGTATCCGGATATTTATAGTAAGATTGATGATCTTCCTCCTGCAAAGTACAATGTTGGATGTGAGGTGAAGAACAGTCTTATTTCTTCCGGCTCCATTATCAATGGTACCGTAGAGAATTCCATCATCTTCAAGAAAGTATTTGTTGGCAATAACTGTGTCATTAAGAACTCCATCATTCTGAATGATGTATATATTGGTGATAATGCTGTGATTGAGAACTGCATTGTGGAAAGCAGAGATACCATCCGTGCAGGCTCTGTCCACAAGGGAGAAGATGGTATCAAAGTCGTTGTAGAAAAGAACGAAAGATATGTCATTTAAAGAGAAGTGTAAATAGCTGTATTGGGGTAAAGGGTCATCGAAAAGATGGCCCTTTTTTAGTGGCATTATGACAGGATTTATTCTATAATATATTATTGGGTGAAAATATATTTTTATTTGGTGTTGGGAGAATAAAAGTGAGTGAATATATAGGCTTTAATGCTTTAATTTTTGTACTAAGTATCTTTATGTTTTGCTATGTCACAGCAGATCGTTCCTATCAAAAACAAGCAAGATATTTATTTCAAGTAGCCTTTTTCTGTACAGGCATTCTGATGATTGCAGACACCTTAAAAACCATCGGCGAAGATGTGGGAAGCGTGATGGTGGCGCTACATGGTTGTATGGCTCGTTCGACGCTTCGACCACTGATGCTACTATCTGTTTTTTATGTTGTCATTCGCGAAATGAAGACACGAATTCGCGTCTTTTTGGCTATTCCTGTGGCCATTAATGCAGTACTTGCTGCTTTAAGCATTCCTTTTGGACTTCTTTTTAGCTACGTGAGGGAGAATGGTGAAATTATCCATATCAATACAAAGCTAGGAACCTATTCTTATGCTTTATCTGCATTATATATCGTGTTACTTCTTGTTTTTTCTGTGGTAGTTAATACGAAGAACAATCGTAGGGATTTTGCGATGGTTCTATACATTGCAGGTATTTGCGTGGGCGCTCTTCTTTTAGAAGAAAAGACGGGCAACAATTATCTGCTAGATGCTACGGCGACCATCGGTATTGTATTATTCTACCTTTATGAGAAGGGTGAGAATTATAAACTGGATGCTCTAACCCATCTCTTAAATCGTCACAATCTCAATCTCTACGCTCAGGATTTGGAAAATGAGGATTATGATGTCATCTTCATTGATATTGATAATTTTAAACTCATCAACGATAAGTACGGTCATTTAGAAGGCGATCGTGCAATTTGCGAAGTGGTAGATGAGACCAGAAGACAGCTTATTAAGAACTGTAAGATGTATCGATATGGTGGTGATGAATTTGTAATCATCTCAAGAAAGAATACTGTAGAACAGCTGGATGCAATGTTAGAGAAAGTTAATACTGTTCTTGCTGATAAGAATTACAGCATTTCTTCTGGTATCACCCATCATGAACCTGGGGAAGTATTCCAGGAAGTTTGCGATAAGGCAGATATGCTTATGTATGAGCATAAGCGGAAAGCCAAGAGTGAAGATATCTGGGATCAGATGACCGGTCTTTTCAACCTTCGTGGTTTTACCGACGAATTAGAGATCCAGAAGAAACATGTTATGGCGCAGAAACTTGAGACCGCTCTCGTTTGTATCGATATTGATCGTCTTGGAAATATTAATGATATCTATGGACATAAAGAGGGTGATGCGCTGATTCGTACCGTAGCAAAGCTGATTGACGAGTGCGTAGAAAAGGGCGAGTTTATCGGTCATGTGGGTATGGATGAATTTATTATTGCCCTAACGATACAGAACGCAGAGGATCCTTATCCGACAGAATTTGTCAATCGTGTATTAGAGAAAGTGAAATTCTTTAACGCACTGGGAGAGAAGGAATATACCTTGGAGATTAACCACTCCGTCTATGTCGTGAATATGAAGAACTGGACGGACGTAAATACAGCGATAGAAGAAGCTTTCTATACCAAGCGTATCAGTAAGAACAATAAAAAGCACGCCGCCGTGTTAAGTACGGAAACGGAGGCTATGGAATATAACGCAGAAGATGAGAAGAAGGTTCTTAAAATTCTGAGTGAGAATAAACTGGACTATGTATTCCAGCCCGTTGTGACAGCAGTTGGCGGTAATATTATTGGCTATGAAGGTCTTATGCGCTGTGCGGATGGAAGCGACATTAGTCCTCTTGGAATTTTGCAGTACGCTTCTAAGAATCAGATGCTTTACGAAGTGGAACGTCACACGTTCTTTAATATTCTGGACTGCGTAGAGAAGAATGCAGATGCAATTGGGGACAAGAAGATATTTATTAATAGTATTCCTGGTCAGTTCCTTGACGACGCAGACTACGAGAGGCTGCGCGAGAGGTTTGCACTGTATTTCTCCAAAATGGTTGTAGAAATTACGGAGCAAAGTCAGCTCGATGAGCAGGATTTACAGCGTATGCAGGAATACAGCAAGAAGGATTATTTCGAACTTGCAATTGATGATTATGGTAGTGGTTACTCCAACACCAATTCCCTGCTTCGCTACATGCCACATATCGTAAAAATCGACCGTTTCTTAGTGAATGGTCTTGAAAAGGATGGCAGAAAGCGCCATTTTGTCAGCAGCGTTATTGAGTATGCTCACGCGAATGGTATCAAGGTCCTGGCAGAGGGCGTGGAAACCGCTATGGAGCTTCGTAGTGTTATTCATATGGGTGTTGACTACATCCAGGGCTTCTATTTAGCAGAGCCGACCAAAGAGTTTATTCCGGAAATTTCTGAAAAACTGAGAAGTGAGATTGTTCGTATTAATTTACAGCGTCACGAGACTACGGATCGAAAGATTATGCTGGTGCAGTCCGACACAGATCTTTCTGTTATGCAGCTCGCTATGGAGATGTATACGGGTATCTTGATTGGAACCGGTTTTGTCAGAATTTACGGCAATAGCGGCTATATGGCGGATATGTCTATTCGCATTAAGGATGATAGCGAGCTTCGCCTAGTGCTCAACGATGTGGAGATTAAGGATACCTATAAGCTTCCCTGCATTGAACTGGGTGAGCGCGTTAAGCTTACGTTAGTATTGGAGGGCGACAACCGTCTTGATGGTGGCGGTATTCGTGTGCCGGAAAGTAGCGAGATTCGGGTAGAAGGTTCCGGTAACTTACATATCGGATCAAAGGGACATGGTTGCTTTGGTATTGGTAATGAACCGGATATCCCCATTGGAAAGGTTCATTTTGCACATTCTGGTCTTGTGGATATATCGGTAGATGGTAATCGCTGCTGCGCGATTGGAGGTGGCGCTTCAGAAAGTTCTTCCATCTCCTGCAATAGTGGGCGTTTTAATCTACAGGTGGCAGCGGAGACTGGTGTTGGTATTGGATGCTTTGAAGGTAAAATGCCAATTCACCTGGATAGCTTTGAATTTGATGCAGAGTGCCATGTACGAGAGGGTAGTATTATTGGCTCCATCCATGGTCCATTAGATGTCTTTATTGCACGCAGTAAGTGCTGCGGACATATTGCTGGTACAAATATTACGGGCATTGGCTCCGCTTTCGAAGGAGAAGGTAATATTCTACTAGAGGCTTCCAAAGTGGAAATGGCTGGTAATGGGCAGTATGTAATGGGTGTTGGTGCGGAAAAAGGCGCACTTTCTCTAAAACTTACGCATGTAGGATTATCTACGAACCTGGAAGGCAACAGTGTTTGTGGCCTTGGTAACTTTGAAAAAACAGCTTCCGTAATTATGGATTCCAGTACGGCAACCATGCGTCTTTTGGCTGGTGCAAAGCTTCCAGTGGGTGCAGAGGAAGAAAATATTAAGACGAATATGGGTGATGAGACCTTTGTGGTAGAGGGCTAGTTTCTTAGTTTCTAATGAGGAGATGCCTATAAAAAGAATAGGAAATCTTGCTGAAAGGTGTTATAATTTTAGTAATTATGTAAACCCACAAATCTCCGTTTTGAAAGGAGAAATTTATGATTAATGAATGTATGTATGACAATTTTGACCGCAAGGAGAACCTGCACTTTGATTCAAAGGTAGTGCATGGTGCCCTTGGGGTTGAACCGACAACCGGAGCGGTCAGCTTTCCGATTTTTCAGTCAGCTACGTTTGCCCATAAAGATTTTAGTACAGCTACTGGGTATTATTATTCCAGATTGCAGAATCCTACGCGTCAGGAATTAGAACGTACGATGGCAATTTTAGAGAATGGTCACACAGGATTTGCATTCTCTTCTGGTCAGGCTGCGAATATGGCTGTGTTCGGTATGCTTCCTAAGGGAAGCCATGTCCTATTAACGGATGATATCTATGGTGGCACCTTCCGTATTGCCAACGATATTTTTAGCCAGTTAGACATCGAGTTTGAATATATTGATATGTCGGATGTTAAGGATGTTGAAGTAGCAATCAAAGAAAATACAAAGATGATTTTTGTGGAAACACCAACCAATCCGATGATGAAGGTTGCCGATCTGGAAGCCATCGGCAAGTTAGCACATAGTCATGGGGCAACCTTTGTAGTAGACAATACCTTCTTAACGCCTTATTTCCAGAAACCATTAGATTTAGGAGCGGATGTGGTTGTACATAGTGGAACCAAGTACCTCTGCGGACATAACGATGTGATCGCGGGTATCGTAGTGGTGAAAAGTGAGAAGCTGGTTCCACATTTTGAGATGCAGCTAAAGAGTCGTGGTGCAGGCCTTGCGCCCATGGATAGCTGGTTAATTCTTCGTGGTATAAAGACGCTGGCCCTTCGTATGCCCAGACATAATGAAAATGCATTTAAAGTGGCGAATTGGCTACGCAACCACCCGAAGGTTAAGAAAGTATATTATGTTGGGTTTGAAGACCATAGGAATTATGCTTTGACTAAGAAACAGACGTCAGGCTTTGGCGGTATGATTTCCTTTGAGTTAGACAGCCACGCTTCCGTTGAAAAACTTCTTACTTCGGTGCAGATGATTTTATTTGCAGAGAGTCTTGGCGGCACCGAAACATTAGTGACCTATCCGCTGACGCAGACGCATGAGTCCACGCCACCAGATGTGCGGGAAAAGCTTGGCATCAACGATTGTTTTGTTCGTATTTCTATCGGTATCGAGAACGTAGATGATATTATAAATGATTTGGCACAGGCACTTGCCTAGGATTTATTTGCCATGCAGCTGGTCGCAGAAAACATCTGCGACCTGTTTTTTTAAGAAAAAAGGAGTATAGCTATGCAGAAGGTCCCTTTTACAAAAATTCAGGCCTATGGAAATGCCTACATTTTTGTGAACGCATTTGAAAATACCATTGAGGATCCAGGTGAACTATCCAGACAGATGTCCAATCGCTATTTTGGGATTGGCTCCGATGGTATGGTACTTGTCTGCCCGTCTGAAAGCTGTGATGTGCGTATGCGTATCTTTAATCCAGATGGAACGGAAGCAGAAATGTGTGGAAACGCCCTTCGAGGAACTGCAAATTATGCCTATACTTACGGACTGGCTCCAAAGGATGTAATTACGGTGGAGACTTATGGTGGCTTACAGACCGTGAAGCTGAACATGAAAGACGGCGTGATAGAAAGTTTAACCGCGAATATTGGAAAACCGAGACTTTTGGCAAAGGATGTGCCTGTAAAGACAGATGCTGAGACCTTTATGCACCAGGAAATTGTGGCAGGGGACCAGACATTTTGGGCGTCTTCTTTGTCTTGGGGCAATCCACATACTTTAATAGAGTGGGATGATTTGGAAAATCTGGATATTGAAAAATATGGTCCGCTCCTGGAATGCCATCCCCTGTTTCCCAATAAAACCAATGTAACCTTTGGCCGGGTTCTTGATGCAAAACACATTGAAATCAGAGAGTGGGAGCGCGGAACAGGAGAAACCATCGGATGCGGAACAGGCTGTTGCACCAGTCTGGTGTATTTTAATTTGCTTGGAAAATGTGATAGGGAAGTGGATGTAAAGCAGCCTGGTGGTATTTTGCATGCATTCTGGAATGAAGAGGACGAGATGATTATGACCGGGGAAAGTAAGATTGTATGTGAAGGAGTATTTAACTATGAAGTTAAGTAAGGTTCTGGAAGGCATTGATTATAAACTGACAGCGGGGAACTTAGATACAGAAATTACAGAGATTGTCTATGATTCCAGAAAGGTAACGAAGGGATGCCTTTTTGTGTGCCTAAAAGGATTCAAAGTGGATGGTCACAGTTTTATGGAGGGGGCAATTCGTGATGGTGCCGCCGCCATTTTATTGGAGGAGCAGGAAGAAAAAGCAGCGTCAGTAGCCGCAGTAAAGGTGGCGGATACGCGTAGAGCCATGGCACTTGCTTCTGCAAACTTCTTTGGAAATCCTGTGAGGAAGCTTACAGTGGTTGGCCTTACTGGAACCAAAGGGAAGACGACTACAACCCATATGATGAAAGCTATTTTAGAAGATGCCGGATACAAGGTGGGAATGATAGGTACCTTGGGTGCCTATGTTGGACAGGAGAAACTCCCTACGAAAAATACGACACCGGAGTCTTATGAACTTCACAGCCTCTTTGCCAAAATGGTAGATGCAGGCTGTAAATATGTGGTTATGGAGGTTTCCTCCCAGGCATTTAAGCAAGATCGCGTTTATGGGATTACATTTGATTATGGCTTGTTTTTAAATATTTCGCATGACCATATTGGAGCTGGAGAACATGCCGATTTTGAAGAGTATTTTAGTTGTAAAAAAGAAATCTTTCAGAACAGCAAGATGACAATCGTCAATGGTGATGATGAAAGGGTTGCTGCTGCGGCGAAGCTCTTCGAGAATGTTTTGACTGTATCCTGCAGGGAGAAGGCAGATTATTATGCCACGCATATGGAAAATAGCTGGGAAGATGGTATGCTCGGGGTAACCTTTACCGTGGCAGGTAAGGCATCGCTTACGGCATCGGTTTCTATGCCGGGAATTTACAATGTAGCCAACGCCCTTCACGCAATAGCATTTGCTGCCGAAGAAGGAATTTCAAGTAGTGCCATTGCTTCCGGTCTTAAGAGAACCTTTGTAAAGGGACGTACCCAGGTCATGAAGGAAACCTCCCATTTTGCAACCTTCATCATAGACTATGCGCACAATGAATTAAGTACAGAGAGCCTTTTAACAACGTTACAGGCATATAATCCGAAAAGACTGATTTGCCTCTTTGGTGGCGGCGGAAATAGGGACCGTATGCGTCGTGTAGATATGGGACGTGTGGCTGCAAAATATGCGGATTTGATTGTGTTGACGATGGATAATCCAAGAGATGAGGAAGTGGAGCACATTAACCAGGATATTATTGAAGGGATTAATGTTCACCAAGGAAAATACGAAACCATTATCGACAGAGAGGAAGCGATTAAATATCTTATTGACATCAGTCAGCCTGGAGATATTGTGGCACTTCTAGGAAAGGGACACGAGGAGTATCAGGAAATCAAAGGTGTGAAGTATCATTTCTCGGAGGAAGAGGTCATTCAGAAGTATGCACCGCTCAGGGAAAAAGCGTAGTGCCTATAAAATGAGGAGGCCCGACTACCACTTTCGTGACAGCCGGGTGATTATGAAAAATGTTTTGCTCTTATTTAAGTTGTATTTATTGTACTGTTTGAATATGAACGAAATATGAATACGGCAAAAAGATTTTGTAAAATATACATAAAAGCAATGTGCTTATTAGTGAATAGTTGTGTATAATGCACAAAGAAATAAGGGGATGATTGGGGGCCGTTAGGCCCCTTTTATTTGTGAAAATTAGGAAAAAATGGTAAAATATCAATATCTGTGGCCTTGCAGAGGTCACGAAGCGAACCCTTGTTTTCATTTCGGAGGAAAACAGTTATGGATAGTTTTATGGATCAGTTTTCACAAAAATATAATGCAGGCGAGATGATACGTGCGAATAGTGAAGCCGAGGCTCGTCAGATGCAGAATCTGGAAGAGCAGGTAGAAGCATACGAAGCCGTTTTACAGGAGATGCGCAAATTAAATTATCGTAATTCTGAATTAACAGAGAAGATGTATGCTTTGGTAGATGAAGGTATCGATAAGGTGCGCAACTTGCAGCTTGTAGCAGATACAGGAGAAGTAGCACCGGATGTTATTTCTGGAGAGATGGCGAATGTAGTCAGCGAAGTGCAGTTTTATGCAGAAGCGATGCAGAAGTCATCGGAGGATGTAAAGAATACAGTAGCGGTATTGCAGGCAGGCAATGAGGATGTGAAGAATACCGTGTCTCTTTTGCAGGCAGACAATGCAGATGTACGTAGTTCCGTGGCAGCGTTGCAGGCTGGGAATGCAGAAATGTGCAGTTCTGTGGCAGCTCTGCAGGCTGGCAATGAAGAAGTGAAGGCAAGCACGGATGAGGTGAAGGCAGCCATTGTGGCATTGCAGGCAGCGTTAGATGAGATGAGTCAGACAACGAATGCGGTTCGCTTTGATATCCAGACGGATAAGAATTCCAGCTTAGAGATGAACAGCCAGTTGCAGGCATCTATGGAGCAGCTGCTGAATAATACAAGTGCATTGCAGTACTCTCTGCAGCAGATGATGGAAACGCAGTCTGCCCTTTCGAGTAAAGAGCCCGAAGCTGCTACGGTTACAGAGTCGGAAGAAATGAAGGCTGCGATGGCAGAATTAAAGGATGCAGGCAGTGCAACCCGTTCTTCGGTGGAAAGTTTATCTGCTACCAGCAATGAGATTAAAATCGGTATTGCAAATCTTAAAAATTCTAATGAAGAGACCAGAAATACGTTACAGTCCAGTTTCGATGCTGCTATTTATGGCCTAAAACAGGATAATCGTGAGATTGTCGAATTCATTCAGCGCATCAATGCAAAGATGAATTCAAAAGACGAGGATTTAGAAAAACAGCAGAAAGAAGCAGAAGCGAGAGCAAGAGAAGAAGAACAGAGAAAGTTAATGGAAGAACGCTTTAAGAGTGCGGAAGAATTTATGCACAAAGAAAGCGTCAAAGTATATCGTAATGTGCAGGCTGTCATTGCAGAGAATGGTGAGAAACAGTTTGACGGTATTGAATTACAGATTAAGCGTGCTGGCGCAAAAGCGACTGGCGCGAAGGTGTGGGCAATTATAGCAACCATTATGGCTTTGTCGGGTGTTGCAATCCAGATTTTACAGATTCTTGGCATTATCTAAGGAGTTTTTATGGGAAGAGTTAGTTTTAAACCCGGCAATATGCTTTATCCTGTGCCGGCAGTGTTGATTAGTTGTAGCGATGGAGAAGGACATGACAATGTATTTACTGTTGCGTGGACAGGTACCATTTGTTCTGATCCAGCCATGCTTTCTATTTCTGTCCGCAAGGAACGCCATTCTCATCCTATGATTACGAAGACGGGAGAGTTTGTTGTAAATCTTACCAATAAGAATCTGGTAGAGGCTGTAGATTACTGCGGCGTAAAGAGTGGTAAAGAGGTTGATAAGTGGACTGCTGTGCATTTGACTAAAGCTCCCAGCGAGAAGGTGAAAGCGCCCTCTATTAAGGAAAGCCCAGTATCTATTGAGTGTAAAGTGAAACAGGTATTAGAACTTGGCACCCACGATATGTTTATTGCAGAAGTGGTGGCTGTTACGGTAGATGATCAGTATATGGATGAGACCGGCCGGTTTCATTTTGCAGATGCAGATCCTATCGCGTATTCTCATGGAGAATACTATACCTTAGGTGAGAATCTAGGGAAGTTTGGATATTCTGTTAAGAAAAAATAATAACTTTTTTGTGAGTTATGAATCGCAGTAAACTTCGTTCAAAATATCATTTGGTTCGTTCCAATGTGTTCGCAATGGTGCTGAGTATCAGTGCCTTTCTTTACATTCTTTTTGTACCCCAGATGCGAGAACTTAATGACGAAGCAGAAAGTACGCACTACAAAGTTACTTTGGGAAATCAGGAGTATGGTGTGGTGCATGATAAGGATGATTTTTATGAAGCCTACACAATTGCAAGGCAGAATATTGCTGCCCAGCATGAGGAGATGATTTATACAGATTTCCCGGCCTTTTCCTTTGAAGCTTGCGACGAAGACCATAATCTTTATGTAAAGCAGGAAGATTTGGTTGCGATGTTAGAGGATTATCTGCTAACCACTGTGAAAGAACCGACCTCGAAGGGGTGCATGATTAAGGTTGGCGATGATGCGGTTTATGTAGCCTCTGCACAGGAAGCACTGGAGGTTCTTGAAACAGGACTGGCAGGATATGACCAGAAAGACTTATTTACAATTTCAGTGCTGGTTGATACTAGTACAGAGTTTAGTGCGCTTTCCCCAGTGGTCATGAAACGTTCTGATATGCTAGGTGAAAAGGTGGAAGAGACCCTTCGTTTAAATGCAGGTGCTATGGAAGTCCTGACGGTAGATAGTACCGCTGTGGAGAAGGCAAGTAGTAATCCTTATGATCAGTTTGATTATGGCATTATTGATATGCAGTTTGCGGAGGCGGTACAGCTCGCCGAAGGGTATATTTCTTCGGAGCATATTGTGGACGCATTAACTGCCAAACAATATCTCTTTGATGTACAGGATACGAAGCTTATTTATACAGTTAAAAAGGGCGATTCGTTGTCTGGCATTTCTATGGATTTGGGGCTTCCCCTCTCTCAATTAATTTCTATGAATGACTCACTGGAAAATGAACATTCTACCATTAGTGTGGGTCAGGAACTTTTGGTGACGATTCCTGTCCCGATTTTAGGCGTATATCGAATCGAAGAGGTTAGAAGAAAGGAAGCATATGATCTTCCTATTGAGTATGTCTATAATGATGACTGGTATACCGATAAGCACCAGACGCTTAGACAGCCCTCCTCTGGTTTTCGTGATGCGGTGGCTCTTGTAACGTACGAGAATGATTCCCAGATAGCGGAAGAAATCTTATACGAAGAGGTTCTGGCAGAAGCAGTTGCAAAGAAGATGGAAGTGGGAACCATCGTTCCGCCTACCTATATCAAGCCACTAGCTGGTGGTCGTCTTTCTTCTAAATATGGCTATCGTCGTTCGCCTGGTGGAATCGGTTCTTCGTTCCATCGTGGTATTGACTGGGCGACTCCGATTGGAACACCGGTAAATGCATCCTGCGGTGGTACGGTTACCCAGGCTGGTTGGTCTGGTGGATATGGATACTGCGTAGTGATTAGGCATCCCGATGGAAAACAGACCCGTTATGCGCATCTGAGTCGTATTTATGTATCAGTAGGACAGGCAGTGTCCCAGGGACAGTGTATTGCAGGCAGTGGTAACAGTGGTGCTTCCACAGGCCCCCATCTGCATTTTGAAATCTTAATTGGTGGGAATCAGGTAGATCCATCTGCCTATGTACCTTACTAGCAGAAGTATTTATGGAAATTCTTGTTGATGGCTTAAAAGTAAATTATGCATTCTTTGGAGAAGGCCCAGAGACGGTCGTGATATTAGAAGGGTGGGGCACCAGCATGCCTGTATACCAGTCTATTGCGAATCTTCTTTCTGAAAAGTACCGCGTGCTTTTATTTGATTTGCCTGGTTTTGGAGACAGTGATGAGCCAAAACAGCCCTGGAGTGTAGACGACTATGTCGATTTTCTGTTGCATTTTATGGAAGCACTACAAATCAAAGAAGTGACTTTATTAGGCCATTCCTATGGCGGCAGAATGATTATTAAACTGGCGGCCAGAGAAAACGCTCCCATTCATATCAATCGAATTGTTCTGGTAGACAGCGCTGGCGTAATGCCGAAGAAAACGTTTATAAAAAAAGTGAAGGCGCTGCGTTATAAGTTCTATAAGAATCTTGCCAGTACTAAGATTGCCCAGGCAATTTGTCCGGAACTCATTGCGGACTGGAAGAGCAGACAGGGGTCAGAAGATTACAGAAGGGCGACCCCTATTATGAAGGGCTGTCTTGTAAAAGCCGTTAATGAGGATTTGACAGCGCTTTTTCCGAAGGTTAAGCAGGAAGTCCTGCTAATTTGGGGGGACAAGGACACCGCAACACCGCTTTCCGATGCGAAGAAGATGGAAAGTATGATGCCTTCGGCAGGTCTTGCTGTTATTGAAGGGACCGGACACTATTGCTTTTTAGAAAAGCCAGATCAGTTTAGAGGAATTTTAAAAGCATATTTTGCTTTATAATCACGTATAGAATATGAAGATAGCAATGCTTATTTTTGAAATTTTATCTGCTCTTATGACGATTCTTACCTATCTTTTGGTGCTTAGGTATAATCTTCATATGCTGCAGCTTCATGGCTATAAAAATGATGAGCAGTTAAACTGGCTGTCTTCTCATACTGGGAAACAGGCCTATCTTTATGTGAGTGCGCCGATTCTGTTAGCAACCATTTTCTTTTGGAAACTCCCTTGTTTTATTGTCTATGTGTTATATCTTTGGATTGCCATTAAGTACTTTGGCTATCTTCGCATTGCAAATACCAAGAAAAAACTTGTTTTTACCATGCGTGTAAAACGTCTCATAGCGAGTTGTCTAATTCTGGCTGTGTTATTTCTGACAGGCTTATATTTCCTTGGGAAACTGCAGTTTGGCGAAGGACTTCGATTCCTGGCAGGCGGTGTGTTAATTCTTCTGGCGACAGCGCCTTTTATGACACTGATTGCCAATATTGTGAATAGGCCCATTGAGAAAGCCGTAAACCAGCACTATATTAATGATGCCAAGCGCATTTTAAAACAGAATAAAGATTTGCAGATTATTGGAATCACGGGCAGTTACGGAAAGACCAGCGTGAAGTTTTACTTGGAGACATTACTGAAAGAAAAGTTCCGTGTTCTGGTGACACCGGAAAGCTACAATACGCCCATGGGTGTTGTAAAGACCATTCGTGGCAGTCTAAAGAATACACACGAAATTTTTGTGTGTGAAATGGGCGCCAGACATGTGGGAGACATTAAAGAAATTACGGATATCGTTAACCCGCACCACGGTCTTATTACCTCCGTAGGTCCGCAGCATTTGGAAACCTTCGGCGGGATCCAGAATGTAGCTTCTACAAAGTTTGAGCTAGCGGATGCATTGCCAAAGGGTGGATATCTTTTCTTAAATGGTGATAACGAGTGGATTACCGAGAAGGCAAAGAATTACACAGCACCGATTTTCTATCGTAACGATAGCGAAGGGGAGGGGTATCGTTCTTCAGACATTACCCTGTCGAACCTGGGAACGGAATTTACGGTAACGGCACCAAGTGGTGAGACGGAGCGCTTCCGTACAAGACTTATTGGAGGGCACAATGTAATCAATATTGTAGGCGCGATATCTGTGGCGCACACCTTTGGCATCCCCTTAAAAGATTTGAAGGTGCCCGTGCGAAGAATCCAATCTGTTCCACACCGCATGGAATTAAAGAATCATGGTAATGTATCGATTATTGACGATGCTTTCAATTCAAATCCTGTTGGTTCAAAAGCGGCGGTAGAAACTCTGAAACTATTTGATGGTGTCCGTATTTTGATTACCCCTGGTATGGTGGAACTCGGAGAGCAGGAAGAAGAATATAATTATAAGTTTGGAACCTATGCGGCAGCATGTTGCGACTATATTCTCCTTGTTGGAGAAAAGCGCACCTTACCCATTGCACGTGGTGTTAAAGAGAGCGGGTTCCCGGAAGAAAAATGCAGAGCGTTCCGAAAATTAGAGGAAGCAATGCAGTATGCCCAGAGTATTTCCGACCCAGGACACAAATATATTCTGTTAGAAAATGATTTACCTGATTGCTATTAAGGAAGAGGAGCTTCCTCCCAGAGAGGAAAGTGAGGAGAAGAGTGATTATGAAAACACGTGTGGCTTTGATGTTTGGTGGAAGAAGTGTAGAACATGAGGTTTCTGTTATTTCTGGAATCCAGGCATATATGAGTATGAATACAGAGAAATACGAGGTAATCCCGGTTTATTTAACAAAGAAAAATGAAATGTATGTGGGTGAGAAGGTGGGAGATATTGCATCCTACAAGGATATCCCCGCTCTGTTAGAGGCGTCTACCCGTGTCATTATGGTAAATGAGGAAGACGGTGTCTCTCTTGTAAATTACCCAGTAAAAACATTTGGGAAGAAAGTGAAGATTACCATTGATGTTGCCTTTCCAGTCGTACACGGTACCAATGTGGAGGACGGTGCATTACAGGGATATTTAAAGACCATTGGGATTCCCTTTGTTGGCTGTGATGTGACAGCATCCGCAGTGGGTATGGACAAGTACATCACCAAGGCTATTTTGAAAGACAATGATGTGCCGGTACTTCCATGCCTTTTATACACCATGGAAGATTATGGAAATGTAGATGCAATGCTTGCGGAAATCGAAGAAAAACTGGGTTATCCCGTAATCATTAAGCCCGTTAACCTGGGCTCTTCTGTGGGAATTAGCGTAGCAAAGAATAGAGAAGAACTTGTAAAGAGTGTGGATGATGCCTATCTTTATGCTAGAAAGATTCTGGTGGAGCATGCCATTACCAATTTGAGAGAAATCAACTGCGCCGTGTTAGGCGATGAGAATGAGGCCATCGCGTCCGAATGTGAAGAACCTTTTCACTCCAAAGATATTTTAAGCTATGAAGATAAATATATGAGCGGTGGTGGATCCAAGAAGACGGGCGGCTCCAAGGGTATGGCTGGTGTTTCCAGACAGATTCCTGCGAATTTAAGCGTTGAAAAGCGAGAAGAAGTGCGGAATATGGCAGTGAAGAGTTTTAAGAAACTTGGCTGTCAGGGTGTAGCGCGTATCGACTTTATGATTGATGAGGATACGGGTGCTTTATACTTTAATGAAATCAACACCATTCCTGGTTCCTTGTCCTTTTACTTATGGGAGCCCACGGGAATGCCCTATGCAGAATTGCTGGACAGAATGATTCAGTTAGCCCAGAAACGTGTAAGAGAAGAAGAGAACATTACGTTCTCATTTGACTCTAATATCCTAAATGGTGCTTCTCTGGGTGGCAGCAAGGGAAGCAAACGGTAATATATTGACCCAACAGGTTAACATAATCTGTTTTGACATTTTGAAACCAATATACTATAATGTCTCCGAATTGTGTGCAAATTTGACTGGTGCGGTAGGACCAGCTTTTCGATAGACAGGAACTAAGAGGTTCACTTTATGAGTAAGTATGCAATCATAGGCGGCACGCCCCTTACAGGCGAGGTTGAAATTGGTGGTGCAAAGAACGCGGCACTGCCTATTTTGGCTGCGGGCGTGATGAGCGATGATTTGGTAGTAATTGAGAATATTCCAGATGTACGTGATACCAATGTTCTTATGGAGGCCATGGAAAGTATCGGCGTGAAGATTGAAAAGTCTGACCGTCATACTGTTCGTATAGATTCTTCAAAGATTACGGACTGTACCATTGATAGCGAATATATGAAGCGTATTCGTGCTTCTTACTATATGATTGGTGCTTTACTTGGTAAGTATAAGCATGCCGAAGTTCCCCTTCCGGGTGGCTGTAACATTGGTGTACGTGCCATTGACCAGCATATTAAGGGATTTCGTGCACTAGGAGCCAGAGTTGAGATTAAGAATGGTAATATCATTGCTGATGCAACAGAGCTCCGTGGAACACATATTTTCTTAGATAAGGTTTCTGTTGGTGCGACCATTAATATTATGATGGCAGCAACGATGGCAACTGGAAAGACGATTTTAGAGAACGTAGCAAAGGAGCCTCATGTCGTAGACCTTGCGAACTTCTTAAACTCTATGGGAGCGAATATCAAAGGTGCGGGTACCGACGTGATTCGTATCAAAGGTGTGGAGAAGCTTCATGGTACGGAGTATGCAATTATTCCTGACCAGATTGAGGCAGGTACCTATATGGTTGCGGCAGCAGCCACCAAGGGTGACGTTCTTATTAAGAATGTTATTCCCAAACATTTAGAGTGTATTACCGCAAAACTTTTGGAAATTGGTTGCAGTGTAGTGGAGTATGATGATGCTGTACGTGTGCAGGGGAATGGCATCCTAACCAATACCCAGATTAAGACACTGCCTTATCCTGGTTTCCCGACAGATATGCAGCCGCAGATGACCGTGGCACTTGGCATTGCTGCCGGCACCAGTATTGTTACAGAAAGTATTTTTGATAATCGTTTTAAGTATGTGGATGAACTGACCAGTATGGGTGCTTCCATTAAGGTGGAAGGCAATACCGCCATCATCTCTGGTGTGGAGGGATATACTGGTGCGAACATTACTGCGCCAGATCTTCGTGCAGGTGCAGCACTTGTGATTGCAGGCCTTGTAGCAGAGGGCGAAACGATTATTGATGACATTAAGTATATCGAACGTGGTTATGAAGATTTTGATGAAAAGCTTAGAGCGCTAGGCGGTAACATCGAGCGTTTTGAAAATGAGGATGACCTTAGAAGAGCCAGATTAAAGTTGGTGCAGTAAATAAAGAATTTTGAAAGCGGCCTGGAAGGGCCGTTTTTTTGTAGGGCCAAGCGTGTTTTATGCTATAATGAAACTGTATGGTGTCATACAAAAAGAGAAGGAGAGAAAATGATGAGTCAGGAACAGATTACTACCGAAGAACTGCAGAGAGCAGTTGGCACGATTCAGAAGATTTTAAACTATTACAACAGCAAAATGGTGGGTCAGCCGTTTCTTGGCAATGCCATTTTGATATCCATGATGGCCAATGGACATATCTTAATGGAATCCGTTCCCGGCCTTGCGAAAACTACCGCAGCAAAGGTTATGACCGAAGCAGTAGGCGGCAGTTTCTCTCGTATTCAGTGTACGCCCGATCTGATTCCCAGTGATATTATTGGTACCCAGATTTACAATGCTACCGAAAACACCTTTGAAACAAAGGTTGGTCCCGTGTATGCCAACTTTGTTCTTTTAGACGAGGTAAACCGTTCCAGCGCGAAGACCCAGAGTGCAATGCTGGAAGCCATGCAGGAGCATGCGATTACCATCGGTGGAGAGCACATTAAGATGCCAGAGGTATTTGTGGTTATAGCAACCCAGAACCCGATTGAGCAGGAAGGTACTTACGTACTTTCCGAGGCACAGTTAGACCGTTTCCTGTTAAAAGTAAATCTGACTTATCCCGAAAGAGATGCGGAAGTTGAGATTTTAAATCGTATCGAGAGTGGTGTGTTTGAGGCGGTTGCTTCCGTGACAGATATTGAGGAAATCATTTTCCTGCAGAAACTTCGTAAGCGCGTATATGTAGACAATTTGGTAAAGCAGTATATCGTTGATATTGTGCAGGCTACCAGAAACCCTGAAAGATATATTTCCGAAGACCTCGCACAGTACATCAATATGGGCGCTAGTACCCGAGCTGCCATTACCTTTATGGAAGCGGCAAAAGCGGTTGCGATTATCAATGGCCGTGGTTATGTAACACCCGATGATGTAAAATTCTTACGTTATGGTGTTTTGGGACACCGAATTGGATTAAACTATGCTGCTATGGCAGATGGTATTAAGGTAGAAGAGATTGTAGATGCAATCGTAGGAGCTGTTCCCACACCATGAGAATGCAGTTTGTATCCAAAATCGAAGGGAATCTAAGGTCCTTTAAAAATATTTTTACGAGAAGACGCACCAGCTGTGTTCTCGATGGTTCTTATGCCTCTGTTTTTAAGGGAAAGAGTATGAACTTTGATGAACTTAGAGAGTATGTAGCGGGTGATGATGTAAAAGACATCGACTGGAAGGCAACCTCTCGAAGTGGTAAGGTTTTGGTACGGCAGTATGTAGCAGAGAAAAAGCATAATGTTATGTTCCTGTTAGATAGTAACCGCAGAATGTTAGGTTCTACCAGATCGCATGAAGAGAAGAGAACCCTCGCCATTATGGCAGCAGGCTCTCTTGCGCTTATGGTGAATCGTAATGCAGATTATGTGGGTATGACTTTTATGGATGGAACCAAATTAAAGCACCATCCATTTCGCACAGGACTTGCGAACATTGAGATTATGCTGGAAGAGTATTACCGCAGTGTGCGGGAGAACAATGCTTCTGATTTAAATAAAACCATTGAATATATCTTAAAAAGTTATAACCGTAAAATGGTTATTTTCTTAGTTTCCGATATCCAGGGATTTCATGATATTACCGATCAGAATCTTCGCAGATTAAAAGCCAATCATGATGTACTTGCGCTGACGATGAATGACGCAGATTTTGCAAAAGGAAAACTATATGATCTCACGGACGATCATTATGTGGACGATTTCTTCCTAAAAGATAAAAAACTTTGCAGACTAATTGCAAAGCGAAAAGAGGAGTTGTCAGAGGAGAATGAGGAACGTTTCAAGGTGCATGGAATTGTGCAGGCAGAGTTTGACAATTCTCCGGAATTAGAAAAAGATTTGATTGAAATGCTTTCAAGACACAAGTTTGAGAAAAGATAGAGATGGAATTTAGTGTAGGTTTACAGGATAATTTCATATTTAAGCAGAGTCCGATTGTTACTTTTGGAATTATTGCCGGCGTGGTTATTTTTATCGCAGTTGCCTTTATTGTGGTCAGCAAGATTCTGAGTAAGCCGGTAAAGCCTGTGGATGCCGCTGCCGCATGGAAAGCACTGTCCATGAAGGAGCGGAATGAACTGCGGTTAAGATATTTTCGAAAGATTGATGCCTTAACGAACCAGGTGGTGAATGGACAGATTGATACCCGAACCTGCTATTACTATCTAAGTCTGTTTGTGCGTGAATTTTTAAGCGAGTTTACAGGGGTGAAGGTTAGCCGCTGCACACTAAATGAAATTCAGATGATGAACGTACCAGCGTTAGCGGCACTAATTAATGAGTTTTATGCGGTGGAATTTGATCGCATTTCAGTAGGAGATGAATTGCAGGCTATTGAGAAGACAAAGTGGATTATTAGAGAATGGAATATATAAATATCTTTGCCGCAGATAGTGGCATCCAGTACAAAGATATACGATATTTCTACGCAAGCTGTATTTTGGCAGCTGTCTTTTGCATTCTGTTTTTTGTAATTCGTAAAAGCAAGAAGTTTAAGAAGGGTGAAAAAATTTATGCTCTGGCTTTTGCAGAGGGATCTTCCTACTTAAAGGGCAGAAAGATTTTGTATCAGATTCTTTCTGTCATTATGGCGCTTTTTATGGTGGGCGCGTTCTTATCCCTGGGTCTTGTAATGTCCAGACCTTATAAAGAAGAAGTTCGGGAAGAACAGAAATTTTCCAGAGATATTGTTCTGTGTATGGATGTATCAACATCGGTATGCCGTGTAAATGCAAAACTGTGCAGGGAACTAAAAAGTGTTGTGAGCAATTTAAAGGGTGACCGATTTGCCATTGTTATTTTTAATACGACCCCTGTTCTTTTCTGCCCTATGACAGATGACTACCAGTATGTATTAAACTGCCTGGATGAACTGAGTGAAGGCTCCGAGGTCATTGATGAGTATGTTTATAAAACAGAAATTTATACCGACGAGGTAGATTACTGGATTGACCGCATATATACCGGTACCAATGAAACCAATGAACGAGGAAGCTCTTTCGCAGGAGATGGACTTGCTTCTACGGTATTCCACTTCCCTAAGATCGAAGAAGAACGCACAAGAGCGGTAATTTATACTTCTGATAACGATATCAATGAAACTGGCGGTACCCAGTATTTTACCATTCAGGAAGCGGCCGATCTTTGTAAAAAGCATGATATTCTGGTGTATGGTATTGGTACCACATTTGTTCCAAGAGAAGAGGACCAGCGTCGTCCGATTGAGATTTGTATGAACGAGATGAAGACAGCGGTTGAATCTACGGGTGGAGCATACTATCTAGAAAACGAGATGGACTCCTATAAGAGTATCGTTACCGATATTGAGAAATTAACGAAGAATGCAGGCAGTGTGGAGCGGTATGTTACCGAGACCCATCACCCGGAACTTCCTATCTTTTTGTTAGCAGGCTGTTTCCTTGGAATGTTTGTCACTTTAAAGTTTATGAGAAAGTAAAGAGGCTATGAGACTGTACCCCCTTCTTCCAATTTGGGCAATTGTAGTGCTTTGTGTACTCCTTTGCGTCGTAAAGAGAAAAGGAATTTTCGCCTTCATTAGACAGATTGTGATGGCGCTTCTTTTGGCATGCCTTTTACTGCATCCTGTGGTACCAGGAGAAGCGATGGTAGAAAGAGCAGGGAAGCTAAATCTGCGGGTACTATTTGTATTAGATACGACTTACAGTATGGTGGCAGAAGATTATGGAGAGGGGCAGCCACGTTATGACGGCGTGGTGCAGGACTGTGCTTATATTGTAGAACACTTAAAAGGAGCCTCTTTTTCCCTTATTAACTTCGATAACACAGCGACACAGAAAATGCCTTATACAAATAATGGCGAGTATTTAATTAGTACCATAGAGGCGATTCGGCCTTCTTTCCCCAGACACGCACTGGGAACAACTCTGGATAGACCGATTCCGCTTATGAAGAAGAGTATTCAGACCGCCAGAGAATCTTTTAAAAATATAGGGGAAGCAGGCAAGGTTGTTGTCTTTTATATTTCTGACGGAGAAGAGACCAACGCAAAGCAGGCGATTGATTTTAAAGAATTCGCAGACCTAATTGATGATGGTGCTGTACTTGGTTATGGTACGGAAGAAGGCGGTATGATGCACTACATTGATTATTTTGGTGATGCATGTACTGTGGAAGACGCCAGAGGCTATGATGGTGTTGCCGTATTAGATGAAGACAATTTAAAAAGGATTGCTGATGATATGGCAGTGCCTTATGTACATATGCAAAAGAGCGAAGATATCGACAAGATTTTAGATAAGATTATGTCTAATGTAGATTATCAGGTATTAGAAGAGGTAGATGCAGAGATTTATAATCCATTAGAAGGAGCGAATGATTTGTCCTTCTGGTTTGCAATTCCTCTTGTTTGTATGCTGGTGTTAGAAGGTGTCTTTTTGATCCGTAAGAAGTAAGTGGTGCATATTGTGAGTAAGAAAGCAAAACTACAAGAAAAGAAAACATCAGGATTAGAAAAAGCAGCAAGGATTGTAAAGTACGTTACAGTTCTGGGCGTGATTTTGGCGGCCATCATTCTAGGGGTCGTATTGTATTTGAATAATCGCTATATTTATTACTATAACAAGGGTAATGCATTCTATGAAAAAGGAGATTATATAAGTGCCATTCCCTATTATGAGAAAGCGCTTAGTTGCTATGTTCCAGAGTATAAAGAGTGTGATATTCGCGTAAATCTTGTCCTTGCAAAGATGTATACTACGAAGATTAAGGAACTAAAAAGTATGGAGTCCGCCACCAAGGAGGAGAGGGAAGCTGCTTGGGAAGAAATTGTAGAGATGGCCAAGGAAGGGATTCGTATCCTGGCAGAGGATGGTTGTGCTACGGAAGAAGGAACGCCGGGCCATGATACAGATGCCCAAAAATTAATGGATGAATTAAAAGAACTTTTGGAGTCTCAGGGCGGTTCAGGCGGCTCCTCTGATGATGAACAGGAGAATGATGGTTCCCAGGGTGATGATGAGGACGACGAGAGTCAGGATGCATTAGATGCGCTAGAAGATGCTATGAACCAGGGAAATGAAGCAAGACAGGAATTAGAAGAAAGCCAGAGCGACGAAGACGAAGGCGTGACGGACGAATGGTATGATTACTATGGCGATCCATGGTAAATAAAAAACTGCAGCGTGGCTGCAGTTTTTTTATTCGCCGAAGGCTTCCTGTACATCTTCGGTAAAACTCATACGGAACTTAAAGCGGTCGCCTCTTGCTCGAACGCAGAAATATTCGATGGTGGTATCCTGATCCACGTAGAAGATTTCATTCTGTTTTAAAATAGGCATCTGCAAAGGCATCTTTAATAAATCAATGTCTTCTGCCGTGGGCATGCAGGATTCAATGGATAGGTTTCCGCAGTAGGGGTGAGGATATCCATAGTCTTCCATAATGATTCGATTAACCGTGGTGAAATTGTCTAAGTGTTTATCAAAGTCCGGCAACTTAGAGGAGGGGAGATAGGAATGACAAATAGCAAAGGGTTCCCCTTCCAAAAGCCTGAGAATCTTTAAAAGATAAACCTTCTCATCTGGCGGAATACAGAGGAGCTTTCCAAGACTAACGCCAGCGGAAATCTCTGACTTACTGATTAACTGAATCTGATAATTCCGGGTACCGGTTCCCATAACCTCTGAAAATCCAAGACCATTGTCGTGGTCAAAAAGAATGGGCTTTGGCTTGGCGGACACGAAAAAACCGCGCCCTTTTTCTGAATAGATATGTCCTTGGGCAGATAAGTGGGAAAGCGCACTACGGACAACGTTGCGGTTCACCAGAAACTGCTCTGCCAGCTTATTCTCAGAAGGGAGCTTATCCCCTTCGTTTAATTTATTCTTTTTAATATACTGTTTGATGTAATTAATAATCTCAAATTGCTTGGGATTAATTAAACCAGTATGTGTACTCATATGCATCACCCAAAGTGGAGTTCGCAGGGATGACACCCTGTCTAAATATTTATGAAAGTTTTGTATATTTTTACATGGTACCAAGCGAAAGTCAACAAAGATGTCCCCTGGCTGTGTTAAAATAGAGACTGTGTAGAGGCAGCAATTCCCCAGACATCTTCTTCCTTGTAGTAGGTGAGTTGCAGTGGTTTCAGGCAGTCTCCCACAATAAGCTGACAGCAAAATGTAAAAATACTTTCGAAGCGTTTTTGCACATAGAAAGAATCAATGCGATAACTTTCACCAGCAATGCGCACGTAAAGAGGAACGATTCTGCCCTTTGTATCGAAGGATACGATGACAGGAACAATGGAAATGTCTTTATAATCATAGGATGTATAGGATACTTTTGCTGCCATATGTTGTATACCCCAGTCATAAATCGAATAAATGTTCGTGTGTTTATTATAAGAACGCCAGTTCGAAAAGTAAAGCATTTTAAAGAGGAATTATGGAACAGAAAGAAAAACTTACCAGAAAGGCCTATGCCAAGATTAACTTAGGGTTAGATGTTGTAGGGAAGCTTCCCAATGGTTATCACGCTTTAAGAAGCGTTATGCAGCAGATTGATTTGTATGATGTTGTAACCGTAGAAAGAATTCCAGAAGGTATTGTTCTCACCAGTAATGTAGATACGATGCCTTTAAACGAAAAGAATTTAGCCTGGCGTGGAGCGGCCGCAGTTCTTAAAGAGGCAGGAGAGCCAGGCGGTGTGAAAATTCATATTGAGAAGCATATTCCAGTGGAAGCAGGGATGGCTGGTGGAAGTACTGACGGTGCTATGGCTATGATTTTAACGAATACACTGTATAACCTGGGCATGTCCGAAGATGCACTTTGTGCGCTGGGCGCGCGGTTAGGGGCAGATGTTCCCTTTTGCATAAAAGGAAGGACGCAGCTTTGTGAAGGGATTGGGGAGAAGATGACCGAACTTACCATCAAAAGGCCCTTCTACTATGTGATTGTAAAACCACCGGAGGGTGTTTCCACGAAATATGTATTTGAAGAACTGGACAGCAGGGAATATCCACATCCAGATACAGAGAAAATTGTAGAAGCACTGGAACGTGGCGATAGCAGTGCTTTGGATGATTGTCTTCTCAATGTTCTGGCTTATGTAACAGAAAAAGA
Organism: Lachnospiraceae bacterium; assembly: GCA_045616465.1. Taxonomy (GTDB): domain Bacteria; phylum Bacillota; class Clostridia; order Lachnospirales; family Lachnospiraceae; genus NK4A136. The sequence continues at coordinate 102,120 of JAZLGW010000015.1, read as the reverse complement.
AAAACCAGAAATTGTGGAGGTAAGACGGACATTAAAAACTTTGGGGGCTAACGCAACACTAATGAGTGGTAGTGGGCCTACGGTGTTTGGGATTTATGAAACAATGGAGAAAGCAGAGGCAGCTCTTTTGGTAATTAGGGAAAAGTACAAAACGATGTTCTCAGGAGCTTACCAGAGTATATTAGCGTAGATAGGATGGAGCAGAAGAAAGATGACAGGAGAAGTTAGACTAAGTATTGTAGGTATGCAGCGTGATCCAGATGGCGTCAATGAGCCTATGGAAACCAGGCAAAATGTGACGGCACAGGCGTATGAGAAGAATGGGAAGCAGTATTTTACGTGGACAGAGGTTGATGCAGAAGGAAAGAACGAGACAGGGTGTCGATTAAAAATTTCGGATGTAGAGATGAGTCTTCATAAAAATGGCCCCATTCCATCCAAAATGACGTTTCATGCAGGGCAGGCCGTGGATACCTACTATGTCACGCCTTATGGACAGTTTCCGATGGAAGTAGATACAAAATCTTTAACCATCGAAAAAACAGGAGATAAGATGTTGGTACAGGCTTCCTATCGCTTAACCACCAGTGGTACGCCGCTATCCATTAATACGTTAGAGTTAACAGCAGAGCAGCTAGTATAGTGCCTAGTAAAAAAGCCACCCAGGCAGGGTGGCTTTCGTAGTTATTTAATGGAACGTGCACCGGCTTTTTCCTGTGCTTTTTCTACAAGCTGCTTGAACTTGCTCTTTTTCTTTTCATCCTTCTTCACAACGGTACCATGAACGCCTTTCACACCAATAAGGTACATACCGCTGATTTCTGCCTTAACTTCCTTCTTTACAGGAACCATGTCGAAAATCTTTTCATCGCAGAACATCGTTACAATCTGGGGGCCAACCTTTACCTTAACAAGGGGCATCTTGATATTGCGGGAAATTTTAGGCATTTGGTCCATAATTGCCGCAGGCATTTGGGCATCCTTTAAACGCATACGCTTCTTGTCGATAACCAGAAGCGAAACGGTCTGCTTGTTGGCTTCTAACATCTTCTGCTGGTCAGCCTGCTTCCCTTGTAGCTTACGACCTAATAAGAATAAAACAAGGAGAATTAAAGCAATTGCTCCTACTACAATTAATACAATCCAATACCATTCCATGGTAGTGTCCTCCAAAAAAAATAAAATCTATCAAAAGTTTACCATTCCTTGCCAAAATCCGCAAGAATGCGGGGATTTTATACTGATTATGGGTAAGTGTGGTATAATTCAAAAGTTATGGCTAAAAAAGTACTCAAAACAATTGGAAAAGTATTTGCTTACATATTTACGTTTATCGCAGTGCTGGTACTAACGACGTACCTTCTTCTTATCATGCTTTGTAAGGGAGATGCGCCGGCGACCACGCGTACCTTTGTACCGACTATGTTAGAGACAGGGGCCTTAAAGTTTGTGGTAAATCTCGTGCTTACGGAAGAAGAAATCCTGGCATATACTACCGCAGATAATGCAGGAGAAGTCATCGATGATGTGGATACCTCTTTGATTGCAGTAACCACTACGGAAGGAAAAGAGACAGCGGAGACGGTCCATGAGGAAATGGCATTAATTGATTCCCTGGAGGATCCAGATGGAGATGGGATTATTTATGTTCCTATTAGCGGGCATACATTTGGTGCAGCGCTTTTGGTAGTAAGAGATCCCTCTAAGGTTTCTATCGCATCGATATATCCTTTCTCGTCTGCGGAAAAGGACAAGTATGGTATTACGATTGAGCAATTTGTGAATAATACAGGTTCCATAGCAGGAATCAATGCAGGCGAATTTGTTGTGGACGGAACCAACTGGGGTGGCAGACCCTTAGGCGTTGTTGTAAGCCATGGCGAGATTCAGTTTAATGCCCCTGGCTATGGGGATGTTATGATTGGATTCAATGAAGATAATGTTCTGGTAATCAAGGAACTTTCTGGGATGAGTGCAGATGCTTTTGCAGCATATGTAGAGGAAAATCATATTCGGGATGCGGTTACCTTTAAAGATGTCAGTGACGGAAACAACAACCATTTTACGAAACTCATCATCAATGGTGAGGCAGTGGATCTTGGTGGAAAAGGCGTAGGCGCGAATCCACGTACGGCCATTGGACAGTGTGCTGATGGAACCGTTCTTCTTCTGGTAACAGATGGAAGAGGTAGCGCTGGACACTTGGGGGCAACTGCACAGGACTTAATTGGCGTTATGCAGATGTATGGTGCTGTAAATGCAGCAAATTTAGATGGTGGCGGAAGTTCTTCTCTCTATTTTGATGGGGAGTACAAGATTTGTACCACGTTCCTGCCCTCAGCGGGCAATTCCAAATATTTGCCCACGGCTTTTGTGGTAACCCAGTAGAGTAGGTTGTAGAAGTTATAAAATGGAACAAGAAAACAATGACGAACTTGAGTTTTTAGAACTTGAGGAAGAACAAATGCATAAAGAAGTGGAACCAGAGGTGCCTATGCTGGCGGAGAAGAAAAAGGGAAGGGGCCTGCGGGCTTACCTGATTTTCCTTTCTGTGATTCTTGTTGCAGCAGCGCTCTTTCTTGTATATGCGCACAGTGTTATCAAGGAGTATGACAGACTGCATCCGGATACGTATCTTGCGCAGGCATTAGAGAGCCTTTCGGCGAATGGTTTTAGTGATGATGAGCTGGCAGGTCTTACCGTGGGACCTTTTGATGACGCAGCGCAGATTTATGCGGATGCGAATGCAAAAATCCTGGGGAAAGAATTAACGGCTCGATTTAAATACGAGGATTTTGATACCCAGACCCTGCACTATAATGTGTACGCCGATGGGGAGAAGGTGACAGAAGTCTGTATGACCATTGTAGATTCTTTCACGAAACTGCATGTGTTCCAGATGTCACATTACGATGTAGATGCATTCAATCCGCCAACAGAAATTTCTGGCACAGAAGCGATACGGGTTACGGTTCCGGAAGGGTATAGTCTGTATCTGAACGGCCTACTAGTGCCAGCAGAATATATTGTGGAAGAAGCTCCTGTGGAGGCATTATTATACTGCGAAGCCTATGTAGAGGAGCTGCCACAGTTAACCACCTACGAGGTGCAGGATGTTTATGAGGTGAAAGAAGTTCGGGTAACAGACGGTAATGGTGATGAGAAATACGCCTTTGCTAGAACTGCGGAGACCACAGTAGAGGATGATTATGTAGTGGAAGCGGTCATTAGCCAGGAAGAGAGTGAAGCACCAGAAGACTTTAAAAATATGGTTTATAAAATGGTGAAGGATTATGCAGACTTCTTCTCGGGAGATTTACCTGGATGCGCAGAAAGTGTTGCCTGCATTGCTTATATGTTCCCAGCGGATTCTATGTATTTAGAATTGGCGGAGCGTTATCGTATTTATGAAAAACAGAATTTCACCAGCCATACCGATAATCATTATACCGATGAGAAGATGGATGGATATATCCAGTATCGTGATGACTTAATTGTGTGTCATGTTACGATGCAGAAGCATATGAATGTATGGGGCAGACAGGTGGTGGATCCCATTGATACCATTTATTATTTTGTGAAAGATGGTGACCGTTGGGTCATTGCCGATATGCAGTAGGACATTGTGAAAAAGAAGAATTGGAATAGCACAATTAAATATATCGTGGGTGCCTGCCTGTTTCTAGCAAGTCTCGTAGCTTGTGGCGCGAAGGCAGGAAAGCAGACGGAAGAGGTATCCCTAGAAGAACAAACAGAAGTTACGGTCAGTGAAGATACGGTTGCTGCGGAAACCGTTTCCGTAAACACTGTGACCTATGTTCTTTCTGATGAGCCAGATAAAAAAGTAGAGAGTGTTTCTGCTCCGGAAATTTATCTGACAAACTATAACGAAGACGAAATGGCGATACCGGCGCTTTATATCACGACGGCAAATGGCCATGGCATAGAGTCCAGAGATATGTATGTTTCGGGCAATATGATTTACGAGGGAAAGCAGTATGAAGCTGACTTTCGTGGACGCGGCAATGCTAGCTGGACGAAGTTTGCACAGCGTAGTTATATGATTAAACTGGCAGAGAAAGAGTCCTTGATTGACGGAGCCGTTAAAGCCAGAAGATGGGTGTTAATCTCTAACTTTATGGATTATTCTATGATGCGTAATCCTGTGGCGCAGTGCATTGCAAAGCGTCTAAATGGAATGGAGTTCGGGATTGGGCAGCAACCCGTGGATGTTTTTGTGAATGGTGTTTACGAAGGCGTCTATATCCTTTCTGAAAAAATCGAAGAGGGAAAAGGAAAGGTGAATCTGTTCTCGAATGCAGAGGACTATCCTTACGACCCTGCAAAGGCAGTGCGTTATGGAGATTTAGAGGATCCCGAAAAGATGGCGGCCAGGACTGTAGAAAATGATGATGTAGCGTTTTTCTTTGAAGCAGGTTATGACCTTTATGAAAGCCACACCTATGGACTTGACCAGTTTATTACCAGACATTCCACGACGCTGGTTTTACAGTATCCAGAATTTACGGTGGCCAATAATCCAGAGGCTCTGGCAATTCAGAATTATCTAAATGAAATGGAGAAAGCCTTCCTTTCTAAGGGAAACATCTTTGATTACATTGACAAAGACTCCTGGGTAGACTGGTTTATCACCATGGAGATTACCAACAATACAGACTCCTCTTTTTGCAGAAGCACTTTCTTTTACAAGAGACCAGGGGAAAAAGTTATGCTTGGACCTGTGTGGGACTTTGATATGGCTTACGGAAACTATGGGTTAGAGGATAACAGTTATAGTTCCTGGTGTACGGGGGAACCTCGTTTTGTAGGTAACCAGAACCACTGGATGACAGACTTACTAGCTTGTGATGAGTTTATGCTGGCAGTACGGCAGCGCTGGGATGAGATTCACGAGACCTTCCTGGATGATACTTATAGTGAAATTGAAATGCTTGGACAGGAAATTCTTCCTTCCAGAGGATTCCACCAAAGTCTTTATGGCCGTGGTGGCTGGGACAGTACCGATAGTTTAAAAAACTTTGTAACCAAACGATTTAACTGGATTGAACAAAGTATTTATATGGATAATTTTAATCGTAAGGGAATTCCCTACTCCATTACCATCATTACGGATGAGGAAGGTAACCAGCAGATTGTGACTGTCGGGGAGAACGGAACGACCGGAGATACTGTGACAGAAGAAAATCGTGGAGAAAATCAGCTGGGGGATGAAGAGTTCCTTGGAAATGATGTAATAGAAATAGAAGCGGTTGAAGAATAGAACGCAGAGAAGAGAAACTTATGAAGAAACAATTTTTTAAAGAACTGATAGCAGGACTTTGCATAGGCAGTATGCTTCTGGCAGGTTGCGGTAAAGCGGAGAGTGTTTCTGTGGATACGATCAGTGAGAACCAGCCAGAGAGCGTTTCGGAAACCTCGGTAAGAGAAATTGAAAAGCCAGAGGATCTTTCCTGGTCATTAAGCAGTAATTTTACAACCACGTTGCCCAGCTTTGCGCAGTTAGAGGATTATGATGAAACCAAGGCAACGTTAATCTCGATTAGTGGAGACACAGTGGAAATTACAGGGGATGGCGCTGTTTGTGAAGGAAGACGGATTATCATCAGCCAGAAGGGAACGTATGAAATCACTGGCGAAAGTGAGAACGCAAGAATTGTGGTAGATGCGCCAGATGAAAAAGTACATCTTGTACTAAACCAGGTAACGCTGCATAGTGAGGACGGTGCGGTTATTTATGGTAAAAATGCAAAGAAACTGAGCATTACCAGCAAAGAAGGAACGGTAAATACGCTGTCGGATGGTGTAAGCCATATGGATGAAGATGAGAAAGCGGCGATTTACGCTACCTGTGATTTGTTTTTAAACGGGACGGGTGAGCTAATTGTAAATGGAAATTATAAGAATGGTATTGCAACCAAAGATGATTTGAAGATTTATCACACCAGCTTGTCTGTAAATAGTGTGGGACATGGCCTCAAAGGGAACGACAGCGTTCTCCTATATAAGGCGAATGTGACGGTCTACGCAGGAATCGATGGATGCCGGGTTTCTGAGGAAGAAAATCCGGAAAAGGGCAATCTTGTGGTGATAGAGTCTTATCTATATTTGACCGCTGAGGATGACTGTATGCAGGTGGCCACGGCAATTATTCTGAAAGACGCAGAAGTAATTTGCCGTTGCTACGATAAGATTATTAACTGCGATGGTTATTTAGACGGCACAGACGATATTATGGTTTGGAGATAGGTATGTCAAAGAACAAGTTCCGGTCAGCAGCACTGCTGGCCGGTTGTTTCATTTTCATAGCATTTGCTCTGCTGATTGCGGGAACCTATTCTTATGCTGAGGGCGAAGAGCGGCAGCGGGAAACCATTTCCTACACCCTCTCTGATGAAGAAAAGGAAGTGGTTTCTGTTAGTATGCCGGAAATTACCACGGCTTATTTTGCGGAAACGAATCTGCCGGTACTTTATCTTACAACAGAAGGGGGAGCACCGATTTCATCCAATAAGGTCTACACAGAGGGATATCTTACAAATCCCGATGGGAAGGAACTTCCCTGTAAGTTTCGAGGACGAGGCAATGCCAGCTGGACGACGTATCCGCAGAAAAGTTATTTGCTCAAATTTGAAGAAAAAGTATCCCTGCTTGGTATGCGTCCATCCAGAAAATGGGTACTGCGAAGCAACTATGGGGACCAGGCCCTAGTACGTGATGCGGTTGCTACGGATCTTGCTTTTTCTATGGACCACCTAGAATTTACGGCGGAAACCTACTCTGTGGATGTGGTTTTAAATGGCCGTTACATTGGTGTGTATCAGTTGGCGGAGAAGGTAGAAGTGGGCTTTGGAAAAGTAGATTTATTTTCCAGAGAAGAGGAGTATCCTTTTGATGAAACGAAATGCATCACCTATGGAGAATATGTGGCTGGGCAAACCTATGAGAAGGCGCCGGAAGATACGGCCTTTCTAATGGAGACAAGCTTCGACTTCTATGATAGTCATGTGTATGGACTTGAATATTTTAAAGTAGGACATTTGCCCTCTACGTTTGTGACCTATCCCGAACCTATTCCAGAAAATGCAGCAGATATTACAGCAGCTATGGACTATATGGCGCTCGTGGATGCTGCCATTGTAAGTGGTGAAAATATAGCGGAATATATAGACCTTGATAGCTTTGCGGACTGGTTCATTGTTATGGAGTTAACTTTCAACACAGATTCCTCCTTTAATAGAAGTACCTTCCTCTATAAACGTCCTGGTGGGAAATTGAAAATAGGTCCGGTGTGGGATTTTGACCACGCCTTTGGAAATTTTAAATTTGACGAACCAACCTACCAGAGTTGGTGTACGGGGGAAGCCGTTTATGCAATGTGCCAGCACCATTGGCCGGATTACCTGTTAAATAATGATGTGTTTATGGAACACGTACAGAAGCGATTTGATGAAAAGAAGGAGGCGCTTGCTGCTATTATAGAAACCTCTGTATTTAGCCATATGGAGTGGGTGCAGGCCTCTGGCGAATATCAAAGTATGTGTTATAACGTAGCGTTAGATACGGACCCGGAGAATTTGACTGGATTTTTGAAAAATCGTTTAGCCTGGATGGATAATAGCTTGCATAGCGACAATTATAATCGTCATCCGGCGACTTATAGTATTAACTGGGATCCGCCTGAACAAAAGGAAGAAACGGTTACAGAAGAGACCACAGTGGTTATAGACGAAAATGGCGAATAACGATAAAATGGTAATGTATGGCAGAAAATAAAAATGTTTCCAATTCCATAGATACATTCCTGACGGGGCAGGGCTACAGGCAGACTGCACGCAGCGGCAATATGGATGTCATGGTTTATACCAGACAGACCTCTTTTGGTGTGGAAATGATTACGATGGTGGATATGGTTCACCACCCGGAAATCAAAAGGGAGTATGTGGATCAGGTTGTGAACGGGATGACCGAGCGGATTCGTATGATTACGCATCATGAACCCAAGAACCTTTCCCTTATCATTGGGGAGAGAAGCGAAAAAGGACTGGATATCTGTAAGCAGTCACCCAATTCCTGGTACTTGGATGCATTAGATAGCAAGATGTATCTTTATGAAAATCAGTTGCAGGATTTTAACGGCCTTCGCGGACCTTTGGAGCAGTGGATTAGTGGCAAAGGGGTTCATATTCCCAAAGTAACCAATCTTGATTTGATGATACCGAGACGGAGCATTGTGGCACTTGTACTGCTTATTTTAAATGCGTTGATGTTTATTTTATACAGCCAGGGAATTGTGAGTGATCGTGCACTTGCATTAGATGCAGAGAGCATTTTGCAAAGACGGGAGTATTATCGGTTCTTTACCTGTATGTTTATGCACGGGAATTTCCTGCACATTCTCTATAATATGATGGTGCTATGGATGGTGGGACCTTACGTGAATCATTTTTATGGCTGGAAAAAGATGACAGCAGGTTATTTGTTATCTGGCTTAGGGGGCGGCATTTTGTCTATGATTTACTCTGTGAAAACAGGGAATATCTATGCAACGGTGGGTGCCTCTGGTGCGATTTATGGTTTGTTTGGTATGGCAACCATCTATCTGTTTACACACAAGAAATCCTTTGGCAGAGGGACCATCTTCCGTATGGGATTAGCATTCCTCTGTCTGTTTATGAGTTCCGCGGAAAATACAGATGTGGCAGCACATCTTGGTGGATTTTTGACAGGACTATTGCTGGCTGGCATTTTTGCACTGTTTTCTTATTTCTTTGGAAATAAGGATGGAGCATCCAAAGAGAAAGAGGCGTAGTGTATGAAGATCAATATTTATTATGGTGGTAGAGGTATTATCGGAGATCCTTCTCTATTAGCAGTGAAAAGAATGGAGACGGTTTTTGATGATTTACAGGTGGAACACACTCGTTATGACCTCTTTGATATGAAAAATAATATCACGACCCTGCCTTCTACCTTAAAGGACGTGGATGGTATTGTGCTTGCTACAACGGTTGAGTGGTATGGCATTGGCGGTTATCTTATGAGCTTTTTGGATGCCTGCTGGTTGTATGGTGACAAAGAAAAAATCAAGAAGATGTATATGGCACCGGTGGTAATGTCCACAACCTATGGAGAAAGAGAAGCTCTTTTGGATTTAAAGATTGCATGGGAAACCCTGGGAGGAAATACAGCAGAAGGTATTTGTGGCTATTTTCCGGACAGCAGTCTTTTAGAAAAGAATGAAACCTACGGCAAATACGTAGAAAAGTCTGCGGAAGACTTATACCGTTGTATTTCTCAGCGAAGAATGGGTCTCCCCGTATCCAACAAGCATACCGATGAAAAGGTGAACAAAACCAAGCCTTCTATATTGACGCCGAAGGAAACAGAACAGTTGACGGAGTTAATTACCAACGACAAGTTTGTGGAACAGCAGAAGGTGGATGTAAAAGAATTAACTGGTCAGTTTATGAGCAAATTAAAGGGCCAGAAGGAGCAGGGGCTGGAGGTCTATACCGAAGCCTTTGAGGAACATTTTAAGGCGAAGGCAGAAGTACATACAAAATATAAGATTGTACTGAACGGAAAGAAGGATAGTCTTTTAGTGCAGATTGATAACGGCAGTATGATTACTGGCGTTGGTGAGGCCAAAGATCCTGATGTTATATTGACCATAGATAGTGATGTTTTGGATGATATCATTGCGGGACGTGCGACCTTCCAGGGCTCTTTTATGTCGGGGAAGATTGTAAATAAGGGTGACTTCGGGAAACTTCGTATGTTAGATACCCTGTTCCCCTTTATGGAAGATAAGGAAAAATAGAAGAGAGGTTTGGTCTATGGCAGATTGTATTTTTTGTAAAATTGCAAACGGAGAAATCCCTTCAACATCTTTGTATGAAGATGAGATGTTTCGTGTGATTTTAGATCTTGGTCCTGCGACGAAGGGACATGCGCTTATTTTACCCAAGGCACATGCAAAGGATTTGTTTGAATTGCCGGAAGAGACTGCTGCGGGAGCTATGGTTCTTGCTAAGAAAATGGCAACCAAGATGAAAGCCGCTTTAAAGGCAGACGGATTTAATATTGTGCAGAATAATGGTGAAGCAGCAGGACAGACTGTACCCCATTATCACCTGCATCTGATTCCGAGATATGTGGGAGACGGACAGGATCTTCTTTGGACACCAGGAACCACGACCCCAGAAGAAATGGAAAGTGTGCGCAAAGCAGTTTGCGAATAGAGATAGATATTAGAAAAGGAGAGTAAGGACTATGCAGTATATTCCCAGAGGTGTATGTTCTAGGGCAATTGATGTTGAACTAGAGGGAGATGTTGTAAAAAGTGTAAAATTTACAGGCGGATGCAATGGTAATACCCAAGGTGTTGCCAGTCTTGTACAGGGCATGAAGGTAGCAGATGCTGTTGCTAAGATAAAAGGAATTGATTGTGGCGGACGTGGAACTTCCTGTCCAGACCAGTTAGCCATTGCACTAGAAAAAGCACTTGCGGAGCAGGCATAAAGATGAAGAAGATAGTACTTACTGGTGGTGGAACTGCCGGTCATGTTACCCCGAATTTAGCACTATTACCAAAGCTTAAAGAATTAGGCTATGAAGTACACTATATCGGGTCCTATGAAGGGATTGAGAAGAAGCTGGTTTCTGAATTTGGAATTCCCTATTATGGAATTTCAACAGGAAAGTTTAGACGGTATTTAGACCCTAAGAATTTATCTGATCCATTCAGGGTTTTAAAGGGACTTTCGGAGTCCAAGAAGATTTTAAAAAACTTGCAGCCAGATGTGGTATTTTCCAAGGGCGGTTATGTGTCCGTTCCCGTAGTTCGTTCGGCGCATAGTTTAAAAATTCCCTGCGTGATTCATGAATCTGATTTAACACCAGGACTTGCGAATAAACTCTGCATTCCTGTTGCAGATAAGATTTGTCACAATTTCCCGGAAACAGCGAAGTATCTTCCGGAAGGAAAAAGTTACTTAACCGGTTCCCCTATTCGTGAAGAACTTTTAAAGGGCAATCGGGAGAGCGGTTTAAAAATATGTGAATTTTCTGGAAACAAGCCAGTGGTTTTGGTCATTGGTGGCAGCCAGGGCGCGGGGGCCATTAATGAGGTGGTTCGTTCTGCACTTCCAGAACTTTTAGAAGACTTTGATGTGATTCATATCTGCGGAAAAGAGAAGATGGATAATCTTCTTCTCGGTAAACCCGGCTACAAGCAGTTTGAGTATGTAAAAGCTGAACTGAAGGATCTTTTTGCGGCAGCTGATGTGGTAATTAGCCGTGCCGGTGCCAATGCAATCTGTGAATTAAAGGCGCTATGTATTCCGAACTTATTAATTCCATTGCCGGCCACGGTTTCCAGAGGCGATCAGCTGTTAAATGCTGATTCCTTTAAAGCACAGAATTTTTCGCTAGTGCTGCATGAGGAGGAACTGGATAATGCCAGCCTCATGGAGACGGTACATGAATTGTATTTCAATAAGGACTTCTATATTAACAGTATGAAGCGGGCACAGGAGAAGAGTGCAATTGATGCAGTGATTGGACTTATAGAAGAGGCCGTTTTAGAGAAAAAAGAAAAGAAAACAAAGAAGGCATAAAAATATTTTAGTATTGGAGGTAGGGAATGAAAACAAGAATTCTTGCAGCGATGATATCCCTGATGACGATGTTTTCCGGGATGGCTGTCCAGGCAGCAGAGGATGTACCAGAAAGTGGTGAGGAAGCCATTGTTACCGTCACAGAAGGTAAGACGTATGAAGCGGTTACTTTGCCCAGCAGAAATTATACGGGTATCGTAGCAGATACTTCTGGTAGATGTTTCCTTTATGCGAACGGAAAATTGGCAAGCACCTATACCGGTCTTTGGAATGACCCTGTCGTAGGCTGGTGGTTAGTGGTTAATGGTGAAGTTGCATTTGGTTACAGTGATTTCTACAACGATCCTGTTGTGGGCTGGTGGAAGATTGCGGGTGGTCAGATCGACTTTGGCTACACAGGATGGTATGAGTCTCCCTCTATCGGAACCTGGTATGTACAGGGCGGTCAGCTAGATCTCTCCAAGGGACAGAAGGCGGAGGACAAAACGACGACAACCATCGCAAAGGATGGTTATAGCGACAACACCTACGGTGTAGCAACGGGTGTGATATCGAATGATAACGAAGCTTGTAACTTTATTGTAAACTCCCTTCTCACCCAGTGCGTACAGTTTGATGTAACCTGCGTTGGCGGTTATACCTATGAAGATTTTCTGGATGTATATAATGCGTTAAGAGATATCTGGTATTTTGAGACCGATTACTATGATCTTCGCTGTAATTCTACCTGGCGTAACTGGAATTGGGTAAAATACAGTGCATACGGCGACCAACATTTTACGATGGATATTGTATATTCTGATACGCCTGCACAGGAGCAGCAGTTAGATAGCCTGGCAGCACAGATGAAAGCAAAGACCGCTGGCATGTCCGATTATGATAAGGTTGTTTGTATCCATGACTACATTCTGAGCGTAAACACCTATGATTACACCTATGCAGTTAGCAGTCCCTATGGTGCGCTAATCGGTGGTACCAGCGTATGCCATGGTTATGCGCTTGCATTCCAGAAGTTAGCAGAGGCTTGTGGATTAACCAGTAAGTATTTGGCATCCTCAGACCGTGCACATGCTTATAACGTTGTTTTATTAGATGGACAGTGGTATATGGTGGATTGCACCTGGGATGATGGTTCTAACAATTGGAGAAATTCCAGAAATTATTTCTTAAAAGGTATTTCAGGATTGCGCGGCAGAAGCTATCCTTATGTAGGCTCCTTTACCAATGGTACGTATTCCTTTGTATTATCTGCTACGGATTATGTTAGATAATTGATTCATTCGTGTGTAAGGCGCTTCCAACCGGAGGCGCCTTATTTTATTCTGCCTTCATTTGCTGTAAAATGGAGAAGTTATGGAGAGCTTTTATAGTACCCTTGGAGCAGTAGCCATGATGTTAGGCTATGCTTCCATTGGTCTCGTTATGATGAAAACAAAATTGGTAAAGGAAGATGCCATCGGCGCATTTGCAAAGCTGCTAATGTATGTGGCGGCTCCCTGCCTTACCATTTATACCATTACGGATATGGAGTTTAGCAAGGCCATTCTCATAGATTCTGGCATTGTGCTTTTGTTTTCTATGTTTATGCAGGCAGGACTACTGCTTTTGTTTCGTTTCATTTTCCGGAAAAAGCGGGAGGACGTAAATTACCGAATCTATAATATCTCCACAGGTATGGGAAATGCGGGATTTATGGCCGTCCCACTACTAGAAATGGTAATGCCCGAGTACCCGGAAGCCGTTCTTCTTTCTACGGTATATTGTCTGGGAATGAACTTTGTCGGATGGACACTTACCTCTTATATTATTTCCAATGATAAAAAATATATGCGGGTGCGAAATGCGATATTGAACCCCAGCACACTATCGTTACTTGTTGCGATTCCCCTGTTTGTATTTCGTGTGCCGGTTCCGGAGCAGGTAGATTCCTGCATCACGCTGCTTGGAAAAATGTCAGCACCTCTTTGCATGATTGTTATGGGAATGCGTCTGGGAACGATGCCCTTCTTATCGCTATTCACAGATGGGATGGTATATCTGACCATTGGGATTAAGCAGTTACTCATGCCTACGATGGCTTTTTTTCTGTTAAAACTACTCCCGGTATCCGGAGATTACAGAAAAGCGGTTTTTATCCTGACTGCTGCGCCGGTAGCGAGTATGGTATTAAACTTTTCGGAACTGATTGGCCAGGGACAAAAGAAGGCGGCCAACCTCGTTCTTTTGGGCACGATGCTTAGCATTGTTACAATGCCTCTAATGATTCTCATTATGTACACGTAGTATTTTGATAAAGGAGAAAAAATGAAGATTGTTATTTTGGAGAGAAATACCATTGGAATGGACGTAACGGTGGATCCAATTTGCTGCCTAGGAGAGGTTGAAGTTTTCTCGAACACGAAACCCGAGGAAGCATCAGAAAGAATTGGAGATGCAGAAATTGTTATTGCCAATAAGTGTAAACTAAATCAGAATAATTTAAAGGGATGTCCTAATGTAAAACTCATCTGCGAGTTTGCGACCGGGTACGATAACATTGATCTTGCCTACTGTAAAGAAAGAGGCATTGCGGTATGTAATGTTGCCGGTTATTCGACACCTGCGGTTGTACAGCACACGTTTGCCCTTGCCTTCTATCTGCTGGAACACCTTCCGTTTTATGACCAGTTTGTAAAAAATGGTACTTATGGCAGTCAGAAAGGGTTCTCTTATTTTGAAAAGACGTATGGGGAACTTGCAGGAAAGACCTGGGGAATTGCCGGCATGGGAAACATTGGCAAAGGCGTGGCAAAGGTGGCAGAAAGTTTTGGCTGTAATGTCATCTGCTATTCCACAAGTGGCCGGACGTTAGAAGGGGATTATGAACAGGTAGATTTTGAGACTTTTCTTGAAGAGTCGGATTTTATTTCTCTTCACTGCCCCCTTACAGATAGAACAATGCATTTAATAGATGCAGTGGCATTAAAGAAAATGAAAAAGTCTGCCATATTAATTAATGTGGCAAGAGGACCCGTGGTGGACAATGCTGCCTTATATGAGGCGTTAGAAAGTGGTGAGATAGCAGCCGCAGGACTCGATGTAATAGAAGGAGAACCCATCACGCCAGAGAATCCACTTGGTAAAATTATGGATTCTGATAAGTTACTTATTACACCGCATATGGCCTGGGCCTCTACGGAAGCGAGAAATCGTGTGGTTACGGAAACCGTAGAAAATATTGAAGCGTATCTGCGTGGCGAAATGCGGAATCGTATTCTTTAAGAAAGGACATATTTTATGTGCGTAAAAGAGGAAATTATAAGAAGTGGACGACGAAAAATAGTACTCTTCGAGAAAGAAAGCACCTTACATTAGAACAAAGGATTGTGATGAGTGGGTCACCAGTCGCGCAAAGGGGTGAATTTGACTGGGGACAGCCTGTTGGAAAGGAAATGCTGTAAATTTTTCATATACTTTTGGGGTTATAATGAAATTACATTATGTATGGAAGAGGGATAAAACATGATTAACCAGTATTTTTTAGAAATGACAAAAGCACCTTCTGTGATTAGAGCTTTATCGGTATATGCTACGGAAAGAGGAAAAGAGGTGGGCTATGATAATGTATTTGATTATAGTCTCGGAAATCCTTCCGTTCCGGTTCCAGAGGAATTAACCTCTGCTTTAACAGAACTGATAGAGACGAGGAGCAGCAGTGAACTACATGGTTACAGCCCCAATCCTGGAAATCCGGAGTCCAGAAGAGCGACGGCTGAATTTCTTGCAAAAAAATATGGCATTCCGTATACCATGGATCATATTTTTATGACCAGTGGTGCAGCGGGCGCGCTTGCCCATGCATTTCGCTGTGTGGTAAAGGAAGGGGATGAAATTCTTACGTTTGCACCTTACTTCCCGGAGTACCAGCCATACGTGAACCAAACCGGAGCAACCTTAAAGGTAGTGCCGGCAAATACGGAAACCTTCCAGATTAATTTCACTGCATTTGAAGAGATGTTAAATGAGAAGGTGCAGGCAATATTAATTAATTCCCCCAATAACCCTTCCGGTATTGTGTATTCAGAAGAGACGATTCAGAAGTTAGCAGAAACTTTACGTGCAAAAGAAAAAGAATATGGGCATGAAATTTTCATCATCTCTGATGAACCTTATAGGGAGATTGCTTTTGCAGGGGTTACAGTACCCTACGTTGCAAAATATTATGATAATACATTGACCTGCTATTCTTATAGCAAGTCTATGTCTATTCCAGGAGAGCGTCTAGGATATGTGGCAGCGAATTCGACCTGCAAAAATGCTTTGGACATTGTGCCGATGTGCTGCCAGATTTCCAGAGGTACAGGTCATAACTGCCCAGCTTCTATGATTCAGCAGGCGGTGGCGAAGTGTATTGATAAAACCAGCGATTTATCCGTCTACGAGACCAATATGAACATTCTTTATAATGAACTTATAGCGCTTGGCTTTACGGTGGTAAAACCTGGCGGAACTTTTTATATATTCCCGAAAGCATTGGAAGAAGATGCCAAAGCATTTTGTGAGAAAGCCAAGAAGTATGATTTGATATTGGTGCCTTCTGATAGCTTTGGTGTGCCTGGATATTTCCGCATGGCATACTGTGTAGAAACGGAGAAAGTAGAGCGTTCCCTGAAAGCACTTCGTCGCTTTGTAAAAGAGGAATATGGTGTGCAGACCTCGTAAAATTTGACATATCTGTCGGAAATGCGTACAATGTAGAGTGGTTTATAGTTTATTGCACGCATGACGTGTAAAACAAACAGACAGGAGCATGTAATGGCAGATAAGAAGAAGAGCACACCTGTGTTCAAGCAGAGAGCAAAGAATTTATTCAGCTTTTTAAAGCAGAATGAAGAAAAGAAGGAAGAAGCCGTAGTTGTTGAAAAAGAGACGGCAAAGGTTTCTAAGAAGGTTGCTGCCAAGAAGGAAGCAGCTCCTGTACAGAAAGTGGAAGTGAAGAAGGCAGAGCCAAAGAAGGTGGAAGCAAAGACAGCGACTCCTGCAAAGAAGGCTGAGGCTCCCAAAGCCACCCCCGCAAAGAAGGTAGAAGTAAAGAAAGCCGCTCCTGCAAAGAAGGCAGAAGTGAAGAAAGCGACTCCTGCAAAGAAGGTGGAAGTAAAGAAAGCGGCTCCCGCTAAAAAGGTAGAAGCAAAGAAAGCTGCTCCCGCTAAGAAAGTAGAAGCAAAGAAATCCGCTCCCGCTAAAAAGGTAGAAGCAAAGAAAGCCGCTCCCGCTAAAAAGGTAGAAGTAAAGAAAGTGACTCCCGCAAAGAAGGCAGAAGTAAAGAAAGCTACTCCTGCTAAGAAGGTGGAAGTAAAGAAGGCTACTCCTGCAAAGAAGGTAGAAGTAAAGAAAGCTGCTCCCGCTAAGAAGGTGGAAGTAAAGAAGGCAGCTCCTGTAAAGAAGGTAGAAGTAAAGAAAGCCGCTCCTGCTAAGAAGGTAGAAGTAAAGAAAGTGGCTCCTGCTAAGAAGGCAGAAGTTAGCGCAACAACTTACTTAGAGTTTGCTGGTAAAAGTGTTAAAACGGCAGACATTATGAAGAAGGCAGAGAAAGCTTGGACTGGTGACTTAAAGAAAAAGGCAGCAGATTTAGCAAGCGTAAAGATCTATGTAAATATGGATGAGAAGCGTGCATACTGCGTATATAATGGTAAGAATAGCCTGACCGCTTCCTTTGATATTTAAGGAATAAGAACTCGGAAAGAACAAAATAAATGGCCACGAAAATTCGTGGTCATTTTTTGTTGACATTTAGATAGGTTAGTGTTAATTTATACCTATGTTAGCACTCTATCAAATTGAGTGCTAACAAAAAACAGGGAAGGGGTGCGACATGCAGCAGTTAGATGAAAGAAAAGTTAAAATTCTGCAGGCTGTGATACGTAATTACCTGGAGACCGGAGAACCGGTGGGTAGCCGCACCATTTCTAAATACACGGATTTGAATCTCAGTTCAGCGACGATTCGTAATGAGATGGCAGATTTGGAAGAACTTGGTTATATTATTTCTCCCCACACATCGGCAGGTCGTATTCCGACAGATATGGCGTATCGACTTTATGTAGATGGTCTTATGGAGGAAAAGGAAGAAAGAGACCGGGAACTTGAAGAGTTAAAAGGTCTATTAACCGAGACAGAAGGGAAGATGGACAGACTCCTAAAGAATGTGGCGAAGGTACTGGCTACCAATACCAACTATGCTTCTGTAGTTTCTGCCCCACAGATTAAGGGGACTAGAATTAAGTTTTTGCAGCTGTCCAAAATCAGTGATACCCAGCTACTAGTTGTCGTGATGGTAGAAGGGAATGTAATTAAGAATAATATCATCACGCTAGACCAGACACTGGACGAAGAGAGTATTTTAAAACTAAATATCATGCTAAACACCTATCTCAACGGACTAATGGTGGAAGAAATTAATCTAGGCATGATTGCGGGGCTGAAGGCAAAAGCAGGACTCCATTCGGATATTATTGCTAATGTAATTGATGCGGTAGCGCAGGTTATTCAGGCGGATGAAGATGTTGAGATATATACCTCTGGGGCAACCAATATTCTGAAATACCCAGAGCTTGCCGATAAGGAAAAAGCAGGAGAACTGCTTAGCACATTTGAGGAAAAACAGTCATTAGCGCGTTTGGCAACAGAGAACCTGTCAAATGGGGAAACCGGCATTCAGGTATACATTGGAGAAGAATCCCAGTTAAGCGGAATGAAGGATTGCAGCGTGGTAACAGCCACCTATGATCTTGGCGGTGGTATGCGAGGCAGTGTGGCCATTGTAGGCCCTAAGCGTATGGATTATGAAAAAGTTATGGACACGTTAAAAGGAATGCAGTCAGAATTGGAGCGTGCCTATCATAGGAAAGAATAGAGGTAGAACATGTTAGAAGAAGAAAAGAAGACAGAAGCGGAAACAGTTACCGAAGAAGCAACCGCAGAAGAAGTAACTGAGGAAAATGAAGCCGAAGTGCAGGCTGAAGAGACTTCCGAAGAAAAGGAAGATAAAAAAGGCAAGAAGAAAAAAGAAGATAAGAAGAAAGATAAGAAGAACGAGGTCGAAGAAAAATTAAAAGCGGAGATCGAAGAACTGAAAGACAAAGACCTTCGCAGAATGGCTGAATTCGAGAATTATAGAAAGCGCACCGAGAAAGAAAAACAGTCTATGTTTGAGACGGGCGCAAAGAGTGTTATTGAAAAGTTATTACCAGTCGTAGATAACTTTGAAAGAGGATTGCAGGGACTTACCGAAGAAGAACTTAGTAGCGGATTCGGGCAGGGTATGCAGATGACCTACAAGCAGCTGATGGGCGAACTTGAAAAGTTAGAGGTTAAACCCATTGAAGCAGTTGGTCAGGAGTTTAATCCCGATCTTCACAACGCAGTGATGCATATCGAAGATGAGAGTCTTGGTGAGAATGTCGTTGCACAGGAATTACAAAAAGGCTATACCTACAGAGACCAGGTAATTCGATTTAGCATGGTCCAGGTAGCGAATTAATAGAATTATTTGATAAAAGAGTAATAAATCCAAAGGAGGATAAGATTATGGGAAAAACAATTGGAATTGACTTAGGAACTACAAACTCCTGCGTAGCAGTTATGGAAGGTGGAAAGCCTACTGTTATCGCAAATACCGAAGGCGCAAGAACGACACCCTCTGTTGTTGCATTCACCAAGACTGGTGAGCGTCTTGTTGGTGAACCTGCAAAACGTCAGGCTGTAACCAACGCGGATAAGACCATTTCTTCTATTAAGAGAGATATGGGTACAGATAAGGGTCGTACCATCGATGACAAGAAGTATTCTCCTCAGCAGATTTCTGCAATGATTTTACAGAAATTAAAAGCTGATGCAGAGGGATATCTTGGTGAGAAGGTAGATTCTGCTGTTATCACAGTACCTGCTTACTTTAACGATGCACAGCGTCAGGCAACCAAGGATGCTGGTAAGATTGCTGGTCTTGACGTAAAGCGTATCATTAACGAGCCTACTGCAGCAGCACTTGCTTATGGTCTTGATAATGAAAAAGAACAGAAGATTATGGTATATGACCTTGGTGGTGGTACTTTCGATGTATCTGTTATCGAAATCGGTGATGGCGTTATCGAAGTACTTGCAACTGCTGGTAACAATCGTCTTGGTGGTGATGATTTCGATCAGAAGATTACCAACTGGATGTTAGATGAGTTCAAGAAAGCAGAAGGCGTAGATCTTTCTGGTGACAAGATGGCATTACAGAGATTAAAGGAAGCTGCTGAAAAGGCAAAGAAGGAACTTTCTTCCGCAACCACGACCAACATCAACCTTCCTTTCATTACTGCAACGGCAGAAGGTCCTAAGCACTTTGATATGAACCTTTCCAGAGCAAAGTTTGATGAACTTACCCATGACCTTGTAGAGGCAACGGCAGGTCCTGTTAACCAGGCACTTAAAGATGCAGGCTTAAATGCTTCCGAACTTGGTAAGGTACTTTTAGTTGGTGGTTCTACCAGAATTCCTGCTGTACAGGATAAGGTAAAGGCACTGACTGGTCACGAGCCTTCCAAGACCTTAAATCCTGATGAGTGTGTAGCACTTGGTGCTTCCATTCAGGGTGGTAAATTAGATGGTGACTCCGGTGCTGGTGAGATTTTACTTTTGGACGTAACGCCTCTTTCTCTCTCTATTGAGACCATGGGTGGTGTTGCAACCAGATTAATCGAGAGAAATACTACAATTCCTACCAAGAAGAGCCAGGTATTCTCCACGGCTGCTGATAACCAGACTGCAGTAGATATCAATGTTGTACAGGGTGAGAGACAGTTCGCGAAGGACAACAAGAGCCTTGGACAGTTCCGTCTTGATGGTATCCCTCCTGCAAGAAGAGGTGTTCCTCAGATCGAAGTAACCTTTGATATTGATGCCAATGGTATCGTAAATGTATCCGCAAAGGATCTTGGTACTGGCAAGGAGCAGCACATCACGATTACGGCTGGTTCTAACATGAGCGATGACGATATCGAAAAGGCAGTTAAGGAAGCTGCTGAGTACGAAGCACAGGATAAGAAGCGTAAAGAAGCGATTGATACCAGAAATGACGCAGACGCTATGGTATTCCAGGTTGAAAAGGCGTTAAATGAGGTTGGAGACAAGGTAAGTGCTGATGAGAAGGCTTCCGTAGAGGCAGACCTGAAAGCGTTAAAGGATCTTCTTGAATCCACCAAGGATCAGGAACTTTCTGAGAGCCAGGTGGCTGACATTAAGGCAGCACAGGAAAAGATGATGAATGGTGCGCAGGCAATTTTCTCCAAGATGTATGAAGCTATGGGCGGTGCAGCAGGTGCGGCAGGTCCTGATATGAGCGGTATGGGTGGAGATGCAGCAGGCGCTTCTGCAAATCCCGCTGATGATATCATCGATGGTGATTTCAAAGAAATCTAAGATAAAGTAACGACTGAAAAAAATACAAATGGTAACAATCCCGCTGCATATTTTTGTGGCGGGATGTACCTGTTTTAAGAATTATGAAGACATTCGTCTTTGGTTAGGAGGCCGCTATGGCTGACAAGAGAGATTATTACGAAGTCCTAGGCGTAGAAAAAACTGCGGATGACGCAGCAATTAAGAAAGCGTATAGAGGACTTGCTAAAAAATATCATCCCGATATGAACCCCGGAGATGAAGCAGCGGCGGAGAAGTTTAAGGAAGCTTCCGAAGCGTATGCTGTTCTTTCTGACCCGGAAAAACGTAGACAGTACGACCAGTTTGGACACGCTGCATTTGATGGCGGTGCAGGTGGCGGCGGTTTCGGCGGATTTGACTTTGGCAGCATGGATTTTGGCGATATCTTTGGCGATTTGTTTGGCGGTATGTTTGGTGGCGGACGCAGAGGTGGACGCAGCAATGGACCTATGAAGGGAAGCAATGTAAGAACCTCCGTACGCCTCACGTTTGAAGAAGCTGTGTTTGGCTGTACCAAAGAAATCGAAACCTACTATAAGGATACCTGTAATAGCTGTAAAGGCACGGGTGCCAAAGCAGGAACCACAGCGACAACCTGTTCCTCTTGTGGAGGAAAGGGGCGCAAGGTGGTACAGCAACGTACCATTTTTGGTATTATGCAGAATGAACAGACCTGTCCGGAATGTAATGGATCTGGAAAAATTATTAAGGAGAAGTGTACCGAGTGTCGCGGTAGCGGATATGTTACCATCAAGAAACGTTTCTCCGTAGATTTACCTGCGGGTGTGGATAATGGAAACATGAAGCGAATGAGCGGCTTTGGTGAGCCGGGTGCGAATGGTGGTCCTAGAGGCGATCTCCTGGTAGAAATCTCCGTGGCGAAGCATCCGTCATTCCAGCGTGAGGATATGAACATCTTCTCGAATGTTCCTTTACCTTTTGCAATTGCCTGTCTTGGCGGTGAGGTAGTGATTGATACTGTGGATGGTCCGGTAGTATATGATGTAAAAGCAGGTACTGCAACAGACACCAGAGTTCGATTACGTGGTAAAGGCGTTCCCTCCGTAAGGAATAAAGATAATCGTGGTGACCACTATGTAACATTCATCGTGCAGGTACCAACTTCTTTAAATAAAGAGGCGAAGGAAGCACTGGCAGCCTTTGATGCTGCGACAGGTGACAGCCTGCATGCCGTAGATCGTTTCCGGGCGGCCAGAGGTGGCGAAGGGGAAAACGACGGTAAGAAGAAAAAAAAGAAAAGATTATTTTAGTGTATAATGAAGGGAAGAAATCAAAGGAAAGGTTATCTTCCCTTTTATTTTGCACGAAAGTAATGAGGTTTGGGGGATGGATGAGATTAAACTGAATAAAAAAGAGAAAGCATTTCTATTTACACTGTGTGTATTTCTAAATGTCTTTGGTAAATTTGTTTCTGCTTTTATTCATATGCCTTTATGGCTGGACACCATAGGAACTTGTATTAGTGCATACTTTTTGGGACCGCTTTGGGCGATTGCGGTTGGTGCGTTGAATAATATTATTTTCGGATTCAGCGTACATTCGGAATTTGTTTATGCATCTACAAGCATTATTATAGCCCTTGTTTTTACGCTTTGTATGCGTAAGAAATATTTCCAGAATTTCACAAAGGTTCTCATCAGCGGCTTCATGGTAGGTTTAATCGCTACGCTGGTCAACACCCCCATCACAATCCTGATGTTTAAGGGCGGCACTGGCAATATGTGGGGCGACGGAATTTATGAGTTCCTGATTTATAAGAATTATCCGGTTGTTGTGTCCACCTTTTTGTCTAATCTTTTACTGGATATCGTAGATAAACAAATTAGTGCCGTGATAGCCTATTTGTTTATTCGCAGATTGCATAACAATTATCTGAAACTTCGTGGCCGTGAGAATGGACAAAAAATGATGCCAGTAGCCATGAGCTTTTTTGTGGTTATGACAATTGTTTTTCCGCTCATTTTTGCTTTTCATCAGGGTGCCATTCCTTCTCTGAAAACGGTGGCACAAAATATGCAGAATGCATCGCTGGAAAAAGAACTAGCGGCGTACTCTGCTTCAACAAATGAGATTGAGATACCGGTTAATGGTACATTGGGGGCTGGCGATGTATTTGATGGCTCCTGTATGGAAATCGTATACAACAACACAAATGGACTTTTCAGCAGTGAAGCGAACGCCATTGCCCAGACAGATGATGGTTACATATGGGTTGGCTCCTATGCGGGGCTGACACGCTTTGATGGGAATAAATTTAATTATATTCATGAGCAGAACTTAGCGGCTATCACCAATTTACTTACA
Source organism: Lachnospiraceae bacterium (assembly GCA_045616465.1). GTDB lineage: Bacteria > Bacillota > Clostridia > Lachnospirales > Lachnospiraceae > NK4A136. The sequence goes on along the minus strand of JAZLGW010000015.1, from coordinate 78,694 downwards.
GACAGACATGGCCGGCTTTGGATTGGTACCAACGATAATGGTGTGGTTTGCTATGACCACGGTGTTTATACGCCTTATACAGAAGCAGATGGTCTGCCTAGTGCTACTATTCGTTCTATGGCACTTTCTTATGATGGCGGTTTATACATTGGTACAGCCAGGGGGCTTTGCAAACTGAGCGAAGATGGTAAATGCGAAACAATTGGAGGTAATATAGGAACCATTGTTTCCCTGGATATTAATGGGGATTTATTGTTTGCTGTAAATAGTAGCGGTGACTTTTATGTACTAAAAGATGACGAAGTCTATGCAAGCTTATCGATGGACGGAAAGACATTTACCTGCGTTCGTATGGCTGAGGATGGCATATGGCTTGGAACCAGCGAGAGCCAGTTGATACGCGTAGAACTGGATGGCGGAGAAATTTCTGTTCAAAAGACAGTTGCTGCGGGGAAGATGGGCTACATCAATGCGCTTTACGTGGATAGACAGGACCGTTTGTGGGTGGCTGCAACCGGTGGCCTTGGCTATTTAGATAGCACGAGACGACTAAATGCGCACTCTTTTGAACGTTTTCCTTCTTCCATCAGCAATGTTTTTCAGGATGTAGCGGGCAATATCTGGTTCACTTCTACGCGATATGGTGTAATGGAGCTTGCAAAAAATCGATTTGTGAATCTTCTGCATAATGTAGGCTATGAAGAACAGACGGCGAACTGTGTTCTTCGTAAAGACGGCATTGTATATGTAGGAACAGAAAAAGGTATTTGTATATTCAGCGAGTATACAGGAAAGCATATCGAAAATGAACTAACAAAACTCTTGGAGGGTATGAGAGTACGCTGTATTATTGCAGATTCCAAGAACAACATCTGGATTTGCTCTTACGGAAATGGTCTTGTGAAAGTATCCTCGGATGGAAAGATAAAGTGCTTTACGGAAAAAGAGGGTGCTGTTAGTAATTATGTACGCTGCGCGTATGAATTAAATGATGGTCGTATTGCAGCGGGAACGCCTACGGGGCTGATGGTTCTGCAAAATGACCAAATAATTGCGACGGTAACAGAAGAAGACGGCCTTGAAAATGCACAGGTTCTATGTATTGCAGATGGTATCAGCGACCGTATTCTGATTGGAAGTGATGGCGCTGGAATTTATGTAATTGAAAATGGAAAGATTATTGATAATGTTACGGTAGAAGATGGACTAACCAGTAATGTTATTATGCGTCTGGTGCCTTATGGGAACGGCTATTTTGCAGTCACAAGCAACTGCCTTTGCTTTGTAAAAGGATCGCTTGGAACCAGTTGTGCAAGAGTGCTTACAAACTTCCCTTACTATAATAATTTTGACCTCTTATTACATGAGGATAAAGCCTATGTACTTTCCAGTACGGGACTCTATATAACGGATGCAGAATCCTTGGCGGCAGATGCACCGTCTGATTATACCCTGTTTGGCTATAATGAGGGATTGACCGACAGTATTACCAGTAATTCCTGGAATGAAATGTCACCGAATGGTGATTTGTATATGTGTACCAATGCAGGCGTTGCCTTTATGGATGCCAGGTATATTGGTGATGTGAATAAGGTTTATTCTTTCGGTATGGAATATGTAGCTGTGGATGGAAAGGATGTACTGCCGGAGGGTGTTGTTTATAACATTCCTGCGGATGCCTATGACATTGCGCTGTCCCCTTCGGTTCGTAATTATGACAGAAATGGACTTAGACTGACATTCTATGTGGAAGATGTTATGGAAGAAAGTCTGCCGATTTCTTCGAGGGCAATTGAGCCCATCCACTTAAGTAACTTAAAGGGTGGAATATATAAGGTTTGGATTAATATTTATGCCGACGATAAGAACACCATCGTAAATCAGAAATGCTATCTTTTAAATAAGGAATTGTATGTCTGGGAGTATGCGTGGTTTGTCGTGTATATTGTCCTGATGCTATTATGGGTAATCTTCTCTCTTTTATGGTCCATTATTATGTTCCGGGTAGAGGGCAGAAAGAAACAGGAGATGGATAATTATCGTATGCAGGCGAAGAACGAATTTATGGCGAACATGTCCCATGAAATTATCACGCCTGTAAATGCGATACTGGGTATGAACGCTTTGATTTTACGAGAGAGTGAGAATCGTAAAATCGAAGGGTACGCAAAGAATATTGATACGAACTGTAATGTGCTCCTAGGACTTTTACGTGGTGTAATTGATTATTCTTCCATTGAAGACGGAAAGATGAGCTTCACAAATAGCGTATATTCTTTGCCTGGACTTATTAGCGATATTATGTCCATGACCAAAGAAGGGGCCGCACAGAAGGGACTCTCCATTACTACGGAGGTGGAGGAAAACGCACCCACTGAATTAGAAGGTGATATTGGTCGAATCAGACAGATGACCGGCAATCTTGTAAGCAATGCGGTGAAGTATACCAAACAGGGTAGTATCCAGATTAAGGTATGGACCATTCCTTATGATGAATTTGCCAAGAATCGTTCTTTTGCAGAGCGGAAAGAGGAATATAGGGAAGATGGCTATATAGAAGGCTGTGATACGGTTGTTTGTATTTCTGTAAAAGATACGGGTATTGGTATTAAGGAAAAGAATCTTGATAAGATTTTCGAGAATTTTTCCAATAAAGATGCAAAGACCGAAGAAGCGGTACGCGGCACAGGTCTTGGCCTTGCAATAACAAAGGGAATCGCCAATATGATGGGCGGTGATATTAAAGTGACTTCCGAATATGGTGTGGGTTCCACTTTCACACTTCGTATTCCACAGCATGATATTAGCAAAGACAAGATTGGAAATTTTGAAGACGCAAAGAAAGAAGCGGAAGAAAAATCAAAGGAATCCGCATTTGCAGCGCCCACTGCCCGTATTCTTTGTGTGGATGATAATGAAACCAATCTGGCTGTGGTAAAAGGATTATTAAAGCGATTGCAGATTATTCCGGTACTGGTCACGAGTGGTGCAGAAGCATTAAAGGAAACCAATTTGGAGCGATATGATTTAATTATTATGGATCACATGATGCCTGAAATGGATGGCGTTGAGTGTATGAAACTGATTCGTGAGGATAAGCATAATTCCAATAAGGACACGCCGATTATTGTTTGTACAGCCAATGCACTTCCGGGTATGCGGGAAGAATATCTGAAAGACGGTTTTGATGAGTTCTTAGGCAAGCCTGTTGAGGGCTCCGTTTTGGAACAGATGTTATTAAAATATCTTCCTAAACAGAAAATCAAAATGGCTTCTGAAAAAGAGGAACAGATAAAAAAAGCAACAGGAACCATGAAAATGTCAGAGGATGGACAGTATATTGATCGAAGCATTGGCCTTGGTTATAGTGGTGGAGATGAGAGTGTTTATCTGGAAGTTTTGTCTTCCTACGTGAGCCAGAGCGAGAAATATCTGATGGATCTTCCTATGGCTGTTATGAATAAGGACTGGTCAACGTACACGGTGGAAGCACATGCATTAAAGAGTACGTCCAAAACCATTGGTGCCATGAGCTTTTCAAGTTTTGCACTACGTATGGAAAATGCAGCGAAAGAAGAAGACGCAAAAACAATTGAAACCAATCATGAATTCTTTATTGAGGAATATAGAAAGGTGCTTGATGAAGCGTTACTACTTCTTCCACAGAAGGTGTATGCATATGATCGAAAGTCTGTTGCTGCCGAAGAATACACCAAATTGGTTAAAGAGATACAGACAGCCCTGGAAGAGTATGATATGACAAGAACTCGAACCGCTTACGAACAACTTAACAAGGTTACTGCGGATAGTGCACGGGTTAAGGCTTTCGAGAAAAAGATTTCTATGCTGGATGATGCAATTAAAAAGTATGACTATGAGGGTGCCCTTTCAATTGCGAAGGAATACTAGGTATGGCAACGTTTAAAACAAGAGGACTTAGGGGATCGGTTCTGGAAGAAATGGTGAACCGTACCAATGAAAAGTATCGGGAAAAAGGACTCGGGGTTATTCAGAAGATTCCAACGCCGATTACGCCAATTGAGATAAATCCGGTAAATCATCAGATTACTCTGGCTTATTTTGACCAGAAGAGTACGGTGGATTATATAGGTGCCGTGCAGGGAATCCCAGTATGCTTTGATGCAAAAGAGTGTGCAGAGGATACGTTTTCATTACAGAAAATCCATGAACACCAAGTGGAGTTTATGAAAGAATTTGTGGCACAAAAGGGGATTGCCTTCTTTCTGATTTATTACACGAAGAGGGATAAACTCTACTATCTAAGATTATCAGAACTGCTTCCGATTTGGGAACGGGCGAAAAATGGTGGCAGAAAGAGTTTTCGAATTACGGAATTGTCGGAAGGATACTGGTTTAGCTGCGGACAGGGTCTGCTGGTTCCTTATCTTGATATGATTCAAAAACAGTTAGAAGAGGAGGACGATTGATTTATGGAAGACTTGCAGAAATTACAAGAACTCATTGATGGTAGCGATAATATCGTTTTCTTTGGTGGCGCCGGTGTTTCTACAGAAAGTGGAATTAAAGACTTTCGTTCCGTGGATGGCTTGTATCATGAGAAATATAAGTATCCACCGGAAGAAATGCTTTCTCATACCTTTTATGTATCCCATAAGGCAGAATTTTACGATTTCTATAAGGATAAGCTTCTGGTTAAAACCGTAGGAACAGAAAGCGTAGAAAAAGCACTCCCTAATGCTGCCCATTATAAACTGGCAGAACTTGAAAAAAAGGGAAAACTAAAAGCGGTAATAACCCAGAACATAGACGGTCTTCATCAGGCTGCTGGCAGTGAGAAGGTATATGAACTACATGGTAGCGTACTGCGTAACTACTGCGAGAATTGCGGTGCCTTCTTTGATGAGAAGTATATGTTTCATGCAGAGGGAATACCGGTATGTAATAAGTGCGGAGGTCCTGTAAAGCCAGACGTAGTCCTGTATGAAGAAGGACTTGATAACCAAGTTATGCAGGGGGCGCTTCGAGCAATCGCACAGGCAGATATGCTGATTATTGGCGGAACCAGTCTGGTGGTATATCCTGCGGCAGGTTTAATTGATTATTACAGAGGAAAGAAACTGGTACTCATTAACCGTGATGAGACGGCTAGAGACTCTGTGGCAGATTATGTTTTTCATGGAAATATAGGGGAAATTCTCGGGCAAATTAAGGTATAGGGCAACGCGGGAAAGAAAAGTGTTTGCATTCCCTAAGATGATGTGCTAAACTTAAATTCCTGTGAAATTTTTGTCAGCGGCTTAGGCCGCTCCTTGCTCTCGTGTATATGAGGGCCATCAGACCGAAAGGAGGCTATGTAGCAATGAACAAGTACGAATTATGCGTTGTAGTTAGCGCTAAGCTTGAAGAGGAAGAAAGAGTTGCTACAGTTGACAAGGTTAAGGGATACATCACCAGATTTGGTGGTACCGTTACCGATGTTGAAGACTGTGGTAAGAAGAAGCTTGCTTACGATATTCAGAAGATGAGCGAAGCTTTCTACTATTTCATTCACTTTGATGCAGAAAGCACCACTCCCGCTGAAGTTGAATCTCAGATTCGTCTTATGCAGGAGACTGTTATCCGTTACTTATGCGTTAGATGCGACGAAGCATAAAGAAAGAGGATAAAGAATGAATAAAGTTATTTTAATGGGTCGTTTAACCGCAGATCCTGATGTTAGATACGGTCAGGGAGCAGAGCCCCTCGCCATTGCAAAATATACCCTTGCAGTAGATCGTCGTTCCAATAGATCACAGGGACAGGACGGCGAGCAGACAGCTGATTTTATCAGATGTACCGCATTTGGTCGCTTAGGCGAGTTTGCAGAGAAGTATTTACATAAAGGAACAAAGATTGCAGTTACTGGACGTATCCAGACAGGTAGCTATACTGATAAGGATGGCAGAAAAGTCTATACAACAGATGTGATTGTAGAAGAACAAGAATTTGCAGAAAGCAAGAATGCTTCTGGCGGAGCACCGGCAAACAATTACGGCGGTGCACCTACTGAGGGAGCAGACGGGTTCTTAAACATTCCTGGTGGTTTAGACGAAGAAGTGCCTTTCAAGTAAATGTAGGTTTTTTGAAATGCAGGAGGTCATGAATCATGGCATTTAATAAGGATTCCGAAAGAGAAGGCGCACCTAAGAGAAGAGGCGGCGCAGGTCTCCGTAGAAGAAAGAAAGTATGCGTATTCTGTGGCAAAGATAATGAAATCAGCTACAAGGATTCTGCAAAGCTTAAGAAGTATGTATCTGAGAGAGGTAAGATCCTTCCCAGACGTGTTACTGGATGCTGCGCTAAGCATCAGAGAGCTTTAACTGAAGCAATCAAGCGCGCACGTCACGTAGCAATTATGCCTTACGTACAGGATTAATTTCCGGTTGGCAGCAGTTTATTCTAAGGTCATGAACGAAAGTTCATGACCTTTTTTGAATGTCTCTGCATTCGAAAAAAGAAAGGATTTATGATATAGTTAATAAGAGAGATTCATAAAATATAAGGTGGTTGATTATGGACAGTACGGATAATAAAAAAGATGTATTTAGGGGATTTTCTATCCTGAATGAAGAGAATTACAGGGACATTGTAAAGCCAATTAGTAAATCGTCTAAACTATCCTATATGCTGTTTTGCCTGGTGCTTATTGCATTTTTAACGACATATGGGTTACTTAGAGGAAAACATGCAGATGGTTCTTTTAACTACACTGTTTTGGCTATTCTTGGTGTGGCTGATCTTATTATCATCGTTATGGGAATTGTAAAGTGTGTAACGATGGATAAACGTGCCGTTCGTCTGTTTAAAGAACAAATTCAGACTAAGTATCAGACAGATTGCTACAAGAAAGAAATTCTCTTTGAAGAGGATCAGATGGTTACAATTAGCGGCGAGACGGAGAAGATGCTCCGCTATACAGACGTGGTGGCGCTTTATGAAACTTCGCGAAACATCATATTTAAAATGCGCGGAAGACTGTATTTCTGGGTTGATAAGGAGACCATGGAGGGTGGCAGTCTGACAGATTTTAAAAACTATATTTCTGAGAAAACTGGTAAGAGAATATAAATATTCATAAGAAGGAGATACGTTATGGTTTCATGTCCTGGATGTGGCGCAGGAATGCGCTTTGATCCCGATAGCCAGAAATTGAAGTGCGACCACTGTGATACGCTGGTTGTACCAGAGGAAGCGGTACCAAACCAAATGGTTGGGGAACAGGAACAGGTGGTGTTTGAAAGTGCTCTATATTCCTGTCCTCAGTGTGGCGCAGAAGTTGTAACGGATGAGGATACGGTAGCAACATTCTGTTCTTACTGTGGTGCCTCTGTTATGTTAGACAGAAAAGACATTACGATTGCAGCGCCTACCTATGTTTTGCCTTTCCAGAAGAATAAGGATATTGCAAAAAGTGCATATAAGAAGATGGTGCGTAAGTCTCTTTTTGCGCCTTCTTACATGAAGAAAGAAGAACAGATTAGCAAGATGCGTGGTATCTATATTCCCTATTGGAATTATGATTTTGAAGCACAGGGAATTATGAATTATAAAGCGACAACCACGCAGAGATCGGGAGATTATGTCATAACGAACCACTACCAGCTAGAAGCAGATGTGGATGCTCGTTTTCAGGGACTTGCATTTGATGCATCTTCCTCTTTTTCGGATGAGTTAAGCGAAGCAATTGCCCCTTTTGATGTCAGACAGAATAAAAAGTTTTCTGCGGCGTATCTTAGCGGCTTTTATGCAGATACTTCTGATGTACAGGCTGGAATCTATGAGGAAGAAGCCAAAGAAATCGCAGCGGTCAGTGTGGGTAATCGCGTTCGTAAGTATCCGGCATTTAAGCGTCTGACGATGGATCCAGATACTACGGCTGCGCGAAATAGTTTTGTTACAAAGAGTCAGGAGGTTTCCTATTTTCCTGTTTGGTTTTTGGCGAATCGTTCTGGCAATCGTGTCAGCTATGCTGTTATTAATGGACAGACTGGAAAAGCGGCTGCGGATATCCCGATTGACTATAAGAAATATATTTTGTTTTCCCTTTTGTTTGCGATTCCGGTCATTGTACTCTTAGATATTTTTACCGTGTTTACGCCAGCTATGACATTAGGGGTGGCAATGATTATTGCTATCATCTGCCTTTTCGTGGCAAATTCCCAGTTAAATATGGTGTATACCAGAGAAGAATTTCTAAACGATAGAGGAATGCAAAGCGTAAAAGGAAAGAGTTTGGCAGCAATTAGACAGGAAGAACAGATGCGTCTGAAAAAGAAAAAGCCCGCGAGCCAGATGGAACCTCGAATTCTTTTTTCGATGCTTTCCCTATTCTTGTATTTCTTTCTTTCGGTTCCTCTGATTAGAGTCGGCGTACCAGATACTGCGATTGCGCTCCTCTATGTTGTGCTATTTGTCAATATGATGGTGCAAGTCATGATACAGGGCAAGAAACCAGACAAGCCACGTACTAGAAAGGTTGTATACAAGAAACCATTTAAAGAGAAAATTGGAACGCTGATAAAGCCTTTCATCGCCGTAATCGCTGGGCTGATTCTATTTATGGCGAACCCGTTTAGTGATGGATGGTATTATGGTGGAACCATTCTTGTAATGATTTTGCTACTATTCTGCTTCTTTGACCTTGTAAAGCTGCACAACAGACTGACGATGCGTATGCCCGCGCAGTTTAGAAAGAGAGGAGGCGACGAACATGAAGGAATTTAAATTTTGGAGAGTTCTAAAAAAAGCCTCTATTGGTATTCTTGCAGCGCTTGTTCTTTTTACGACCATGAATCTGGGCACTTCCTACGCCGCGCAGGAAGAGGAGGATGAGAGCGAAGATTATGTATATTACAATACAGAAACTGGCTATGAAGCCAGAGTATGCGATTATGGCAATCTGATAACCGACATGGATGCAGGAGAAATCCTGCTGCAAATGGTTGGCATCACAGAGTATGGTAATGCAATTTATCTTACGATGGATGGTTATGTCGGCAGTAGTGATACTGCCCGAAAGGTAAAAGATTTTTATTACACCAATTATGGTCCATATGTTAATGGTGTTGTATATTGTGCCCACGCGAATAAGAATAAAGAGTATGAGCCCGGCGACTATGAAGGCTATGACTATCTTTATACCGAAGGCGATATTTATGATGTGGTTGGCATTGCCAAATGTAATATCATTACGGACAATGTATATGACATGTACTATACCCCCGGTGCAAAGGAAGCATTTCGTGAGGTTTATACGCTGCTGTCAGGTGGTAAAATTGCTCAGCCCATGCGTTATATTTCCAACGCACTTCTCGGCCTTGTACTTGCATTCTTCATAAGTTTCCTGATTGTGAACCATGCGTCTAAGCTAAAACGCTACAATCCAGAGGAGATGATTAAAGGGTCTGTAAACCACGTTAATATTCGTTCTGGTCATACTAATTTTATAAACCAGACCAGAAAGTATGTACCAAGATCTTCTAGCGGTGGTGGTCATGGCGGTCATGGTGGTGGCCATGGCGGCGGTGGCGGACATAGCCATTAATGAGGAAGTGTACGGATGTCTTTCTGGGAACGCTTGCAGGCGAAAACACGAGAAAATAAATATTACAGAATGTATAGGAGAAGCGGTCTTTATGACCGTTTCTCTTTTGATGATTTCTTATACTATCGCATGCAGACAATGGAGCAGGCGCAACGAGAAGAAATCCTATCCATTTCGGAACTGGAAACCATCGAAAAACAATTAAATGATGATGCAAAACGGGATGTATTTAATGATAAGCGGAAATTTTATGCGCGCTTTGCAAGTTACATACATCGGGAAATACGCCTGCTGGAAAATATGGAGTTTGACGAATTCCTTCGCTTTGTAAAACAGCAGGGGCGGGTGATTGTAAAGCCACCTCTGCTATATGCAGGGCAGGGCGTTGAGATGCTTTTGGCCCAGCAGGTGGAGGATAATCGATACTGGCAGGATAATTTTTTTGCAAAGAAAGAAGCCGGCTATGTAGCAGAAACATATGTTGTGCAAAAAGAGACCTACCAGAAAATCTATAGAGGCTGTCTAAATACGGTGCGAATTATGACCTTTGTAAAGAAGGATGGGACCCCTATGGTGCTGGCGGCTGCCAATCAGTTTGGAAGCGGCGGAAGTGTAGTAGATAATGATGATTTGACTGGAATTTGGGCATCCATCAATGTAGAGACTGGTATCGTTGAGCAGGTAGAGACAGATCCATTCACTTCCATAGTACGGGAAACACATCCGGACACGGGCGAGAAAATCCTAGGGTTTATGAATGAAGACTTTGCGCTTATGAAAGAGGTGGCGCTAAAAGCCGCCCTGGAAGAACCAACCTGTCGTCTCATTGGCTGGGATATGGCGGTTACCCCGCAGGGCGTGGTAGAAATTATTGAGGGAAATGTGACCCCGGAGATAGACCTCTTTCAGACAATAACGGGGAAGGGCTTCCGGAGCTTTTTTGCGGAAAATCTTTGAAAAATGGTATAATAGGTATCTATGGATAAAAGTGTAAAAATCAAAGGAAAACTGAAAAGTTATCTTATCGTGTCGATGCTCATGGGTGTGCTTCTGCTTGCGCTTGACATCTGGATGTTTCAGATGAATGTGAAATGCGGCATCATCATCGCTGTATTTGCAGTGGTATATTTCATCGTTATGGCGGTAGCACTTTGGGTAAGTAAACCGGGCCTTATGAAGGAACTGGTTTCTTTTGCGACGGAGTATGGACAGATTCAGAAGGAACTTCTAAAAGAGTTAGAACTTCCTTATGCGGTTTTAGATGATACGGGAAGACTTCTTTGGTCCAATGCTGCCTTTGATTTCCTCGCAGGAGAAGTGGAGGGAAACAAAAAGGTTATTGGCGCAATGTTCCCAGAACTTTCGTTAGAGATTCTTCCGGCCGACATGGAACCTGTACATGTGGATGTTACGTTGGGTGAGCAGGTTTATGACGTGATTCTTAAAAGGGTTGCGCTTCGCGAAATCGCTATGCATTCCGGCGTGGAAGATAAGGGACAGGATGCTTATCTGGTGGCGGCCTATTTCTTTGATAAGACGGCTCTTACAGTAGCCCTTACAGAACTTGATAATCAAAGTGTTGCTGTGGGTATGATTTATATTGATAACTATGACGAAGCGCTGGAGTCCGTGGAGGATGTTACCAGAAGTATTTTGTCAGCGTTTATTGAGCGAACCATCAGCCAGTATTTTGCCAATATTGATGCGATTGTTCGAAAGATGGAGAAGGATAAATATCTCCTAATCATTCGCAAAAGCGCATTACAGAACTTAAAAGAAGATAAATTCCATATCTTGGAAGAAGTTAAAGCTATCAATATTGGAAACGAAGTGGCGGTAACGTTGTCAATCGGCATTGGTATCGATGGACTTTCTTACTCCCAAAATACAGAATTCGCGCGTAATGCGATTGATTTAGCACTGGGACGTGGTGGAGACCAGGCAGTTGTGAAGTCTGGTGCTAATGTTACTTACTATGGAGGAAAGAGCCAGCAGAAGGAGACGGGAACCCGCGTTAAGGCCCGCGTAAAAGCCCAGGCTCTTGCTGAAATTATCAGCGCCAGAGATCGCGTATTTGTTATGGGACACAGAAACGGTGACGTGGACTCCTTTGGTGCGGCAGTGGGAATTCGTACTGCTTGCGTGGCAATGCAGAAAAAATGTCATATTGTACTAGACACCGTATCTACATCGCTGCAGCCTTTGGTAGATTTGTTCTTAAGCAACCCCGATTTAGATAAGGATGCTATTTTAACACCGGCGCAGGCACTTGATCTTGCGCAGGGAAATACCGCACTTGTTATTGTGGACGTGAATAAGCCAAGTATTACAGAGTGTCCGGAGCTTATTAAGAAATGTAAGGCTGTGGTGGTACTTGATCATCACAGACAGGGAACAGAAGTGGTGGAAAATGCGACTTTGTCCTATGTAGAACCTTATGCATCCTCTGCTTGTGAAATGGTTGCCGAGATTTTAACCTATATCAATGGCGGCGTGAAGATTAAGTCTGTCATTGCGGATTGTCTCTATGCAGGTATTGTAATTGATACCCAGAACTTTGTTACAAAAGCCGGCGTAAGAACCTTTGAAGCAGCAGCTTACCTTAGAAGAATGGGTGCGGATGCAACCCATATTCGTAAGATGCTCAGGGAAGAGGCGGGAGAATATAAAGCAAAGGCTGAATCTGTAAGACAGGCAGAGATTTACAGGAAGGGTTACGCGATTTCGATTACAGAGCCGCAGGGGCTTAAGAGTCCTACAATTATTGCAGCCCAGGCAGCCAATGAACTTTTAAATATTAATGGGATTAAAGCCAGCTTTGTGCTGACCCAGTACCAGAATAAGATCTTTATTAGTGCACGTAGTATTGATGAAGTGAATGTCCAGATTATTATGGAGAAGATGGGCGGTGGTGGCCATATGAATATTGCAGGTGCCCAGTTAGAAGAAATGACCATGGATGATGCATACCAGATGCTAAAAGATACCCTGGATGAAATGATAGGAAATGGTGAGATTTAGGAGGAAGAAAGATGAAGGTTATTCTGATAGAGGACGTTAAGAATGTTGGAAAGAAAGGCGAGACAGTAGAAGTAAAAGACGGTTTCGCTAGAAATCTTTTGAGTAAAAAGCAGGCGATGGAAGCTACGGGCGCCAACTTAAATGATATGAAATTGAAAAAGGCAAACGATGACAAGGTGGCAGCAGAGCAGTTGCAGGCTGCGAAGGATCTGGCCGGCGTTATTGAGACGAAGACGGTTAAGCTTTCCGTAAAGACCGGAGAAAATGGAAAGAGTTTTGGTTCTATTTCTACGAAAGAAATTTCTCAGGGTGCAAAGGACCAGCACAATCTAGATATCGACAAGAAGAAAATTGTGTTAAAAGACGCCATTAAATTTGGCGGTATTTATGAGGTAACTGTAAAGTTACACCCCAAGGTATCTGCAAAGATGAAGGTGGAAGTAACGGAAGAATAAGGGAATAAAGTATGCCAGCAGAAGAAAATGCATTTAAAAGAATCGTACCGCATGACCCCAAAGCAGAGCAGTCTGTTTTGGGTGGTATTTTAATTGACCCCTCAATGATTACCGTGGTAAGTGAGGTTTTGGCGGACGGCACAGCATTTTTTAATCCAGCTTATGGTGCAACCTACGAGGCAATGCTTTCTCTGCACAGAGAAGGTAGGGCAATTGATCCCGTTACCTTGGCAGACCGGTTAAAAGAGGGGAAAGCCCCCGAGGAAACGCTGACCGACGATTTTATTAATGCGTTGTTATTTAATACACCGACGTCTGCCCATGTGAAGCATTATGCGGAGATTGTATCGGATAAGGCAACACTTCGCGCTCTCATTAAGGTAACAGAGGACATTACCAAAGATGCCTACATTGGGAAAGATAATATCAATGACCTTTTAGAGGATACGGAGAAAAAGGTATTTAATATTGTGCAACGGAGAAATACTGGTGATATAGAACCGGTATCTTCTATCGTTATGGATGCACTTGATAATATTGAAAAGGCTGCCAGAACGAGTGGTGATGTAACGGGGCTGCCAACCGGATTTCGTGATCTGGATATGAAAACAGCAGGTCTTCATGAAGGCAATCTGGTTATTATTGCAGCGCGTCCCGCTATGGGAAAGACCTCTTTTGTGTTAAGCATGATTCATAATGTAGCAGTACGTCAGAAAAAGAGCGTAGCGATGTTCAGTCTGGAAATGAGTAAGGTGGAACTCATGAATCGCCTTCTTTCCATGGATTCTCATTTAGACTCTCAAAAGTTTAAAAAGGGAGATTTGAACGATGGTGACTGGGGGCTTCTTGTGGAAAGTGGAACCCGGGTAAGCAAGACCAAATTATTTTTGGACGACCGTTCCACAACCGTGCCAGAGATGCGCTCCATTTGCCGCAAACTGAAACTAGAGCAGCAGTTAGATCTGATTGTAATTGACTATTTACAGCTTATGACAGGAGGCGGAAGGGATTCCCGTCAGCAGGAAGTATCGGAGATTTCACGTAATCTGAAATTAATGGCCAAGGAACTTGGCGTCCCGGTAATAGCACTTTCGCAGTTATCCCGTTCCTTAGAGTCCCGTCCGGATAAGCGTCCTATGCTTTCAGACCTTCGTGAATCAGGAGCCATTGAGCAGGATGCGGATATGGTTATGTTCATCTATCGTGATGAGGTATATCATCCGGATAAGGATGATAATAAGAATAAGGCAGAACTTATTATTGCAAAGCAACGTTCCGGCCCCATTGGTACGGTAAACCTAACCTGGATTCCGAGCCGCACGCAGTTTGAGAGTGTTGCCAGAATGTAAAGAGTATCGCAGAGAACCAATAAAAAATACCCTCATGGCTAAGCCATGAGGGTATGCTTTTTTCTGCGAATTAAGCTTCGGAAATTGCGCTTACAGGGCAACCACCAGCACAAGCACCACAAGAGATGCAAGCAGCAGCATCAATCTGGAATGCGCCATCACCTTCGGAGATTGCGCCTACAGGGCAACCACCAGCACAAGCACCACAAGAGATGCAAGCAGAAGAATCGATCTGAAATGCCATTTGTATATCCTCCTTTGTAGAATAATCACACATACTGTTTCTCTTATTTTATCAAAAAGGAAGCAGGAAATGCAAGGCGATTAGAGGTTGGATAAAAAAGAGTTTACATAACCTCTAATAAGCTGTTTTTTATAGGAAAAACAGACACTTTTCGCGCTTGATTTTGTTGCTTTATGCGGTTATTAAAGGTATAATACTATGTGGCAAATGACGGTGGTAACACCGCCTAAATAAAACATTTATAGGAGGCAAACAAATGAGTACAGTAAGTAGACCCGAATGGGAAGGCTTCAACACTGGTAAGTGGGAAAAAGAAATCAACGTTCGTGATTTCATCCAGAAGAACTACACCCCTTATGATGGTGATGATTCTTTCCTTGCAGGCCCCACCCAGGCAACCACAGATCTTTGGAATCAGGTATTAGAGCTTTCCAAGAAGGAGCGTGAAGCAGGTGGTGTTCTTGATATGGATACCAAGGTTATTTCCACCATCACTTCCCACGGTCCCGGATACCTTGACAAGAGCAAGGAGAAGATCGTTGGTTTCCAGACCGATAAGCCTTTCAAGCGTTCTATGCAGCCTTACGGCGGTATCCGTATGGCAGAGAAGGCTTGCCAGGATAATGGTTACACCGTTGATCCTGAAATCTCTGAGTTCTTCTCAACACACAGAAAGACCCATAACGCAGGTTGCTTCGATGCTTATACCGAGGAAATGCGTGCATGCCGTTCTTCTCACGTAATTACTGGTCTTCCTGATGCTTACGGCCGTGGTCGTATCATCGGTGACTACAGAAGAATTGCACTTTATGGTATCGATCGTCTGATCGAGGACAAGATTGCACAGAAGGAATCTACTGGAAAGATTATGACTGATGATGTTATCCGTCTTCGTGAAGAACTTTCCGAGCAGATGGTAGCTCTTAAGATGATGAAGGAGATGGCAGCTTCTTATGGTTGCGATATCTCTAAGCCCGCTTCTAACGTACAGGAAGCAATCCAGGCTACCTACTTTGGTTACCTTTCCGCAGTTAAGGAGCAGAATGGTGCAGCTATGTCCCTTGGACGTACTTCTACCTTCATCGACTGCTATGCAGAGCGTGACCTTAAGAATGGTACCTTTACCGAGGAGCAGATCCAGGAATTCGTAGACCACTTCATCATGAAGCTTCGTCTTGTTAAATTCGCTCGTACTCCTGAATACAACCAGATCTTCGCTGGTGACCCTGTATGGGTAACCGAGTCTCTTGGTGGTGTAGGTGTTGATGGTCGTCACATGGTAACGAAGTCTTCCTTCCGTTACTTAAATACCCTTAACAACTTAGGTGCTTCACCTGAACCTAACTTAACCGTTCTTTGGTCCACCAGACTTCCTCAGGCATGGAAAGCATTCTGTGCTAAGATGTCCATCAAGTCTTCTTCTATCCAGTATGAGAACGATGACTTAATGAGAGTAACCCACGGTGATGACTACGCAATCGCATGCTGCGTATCTTCCATGAGAGTTGGTAAGGAAATGCAGTTCTTCGGTGCTCGTGCTAACCTTGCAAAATGTATGCTTTATGCATTAAATGGTGGTATCGACGAAGTATCCAAGAAGCAGGTTGGTCCTAAGTACAGAAAGTACGAAGGCGATGTAATCACCTATGATGAGTTTATGCCTATGTTCGAGGATATGATGGAGTGGCTTGCAGCTACCTATGTAAATACCCTCAACGTAATCCACTATATGCACGACAAGTACTGCTATGAGAGAGCACAGATGGCTCTTCATGACAGAGATGTACGTCGTTACTTCGCAACTGGTATGGCAGGTCTTTCTGTAGTAGCTGACTCTTTATCCGCTATTAAGTATGCAACCGTTAAGCCTATCCGTGACGAGGACGGTATCATCGTAGACTTCGAGACTACTGGTGACTTCCCTAAGTATGGTAACGATGATGATCGTGTTGACTCCATCGCTCAGGAACTTGTATCTAAGTTCATGAAGATGATCAGAAGACATCACTGCTACAGAGATGGTTTCCCTACCATGTCCGTACTTACCATTACCTCTAACGTAACCTACGGTAAGGCTACTGGTAACACCCCTGATGGACGTAAGAAGGGACAGCCTTTTGCACCTGGTGCAAACCCTCTTCACGGTCGTGATACCCACGGTGCAGTTGCATCCTTATCTTCCGTATCTAAGCTTCCTTTCATGGATTCTCAGGACGGTATCTCCAATACCTTCACCATTATTCCTGGTGCTCTTGGTAAGGAAGATCAGGTATTCGCTGGCGACATCGAAATCGATCTTTCTAAGAACTAATGATTTATCTCATCTGTGGCCGGTTTAGGCTGGCCACAAGGTGAAAACTTACAGTTTGGATATATGGTTTTTAAATTATATATTTGCTCGGTAAGCTAAACTTTCGTGAAAGGAGAAGCTAAGATGGCTAAAGACGGCATGACGGAAGAAGAAATGATTGCAGATTTGGTAAGTCAGTTAGATGCAGGCTTTGGAAGCGGTACTGGTCACGTGAATGTTAATGTTGACGAGACAGTAAGCGGTGTAAAAAGTGTGGAGACGATGGGATGTACCGATTGTTCCCGTGCCCCTATGGCATGTAGCGTTCCCACTCTTCACGAAGGCATTGACGCATAAGCGTATAGTTATCCTATAAGGAGGAAAATAAAATGGCAGTAGAAGCAAGTCAGGCACAGATCAATAACCTTGTATCTTTATTAGACGGATATGCAACCAAGGGTGGTCATCACCTTAACGTAAACGTTTTAAATAGAGAGACTTTATTAGATGCACAGGCTCATCCTGAGAACTATCCTCAGCTTACCATCCGTGTATCTGGTTATGCAGTTAACTTCATTAAGTTAACTCCTGAACAGCAGAACGACGTTATTACCAGAACCTTCCATGAGGCAATCTAGTAAATAAACGAAGATGCGAATGAAATCCCCACCAAAACGGTGGGGATTTTTTTGTGCCATAAGTGGTATAATGTAAAATAATGTCACTCTGTGACATTATTTTACATTATTATATTTTAGTGAGGTAATCATGACGAACGGAAGAATTCATTCGATAGAGAGTTTTGGAACGGTAGACGGGCCAGGGGTTCGCTATGTCGTTTTTGTACAGGGATGTCCTATGCGCTGTGCGTACTGTCACAATCCAGATACCTGGGAAATGGGAGCTGGTACAGAGATGACTCCACAGGAAATTATGGACGGCATGATGAAAAATATCGGTTTTTATAAGGATGGCGGTCTCACGGTAACGGGCGGCGAACCCCTTATGCAGATTGATTTTCTGATTGATTTATTCACTCTTGCAAAAGCGCAAAACGTGCACACAACGATTGATACATCGGGAATTGCATATCGTCCCGACAATGCCGCATTTCAGGAAAAACTGGATAAGCTTTTGACACTGACAGATTTGATTATGTTGGATATTAAACACATAGATCCTGTAAAACATGAAGAATTGGTGCAGCAGCCCAACGACGGAATTCTTGCATTTGCAGAATATATTGACAATAAGGGCGTGGATATATGGATTCGCCATGTCGTTGTTCCGGGCTATACAGATGACGAAGTGTATTTAGAGAAGTTAGGATATTTTATTGGCGGATTAAAGAGCCTAAAAGCATTAGATGTACTTCCTTATCATACACTTGGACTTCCAAAGTACGAAAAATTAGGGATTGAATATCGCTTAAAGGATGTGCCTGCTATGGACAAGAATAAGGTATTAGAAAAGAAGCAGGCAATATTAAAAGGAATAAAGAAGAGACGCGAAGAAGATAAGTAGATGGCAGAAAAGGAACAAAAAATACAATCAAAGCCTGGCGATCGGGTGATGCGAATTTTGGCAGTTGTTTTTCTTGTAGTAGCATTAGGTGTTGTTGGATTTACGGTACACCTCTTGGTGCGTGAAAAACTACCAATTCTCCCAGGAGCATCAGCCAATTACGTGGTAAATAAAGAGATGCCGGTATATGAATTTGGTGATGCCGATTCGGAAAAGCCGGAGGGCTATCAGGAAGCTATGGAATTTGGACAGTATATTTTCGTCGGAGACTCCCGCTTTGTGGGGATGCAAAGTAATAAAGAAAGCAACGATGTTTTCATCGCAGAAGTGGGTGAGGGATATTATTATATGTGCCAGCATATTGGCGATATAATGGCGGAGGCTACCACGGATTCTGCGATCATTATCGGTATGGGTGTCAATGACCTTGGGAATTTAGATAAGTACGTAAAGAAGATTAACGAGATGGCGAATAATATTCCTTGCCAAATTGTTTTTATTACGGTAAATCCTGTGGATGAAACAAAAACAACAGCACATGGCTATAATGTAACCAACGAAAAAATCGATGCGTTTAATGAAACCATGATGAATGAACTTTCTGAAAAGGTGCGTATTATCGATACCAATTCATACTTATGGCAGAATGGATTTGATTCACCGGATGGGATTCATTATTCTGGGGAAACCAACCGTGCGTTATATCTATATATCAAAAGTGTTCTTTGATTCTAAAAAATAAGAGATTTATTCATTTTGGAATTGACAAATCATAGGAAAGCAAGGTATGCTTAATACAAGTAATTTGTTGTGTTATTAGATTTGCCTGTTGGCTTATGGATAAGGAGAATAGATGTGGAAATCGGACGTATGGCAATGAACATAGCGAACCAGCAGAAGATGCCTACTGAGTTTGGTACAAAGATTCTCAGCAAGGCGATGGATGCACAGCAGCAGGAAGGTGCTGGCGTATTGAAGATGATTGCAGAGGCACCGAATCCCGCCCAGATGGAGAATAGTGTGAATCCCCATGTTGGTGGCAACTTCGATATGAGAGTTTAAGAAAAATAAAAAGCGGCGTGTGCCGCTTTTTTTATGCCTTTCGAATAATACCATCCGTTAGCGTAATCTTTCGTTCTTTGTATAGGTGACCTATGGCGCGCTTAAACTGCGCTTTACTCATCCCCGTTTCCCTGGCAATAACTGCCGGATCTGCTTTTTCTGAAAATGGCAGAACGCCTCCAAAAGAGTCTAGTAATTCCAAAATGGTTTCACCGTCGGGAAGCATTTGCACATAAGCCTTGTCCCTTACAGAAAGGGTGAGTTTACCGTCTTCTCTGACTTTGACAACACGACCATACACCATGTTTCCCATTTTATAATCGCCGACCACTTCTTTTCGGGGAATGAGAGCGGAATATTTGTCATCCACTGCCACGAAGAGACCATACTGAGGACTTTCTTCGTAAAGCCTTCCAAATACATCATCCCCTTCTTTATAAGGGCTGTCCGTACGCAGGTTATGATATACATTCATTGTAGCGCAGAGACGGGAAGATTTATCTTTGTAAAGAGAGACCAGGACCTCATCGCCTTCTTTAACTTTATAGGCCTGCTGCCTAAATGGGAGAAAAAGATCCTTGGGAAGCCCCCAGGAAAGAAATGCCCCGATTTTGCTGACACTAACGACTTTAAGTAGCGCAATCTCTCCCATCGAGAGAAGGGGCGTAGCAGTGGTCGCAATAGGTCGGTCTTCTGAATCTAAATAAACAAATACTTCTAAGGTATCACCTACGGAAAGCAGCTCAGGAGCTTCTTTCTTAGGCAAGAGGATACGATTCTCGTTGTCCCCATCTTCAGCAAAATAAAATCCAAAGTCTGTTTTTTTCACGCAGTATAGCAACTGCTTTTTTCCAAGTTCAATCATAAGTGTCCTCCGTTCTAGCTGTTGTAGTCATAGACTGTTTCAAAAAAATACCCCGGCTTACACCGGGGGTCGCAGCGCTACAAGGATTCGAACCTTGAAAATGACGGAATCAGAATCCGCTGCCTTACCGTTTGGCTATAGCGCTATGTCACTGACTTTTACATTATATAAAAACGTTTTATAAAATGCAAGCAAAAATTTATGGAAACGGTTGAAAAATTGCAAAGTCTTGTGAAATTTGATATTATGTTAACTGTTTTAGGATAAATCAAAGGAACGATTTATTGATATTTGGAAAAATAGACAAAAATATGTGGGTTTCAAGTAGCGAAAATTGTGAAAAAGTATTAAAATAAGAAAAGTGTGTAGTCAAATTACAAAATGACAACCGGTTTTCATTGGCTATTTTGTATAAGAGGATGTAGAAAAGGGGTTACAAATGATTTCAAACCAGATTTTACAAAACACAATCGATGGACTAACAAGTATTGCCCACGTAGATATGGTCATTACGGACGCAGCTGGTAAATGCGTGATTAGTACCAATGATAGCAGGCAGGATTTTACGAAAGAAGTAGAAGGCTTTGTAAATTCCCCAGCAGATACCCAGGAAATAGGAAAGAAGCTCTTCTTTAAAATTTTTGATGAGCAGCAGTTAGAGTATATCCTAGTCATGGGAAATAATGGTGACAATGCCCATGTTATTGGAAAGATGGCCGCTTTTCAGCTGGAAGCACTTCTTGTTGCTTATAAGGAACGTTTTGATAAAGATAACTTCATTAAGAACTTGCTGTTAGATAATCTTCTATTAGTAGATATTTATAGCAGAGCTAGAAAACTGCATATGCAGATTGACCTTCCTCGCGTGGTATTTATTGCTAGAGCGGAAGAAAGCAAAGAAGTAAACATGACCGATATGATAAAAAATTATCTGAGTCGTGGAAGCAATAAAGAGATTGTTACTGCTGTAGATGAAAGCTCTGTCATTATTGTGAAAGAACTAGAAAGCGAGGTTCCGCTTTCTCAATTGTCTAAGGAAGCAGATCAGCTCGTGAAGTACTTGGCTTCTCAAAATCTTCACGGAATTCGTGTAGCCATTGGTACTGTGGTTCATGAAATCAAGGAAGTGAGCCGCTCATATAAGGAAGCAAAGATGGCGCTTGATGTAGGAAAAATTTTCTTTGAAGATAAGCCCATTATTGCATATAGCGAGCTGGGAATTGGACGCTTGATTTATCAGCTACCCCTTCCTCTTTGTAAAATGTTTATTCATGAAATCTTTGGAGATAAGAATCCAGATGATTTTGATGAGGAGACGATTACGACCATTAATAAATTCTTTGAAAACAGCTTAAATGTTTCAGAGACCAGCAGACAGTTATACATTCACCGAAATACTTTGGTATATAGATTAGACAAGTTACAGAAAAACACAGGCCTTGATTTGCGTGTGTTCGAGGATGCCATTACCTTCCATATTGCACTCATGGTTGTAAAGTACATGAATAGTATGGAGAATATGGAGTTTTAAGGAGAACTATTTTGGCAGAGAACAGGAAAGATAAATCGGAAGAATTGGTAGAGAATCTTACTTCTGCGAAGTTACAGAAGGAAGGTAGGGTACTCTATGAGGATGAAGACGGCGCCGTATTTGAAGATGGAGAATTTGAAGAATACGATGGTGATATTATTCTAGACGCTTTTGAGTCAGCACTACAAACTGACGTAGAAGAGACCCCTCTTACTGACGCTCTGCATGCTACTTCCCGCATTCCGGAGGAGGAGATTGAAGAAGCTCTGGAAGAGGACGAAAGTGAGGAAGAGGCGGAAGAGGAAAAACTTCCACCACCACCTCCTGTTAAGAAGAAGAAAAAGAGAGCTCCTAAGGGAGAAACCATCATCTCTCTTAAGAATGTGACGAAGTCTTATGTCAAAGGCGTTCCCGCGTTGAACAACGTCAATATTGATATTAAGAAGGGTGAGTTTGTATTCATTGTTGGTGGTTCCGGTTCTGGTAAATCTACCCTGATTAAACTGCTCCTTCGCGAATTGGTACCAACAAGCGGCTCCATTATGGTGAACGGTTTTCAGCTAGAAAGAATGCGTCGCTGGAATATTCCAAAACTCCGTAGAAGCTTAGGCGTTGTGTTTCAGGATTTTAGATTGCTGCAGGACAGAGATGTCTATGAGAATGTGGCATTTGCACAGCGTATTATCCAGGTGTCGCGGCGCGCTATGAAACGAAATGTTTCAGCAATGCTGTCGCTTGTGGGATTGGCTAGTAAGTATAATGCAAAACCCAAGGAGTTATCCGGTGGTGAGCAGCAGCGTGTGGCCCTTGCCAGAGCACTTGTGAATAAGCCGCCCATCCTTCTTGCAGATGAGCCGACGGGTAACTTGGATCCAAAGAACACAACAGAGATTATGAATCTCCTAGAGCAGATTAATGAGAATGGTACCACGGTTATTGTTGTTACGCATAATGATAAGATTGTAAATGATATGCAGAAACGTGTTGTCACCATAAAAAAAGGACTGATTGTCAGTGATGAGGAGAAGGGAGGCTATATCGATGAAGATTAGGACTCTATTCTATGTCATTGGACAGGGCTTTAAGAGCTTGTTTAAGAACAAGATGTTTACACTTGCTTCCATCGCGACCATCGCTTCCTGTCTGTTTTTATTTGATTTGATTGCATCTATTTTTATAAATTTGCGGCTTTCTATGCAGAAGATGGAGGAAGGCGTTTCTATTACGGTATTCTTTGAAGAAGGGTTAAGTGATATAGAAAAGAATGCAATTGGTGAGTCCATTCTTTCCCGTTCAGAAGAAGTTGCCAGCTGCTGCTATGTATCAGGAGACCAGGCGTGGGAAGAATTTAAAGAGGATTATCTGGAAGGATATGCAGATGGATTCACCGAAAATCCTTTGGCAAACTCCGATAATTATGAAGTTTATCTGAAAGATGTATCGAAACAGAATGATGTTGTGAATTATATCAAGGGATTGCCAGGCGTTCGAAAGGTAAACTCCTCAGAAGTGACAGCTAATATTTTAAGCGGTATGAATTCCCTGATTATTTATGTTGCTTTTGGTATTATCTTTATCCTGCTGGGAGTATCAGTCTTCTTAATTTCCAATACCGTTATGATTGGTATTTCTGTGAGAAAAGAAGAGATTGCTATTATGAAGTTTATTGGTGCCACGGACTTTTTTGTCCGCTCTCCCTTTATTATTGAAGGTGTGCTGATTGGTGCCATCGGTTCCGCCGTGCCACTTGCGGTTGTTTATTACTTGTACGATGAAGCCATTCGCTATATTACAGAGAGATTTGCTGTGTTGGAGACGCTTATGCGAACGGCAAACAGAGAGATGATATTCCATTATCTTGGTCCTGTTAATCTCATCATTGGTGTTGGTATTGGTTTTATTGGTAGTGCATTTACAGTAAAGAAGCATCTTCGCGTTTAATAAATTATGATTCGTAAATATCGAGAGTGGAAACAACAGCATATTGGAAAGAAACTTTTATCCTGCATTTTGGCGGGCATTTTGGTAATACTTTGCCTTTCAGCTTCTGCATTTGCCAAAAATGGTGAAGACGGGGATGATGATAAGGATGCCCAGATTGAGCAGTTAAAAACGAGTATTTCAGAAAAACAAGGGCAGTTATCCGAACTGGAAAAAGAGAAAAAACAGATTCAGGCCGGAAAGACCAATATCGAAAGACTTAAGAATTCCCTTATTTATAGTCGTAATCAGGTATCAGAAATGGTGGAGGCGTTAGACCTTCAGGTTGCTGAACTGCAGGGGAATATTGATAATTACAACGCATTAATTGAAACCAAGAAACAGGAAATTCAGGTGACGATGCAGGAAGTGCAGGCTGCCGAAGATACTGTATCTGAATATTATAATGCGATGAAGGAAAGAATTCGTTATATGTATGAAAGAGGCGATAATGGTTCTCTTGAACTGATTCTTTCCAGTAAGTCTTTGTCGGATATGTTAAATAAAGCCGATTACATTGAAGCGTTAGAAGCCTATGATAGGCAGCAGCTTGCAGAATACCAGTTGGTAGTAGAATATTGCAATACTGTAAAATTACAGTTAGAAGAGGAACAGTCAGTGCTGGAAGAAGCACAGGTTGCTCTTTTAGAAGAACAGGATAATATCAACGAACTTATAGAAACAAAGACGGCAGAGATTGAAGCCTACAACCAGGAGATCAACAATACCCAGCAGGCCCTCAATGAGTATCAGGAGGAGTTAGAGGCGCAGGACTCTATTATTAAAGATTTGGAGGCTGCCATTAAAGCAGAGCAGCAGGCTCTTTCTGAAGCAACCAGAAGACATTATGATGGTGGTATGTTTGTACATCCATGTCCTGGCTATAAGAGAGTTTCTTCGGAATTTGGTAACCGCGTGAACCCAGTAACGCATGTTTCTCAGTTGCATAATGGTATAGATCTTGCAGCTCCTGCCGGAACACCGATTTATGCCGCATACGATGGAACTGTAGTAGCGGCAGCTTATACCGCTGCTATGGGTAACTATATTATGATTGATCATGGCGATGGTCTTTATACGATATATATGCATGCTTCTGCATTATATGTTTCTAAGGGACAGGGCGTAAAGGCTGGTGACCATATCGCGGCGGTAGGTACCACAGGGCGCAGTACCGGTAATCACCTTCATTTTACCGTACGATTAAATGGATCCTATAGGAACCCCAGAGAGTATTTCACTCCTTAAGGAGGATAAGTAATGAATAAAAGAGCATTTGGAACTGGTTTGCTGAGTGGATGCATTATCTGCGCATTCTTTTTTACAGTGGTGTCCTGCGGGAAACTCATGAAACAGAGTGCAGAAGCAGAAGAGGAAACGACAGTCTCGGCCTCCACGATTGATGAGACACAGACCGTATCGGCGGAAGATAACTCTGTTATAAGTGATCCTATTGTACAGGCAAAAATCAGAGCCTTAGAAGAGACCATCCACAATTTGTACATTGATGATGTAACAGATGAAGAACTGGCGGAAGGCCTTTACGACGGAATTATAGGAGCATTAGGAGATCCTTATTCTGTATATTATACGAAGGAAGAATATAGCGAACTGATGACAGATACAGAAGGCGTGTACTATGGCATCGGTGCATATTTACAGATGGATACCTTATATGGATATCCCAGAATTACGGGAATTATTGCCAATAGTCCTGCGGAAGATTCTCCGCTTCGTGTAGATGATTATATTACCAAAGTGAACGGGGAAGATATCTATGGAATTGAGTTGTCGGAGGCTGTTAAGTTAATTAAGGGACCTGAGAATACAGAGGTAACGCTTACGGTAGTCAGACAGTCTGATTCTAGCGAATTTGACGTTACCCTGATTAGACAGAAAGTGGAAACGCCCACGGTCACTTATGAAATGAAAGACGAGGAAATTGGTTATATCAGTATCAGTCAGTTCGATGAAGTAACCGTCGGTCAGTTCGCAGAGGCACTTGCAGCAGTAAAAGAAGAACATGCAAAGGGAATTATCTTAGATCTTAGAGGAAATCCCGGTGGCCTGGTATCTTCAGTTGTTGAAATTGCGGATATGATATTGCCGGCAGGTAATGTTGTATACACGGTAGATAAATATGGAACCAGAGAGGATTATCCCTGCAGTGGGCAGAATGAACTTGATATCCCCATGGTAGTGCTTGTAAATGGTGGTTCTGCTTCCGCAGCAGAAATTCTTGCTGGTGCCATCAAAGATTATGGGAAAGGATATCTTCTTGGAACAACAACGTTTGGTAAGGGTATTGTGCAGAGAATGATGCAGTTCAAAGATGGAAGTGGTATAAAACTGACGGTCAGCCACTACTATACCCCTCTTGGAAATGATATCCATAAGGTTGGTATTGAGCCTGATGAGGTGCTTGAATTTGATAAAGATCTGTATTACACCGAAAATCAAGAGGACTCTGTCGACAATCAGTTAGAAAGAGCACTAGAAAAAATACGTGAAATGATACAGTAAAATAAGGTATAATAAAAAAAGTTTTGTGCGATGGCTCTCATAAGGGGCGGAAAGGCAGTATATGTTAAACAATAAAACCATCCTAATTACAGGCGGCACAGGATCCTTTGGAAAGTGCTTTACCAAATATGTTCTTTCCCATTATGATGTGAAGAAGATTATTATTTATTCCCGTGATGAGTTTAAGCAGTTCATTATGCAGAATGAATTCAAAGAATATAAGGATAAGCTTCGTTTCTTCATTGGTGACGTAAGAGATTTGGAAAGATTAAAGAGAGCTCTAAACGGGGTGGATTATGTGGTACATGCAGCGGCCTTAAAACAGGTGCCTGCCTGTGAGTACAATCCGAACGAGGCAATCAAGACCAATATTCATGGTGCTATGAATGTAATTGATGCGGCGCTTGACTGCGGGGTTCACAAGGTAGTTGCTCTTTCCACGGATAAGGCAGTTAACCCTGTGAATTTGTACGGCGGTACAAAGTTAGTATCTGATAAATTATTTATCGCAGCCAATGCCTATGCGGGTACCAGTGATTTGAACTTCTCTATTGTGCGTTATGGCAATGTTGCAGGAAGCCGTGGCTCCGTAATTCCATTCTTCCAGAATATCATTGATAATGGGGGAAAAGAATTACCGATTACAGATTATCGTATGACCAGATTCTGGATTTCCTTAACAGAAGGTGTTGAACTGGTAATCAAGGCATTAGAAGAAGCGAAGGGTGGCGAGACCTTTATCAGCAAGATTCCATCCTTTAAGATTACAGATCTTGCAGAGGCAATGCTTCCTGGGTGTACCAAACCTGAGGTTGGAATTCGTGAGGGAGAAAAGCTTCATGAGATTATGGTTACGGTTGAGGATGCCATGACAACATATGAATACGATAAGCATTTTATCGTATATCCCCAGATGGTATGGCAGAAGGACAGAATGCCGCAGCCTACCGGAAAGAAAGTGCCTGAAGGTTTCTCTTATTCTTCTGGCAATAATGATGTATGGCTTAGTGTGGAAGAAATTAGAGAGCGTTTACAGCATATAGATGCACATTAGTAAAGAAAGGGGCTAAGCATTTGCCCCTTCTTTTGTCTTTGAACGCATTTGCGCAGCTTGAAAAGGAGAGAATATGTCTGCAAATATTCCTGCAATAGAAGGTGGAAAACCTGTTCGCGAGACAGCCCTTCAGTATGGCCATCAGTATATTGATGAGACGGATATAGAAGCGGTTGTAAAGGTATTAAAAA
Organism: Lachnospiraceae bacterium; assembly: GCA_045616465.1. Classification (GTDB taxonomy): domain Bacteria; phylum Bacillota; class Clostridia; order Lachnospirales; family Lachnospiraceae; genus NK4A136. The sequence continues at coordinate 51,040 of JAZLGW010000015.1, read as the reverse complement.
GTGACTTTTTAACCTGTGGTCCAGAGATTACAAAACTGGAGAAAAGACTATGTGAATTGACGGGAGCTAACTATGCATATGCTGTATCGAACGGTACGGCAGCCCTTCATATTGCCATGCAGGCGCTGTCTATTGGGGAGGGCGATGAAGTGATTACGACGCCCATTACCTTTGCGGCATCGGCAAACTGTGCATTATACTGTGGTGCCAGACCTGTATTTGCTGATATTGACGAGAAAACATACAATATCAATTCTGCCGCAGTTGAGAAGGTGATTACAGAGCGAACCAAAGCCATAGTTGCCGTAGATTTTACGGGACAGGCTGTGGATTTAAAGCCACTTCGCGTGATTTGCGATAAATATCACTTATATCTTGTGGAGGATGCAGCACATTCTATTGGAACGAAGTATGAAGGAAAGCCTGTGGGTAGCATTGCGGATATTACAACGTTCTCTTTTCATCCTGTAAAAACTGTTACCGGCGGTGAGGGTGGTGCCGTTTTAACAAATGATAAATCCCTCGCAGACCGCATTGAACTGTTTCGCTCGCATGGAATAACCAGAAGACAGGAGCTTATGGAGAATCCATCAGAGGGCCCCTGGTATTATGAACAGGTTGAACTAGGCGAGAATTATCGTATGACAGATATGCAGGCAGCACTGATTTCCAGTCAGCTAGATAAACTCTCGGCGTTCACAAAACGAAGAAAAGAAATTGTTGCGCAGTATAATAAGGCTTTTTCTGAAATGCCAGAGGTTCTTGTGCAGGAGGAGATTGCAGAGAGTGATACCACCAGACATCTCTATATTTTGCGTCTTGATTTTGCAACGTTATCTGTGGATCGTAAACAATTCTTTGAAGCAATGGCCGCAGAGGGAGTACGTTGTAATGTACATTATATTCCCGTGTACCGTCATCCTTACTACCGCAGACTAGGTTATGTGCAAGGACTGTGCCCGAATGCAGAAGCATTATATGCTAGTATGATGAGCTTGCCTCTGTATTATTCCATGTCGGATGCAGATGTTTCTGACGTGATTGAGGCAGTGAAAAAGCTTGTGACCTATTACAGAAAGTAATATGAAATTATCTATTATCGTTCCTGTTTACAATATGGCAGATGGAAAACTACAGTATTGCCTAAACAGTCTTCTGGCACAAAGGATGGAGGACTATGAGATTATTCCAGTAGATGATGCATCCACGGATAACTCTGCCGATGTATTAAAAGATTTTGCCAGGAAATATCCGACAATTATTCATCCTGTGTATTCCAAAGAAAATCATAGGCAAGGTGGAGCCAAAAACCGGGGATTAGCAAAAGCAAATGGGACCTGGGTTGGCTTTATTGATAGTGATGACTGGATTCATCCTGATATGTATCCGGATCTTCTACGAAAGGCAGAGGAAACGGGGGCAGATTTGGTAGGCTGCGATTACAGCCTGGTGACAGAAGAAACGCTAACCCCCGGGAAAGTCATCATTAATAATGATGATAATCAGTGCGGTGTATTAGATAAAGAAAAGCATAAAGCCCATATACTAAAAAGTGGCAGTATGGTAGTCAAAATATATAAGCGGCAGGTGCTTATAGAGAATAATCTTTGTTTCCCGGAAGATATTTTCTATGAAGATAATTATGCGGCACCATTTTGGAGCCTGTATTTCAAGCGCTTTGAGCGGGTGAACCAGCCGTACTATTATTATCGAACCGTGGCAGATTCAACAACCCATCATGTTAGCTTTGCAAAATGCATGGACCGGATGACAGCCGCGAAGAAACTGCTTTTGGAATGTAGGGAGAAAGGGTTTTATGAGAGTTATAAGGATGAGATTGATTTCCGGTTTACCCAGTTGTTTTACATTACAACGTTGTACTCTTATATGCTGGCAGGCGAGAAGCGAAAACTAAGAGATACGAAGTATTTGCAGCGGGAAATGAAAAAATATCTTTCCGAATTTCAAAATAACCCTTATTATATAGAACGGGTGTCAGCAGAAGAAAAGAAGATGCTTGCGCTGCACCAAAAGAATAATTTTCTGTTTTTTGTATATTTTCGACTTTTGTTTGGTTATAGAAATCTGCGAAAGAAAAAGTAAACCCATTACCGAGTGAGGATGTTATGAACTATTATTTGCGACCAGCGGTTGCTACCGATGTAAAGAAAATATTTACCTGGGCGAACGAGGAAAGCGTTAGAAAAGCAAGCTTTCAACAAGATCCTATTCCCTATGAAACACATGTAATATGGTTTAAAGAAAAACTGGCCAGTGATCAGGACCAGATTTATGTTGCAATGAGTTTTTTGAAGCCGGTTGGACAGGTTCGAACCGCAAAGGATGGGGATATCCGTACGATTAGCTATATGGTAGATCCGGACTACCGAGGAGAGCATCTTGGGAAAAAGATGTTATATCTTTTGGAAGACGAGGTTCGCAGAGAACTAAAAAAGGCTGGCGAGACAAAGACAACGCTAAAAGCTGAAGTTAAGAAAGATAATGAACCTTCCTTAAAAGTTTTCAGAAGCTTAGGTTATGCGGAAAAAGAAGAAGAGAACTGTTTTGTATTCCAGAAGGAGATTGGTGTAGAAATTTCTAAGGATACCACAAAAAAACAGGCCCGCACGCCACGACAGGCTTCTTTTGAGATCCTTCGTATTGTGGCTATGTTAATGGTACTTATGTGCCATTATTTGGATAAGGGCTGGCTATTAAAGCCAACCACAGATGTTTTAGCACCGCAGGATCGAATTATGTGGGTGCTTGAAAGCATTGGACTTTGCAGTGTGAATATTTATGTTCTCATAGGTTCTTATTTCCTGGTAGATAAAAAGTTTCATTTTTCACGTCTTGCAAAGCTTTGGCTTGAAGTATTCTTTTACAGTTTACTCTTTGCGTTAGTATTCTTCGCTTTGGGGCAGGTTACTTCCAGCGAAGTATTTAGTCTATATAATATTCTGTTCTATATATTCCCGGCCAGCAGTGGGCATTACTGGTTTGCTACGGCATATCTCATGCTACTACTATTCTCCCCTCTTCTTAACAAGGCGGTACATGCTTTGTCAAAGAAGCAGCTGGGAAGTATTATTTGGGCCCTCATTATTTTATTCTCTATCATTCCGTCTGTCTGTCCTTTCCAGATGGCAAATGATGATCTTGGATTAAGTGTTATATGGTTTGTTGTGGTATATCTGATTGCTGCCTACATAAAACTATATGGCTTTCCTTTTGTGGAGAAAAGAGCATTCGCAATGTTTGTGGCCTCGGTTGCCCTCATTTTCCTTAGCGAATTAGCTGTGGGAATGGTTGTAAAAGCCTATCCGCGGTTGGATTATGCGCTTGGCGTACCAAGACATAATAATTTTATTTTTACACTTCTAGCATCGATCTCGTTGTTTTGTTTTGCGAAAAATCATCCGATTAAGAACAATAACTGGTTTACCAGATTTTGGGTACGTGTAGCTGGGTGTACGTTTGGCGTATATCTCATCCATGAGCATTTATTTATCCGTTACCAATGGATGTATTTCTTGAAATTTGGGGAAGGAAGAGAACCTATCTTCCTGCATCTCTTTGTGTCTGTAATTGCCATGTTTGTGATAGGCGTCTGCATTGATCTGGTGAGAGATCTTTTATTTAGAGCTATTGGTGCACTCATAGAGTGGGGGCTCAAGTTATATTTTAGAATGAAGGAAGCATTTGATTATCTCATTGCAGGGGCACTGGCAACCTTTGTAAACTGGATTGTTTATGCGCTGTTTGCTTACCTTGTATTTACCAACCTGATTTTAGACCTTACCACCCGTGTTATGGTCAGCAATGTTATCGCCTGGGTGGCAGCAGTTTTGTTTGCGTATGTCACCAACAGAACCTTTGTATTTCATTCAGAGGCGAAGGGAGCCAAAGCGATTTGGAAAGAGTTTGGTGCCTTTGTGGCAGCAAGAATTTTCTCATTTGTGGTAGAACTAGTTGGGATGTACCTAATGGTAGATGTGTTCAAAATCAATGACCTGATTTCAAAGTTAGTGATTGGTGTTATTGTTATTATTCTGAATTATATTTTTAGTAAATTATTTATCTTCAAAAAGAAGAAGCAGAAGGCATAAGGCTGTGAAGAAAACCAATCGGATTAATTTGTTAACCAAAACCATTTCTCGCGGACTGGCACCTCTTCTTTTGGCGGCAGCCTGCGTTTTAAATGCGGAACTATTTCAGTTTGAGGCAACAAGAGATATCTGGGTGCTCTTAGGCTCGAGACTTCTTTTGGTTGCCATCGTCCTCATTCCATTTTTTCAGTTAAAACCATATGTTCCCTGGCCACTTTTGTTTATGGGAGAAGTCGTAGCAATTGGTTTCTCCTGGTGTCCCACGACATATTTATATGTTTATGCATCCTATCTGTTTATGACATTGGGCGTTTTATGCCTGTATTTTGGATTACTGAAAGAGAAAAGACTTCCCATCTTTTTTGCGGGATTAGCATTTGGTGTGAATGTTTTCCTGAGAATCATGAATTTTGCGGAAATATCTTTCGTTGTAGTAATCTGGTATGTATCCATTCTTATGAAGGATAAGAAATGGATTAAAAGAAGTCTGCTGTTTATTGGTGGATTTTGCAGTGGCTTATTGATAGGAACCATTTTGTTCTTCTTACTCGTTGGTGTGGAGAATGTAAGAGGAACGTTGTCCTGGTTAAGCCATGTATTCACAATTTCCAGAATACAGACAGCTGCTGTAGCATTCTGGTCTATGTTAAAGAATGTATTTCTTATTTATTATCAGAATTTGCCGTGGTTTTTAGCGTTTCTGGCATTGGTAGGTTTTGGCAATGTTTTATATCTAGTTAAGAAGGACAAGGGTCTGTTTATTAAGAGAATTCTATTTGTGGCAGTGACTACGTTCTTTATGGTTTGGTATGCGAAGATGGGGGTTATGTCAGCCCAGTACAAGAGTACCAACAGTTTTTTTAGCCTTGCGGTTGTATTTATCATGCTGAGTATCTGCATCTACGTTCTGATGCTGTTTTTGCCGGGGATGAAGACGGGGGAGAGAACGCTGGGCCTCATTGCCCTGATTATCCTTTTGATTGCGCCCCTTGGCAGCAATAACCATTTGTTTACTTGCATGAATCAGTTATATTTAGTTGCCCCGATTACCATTGTGGGAGGGTGCAGATTGTCTGGAATGGCCACCAAGCATGGTGTTCATGAACCCCTTATTATTACTGGAATTGTGCTTTTAGCAACACTTATGGTGCAGGCGGTGTTGTTCCGTTGCAATTATGTGTTTTATGATATCCCGATTCCTTTCTAGGTATAGGTTACAAAGGATGGAAAATGTGATAAAATAAAAGTAATTTTTAGTTATTAATTCGTGGGGAGACGATTATGAATAAACATATGAATAGTCGAAGAGTCAGCTTTTGGCGTTGTGCTTTTGGCATAATTGCTTTTGGGTTGACTTTTTTTGTGCTTCTAGGCGGAAAAAGTGTGGCAAAAGATAAGTCGCCATACGATCCGAAGGATTTTACTTATACCGTCACAGTAGAAAACAGTGATGAGGAAACGATTACCTTAGATGTAGCTATAGAAAATCGCGGAACTGATTTTGAAGGCGTGTTCCGTATGTTTTTCCTAGAAAATGGCTATCGCTATTACATTGTATACTATGATACCGATTTAACATTACCAACAGGTGGCGCAAAATCTTTTAAAGTGACCGTTCCTTCCACAGCAGTATGGCCTGATAATATCAGTTCGGTGGAGTATCAGCTGGTAGATTACAAAGGAAACTCTGTAGAACTTGGAGAAGATACCAGTCTTTTGCAATATGCAAGCAGCCCCCGTCGGATAGGTGGCTCCTCATTCTTAGAAGATGTTGAGACATATGCCAATCAGTTAAATGCGCATACACACCCTCTGCATGGTGGTCGAGTAATTGTTTTGGTACTTGTATTTGTTGCTTTGTCGGGTCCTCTGGGGTATCTGATTTTGGCAAAGACCAAAAAGAGAGAATTTTACTGGATTATGGTTCCTGCTCTATCGCTGTTATTTGCAGTTTTCATTTTTATAGCAGGTGGTACCTACCGTCTCTCTGGTGCGAATATGTTATCGGTTCGTGTCGTGGATGGTGCAGGCCTTCACAATGACCAGGTAAGCTTTATGGCGTATAATGCGCAGGCGCAGGATTTTACGATTGATTTTAATGAGAGTGTTTTTGCGGTAGGTGGCCAGTCGGAGGATTATGTATATTCCTTCCAGGATAATAACGAATCCGGGGCAGTATCTTTTGTAAATAATGGAAGAAAACTGTATATGAGTGCCAAGCCCACTGAAACATTTGAGTGCTATTTTGGTAGTGCCATGGCTTGGAAAACAGGAACGCCAGGCTGCTTTACGGTTAATGGCGTTTATGTAGATCGCCGCGGTGAGGTGCAGGGAACGTTAACCAACAATACAGGAAAAGATTTGGATGCAGTTTTTGTTGCGGTTGAGGATGAGGTTTACGTATTAAACGGTGTAAAGGCAGGCGAAACGGTAAAACTTGCAGACCTGCAGGATGGCCAAAATTATTATCACTCCTATTCTCGTTTTTATTCCTGGTGGCAGGATGATGTGAAGTATGCTTCTGCATGTTCATTAGCGGATTTGTTCGTAGCAGATTCTGACAGCAACGTTACAGCCGTGTATGGTATTTGCTTGGGCGGCGATGGTATTTCCGGTGAGAAGGTTAAAGAATCGACATTCACCGTGTACTATGCGGTTGAATAAGGGGAGAAGAAGATGTTACAAATCAGTCATTTATTTAAAAACTACAATAAATTCGTGGCGGTGAACAACTTATCCCTGCATATTCCAGAAGGGGATTTCTTTGGCTTTGTGGGTCCTAATGGTGCCGGGAAGACAACGACCATTCGTATTGTTTGCGGTCTGCTTCCAGCAACCTCTGGTAATGTTATGATTAACAGACAGGATGCTTTTATAAATCGTAAGCAGACGAAGCGGTTGGTTGGATATGTACCAGACTTTTTCGGCGTATATGAGAATTTAAAAGTAAAGGAATATTTAGAGTTTTATGGTTCTCTTTATGGGTTAGATCCTGTAACGATTAAGAAACTGTCAGGGGATTTATTAGAATTGGTAAATCTTACTGAAAAGACGGAGGACTATGTTGATTTGCTGTCCCGCGGTATGAAACAGCGTCTTTGCGTAGCAAGAGCACTGATGCATAATCCTAAACTGCTAATTTTGGATGAACCATCCTCTGGTCTTGACCCACGCGCCAGAGTAGAGATGAAGGAACTCCTTATGAACCTGAATTCTCTTGGAAAGACGATTATCATCAGTTCACACATCTTAGCTGAGTTGGCGGAGATGTGTACCAGTATAGGTGTTATGGATCATGGACAGCTGGTTACTGCAGGTCGTATTGAAGACATCCGTAACAGTATGAATAAAGACCACAGGATTCAGATCGGTATTTCCAGTGGCGTTGAAAAAGCGACAGAAATCCTTCGCGAAGTTCCGAATCTTAAAGTACAGTCTGTTATGGAACATGGTGTTATTATCTCTTATGATGCAGATGATGAGACTTTAAATGCTCTTTTGGGACGTCTTATTGGAGCCGGTATTATGGTTACAGAGTTCCATAAGCAGGAAGAGAATTTAGAAAGTCTCTTTATGAGAATTACCGAAGAAAGAAAGGGTGTGACCAATGCCATCATTCAGTAGTAAGATAAAAATTAATCCCATTCTTCGTAAAGATATTAAGGTGCAGGCGCGCAGCATGAAGATTAGCTGGAGTGTCTTTATCTATGAAATGATTTTGGCGCTTGTATTTATTATGACATTAGCCATTATTACTTCTGTTTCGGGGAATGATTATAAGAGTATCGTCGCTATTTTTCCAGTGCTGGCGATTACGCAGTTAGGAATTTTATCTATTGTTATTCCCATACTTACTGCGGGCAGTATAGCAGGTGAGAAAGAAAGACAGACATTTGATATTTTGTTGATGACACCGCTTTCTCCTATGCGTATCGTCTTTGGTAAAATTTCAACAGCCGTTGTAAGAACCATGGTCTTTATTATCGGTTCTGTCCCAATTATGTCAATATCCTTTACCTATGGTGGATTGTCCTGGGGGGTGTTGTTTTTGTTCCTGCTTTTGGCGGTAGTGTATGCTATTTTTCTGGGCTCTATTGGTGTATTTTGCTCCACGATATCCAGAAAGGCAATTCTTTGCGTTTTGCTTGCTTTTGCATTCTATGCAGGTATTCAGATGATTACCTCTATTCCAATGCTCGTGGTAGCGCTTTCTACAACGGAAACAGTTTGGGAAACGCCGGTGTTGGAAATTTTTAATCCAATCTGTATATTTATTGAATTCTTTGTTTGGGCTATGTCAGGGGAAGGGCTTGTAGGTCAGATGGGAACCATGCAGGATAAGTTAGATATCATGGGACCTGTTTCTGCATTTTTACTGCAACCAGGTGTTTGGATGGCATTTAACATTGTGGGCGTTTTAGGATTTTCCTTCTTAATGATGCGTTTTTCTGCAATGCGAATTAATCCACTTCGTGCCAGCAATGGCCAGAATAAAAAAATGGCAAAACGCAGTGTAGCGAATCAGCAGATGCAACAGCCTATGATGCAACAGCCAATGATGGGCCAGCCAATGATGGGCCAGCCAATGATGCAGCAGCCAATGATGCAGCAGCCAATGATGGGCCAGCCAATGATGCAGCAGCCAATGATGCAACAGCCAATGATGGGCCAGCCAATGATGCAGCAACCAATGATGGGCCAGCCTGTGATGCAGCAACCAATGATGGGCCAGCCTATGATGCAACAACCTATGATGAATCAACAAGTGCCGGTTCAAAATAATCCTTATGCGGGGAATACTGGTGTTAACATATCGCCGAATGTTCCTGCCGCAGTACCGATGGATCAGTTCCAGTCATATGGTCCGAGAGGGGAGAACTAAATGAAAACAAAAGAAGATTTGCTTGCTTTTATAGGAAAGATTAGAAATCGGATGAACCTGCGAGAAAGCTTGAAAAGAGTACTTTTCGCAACTCTGATTGGTACCGCAGTGGCCATGGTGTTAGAGGGCATTGCGCTTTTGGTGCCGTTCTATTCTGTACATATTTTTGCAATTATAGCGGTTGGACTTGGCCTGGTAACAGGCGTAGTCCTTTGTTTTTTTAAGCGCCACACCATGAAGGAAGCTGCGATGACCATCGACTCCTGTGGCTTTGAAGAACGAGTGATTACTGCTTATGAGAATATTGAAAAAGAAGGTGCGATGCTGGAAAAACAGCGAGAGAACGCGATCGGTGCGTTGCGGGGAAATGAAAGCTACGTCAAGATAAAGGGGAAGTTCCCATGGTGGCAGTTGGCAGCTTTTCTTGTATGTTTGGCAATTGCAATTCTCCTGGCAAATCTAATGACAGACGCTAAAAGAAGAGCGCAGGACCAGCACGAATTAAGTCAGGAAATTGCTGAGGCAAAGGAAGAACTAAAGGAAAAGATTGAAGCCCTCGAGAATTTAGAGAAGGAACAGCTTACGGACGAAGATAAGCAGTCCATTGAAGAAATGAAAGAATCGCTCCAAAACTCTTTAGATGAGTATGATCAGATTCAGGATAGAGAATCCTTTGCAGAGGCGAAGGAGAGAGAACAGTATAAGACCGAGGAAGTGCAACAGAAATTAGAGGCGATGGCTCAGAGCCAGCAGAATCAGGAATCCGGCGCTTCCGAACCGATTACCCAGGTTGCTAACCAGATTAACCAACAAGGACAACAGGGGCAGCAAGGCCAACAGGGACAGCAAGGTCAGCAAGGTGGTCAGCAGGGCCAACAGGTAGCCCAGGGTGGTAATCAGCAGCAAGGCGGTCAGCAACAGGGCGGTCAGCAACAGGGAGGCCAGCAGCAGGGAGGCCAACAACAGGGCGGTCAGCAACAAGGCGGTCAGCAACAAGGAGGCCAACAGCAGGGAGGCCAGCAGCAAGGAGGCCAACAGCAGGGAGGCCAGCAACAGGGCGGTCAGCAGCAAGGAGGCCAGCAGCAAGGAGGCCAACAGCAGGGAGGCCAACAGCAAGGAGGCCAACAGCAGGGAGGCCAGCAAGGCGGTCAGCAACAGGGAGGCCAGGGCGGTCAACAACAAGGTGGCCAGGGTGGCCAACAACAAGGTGGTCAGGGTGGCCAACAGGGGCAGCAAGGAGGCCAACAGGCTGGAACAGGACACGCCGATGCAGAACATGATTATGTGTCTGTAGATACAGGTGTAGGTGACGATGAAGTTTTGATTGGAAACAATAATGGGGCGGAATCCACGGAGACTTATTTAGATGAGAATGGTCAAAGCTGGGAGGGAACCCATGTTGATTACCAGGAAGTAATTGGAACGTATACCGAACAAGCCTATGAAGGTATCTCTCGTGGAGATTACCCAGCGGGTATGGAAGATGTAATAAAAGACTATTTTAGTACCTTTGAATAAATAAGCAGGAAGAAGGAGAATGAAAATGAGTGAAGTAGAAATCTACCAGCAGAAGGTTATGGATGCCCAGGCGGAAATCGCAAAGGGATTAATTGGACAGACAGAAATTGTCAGACAGACCCTGCTTGCTATGTTATCCGGTGGTAATGTGTTATTAGAAGGTATGCCTGGTCTTGGAAAGACCCATTTGGTAAGAACCATTTCCAAGGTTTTTGATCTTCCTTTTAAGAGAATTCAGTTTACCCCCGACCTTATGCCTGGTGATGTAACCGGTACCAAGATTATTGTAAAACAGGGCGATGAAACCGGTTTTCGATTTGAGCCAGGTCCCATCTTTTCCAGTCTTGTACTTGCGGACGAAATTAACCGTGCAACGCCGAAGACCCAGTCCGCTCTTTTAGAGGCCATGCAGGAGCATACGGTTACCGTTGGTACCGATACCTATAAGATGGCAGAGCCCTTTATGGTTTTGGCAACCCAGAACCCGATTGAACAGGAAGGAACCTATCCCCTTCCCGAAGCGCAGTTAGACCGTTTTATGTTTAAGATTTTGGTAGAGTTCCCTACCAAAGAAGAACTCAAAGGAATCCTTGGTCTTACGGAGGGTGGTTCCATGGCAGAGCCAGAGGCAGTTATGACGGCCGAAGAACTTATAAAGACCAAAGAACTGGTAAATCAGATTCCTGTGGCAGAACCCGTGGTAGATTTCATTTTGAACCTGGTGTCTGCAACCCATGAAAAGAGTGGATATATTAGAGAGGGAGCATCTCCTCGAGCTGCACAGGCTCTTATGCGTGCAGCAAAAGCGAAGGCTTTTATGGAAGGCAGAGTAAACGCTTCTTTTGATGATGTGGCTTATGCAGCATATCCTGTTCTTCGTCACAGAATTATTTTAAACTTTGATGCAATTTCTGAGGGCATTACAGAAGATCAGGTCATTGCAGGAATTATTGGAAGTATTACCAAGTAAGAGGAAAAACGATGCTTACTGCGAAAGAATATGAGCGCCTTGCCAGATTCCGTCTGGCTATGCGCTACAAAGCAAATCAGAATACGGCAGGTAATCGTAAGTCAACCCAGAAGGGTTCTTCGACAGAGTTTTCCGATTTTAGGGAGTATCAGGCCGGCGATGATGTAAGACGTATTGATTGGAATGCATATGCCCGGACGGAAAGGCTGTTTGTAAAAGAATATGCGGAAGAGAAGGAAACGGTATTAACTATTTTAATTGATAGTTCTGCCTCTATGAATTTTGGAGAGCGAAGTAAAGCTTCGCTCACAAAGGATTTGGTAGAGGCACTTGCTTACCTTGCCCTTACCAGCAGTGACAGGGTTATACTGGTAGACTTAAAGAAACCAGAACGTCCATACCCTGTTAGCGGCGGTCGAAAGATGATTATGAAGGTAAAGGAGTGGTTAGAGGATTTAGAGTTCTCGGGTAGCGTTGATTTATCAGAGAGTATACGGCGTTTTAACCCTTCCAGTATTGGCGTAACGGTTCTTGTCAGCGATTTGTTAGAAGAAGAATTTATTACGGAAGTGGGAAGAGCGCAGCTACAAAAGGCCCTTTCCTATTTACGCTATCGCAAGCAGGAAGTTTACCTTTTACAGGTTTTAACGGAAGAGGAACTTCGTATCGATTTGACGGGAACCTACTTCCTGATTGATAGCGAGGATGGAAGTAAGCTTCGCGTTACGATGGATAATGCTTCTATCACCGGATATGAGCAGGCCCTTAATGAATTTTTAGAGGGACTCAAGATGACTGCAAAAGCTGCCGGAGCAGGCTATATTCTGGCAGATGGTGGGAAAGAACTAAAACAGATTCTCTTTGAAGACATGAAGATAATCTACGAACTATAAAGAATAGAGAATGGTAGTGTTATGACTTTTGAAAAAATGTGGCCGCTATTGTTTCTAATAGCAGTGCCAATTATCATTATTCTGTATATTTTGCGACCCAAGGGGGTGGAGCGGAGAAACTCCTCCAACCTTCTTTGGAGTATGATTGTGAAGAATCGCGCGGCAAAGACAACATTTGAGAAATTCGTAAAGAATATCCTTATGTTTGTTCAGATTTTGCTTACACTCCTTTTGGTATTTGCACTTATGTCACCTTTCATCAAAACAGAAGGTGTTGTGGGGGAGAATGTTATTCTTCTTTTTGATACTTCATATAGCATGCAGGCAACCAATGATAAGGGCGAAACTCGTTTAGAGGAAGCAATCTCAGATGCAAAGGGGTACGTAAAGGGAACGAGTAATACGACCTATACAGTTATTGCCGCAGATGCGGGGAACACTTCCATATTAGCGGTTGGTGCGACAGATACCAAAAGTGTGGTTTCAGTTTTAGATAATATTACATCGTCAAACTATCAGGGAAATTTAAAAGGGGTTGAGGATACCATTGAGTCTCTTATGACCGGGCAGGATGGAACCAGCAATTCCAAAATTATTGTATTTACAGACAGCAATGGATTAAATGACGCGAAGGTTTATGTGGATCATTTTGGTGCGGATGTTCTAATTGCCGGGGAGGCAGTTTATAATCTGTCAAATGATTATACCGTATGTTCTTCTGGTACCAACGGTTACGATATTCTGGTTAGCGTAACCAATTATAGTGATGTGGAAGCGCAGGCAGACGTTACCGTGCACGATTCTACGGGTGCGATTCTTTGCGTAAACACCATAAAAGTTCCTGCCGGAAAATCATCTATGTGTCTTTTTGAGGATGTGAATACATCGGCGCCTGCATTTTATAGTGAGATTAGCGGCATTCGTTTTGATGGAAAGAAAAATGACAGCATCGCAATTGATAACACATCCTATGGGGTAGCCAGTCTTTCTACACAAATCAATGCAGCGGTTGTAGGAAATGGAAATACCTATATTGAAAGAGTTGTTTCTGTAATAAGTGGTTCTTCACCGGTTGTTTTAGACGCAGCAAAATCCGTATACAGAGGAACTTATAATACGGCAATTTTTGATGCAGGCTTCTTTGAAGAGACAGAAGATAAGGGAACCATTACTGGACGAATTATTTTTGATGGGGTTAGTTACGCGGATACAAAGACTGGCGTAAAAATCGTCTTTGCAGATACACCTCTTACAGAAGGAATCGCCGGATTTGAACTCGGTGTGAACCAGGTTCGTTTCTATGATCTTCCCTCCTGGGCAGCTCCTCTAATGACCTATAATGATCAGGTGGTTGCTTATTATGGTGAGCACGATGGTATAAAAGATGTTGTTATTGGATTTGATATTCGCGAGACGGATTTCGCACTTCTCGCAGAGTATCCTATCTTTATGGCCAATACGATGTCTTATTTGGCCGGTAGCGATGTCCTTGACTCTACAACTTATTTTGTAGGAGAACCGCTTAGCTTTGAGCCAGGTGTTGATACGTCTTTATATTCCTCCTTTACAACAACAGAGCCAGGAATCTTTAACGTGGGAACCGATGAGGATCCTGCTTATTATGCGGTAAGACTGCGTACAACCTCTGAGTCAAACACGTTTGTTGAAGCAGAGGATATCACCACAAAGGGTAACCAGGTTAAAACTGCGATTGTGAAGAGAGCACTTCGTAATATCTTTATTGTGGTTGCTTTCGTTCTTCTGATTGTAGAATGGATTATCTATGTACGTCAGATGCGGTATCGAGGAAAATTCTATCTTATTACCCACATTGTAACGGCAATTCTGCTCATTTTGGCATTTATAGGTATTTCCGTCCCGAAGATTATGAAGTCTGGCGTAACGGTCTTTATTGCCGATGTTTCGTACAGTAACGAATCTCGTTTTGAGGAGATGGAAAACTATATTGCTGATGTTGTTGAGCAGATGCCTGCCAATAATCAATATGGAATTGTCTGCTTTGGTAAGGACGCAAGAGTAGAGCAGTTTTTAACTGAAAAGCGTTCCGTTGGCGGATTTATGACCAGCGTGGATGGAAATGCAACCGATTTGGAAGATGCAATTTATAGAGGTGCCTCTATGCTTCCTTCAGATGCTGCAGGTCGTATTGTCTTACTAACCGATGGTAAGCAGACGATGGGAAATATTGAAAATACCCTATCGATGATTCAGAGTAGTAACATTGAACTGCTCTGTCTTATGTACGAGAATACCACTGGTGATGACGATGCTTATGTTGATAAAGTAGATACCCCCTCATATCTGCATCCGGGGGATGAGTATACGGTTACCGTAACAGTAAATAGTAACTATGAGACGCCAGCAAAGCTTTACGTTTATGAAATTGATGATAAGGGTGAAAAGATTGAACCGGCTACAGAAGTAAAAGAAGTAAATCTGGAAGCAGGTGTTAATAAATTTGCGATTACCAGAACTGCAGGCGAAAAACAAAGTGAGAACTTTGTGGTTGAAGTAGAAGCACTGGGTGATGGATGTGAACAGAACAACTCCTATATGAACAGTTGCGCGGTTGAGGCTGCACCGAAAACATTGATTATTTTAGGCAACGAAGTGACGGGTACGGCATTTGAAGCAGTACTTACAGCGGCTGGTTGTGATTACGATGTTGTAAGCGCGAAAAATGCACCAAAGAAGATGGCTGATTTCTTGGATTATAAAGAAATTGTTTTAGATAACGTCTTTATTTACGATCTTCCAGATGCGTTCCTAGATAATGTAGAAAGTTATGTTAAGGATTACGGCGGAGGACTCATTTGTGTCGGTGGTGAGCAGAGCTATGCGCTTGGTGGCTACCGTGATACCGTCTTAGAGGATATTCTTCCTGTGCAGATGGAAATTGATGGTCAAATTGATGTTGTAAAAACCGCTATGGTTCTGGTAATAGACCATTCTGGTTCGATGTCAACCTATGACAATGGCGCGCACGCAACATATCTTGATGTGGCTATGACGGCAGCCATCGAAACAGTATCCGTTATGCGTTCTACGGATTACATTGGCGTTGTTTCATTTGATGATGGTTCAACCTGGAATGTTCCTCTTCAGATTGTGGGGGATGGACAGGATGCAATCAATGGAATTAAGACCATTACGGATGGTGGCGGAACTGTAATTGATCCCGCTCTTCGTGATGCGATTAGTGCATTACAGAATGTGGATGCAGCAGTAAAGCATGTTATCCTTCTGACCGATGGTTATGGCGAATACTATGATGTACGAGATTATCAGAACACATTAGACCAGTATGTTGGTGAAGGCGTAACGCTTTCCACCGTAGCAATTGGTGATGATGCTGATGAAGCACTATTGGAAGAAATGGCAAATTATGTTGGCGGAAGATTTTATCGCGCAACAGCTGCATCAAATGTACCCAAAATCTTCACGCAGGAAGTATTTATGAGTGGAGATAGTTACATTCAGAATGGTAACTTCATGGTAACACCGACTTCTGCAAATGATCTTACAGATGGTTTATTTGTAAATGGTTGGCCTACTTTATTTGGCTATATAAATACCAAAGCAAAGCCTGGTGCGCGTAAGCTGCTCATTACCGATCAGAATGATCCACTGCTAACCATTTGGCAGTATGGTTTGGGTATTACCTGTGCCTGGGCGTCGGATACGGAAGGTATGTGGACGGGCGGATATAGTAGTGAGGACGATTACGCTCTTCTTTGGAAACGTATTAACGATTATTGCGCTGGGGTTAGTGGTCTTGGTGAGGACAGTATGCGTGTTGAACAAGACGGCGCAAGAACAAAGATTTCTTACTATGCGAAAGAATATACAGGGGAAACATCTGTTGTAGCATACTATGTTGATGAAATGGGACAGCTGCAAGAGACGACATTATATGCGACTGCACCTGGCGAGTATGAAACCTACATTGATACTGCAAAAGCAGGTATTTACCAGTTCAATGTAAGGCGTAATGAAGGGGAACAGGTAGTAAATGCGGTAACAGCATCTTCCGTTGTGCAATTTGCAGATGAATATCGTTTTGAGAATACCAATGTTGCATGTAAGGAGTTTGTGGAAAAGCATGGCGCACTCATTACAGAGAAAGACAACGTTTGGAAGAAACGTGTAGGCGGGGTTCGTGAAAAGATTGATCTTACAACACCTCTCCTCATTCTTGCACTAGTTCTATTTGTAATAGATGTTGCTCTTAGAAGATTACAGATTACGCCAAGTCGAAGAAGAAAACAGGTACTCCAGCCTGCATTAGCAGAAGGACCAGTATCTTATGGAGATGAAACGGTTTCAGACACTGGCCGCGCGGTAAAAGACCTTGTAATCAAAGAAATGGAAGAGAAGGAACCTGCACGCGGTAAAGCGCGTAAGGCTGAAAAAGTCGAAGCAGATTTGGCAACACAGATTGAAGGTGTGCTTGCGAGACGAAACAGCCAGGTTACAGAAATTCCCAAGAACGCTGCACAGGTAGTACAGGTTCAGGCAACAACAGAAAGTGGTTCTGTTAATATTCAGAACGTTGTTACCAACCTGCATACGTCTGGTAAAAAGGCGAACGGACTGGGCAAAGAGAACGTGATTGTTTCTAGTGATACCGGAAAGAAAAATAAAAAACAGGGAGAGGATGTTCTGGATATCTCCTCGCTGTTAAAGAAGAAAGACGAACGCAACTTATGATGAAAAGAAGCACCACCATGGATGTTGCAAAAGGGATTGCTATGCTCATGGTAATTCTGGGCCACATTGGTGTTGGTATTGTGGGAACTTATTTCTACACATTTCATTTGCCACTCTTCTTTGTGGTAACAGGATATTTCTGGAAAGAAGAGGCATTTGGCACATTCCTAAAGAAAAAGGCACTGGGTATCCTAGTGCCTTATGTTTTCTTTGCCTTGCTTTTGGCAGGATTTGAAACCCTAACGGTCTGGCATTCTTTTGAAAAATTTCTTACTTTGCTTCATGACTTTTTGGTGCAGAGAAGATTCACAACCTTATGGTATTTAGCAGCACTTTTTTGGGGATGCGTTTTTTATGAGTTGCTGCGAAGAATTTGCAGAAACAGATTTTATATACAAGGAATTCTATGCATCATTTTATCTATGGCGGGGATTGTATATTTGCAGGTTTGGAAAAGCCCCCTTCCGTGGAATATAGAGACAGGATGTATTTGTCTTTCTTTTATGTGGACAGGGCAGTATTTAAAGAAGAGAGACTTTATAAGACGTTTAGATGAGCAGGCCTGGAAGAAGAAACTGCTCTGCGTGATTGTTCCCAGTCTTGGGGGAATCATACTGTCGCTGCTGAATTATTACCTATCAGGGGAAACTTTAAATATGTGGGATGGCACGTATGGGAATGGACCACTTACAATCATGGCTGCGATTCTTGGGAGTATCGGTATATTTGCACTTGCCTCCCTATGGGGGAAAAGCAAAATGCTGGCATATACGGGTGCGAATTCCATAACGTTTCTGGCATTGCAAAATAATATCGGGTTGTATCTGGCACTAACTCTGTGGGGAAAACTGGGAGTGCAGGAAATGACAACGCCCGTAAAAGTGTTGCAGAAGCTGCTATTTTTTATCTTTATATATCTTCTATGTGCGGGGATTCACCAGATAATCATATGGCTCCATCTAGGAATTCTTTTAGGGAAAAGAAAAATGAAAAAGTAGAAGCACAAACTTGGTACCAAGTTTGTGCTTTTCTTGTATAGCGATTAAAAAAAATGCTACTATAAAAATGCGCGCAAAGAGAAAGAGGCAATTCGTTGTGAAAAACGGGCAGACACGATATACTTAAGAGTGGAAATTAAGTATTGTGTGCTGATTTCTCAAAAAATGATACATATGTATGCAAGGAGAAAAGAAATGTTCAAGATTCTAGAATCATCTGAGCTTACTGCGAACATCTTTCGTATGGTCGTTGAAGCTCCCCGTGTAGCAAAGAATTGCTTACCCGGTCAGTTCGTTATCGTTCGTACCGATGACGATGCAGAAAGAATTCCCTTAACTATTTGCGATTATGACCGCGAGCAGGGAACCATTACCATCGTTTTCCAAATCGTTGGTGCTGGTACCAAGTTAATGAGCGGTATGAAGGCTGGAGACAGCTTTGCAGATTTCGTAGGACCTCTTGGCCGTCCTTCTGAATTCTGTGAAGAAAATATTGAAGAATTAAAGAAAAAGAAAATTGTATTCATCGCTGGTGGTGTAGGTACTGCGCCTGTATATCCTCAGGTTAAGTGGTTAAAAGAACAGGGCGTTCCCAGTGATGTAATTGTTGGTGCAAAAACAAAAGACATTCTGATTCTGGAAGAAGAGATGAAGGCAGTAGCTGAAAATCTCTACATCACAACAGATGATGGTTCTTACGGAAGAAGCGGTATGGTTACAAAGTGTATCACCGATCTCGTAAAGGAAGAGGGCAAGCAGTATGATGTATGCGTTGCCATCGGACCTATGATTATGATGAAATTCTGCTGCCTTACCACTAAAGAATTGGGCATTCCTACGATCGTAAGTATGAACCCTATTATGGTAGATGGTACTGGTATGTGTGGTGCGTGCCGATTAACCGTAGGTGATGAAGTAAAATTCGCTTGTGTTGATGGTCCTGAATTCGATGGACACAAGGTTAACTTTGATGAGGCAATGCGTCGTCAGCAGTTATATAAGACTGCCGAAGGAAGAGCAATGCTTGCACTTGAAGAGGGCGATACCCATCACGGCGGCTGTGGTAACTGCGAATAAGTAGAATTCAGAATGGAGACATAAAATGGAAGTTGATGTATTAAAGAAAATTCCCGTTCGTGAGCAGGAACCCGCTGTTCGTGCTACGAATTTTGAAGAAGTATGTAAAGGTTATAACAAGGAAGAAGCAGAGGCAGAGGCTAGCCGTTGTATTGGTTGTCCTGTTGACAGAGCAATGTGTATCAAGGGATGTCCAGTAGGAATTAATATTCCTGGCTTTGTAAAGGAAGTAAAAGAAGGCAATGTAGAAGCTGCATATAAGATTATTTCTGAATCTTCTGCACTTCCTGCTGTTTGCGGACGTGTTTGTCCTCAGGAGAGCCAGTGTGAAGGAAAATGTATCCGTGGTATCAAGGGAGAAGCAATCTCCATTGGTAAATTAGAGAGATACGTTGCTGACACTGCTAGAGAAATGGGCATTAAACCCGAGGCTCCTTCTGAAAAGAATGGTAAGAAGGTTGCTGTTATCGGTTCTGGCCCTGCAGGTCTTACTTGTGCTGGTGACCTTGCAAAGCTTGGCTATGATGTAACCATCTTCGAGGCACTTCACAAAGCAGGTGGTGTGCTTGTATATGGTATTCCTGAGTTCCGTCTTCCTAAGGAAAGAGTTGTTGCAAAGGAAATCGAGAATGTTAAGAGTCTTGGTGTTAAGATCGAGACCGACGTTATCATTGGAAAGAGTTTATCCATCGATGAACTTCTTACAGAAGAAGGTTTTGATGCTGTATTTATTGGTTCTGGTGCAGGTCTTCCTAAGTTTATGGGTATTCCCGGAGAGAATGCAAATGGTGTATTCTCTGCAAATGAGTACTTAACCAGAAGCAATCTCATGAAGGCATTTGATGAGAAGTCTACAACCCCTATTATGCGAGCAAAGAGAGTTGCAGTCGTTGGTGGTGGTAACGTAGCAATGGATGCAGCGAGAACAGCGCTTCGTCTTGGTGCAGAAACCCACATCGTATATCGCCGTAGCGAGGAAGAACTTCCTGCGCGTGTGGAAGAAGTACACCACGCAAAAGAAGAAGGTATCATCTTTGATCTTCTTACCAACCCTGTTGAAATCCTTACCGATGACAAGGGATGGGTAAATGGTATTAAGTGCATCAAGATGGAACTTGGTGAGCCCGATGCTTCCGGAAGAAGAAGTCCTGTTGAAGTACCTGGTAGCGAATTTGTGATTGATGTAGATGCTGTTATCATGTCTCTTGGTACCAGCCCCAATCCTCTTATTTCATCTACCACCAAGGGTCTTGAAATCAATAAGAGAAAGTGTATTGTGGCAGAAGAGTCTAATGGACAGACCAGCAAAGCAGCTGTATACGCTGGTGGTGATGCCGTAACTGGTGCAGCAACCGTTATTCTTGCAATGGGTGCTGGTAAGGCAGGCGCTAAGGGTATTCACGAGTTCTTAAGCCAGAAATAATGTTTATAATCGCCTTAGGTGGCGTTATAAAATAAAGCCCCTGTGGCGTAATATTAAATTTTCCCGATAGGGAAGTGTATCCATGAAGGAGGAAACAAAAATGGCAACTGTTGATTATGTTGATGAGGTCCTTGCCAGTGTAAAGGCAAAGAACAGCAACGAACCTGAGTTTATTCAGGCTGTAACTGAAGTACTTGAGTCTCTTCGTCCTGTTGTAAAGAAGAATGAGAAGCTTTACAGAAAGAACGCTATCTTAGAGAGAATTACCGAGCCTGATCGTCAGATCATGTTCCGTGTTCCTTGGGTAGATGATAAGGGACAGGTACAGGTTAACCGCGGTTATCGTGTACAGTTCAATAACTCTATTGGACCTTACAAGGGAGGTCTTCGTCTTCACCCTTCAGTAAACCTTGGTATCATTAAGTTCCTTGGTTTCGAGCAGATCTTTAAGAACTCCTTAACTACACTTCCTATCGGTGGTGGTAAGGGTGGTTCCGATTTCGATCCTAAGGGAAAGAGTGATCGTGAAATCATGGCATTCTGCCAGAGCTTTATGACCGAGCTTTGCAAATATATCGGCGCTGATGTAGACGTACCTGCTGGTGATATCGGTACTGGTGCTCGTGAAATCGGCTTCATGTTTGGTCAGTATAAGAGAATTCGTGGTATGTTCGAAGGCGTACTTACCGGTAAGGGTCTTTCCTATGGTGGATCTCTTGCTCGTACCGAAGCAACTGGTTATGGTCTTCTTTACATCACTGAAGAGATGATGAAGTGCCACGGTGAAACCATGGAAGGCAAGACCATCGCTGTATCTGGTGCTGGTAACGTAGCAATCTACGCTATCGAGAAGGCTCAGCAGATGGGTGCTAAGGTTGTTACCTGCTCTGATTCTACTGGTTGGATTTATGACTCTGAGGGTATCGATGTTAAGCTCCTTAAGAAGATTAAGGAAGTTAAGCGTGCTCGTCTTGACGAGTATGCAAAGGCTAGAAAGAGCGCTAAGTACACCGCAAAGAAGAACGCTAATGATCACGGTGTATGGAGCGTTAAGTGTGATATCGCACTTCCTTGCGCAACCCAGAACGAACTTAACTTAGAAGATGCTAAGATGCTTGTTGCTAACAAGTGCATGGCAGTATGTGAAGGTGCAAACATGCCTACTACTTTAGAGGCTACCCAGTTCTTACAGAAGAAGGGTGTTCTCTTTATCTGCGGTAAGGCTTCCAATGCAGGTGGTGTTGCTACCTCCGCACTTGAAATGAGCCAGAACTCCGAGAGACTTTCCTGGTCCTTCGAAGAGGTTGATTCCAAGCTTAAGAGCATCATGGTTGGTATCTATCACAACATTGATGATGCTGCTAAGAAGTATGGTATGGAAGGTAACTATGTGGCTGGTGCTAACATCGCTGGTTTCCAGAAGGTTGTTGACGCTATGCTTGCACATGGTGTTTGCTAATTCCAAGTCTTTGTAGTTCAGGGTCCCTGGAGAAATCTGGGGACCTTTTTTGTTTGTTTACATAATATGGTATAATAAAGATGGTGTAGTGGGCAATTTGTCCACGCGCCAGATAAAAATACGTTGAGAGAATTAAGAAGATGAGCCAGGCTATAGGATTACAGTATCTGATTGAAACATTTCAGGACAAGAGAGTTTTGATATTTGGATATGGTCGTGAAGGGAAATCTACGGAACATTTTTTGAAGACGCACTGTAATCCAAAAAGTGTAGAAGTATTCGAAGGAAAATTGCAGGAAATCCAGGAAGAAAACTACGATCTTATTATGAAAAGTCCTGGTATTGTTATGTTGGAGAGAAGAGAAAAATATACTTCGCAGACAGAACTATTTTTGAACGCTTTTGGACATCAAACCATCGGTGTTACAGGTACCAAAGGGAAAAGTACAACTTCTGCCATGCTCTACAAAGTACTGCATGAATGTTACGATGGCGATGCTATTTTACTGGGGAACATAGGATTGCCCTGCTTCGATTATGCCGCAGATATTACGCCGATGAATCAGATTGTATTTGAACTATCCTGTCACCAACTGCTACATATTACCAAAGCACCACATATCAGTCTGTTTTTGAATCTGTTTGAAGAACACCTGGATTATTATGGCGATATGGAACATTATTTTTTGGCAAAGAGCCATATTGGAACCAACCAGGAAAGAGGTGATTATCTTTTACTTGGAGAGAATGTGCCAGAAATAGAAACGAAGGCAACGAAAATTATGGTTCCAAAGCCCAGCAGAGATTATCTGTTAACGATTCCTGGGGAACATAATAAACTAAATGCAGAGTTCGTGTTTAAAGCCGCAGCACTGGTGGAAGGGACAAATCTGTCAAAGGCGAGAGAAAGTATAGAACAATTTGAGGGCTTGCCGCATCGGTTGCAGTATTTTGCGACAGTAGAGGGAATTCGTTATTATGATGATTCAATTTCTACGATTCCACAGGCAACTGTGCAGGCGGCAGACAGTATAAAGGATGCGAAGACATTTTTGGTAGGAGGCATGGACCGGGGGATTGATTATTCCCTGCTTGTTCACTTTATTGAAGAGAGACAGGAATTAACATTTATCCTTATGTACGAGACCGGGAAACGCATATATGACAGTTTATCTTGTAAAACGAATGTCATTCTGACCGAAGATTTAGAGTGTGCGGTAAAAGCTGCAAAGGAGAGCGCAAAGGAAGGGGCTGTTGTTTTGTCACCAGCAGCAGCGTCTTACGGATATTTTAAGAATTTTGAAGAACGCGGTGAAGCATTTAAGAAACTTGTATTGGCACAGTAGAGAAAGGCTTTATAAATGAAGAATGAACCGAAAAAACAGTTCGAAGAATATGAAGAATTAGAAGAATATACCGATGATGATGAATTGAATTTCATCGATATAGCAGAAGATGAAAAAGAAGAAAAAGAAAACGAGGAAATGGAAGACAGTTTCGAGGAGAGTGTGGAGCCGGTTAAGAAGTCTGGGGTAAAGATCGTACAGGCTGTTATTGGCATTGTTATGCTCCTTGGAATTTTGGCTGCTGTATTTATGATAATTCGTTGGCAGCGTGGAAAAGACCTTGTTATTAATCGTGATGAGTTATCTGAAGATTATTCCACGGAGAAGATGGATTACGTAGAATACTTTGATCCAACTAGTGTGGAAGGCTATTTTTATGACGGTACCTGGGATATCCTGATACTGGGAGATCAGATGCTGTATGGAGAAGATGAAGAGAACGGTGTGGCTGGTCAGATACGGAAAAATACTGGGGCAAACGTTACCGCCCTCTCTCTGCCAGACGCTTCCATATCTATGAAGAATGCAAATTATTCTTTGGATGATCCAGAGGATGCTTTTTCTCTGTATTGTTTAATTTTGTGTATGACGGCGACAGAAACGCCAGACTATGCATTACAGACGGGGGCATTAAGCTATATGAAGGATGCTGCTATATATAAGGACTATATTGAAAAACTTGCAGCAATAGATATGAATAGTATCGACACGATTATTCTGTCCTGCGGTCTCTATGATTATCTGGAGGAGCATCCTACCATTGTGGGAGGCTATAAGGCAGATAATCCTTATGGAGAACCGAGCGGTGTGGATGGTGCTTTATATGAGGTAATAAATATGTTGCGTAGTCGCTATCCAGACAAGCAAATCATTGTATCCTCCCCTACCTTTTGTTTGGTGAAGGATAAAGATGGTTCTTTGATAGGCGCTGACCTATATATGACGAAGGATGGTTCTCTGGGAGATTATGTGGGCGGTATGGCAACCGTAACGGCGGCGCTCAATACCAGTTTCGTAGATAACTATTTTGGGGCAGGATTTACCTGCGATAATTATGACGCCTTTCTAACGGAAGACGGTCAGAGCCTGACGCAAAAAGGCGCGAAGGCGGTAGCGGATCATATAGGTTCATTTCTGTATGACCCTAATTATGCAAAATAAAGTTTTGAAAAGGAAAAGGGACAAAATCCCCGTAAAAACCCTATATATGGTATAATATACCCTGTATAATTGTAGTTTTTGTAGGTATTACCATTTCGTGAGGTGATCAATTATGAGCAACAACGGTGTGATGAAATATGCGGTATTAATTGATGGCGACAATGTAGCGCCTAAATACTTAAAATCTATTCTTGACGAAGTGGCAGATCTTGGGAATGCTACCTATAAGAGAATTTACAGTGATTGGACAGGAAAGATTAGAGATGGCTGGAAGAAACTAATTCTCGAATACTCTGTGTCCCCTATGCAGCAGTATAGCTATACAACTGGAAAGAATGCAACTGACTCTGCAATGATTATAGATGCTATGGATATTCTTTACACAGGCGATGTGGATGGCTTTTGCTTAGTTAGTAGTGATAGCGATTTCACAAAACTTGCAGCACGTTTAAGAGAAGCAGGCAAACATGTTATTGGATTTGGTGAAGGAAAAACGCCGCAGGCTTTCCGTAGTGCATGTAATTCTTTTAAACTTTTGGAAGTTATTTATTCCGGAGACGATGAAGAGAAAGAAAGAAAAGAAGACCTAAAGTTTACTGATATTCACGAGATTAAGAAAGCAGTTTATAAGATACTGGAAGAGAATGACAACAAAGGAAAGGATACGTATATCGGAGAAATCGGGTCAAAACTAACAAACCGTTTTAATGATTTTGATTTAAGAAACTATGGATGTACAAAGTTGTCCACTCTATTAGAAGATAAGATGGAGAATATTGTTCTTTCCAGAAAGAATTCTTCCACACTTGTATCTCTTGTAAAGGAGAGTTATACCAAAGAAGATGCGAGGGATGAAGTCATTCGTATACTGAAAGAAAGAGATGGCTACATCAATAATATGGCGGTATTAAACGAGGGACTTAAGGAATGGAACAAGTCTTTTTCGGCAAAACGTTTTGGATACAGTAAGTTTGTGAATTTTTTAGCGTCATTCCCTGAAGTATTTGAAATTAAGGAAAATGAGGTCAGGCTGAAAGCATGAAGATTATTATTGTAGGTTGCGGTAAGGTAGGAACGAGCCTGGTTTCCCAGCTTTCAAAGGAAAAACATGAAATAACGATTATTGATCGAAATACCGATGTGGTTACGGAAGTTTCCAATTCTTACGATGTTATGGGAATTGTAGGAAATGGTGTCAGCTATGAGTTGCAGCTGGAAGCCGGAATTGAAGAAACAGATCTTTTAATTGCGGTTACGGATTCTGATGAAGTAAATATGCTGACCTGCTTAGTGGCAAAGAAAGTGGGTGGTCTTAAAAATCGTGATTTTGGAACCATTGCCCGTGTACGTAACCCCTTGTACAGCAAGGAAGTAAATTATATAAAGGATGAACTGGGCTTAGCAACGACCATCAATCCAGAGTTCGCATCTGCAATGGAAATTTCAAGACTTATTCGCTTTCCTTCTGCCAGTAAGGTGGATACTTTCGCAAAGGGAAAAGTTGAGCTTGTGAAGATGGAAGTTCCGGAAGGTTCTCCATTGGATGGATTAAGTCTTATCGATATTGGTAAGCGCTATTCTATGCCTGTGCTTATTGGAATTGTTGAACGCGGTGAGGATGTTTTAATCCCCCGTGGTAATTTTGTATTAAAGGCAGGAGACAAGATTTCGATTATTGCAACACCTGAGACAGCCAGAAACTTTTTCCATAAGCTCGGACTCGCAACGAAGGGCGCGAAGAACGTCATGATTGTTGGTGGCGGAACCATTGCCATCTATCTTGCAGAAGAATTATTAAAGAGTGGCATTAGCGTTAAAATTGTTGACTGGAATAGAGAACGATGCGAGGAGCTTTCTGAACGTCTTCCAGGAGCTGCCATCATTTGCGGTGATGCAAGCAACCAGGATGTACTGTTAGAAGAAGGAATCCGAAATGTTGATGCGTTTGTAGCATTAACCGGTATCGATGAAACCAACGTCTTTCTGGCACTTTTTGCGAAGAAGGTTTCGAAGGCAAAGGTTATTTCCAAAGTGAATCGTATTTCCTTTGATGAGATTATCGAGGAATTCAATCCGGGTTCTATTATCTATCCCAAGAATATTACTTCTGATTATATTGTACGTTATGTCCGCGCAAAGAGTAATAGTATCGGAAGCAATGTGGAAACCTTATACAGACTAATGGATGGAAAGGTAGAAGCATTAGAATTTTCGATTCGAAAGGATTCACCGGTAGCTGGCATTCCACTTATGGAATTAAAACTTAAAAAGAACGTACTTATTGCCTGCATTAATCGCAGGGGAAAGATTGAAATCCCCAATGGTCGTTCCGTTATTCGGGAGGGAGATACCGTTGTTATTATTACAACAACCAGCGGTTTCTCTGATATCCAGGATGTTTTAGAGGACTAGGTTTAAGCAGATGAATTATGGCATTATTATTTACATTCTAGGCTGGGTAATTCTGCTGACGGGAAGCTTCATGGTGCTTCCCTGTATTTGTGCTACTGTATACCAGGAGAATCAGGGGATCTATTATGCTATTGTAGCAGCGTCCTGCCTGCTTATAGGTTTCTTACTTACCCGTAAGAAACCGAAGAACCAGCAATTCTTCGCCAAAGAAGGATTACTGATGGTTGGATCTGCCTGGATTGTAATGAGTATGATAGCAGCACTCCCCCTAACATTGTGCGGTGATATACCATTCTATGTGGATGCTTTATTTGAAACGGTATCTGGTTTCACGACAACAGGTGCCAGTATTCTTACAGATGTGGAAGCATTAACCCATTGCAGTCTCCTTTGGAGATCCTTTACGCACTGGATTGGTGGTATGGGTGTATTTGTCTTTTTACTTGCAGTTCTTCCGATGGTAGGTGGTTATAATATGCACATTATGCGTGCAGAATCTCCTGGACCGTCTGTTGGAAAACTGGTTCCCAAGGTAAAGGACACTGCAAAGATTTTATATCTCATCTACTTTGGGCTCACCATGCTCATGATGATTCTTCTTATCATCGCCAGGATGCCGGTGTTTGATGCAATCTGTACCGCAGTTGGAACTGCTGGAACGGGTGGATTTGGAATCCGAGGAGATTCTATGGCCTCATACAGTCCAACCATTCAGTGGATTGTAACCATCTTCATGGTGCTTTTTGGTGTCAACTTCAACTTTTACTTTTTCCTTCTTCTTGGTAAAGGCAGACATAAAAAGAATGCATTCAAGATGGAAGAAGTACGCTGGTATATTGGACTATTCTTACTCGCATCCGTTGTGATTGCATTTAATATCCGTTCGATGATGGGCAGCTTTTCTGAGTCTTTTAGACATTCGTCTTTCCAGGTTGCAACGGTCATGACAACGACGGGGTTTGCAACTGCTGATTTCGATCTTTGGCCAACCCTTAGTAAGGTGATTTTGGTAATGTATATGTTTCTGGGAGCTTGTGCCGGTTCTACGGGAGGCGGTATTAAGGTTTCTCGTATCATTCTGGTTTTTAAGATTGTTCGCCAGGAAATCCGTTCCTACATTCACCCGCGCAATGTGAAGGCCATTACCTTGGATGGAAAGCCCGTTGATAAGGGGACGCTTCGCGGCGTAAGCGTATACCTGTGTACGTTTTTTGTATTGTTTATGGGCTCTCTTTTACTGATTTCTTTGGATGGATATTCCTTTACAACGTCCTTTACGGCCGTTACGGCAACCATCAATAACATTGGGCCGGGATTAGAAATGGTTGGACCTGTGGGCAACTACGCTTCCTTCAGCATTTTGAGCAAATTTGTAATGATGTTCTGCATGTTAGCAGGACGATTAGAGTTATATCCACTCTTGGTACTTTTTGCACCAAGAATGTGGAAGAAGAATGCATAATTTAGATTAGGGTGCAGATGTAAAAATATGAAGATTACTATGGTGGAATACCAGGGGCGTGTGGATGAAAATGGCCAGGCAGTTGGTCATGGTCCTAAGGTATTAAATGACTATATAGCGCTATTAAAAAATGTTCTCGATATTGAAGTCTTTGCACCAAAAGCTGTATTGAAGGCGGCGGGCTCCTCTATGAAGGGAAGAGCAAAGGTCCTAAAGAAGCAGATTGTTATGCGCGGCGGTAAGTCTGTATTTACCAGAATTTCTGAAAAGTTTGGAATGTTCAAAAATATTCGAGATAGCTTGCGACATGCGGAAGGTGATATTCTGTGGTTTTTCAATGTAGAGTTTTATCTCATGCTGTATTTGGCTATGCACAGAAGGCCGAAGCAGAGGATTGTATGCACACTCTTTTTAGATGGATACCACGGCGGGATTATTGCCAGAATCAAACAGAAGATTTTTGAAAAAGCACAGAAGAAAATCGACTATATCATTGCAACGGGCCCGCAGTTAACCTTTAAAAATACAGAATATACATTTCTTCCTGACTACGGTTGTGATGAAGAGAAATATAGTCCCTATCGTAGAAAGATAAAGAACGGCCAGGCCATTATTCTGGGAACCATGGGTCCTGAAAAAGAATTGGAGCAGGCGGTAGAAACATTTCATAAACTGGATATGCCGTTAACCATTGCTGGCAGATTTCATGATAAAGAGCGCCTGGCGCGGTTAAAGGAACTGGCGGGAGAGAAGATTACATTTGTGGATTCCTATTTAACGGAGCAGCAGTATTTAAGCATGCTGGCAGACAGCTCCTATGTACTTCTTCCCTACGCACCGAAAAAGTATGCAACCCAGACGAGTGGGGTGTTACAGGAGGCTGTTTTCGTAGGTACCATTCCTCTTGGATATGAAGAGGTACTTTCGGGGAATGGAGTAGCAGGTGTTGGTTTTCAGAGTTGGGCAGACGTAACAGATTGTCTGTTGTCCCAGAATCACGATGTCATTTATGAAAAATTGGCAGACCTGCGTAATACGGTGTACAACCAAGAAAAACTTGGAAAAGAGCTTTATCATATTTTTGAAAAACTTCAATAAAAAGAACGTTTAAGGAATTAATACTTTGTGTGGAAAAGCATTAAAGGACATTAATGATAATAGAGAGTCGCTTCCGGCAGGAAAGTACCGGGTAGCCATTATCCTGCCGCATTTTCATCCCTACGTGGGTGGCGGTGAGAAACTGTTTTATGACATTGCAAGAGGTCTTGTAAAAGAAGGACACGATGTGCATGTGGTAGCAGAGAAGGTTGATGAGGAGCATACCGGCTACAAAGAGATTGAGGGGATTAAAATCTGGTACTGTCCTTGGAGCAGCGCCTTTGGCCATCCTTTTCCGAGAAGACGGGATATAGAGCCTCATATTGCCTGGTGTGATATCGTTCATACATCTACCTATACCACAATGCCCATAGTGAGCCGATTGGCTAGAAAGTATAAAAAACCCTCTGTTGCAACGATTCACGAGGTGCGGGGCCCCATGTGGTTTAAAGCGGACAGCTTTATTAAGGCGCATATTTTCTGGGCGGTGGAGCAGTATACCGTACGAAAGAAGTATTCCGTGTATCATGCTGTATCCGAAGCCAGCAAGCGGGATACAGAGCGGTATACGAAACGCAAGAATGTTGTTCGCGTTTATAATTATAACGAACTGAGACCAGGAACAGAGGATAAGAGTTTTTCTCTTCGTCAGTATTTTCAAATACCAGAGAGCACAAGGGTATTTTTGTATTATGGTCGGCCTGGTAAGACCAAAGGAATTGACGTTTACAGAGATGCTCTGAAAAAACTGGGAAGCGAGAAGGCGATACCCGAGGATGTGAAGTTCTGCTTTATTTTGGGAAAAGAGCCTGCGGATCTTCGACGCATTTTTGCAAAAGAGATAGAAAAAGCCGGACTTTCTGAGCAGGTTCTCATTAAGGAGTCTCTTCCAAGACCACAGCTTGCAGCTTCTATTTTACAGGCAGATGTGGTGGTGGTTCCTTCTTTAACAGAGGGATTTGGATTCTCCGCATTAGAAGCTTGTCAGATGGGAAAACCACTTATTCATTCTGATGGAGGGGCTTTGCCAGAAGTTGTATATGGAAAATGTATTTCTTTTACAAACGGCGATGCAGAGAGCTTAAAAGAAGGACTTCTTGGTGCGATTCGCGGCGGCGATGCGGCGTTTAAGTCTATACCGGAAAGACATTTTACCTACGAGGAAACCTTAGGCGGTATCATAGATATTTATGATGGCCTTATG
Organism: Lachnospiraceae bacterium; assembly: GCA_045616465.1. Classification (GTDB taxonomy): domain Bacteria; phylum Bacillota; class Clostridia; order Lachnospirales; family Lachnospiraceae; genus NK4A136. Next base: position 20,297 of record JAZLGW010000015.1, on the reverse strand, counting down.
AATAAATAGAAGAGTGAAGAGATTATGAAACTGATTATTCAGATTCCCTGCTATAACGAAGCAGAAACCCTGGAGATTGCATTAAATGATTTACCCAAACACATCGATGGTATTGATGAAATTGAGTATTTGATTGTCAATGATGGTAGTACCGATAAGACGGTGGAGGTTGCGGTAAACTGGGGCGTTCATCACGTGGTAAGTTTTTCAAGGAATAAGGGACTTGCAAAAGGCTTTATGGCCGGGATGGAAGCCTGCCTTTCTTATGGCGCGGATATCATTGTGAATACGGATGCTGATAACCAGTACTGTGGAGAAGATATCGAAACCATCGTAAGACCAATTATTGACGGCAGGGCGGATATTGTTATTGGGGAAAGACCCATAGACCAGACGGAGCATTTCTCTTGGGTAAAGAAGAAGTTACAACATTTTGGCAGCTGGGTTGTGCGAAAAGCATCCCGTACGTCTATCCCGGATGCGCCTTCTGGATTTCGTGCTTTTTCCAGAGAAGCTGCGATGCATATTAACGTAATTAACGAATACACCTATACGCTGGAAACCATTGTTCAGGCGGGAAGAAACAAGATGGCCATTATGTCGGTTCCCATCCGTACCAATCCTGAACTTAGAAAGTCCAGATTGTTTAGCAGTATGGGCTCCTATATTAAAAAGTCCATGCTTACGATATTACGCGCACTTTTAATGTATAAGTCGATGCTCTGCCTGACTGTCCTGGGTGCAATTCCCTTCTGCGGCGGTCTTGCTATTGGCATTCGATTCTTGGTGTACTGGTTCAGTGGCCGAAAAGAGGGTCATGTACAGTCCCTGATTTTAGCTTGTACCTTGCTGATTATTGGCTTTATGACATTTATCATCGGCCTTCTTGCAGATGTGTTGTCCGCGAATCGAAAGATTATGGAAGATACCCAGTATCACGTTAGAAAACTTTTGTATGATAAGACCGATGCAAAAGTTTGGCAGGAGGCAGCGACCAAGGTGTTAGAAACAACGGATGACAATGAGGCGGGAAGTGTATGAGCGCAAAATTAGTTTCTGTGTATGTCTTGCTTTATAAAAATGTGCAGGAACTTCCAGAGACAATTGACAGTATTTTAATGCAGACATACAGACCGTTGGAAGTGGTTATCAGCGATGACTGTTCTGGGAACTATGATACGCAGCTCTTAGATCGAGAGGCAGAGAGACTTACAGAAGCAGGAATTTCTGTAAGAATTAATGTGAATGCAGAAAATATAGGCACTGTAAAACATGTTAATCGGGTACAGAACCTGTTAAATGGAGATATATGGATTCCAGTATCCACAGGGGATCGCTTATACGAGAAAGATACCATAGACAAGATTGTAAAAGCTTTTGCAAAACAGAAAACCCTTCTTCTGACGGCTAGAAGAATAGACGAGAGGGGCGAGGGAGAAACAAAGGTTAATCCCAAGAATTTCTTTGGATTTTGCGTCAAACATTTTCCGAAGAAAATGTTTGATTTCACGATTCAGAAACGTATGGTTTTCAGCGGATGTAATACGTACTACACGAAGGCACTTTTTGAAAAACACGGAAATTTCGATGAGAAGTTCCGATTGGTTGAGGATTATACCTATTTAGCGGAACTTATGCGAAAGGGTGAACGTTTTGGCTTTCTGTCAGAGGTCACTGTGCGGCACGGGGCAGGCGGTGTATCGACGGGGAAAGTAAATCCTTTGGTATTAAAGGATATTGAAACTTACCGTGATGGTTTGTATGAGATACGAAATACGCTCTCTAAAAAGACGCGACGATATATTGAAGCGGATTACCAGAGAAGACACATAACAGAAAATTAGAAAAGATAGAGAAGAAGGCAAATATGGATAAGATAGCAGTATTGGTTCCCTGTTATAACGAGGCGAAGACCATTGAAAAAGTGGTGTTGGATGCGAAGAAGGCACTGCCAGAAGCAGTTGTTTATGTTTATGACAACAATTCCACAGATGATACCGCTAAAATTGCGGAGAAAGCAGGGGCGGTAGTTCGCTATGAAAGAGAGCAGGGAAAAGGAAATGTTCTGCGCAGAATGTTCCGTGAAATTGATGCCTGCTGTTACATCATGGTAGATGGAGATGATACATATCCTATGGAACACGCCAGAGAGATGGCGGACAAGGTGCTCTTTGAGGATGCAGATATGGTCATTGGAGATCGTCTTTCTTCCACCTATTTTACGGAGAACAAAAGGTTATTTCATAATACGGGAAATTCTATGGTGCGTAACACCATTAATAATTTATTTGGTTGCAACATCAAGGACATTCTGACGGGATACCGTGCGATGAGTTATGCCTTTGTAAAGAGCTATCCCGTGTTGTCCAAGGGATTTGAAATTGAGACAGAAATGACCATTCATGCGGTATTTAACCGTATGCGCATTGTAAATGTAGAAGTACAGTATAGAGATCGTCCCGAGGGAAGTGATTCTAAATTAAATACGTATTCTGACGGTATGAAAGTACTGGGAACCATTGTGAAGCTGTTTAAGAATTATAAACCCATGTCATTCTTTACCATTATTGCGGCGATTATGACGATGGCAGCATTAGCGATGTTTATCTTTGTATTTGCCAAATTCCTAAATACGCATTTGGTAGAAAATATTCCTACACTTTTGGTAAGTGGCTTTATTGAGTTAGGCGCGTTGCAGGCATTTTTTGCAGGAATGATTCTTTCCGATATGGTGACGAAGAACCGAAGAGACTTTGAATGGAAGCTGGGAGAACTTAGACAGCAGTACATGGCAAAGCTTGAGAATGACAAATAAACGGCAGGATGAAAGATGAAAGCATTTAAGGATATTGCAAAGAAATTAAGCTATTTGATTAGTGATAAGCAGAAGAAACAGTATTTTTTAGTTATGCTGGCAGCACTAGTTGGCTCTTTCTTTGAACTTCTTGGTGTGTCCGCAGTTCTTCCTTTTATTGAAGCAATCATGACACCGGATAATCTGGCTGGGAAATGGTACTATGATGTTATCGTCAAACTATTTCATCCAACCTCTGCAATTCAGACCATAACGATTATTGGTATAGCAATCATTATCGTTTATATTATTAAGAATTTGTATCTGATGTTTTCCTCTTATGTGCAGTCCTGGTATTCCACGACCGTGCAGAGAGATTTATCAATCAGAGTGTTCAATGTTTTTCTAAGAAGTCCTTATCTTTTTCATTTAGGCATCAACTCCTCTGTTTTAATTCGTACGATTAACCAGGACGTTGTGGGTGTATTCGCTGTATTTTTCTATATGTTCCGTGTCATGGCGGAAGTGTTTACCTGCGTGGCAATCGGTATTTATATTATTACGCTGGATCCCATTATGGCGCTTTGTCTGGCTGGTATTTTAGGCCTGAGTATGTTCCTTGTTTTTTCCTCTCTGAAAAGACTGGTTAAAAGATTTGGTAAGATTAGCCAGAATGTGGAAGGAAAGATGTTGCAGTATCTGACGCAGTCCTTTAACGGTATTAAAGAGATTATGGTTATGAACCGCCAGCAGTATTTCTCTGACAGTTTTTCAGATGCCTGCAAGATTAATGCAAGCAATCAGAAAAAGGGGAATTTCATCAACTCCATACCGCAGTTTGTATATGAGATGGTATGTATGGGCGGACTGATTGGTGTCGTAGTGCTTCGTCTTCATATGGTAGATGATATGACAGCTTTTGCAACCAAACTGGCAGTCGTGGCGGTTGCAGCCTTTCGTCTGTTCCCTGCGGTGGGAAGACTGAATACCAATATTAATGCAGTAATTTATAATCGCCCTCGATTAAATACTATGTATGACATGGTAAAGTCCATTGAGGAAGAGGCACACTATCAGAGCCTTCGTAAGCAGGAGCATGCAGATGCTATGACGTTTACGAAGGAGTTCGCAGTGGATGGTGTAACCTTCCAGTATCCGCAGGGCGAGAAGCCAGTCTTTACAAAATTAAATCTTACCCTGCATAAGGGCGAGTCTATTGCATTAATCGGGCCCTCCGGTGCAGGAAAGACAACACTTGCAGATGTTATTTTGGGGCTTTTGGAACCAGCAGATGGAAAAATTCTCCTGGACGGACAGGATGTGTATCAGAATCTGCCTGGGTGGTCCAAGGTGGTTGGCTATGTTCCCCAGTCTGTCTTTTTAACGGATGATACCATTCGCAACAATGTTGCCTTCGGTGTTTATGAAAAAGATATTGACGAAGATAAAGTTTGGAAAGCGTTAGAAGAATCACAGCTTGCAAGCTTTATCAGAAGCCTTCCAGAGGGCCTAGATACGATGGTAGGGGAGCGTGGTGTTAGACTTTCCGGTGGACAGCGTCAGCGTATTGCAATCGCAAGAGCACTTTACGATAACCCGGCGATTCTTGTTTTAGATGAGGCAACCAGTGCTTTGGATACGGAGACAGAGACAGCGGTTATGGAGTCCATCGATTCCCTTCATGGAAGCAAGACGATGATTATTGTAGCGCATAGATTAACTACGATAAGAAATTGTGATCGTATCTATGAGATTAGTGGTGGTAAGGCAACCCTCAGAGATAAAGAAGAAGTTTTACAGGAGACATAATAAGGGTGAAAATTCTCTTCCTGACACATTACGATAACATGTACGGCGCCAATAAAGCGTTGATTTCTCTCATGCTTTCCCTTAAGCAGGAGGGGAAAGAGGTGATGCTTGTTATACCAGCAGAAGGGGAGATGACAGAGCGGTTACGAGCTGCTGAGATTCCTTATATAATATCTACGGTTACTGCGTGGGAAGCACCCTTTGGAACTTTGCCAACCTTTTTAAAGAAGAGAGCAAAGCGTAAGAATCAGATTGCGCGGGAACTTAACTTTCTCTATGACAAGACAAAGAACCTTGGCATTGACGTCGTTCATACCAATTCCAGTGTAATGGGAACGGGGGCTATGCTTGCAGAAAAATTAGGCTGCAAACACATTTGGCACGTTCGGGAATATGGCAAGGAACATTTTGGCAATGTAAACTTTTATCCCGCTAAGAGGGTGCAGGCGTATTACGAAAAGGCAGACGCTATTGTTGCAATATCGGATGCCTTAAAAACGCATATACAAGAGAAATATCCTGCCGCCAAAGTTCGCCGTATATATGATGGTGTGAGTTTGGATAAAGAGCCTGTTCTTCGAAAGAGTTCGGATGCGGACCATATTATTCGATTTGTATATTTAGGATATCTATTTCCTATGAAGCATCAGCTGGATGTTATGAAGGCCTGCATTCTTTTAAAGAAGCAGGGAGTCCGAAATTTTCAGGTTACCCTTGCAGGTGGTGGCGGACATCCTTATGGAGAACGGTTAAAGCGTTTTAAGGAAAGATATCATTTGCAGAATGTGCAGCTTCCAGGGTATGTGAAAGAACCCTATGCGATGTTAGAAGAAAGCGATGTGGGAATTATTGCTTCTGAGTATGAAGGGTTTGGACTTGTAACCGTGGAGTATATGCTTCATGAGATGCCAGTCATTGGACGGAAAAGTGGGGCTACGCCTGAACTGATAAAGAATGGTGAAACCGGTTTCCTATATGAAACGCCACAACAGCTGGCGGATAAAATGAAGTATTTGATTACCCATGAGGAAGCCAGAAAAGCCCTTGGCAGCAAAGGCAGAATGCGCGCACAGGAAACATTCCCTCTGCCTCGAAATGTGGAAGAAATATTGGCATTATACAGAGAGCTATAAAGGTTAAAGGATTATGTCCTATCAATCAAAAGTATTTAATGCGAAAATTAAAAGATTTTTAGACACCCATTTGGGAATTAAAGTTGGACAGAAGAAATACTATGGAAAGCCCATTTTGGATATAGCGTCTTCTGGTGCCTGGCTTGGTGAGAAACTAAATAGTGGTGAGGTATTTGCGGCTGGACGTATTGGTGGTACCGAACTAAAAGCAATGGTTGCTTACCAAAAGGAGGCGAAAGACCAAAAGGAAAGGCATGATACCCGGGTGCTGTTAGGATGCCTTTCTGGGTTTTACGGTGACGTAGAAAAGATGGAACAGTTTGTCAGGCTGATGGAGGAATCGATTAGCGAGATGGACTATATAGGCGTTTGGTATAACCAGATGGAAGATTATATGGTTCATACGTATGGCAGGAAAGAGCTGGTTCTTGGAAAATTAGAGGGATTGGAACCCTGGTATAATGCAGAGAATCCCTGGTCAAAATATTTGGCTGGGAAAAAAGTAGTCTGTGTTCATCCATTTAAGGATAGCATCGAAAAACAGTATGCAAAAAGAGAACGGTTATTTCCGGGAAGTGAGATTTTACCTGCATTTGATTTGCGCTGTGTTGCTGCTGTGCAGAGTTTAGGGGGAGACCCTTTTCAAAATGAACGCCAGGGAAGAACTTGGTTTGACGCTCTTGACGATATGGTAGAAGAAACCTTGCAGGAGGACTTTGATGTAGCGCTTATAGCTTGTGGTGCCTATGGACTTCCAATGGCAGCGAAGCTTAGAAAAGAAGGCAAAACGGCAATTCATGTTGGTGGAGCGCTACAACTTCTTTTTGGTGTTCGAGGAAAACGTTGGGATGATTTTGCCCCTCTTATGCCCTTTTATAATGATGCCTGGGAACGACCTATTCCTGCGGAATCCTTGCAGAGTGCAGATCGCTCAAAAGATGTTGAAGGGGGATGCTACTGGTAATGAGTGAGAAGAAGCATATCAAAATTGATTTTGTGGATATGTGGCCTGGTTTTAAAAAGACGGACAACTATTTCTATAATCGCATGATTAAATATTATGATGTGGAAATTAATAGTAATCCGGATTATCTTTTTGCCAGCTGTTTTGGGGAATCTCATTTAAAAAAGATGAACTGTGTGAAAATCCTATATTTAGGGGAGAATGTTATTCCAGATTTTAATTGTTTTGACTATGCCTTTGGATTTCATCACATTACTTTTGAGGATCGGTACCTTCGTTTGCCCCACTATGTTTTATATGTTGAAGAGGTTGAGAAGGCCTTAAAGAAACATACCTATTCAGATGAACATTACCTTGCCAAGAAAGGTTTTTGTAACTGCGTAATCTCCAATCCTTATGCAGCTGGTGAAAGAGATGCGATGTATTATTTGATTAACAGTTACAAAGAGATGGCCAGCGGTGGACGTTACAGGAATAATGTAGGTGGTCCCGTACCGGATAAATTGGCGTTTGCAAAAGATTACCGTTTTAGCATGGCTTTTGAGAACAGTGGCATGCGTGGCTATACAACGGAAAAGATATTTGATGCTTTTGCGGCAGAGACCATTCCCATTTACTGGGGGGATCCCTGTATTGCCAAAGAGTTTAATCCGGATGCTTTTATAAATTGTCATGATTTTAATTCTCTCGAGGAGGTACTCGAGAAAGTAAAAGAAGTAAATGAGGATGACGAGAAATTCCTGAAAATGGTAAAGGCCCCTATTCTGCGTGAGGGATGCTATGCCGAGGAATGCCTAAAAGAAGATTATATTGACGCTTTTATTCGCAATATTTTTGACCAGGATATAGAGAAGGCATACAGACGAAATATGGTTTATATCGGCAGAGATTACCAGAAGAGAATGAAGGATGCCAAACGTATGGTTAAACTGTTAGACATTGTTCGTAAGCCGATGTACCAGATGAAGAAATGGAAAGCGCAGTTATTAAATAAGGAACTACGAATTAAGCAGCGTAAGTATTAAAAAGAGGTAAAAATATGCAAAGTTATTCAATCCCTATTGCATTTGTTATATTTAATCGACCGGATACCACGGAACAGGTTTTTGCAGAAATCAGAAAGGCAAAACCGAAGCAGCTGTATTTGATCAGCGACGCAGCCAGAAAAGATAAGGACGGCGAGGAAGAAAAAGTAAATGCCTGCCGTAAGCTTGTAGAAGAAGGTATCGATTGGGACTGCGAACTTCATAAGAACTATGCGACCGAAAATATGGGTTGTAAGGAACGTATGGCCAGTGGTATTACCTGGTTTTTTGAGCATGTGGAGATGGGAATCATCCTGGAAGATGATATTGTGCCTTCGGAAGACTTTTTCCCTTATATGGAACTAATGCTTCGTAAGTATAAGGACGTAAAAAGAGTCATGATGGTTTCCGGTACCAATCTTCTTAAAAATGCGCCCTTCGAAATGCCCTATACATTCTCCTGCTTCCCGAGTATTTGGGGATGGGGAACCTGGAAAAGAGCATGGCGGTATTATGACAAGAACATTGTCGACTGGCCGATGATTCGTGAAAGTGGTGATTTTAAGAAAGTGCAAAACGGTCTTGCATATAGATTTCTGGTGCAGGATATGAACCGTGTGTACTATCACCAGAAGGATACCTGGGATCACCAGTGGGATTTTGCCCGGTTTAAGCACAGAGGACTTGGTATTGTGCCTAGGGAGAATATGTGTAAGAATATCGGCTTTGACAGAACAGATGCTACACATACCACCGGTGCTTCCACAGAAGATTTTTCTTATGGAGCAACGATTGATCCCGGGAAATTACAATCACATGATGTTCCGGTTCTTCGTGATGTGGTTTATGACAAGGCATATATCATCAAGTATTTTGGACTTCGCAAGGTTGTGAACTTTATCAAGAAAAAATTACCCCATAAATAAAGGGAAAAATTATGAAATTTAGTATTATTACACCTACCTGGAATCAGGCGGCATATATTCGGGACACCATTGACTCTATCCTGCAGCAATCCCATAAAGACTTAGAACTCATTATTGTAGATAATCTTTCGGATGATGGAACGAAAGAGATTGTAGAGTCTTATAGGAAGAAGGACTCCCGTATTATTTACATCAGAGAGCGAGACGGCGGACAGGCAGAGGCAATCAATAAAGGTCTTGACGCAGCAACCGGTGAAGTGACCTGCTGGTTAAATTCCGACGATTTTTATGCAGACACGGAAGTTCTTACCAAGGTAGAGAGTCTTTTTGCAGGAAATAAAGAAAGAAAAGTGGTAGTAGGGGATGCCTGGTACTGCGATAAGGATAAGAACTATACAGATTATAATAAATCTGATCGTGCAAAAAAATCCTGGGTATTAAGACGCTGGTATTATATTATGCAGCCAGCTGTTTTTTGGAAACGTTCCACAAAACGATTGGCAGAGAATTTCCATTATGTATTTGACTGGAAGTTTTTTGGAGAACTGTTTCATGATCTTCCAGCCGGAGCGATTTGTTATTCTCACGAAGCGTATGCTGTATATCGAATGTATGAAGATAATAAAACAGGCCTGGATAATGCAAAACGCAAGAAAGAAATCTTTGAACTGCAGAGACGCTGGAAGGACTCTATTCCAAACGTTCGCTGGTGTCACCATGTCTGGAAGAAGTATGACCAGGCTGAAGAACTTGCAAAAACTGGTCAGGAAGAAAAAGCAGAAAAAATCAAAAAACGCATTCGTCTGCAGAATAAGATTTTGTTCCATATAACGGGCAGAAGGATTTGCAGTTTTTAGAAGGATGAAGTATGGAAGAAAAAATAACGAAAAAGATGCCTTCCCAAGCACCGAGAATCTATGTGCTTCTAACCTGCTTTAACAGAAGAGAGAAAACGGTTGCGGCAATAACCTCTCTTGCGAAGGATGCTGGAAATGTGAAACTGACCTTTGTGGTTACGGATGATCATAGTACAGACAAAACAGCAGAAACTCTGAAAGAACTGCCGTATGATATTCGCATCATTCCTGGAAGCGGCAATCTGTTCTGGAATAAGGGAATGCGTGTTTCTATGCGTTACGCTTATAAGCACAAGGAAGAACTGGATTATGTGATGCTCATAAATGATGATGTGCAGTTTTATAGCGGCGTGCCTACGATGCTGCTTGCCCAGATGAGAAAAAGGGATGCAAAGGTAATCATAGGTGCAACGAAGGATGCAGAAAATAAGCAGAGCTATGGCGGCGTAAAAAAGGCTTCCAAAATTTTTGCAAAGTTTAAACTTATGCCACCAAGAGAAATTCCCTCTTATGCAGATACATTTAACTGCAATTGTGTATTGCTGACGAAAGAAGCCTTTTTAGCAGGGGGATTACTAGATAAGCATTATAAACACAGTATGGGCGATTATGACTATGGTCTCACGCTCAGAAGAAAAGGGTATTTCCTGCTGAATGCGGAGACCTATGTTGGAACCTGCGATGACAATAGCAGCGAAGGAACCTGGCGCGATCCAAAGGTGAAACGTCTTACCCGCTGTAAGCTAAAAGAAGGGGTGAAGGGACTGCCATTTAAGGACTGGTTCTACTTCGTAAAAAAGAATTACAGTCTCCCCGCAGCAATCTACCACTCGATTACCCCCTATATTCGAATCTTAATTGGCAAATAATGGTGAAACGAAGGAGAACACTATGGGAAAGAGAATATTAGTTACAGGTGGTGCTGGATTTTTAGGCTCCCATCTATGCAATCGACTGATTGAAGAAGGAAATGATGTTATCTGTTTAGATAATCTTTTTACAGGTAGTAAGAATAACATAAGACATCTGTTAGGAAGTGACTATTTTGAATTTGTACGACATGATGTGACAGAGCCTTATTATGCTGAGGTGGATCAGATTTATAATCTGGCTTGTCCTGCTTCTCCAGTGCATTATCAGTACAACCCTATTAAAACGGCTAAGACCAGTATCTTAGGTGCTATGAATATGTTAGGCTTAGCCAAACGCGTAAAAGCCAGAATCTTGCAGGCATCTACATCTGAAGTATATGGTGATCCAGAGATTCATCCTCAGCCAGAGACTTACAGAGGCTGCGTAAATCCTATCGGCATTCGCTCCTGCTATGATGAAGGAAAGCGCGTTGCTGAAACATTATTCTTTGATTATAACCGCATGCATAATGTAGACATTAAGGTTATGCGTATCTTTAATACCTACGGTCCCAATATGCATCCAGCAGATGGACGAGTTGTAAGTAACTTTATCGTACAGGCATTGAAGGGTGAGGATATCACTGTCTATGGTGATGGCTCACAGACCAGAAGTTTTTGCTATGTAGATGATCTTATTGATGGTATGGTTAGACTGATGAACAGCCGTGACGGCTTTACCGGACCTGTAAATATTGGTAATCCTGGTGAATTTACGATTAAGCAGTTAGCTGAACTCATTATCTCTATGACGGGTACGAAGAGTAAGGTAATTTATAAGCCGCTTCCTTCCGATGATCCATTACAGAGAAAGCCCGTAATAGAAATTGCTAAAAAGGAATTGGATTGGGAACCCAGGATTGCATTAGAGCAGGGACTTGAAAAGACCATTGCATACTTCAAAACCATCGTCTAAAACAGTATATTGTATTCTGTCCTGGATACCAGTTGTGTGTGCCATTGCCTTTATCTTTGGAATGACACTTATGGATGGGGATGCATCTTATGGAACCAGCGAAGCGGTGACGCTTCGCTTCCTTTCATTTTTCGGAAAAGAACCGGAAGTCATCTCTGAGGTGGAAAAAGCAGAGGCGATTGATGGAACCCATTCTCTTATTAGAACCCTGGCACATATTGCAGAGTATATGTTTTTATCTCTGACATTACAGATTATGATTACCACTTATGGATTCAGAAGACGTATCCGTTTTGTGTACGCGCTACTTCTTGGTGTGTGTGTTAGTCTGGTGGATGAATTTATGCAAATTTTTGTTCCGGGAAGATACTGTGACTTAAAAGACGTCGTGTGCGATTTTCTGGGAATATTTACAGTGGCATTTTTGTTTCTTTGGATTGGTCGGGGTCGTGCAAGAAAAAAACAGGCAGACAAGTATAAGCTGCCATCATGCAGACGAGAATTCATGTCGTTTCCTATTGATAACCTGACTTTTGATGAAGCGGTTTCCCATATTATGGAGCTTAGCCAAAGGGGGAATTGTGCCTATATTGTGACTCCAAATGCGGACCATGCCGTAAAACTGGAAAAAGATAAAGAACTACGTGCATTGTATAAGGAGGCTACGCTCATTGTACCTGACGGAACGCCACTTCTCTGGACGGCAGATAGTCTTGGAAAGCCATTAAAGGATCGTATTACAGGAGCCGACCTTTTGCCGGCAATTTGTAAAGAAGCAGCTAGGCAGGGAAGAAGTATCTTCTTATTAGGCGGCGAGGAAGGTGTTGCGTTAGCGGCAAAAGATAATCTTCGGAAAGAATATAGGGGATTAAAAATTGCTGGTACTTATGCACCACAGATTTCACTGGAAAAGGATGACGCGGAGATCCGAAAGACCATTTCCATAATCAATAATGCAAAGCCGGATATTTTAGTGGTTTCGCTTGGCTGTCCCAAACAGGAAAAGTTTATATACAGATATCAGAAAGAACTAAAAGCACATGTGGCTCTTCCCATTGGTGCCGCGCTTGATTTTGCTGCGGGGAAAGTGAAACGTGCCCCTAAGTGGATGCAGAAAGCGGGAATGGAATGGTTATACCGTTTTATCTGCGAACCGGGAAGACTGTTTAGAAGGTACTTTGTGGATGATATGAAAGTGTTCCTTTTAGCATTTAAGTATCGTAAGAAAATTTCGACTGGAAGAGAAATTGAGCGACCTTGGTAGGTATGATAAAATAAAAGTGATGAAGAAAACAATTATGCACTATGGGAAAAGAATAGTAGCAGTACTAACAGCAATTATGTTGCTGGTATTTTTGGAGCCAGAAGAAGCCGTGGCAGCAGCTTACGTTGGAAGTGGTATTCTGAGTAATAACATTCATGACCACGCGTATGACAATAGTGCAAAAGTTAGCAACTCATATTTAATAAATAACGGAAATGGAACGTTAACCAGACTGGAAAATTTTGGGGATGTTTTTCTGGTAGAGAAATATAATCAGGCATTCAAACTGCTCGGACAGGGAACCTTACCCTACGAACTTCCTTATTTTGGCGGCTTTTATGCAGGTGCTTTCTATAATTATCTGTTGTTTGGACAGCCAAACAGTGAAAAGAATAATCAAAAAGAAGTGATCCGTATTGTACGTTACTCTAAGGACTGGGTAAGACTGGGAAGTTTTTCACTATCCTGTATAAATACATCCATGCCATTCACAGGCTGTAATACTTCTTTTTCGGAGTACGGGAATCTGCTATATATACGTTGTGGTCACACAGATTATCAAGGGGTGCAGAGTACGATAAATATCACCTATGATAATAATACAGGGGTAGTAACGGACCTGCTAACGGGTGATGGAACATCTTTTACGGGTGTTATTCCAGGGACACAGGCAACGTATATTGATGCCACCAGCGGCATTGTTACCGTATGCGATGATGTGTCTGCTTCTCCCGCTTGTATAAGTATGAGTGCTTATATGAGACCAGCTGGCCCGGCACAGTACGCAGGAAACTGCCAGTATGCGACTGCACTGGGAGATGTTGGAAGTCTTTATAGAGGGACACCTGTGGTAACACTTGGCGGATTTGCGGTGAATGCCCAGTACGCGATAGCAGTGGGAACGACGACGCCTATGGATGGCACAAGTTCTTCTAGAAACGTGTTTGTTATGGCGACGCCTTTTGCAAAGTTTCAGCGTGGAAGCGTGGAAATAAAATATCTGACCGGTTTTGCCTATGATTCTATGACCTGTTCGACTCCGTATTTGGTGAATTTGGGAAATAATATCTATATGGTTCTTTGGGAGCAGAAGAACGGTTATAGTGATATGGGAAAAGTATATTATGCCATGATTGATGCAGCAGGAAACCGTGTAGGAGATGTTAAGAACGTTGATGGCTGTTTGTCTGATTGTCAGCCTATTGTTGTTGGAACAAATATAGTATGGTATACAACAGATGCTTCTAAACTGCGTTTTTATACCATTCCTATACAGTCAGGAACGACAACCGGTGGGACAACAATTTCTGCAACAAGCATCCTAAATGGCATTGATTATTCTGCTGTATATGACTACAATTATTATATAAATGCATACCCTGATGTTCGTTTGTTGTATACAGGAAAGCCGGATGCGGCACTGTACCACTTTGTAACCCAGGGGATGAAGGCAGGGCGTCAAGGATGTGCGAACTTTAGTCCTTTTGCTTATAAGAATCGATATGCAGATTTGCGAGCTGTATATGGAGAGAATATAGAGGCATATTATTATCATTTTATGAATTTTGGATATACGGAACGACGGAATGGTCGTCCATAACTTAAAGAATATAGAAAGTGGGGTGTTATGTTATGGAACAGAAAGGAATGCTTGACAGAATCAAGGAAATGACGAAAGAGGCAAGCAATATTGTTGTGCTTCTGGGTGTCGGTGCGACGATTGAAAGTGGTGGTGAGAACTTATGGTCTTCCAGAGAATGCTATCGTTTAGAGAGCATTTATCACAAATCACCAGACGAGATGATGGAAGTTGGCTTTTACAGCGCCCGAAGAGATAAGTTCTTCGAATTCTACAAGAATGAGATTATTGATAAGGATTTAAAGCCTGCAAGTCTTTACTATGATATTAAGAAACTGCAGGAGCAGGGGAAGATTAAAGCAATCATTACCCAGAATATCGACAGCCTTCATAATATAGCCGGTCTCGAGAATGTAATCGAGTTACACGGTAATATCAATGACAATCATTGCCCGCATTGTCAGAAAAAGTTTGATCTTGCCTATATGAGAAACGCAAAAGCAGTTCCTCTGTGTGATGAGTGCCACACTTCTATTCGTCCTGGTATTCTTCTCTTTGGAGAAAATATGGATAACCAGAAGATGACGGAAGCAGTAAATGCTTGCGAGGGGGCCGACTTAATTCTTTGCCTTGGAACCAATATGTATGATGGCATGGTAAAATTCTGCACAGGAACCTATACAGGTGAGAAGCTTGTTCTAATCAGTTTAGAAGAACATTATATGGATAAATATGCGGATTACGTGGTACACACCAAAGTGTCCGATGCAATGCGATACATTACAGAATAATTATGTAGGGGATGCCGATCGCATCCCCTTTTTTAATGCCTAAGAAACGGCATCGGTTTTGGGTAGTTTTCTTCGAACGATACAGAAACAGACAAAATGAGCTAGGATTGTAATGGTCCATGTTATAGGATAGGAGGCATACAGAACCTTTAAGGTATGATGCACCCTAAAGTATGTCATAATCCAAACAACGCGAAGGCCACAGACGCCGATTAGGCTAACGGCCATAGGCAGGATGCCATAACCCATTGCCCGTAGGGAACCACAGATGACTTCCATAATGCCGCAGAGACAGTATAAGGTACAAATAACCAGGCACCGGTCTACGCCGTAGCGAACAACTTCAGGATCGCTGTTATATAGAGCTACCAGTTTGTCAGAAAAGATGTAGGCGGAGCCACCCATTAAAAGGCCGACGGCGGTAACGATAAGCAGACAGTAGCCGAGACATTTGTTCATACGTTTATAATTGCCAATACCATAGTTCTGGCTGGAGAAACTTAAGTTTGTTTGATAGACCGCATTCATAGAAGTGTAGACAAAGGATTCTACGGAGGATGCGGCAGTATTACCTGCCATAGCAACGGAACCAAAGAAATTAATGGAAGACTGAATCAGCATATTCGAAATAGAGAAAATGACACTCTGTACGCCAGCAGGCAGGCCAATCTGAAAGATTTGTCGGAGCGTATTTTTTGTAATGTGCAGTTTTTGAATGCGCAGTTTGTAAAGTCCATCCACCTTGCAAAGACACCGCAGGACAAGAATAGCCGATAAAGCCTGGGATAACACGGTTGCAAGTGCAACGCCATCTACACTCATGCCAAACTGAATTACAAAAAGCAGATTGAGGGAGATGTTGAATACGCCAGCGATAGAAAGGAAAAGAAGAGGACGTTTGGTATCGCCCACAGCCCTTAGGATGCTGGAACCGAAATTGTACAGCATGGAAAATGGAAGGCCAGCAAAATAAATCATAACATAAAGAATGGAGTGCTCAATAACATCAGAAGGTGTTTCCATAAGCTCCAGGATGGGACGGCAAAATACGATGCCTAGTAACCCAACAGACAGGCCTGCTAAAAGAGCGGTCAAGATAGAAGTGTGAACAGCCTGCTCTACAGCCTTTGCATTGCCGGCTGCATAGTTTCTGGCGACTACAACATTGGACCCCACGGAGATTCCGATAATCAGATTGACAAAGAAGTTGATGAGGGAACCAACGCTGCCGATAGCAGAAAGCGCCTGATGGCTGGAATAGTTTCCGACAACAACGAGGTCAGCAGCATTAAAAAGAAGCTGCAAGATACCAGACAGGATGAGCGGCACACTAAAAAGAAGAAGCCTGGAAAATAAAGGCCCGTGGCACATATCAATTTCTCGCTTCTTTGCGAAAGCCATATGAATCCTTTCTGGTAATAAAACCCATTTCTAAAATTACAACCTATTATACCACCGGTTTTTTGAGAAAAAATATGCAATTTCACTACTTATTTATATTTCCAAGTGTGTTAAAATAAAGACAACGATTGGCGGAGGTTCCGCCTATGGGGGATTTATATGATTGATGAAGTAATGAATACAGAAACAGAGGGCATTCCTGGTACTGCGCAGATTCGAAAAATAGCAACAAAACTGTCTGCGACGGAGTTACTGGAACTGTCTGCAAAGCTGGCAACGGAAGGCTATGAGAAGAAGCTGTTTGCCGTTCTTTCCAGAACTTATGAGGAAAAGAAGAATTTTGCTTTTGAGGAAGTACAGGGGATTGAAAATGCGGTAAAGAGTATTGCTGATTCCGAGATGCCGGCAGAATTAAAGATGCAGTGTTTTACCTCCTTTGAAATTGCGCCTGTTTATCTTCCGGATGAGACCACCATCGATGAGTGGCTAGCCACCTGTAATCCCAAAAGATTAAATATTGCGGGCTTTTTCCTGGCTGCCTATCAGTTAGGAAAGCAGAATTATGAAAGACTATTGGAGAACCATGTGATGTTCTCTGCGTATGTGAAGGCTGCCAGTCTGTCAGAAATCATGTCGCTGTATGAGATGATTATGACGGATGAATCAAAAGAGTTTGTTACCGGCGCTGTTCGCAGTTTATATAATGAAAAGAAACATTTTAAGTACATAACGCCAGAGGAAAAGAAGGCAATCTATCTTCTGACCAAAAAGGCATTTGCAGCAAAACAGGTATTTTTCACCACAAAGTTGATGTACTGTCTTGCATTTAATGTACCCAAAGAAGAACTTCCCAGAGGGAAGGAACTTTATGAGGTGATTAAGATTTCTATCAACTATGAAGAACGCAATACCATTGAGTTCATCAAGGAGTACAATCTTGATTTCAATACCAGCGATGCGGCCCTTTGCAGGTATTATCTCGCTAACAAGAAAACACCGCGGGAGAAGAACCTTGTTGCCAAATTCGCCAGCAGAATTGTTCGAGTAGAGGATGAAGTTGAAAAGAGTAAGCTCTTACACTTTGCATTTAAGCGTGGTGGATATTTCAGAATGTATGCAGGGATTATGCAGGAGGGTGGAAAAGTTGATCCTGTAAAGATGCAGAGATTTCACTACAAAGACGAGGATGTTACCTGGGTAAAAACCCTGGCAGGCATCGAAGAATAATACACTCTTAAGAAAATATAGGAGACAGGAATGATGAAGGAACAGGAAAAAGTTATCGTTATCGATTTTGGTGGACAGTATAATCAGCTGGTTGCCAGAAGGGTTAGAGAATGTAATGTTTATTGTGAGATTTATTCTTACAAGACAGATCTTGCAAAGATAAAGGAGATGAATCCAAAGGGAATCATTTTGACGGGAGGTCCCAATAGCGTATATGAAGAAGGCGCTCCGACTGCTAGTAAGGAACTCTTTGAGATTGGCTGTCCAATTTTAGGATTATGCTATGGTGCACAGCTTATGCAGTTTGTGCTTGGAGGCAATGTTGAGAAAGCACCTGTCAGAGAGTATGGTAAGACTGAAACAAATTTTGATTTATCTTCTAAATTGTTTGAGGGTATTCCAGAAAGCAGCATTGTGTGGATGAGCCACAATGACTATATTTCGGTTGCTGCGCCTGGATTTAAGTCTATTGCCCATACGGCAGATTGCCCTTATGCAGCGTTAGAAACCGAAGATGACAGACCTTTATATGCCATTCAGTTCCATCCTGAGGTACTTCACAGCGAGTATGGTAAGGAAATCTTATTTAACTTTGTTCGTAAGGTGTGCGATTGCGCGGGTACTTGGAGAATGGATTCCTTTGTAGAAGAGAACATTAAGGCGATTCGCGAAAAGGTTGGTGATGGTAAAGTGCTTCTTGCTTTATCAGGTGGTGTGGACTCTTCTGTATTGGCAG
Source organism: Lachnospiraceae bacterium (assembly GCA_045616465.1). Lineage (GTDB taxonomy): Bacteria > Bacillota > Clostridia > Lachnospirales > Lachnospiraceae > NK4A136. Next base: position 1,964 of record JAZLGW010000015.1, on the reverse strand, counting down.
CACTTCTTGCAAAAGCAATTGGAAATCAGCTTACCTGTGTTTTTGTAGATCATGGTCTTCTTCGTAAGAATGAAGGGGATGAAGTAGAAAATGTATTTGGACCTAATGGTTCCTTTGATATCAATTTTATTCGCGTGAATGCACAGGAAAGATACTATGGAAAACTTGCCGGTGTAACAGAACCCGAAAGAAAACGAAAGATTATTGGGGAAGAATTCATCCGCGTATTTGAAGAGGAAGCAAAGAAGATTGGTGCAGTAGATTTCCTTGCGCAGGGAACGATTTACCCTGACGTAGTAGAGTCTGGACTTGGCGGTGAGTCTGCCGTAATTAAGTCCCATCACAATGTAGGTGGTCTTCCTGATTTTGTGGATTTCAAGGATATTGTGGAGCCTCTTCGTAACTTATTTAAGGATGAAGTTCGTAAGGTGGGATTGGAGCTTGGATTGCCTGAATACCTGGTATTCCGTCAGCCCTTCCCTGGACCTGGACTTGGCATTCGTATCATTGGCGAAGTTACAGCCGATAAGGTACGTATTGTGCAGGATGCAGACTGGATTTATCGTAGTGAAGTGGAAGCTGCTGCTAAGGCATACAAAGAAGAAAATGGGAAAGAGCCTGCGTGGATGCCGAACCAGTACTTCGCAGCACTTACCAACATGCGCTCTGTAGGCGTTATGGGTGATGAAAGAACGTATGATTATGCCGTAGCAGTTCGTGCGGTACGTACGGTAGACTTTATGACCGCAGAGGCAGCAGAGATTCCTTTTGCTGTATTACAGACTGTTATGAGTAGAATCATCAACGAAGTAAAGGGCGTGAACCGAGTATTCTATGATTTAACCAGTAAGCCCCCCGGAACGATCGAGATGGAATAGACTACTTGTTTTAGGGCAAAGTGATTTAGCCTGGGAAGGGCCAACATCTTTAACCTTCGACAATTAAATATAATAATACAAAGACCTTGATTCGCGTTAAACAGACACGCTCTTCAAGGTCTTTATTTATCTTATCCAAAGTCATAGCAAACCCTTGTAATTACTTACTTTATAGAGATTATTGAACCATATAAATCTATAAATAATGGAGTTAATATCGAGTCATAGGAGCCAAAATTATGAAATATATTAGAAGAGAGTAGAGGATAAATCACTTTGCCTTTTTGAGGATAAAGAGGTTTGCCCTTTGATATAGTATATTTTATTATTCTTGTTTTTGGGAAATCTATAAAAGTATGCTAGAATGCTTGATTTTACTGGTTTTGTTGATGATTTATAAGTTCCCAAATTTATCCCAGATTTACCACAAAAACGAAGTTTAAATCAAATTTGGGAAAGATTTGGGATGTTTTTGGGAAGAATTTGGGGAAATGAATCTCTATAAAGAATACTAATCAAATGAGAGGGTAAAAAAAGCAAGATTGTGTCTTGTTGAAACTGTTCAGAGTACAATTAGTGAAGCTTGTGGACTTCTTGGGATTACTTGTCCAGAAGAAATGTAATGCGCTGATGAATTCGCGTGTAAATTCGTTGCAAAATGGTGATACTATGTGTATAATTTTTTCAAAAGGAGTGATTCTATGCCAAACATTAAACCTATATCTGATTTAAGAAACTATACAGAAGTGTTAAAGGAAGTAGATACAGCAAGTAGGGTTTACCTTACAAGAAATGGCCATGGTGAGTATGGTATCCTTACTATGGCTGAAATTGATGAACTTGATCGTTATAGAGCTGCATATACTCTCTCCTCTAAATTGCAAAAAGCTGAAGAAAGAGCTGCAAAAGAAGGATGGATAGATGCAGATGATCTTGAGAAAGAGCTGGGGGTAATTAACGATTGAAGTATAAATTAAAGTATTCTCCGGATGCCAGTGATAAGCTCAGAGAGCTGAATAAACAGATTACAGCTAATTATGGCAAACCGGTTGCTACTAAAATCGTATCCAAAATTATGGGAGAAAT
>JAZLGW010000014.1:0-77567 GCA_045616465.1 Lachnospiraceae bacterium | reverse complement strand
AAAAAAAAGTTGTCCTGTCAGTCTTGCTGACTATCTTTGTTTACTTAAGTTACGTGATCAGTTAATTCTCATTAACCGTCTCGCTCTGAAATCTTCTTAGAATCTTTCAGGGTTGCATTACTGTTTATTTGTCAAGGTACTCGCAGGCTTACCTGCGTTATTGTCGGCTGTTTTTCGCGCGACTTTGTTATATTAACACCGTCAGAAAAACTTGTCAACAATTTTTTTAAAAATTTTTGAAAAAATATTTTTTTCAAAAATTTTAGCGGAGAAAGAGGGATTTGAACCCTCGCGCCGGTTTCCCGACCTATACCCTTAGCAGGGGCACCTCTTCGGCCTCTTGAGTATTTCTCCAGGCTTTCATGAATAGTGATTATTCAAATGAAAATGCACGTTTTTAACGCGTGCATTGTGAATTATATAAGAGTACTGGCATATTGTCAAGGGGAATACAGAAAATATTTTTAAATCTAATTCCTATACTTCTTTACGATATGTCTCTACTGCTGTTTCGTATAAATTGTTTCCGCAGTGATCTGCTACAACAATTACAGGGAAATTTTCAACTGTTAGCTTGCGTATCGCTTCCGTTCCTAAATCATCATATGCGATTACTTCTGATGCAGTAATGGCTTTGGATAACAAAGCACCTGCGCCACCCACTGCTGCAAAATATACAGCGCCATTTCTAACAACGGCATCAAGAACCGCCTGGGAACGTTTTCCTTTTCCAATCATTCCTTTCAATCCCAAATCTAAAAGTCTGGGAGCATACTTATCCATACGACTCGCTGTGGTAGGCCCCGCAGAACCAATTGGCCTTCCTTCTCTTGCGGGAGAAGGTCCCATATAATAAATCACATTGTCCTGCATAGCCAAAGGAAGTTCTTCTCCTTTTTCTAAAGACTCCCACATTCTTTTATGTGCTGCATCTCTGGCTGTGTAAATCGTCCCTGTAATATATACATAATCTCCAGCCCTTAAATCTTTTATTTCTGCTTCTATGAGTGGTGCACTAATATGTTTTTCCATTTTTTCTCTCACTATTTCTGATTGTTCTATAACTCTGTTTTACAATTACTTACGTTGGAATACTTACAGTACCCTTACAGCATGTCGATTCACATGACAGCAAATATTTACAGCAACAGGAAGACCTGCAATGTGCGTAGCGTATGTATTAATATTGACCGCAAATGCTGTGGTTGTTCCGCCAAGTCCGCCAGGTCCAATTCCTGAGGCATTAATCTTATTTAAAATTTCTTCTTCCATCTCTGCCACGTAGGGAATTTCAGAGTGCGTATTCACGGGTCTTGTAAGCGCTTTCTTTGCAAGGATTGCACACTTCTCAAAAGTACCTCCAATGCCTACACCAACGACCATTGGCGGGCAAGCGTTGGGGCCTGCGTCTACGGCTGCCTGCACGACTGCATTTATTACACCCTCTTTTCCATCTGCTGGCTTAAGCATAAAAACACGACTCATATTTTCACTGCCAAACCCTTTGGGTGCCAGTGTAAGCTTAATCTGCTCACCAGGTACAATATCATAATGAATCACTGCCGGTGTATTATCTTTTGTATTCTCCCGAAGCAATGGATCACTCACAACAGATTTTCTAAGATAGCCCTCTACATATCCTCGGCGCACGCCTTCATTGATGGCATCCGTCAAATTCATTCCCTCTACATGTACATCCTGTCCAAGTTCAACAAACAAAACCGCCATACCCGTATCCTGACAAATGGGAATCATCTCCTTCCCTGCAATATCAAGATTCTCTTCTAGCTGGCTAAGAACCTGTTTGCCCACAGGGGATGCTTCACTTTCTCTGCCCTTTTCTAATGCCTTGCACATATCTTCTGAAAGATAGTGTGTTGCTTCAATACACATTTCTTTAATGGTATCAATAATTTCATTTGCTTGTATTGTTCTCATAACTCTTCCTCTACAAATTCTCTCTGCAAAAATAGCAACGATATTTGCTTCTTATATTTTTCGGAACCATATTTTCTGCTCTGCAATATCCACAAATTACAATCTTATCTGTGGGGGCGACGGTTTCAAATCCTGTGTATCGCAGTGCAATGGGAATGGAAGACTCCTGTCTTCTTCGCCGTTCTTCTTCCATTGCTTCTCTGCGGTGCGCCTCTGCATCATGCTTCGCTTTTTGATTAAGATACTCTATGGTGGACTGCTTTTTTTCTGCTACTTGTGGTTTTGAAACGATCGTATTTTGCGCTGTTTTTACAGGCTCTGCGGTGCGCCTTGCCTGTACTGGTGGACTACTTGGTGCTTTATAAACACTACCAGCCATCTGCCCCGTCGTCTGCTGCCTACTAACGTTTCCTATCCCCGAAGCGTTCTGTGAATCAGCACTTGCTTCGCCATTCCCTTCTTTTTTCCTACTTGCTGATTTAACCGCTAATCGGATTAACACAACAAGCCATAATATGGCAATAAATGCGCCCTTCATCTTCTCACCCATAAAACAAGTAAAGAGAACACTTGCATGCTCTCTTTACCTAAAAAAACTATAACAATATATCAAATACCTTATACAGCGTGTTCAAATACTACAACAACCTGCTTTGTGGTCTTGCTGAATCCAGTCATGCTGAGACGCTGGTTATTCTGTGCCTCTCTGCTGGTAATGCTTACCACTCTCCAGCCAGCTGCTGCATATCTATTTAGTAACATCTGGAAGGATTCAAATTCTGTCAAAGATCCCTGAGGAGGTCTGTCAGTTTCTAACACAATATCGTTAAGAACCTCAACCGCATACTGGAATCTGGGTGCTGCTACTGCATCAAGCTTTGCATTCAGCTTCAGCATCTGATCCAGCATACATACATCCTTTAAGGTTGCCATGTCGTCTTTGTCTGCTTCTGACAGAAGATCCTCTTCCATCACACGACGCTTACGAACCTTAACCGTATCGGAATAAAGAGAACTCTCTTCAATGTGCTGTTTTGCACGTACGAGATTATCCTCACGAAGCATGTAACCTTTCTCTTGAAGGTACTCCATGGCAACCTTTTGAATATTCTCGTCATTCTTCTCTAAACCAGTATCAATCAGCTCCTCAATTTCATTCACACTCTTCGTCTGAATACAATCGCATCGTCTAATTGTTTCGTTAAGAACCTGACTTATATCTACCATTATCTCTACCACCCTTCTCCGAAATCTTAGCCATCTTTGGCTCTTCGCATGTAATCCCCAACGTTAAGCACCATTATATCAAACTATTTGACTATTTTCACTACTTTTTCTCTGTTTTTTTCTCTTTTTTTGTAAAAATTCACATTATTTTGTTAGGACTTTTTGACAAATTCAGGTTCCTGCCTTGTTGCAACAAAAAACTCCCTTAGCCGCTCACAAAAGTTCACGTTAGGGAGTTTTCTCACTCATCAAGCCATTATTTCTAATTCACAACTACACCTTCTTCAAAGAGACCTCTGTCTTTCAAATCCTGGCACATTGCAGACAAATCAATCGATGCAATAACCTCAACGTTTAAGATATCGCCGTTAACGTTATACTCTCTAAGCCAGCTCTTTTCCTCTTCTTCAACCGCAGTAGTTGCATCATTATTTGCCAAATAATCCAACATATTAAGCTTATACTGCTCATCATCTTCGTCATCAATACGAAGCACAAGATAACCAACATCCATAGGAATTACATCAGAAATATCGCCTTCCTTCAAATCCTTTATATACGCTTTCATCTCTTCGCCATAGCCGCCTTCATAAAGATAGCTATCACCAGAATACATATTCACCTGATATTCTACGGCTAAATCTTCTAACGACTCCGTCTTTGATCTTTCTTTTAGTTCTCTTGCTTTCACTTCAATATCCGCTATTTCTGTCTCTGATAACATTTCATAGCTTCCGTCTGCGGCAGTAATAAAGTCTCCCGCTTCATTTACAGCTACTGTCGGAAAATACACGCTATAAATCTTCGTAAAGGTCAAATCCGCATACTCTGCTTCATAAGTGCCATAAGCCAGCTTATACACGTTAGTTTTTGTTGCCTCTTTTACTTTATACGCATAAGCCTTTCTTGTGAAATGCGTGCGAAGAACATCCTCTGTAATACCATAGGTTTTTAAGCATTCTTCCCCATAGTAATTCTGGAAACCTTTTACATAGTTTTCAATTTTCTGCTGCATACTGTCATCTAAAACAATCCCTTTTTCCAAGGCTTTCTGGCAGTCTGTTACATCTTTCTCCAAATCAACCAGACATAAATCAATTGCTTTCAATCGTTCTGCATCAGGCGCATTATCAGCGGTAAGGTCTGCACTTGTTGCGTACTGCAACAAATAGACACGGAAATCATTTACGGTCACTGAAACGTTATGAATTGTCAGAATCTTCTCTGTACCATCCAAATCTAACAATGTATCTTCCGATACAGAGTTCTCGGATACTGCATTATTTTTGGTGCAGCCGGTGCCTACCATACTTACAAGTGCCAACACAGCTAATGCTTTTCTAACATACTTTGCTTTCATTTTATCTCCTTTACGATGCATCCCTCATAACAATTTATTCTTCTGTGGACTTCTCGTTATTATCTATCTTTTTCTGGGTTTCTTCTTTCTCTCTCATAATATCTGCAAGAGACAGTCTCTGCTCTGCCCAAGACATCTCTGTTCCTTCTTCAACAGGATCCTCAATTTCTTCTTCCTCTGGCTTTTTCAGTTCATCCTCATAACCAAGCTTTACTGCAATTTTCATATAAGTTTTCGCAACACACTGTCCAAAAAAGCCGATTCCTATAACGCCTTCCAAGAAGAATAAAAGCGGATATAGTACGCATAATGCAATCGGTACCACCTCAAACAGCATAACCAAAATTGCTCTAAAAGGACACGCAAACGGAATTTGAAATGCTGTTTTTAGTGTTCCCATCGTTGTGTTTTCAAAAAATGCAAATAATGGCATGGTTTGCGCCAGCCAGGTGACTACAAAAAATCCGACGAGGGCAATAATCGTAACCATCAGCTGCGACGGAGAATACCCCTCCCCAAAATATCTTTTCCCGAACACAATTAGTAGTACGCCACCAGCAAGTACTGCGGTAAGATCAAGCGCAATTAGCCACAGCGGCATACCTTTCTTGAAATTGGAGGCAAAAGTGCTCCAAAACGTTGCTGCTACCGAAAAATGATCTCTTTTAATCAGCTTTTTATTGCAGTATAATAGCGCCGCAAATGCCGGTCCAGCCGTCACAATGGGAATTGAGGCTACTAAGGTAAATATACTAAGCAGAACCAAATCAAAGATTCTGGTAAAGGTTCTTGTATATAATCCATCTTCATTAAACAAAGGTTTCTTTGCCACTATCTGTTCCTCCAGAACATATAAAAATCCTTGGCAGTTTCTAAATGAGAACTGTTAGAGAGGGGAATGATTAAAATCTTTTCTCCCTCCTGATACATACCGCCCTCATAAAGCCCCTTTATCTGGTCACCGTAAAAGGCGATATCGATTTTCTTATCTTCTACATAATCAGAAGTATATGTCAAATCTTTGATTTCCGCGTACCATGCTTCATCCATATACTCCGAGAGATCGATTAGAAAATAGTCTTTAAATCCCTCTATATCTTTCTCGGGTATAATTAATAAATCCATTTCCCCAGACAAAATATACTTATCAATCTTGTAGACAGTTGCTATTGTATCATAATCTGAGGAATCTTTTTCGTATTTATTGTTAATATCAAATCGAATCTGCTCTTTTTTTAGGTTGATTCCTTCAACACTTGCAAATTCATCTGTTAGTTCCCCAACCCCTAAATACATTTCATTGACATTGACGGCAAATACATGAAGAGCAACTTTCCGTGATCCCTTAATGATATCAAACACCAAAATGAAAAGCGCAATCACAATAACCGTAATAACAATCACCTTGGTGAGGTAATAATCCTTAAAGTACTGTGCCCTCTCCTTGCTGGACATATTCTTCCACTTTTTAGTTTGTTGTCTGATTTCGTCTTGTAGGTTTTCCGTATCCTTCACGTTTATCCCCTTTATATAAATAAAAAGGGTGACAGAACTTTCTGTCACCCCCAAGTTCATTAACTATAAATCTTAACCCTTTACAGATCCTGCTGCGATACCACCAACGATGTATCTGGATAAGCACATATATACGATGATTACAGGTAAGATAGAGAAGGTAATCATCATGTAAACCTGACCCATATCGAACTTCAGGAAGTCTGCAGAACGAAGAGCTGCAATCAAGATAGGTAAGGTCTTCTTCTTCTCACTGCTAAGTACAAGTGCAGGAGTAAAGTAGTTGTTCCAAGAGCTTACGAATACGAAGATTGCCTGAACCGCGATAGCGGGCTTTACAATCGCCATAACGATGGTATTGAAGGTTCTAAACTCACTCGCACCATCGATTCGTGCTGCCTCTACGATTTCCAGAGGAAGTGCACTCTCCAGATACTGCTTCATATAGAAGAAGGTTGCAGGAGCTGCGATGGAAGGAATGATTAAAGGCCAAGGTGTATCCATCATCTTGAAAATGTCAATCAAGTCAAGGAAACCAAGTGCGGTTACCTGGGTAGGAATCATCATAACGCCCAGGATAAAGGTTGCAATTGCCTTACGTCCTCTAAAACGATATACGTGGATAGAGTATGCCGTCATAACAGAGAAGTAGGTACTGAGTACTGCACAGGCTGCGGAAATGATTAAACTGTTCAGCAAACCATACCATACAGGCTGTGTACTTCCCATAAGGCTTTTCCAGTTCGCAATAAAGGAACTACGAGGAATAAGTACCTTAAGACCACTATCACCACCGGTAATCTGTCCATGAGACTTAGTTGCATAAATAAGCAAAATGTAGAACCAGATTAGGCACAGGAATGTGATAAAAATTAATACGATATTTGCAACAACTCTACGGGTACGAATGGAGTTAGTATTTTCGCCTTTCGTATCCATATTAATCTGAATAGAATTAGCCATAATTGTAACCCTCTCTTAATCTTCTAGTTTAAAGTTGGACATCTTAAACACAATAAGACTCAGTATCAACGTAATTACGAACAGGAAGATGGAAAGTGATCCACCAGCACCGTAGTTCTTTGCAGTTGATAAGTGCTTATTCAAGTACATAATAAGCGTCATCGTCTTATTTGCAGGGTCACCAGATCCCTTGGTAAAGATCTGAGGAACATCGAACATCTGGATACCACCGATTAAGGAGGTAATCATAACGTAAATTAAGATAGGACGAAGAAGAGGAAGGGTAACGCGGAAGAACTTCTGGGTTGCGTTTGCACCGTCAACTTCTGCTGCTTCATACAAGGAGGTATCGATACCCATCATACCAGCCATTAAGAGAATGGTAGTATTACCAAACCACATAATGAAGTTGATGAATGCAATCAGCGCTCTTGCAGAAGGTGCCTTATTCATGAATTTAAAAGGCTCGCTTAAAATACCCATACCCATCAGAATGTTATTAACAGGACCATTCGTAGAGAACAGAGCGAAGAATAACATAGAGAATGCGGATGCCATGATGATGTTAGGAAGGTAGATAACGGTCTTATAGAAGCCAGCTGCCTTTAATTTCAGACGGTTATCAGAGAACCATGCACCAAGAAGTAATGATACGAGAATCTGGGGAACGAAGCCCATAATCCACATTAACATCGTATTGCCGAAATACTTCCAAATCTTGGGAGTGGAAAACAGTTCCTTATAATTGTCAAGTCCAACAAATGTAGGACCTACCCATTCTACACCAGCCTTATACTTCTCGAAGAAACTGAAATATACAGTTCTTACAAGAGGAATTAACTGGAACGTAACATAGACAACAATAAAAGGAATTAAGAAGAAATAACCCCACTTGTTGTAGGCCGAAACCTTACTCTTATTCATTGCGTAACACCTCCATATTTTTGTAGCCAACCTTCTCTGGTGTGACTATTTTTAAACACATATCCACGGATATATGTTTAAAAATAGTGCCACTCCACTTTTGGGTGAAGTGGCACCACCTGTTTTCAACTAACTATAACTAGCGTTACGAATTAGTAGGTAAGTTCAGGATACTTGGTAACAACGTCATCATAGAATGCCTGAATTGCCTCATCATAGGTGTAGTCACCTTCGAGGTAGTTCTTGATAGCCTTCTGGAAGGACTCGTTGCAACCCTGATCATACATAGAAAGGTTGGAAAGATCGATAGTCTTTACACCGTCGATGTACATCTGAAGAGGGTTCTGTCCACCAAGGATAGCAGAAGTGTAATCACTGTCAGCCATCTCCTGCATTGCAGCAGCGTTGTTTACGAAGTCATCATCAGCAAGAACGATTTCCTTCATGATATCCTTATCGCAGCAAAGAGCCTTGATGATATCAGCAACGATGTCAGCGTTATCGGTGTATGCAGTAGCACAGATCCAGGTACCACCCCAGAAAGAAGACTGAGGTCCTACGCAAGCGCCCCAACGGCCAGCAGTAGCAACGGATCCATCTTCACCAGCGTGCATACAGAAGTTAATTAACCAAGCGGGTCCAAAGTAGCAGAATACAGCGTTCTCAGTGAACATACCTGCATTCCAAGCGTCAGACCAAAGATCTTCGTCATCGGTGTAACCAGCATCGAACATAACCTTAGAATCTTCTACCCACTTCTCGATGTTAGCATCGATGTTGATCTTTCCATCAACTACCCAAGGAGAGGTAACGTTGTTGGAGTATACACGATAGGTATCGTTGGTGGTAGCAGTCATCTGATAACCAGCATCAAACATAGCAGCTGCGGTATCGTTGAATGCAGCCCAATCCTTAACGAATTCCTGAACTTCATCAGGATCTTCAGTCTCAAGAACCTCAAGCGCGATGTCTCTGTTGTAGAACATTACGCAAGGGCAGCCCTGCCATGAAACACCCTTCATATCACCATAGTAGTCAGTTACAACGTCCTTGGTGTACTGGAACTGCTCAGCAAGATCAGCATCAGTAATACCAAGATCAGCGATAGCTGCGGTGTACTTAGAGTTTACATACTTAAGAGCGTAGTCAGCTTCGATACAGAACATATCGATGGTAGTGTCATCAGCTGCAGTTACAGCAAGATCACTATCAAGCTTGTTCTGATATGCGTTGTCATCGGAAGGAGTGATAGTCCAAACAACTTCAACATCACCGATCTTACCGTGGGTAGCATCTACCTCTTCGTAATCAGGATAATGATCAGTTACACGGCTCTTGAACTCCTCGTTCCATACGTATACGTTGAATACAGCACCGCCTTCAGATACAGCGTAAGAAGCATCCTTCTCATACTGTGCCTTGTCTACGAAAGTAGTGGTTTCCTCGCCGCCTTCTTCGCCACCTTCAGTAGTAGTGGTCTCTTCGCCACCTTCGGTGGTAGTTTCGGTAGTGGTAGTGGTAGTGGTGGAATCATCGGTCTTCTTTTCACAAGCAACCATAGAACCAGCAACCATAACCATTGCCATGGTAAGAGCTAAAAGTCTCTTTTTCATTTTTTTACCTCCTGTGTAAAATATTATAACAGGCAGACCTATTCCGCCTGCTATAGGTGAGTTTAACACACACAAGAAGAATTTTGCAACCTTTTTGTTCATTTTTCATTCACAAACAATGCTTATTCTTTTTGTGCATATTGCTAAAACCCTGTAAAAATCAAGCTTTATTTCTTTCCGAAACGCACATAAAACTCTCTTTTCACAGAAAATTCATATTAAATTGTGTCCAAATTCTTAATATCTCTTCGAATGAGCACTGCGCTTTTGGGCGGCAGGGTTACAAGAATTACACCGCCATTCGTTTCAAATGTTTCATCATACTCTTCGAAGCCATCTCTGGTGGTTCTGATTACCCCTTTCATAATCGCTCCATTTTTCGGAATGCCAAGACCCCAGGAACGAATATCTTTGGTAATCTCATTATCTGAATTATTGATTGCGACAATGGACTGGGCATTATCATTAAATCTTCCATAGGCTATATAACCATAATCTTCGCCCAAATCCTTAAAGGAACCTGTCTTTAATTCCGGAAATGCCTTTCGATAGCCAATCATCTTCTTATGGAAGGCTATGAGTTCATGATCTTCTCTGCCCCAAGGATAGGTTCTTCTATCATCCGGATCTGTAAATCCGCAAAGACCGGCTTCGTCCCCGTAGTAGATGGTCGGCGCACCCGTCCAGGTCATTTGGAGTAACACCGCTTCTCGCATTACAGCCTTATCAACGCCCTCTTCTGCTGCCTTTGAACCTAAGTTTGCGACACGTCCAACCTTTCGATTTGTTCTCGTTAAGAAACGAGAATGATCATGGTTCGAAAGCTCATTCATACTGGTAAATAGGGATGGCATCGTAAATGCGCTGTTATGGTGCTTCATGGCGCCCCAAAAGCTAGACGCATTGTTCAGCTGGTCATTTCTAAAATCATCGCTGTGCTTCTGCATACCCGTTAAAAACCATGTTACAGGCTCCATAAAGGCATCGTAGTTCATGACCGTATCCCATTCATCTCCCTTTAACCAGTCATAGGGAGAACCATAGTGTTCTGCCAAAATGATTGCGTTGGGATTGGCCTGCTTAACAGCCTTTCTGAAATCCTTCCAGAACTGGTGATTAAATTCAGGGGAGTGACCAAGATCCGCTGCCACATCCAGTCTCCAACCATCTGCATTATACGGAGGGGATACCCATTTTGCACCAATTCGCAAAATATACTCATAGAGTTCTCGGGAACCTTCATAGTTCAGCTTCGGAAGGGTATCGTTGCCCCACCAGCCATCATAGGTGTAGTTATAGGGCCACTTACTCTCGTCATAGAATTTAAACCAGTCGTGGTAAGGGCTTTCCCTATCTACATAAGCACCCTTTGCATACCCCTCTGCATTCTCATAAATCTGTTCTCTGTCTAACCACTTATTGAAGGAACCACAGTGGTTAAATACGCCGTCCAAAATGACTTTAATGCCCTTTGCATGCGCTTTCTCAACGAGCTCTGCAAAAAGTGCATTGGATGCATCCAGATTTTTCTGATTGGTGACGCGCTGCAAATATTTGGATGCATATTTATTTTCTCTCTGGTCCGGTTTTAGTACTTCTCCGCCGTCTTCCACAATCTTTCCAAGATGCGGGTCAATATTGTCGTAATCCTGCGCATCGTATCCGTGGTTACTGGGAGAAACAAATAATGGATTGAAATATATTACCTCTACGCCAAGATCTGCCAAATAATCTAATTTGTTGATTACGCCCTGTAAGTCACCACCGTAGAAGTTACGAACATCCATAGAAGAAGGATACTGGTACCAATCTTCCACTTTCTGGACCTTTTCTCCAATATACATATACTCATCTGTTTCTACGTCATTGGTGGTATCACCGTTGCAGAAACGATCGGTATAAATCTGATACATAACCGCACCCTTGGTCCAGTCAGGGGTTTTAAAGCCAGGAATAATGCGGAAGTTGTAATACTCATTTAAATCTCTGACAATACCACGATTATCATAATAAAGTTTCACATTTCCTACTCGAACCTCGAAGTAATAGGAAATAATCTCATTATCCAATTGGATTTGGGTTTCATAAAAGTCGAATTCTTCGTTAGATGATGCCTTTACCATGGTATAATTCATGGTTTTTTCGTGAAGAATAACCTGATCCGCATTATATTTAGCGGTACGGAACCGAATGGTTACAAGATCGTATGCTGTTGGCTCAGCCGGATTTACAAAATTCTCTGTGGTGTCTGAAAAAAGGGCTCTCTTATTAAGCACCGGGCGCATTCCTGCAATATAGGCTCTTCCCATGCCTGAAATACTGAAATCCATACTTCTCCTGCCTTCCATTGGGCTGTTTTGGGTAACATAATATGTCACACTCTTCCTATTTTACAATATTTCCGCATTTCTTCGCAAGGCTGGAAACAGGTTTAAGAAGCTCCACAAAGTAAAAATGACAGCGAAGCTGTCATTTTCAGAGAAGGTATTTCTTTCTTATGGGGTTATAGCAAAAAACTATAATGTATTGGGGGTTACAAGTGTATTATAACACCCCCACATTTTTCGTCTATGCAAAGGTTTTACAAAATTTATAACCTATCTGATTTCTTTTTGTGCATTTTTACAGTAAACTGTCCCATTCTGTGTTTTTTGCACTATTTTTCAAATAATGTCTCGAACTCTTCCTTGGTAATTCTCTCTTTTTCTAATAAGAGCGCTGCGGAAGCGTGTAAAACATCCATATGCTGTAAAATAATTTCTTTTGCTTCTGCATAGCAGCCATCGATGATTCGCTTTACTTCTGCATCGATTTCGCCTGTCTTCTGTTCTGAGAAGCCCTTGGTATGCGCAAGATCTCTTCCGATGAAAACCTCATCCTGGTCAGTCTCATAGTTAATGGTTCCTATATTCTCGCTAAAACCATAGCGGGTAACCATCTGTCTGGCAGCCTCTGTTGCCTTACGGATATCAGAAGAAGCGCCTGTGGTAATATCATCCAATATGAGTTCCTCAGCAATACGTCCGCCGAGAGAAACCATAATACGATGACGCATCTGGTTCTTCATCACAAACATATCATCCTTTTCCGGAAGAGGCATCGTATAGCCAGCTGCACTAGGTCCCGTAGGAATAATGGATACCGTATAAACAGAATCCATATCAGGAAGTACATGGAACAGAATTGCGTGGCCCGACTCGTGATAAGCCGTAATACGCTTTTCTTCATCCGAGATGACGCGGCTCTTCTTTTCAGAACCAACCCCTACCTTAATGAAGCTGGACTGGATATCCGCATCTACAATAAACTTTCGATTGTCTCTGGCTGCACGAATCGCTGATTCATTTAATAAATTCTCCAAATCAGCACCCGTGAAACCAGCCGTAGTCTTTGCAATTCTGCCAAGATCCACATCCTCACCAAGTGGCTTATTCTTCGCGTGCACTTTTAGGATTTCCTCACGTCCCTTTACGTCAGGGCTGCCTACTGTGATTTTGCGGTCAAAACGACCAGGACGCAAAATCGCAGGATCCAAAATATCCACACGGTTGGTTGCCGCCATTACGATAATACCTTCGTTTACCGCAAAACCATCCATTTCAACCAAAAGCTGGTTTAAGGTTTGCTCACGTTCGTCATGTCCACCACCCATACCGGCGCCACGCTTTCTGGCAACGGCATCAATCTCATCAATGAAGATAATACAAGGGGTGTTCTTTTTTGCGCCTTCAAAAAGGTCACGTACGCGAGAAGCACCAACACCTACAAACATTTCCACGAAATCAGAACCAGAGATACTAAAGAAAGGAACCTGTGCTTCTCCAGCAATTGCTTTTGCAAGAAGGGTTTTACCAGTACCAGGACGTCCCTCTAACAAAATACCCTTTGGAATTCTAGCACCTAAGCTTGTATACTTTGCAGGATCTTTTAAGAAATCAACAATTTCCTCTAAGTCTTCCTTTTCTTCATGAAGACCAGCAACATTGCTGAAATTCGTTTTCACCTCTGTAATCATTTGGGCGCGGCTTTTTCCAAAATTCATCATTTTGGCATTGGTAGAACCACCACCGCCACCTGCTGGTGCACCGCCAAGCATCGTAAACAGTAGGAAGAGCATAAGAATAACGATTAGAACAATCGTAATACCATTTTGCTGCAACCAGCTTTCTCTTTCCACATCATGTAGCGTATAGGCCACTTCGGCCTGCCCCTGCATTTTTTCTACAACCGTACTAACATCTGCAGTATAGAAAGTATGAATGGTTCCGTCTGTTAACGAAACATCTACATAACCGGTAGGGACCTCTGGATTCTGGTGAATATCCACATAGGTCACATTTCCTTCTAAATACTGCACTTCAAAGGTTTGTGGACTCCAGTCATTCGCCCCATCATCCTTATGTCTGTAATAATAGACTGCCGCAACGATTACGGCCGCAATCAAAAGATAAAAGAAAAATCTTCTCAAAGCTAAACTCCTATTCTTTATCTAATTCCACCACACCAATGTAGGGAAGGTTTCTGTATTTCTGTGCATAGTCTAGTCCATAACCGACTACGAACGCATCCGGAATCTGAAATCCTGTATAATCCACCTCGACTTCATTAAGACGTCTGTCGGGCTTATCAAGCAAGGTGCAAAGAGCAAGGGACGCAGGATGTCTATCCTTTAATAACTCCATCAAACAGCTTAATGTACGCCCCGTGTCTACAATGTCTTCAATTACCAAAACATCTTTTCCTTCAATGGACTCATCCAAATCCTTTACAATTTTCACATTGCCACTGCTTATGGTATCGTTCCCATAAGAAGCGCAGGACATAAAGTCTAAGGTTACTGGCACGGTAATTCTTTTTGTAAGCGCACAGCAAAAATATACACTGCCCTTTAATATGCATATTACGCGTAGTTCTCTGCCTTCATAGTCTTCGCTAATCTGTGCCGCCATCTCTCTAATTCTTTTTTCCACATCTTCTTCTGAAATCAGAACGCTAACTTTATCAGCCATCGCTTTTCTCCTTCCAAATGACGGTTTATTTTACCATAGATTTGTGAATTATTCGAATTTCTACAATTTCTTCTGCTTCTCCATGAAGGTATGCGCTTACGCCACGCTTTATACCAGGAACCCAAAGTACCTCCTGCCCCAAACATAATAGGGACATTTGATCCCGCATATCTTCGGGTACCTTTTGATTAATAAATAACTGGTTGATACTCTGGTGACCGCCATTAGCCACTTCCAGATAATCGCCGGAAAGACGATTCCTCACAATGAGTTCCGGTACCTGCCCCGAAAAAGAAAAATATTGATTATCGGAAAGAGAAGATAACGAAGCTGCTTTTCCTAAAAGTTCTTTCCCTTCCTCGCTGTTCGCGGAAATTCTGCTGAGTTTCCAGATGTCACTGCCAACCACATTGTCCCCTTCATGAAGGACCACTGAAAAGGACGAAGGTGCCTCATCTTCTTTAACAAATAACTTAACGCCGTCATAGGTTCTTTTTGCGCAGACGTTATAGGGAAGACTGATTTGTCTGCCCACCTGACCTGTTAGGAGAGATAAAATGGCGGCCACATGTTCTCTGCCGAGATCTTTTCTTCTTCCAGCGGTCTCTGCCAGTGCCGATAAAACTACTCTGGTTTGCAAAAGGCCTGGATAGGCTAGCAATTTTTCCTTCTTGATTTCCCCTTGGCAAAAGGTACCATCCAAAGCCTCCTTCGTCTGCTGCTGTAAATAGGTTTCTATTTCCTGCAACTCTTCGGAAAGCTGCCCAAAATGGGAAAGTGCTTTTGCATTTACCTTTTCAAGAGCCGGTATGGCTTCTTTTCGAATACGATTCCTGGCATATGTGGTATCTGTGTTTGTCTCATCCTCTCGCCAGTCCTGTGCGATTTCCCGAAGTGCCTCTATAATTTCACATTTACTAACAGAAAGGAGCGGCCTTATATAACAGTCCCTTTTATTCGAAATTCCAGCAGCACCTTTTATCCCCGAACCCCTTGCTATCTGAAACAGCATCGTCTCCACCTGGTCATTTAGATGATGCGCTAATGCCACATAGCCCTCTGCGCCACAAAGCGATTCAAATATTTCATATCGAAGTCGTCTCGCCGCTTCTTCTACGGACTCTCCCGTTTCCTTTACCGTTTCCAGAACCTGCACATAGTGCACAGACAATTCCACGTCTTGTTTCTTACATAATTCTTCTACAAAACGTACATCCCCATCTGCGCTCTCCCGGAGCCCATGATGGATATGGCAGGCCTTTAGGACAAATCCCATCTCTTTTTGCAGCGCACAAAGGGCCAAAAAAAGAGCTACGGAATCTGCTCCTCCGGAAAGCCCACAAATGATACAGGTATTTTGTTTTATAGGTAATTCGGATAAATAGTTCCGAACCACTTCCTCAATTTTCTTCATTTTTATCCAACTAAAAATAGCTGTCGTTTCTAACGAAGCTGACAGCTACCTACTAATCATTTGCGCGGAAAATAATCTCACCCTCGTGGACAAATCCAAGCTTTTCACTGGCCATTTCTTCTGCAAAGGCTCTTGTCTGGGTATATGCCTCATACTCTTTTAGCTGTTGGGTTCGATTCTCTTCATAGACCAAACCATCGTTCAGGGAAGAAATCTCCGCGGTAAGTCTTTCCTTTTCCGCAACCAATCCTCTGGAAATAAAAGAGATATAACCCGTAAATGCCACAACAACAAGCAGCATAATCACAAGTTTCAAAAGCGTATTCTTCTTTTGTCTTTTGTACGCAGGAACGCGCCTCCTGGATCTCTTCTTAGCCATACGAATTTTGTAATCCCTTACATGATTTCGTAATCAATTCCATTTGATACTTTATATTTTCTTAAAGAATTGTTTACATAAAATACTAATTTAATTCTAAACTGTACCCAGGAAGTCTGCAACTACTATTTATAGTGTGTATTTTTTCTGTATTCCACTAGATATGACATTTTTATCAAATTTTTGTCATATTTTAGCAATTTTCCGACAATTTTAGATATATTCAAACATATTTTCCGCTTCTTCTTTGCGAACGGTTTCTTTTACCGTTAATACCCGCACCTTGGTTTCCTTATCTCCAAAGGCAATGGTAATGGTATCGCCCACTTTCACTTCTGCGGAAGCTCTTGCAACCTTATCGTTCAGCATCACTCTGCCAGCATCACAGGCTTCGTTGGCCACCGTTCTGCGTTTAATAATACGAGATACTTTTAAATACTTATCAAGTCTCATGATTCATACTCCTCTTCCCAAATAAATACTCTGTAGAAAGTACGCCTATGGCGCGAAAATCTAAAAAAGCGGACGCCGAAACGCCCGCTACTTTTGCAAAATCAGTTCCAGAAATTACTTAATGGAATCCTTGAATGCCTTACCAGGCTTGAACTTAGGAGCCTTGGAAGCCTTAATCTTCATTTCCTTACCGGTCTGAGGATTGCGGCCAGTTCTAGCTGCTCTCTGAGAAACTTCAAAAGTACCAAAGCCAACAAGCTGAACCTTGCCACCCTTCTTAAGTTCCTTGGTAACAGTGTCGGTAATAGCTGCAACTACATCACCAGCAGCCTTCTTAGAAATATTAGCCTTTGCTGCAACTGCTTCGATTAATTCGGTCTTGTTCATTTAAATTCTCCTCCTACAAGAATATCATTCTTCTTTGCGTCTCCAACTTACGTTAACGCATAAATCATTATATAAAATCTATGCGTTTTGTCAATAAATTTGCCTATTTTAGGCACTTTTCGTGTTTTTTTATGAAAGAATGCGCATAAAATGGGCATTTTTCTTAAAAAAAGCCGAATTTAAGCCATTTCTATTGACTTTTTTCTAAATATCTGTTTCTTTACAGGGCAACATAATGTCCCTTCTATTTTTCTCCGTTTCCATTTTGTCTTGCAGCCTCTTCTGCTGCCTCTCGAAGTCGCTCTGCTTCATTTTCTGACGCAGACTTCTGGGTTTCATTTCCGGATACAGTGTTGCCACTCACGGTATTTCCGCTTACGGTATTTCCACTCACCGTATTCCCCGATACGGTTTGTTCTTTCTCTGTTTCATTTTCCGAAACCGTCTCGGATTCCTTCTTGTCCATAGTTACTTCAACAGACTGGTGCTCCTGGTTGATCTTAATATAATCACTAATGGTCGCATAGCCATCACATACGGCAATCATGTGGTGAAGTCCAAAAGTAAGCTTCACTGCATTTTCTGTATCTACCAAATCTCCGTCAATGTAAATGCGAGCTTCATCAGGTTTTACTTCAAAACTAACCATGGAATCTTTTCCCACTGCCTCGTAACCAGAAATATCCCACTTTGTCACCTCGCCCTCGATGAAATCAAGTTTTTCTGTACCGCTACACCCCTTTGCAGACACTGTCACTTCATAGGTTCCCGCAGGCACAGCAATACACATTCCTGCGGTAATCTTTTCAATCTGACGATTGGATACCTCTAAGAACCCGCCTTCAAAAAAACTGTCTCCCGTTAATTCCAGGTAAGCATGTCCCGTGTTTACGAAAATACTGTAAACGATTTTTCCTCTTCCATAGAAAGTAAGGGTATCCACCCCCGCAAGTTCTGAAAGCGCTACCGCCCCGCCAGGCGAAAGAACTGCTGCATGCTCATCAATCGTATAGTAGGTATCTCCAATCCAAAGATTCTTTCCCTCAATCACATAATCTGTTATTCCATCATAATGAAAACTCTCTGGCAAAAGTGCCAAAGAGTTCAATCTTTTCTGCGTCTTCATAAATGTAATATAGGTAAGCATCCCCGGTGAAATTTGGGCCGCTGCAAGCCCCTGCCCATACGCATCCTCATAGGTCGTTGCACCATCATAGTTTAGGGTATAGAGCTTTCCCGTTTCCATATTGGCAAACTGGAAGGTTCCCTTCTCTAAATCCTGCTTGATGCAGATTGCATAGTCAGCCGAATCGTAGTTGCCGGGAATCGCCATCACAAAGCCCGTATCGGACACGGTATTGCCACTGGCGGTATGATTCGTTGCCGCGGGACTCTGACACCCTGTTAGCAATGTCTCGATAATCCAAAAAATTGCGGTAAGTACGATTGGCCATGCTGGCTGCTTTAATTCTTTTTTCTTATCTCTTTTGGAATGTGATTTCTTTGCTTTTTTCATGTCTCATCCCTCTCCGTATCTCTTCATCAAATAGTCTTTGTTGTTATGACTAGGCTCTTCTAATACATCTTCCAGCATGGTATTTAATACTTCCCCAAGCTGCTTCCCAGGGGCCATACCGGCTGCAATTAAATCCTTACCGGTAACCGCTAATGTCCTTAGCGAAACGCAGTCCTTCTCTGCCATGATTTCTTCAAATACCACACGCCTTCTTTCATTAAGAGAAATCTTTTCTTCTCTCTGATACATACTCTGTGCCATAAGGTCAGCCTGTGCTACATCGAAAAGAGCAGGGAAGTAATCTTCTCCAATCTTATGAATGGCCCTTCGCATAGGAACCTTCTCTGGCACAATACGCGCATCATGATACTCCACAAGCACCTTTACTTTCCGAATGGTATCGTTATCAAAATGCAGACGGCGCAGGATTTCTCCCGCCATGACAGCCCCTTTTTCCTGGTGGCCGTGAAAATGATCAATGCCCTCTTTATCCGTCGTTTTGGTCACTGGCTTTGCTATATCATGTAGCAGCATCGTTAACCGCAAATAGGGTTCGTTCGTAATTCCTTCAATCGCCTTTAAAATATGCTCTCCCACGCTATAACAATGATGCGGATTATTCTGTGTCGTCTCCATGCATCTGTCGAATTCTGGTAAGAACACCTTTGTAAGACCAGTTACGTAGAAGTGCCTGAATTTCTCAGGGTGCGTACTGGAAAGACATTTTACCAGTTCTACCTGAATACGCTCTGCACTTACTTTCGCCAAATTTTCAGCCAGGGTCCCAATTGCTTTATACGTTTCTTCTTCAATCGTAAAGTCTAACTGGGCTGCAAAACGAATGGCTCGCATCATACGCAGTGCATCTTCTGAGAAGCGCATCGTCGCATCCCCAACTGCCCGAATGATTCTATCCTCTAAGTCCTTCTGCCCCTCAAATATATCTACGAGTCCAACCTCTGGATGATAGGCCATGGCATTGATGGTAAAATCCCGGCGTTTCAAATCTTCGGTCAGGTTCCTTGTGAACTGCACCTCTTTGGGATGTCTTCCATCTTCATACTCCCCATCCAAACGATACGTGGTTACCTCGTAAGCATCCCCATCCGTAAGCACCGTGACCGTACCATGTACAAGTCCTGTATCGACCGTGCGCTTAAAAAGCTTCTTCACTTCTGTCGGATCAGCAGAAGTCGTAATATCCCAGTCTACGGGCTTCTTCCCCAGTAACGCATCCCGAACACAGCCGCCTACCACAAATGCTTCGTAGCCAGCTTCATTTAACGTTTTTAATATCGTATTTGCGCCCTTAGGAATTTCTATAACCATCTCTTAAAATGCGTTCAGTGCTTCTATCACGCGGTCTTGTTCTTCAACAGTTAATCCATTAAACATCGGAATGGAAAGAACCTCATTTGCATATTGCTCGGTAATCGGATAGTCTCCAACCTTCTTTCCAAGATAAGCATATGCCTTGCTAAGATGCGGCGGTACCGGATAATGGATAATGGTATCAATCCCTTTCTCGCTCAAATAGGTAATTAATGCGTCTCTTTCCTTGCAGCGAATGACAAACTGATGGAAAACATGGCTTACCCCTTCCCGCACCTTTGGAAGCACAATTTTATCGTTGTGAATCCCTTCCAAATAACGTTTTGCTAAATTCTTTCTTTCCTCTTCTAATTCCTCTACATGGGACAGACGAACAGAAAGAAGCGCTGCCTGTATTTCATCCAGTCTGGAATTCACGCCCACTTCATCATTGTAATATCGTTTTGCAGAACCATAATTCCGAAGCATCTTCATGTGGTTATAATACGCTTCATTATCCGTAACCACCGCGCCGCCATCTCCAAAAGCGCCAATGTTCTTGGAAGGGTAAAAAGAGAAACAACCGATATCTCCAAAGGAACCTGTCATCGTATCCCCACATTTGGCACCATGGCTCTGCGCGCAGTCTTCTATAAGCTTGAGGTTATGCTTCTTGCAAAATGCACAGATTTCATCCATTTTTGCAGCCTGTCCATACAAATGTACGACCATCACCGCTTTCGTTTTCTCCGTAAGCGCTGCCTCTAGCTTCGTTTCATCAATTTCGTAGTACTCGTTGGGTTCAATAAATACAGGGGTAGCACCATTGATAGAAATGCCCATAACAGAGGCAATGTAGGTATTGCCCTGTACTAACACTTCATCCCCTTCCCCTATGCCAAGAGTACGGCAGGCAAGGGTAAGCGCATCCAGACCATTGCCTACGCCTAATGCATACTTTCTTCCTGTATACGCGGCATAAGCCTTCTCAAAATTTTCCAGTTCTTTGCCCATAATATACCAGCCACTGCGGAGGGTACGAAGCGCTGCTGCTTCAAACTCTTCCTGGTATTTATAAAATCCTCTGTCCAAACGATTTGTCATGATTCTGTCCATCTTCAAAACCTCTTTTCGTTTTATTTCAAAAGGGCGTCGTAAATATCTCTCTTAGATACGCCTCTGTCCTTCGCTGCTGCTTTCATCGCTTCCTTGCGGTCCATGCCGTTTTCTTCGTACATCTTAACATGTTCTTCCACGGACATCTCTTCCCACTTCTTTTGTTCTTCTTCCAAAAGTGCTTCCTCGTCTGCACCAGCAATTACAAGCACATATTCCCCTCTGGGATCGGTTTCCTCATAATGTGCAATGGCAGTAGACAGGGTAAAATGCTGCACTTCCTCAAAACGCTTTGTAAGTTCTCTGCAAAGTGCAATCTCTCTGTCCCCTAACAGACTCTGTAAATCCCGCAGCGTCCCCCTTAAATGGTGGGGTGCCTCGTAGAGAATCATCGTCCTGGTTTCCTTCACAAGAGGCGCTAAACGTTTTTTACGTTCCTTCTTCTCCTGTGGCATAAATCCTTCAAAGCAAAAACGAGTCGTAGGCATTCCGGATAAAGTAAGCGCCGTAATACAAGCTGCTGGCCCTGGAAGGCTGGTAACCTTCACCCCTTCTTCATGACACATCTTCACAAGCACTTCTCCGGGATCGGAAATCGCTGGTGTTCCCGCATCGGTAATTAACGCAATATTTTCTCCTGCCTTTAATTTGTTGATGAGGGTATAGGCTTTGTCCACCTTGTTATATTCATGATAACTGGTCATAGGTGTCTTGATCCCAAAATGCGTTAGCAGGTGGATACTGTTTCTGGTATCCTCCGCTGCAATTAGATCCACCATGGAAAGCGTTTCCAAAACTCTGGCGGTAATATCCCCCAGGTTTCCAATGGGGGTGGCACAAAGGTATAAAGTTCCTGCCTCGTTCTTATCGTTCATCTTTAATACTTATAATCTTCCCTAAGTTCTTTTGTATACTGTCCGTCTTCATCATAGATAATGAGTGGCTTCTCCACAACCATGCCTGCGTTTCCGCCCTTCATTCCTTCCACCAAAATCATAGCTGGCTCCGCTTCTAACCGCGGATGTACAAAGCGGATACGCTTGGGTTCCAGGTGGACACTTTGCATGGATGACAAAATCTCTGCCAGTCTAAATGGTCTGTGCACCATGTAGAAATGACCGCCATTTTTTAGCACACGACAGCTTTCTTTCAAAATATCTAATAAATTGCAGCTAATCTCATGTCTGGCAATGGCCTTTGCAGAGGATGGATTCTGGATGCCGCTTCCCTCTTTTAAATAGGGCGGATTTACCGTCACCACATTTACAGAATTTGCTTTAATATACGAATCCGCTTCCAGGAGATTGACATTTAATACCTGTATCTTTTCCTCTAAATGGTTATAGGCCACACTGCGGCTTGCCATATCTGCGCTTTCTTCCTGTAATTCTACCGCGACAAAATGTTTTGCTGGCATCTTGGCAGACATCAGAATTGGAATAATTCCTGTTCCTGTACAGTAATCCACCACCTCGTCACCAGGCATTGCTTTTGCAAAGCCTGAAAGAAGCACTGCGTCCATCCCAAAGCAAAATCGCCCCGGATCCTGAATAATAGAAAGACCAGAACATTCTAAATCATCCAGTCTCTCACCTTCTTTTAACATAAATGCCTCCAAGCTTATTCACCCTGGCTGGCACCATTATGGTTGCCTCTTCCATGGTTCTTGTGAGCCGGTCTGTGACCATTATGATGAGAACGGTTCACCTCACGATTCACATCATGGCTATGTTCCTGATTTTCATGGGCATTCTCAAAATGTTCTTTGTGGTTATTCTTCCCACCAAACTTGTGGTTCTTCCCACCATTTCGATCATTCTTATTATGTTCTTTTCTGCCGCCCTGAGAATGCTCTTTGTCCTCCTCGCGGTTAAATTCTTTATGAAAATCCTTGCGGTGCTCTTTATAGTTATTGCGGCCACCCTTCTGGTTATGCTCCTTACTCCTTTCGGAGGGTGCTTCTTCGCTCGCAACATCCCCGGGCTTATCCATAAGTGCTGCTAATGCCTCTTCATCAATTTCCTCTTTAACCTCCGGCTGCTTCATGCCGCGTTTGTAGGTCAAGCTTCCAGCAGGATAATCCTTGATTTCTTTACTTCCGCCGCTTTCAACCATCACATGAACGATTTCACGAAGAACACTAATGGAGTGTACCACACCCTTTGTTCCATCTTCTGCGGTAACAAAGTCTCCCACTCGGGGAAGACGCTTATTTAATTCCTCATAGGTTTCCTGCTCATGTTTTAAGCAGCACATCAGTCTGCCGCACACACCGGAAATCTTCGTGGGATTCAGGGATAACCCCTGTTCCTTTGCCATCTTAATGGAAACGGGAATGAAATCCGATAAGTGACCATGGCAGCAAAGAACGCGCCCGCAAGAACCATATCCACCAAGCATTTTGGTCTCGTCACGAACTCCCACCTGACGAAGTTCAATACGGGTATGAAACTCGCTGGCAAGATCTTTTACCAATTCTCTAAAATCCACACGGCCATCGGATGTAAAGTAAAATAAAATCTTATTATTATCGAAGGTGTATTCACAGTCTATCAATTTCATGTCCAGATTATGAAGGGCAATCTTAATCTGGCAGGTTCTGTATGCTTCTTTTTCTTTCTGCTTATTCGCCTCGTTTTGGGTATCATCCTCTGGCGTAGCCACACGAATGATGGGCTTTAAAGGCTGTGGAATTGCCTCCTCTTCCATCTGTCTGATATCTCCCACTACCGTTCCGTACTCAATACCACGCGCAGTTTCCACAATGACGTGAGAGTCTCTGTGTAGTTCAAAGGCAAGGGGATCAAAATAATAAATCTTTCCTGCCGTTCTAAAACGTACACCAACTATATTCTTCATCTTCATTCCTCCTAAATCTATAACCACAATCTATAAACCACATATACCTGCCTTACTGTTCCCGAATGGTCAGCAATAATAATTCCATGGCAAGCTCATATTTCACATTATTGCGAAGTCTTCCCTTCGCCTTTTCCAGGGCCCCTATAATTTCCTCAATGCCTTCATAAGAGGACCTCTTTGCCACCTTTGCGATTCCCGGCAGCTCATCTTTGAAAATCAGATGATTGGCATCTCCTGTTGCTTTAAACAAAAGTACATCGCGATACCACACCGCCATAATATCTAAGTAATCCTTTACCTCAAACTTATATTCCTGAATCTGTTTTATGGTCTCCATAATGTCGGAGATATCCATGTCATAAATATTTTTCAGTAAGGAAAGCGCTTTCTCACGAATCACATCAAAGTCTTCACTGCTAGCCAGGGATTTTGCTCTGCCAATATTTCCTCTTGCGAAGGCAATACAGAACTCTGCTCTGGTGGAAGGAATCTCTAATTCTTCTTTCAAATACTTCGCCATGAGTGCGTCTTCAACCGGTGTCATCGCCAAAGTAACACAGCGGCTCTTAATGGTGGGAAGCATCATCTCTAAGGACGAAGTGAGTAGTAACATCGTCACATATGCCGGGGGCTCTTCTAACGTTTTTAATAGTGCATTCTGCGCCTGCGGTGTCATGGTTTCTGCTTCCATGATGATATACACCTTACGACGATTGTTCATTGGCTTTATGGAAACGGTTCCCGTAATCCCCTCGCGGATATCATCTACGCCAATCGTATTGGGCTTTGCAGGGTGCAGATAAATCAGATCCGGATGCGTCCCTGCATCTACATGCTTACAGGAATCACATTCGCCACAAGGTTTATCCCCGTTGCCCTCACAAAGAAGAGCTCTGGCAAACACCTTGGCAACATATTCTTTTCCACTTCTGGGTTCCCCCTGTAGCAGATAGGCATGGCTGGGTGCATCCTTCTCCACAGCTGCTTTTAACTGATTCTTTAATAAATCCTGTCCAATAATCGTCGTAAAATCTGCCATACGTAATCCCCCTGGGCTCTCCCCTATACCACTACTACATTGCTTCCATTCTCCTTGTAAGAGGCGGAAAGCATTTTACAGATTTCTCCTGCAACCTTTTTCGCAGACAAAAGTTTCCCATCTGGACTCTTCGCTGCATTCATTTCTATAATTCTTGGATCAATGCCTGCTAAAAACTTCGTCTCCATCATCTGGGGCGAGATACCGTTGATACAAAATCCACTCCCGCCAAATTCAGAAGCCGCTGCCTTCATGGCACCCAAAAGGCCATACTTTGTTACCATATAATCCACCATGAATTTGGGGGGCAGTTCTTCTGTAACAAAGGCGGTTAACATGACCACACATCTGGCATCCGCAACTTTTTTCATTGCCGGAAACAGCTTCTTGGTAATCGTCAAAAACGAAAGCAGTGAAACATCTAACTCTCTCTGAATCGTCTGAATATCCAAATCTTTATAGCGCATATAGGCAAAGGGCAGCGCCGGAAAATGCAAAAAGTAATCTACCGGTCCCTGTGCCATAACAGCATCTGTCAGTGTTTCCACTTCTGACAAATTCGATAAATCTGCCTGCAATGTCGTTAAAGACACATTGGGTAGGTTCTCCACTGTTTGTTTTAATTTGGCATCATCCCTGTTAAAATGGCCAATAATTTTATAATCCACATCCGCATTTTCTGCGGAGAGCGCTTTTATGGTTTCCATCGCCACATCCGCGGATGCGCCTGTAATAAAAACTGTCTTTTCCATCTGTTCTCCTATGCAATACAACCCACGGTCAGACTTGCTCTGGATACCTTCTTGCCCTTCTGGTTCTTAATATGTGCCTTAATCTTTACCCGGCCAAAACGCTCATCGATTTCTTCCACTTCGCCCGTAACCGTCAGGGTATCCCCCGCATAGACCGGTGCATTAAACATGGTCTTTACTTCATGGAATACGCAGTGTTCACCGGGCAAATACACGCCCACCAGGGTAGAATAGAAAGATGCGGTCAGCATGCCATAGATGAGCTTTCCATCATATCCATGCTCCTTGGCGTAGTTTTCATCCAGATGCATAGGATTCACATCACCGGAAAGTTCTGTAAATGCTTCCTGCATCTTTTCTGTAACGGTCACCGTAAATTGCTCCGTCATTCCCACGCTGAGTTCTTGTAAGGTATAGTGATTCATAATACTTCCTAAATATTGGCTGCAATGATGTCTAACATCTCACCTACGTTCTTCATTCCGACAACATCTTTCATCTGGAATTTGAAACCAAAGGCTGCCTCAATCTCTCCAATTAAGGTAATGTGCATCAGGCTGTCCCAATCCTCTACGTCATCTGCGGTGGTTGCTTCTACTACCACAATGCTGTCATCATCAAATACTTCGTGAAATACTTCATTTACTTTTGCTAAAATTTCTTCTCTTGTCATAAAACGCTTTCCCTCTTTCTTCCAAGATCTGTTTTAGAATACATAGTATGCAAAGATTCCCTTTGCCAGTTCAAACTTTGAAACATAGACCATAATAAGTGCTGAGATATAAATCAGCCAGCGAATAACAAATGGCCATTTATGAACTTTCTCATACACATTCACTCCTTTATACTTCAAACTGTCTACTATACACAGCAGCACAATCGGCAGGAAAATCAAAAACTCGTCATAAAGATTCCAATATCCATATTCTAAGAGCTGCTTGATGCCTGGTTTTGTGAACATATTCACAAACAATGTTTTAGAAACGGCCAGTGTATCAGGTCTGAATAATAGGAATGTAAATCCTACCAGGATGAATGTACGAACCACGCGAACCGCATCCATAAATTTCGACTGCATAAATTTCGGGGCAGCTTTATTCACCTTGTCATACAATGGCTTGGCAAACTCACTTAGGATGATAATGAGACCGCAGGCCCAGTCATAGCATAAGTAATTGGCATCAAATCCATGCCACAAACCAATTAAGGTCCAGTTCACAAATAGACCAATGGTGGTCGGCAGAACATTCATCGCATACTTGTTCTTCTTTGCCTTCATCTTTGCACGAATGCTGGTGCAAAGCTTTGTACGAAGCATGGGATAGAATACATAATTTTTAAACCACAGACCAAGAGACATATGCCATCTGCGCCAAAACTCTGCCATGGACTTTGAGCGATAAGGCACATTGAAGTTCTCCTGTAGTTCAATACCAAGGCCATAGGATACACCCACTGCCATGTCCATATAACCAGAGAAATCTGCATATAACTGGATACAGTACAGAACCATCGCGTAAAAAACAGTCGCGCCGTAGTAGCCTTCTCCTGTTGCAAAGATGGGATTCACAATATTCCCAATACGCTCTGCGATAACCTGTTTCTTCATAAAGCCCCAGACAAAACGATAACAGCCATACACCGCTTTATCATAGTCAAAAGCATGGGGAGCAAAAATCTTTTTCTTTAACTCGTTATAATCTGCAAAAGGTCCTTGTAGTA
The DNA here is from genome assembly GCA_045616465.1 of Lachnospiraceae bacterium. GTDB lineage: Bacteria > Bacillota > Clostridia > Lachnospirales > Lachnospiraceae > NK4A136. The sequence continues at coordinate 50,067 of JAZLGW010000014.1, read as the reverse complement.
CATGCGGGAAGTAGGAAATATAAACATAGTATTTTAGCGGGTTCTTCTCTGCTTCGGTAGAACCTCTATATACCTCAATCATATAGCCGATACACTGCAAACTATAAAACGACAGACCGAGCGGCATAATCGATCGCGCTGCCGGAAGAACACGCATCGCGCAAAGCATCGCCACAAAAATCAGAATACTGCCCCACATGACCAGACTCTTTTTCTTTGTCTTTTCAATCAAAAGTCCCAGACCATAGGATACCAAAATCGTTCCGGTTAGGAATACAAAACTCTTCCAGCCGGATGCGTAATAGAAGTAGGTATTGGCTACCAAAAGAACAACCCACTGGATCTTCTTCGGAACCAGATAATATAACAAAAATGTCGCTATGAAAAAATAGGCAAATTCTTTAATTAAAAAGCCCATAAATCCAGCACTTTCCTTTGCGCATACTTCATATCCATTATACCATATTCCAACAAAAAAATGCTCTCCCACCCCTAGATGGAAAAGCATTTCCTTACATAAATAAATCTAATAGCAGTCCTCGAATCTCTCCGATTTTGGAAAGGACCTCCATATTGTCCTTTTCTTCCTTCATAAGTTCCTGGGCAAGGGCATCCAGATTCTCATCTACCAAACGTATGATGCCGTAGACTCTGTGGCGTCCTTTTTTATCCAGAAAATTCTCTCTTGAAAAGGCATGGGATCGATTTACCACTTCATTCAGGAATTCCTTCACAAGACTCCTGTACCTGCGCATATCCCGGATATCCTTCTTCTTGGAGATTTTTTCTCCCTCCTCATTGATTTGTTCCATGAGGCTTACGATTTTCTCTTGTAGTTCACTCTCACCAATCTTACTGGTAAGCATGAATTTGAAATTGTCGTCCGCTGCTTCCACAGGCCTTGCTACTTCTGCCTTATGCGCCTGCATAATCTGCGATATTCTTAAATCATCCATTCTCTACTGGTCCTGTTTGATGTATCCTTCTATCTCTTCTGTGCACGCTGCAAGATCAATATTCTCAAATCTGCGGTTTATAAAAAGAGACTGCAATACTTCTTCCCGAAAATCCTCATCATCCGCCAAAAATCTTCTGCACAATTCCTTATACTTTGGCTGCTGCTGGCTTCTTTCTCTGGCAAGCGCACGGCTTAGCCGTTCCCCATCGTCTAATGTCACATAAATCGGCCTGCATACGTCTTTCCCGTAATAGGATAATAATGCTCCATAAGACTCCGGCGTTCCTATGGCAAGATAATCCCCAGAAAGATTCTCTTCTGCCACGGTAAAATAATGCCAGTCTCCGTGAACCGTGTGATAGGTACGATGTTCAATGACCTTTCCTGCTTCTTTCAGGGTCTGCAGGCGTGCTTCGTCTACAAAATGATAGTCCTCTCCGTCTTTTTCCCCACTGCGAATGGGACGCGTTGTGTAAGGAACAAGAGGCTTTAAATGATTGTTCTCATTCTGCAAAAGACGTTTATATAGAGTATCTTTTCCACTGGCACTTTTGCCCATTAGATAAAATATTCTCATACCTTCATAACCCATACACTGTCATCGTAAATCCCCACAAGATTGAGCTCCTGTATCTGACAGTTTCTTATCGTTTCAATAATCTGCTTCGTATAAATCTCCCCTGGAAGAATAAGGGGTTGTCCTGGCGGATAAAGCATTACCATTTCGCCACTGATTTTACCTTCCGCACCCGTAAGCGCCACCTTTTCCCGGTCTCCTTCTATGGCCTCCCATAGTGGCTTGCTTCGCTCTATCTGCATTCCTGACAAAATCGGTTTTCTTTCCTTCTCAGGCAGACTTCCATCCGCTTCCTTTACTACCCTGGCCAGTTTATTATAGGCTTCCTCTTCGTCAAAGGGTGTCATAATAAGAAGCACATATCCTGGTGCCGTTAGCTCCGGTTCTATGCCTGCACCTCTAAGAATTTTTTCTATCGCGGGCCCATTTGCGCCCGTTTTGTCATAAAGCACTACTTTGCAAAGGTCCATCTGCTGTCCCCCAAAGTAATCCAGCGCACAAATCTGCTTACATTCCGAAAGCGCTCTGTGTAGTTTCTCTCTTCTTTGGGCAAATTGGGTAAATGCCGCTTTCCCCATTTCCTGCATCCAGTTAATACAGCTATCTATCCCTATCATAAGCGGATAGGAGGGAGATGACGTCTGATAAACCCCCAGAAAATATTGCACACGGTCCTGCGAAATCCGTTCACTTCCCATATGTAGTAGCCCCGTCTGGTTCGGGGACGGGAGCGTCTTATGCAAAGAATGAACCACAAAATCTGCACCGCTATGGAGTGCGTCTATAATTCCTGTTTCTTCTCTCCACAAAGTAAGATGTGCGCCGTGCGCTCCATCCACAAGCAGCGGAATTCCTTTTTTATGAACGATTGATGCAACCGATGCAATATCTGTACAAAATCCCTCGTACGTTGGACTTGTAAGCAAAACAGCATCTACTTCGCAGTCCTGCAATGCACTTTCTACATCCTCCGGCCTGACTGCCTGCGCAAATCCAAGCAAAGAATCGCTTCGTTGCGGTAAAAAAATCAGTGTAATATGTCTAAGCGCACAGGCGTGATAAACACTCTTATGGCTGGCCCTTGGGAGAAGCAGTTTTCCACCAAAGGGAACGGCTGCCGAAATCATAGAAAGCACACCTGCTGTACTCCCATTAATGAGAAAAAAGGATTTCTTTGCGCCATATAATGTGGCAGCTCTGTCCTGTGCCTCCTTAATTACTCCTTCTGGATGATGAAGATCATCCGTTGAAGCAATCTCCGTAACGTCCTTAGAGAAAATCGTCCCTAAAAAAGCGCCTTCTTTACCCGCATAAATCTGTCCATTTCTCTTATGCCCCGGCATATGAAATGGAATGGTCTGCTCCGTAATTTCACTGATTTCCTGAAAAAGACTTCCCATATTACATCTGCTTTCTCACAATCAGATATTCATTATCCAGCTGATAGAAAGGACACCCTGCTGTGTTCCCCTGCAAAAACCGTACCATGTCGTCTTCATCTAAATCGCAGTCGCAAACATAGTATTCCATCTCTTCATCGTAGATATAATTGCTGCAAGTGTCACAGGTTCCTTGTGGAGTGACCTTCTTTCCAGTGTTTTTCTCTGCCATATTAACCCACTTCCTTAATCAGGCGGAACACCTGTGTAACGGTTCTTTTTAAATTATGCAGAGCAGTTTCTTTGTCCATCGCTTCTTCCATGGTCATCGGCTTTCCACAGATTCCAAAGTAAGCATCTAATCCAAATGCATTACATTCCATTGCGCCGCTGCCAATGCTTCCTGCAAAACCAATAACCTTTGCGCCATGTTTCTTTGCAAGATTCGCTACACCAATTGGCGTCTTGCCCATCGCGGTTTGCGCATCCAGACAACCCTCTCCGGTAATTACAATATCTGCATCGCTAATCATATCTTCCATATGTAACTGCTCGAGCATGAAAGAAATACCCGGCTTTAATGTCGTATTTAAGAACGTAAGAAAGGCAAATCCAAGACCACCTGCGGCCCCCGCTCCTTCCATGTCGCTACAATCCTTACCAGTAGCCTCTTTAATGATATCTGCATATCTTCTAAGACCTTCATCCATTTGAGGGATGGTCTTTGCTGTTGCACCCTTCTGGGGTCCAAAAATAACCGAACTTCCCATATCCCCGCAAAGAGGATTTTTAACGTCGCTCATTATGGTGAAATGACATTCCTTTAATAAAGGATTCATTTCGCTTACATCAACTTTTGCCACGCGCATTACATCACGTCCAAAAATACCTGCCGGCTGCCCCTTATCGTTGTAAAACTTCACACCAAGAGCCGTGAGCATACCCATACCACCATCATTGGTTGCACTGCCGCCGATGCCCATGATGAATTCTCTGTATCCGGCATTCATCGCATGCAGAATCATCTCCCCAACACCGTAGGTTGTGGTATTCATCGGATTCTTGCTGGTGCCGTGAACCATAGTAATCCCGGCTACGTTAGCCATCTCCATTACGGCCACTTTATTATCCTTTAACACACCATAGTAGGATGAAATCTTCTCCCCCAGAGGTCCTGTTACTTCTACTGGAATTTCCTCTCCGTGCATACAGCGCATAAGTGCCTCCACGGTTCCCTCACCACCATCTGCAAGTGCGGTTACGGTAACATCAGCAGGCATTACCTCTAAAATTGCATCCTTTACACAATTTCCAGCCTCTAAACTTGTTAAACATCCTTTAAAAGAATCAATGGCTACTACTACTTTCATCCTCTTCTCCTTTTTGGTTCTCTCTATATCCATTGTAGCACAGGCCAATGAGCATAAGCCACACGCCATTTTTATTAAAGTATGGAAGGAACGGTTCTGCCGATGCATAGAACGTAAACGCTAAAATCAAAATCATTCCTACCCTATTATTCTCTTTATACATCCGGTAAAAGGCATATCCCAAAATGCAGACATAAATCACAACGAAAATGATGCCCTGGTTGTAGAGCGCATTTACAAAGCCTACCTCTGTACCATCACTGCCAATCCCTGTTCCCATAATAGCTGGGTGAAGTCTCTCATACAACGTATGAATCATGTGGGTTCGCCCCGTGGTAACATTGTTAAAAAACCACCAGGCTTTTTGTAGAAAAGCGCTGTTCACGCTGTCTAAAAAGAACCAGGTCATACTACTGTATAGAATGAAGATTTCCAGTGCCATCAGAAGACCTCCACCTCCCAAAAGGATTTTGTGAAATCCCTTCCAGGGAATGCAGTCGCATAACAGAACACCCATAATCGATGCTGCACTTAATACCAGCGCCGTTTTTGAATATGCAAAATAGAGTGGAAGCAGTGCAAGAACCGCTATGCCATAATAAACGACTCTCTTCCATACCCTTTTTTGCAGAGTGGTATTGTATCCATAGAGTCCTAAAAGGATAATGCGGAACCAGAAAAATGCAAAAGCGTTGGGATGTATAAATCCAAACTGGTATCTTGTTTCTTCCTCGTGCCGAAATACATTCGTTACACTTAATGCATTTCCTTTTCCAAAGAAGGAGAGCACTGCTGTACAAACCGTGATGGCCAGCGTTCCCCAGAAAAAGAGGCGCACTACTTTTTTCACATTCTGTTTTCTGCCAGCTAAAAGAGGCAAAAGGATTCGTAATATTAATGCCTGGTGCTGAAAATAATAAAAAGCGGCACCTGTCGCAGCAGCTGCTGCATACCAGGGCCACATCTTTTTAAGTTCTAGGTCAAAACAGATGGATAACGCAAAAAAGGCCATCCCTGCAAAAATGAATACAGGCTCTTTAAATCCTCCAAATGCGTATCCCGAAAAAGATACCACGATTTCAAAAATAAGTCCCACATAAAATAAGAGGGTCGATACCTTCTGTCTCATTCTTCCATTTTATCATATTTTCCATGAAAAAAGGCGCCCAGAAACACGGGCGCCTCTTACTTACCCTTCTTACTTAAAGTAGGAATCAAGTCCTTCCTGCACTTCGTTCTTATAGGTCTCCTGGAACTGCGCAGGCGTCATGGTTCCATCGATTAATCCGATGATTTCATAACCAACACCTATACTCTGCCAGAAGTCTAATACAGACTGGGTACCGCACTCAAACATAACATTGTAGTTTGCTTCCTGTAATTCCGGCTTGGTAGATGTAATACCATACCACCAGTTTAAGGTTGCTCTGTCATCACGGAGTGCTACATCGCCATCATACCAGTTCCACATATCATACAGCACGTTGAATACTTCCTCAGGATTGGTTACACCGGCAGGAATGATATAGAACTCACCAGAAGTGGTAACATTCTTACCAGCGTTGGTTTCCTGATTACCAGAAGGTCCGATGGGCCATCTCACATAGCAAACATCCCAGTCTAACTTAGGATTTACATAACCATTCTTCCAGTCATAGTCATTGCTCTCATCCTGAATCCATGCAGCGCAAGGGAAGAAACCAACATTACCATTTGCATACTGCATTCTGGTAGCATTTGCTGCTGCCTCGTCATCATAAGGAGCGCATACATTAAAGGTGTTATAAAGGTCGTACATTTCCTGTAATGCTTCGCCAGTTGCTGCGGAGGAAAGTCCTTCCGGAGAACCCGGTACCGCAATATAAGCACCGTTAGACATCATCAGTTCGCCTAAGGTATCACACTTAAATCCACTGTAACCATACTGGTCGATTACGCCATCCCCATCTGTATCCTGGGTCAGAATCTTGCAGTACTCATTGAACTTATCCCAGGTCCACTCGCCTCTTTCATAAAGATCACGAGGGTCTTCCAGGTTGTTTGCCTGTAACATCTGTAAATTAAATCCAAGAGGATAGGTACCTTCGACATTTCTCTTACCACTAACAGGATAGATGATGGATGCTTTTCCATCCCCAAGATCCAAATAGGAAATAACGGACTGTGTAGTGAAAAGATCGTGGTCCTTAGGAAGCACCGTCGTTAAATCGAGTGCCAAACCTGCCATCTGCGCAGGAACACCAACAGAAGTATCTACTAAGTAGATCTGGCAGTCAGGTGTGCCAGCCAAAATGGAAGTATTAATGGAATCCTTTACACCATCGTAGGTTAAGTTATCCCAAAGCACCTTGGTCTGATATCTGTTCTCTAATGCTTTTAAGGCATCCCACTTCTTCTGGCATACCATAATATTGTACTCGCCTTCAGCACGCTTCTGCTCGTCATCGCTGGCTGCATCCGCAACGGCAAGATTATAATCATCAGAATCCTCTAACTGCGTGTCATTACTATCATAATGCTGGGTCCACCAGGTTCCTATCTTTACTACATCATTATGGCCCTTGTTACCACAGCCAATTGCAGAAGCTGCCATAACGGTTGCAAGGGTAAGTGCTGCAATTCTTTTTGCTTTCATACTTCTCCTCCTAATCTGTATGTCTTACTGCTCTACTACAACAGCATAAACGTTAATTCCAAATACCTGGAAGTCAAGACCACCCTTATCATTGATTAATGCCATGGTCTCTTCATTCAGTGTTACTGTAATCACACCTGACTGTAAAGGATCAAGACGAATAACGCCATCCTTCTTTAAGTGGTATTCTTTACCTTCAACATCGCCTTCGGTAGCATCAAAGTCAAGGCCTACAAAACCATTTCGCTCGCCATTGGCTTTCTTCTTGGCAAGTACATCGCCCCATTCACCGCTCATGAGTTTAATCATGTAACCATCCTTGGAGTAATCACCATTCTCCAAGTCATAGTAGATGTGCAAAGTGGTTTCCCCGGCGTATTTACTCAAATCAATTACACCCGTATGATCCCAATCACCAGGATATTCCCCAGACAGCTCAATCACATTTTCACCGGTAAGTTTTTCTCTTGCATAGAACTGAGAAGCAGGTGCCTCCATAACCGCCGTGGTATCTGCTTCGATGGTATTGCCTGCCGCATCCAGGAATGCAATATCATCAATATATAAGGTTGCAGGGTTTGTAAAGGTACCATCTTCTTCCTCTACCATACCCGTATCATCCTTTTTCATAATCACAAAATAGTTATCATTTCCTGCGGTAAATGCACTTTCACCCATTTCGAAGGTAAGTACATAAGGGTTCTTGCTTTCAGAATATACAGACCAGTTGCCCAGTTCGATTTCTTCTAGACTCTCTCCGGTATAAGCAAATCCTGTACCAGAAACCGCATGAAATACGCCATCGGGAGACATAACTCCCACTTTCAGCTTAATGGTTTTTACCTCGGTAACTTTCTCCCCAAGAAGTGCATCCACGTCAAGCGCAACATACACTTCTGCATTCTCACCATTACTCTTTACTTCCAAAACCTTGGAGCCCGCAAATTCTCCTAAGGAAATCTCTGCATTATCCGCCTTTCTGGGTGCTGTCTTGATTAGTGCAAAAGCGGTATTTCCATCTTCCATATCAAGACTCGCTGTATACGCATCAGCAGCAGGTGCTTCCGCATCTGTCTTTCCTTCGCAAGCAACAGCCGTTAATAGCATAGAGGCTGCAAAGGCACCTGCAAAAATCTTTTTCGCATTCACTATATATTCCTCCTTCTCTTTCGAGTTTCTTTCTTATCCAACGATTCCGGAACGTTCTACACCTTCTATGAAGTACTTCTGTAAGAAGATATAAATTAATACAACCGGGAGCATCACTAATACAATCCCCGCAGAAACATAAAGCTGCTGGATACCGGGATCCATTACCTTATCAATATTCGCAATATTCGCCTGCAAGGTTGATAACTGTTTGGAAAGAATGACATCCGCACGCATCAAAAACAGGTTGGAATAAAACGTATCATTATACTGCCAAACCATCGAGAATACCGCCACTGTAACCACTGCCGGTAAAGCGTTAATCAGCATAATTCGGAAATATGTATACCAAACGCCTGCCCCGTCAACAAAGGCCGCTTCCTCAATCTCCTTGGGAAGGCCTCTGAAAAACTGATTAAAGATATAAATGTATAAACCAGAGCGCAGACCACAGGCAAAAAATGTCAAAATATACATCGGTGTTGTGGTGGACATCATATTTATTCCACGCCCATTTATGAGTTTTATTATACCAAATATATCAAAATTCTTGAATGTCATGTACAGGGGTAACATAATGGAATCCGTAGGTATGACAATCATAACGATGACGCAGGCAAAGAGGATTTTCTTCCCCGGAAAATCAAATCTGGCAAATCCATAACCGACCATAGAACAAATAACCACCTGAATAATCATCAGGGTTAAGGAATATAGCAGGGTTAGTCCGCAGGTTTTTAAATAGTGCATACGGGCAATCGCCAGGTTGTATCTTTCCAGTGTCGGTGCCTGTGGAATCATATATACCATAGGATTATACTTGTCTGCATCGCTGAAAAAGGAGTTGGCAATAATGCCTAACACCGGTGCCAAAATCACATAACAGATTCCAATGATTGTGGCATACTTAAAAAGATTTACCACAAAATTCTTCGCACCAGTCGCCAACCCCTTCTTGTCGTTTTCAAAGTGAGCACTATTTTTATAGGCCTTCCATCTCTCGCCGGGCGACTTTTTCTCTATACACTTTTCTTCTTTCTTTTCCTTTTCCATTTCAAATCCTTATAAAGAGGTCTTTAAACCTAATTGTAATAGAAGGTTCGTTTTTGAATGAGTTTTACAACCAACAATAATATGGCAATGGTAATCACCATGGATATCAGAGAGAATGCCGCAGAGCGCCCATATTTCATCTGGTCGAACGCTGTCTTATACGCTAAGTCCACAACCTCACTATCCACAAAACTATCTACCACGGTATATACCACATTGGTAATGATGTGCGGCATAACCATGGGAAAGGTTACTTTCCAGAATGTCTCATAGGTCGTTGCACCTTCAATCTTTGCGACCTCGTACATAGAACCGGGAATAGACTGTAACGCTGCAATAAAGATAATAATCTGCACACCAGAAGCGGTAATAATATCTGAAATGCGTTCCACCGCTCCCACTATGTAGTGTAGTACTGCCTCAGGCAGTGCAAGGGATGACAAAAGATTGACGTAATAATCCACCCCTATGCTCTGGGCAGTGCTGGCTGTTTCTACGGCACTGGTAGAAATACCGCCAGACATCATCGCTCTACTCATACTCATCGCCGCCGTTACTGCGTCTGCATTCAGTATTACGGGAAGGAAGAAGATCGCTCTTACGATGGTTCTGCCCTTGAACTTTTTATTCAAAAGAAGTGCCATAAACAAACTAAAGAAAATAATGAGCGGCACATCAATTAACATATTTCCAATGGAAGAGGTTAATACCTGCTTAAACTGGGGATCTTCTCGAAAGGCATAAATGAAGTTATCAAAACCCACAAATTTTAATGTATAACCACCCACTGGCTGTACGGTCAGTTCAGACATGGAAAACTGCACTGCCTGTACCAAACTTTTTACATAAAAGAATACAAAGCCGATGAGCCAGGGAAGAATAAAGAGATACCCCTGTCGTATCCGTTTCTTATGTAAGGAGGCAGGCTTCTTTGTCTTTTGTGGCTTCTCCTTAGACGTCTTTTTCGTTTTTTTCGCTGACGTTTCTGTATTTTCTATTTCTTCCGTAGTTTCTTCTACGATTTCCTTTTCTTTAGACAAGTCTACTCCCCTCCTTTCACATAACCTTTGGCGGGAATAACCATTCCCTCTACGATACAATCCTCGTCACTATAATTGATATAGAAAACAACACCATTGCTATACGTTACTTTTCGCAAATCTTTTCCAAGAATTTCGTGGTCACTCATTACCGCACCAGAAACAGCATCTAAGGCGGCACTAACATAAGCATAGGTATCCGCGGCATCCTGTTTCCAGTTATCAAACTTCGTAGAGTAGAAACGGTTAAGTCCCGTGTATTTTAATTCCGTTGCACTTTCCCACGTGAAAACAAAGTGCGGTGCAGCACCATACTCAATGAGGTTTAGTACATTCTTAGCGGCATCTGCCGAAGAATTTGTATTTAAAAGTCGCCCACCGTAAGGAATATAACCATGAACGAGTAGTTCATAAAAAGGGACCGCTTCATCCACAATGTAGTAACGATTATCTCTTGTTGGAATATTAATCAAATCATCTGCATAAGGAAGCGCATAAACATTTGCATCGCTAAACATTAAGTCTTTCTCTGCTCCGTCTAAGCAAACAAGCTGTGCCTTAACAATCTGCAAAGCCTCTTCGCGGTTGATGATACAGGTGCGACGCTTATCGGAATGCAACTGACTTCCCAAATCTCTAAGCGCTATGCCATCCATATCGTACGCTGTCACTTTCTTTGCAAAGGCATTTACATAGCGATCCAAAAATCTCGGAGACAGCAGATAATGTACCGTCTCCTTGTAACCAAGAGAAGCGGTCTGGCGTAGTGAGCTGGGGTCCACCTGCCCTAACTTTACAACATACCCAGCCCCATAGTATCTGGATGTTTCATAATTCTCTTCGTAACGTTTCGAGATGCTGGTTACATTTTGGAAAGCAACATCACAGTACAGTTTTCCGCCCAGGATCTGCATCTGATTTTGTAAACGGGTAAGTCCTTTCTTTCCACCCAGTTTATTTACTACGTGAATCTGGTTTGGCACATCATGATAATAACCGCCGTTCATCCAGCCCATGAAATTCATAACCTGCCCTTTTACACCCAGAGCATCCAGCTCCTCTGCCATAGACATGGCTTCTGCAAAAGTTGTTACCGTATCTTCTCCAAGATACTGCGCTCCTACAATAAACTTCGTCTTTTTATAGGCACCGATGACATCATAATAAAACGGGGTCACAGCATCTGCGGATAACTGTTCCTTTGGAAATTCTCCCCGCTCCTGTAACTTCTCGCGGTAGTACCCTGCCATACCAACATATCCTTCGTACTCCTTCGTAAGAAAGCTATACGTCACTTCCATGTTTACATCGTAGAGTTTTGCTTCCACAATAGGAATATCCCCTTCGTTTCCGGTGGTACCAAACATAGAAAGTCTGTCAAATCCTCTGAGTACAAAGGTGGGATATACATAGTTATAACTATTTAATTTTCCAGATACACTGGCCGTTATTAAGGAAAGACTGGATCCGTCTGTAATCTCCGCAAATAAATCCGTCTCTTTCGTGTGTAGTCCAAATACGGGAAGACGCACATCTTTTGTGTTCTCCATCTTGGTATAGTCCTGCGCCACAGGATCCAGGCCATAAACAAACTGCGAGTAGTCTGCCACACCATTCGTCTTTCCATTATTCAGATAGATGAGAGAACCTGACCCACCCGGAACAAACATATACCCTTCCTGCTCTACGCCAGCTGCCCCAAAGAATGGAAGGAGCTGTAAACGGAATAATTTCGCTCCACCGCCTTCAATGAGAGAGCAGGCAGGAACGCTAACCACCAGCTGATCTCCTTGCAGACGATATTCCACGTCTACGGAGAAGTTCGGGGACAACTGGGTATCCTTCCCTGCATCGGTCATACATTTCACATAATCATCTACGGTAAAACCTGCCTGACCAAACCAGACATTTAAATCATGCAGTATTGCCTCACTCGCAAGTGCTCCTGCCGTTAACTCATAAAAACCTTCTACGAGATAACTCTCTTTGTAACTATTATTTATTTTTGCAGCCACATCCTCTGAAAGTTTTCCTGTAACCGCAGATAATTTTTTCTCCGGAATGTATCTTGGTACGATTCCTGTTGAATCTTTAATATTCCCAACACGGTATGTGTAACGAATGCCGTCTTTAATTGCGGATACAGAAATCTGCCCCTTTGCTACGGCATCATTATACGAATCAAATGTAGACTCGTTCGCGGCACTATTATAGTACTTGATCATAAACTGACTGCGAAGAAGTGCCTTGTTGGTATCGTTCGCTACCAAATCCTGCGCATAATCCTGCGGATTCGAATAGGTCGTTTCCCCACTTCGCTTATCATATACTGCAATTTCTGCGGTTTCCTCTTTGGTGTATAACTTTAAGACATCATTTTCTGCTACTAATACAAAGCCATCCACACTGGATCTACTTTCTGAAAGCGGCACAAAGGTCGTCCCTGGTTCATACGCATAAGAGGATAAATATTCCTTATACCCCTGGTATCCCCGATAATGCATCATCTTATAGCCAAAGTTTAGTCCCAGAATAAATACCACCAAAAAGAAAACCGCCAAAAGGAACCGTCCCATGCGTGACATTTTCTGTTTTTCCTTTTTGGGTACCTTTACATAGCGGTCCTTGTAAGGATCTTCGTATGAAGTTTCTTTTTTCTTACGAAAAGGATTCTTCAAAACTTTTCCCTTCTAATTTCGAAATACCAGCTCGGTATAAATACTACGCACAAAGTTAAATAACTGTCCGATTAGACTCATTAATAAAAGCATCAAAAACAGAATAATGAATACCGCTAACAGTGTCAGTAATAGTGTAACCAGTGTTTTTCCAAGACTATAATTATGAATCTGCATAATTCCCATAAGCAGCATCATGGCCCCCCACGCAATCCCAATGCCAAGAACAATAAAGTAAAACGCTTCCTCATCCGCTGCCACAGCCTGGCTCAATATCGTTGCAGGAATATACGCAAGAATTAATGGAAGCAGTGCGTATCCCACAGCAATACAAATATCCTTAAACCGTCCTTCCCCATTCATGAGACAGGTAACAGACCAGTTGCCCACACAGAATAAGATGTACAGCAAGAAGACACCGAATAATTCCGTAATAGAATTCACACTGCGGGGATTCACATCATTTACCACGAAACTGGCACCATAACGGTTTAGCGAAAAACATGCCGAGAATAATAGCACCAAAAGAAGAGCCAGGGGCACAGAGCCTCTTTCCTTTCTGCGAATCCAGTAATATCCGTCCATAGGATGAGACAGGGTATACCAAAGGTATTTCCATTTTTCTTTTGCAAATGCTTCCTTCATATCCTCTTCCTACAACTTAGAAATCGCTATACTTCTCTTTGGGCTTTTGCCCTTCCTTCGGGTGTTTGTCACGCCACTTGGAATAAATCACAAAACCGGCAATAATGATGATAGCGCCTGTCATAATGCGGCTTAAATTATTCTTTAAAATCTGATTGCGATACCGCTTGAATGCAATGGAATAGTACTCCCGATTCATTCCCAGTTTCAGGTAATACATCGCGCTTTCATTGTCCTTGGCAGTAAGGTATGCCTTACCAATTCCCACGTTGGCAAGTTCAAAGTTCTCATTCAGCTTAAGAACCTGCTTCCACTTTTCTACTGCCTGCGTCTCGTCTCCATCATAGCGAAGTGCTACGGCATCGTTGATTAGCTGGCCATATTCCGTCGCTTCAAACAAAAGAATAGAACCGCGAAGTGCATCCAGTACAACGATATAATTTCCGACTTCCTCGATAGCAACAGGAGAAGCAAAGGTTCCTTCCTGGGTGCCTCTTCCACCAAAGATATAGAGTAAGTTCCCCTCGTGGTCATATGTAAAAATTCTGCCCCTCTTACGATCCAGAATGGAGTAAATCCCTTTTCCTCTATATACCACGTCCGTAATCTGTGACGGTCCAGCATAGTCGGTCGTTCCACTGATCCAAAGATCTCCACCAACATTCTCATTCACACCCTTACGGATGACATCTTCTCCCTTAGGGTTTAATCTTCTAACACCCTGCTTACCATTCTCATCAATATTGGTAGCATAAACAAAACCATCTTCGTCTACATCAATTCCCGTGAACTCAGTAGGAATATATAGTTGTGATTTGTTTCGTTCTTCTTTTGTAGCAAGCTTCCTCCAAAACTTCTGCCACATGGATATTGACACCTCAATGGTTCCGTAGAACCCTGTAAAATGTCCATCCTCTTCAAATACCATGATGCCCTCAAACATATTTTGGGCAATACAATATACACGGCCAGCATAATCCACAGAAACTTTAAGGGGCGTAAAAATATAACCTTCCTCTAAAATATCAGACTGGGGATTATCCACTTTTCCAAGATACTCTCCTGTCTCCACATCCAAAATAACAACACGACGATTCATAGAATCTGCTACGTAGAGCTTGTTCTCAGATGAGATACAAACTCCCGTGGGATTATTAAAGCCATCCATCACGCCTTCTGCCTGGAAGTTCTGATATACAAACAAAACATCCGTCATCGTAGGATTTAGCTTTACGATTCGCTGCGAACCTGTATCAGCAACATAAACATTCCCAAGGCTGTCCTTGCATAAATCCTGGGGATTGTTGAAGCCGCCCAAATCCTCCCCTTCATACAAAAGTCCAATTCCATTTACCTGTCCTATGGTCTCATAAGGGGTGGGGGTCTCTACCACGTCTTCCCAATAATCATAGTTATAGGTGTCAAAGGGTTCTTCTTCCTCCGCAATCGTAGGAACATCCATAGAAAGAAAAACCAGCCCTGCTGCCAGGAAAACGGCTATCTTCTTTATGCACTTTTGAAAAAGAGATTTCTTCTTCACCGGTCATTAATCCTTCATACCAGAGGTTGTCATGGTTTCTAATACATTCTTTTGGCAGATCATAAAGAACACAATGGGAACCGCTGCGATGATAAATGTAACTGCTGCCGCTGCGCCGGCTCTCGCTGTACCACCTGCCGTAATCTGCTGCAAAGCAAACTGTAAAGGTTTTAACTCCTCATCTCTGAGGAACAGCGCACCCGTATTTGCCCACATCTGCTGGAACTGGAAAATCGCCAGTGTGAGCCATGCCGGCTTCACGTTAGGCATAACAATCTTCCAGAAAATCGTCATTTCATTCGCACCATCTAATCGCGCAGATTCCATAAGAGAGTCTGGAAGCTGTTCCATAAACTGCTTCATAAGGTAGAGCCCCATACCAAAACTCCACGCTGGAAGGATGAGGGCCAGATATGTATTGTTAATGTGAAGCCAGGAAATAATAAGGTACTGCGGAATCTGGGTTACTGTCCAAGAAAACATCATGGAAAGCACTACCATAGAAAAGAGCACATTTTTCCCAGGGAATTTATGCTTTGCAAGCGGATAGGCTGCTAACGATGCCACAATAACATGCCCCACCATACCGCCAACGGTGATAATAAACGTATTTAAAATATATCGAGAGAAGGGCACCCAGGAGTCGTTCATCAACACAAACAGATCCGTAAAATTCTCTAAGGTTGGATTTCTAACAAGAATTCTGGGTGGGAACTGGTACAGCTCATCCAGGGGTTTTAAACAATTGCTTACTATCATAACTAACGGCATTGCCATAAAAATGCCGCAGAAAATCATGAGCGCAAAAAGAAGAGCATTGCCCGCCATGGAGCGGTTCAGCTGTTTCTCGTGTTTTATGCGAATTTTTCTTTTAACCGGCTTCTCTGCCATTATTCGCCTACCCTTCGCAGAATTTTTTGTACCAGTTTATTGGTTCCTATCATAAGTAAAAATAGTACCGTTGCGATGGCTGATGCATAGCCCATCTCAAATCTTGTAGAACCATAATCAAGCAGGTGCGTAACCACCGTTGCACCAGCATAGTTGACCGAAGGATTTCCGGCTAACTGTACAGAAATGTCTGCAACGGCAAATGACTGGGTAATCTGCATAACTGCACCAAACATAAGCTGGGGTTTCATGGCAGGTAAGGTTACATACCATAATTCCTGCCAGCGGTTCTTGACACCATCTAGAGCCGCTGCCTCGTAGAGACTCTTATCTACAGTCTGTAAGCCTGCAATAAAGGAAAGGAAGCCTGTTCCAAGCGAAAGCCAGAGCTGCACCACAATCAGACAAGGCAATACAAATTTTTCAGTCTTTAACCAGGGAATTGGCTCCATAATCACGCGAAGTTTTAAAAGAATACCATTTAAATAACCATAACGGTCCCCTGTAAGAATTAAGTTCCAAATCAAATACGCATTCCCACAAATGGAGGGTGCATAAAAGATTAAGGTCAGGAAAGCACGAAGCCAGCCTTTAAACTCATTGATAATCCAGGCAAACAAAAGACAGAGAAAATAACTGATAGGGCCTGTAATTACCGCAAAAAGGAGGGTGTTCTTCAAAGCAATAATGAAAACATCGTCCTCCAAAAACAACTTAATATAATTTCGCCAGCCTACAAATGTCGGCATCTCCAACATATTAAAATATGTGAAAGAAAGAATGATACTCATGACCACCGGCAAGATTGTAAAGAAAAAGAACAATATAAAATATGGCGCAATCATGCCATAAGACCATCTGGATTTTTTAATCTGATAGCTAAGCTTTCGCTGCTTCTTTGCAACTGCCTTTGCTTCTTCACTCGCTTCTTCCACTTGCAGAACTTCTTCATCAGCCATTTTCTCTTCCTCCTTTCTCCATAATTTCTATATACTTATTCTTCCGAAAAAATTGGTAGTCCCAGTTCTTCTCGCTTGTAGTTAATCTCGTCGTTGATGTATCCTACTTTTTCCATGAGTTCTTCTCTAGGCGTAGCAGCAGAATCATCAGTCGTGATTGCATAAAATGCATTATTTACATTACGCCAGGAATAATATCCACCCGGTACCTGTGGAATTCCCTGCACCTGCGCGAACTGTTCCATAAGTGCACGATAATCTTCTACTTTCCAGGAAAGATTTCCAAGGGCTTCCATATTGGCAGTTGCAACACGTCCTGCGCTGCCCATAAGACTTTCCATCTCTCTGCCAAATAAAGTCTGCGTCTCCGCACTCGTCCACCATTTCAGAAATTCCCAGCTTTCCTCAGGGTACTCGGTACTTGCCATAATCATATCCGCAAGACCCGTACTGCCTGTGGTATGGTTAATACTTCCATCCGGATTTTGTGTGCCCGGTACAACGGTGAAATCCCATAATCCTTCAATATCTGGCGCTGATACAGCAAGATTATTAAAGACGGTATAATCTGCAATGATAATAGGACACTCGCCTGTACGGAATCGTTCTTCCGCAGAGGTTTCCTTGTCTAACCTATAATCTGTATAGAACTCGCAGTACTGCTTAAATACATTTACTGCAATGTCGGAATCCAGATCAGAAGCCATACCATCTAACTTATAATAGGCACCGCCCTGCTGGAACAAGAGCATCGCAAAAATCTGCTCACCAGGTACCATACCAAATTCCATCTGGTTCTTGCTAAGCACCGTCATAGCAACCTTCACTTCATCCCAGGTACGAGGTACCTCCATCCCAATCTCACTTAATATATCCTTTCGATAGAACATCATCGGGAATGTCTGGGTATCTGGGAGCGCATAGGTGGCACCGCCATAAGAAAACTGACAGGTAGCACTATTACTAAATCGCGTCAAAACCTCTTCAAAATCAGGGAAAGCCGAAAGGTCTAATACTGCATTTCGAATTCCATAGTTAACTGGCGTATCATTCCCCGCAGCAACCATATTGGCGGCAGCAATCCCCGTGGCCATCTGGGTCGGCCCAACCTGAATGGCTACATCCGGTCCCTCCCCAGCAAGCTCTGCTTTTAATAGCGTAGACATATCCACCAACTGCACATTTACATTGATTCCTGTATCTGGAGTAAACGTTTCATCAATTAATGCCTTAATGACATTCGCCTGGTCACGTCCCGTTCCCACCCACAGGGTAAGTGTCGTACTTTCTTCATCGGATTCTGTTACATTACCAATCTGGTTATAATCAATTATGAAAGAACAGAACAGACGCTTGATTTCAAAAATAAAACGGCTCCACCAATTATCACTCTTAATAACCGGCTCCTGGTCAGGAGAATAAACATATATACGATCAATTTGCAGTGGCTGCTTAACTACCTGATTTATCCAGTTTCCACAGGCACGAACATTAATCTTAAAGGAACTGATCACTTCCGTAAATCGCTCCTCATCCTCCATGAGTAAATCAAGCTGATCACGCATGGTAATTAAGGTTGTGGTTTTATCTGTGTTGCTTCCAGAAATAGCCTGTAAGCTGGTGATTGCTCCATCAATCTTGTCTCTGGCAATTTGCAAATCTCCCTGTAACCCCGGCAGAGAGGACGCAATCTGATAATCTCTGTATTCATCCGGTGAAACACCCGTAATACGAATCACCCGCCTGTAAATACTATTCAGATCCTGTACGGCTGACTGAACTGTGGCAATCACCTCGGAGAAATCTCCAAGAACAACCTCCATTCGAAGGGTATGCGTGCCCTTGGTTAAATAAAAGCTATACGGATTATCCTCTGCATCTGCCAAAACATCTTTGTGCCAGTTCTGTTTATACGCAAATCCGTACTGCTCCATCTCTTTGAATGGCACTTCTCCATCAATGGTAATCTTTCTGGAAACTTTAATTCCCCGCACAAAATTCTGCTTTGCAAAAACGGCGATATTATAATAACCATCTTCGGGTGCCTCAAAGTCCCACTCTACCCACTGGCCTGCGCTCTGCCAGGAAGTACCACCAATGGTATTATTTAATAACGATTTGGGACTAACCGGATAAACGGCTGGTGAAGACTGATCCTGCTTTGGATACAGCATCTGTGAGGAAGTGCGGGTTACATTCTCTCCTTCAATACGAATCTCTTTGCCACTCGTCGCCTGATAGCCACTGGCATCCCAAGCTTTTTTTACCGTTTCATAGGGCTGCACGGTTTTCCCATTATAGAAAACAATCTGCTTCAAAAGCATTGGCTCGCGCTGGCTTAAAAGTGTAAGCGTATGCTCTCCCGCTTCCAAATATACCTTTAAATCATCTACCACATAGCCGTTATAATCGCGGCAGGGACTGGTTACCCAACTGGGAATTTCCACAGAGGTGGGTTTCAAATCATTCCCCTGGTTATCCTGCACCCATTTTTTCGTGGTGATTCCATCGTCATTCAGATACGTTTCCTCAATACTGCCCGTCCAGATTCTTGCAAATTCAACCATAGCAAGCTCTCTATAAGGAAGTTTTCCATCGATAAAGAAAGAGCGCTGAATGGTACTGCTCTTTCCCGCAATAGGATAATACAGTAAGGACATATCATAATACCCGGCACTTTGTACCTTAAAGGTGTACTCCACCAGGGCATACTCCGTCATCAGAAGGCTATCGCCTTCCATCCCATCATAATTCTGATAAATCACAGGAAGAACTTCTTTTCCGTCCTCTTCATAACGGGAATAATCACTTGCATCAATCACAAGTTCATCCTCCGGGAATACCGCAGGATAAGCCGAAATATAATCTTTATAATAGGGAATGGATTTATCCGAAGAATATGTGCTGACAAGATCTCTGTAATCTTCTTCCGTCAAAGATTCTTCTACGAAAGAAGTGTCCTCAGCAGCATTTGAGAAAATAGAACTGTGCAAAAAGGAAGTCACTGCCAAAGAGAGACACAAAAAAGACGCCAGCATTCGCTTTCCTTGTCTTCTAAACCTCTTTCGCATCATTCTTCACCTTCAAAACAGTGTATTTATTCCAACCACCAGGCGTCTTCCCCTTCTTTTGCTTCCCCCATATAGGGACGCATCGCCTTCTCCACCAAAAACGAAGAAAGAAAAGTCCAGACACCAGGCACAAATAAGAGGCATGGCACCGGCATAAATCCGATTACCAGCCAAAGAAGTAACACAAATCCAAGGGTTAATGCGCATGTGAAATGGAAGTACCGAAACACCAGATAAAATGCCAGTTTCACAAGTGAAACAAATCGCATCTCAAATCTGGTCAGTACAGGAAGTAAATAGAATAACAACAAACATAGTAGAATAGCAAGGCCATCTAGAATGACAAATACTGTTATAGAACTTCCCCCAGTTCTCCCCAAAAAATAAAAGCGAGATGCCGCCTCATCTCCTGCGGATGCGGCCAGAATCAACCCTCTATTTAAGTATATCACAAAGCCTAGAAATCCGTAGGCAAATGTGAGGAGAATCCCTTTTAGAAAGTTCCTTTTATAAGCCCGCCAAAACTCAATATGCACGTGGCTTCTGTCATGACGAATGCTTTTCACAACGGTGTAATAAAGCGCTGCAGAACTCCCCCCTAGGGTAACAATGGGAAGTGACCCCAAGACCCATAGGAGAGAGGCAAATATAAGAAGGCCTGTTTTTCTAAGAACCTCCATAAAAGTTATCTTGCTTTTATCTGAATCCTGCAACACTCTCTCCAGTCTTATCTTCTGCCAATTTCTGTATCTGTGTCTGTTAACACACTGTTGTCTTTAATATATTTTACAATATCCTCTAAATTGGTAAAAGCAAGACCTACATAACTATCTGCGGCACCATAATAAATGGCAATACGACCGGTATCTCCATCCTGCATCGTTGCACAGGGGAAACATACATTAGGTACAAAACCTCTCTCTTCATACCACTCTTCCGGTGTAAGAAGGAAGTTCTGACAACGATACTTCACAATGGAAGGATTATCGATATCCAAAATCGCACCACCAATGGAATATACATAGCCACTGCATGTACCACATACACCATGATAGAAAAGTAACCAACCTTCATCGGTTTCAATGGGGGCTGCCCCGCCACCAATTTTCATGGACTCCCACCAGTTCGTTCCGCGGCTCATTACGTGTCTGTGCTTTCCCCAATATGTCATATCAGGGCTCTCGGAGATGAACACATCACCAAAAGGAGTATGGCCTGTATCAGAAGGACGGCTAAACAGCACAAAATTTCCATTGATCTTTCTAGGGAAAAGAACTGCATTTCGATTATAGGGAAGAAAAGGATTCTCAATACGGGTAAAGGTCTTAAAATCGGTTGTTTTTGCCATACCGATGGCTGCGCCATAGAAATCCCCGCACCAAATGATATAGTAAGTATCCTCTACCTTCACGAGACGAGGATCGTAAGCATAGCCCGGCATAAAAGGCTTTCCTTCTTCATCTACAAAAGGAATCTTCTCCTTGTCAAATTCCCAGTGAATGGCATCCTCTGAACGGCCTAAGTAAATCGCAGGAATACCATTTACCTGCTCGCCTCGAAAAACGCCAATGAATTTCCCTTCATACGGCATGACAGCAGAATTAAAAATTCTTGCTACGCCATCGATGGGATTACGATTGATAATAGGATTTTCCTTATAACGCCAAATGGGTGCTCCCGTAAAATGCGCCGGCTTTTCCTGCCAAGGGATATTGGGTAGTGCATCAACATTAACAAATTTAGCCATGCTTTCTCTCCTTTTTTTAGGTTATCGATTAGGTAATTTTATTATATACAAAATTCTGGATAAAAAAAGAGGTATAGCGCAATTCTATACCTCTTTTGGTCGTATCATTTACTGCTTTGAAGCCACTTCCTTAAAGGTGGTTGCAAGGGTAGCAATTCCCTGTAAATCGCTGGGAACGATAATCTTCGTAGCCTGGCCATTGCTCATCTCTTTCAGAGCTTCTAGGGACTTTAACTGCATAACCACTTCATCCGCGCCAGCTTCCTTAATCATACGGATACCATCTGCGGTTGCCTGCTGCACACGCATAATCGCTTCCGCCTGACCTTCTGCTTCACGAATCATCTTTTCCTTCTGTGCTTCTGCGCGAAGAATCGCGGACTGCTTCTCTGCCTCTGCATTTAAGATGGCAGACTGCTTATTACCTTCTGCAACTAGGATTGCAGACTTCTTCTCACCTTCTGCACGGGTAACGGCCTCACGTCTTTCACGTTCTGCCTTCATCTGCTTCTCCATGGCATCATTGATTGCCGGAGGGGGAATAATGTTCTTTAATTCCACACGATTGACCTTGATACCCCAGGGATCAGTTGCCTGGTCTAAGGAAGCACGCATCTTCGCATTGATAATCTCACGGCTGGTTAAGGTCTGGTCAAGTTCCATCTCACCGATGACATTACGAAGGGTGGTTGCGGTTAAGTTCGCAATCGCATTGATAGGATTCTCCACACCATAGCAGTAAAGCTTCGGATCTGTAATCTGATAGAACACAACCGTGTCGATACGCATGGTTACGTTATCCTTGGTAATAACTGGCTGGGGCGGGAAGTCTGCAACCTGCTCCTTTAAGAGAACCTTCTTGGAGATTCTGTCAAAGAAAGGCATCTTCATATGAAGGCCTACTGACCATGTCCCCTGGTATGCACCAAGTCTTTCCACAACATAGGCATGTGCCTGGGGAACGATCTTAATGCAGCTTACAATAATGATGAATACGATGACTAATACAATGATTAGCGCAACAATTGCTGGACTCATAAAACTCTCCTCTCATTTTTGTGTTTACTATAAAGAAGTTACACCCTCTTTACAATTAATTTTACGCCTTCTATACGAAGGACTTCAATGGTTGCTCCCTTTTCTATAGTACTGCCGTCCTCACTTCTGGCGGACCAATCTAATCCAGCCAGTTTTACAGTACCCATCTCTTCAATATTCTGGATGGTTGCTGTTACAACAGCCTGCTGTCCAACCAAATCCTCTGCATTGGTCTTAATCAGACGATTGTTATAATGCTTGATGGCAAGCGGCCTTGTAGCAACCAACAGCACCACCGTCACTACCACAAATAAAGCAACCTGTAACCATAATGGCCCATGGAAGATCGCCACCAGTAATGCCACCAGAGAACCACCGCAAATCCAAATGCTGGTTAAACCCTGGGTTCCTAATTCCGTAATAAGCGCTACGACAAAGATTGCCAGCCACACAATAATCAAAATAGCGGTGGTACTAAGCCCTTTCCCAGCGACACCATCTACTAAGGTATTCACAGACTCACTCATACTTCTCCCTCCTTTATGACTAAGTTTTTACTAGCTCATACCAAACTT
Source organism: Lachnospiraceae bacterium (assembly GCA_045616465.1). GTDB lineage: Bacteria > Bacillota > Clostridia > Lachnospirales > Lachnospiraceae > NK4A136. The sequence goes on along the minus strand of JAZLGW010000014.1, from coordinate 26,762 downwards.
TTTCTCTTCGCCCACGTATTTAAAATCCATCGAAATCAAATCCAAACCACTTTCCGCAAAGAACAAACGGCTAGGCGCGTATCTGGAAATCATATCGAACTTACCCGTTAATGATACAGCCTTTCCATCACTTCCATTAAATGTATGAACGCCTCGAATCGCGCCTAGGCTAATGAAGGTAACCGCCATCTGGGCTAATTCGCCAGCCTTGGAGGATGCTGTAATCGTATATTCATAGTCCCCCATCTCTTTTGCTTCCAACGTGAATGCAAAGCTGGTTCCCTTGCTGGTATCTACCCCTTTAAATTCCACATGAGGTGTCTCGGAAATATTGAATACAGGCGCATTCTTAACATCTACATCGCCTTCGGTAGGCTTTCCAACAACCTCTATCTCCGGCTCGGTTCCCATCACTCTGTCCATTGCGTGTGTATATAACAAAAATCCAAGAACATTCTTTGCAACCTTTTGTAGTTCGCCACGTGTTACATCCCCGCTTGCCATCATCTCCACCAGGTTGTCCTTGGTTTCATCTTCCGCATCCTGACGGGTCATGTATAAATCATTCTGGGCCTTAACCATCGCCGCTAAGTCATTCATCGTAGGCTCCTGACCACGTCTGCTGGTCTTTGCCCACCAGTCTGTCATAACAATGCCTTCGAATCCCCACTCTTCACGAAGAATAGTAGTATTTAAATCATAGTGGGAGCTGGTCCAAATTCCATTCAGAGAACCATAGGTGCTCATCACGGTCTTTGCGCCGCCTTTCTTAATGGCAATCTCAAAGCCCTTCAAATAAATCTCTCGCAGTGCACGCTCGGAAACAACAGAGTTAATACCATGTCTATTCTGTTCCTTATTATTCGCGCAGAAATGCTTAATGGTTCCCGTCACGCCTTCGCTGTGAAGTCCAGCAAGCTGTGCAGATGCAATCTCACCAGTAACAAAGGGATCTTCTGAAAAATACTCAAAATTACGACCATTCAAAGGATTGCGACGAATATTAATACCAGGTCCTAATAAGCAGTCAACACGATTCTCTGTCATCTCTCTTCCTAAGAAAGTAAACAGTTCCGTCTGCAAAGTACGGTTCATCGTGGATGCTAATAGGTTGCCACCAGGAATCGCAAATGCGGTCGCTCCACTATCCAGTCTCATACCAGAAGGGCCATCATCACAACAGCCACAAGGAACATCTAACGCTGCCAGGGAAGCGGTCACACCACCAAAAGCTGCTGCCGTACCAGGCGTAACCTTGGGACTACCCATACCCTCACCACGGCAAATACCTCGAAGGTCTGCATCGGATAATGAACCAATAAATTTCTCTAAGGAGACTTTTCCAGCAGAAACATCCTTAAAGGAAATCTTCTCCTCTACATGAGGCAGCTCCTTAGGCAATTTGCTAAGTCGTCTTTCCTCTTCACTATAATCCATGAGCGGTGTTGCCTCAAATGCAATCTTGCCATCCTCCCCCTTTACCATACGGTCAAAGGCTTCCACAGGCGCACAGGCTTTATTACACTGTGACAGCATCACCGTCTGCGCTAAGGTTGTTTCGCCAACAGGGAATGCAGCGCGAACGTTGCGACCCGCAAAGAACTTATATTCGCCGCCTTCTAGTACAAACGCATGGTCATAACCTGTAACGCCTTTATCATCAAAAGAAGCGTAGGTCATACCATCTGCTACCAAAACAACATCTTCTTCCTCACCAGGAGCAAGACACTTTGTCTTTGCAAAATCAACTAGTACTCTATCGGGCGTACTAAGCTTACCATCAGGAGGGCATACATAAAGCTGCACGCAATCTTTTCCTGCTACCGATCCAGTATTCTTTACCGTCATCGTAACCTTTACGCCCTCTACACCATCTTCAAAAGCCTTCAGGGTTCTGGAAAAATTCGTATAAGATAAGCCATAACCAAAAGGATACAGTACCTTATCTTTTGCAAAGGTCTCAAAATAACGATACCCTACAAAGATGTCTTCCTCATAAAGCTGCTTTTCTGTGTTACTAAAATATTTGGTAGAAGGATAATCTTCTATGGACTTCGCCAATGTGTCAGTAAAGGAACCAGAAGGACACACATTGCCTAACAGGACATCTGCGGTACCAAGACCACCAATCATACCACCATGCCAAGCATAGAGTACAGCGTCCGGACCAATCTCCTCCACAAAATTCATATCCATAATAGAAGAAACATTTAATACAATGACTAACTTCTTAAATGCCTTTCGGAGGTTTTCAAGAACGGCCCGTTCATCATCTCTTAAATAGTAAGCACCCTTTTCTGCTTTGTTATCATAGTCTTCCCCACAGATACGACCTAGAACATACAGTGCCGTATCGTTCTTTGCTGCATAGGCCTCACAGTCTGCAAGAGACATCTCCATCTCTGGCTGGGAAATCGGTTCCAAAGCCCAGCCTGCGCCGGGATCATAAGGATGTTCTTCCTCAAACTTCTTATAGCGATCGTATAAATCTGTATCAATCGTAGCACCGCGTTCTATCAGGCCATCAGTAATCCCAATAATACGAACGACATTTACCATACCGCCAGAACCAGTGCCGCTCTTTTGATAATGCGTCTGGATACGGCCAAATACAGCAATCTTTTCTTCCTTTGTAAGAGGAAGTGCATGATTCTCATTCTTTACAAGAACTTGTCCTTCTGCGGTTGCTTCTACTGCCTTATCAATATATGCCTGCCAATCAAGAACTTTCTTCAAATCTGTATCCTCCATAACCCTATTATAATTCTTGCTTCTCGAAATCCTGTCCTGTTTATAGTCCCAAATTAATCTTCTAAATCTTCTATATATTTTGTCAGTTCAGAGAACTTTCCATCGTATATGATTGTGAGTAGCGCATCTAAATTGCGAATTGCCTTTCCTGTATCTTGCAAACTAAGGGTTCCTGCCTCACAAAGGTCCGCTAACTCCGCTAGGTCGACTACCTTCACAAATCCGTCCGGATAGATAATAACATCCGCTAGAAGATCCCTAACCACGAGCTTGTTTTCTTCCTCAAAATACTCGCTGTCAATAATATCGCAATACCAATAAAGAAGACTTCCATCCGCGCGGTAGAACTTAGACACCTTGTAGCCTTCCTTAAAAAAATAACAGGAGTAGCCATGATGTAAGTCTTTCTTCGGCTTTAAAGCCGTCCATTTTGTAACGATTCTTTCATCGTCACAGGACAAAATCACATCATCTTTAAGAAGAACGCACTCCTGTGGTAATAGTCTTTTCCTGTATAAAATCGGATTCTTTTTCATCACGTTTTCTCCGTAACCCCTTTTCGATTATTATAGCATAATTACGTCCAATAGGGGGTCTGGTCTTTGTGGGAATATCCCTTTAATTTCCCCTGATAATCCGCAATAATAACGCCATAATGGGACACCTGTTTTCCCGACAATTTTCCAGCCTCTTTTAATGCTTCAAAGCGAGCCAGCAGTTCTTTCAAATTATCCTGCGCATTGTCCTTATAATTGTTTTCCAAATTCGCCTGGAGCCGTTTAATAATCGCATCCAGTTCTTTCTGTTTTACCCCAAAGAGTCCCATAGCATTCTCCTTTGCTAACGAAAAAGGGGCATAAAACCCCTTCTTCCTTACTTTTCTTCCGCCTTTAATCTTGCTCTGTTGGCATCATTAATTGCTGTATATTCGTCCCACTCTTTTACATCATCGTGCAGACCTTTCTTCTTTCTGTGCTTATCAATCAGGAACACCACAAGTCCACTTAACAAGCAAATTAGGGTTACACTCCAACCAAAAATCATTTCGACCTTCGTATTGTATCCATAGACAAACGCTGCTTTTTCCGGAGTCGCCTTGGCATAATTTACAAAGTTCCAAACAAAGAAACCAGCAAGGGATAACGGTGCAATGAATTTTATACTGGTGATAAACCACCAAGCTGGCATCTTGAATCTGCCATCATTCTGATTGGCTTCCTCTAATACCTTCTTCGGCTTAAAGAGCCATCCGACCACAATACATTCTAATACACCAATTAAAATCATGGAGAAGTCGTTACACCAGTGATCCACAATATCCAAAATCGCAAGACCCGCTCTGGTAATATATAACACAGAAATTACAGCTGCGATGATACAAATGGTTAACGTCGTTTTTCTGGGATTTAACTTAAACTTGTCAGACACCGCTGTGGATACACCCTCTACAATCGAGAAGGCAGAGTCAATGGCAAGCGTAATAAGGCAAAGATAGAATATCGCACCAAAGATGGCATTGAACCAACCCGCCCCTGTCAGATTTACGATAGCCGTCGGATAGATCATAAAGGCAGTTCCGATTCCGGACTCTGACATATTGTCGGTGGTCATACCAACACCATACATCGTGGTAAACATTACAATACCAGAAAGTACACTAACTGCTAAATCCGAAAATGCAATAATCATTACATCAGAAGCTAAATGAGACGTATCATCCAGGTAGGAACCGTAGGCAATCATAATCGCCATCATAATAGACATACTATAAAATACCTGGCTGATAGCCGCTACCCAAAGACTCGGATTCTTCAAGGCTTCAAAGTCGGGAATAAATAATTTTGCTATACCAGCCATAGCCCCGGGCATTGTAAAACCTTTTACCGCCATAATTACCAGACAGATAACAGGTGCAAATACCGTGTATTTTACAACCTTACCTACGGAATGCGCACCATTACGAATGCACAGGTAAATTAATATCCAGGCAAGCGCAAGAACACCAATTAAGATCGGAGGAATTCCAAAATCTTTCACCTCCCCAGTTGTCTGGATGGTATTCGTAAATAAGTTGCTGGCTGCTTCCGAATCACCTGTCATTCCAGCGAATTTGAAGCTTAAGCCAAACATAAGTAACACCCATGCAAATACAACTGCATAGTAAGTTGCAATAAAGAAGGCATTGCTGGTAGCTGCCCAGCCAACCCATTCGGCACCTTTACGCATGGACTTCATTGCTCCTGGTGCACCCTTGTGAACATGTCGTCCCAGGGAGACCTCCATCGTAAGCAGCGGAACACCAATCACCAACATTGCAATTACGTATACAAGCAAAAATGCGCCGCCGCCAAACTTTGCTGCCAGTCCCGGGAATCTCCACGCATTACCAAGGCCAACCGCAGAGCCGATTGCCGCTAATATAAATGTCGATCTGGAACCCCAGCTCGCTCTTTCCTTCTTCTCCATGCTCTCTTTACCTCATATAATTTCTACTTATAAAAATAGCGCCGCATAGCACGACGCCATCTGTTTTTATTTTACCACAATTTTACAAAAGCCGAAAATCGCATTTCATAAAACTAGCCCACAAGTCCACTGATTTTCTGCCTTTTTTCCTTAGCAACCTAGATTGCTGACTCTTTCATCTTCTGTCGGCATTCGACTAAAAATGCTTCGCAGCCTTCCCGCACATCTCTATAAGTTGCTTCAAAATCTCCCGTGTACCAAGGATCTGCCACATCTCTTCCACTGCCCGCAAAGGTCATCATCTTATAAATCTTCCCCTTGGGATCGCCCTCTGCAATCCTCTGCATATTCCGAATATTTGCGGTATCCATACCAATGAGATAATCAAAATAATCGTAATCTGCCTTCGTCATCTGTCTGGCCCTGTGCGGAACAACTGGGATTCCTTCCTGTCTTAATTTACCCACCGTACCATAATGCGGTGTATTCCCAATCTCTTCTCTACTGGTAGCCGCGGAATCGATTTCAAATTGATCAGACAGATTATTCTGCTTTACTAAATAGGTAAATACGGACTCGGCCATTGTGGAACGGCAGATGTTGCCATGGCAGATGAATAAAACTCGTATCATGCTTGAATTCCTTGTATTTACTAGGGTTTCGTGAAATTGGCTTATATAAAATTGTGGCATATTTACGCATATTTTGGCATATTTTTGTCCTATCTGGGTATAAATTGGGTATAAAATTGTAATTTTTGAACCCCAGGTTTTATAAGGGTTTTGGCTAAATTACCCCTATTCTTAATGCCTCATTTTTGGCATCTTCATAGCTCACATGAGTGTATACATTCAAAGTTACACTTATATCTGAATGACCCATAAGATACTGCAAAGACTTTGGATTCATGCCTGATTTAGCCATATTAGAGCAATATGTATGTCTGCAAATATGTGGTGTAACCTCTGGCATCTGAACTTTATAGATGCCGTTATACTTCTCAAGAATTCGTTGAAAATACTTTTCCCAGTGAAGTGAATAACAGATACTTCCATTCTTATCAAAGTATAAAAATCCACTTACTCCATCAACAATAGGCTCAATCTTAGGTGCTTTTCTATTTTTTATAATCTTCTTAAAACATTCCTCAACTTCTGCTGTCATTGGAATAGTTCTCTCACCACAGGTAGTTTTAGTGTCTTCGATATAATATCCTATCTTCGATTTCTTCTGTAATTGATGATCTACATTAATACAATGATTTTTAAAATCAATATCCTTCGTGGTTAATCCACAAAATTCAGAAATTCTTAAACCTGTCTTAAATAGAATGAATATACCTTCATAGTATTTACTGAAATGCTGGTCCTCTTTTACAAATTTAAGAAATTTCCTTTCATTTTCTCTACTTAAGGCTTCTCTTCTGACACTATCATTTACAACAACATCTACAAGTTGAAATCCAAATGGATTCTTCCTAATAAGATCATCATCCACTGCTAACTGAAATGCTGGTCTTAATACTCCACGAATTGTATGTATGGAACTGTAGCTTTTCTTGTCTTTCTGTTGCAATTTTATTAACCAACATTTCGCATCAGATATTCTTACATTATCTATTCTCTTATTTCCAAAAGGATCTTTCTTCAATAAATTTACAACTGTTCCATAACCTGCTTTTGTCGTTGGTCTTACACCAGTTTTAGTTGCAATATACTTTTCTACAAGTGAAAGAACTGTATGATTTCCACCATTAACAGCAATGTTGTCAAACAGATTAGCCTGGATCTCTTTTTCCAATTCTCTAAGAGATAACATATTCTTTTTTCCTACAGGCACTAAATCGTTTCTATCTAATTTCCAACTGTAAACAACCTTTGAACATCCACTATTATCTTTATACTTATAACGGTATCTACCGTCAGGCATTTGCATCTCGCCAAAATGTAATACGCGACCTTTTTTGTCTCTCCTTTTATCACTCATATATTTGATCTCCTTTAAAATTCATAATTAAAAAGGAAGACCATCCCAGTAATAAGAATATTAACACAGAATCGTCTCCCAGTCACTTTTAGTATTTCTTTATTTACACTGTAGTTGCTTCGTCTAAATAGTTTTCAAATAGTCTTCGCTTTATACGAATATGTGAACCTATTTCTAAAATAAAATCTGCACCTTCATTATTATATGCAAGCTGTCTTAATCGTTTTTCCCCAATGCCATAATATTCGGCAGCCTCTTGTATGCTTAATGAATATTTATGCCATGCAGGAATAATCATTTTGTCACCATCCATATATATTCCTCCTGTCATAATTATTAATAACAATAATGCCTAGAAAGGCGTTTGTTAGGCGCTAAACTAGGCAGTTAATTTTTGCTATATCCCTTTATTTATCTATGTTTAGGCATTTAGGCACTTACTATTACAGTTCATAAAAAAATTAATATTCATACATATATTTTTTTTCGATACAACTTAAAAACCTTCTGCCAATGTGCCTATCCGCCTAAAAACAAGACATTGGCATTTCCGTTCTAACCTTTACATGAATCCCATGATATCCCCTGACCTTTTTGCCGTAGCCAATATCAAGATTCTTCTCATAGGTTAATCCCATTTTCTCGGCATTAGCTTTTATATACTTTGAGAATGATTTCTCACTTCTGGGCTTTTCCAGGTTATCTCTGCACCACATGGAATAAGCGATATATAAGTCCTTTGAGCCTGCATGAGTGTTCTCCTCAAGCCTTATATAACCTTCAGATTCAAAAAATTCAATAAAGTTATCATCTTCCTTCTTGGTTTCTTCCAGGTTCTTTTTAGCTCTTTCGCTTATAGTAAAATGAAAGTCATTTTTCCTAAGTTCATTAAGTCCTTCTATACACCAGAGAACAATTCCTTCCTTTTCTGCTTTCAGCTTTTCGATTAATAATCTATCGTCTTTTCTGTCTGCTGGCCTTTCTTTAGTTCGAAGCACTATCTGTCTTCTGTAAAATCCATCTGACTTATCATATAAAGATGTTAATGATCCATTACCAAAACAGATAATCCTTACATAAAGTACACCCTGAACGCTTTGCTTTCCTTTTCTTTCCAGGTCCATAGCTCCTTCCATAGTTACAACAGATTTAATGATATTGGTTTCAGTCATAGCTTCCATCTTCATATCATCATCAACCATTAGTAACTTACCTTCCTGGTCTGCTCTACAGAATTTATCTTTTGCAAGCTTATCTAAAGGACAGACATTCATATTGTCTCCAAGAATTTCCTTTAATACTAGCGCAACTCTTGATTTACCCTCACCACCATTACCAATAACTAACAGCATTGCCTGGGCTCTTGTAGTAGGAATAAGTACATATCCCATAAACTCCTGAAGTGTTTTTATATCTTCTTCATATAAAAGATCACTTAGAAACTCTAGCCATTTTTTAGGTTTTATAGCGTCTTTGTTATAATTAACTGGTAATCGGTTAAAGCAGATTTCTTTATCTTCTGTAAATCGCATATCATCTAAAAACAGTGTTCCATTTGCAAAATTTACTCTATCTTCCCTTATGGGAATATCATCACTTCTTGCATTTATAATAAGTGCATCAATTAATGATGAAATTTTTCTTGCAAGTCCACTTGTTACATATGGTTTTATCTCATTTAATACTTCCTGTTCTAGTTTTTCTCTAGAAAGCATTCCATCCTTATCATAGAAATTATTCATTGCATATTTAATAGGATGCTTTCGCATAAAATAATCGCAGAACTCAACTTCATTGATTTTCTTTCCGTCAAACCAGGTAACACCATCTTTTTCCTTTTCAGGCTCTGCCTCTTTCTCCACAACCTTTTCGAAAACCTTAAATACTGAGTCCAGAAGATTTTTCTCGTTTTCGCTTAATACTTTTAAGTCTTCCTTCAAGCTCTATCACCTCTTTTCCGTAGTCAGATAATAATAAAACCCTGTCAGTTATTTCTCCAAAGAGTAAAGTATCAAGCAAATACTCTATCTTAGATAAATTCTGCAGGGCTTCAACGAACAATGGATGATATTCTTCATCCTTTTCTTTAGGCTCATATTCTTTTTTCCAGGTAATTAACATATTTCTATAGTCGCATAATACATTAAAACTTCTCTTCTCAATCTCATTTAACTTCTGTTTATCCGTTTTAGGTCTGGGTACTCTTACTGGTGGTGGCTTACTTCTGTCATAATTTTTATCATAACTAAGTCTAAAATCATCACATATCTTTTTAGCTGCATCATATAGACCAAGTCCATAATACATCGATACAAAATCAACAGAATCGCCTTTCGCCTGGCATCCAAAACAATAGAATCTTTTTGCATTTATCTTCATACTTGGATTTTTATCAGGATGAAAAGGACACACGCACATATGACTTCGATTAACTTTTATTCCAGCATTTTCTACAACCCTTATAAGTTCTACATTATCTCTTACAGTTTCAAATATATTACTCATAAGCCGCCTTCCTAATCATCAATACTATCAAGACCTATATGCCTTTTCTTCTTGTGCACATTAAGTTTATTGGCTTCTTCAGAAAGTCTTTTAGCTTCAGCAATTCTGTCCCTAAAGCTTTCCTTTGTTTTTTCTGCAATGATTTCCGTATTTTTACTACTCTCATCCTTTCCAGTTAATCTACCAATAATCTTATTAATCAGTCCTGATCCTAAATTAATGATTTTCTGCTTAACCTTATCCAGCCTGGCAATTGCATAATCCCTTTTCTCTTTTGGAGCATTCCTTTCATCCGAAGACAACCAGATTTTGTAATCATCAATTGCTGTTAAATCTGCATTTCTCGTAGCCATTACAACTTCACTTGTAACAAGTTCAACAGCATTCTTATATGCAACAGCTGATACTTCTTCAATTAATGCTTCTCCATCAGAAAGCTTAGCTTCAGTTTCTTCTATTTTTTCTTCCAATTCCTTAATCGTTTTCTTCTGCTTTTCAATAATGTAATCCTGTTTCTCAAGATAAGTTTTGCCACCATACACAGGTTCTAAATCTGGATATACTCCATTTCTTTCACAGATTTCTAAAAATCTTTCTCGGCACACTTTGTCAAAAGTCATTTTCCTATTATTGAATTTCCCCTGTGGCTTATTAGGATTTGGTAAGTCAAAGCCTAGAAGTCTTAATGCCTCATCTTGCTGTGGACACAGTTCTCCATATTTATTCTCTGCATCAAATACATGCCTTTCATGGATATGTGGTGTTCCTTCATCAAGATGCAATGCCCAGTCCAAAATATGAATATGCTCTCCATACCTTTTTTCAAAATCTTCAAAAAATTCTGCTGCTATAGTTGCAAGTTTCTCTCCCGTAACTGAATCATCAACATTGCCTAACTGATATAATGTTTCTTCCGGGCAAGTCTTTTTATTTCTCAAAATATCATCAGTAGTTCTATTCCTTTCTGGGTGTCTTGATTTCTCATTTCTTTCATTTTGTGCCACCGTAAATGCATAGTATTTATCACAATAATAAGCACTCTCAACTTGCGAAAATGTCATCTCTGGAAGATTAGGATCTCTATCTTTTCCTGGAAAATGTAATCCCCGATATACATCCCAGTAGACATTTTGTTTAGCTCTATCTTCATCAATATGATCACTATTTTTAAGGTCAAATCTGCGATCATTGTGCTTTGGATTATAGACACCATGCTTACCACTTCTTCCACAATGTCTTGTTGCTTTCAATAGATTTTTCTCCTTTCAAAAATTTATTTTTTCTTCTAAAGTTCTGTTACATTTTTTAATAAAATCACTTTTTTAATTAAGCTACTTTTTCTTTGAATTGTTTTACTTGCGACTAATAATACCCAGTACGAAACGGCGCAAGCGCACATTTCTACCGTAGCCAAAACCAGGCTACTCTGGGCCAATGGTTGCACCCCTGGACCCTGCATGAATCTACTCTAACCAATTATTTCCTTTGCTGTTTCATCCATACCATTTCCTCAATAGCAGCTTCCCTCTAAGCTATTCTTGGTCCTTTTAAGGCGCTCCATCTTAATAAAAAATATCGTGGCGGTTTATATTAGTACGGCCAGTCATTCAGTTGTTAAAATGAATTTTGCCAAAATAAACCGCCTTCTCCCGTATATCCAAAAACCTGTAAATTTTCGAATTTCTTAAAAATTTCTACGCTTTTGGATAACGCTATTTTTTATATGATTTAGAAATGGTATGATTGATTTAATTAAGATTTTGGAGAGTAGATTCTTATGAAAAATACTTTAACAATTCAAGAAAGATTAAAAGATTTAAGAACTGAGAAACACCTTACAATGGAAGAATTAGAAAAGGCTACTGGTATTCCTAGGTCAACAATTGGCAAGATGGAAAATGATAATACTGTTTCTATGGAATATCCTGCTTATATAACTCTTGCAAAATTTTATGGTGTTTCTACAGATTATATTTTTGGATTAACAGATATAAAAGATAATAAAAATGATGGTATTTCAAGTCTCCATCTTGATGATGAAACAATTGAAATATTACAAAGTGATTCCCTTAATTCCAGACTTCTTTGCGAAATAATCAAAAATATTTATTTTCAAAGATTTATGTCAGATATGGAAATATATGTTGATGATATTGTTGGAATGCAGATAAAAACACTAAATGCTATCGTTGCAAATGCTAGAGAGCAGCTCCAGAGAACTTTAGATGTAAGTGATACCGAACATTATATTGAAACATTAAAGGTATCTGAAATTGACCCAGATGATTATTTTGGAAATATGCTTGCTAATGATATTAAAGAAATAGCAAAAGATATAAGACAGGATCATATCAAAGATGCAGAAACAGCCGATAAAGAAAATCCTATAAATGAATTAATTGGTTCGACTAATGATTTACTTAAGGATATCAATCCTAATAACGAAGAAGAAAAAACTACTCTTCCTAGCCGTAAGAGTATTGAACCATATCTTAGAGTCTGGGCACATGCTTTAAATCTAAATCTTAATAAAATGACTGATGAAGAACTGGATTTTCTTGGAAATCTTCTTTCGAAATACTCTACTGTTAGCTCACCTAAAAAACCTGGAAGAGGCAGAAAGAAAAAATAGGTATCTCTCATTATGAGAAATACCTATTTGCCTATAAATATTTATTTTCCATACATAGAATACATAAGAAGTGGTCCATACCATTGAATATGAAGATCAATTCCTTTTCCAGCTGGAATTACAATATCATAATTCTTGCCTTTATATCTATATGTAAGTTCAACATCAACATTACTTTCTATAATTCGTTCCATTATATAACCTGGTACACTATGCCAATCACCAAGTTCAAGTAATACTTTATTACCTGCAGTTACTGTTCTAAACTGTTCTTCTAACTTATTAGCATATGATTCATATACAACTGCATCATTACCAATATACTGAGTTTCTGCTACATGACCACATGATGTACATCTAAGTTCTATAGTTCCCTTAGAATTAACAGTAGGCTCTGAAACTGTTACCCATTCAAGAGTGTGTGTATGAACTTCCACTCTACTTGAAGATGATGAATTATCATCAGAATTACCACTACCATTGCCACCACCGTTACCTGGGTCTGGCTTGTTTTCTGTAATCTTGCCATCAACAGTTACTCCATCAGCTCTAAATGCACTTTCATAGGCTGCTTTAGTTCCTTCTGGTACTTTGAATGTTACAGCTGAGTCAAAACTATCACTATATACTGTAGGTGGTGTAGTTCCTAAGAATTCTACAGTCATAGAACATCCAGAGAAAGCATTACTATATATTTCAGTTATAGAAGCCGGAATTGTTACCTTAGTTAAACTTGTACATCCAGAAAATGTATTAAAGCTCAAAAGGCCTTCATATGATGAATTCGCACCACGCAAACTACTTAAATTAATACTTGCTAATGATGAACATCCCTTAAAAGCCCCATTATCTATGTAAATCACCTTAGATGTATCAATTGTTTGTAAAGAGCCACATCCCCAAAAAGCATTAGAACCAATCTCAGTTAATTCTGGAATTTCAACTGTTGTTAACGAAGAACAACCAGAAAAAGCAGAAATACCTATAGAAGAAACTTTTGGAGCTACTACTGTTGTCAACGAAGAACAACCCTTAAATGAATTCATAGGTATAATAGTAGTCATTGTATCTGGCATTGTAACACTTGTTATTACTGTATTATCTTGAAATGCACCAGGCAAAACCCCTATAACAGAATATGTTTTTCTGTCTCCCGGAAAGTATACGCTGGAAGGAATGGTAACATCGCCACCTGCTCCAATATATTTTTCTATCTTTACTTCTGTACCTGAATATTTAGAATACTCAAAATTAGAATCATAGAATAATGCCGCCTTAACTTCCATCGTAAATACTGGCATATTCATCGTGGCAATCACAACTACCAAACACAAAGCCCATGCAGAAATTCTTTTTAATAATTTACTTTTCCCTTTCATAAATTCCCCTTTCAAACCTATTTTTCTGCATAAAATTATATATATATATATATGCAAAGTCAATGTTTTCAAGGGTTTTGGGGTGATTATTTTTGGGGGCTAAAATAAAAATAAGAGTGAATTTTCACCCTTATTCTTTCAAATATTTTTCAATTACCTTGTACATATCTACTGCATTCTCATATTGCTCTACAGCACTATCTTTTGTAGCAAGATAAAAATCATCATAATCACATATATTTCTTATTTGAAAAGCATTTTGCAATATTTTTGAATACTTTACATCAAATACATTTGTCTTAATATATTCTTTTTGAAAATATGAGATTACAGCTGAATGCTTCTTAAAATCAATTTTATCTTTTGCAAGAACAGCTCTTACTGCAGAAAATATAGCATAATAAGATCTGCCAATTGAATCTTTATACTGACCAGCCTCTAAAAGTAGCTTTGAAGACTCTAATCGCTCTTTTGCACTTTCAATTCTATATTTTACAAGATCATCCAATTACTAACCCCTCCTTACTGATATTATTATAGTATGGAAGAGTATCCTTATATTTTTCATATTCGTCAAAAGGAATAACTACTGGTGATATTATTACATCATTTTCAAGACTAATTTCAGCTGATGCATCCCAAACCTGTTTTAGCTGTTCCTGCAATATAAGTCTTTCACCATGAACAATTGCAACTATATCTATATCAGAATCTTCACTTTCTTCACCTCTGGCATACGAGCCAAATAGTAAGATACTGTCTATCGCTTCTCCATATACTTTGCGATATTCCTGCACTATATCTTTTGTCAACATATTCAATTGATTCTTAGAACACATGTAATATCGCCTCCTTCAATAATTATATTACCTCATTAATATAGTTAAATCCAATATTATATATTCACTCCAAAATTAATTCTTTCCCCAGCTGCATTTACCATATATGGTTTCTTTTTCAAACTAATTATATGATACCATACAACTATTTTAAATATTACTTTTATACTCAAAATTTATACCTGGCTGGGTGGTCTTCCGAACATTATTAAATCAGGTATAAACTGGGTATAAAAATCAGTCCAAAACACTCTCAAGCCCAGTATTTACAGTACTTTCAAGATACGGTAAGTATACTGCCGTGGCAGATGAATAGTACCTTAATTTTTCCCGTCATTACTTGATAAATCCTCTCAAAGCTTGATAAAATAACACATTTGTAACACAGATAATTTATCTTTCAAATAATACCATCTTCCTATAAAATCTCATAAATTCCTATGTTTTTCTGAGTGAATGTATTATATTTGTGTTACGTTTTGCTATATAATTTTTTTAAATTTCAGCTCGTTCTTCGCTTCTTTTAATCTGGCAAGTTCCACCCTTGCATCATCTAATCCCAAGTGCGTATACACGTTCATAGTAACAGCAATATCAGCGTGTCCCATAAGATACTGTAATGTCTTAGGATTAATACCTTCTCTCGCCATATTGCTACAGAAGGTATGTCTGCACACGTGTGGTGTGATTGGTGGTAGCTGGAGTGCGTGCTCGCGATTATACTTTTCTCTAGCTTGCTGCATATACTTCTCCCAATGAAGTGCCACCATAGGCTTCCCTTCCTTATCAAAGAAAAGGAATCCGCCGTATCCATCAATGATAGGCTCGCGCTTTGGTCTATTACGATTGGCTACAATTCTTTGGCACAATTCCTTGACTTCCTCTGTCATAGGAATCTTACGGGTACCACTGGTTGTCTTCGTAGACTCAATGTAATACTTCATATTTCGAGAACGCTGAAGCTGATGATCCACATTGATTACTTCCTCATCAAAATCCAAGTCCTTAACCGTAAGTCCACAAAATTCGCTGATACGAAGCCCCGTCCTAAACAAAAGTAAGAAGCCATCGTAATACTTGAAATAATGAGAATCATTCTTCACAAAATCCATGAATCTCTTTTCATCCAGTGGCGAAATCGCTTCTCTCTTATTACTGTCATTATTGATGACTGTTCCCATCTCAAAATCGAATGGATTCTTGAGAATCATATCATCATCCACAGCCATCTGAAAAGCTGGTCTAAGCGCACCTCTTATGTTATGAATTGAACTGTAACCCAAACCATTTCTCTGCAGCGATATCAGAAACATCTTCACATCTGATAGCTTTACCTGATCCATATGACGATAAGCAAACTCCGTCTTCTTCAGGTTGTTAATTACTGTCTTGTAATTAGCAAGTGTGCTCTGCTTCACACCACTTTTAAGTGATATATAGCGTTCTACAAGCTCCACGACAGTCATATCACTTCCACTGATACCTTGCATGAACAATGACATTACCCGCTTTTCTTTCTCACGAAGCGGGATATCCTTGCGTCTGTGCGCAGGCACTGGATCTGCCTCAGTAAGTCTCCAACTATATACAATTTTTCTTTTTCCCAACGCATCGTTATACATGTATCTGTAACGACCATTAGGCTCTTGCCATTCTCCAATTTGAAGAATTCTGCCTATATTATCTCTCCTCTTAGGTGCCATAATCATTACCTCCGAGGGGATGTGATATGGTGTTAGTATACCACGAGGGTTCCCCTGAGGCATCTCCTTTCTTTAAATTTTCCAATACATACAAGGCTCTAAATTACCCCTTGTCTATCAATAAATTCTTCAAATTTCTTTCTCTTAATCTGCATGCGGTTACCATTCCAAAGAATGAAATCTGCTGTAGGATTCTCTGTTATAATCTTGCGAAGCTTACACTCTCCGATTCTAAAATACCCTGTAGCTTCCTCGATTGATAATGTATATTTGTTCCAATATGGAATCTCATAAGTGTTACTCATTTATCTGTCCTCCTTTACTAAATACTTCTTTCAATGTTGACATCTTCTGTTTTCCTGAAACAATTCGCTTACTCCCGCCATCTATATGGATTGGCTTACACATTTCAAGAATTCGGTCATTAATGCGAGCTCTGGTAATATCATCTGATTCGACATTTTTGATACTATCCAGTTCGAGGTTGGTAGTCACAATCAATGGCTTTCCAGACTCCCATCTGCGATTAATCACATCAAATACATTCTGTAGTGCAAACTGTGAATTTCGTTCGGCTCCATAATCATCAATGATTAACAAATCATAGGCACTGAGTGAACTTACATGCTCTGCAGAATCAAAAATTGAAATATTACTGATTGTGGCAAAGTCTGTCATGAGCACGCGCTTCTCCTGATCAATTAATGCATTAGCAATACAGGCTGCCATATACATCTTACCTGTGCCAACTCCGCCCCAAAGAAGAAGTCCTATGCCTTCGTTTCTCATAAGAGGCCAATTAGCTATATACTCTCTTGCCTTATCCATTGCATGAGTGGAACCGTCATCATGTTCAAAGTCCCACTCTCTCATACGCTTCTCACGAAAGCAGACACCTCGATTTGCATCCACAACAATTTGATGCTGCCTAGCCTCCGCTTCCTTTCGTTCCTTCTCGAAACGTTCCTGTCTACAAGGACAAGTTGTTGGAAATACTTCACGGCCAAGGACAGGAACGGGAAGTCTTCTTTCTAGATCTCCACCACAATTTGAGCAGTGTAATAAACCGTCTTCTGCTATATATGTCTTATATTCCCCTTTCATCAAAATGTATCCTCCCCATATATATAAATGTTATTTGTTCCGTTACTATTACTGTTATTAGGAGCCTGAAAGCCGACCCTATTAGGGCTTGATTTTGAACTCTTATAGGGTTTGTTTTCTGTCCTAGTAACAGTTGCTTTTCTGCCTGTAGCACCTATGCCAACTAAACTCCCCTCAGGGACCTTAACGTAAATCATATTGGCTCTCCCTTTGTCAGCTCGTCTCTTTTCAACAAGGCCAGCTTCCACCAGTTCATTCAAATTAATCTTTACCGCTGAAATGCTCTTTTCAAGCTCATGAGCCAAGTCCTCCTGGCGATAGAGAATAAAGATTCTTCCCTGCTCATCGACTCTTCCATTTGCGATTGATAGATTTGCTCGATTAAGTAGCTTCGAATATAGGACTGTGGCTGTAGAACTTAAGCCCAATGCAAAGAGGTCATTAGGAATGACAGAGTAATTGGTAAACCTGGTGGACTTAGATAAATACTGATATGCCATCACTTTTCCTCCTTAAGATATCTCCTGTGCCCTTTTGATAAATCATATTTTTGATTCTCCTTTTCTAAAGTAATGGAAGGAGCCAAAGCTGATTATGAAACTGGCGCCTTGTTCTTAACCCTCTTCGCTGCTCCTTCAACTTGTATTTGGGTTAAAAAAAAGCTAATTGCTAAATTTGAGCGTAAAAAAATAAGGCATCAAAGCCTTTAACTAGCTCTAATACCTTATAAATACTGCCTTTAACGCCCACTGATTCAATTGTTCATTACTATATAATTCTAATATTAAGCTTAAACAAAGCCTTTGACCCTCGAGAAAACGTGTAAATACTAGCTTTGTAAACCCTTTAACCTTAAACAGAGATAACTACCAATTGAGACTAAAAAAGAAGAACAGGATACGCCTAAAGTTGCATACTATTAGGCAGAAAACCAGACTCCTATGTCGTCTGCGTAGCTTAATTTCATTTCATCTGAAATGTCTCTGCCAAAACTGACGGAGTAATAATCTCTATTTCTGATACTGTTTTTTATAAAACAAGCATAAAAATAAGACCACGTCTGGTCCATTGGACCAAAAGATATTTTATGTAGCTTCTAGTCAAGTTGACCAGAGGTTGTCTTCCAATCAACATCCTCATCATTGGATGCTTTTGAAAGATAATATGCATTCAAACATAAGGCATGCCCATGCAGGATAAACATAGATTAATCCCCCAAAAAATCAAATATACAGGCATCATAAATTATCCTTATATCAACCTATAACCATTTTTTAATATAAATTACTGGAAATATTTATCTCCAGTAAAATAATCAAAAACGATATCATTTAATGCAGCAAAAACAATATTAAAAATTGCACCTAAAGTTGCAATTGATAGTACTGCAAAAATAAAGTCAAATCTATATGACACTTTAACCAATATTGTTACCAGCACTATTTCTATAGTATTAATTATGCTCATTGGAAGAATTCTGATAAATTTATACTTTTCAATATTTATCACTGAAGAAACAAACGACATTACAATTGCCATGAATATCGCGGCCCCCATTGGTAGCATATATGCAATCATAATACTAAAAGACATCCCTACTGTTGTATCAAATGGATTTTCATTTTGCTCCCACTCATCTCCTGTAACCCATAAAGGATTTCCACTATCACTTAATGAATATATTTTATACAAAATCACAAAAAGAAGTACTATTTTAGCAATCCAAACATTATCAGTTACCTTAGTATTCCTTAAAACATAATCTACCATATTGCAACACACACCGAATAGCGCCGCAATAAAACACAATTTAAATCGACCTGATGTTAATCCATATTCTCCTTTTTTAATTCTTATATTAATAATTAAGCTTATTGTATATAAGCAAAACATAAATATAGTGCCACATACTAACTGCCACACACTAATGAAAACATTATTAATAATAACTAACACATCTTCTCCTTTTATAGATGAGTTCCAATATGTTTTATTATCACACGTCCATTTTCAATTCCTGCTTTTCCAGGGAAAAAATAGATTCTGTCTTGCTTGGTTTTATCTATATTATATTTTTTAAACTTAGTATGTAATTCGCAGACAATAATCTCATCACACTTTGTCAACTTATTATACAATGTCAATTTAAGGCTTTCTATCCCTCTTCGATCTCCTTGAGGCGAACATTCAATATTCATGTCACTCATAAACATTTTACTAATTTCAATATTTGATTTTCCCTCATTAACAAGAGCTGAAAAATTATTCTTGTATAAATCAAGAGCAGATAAATGGCCTATTATCTCTCCTCTAATCTCATTAAAGTTTCTATTTAATGTATTTATTGTCGAGTCAATATCCGATACAAAATATAAGTTTGGAAAACATTCATCCAAGTCTTTTGAAAATTCATCTTTTTTTTCCATTCCAAGATAGATTCTAAGAATATGTAAATACGTATTTAATGAGCAAAATCCAAAATCTGAAATCCGATTTCCAGCAATAAGCGTTTTTATTCTACTATTCTTACCAATCTCTTTCATTTTATCTTCAAAATGACTTTTGAGAACATTAGTTGATTTTCCTATATATTTTTGCAATTCCCTTTTTATGTCATTCAATTCGTCATTATCATGCGAGTATAGCCAAGCCCACAAATTAGCACTATCATATTCTTCATCTGATATATACATTGAGGCACCATACTCCAACGAATAGTCTATCGCAGATAAAAAATCATCCAATTGTTCATACGAAAAGTCACATAGTATCTCTTCTAACTTTTTCGCCCAAAGTATTTCTTTTTCCATTATTGTCTCCTAAGTTCACGAATCATTCTTAAGTCTTGTTCCTCTTGGTCCATAAAACCTTCTGGCCAGCTCTGAATGTCCATTCTTTCACTTAGTACCACTCTCTCAACCTTATGAACAGATTTATTATCATCATTACAAATTGAAAAAAAGTTAAAAGAAATATTATCCGGTGATTTCTTTTCTTTTAGAGCAGCAATCCTAATTCCATTTAATACATGCTCGCTGTGGGTCTCCACTATAATCTGTATTCCAGAAAATGCCATCATTGCTAAAAAGTATCCAATATGTGATTGCCCCATTGGATGAAGATGAGCCTCTGGATTTTCTACAAGAAAAACGCTATCATTCTCTGCAACTAATCCCGTCAATACAATAGGTAAAACATATGATATTCCAAATCCAAAACTATATGGCGACAAAAAATCTGTATCCAACGTTGTCTGCTGAAATTGAATTTTGCTTAAACGTAAATCCATAATATCACCAGGCAAGATATTAATACCGGGAATAATATAATTCATCCAATATTCAACCTGTTTTGCAACTGTATTAACTTTTTTTGTTTCGTCCAAATTAAAACATCTTTCTTCAGCGACTTTCATAGTACTCATTTTACTCAAAAAATGGTTAGTATTTTCGCCATGTACACCACATCCATTTACAACTTTTGCATCTATTGTTTGATAATTTCTAGGACCAAGTCTCTCTGCATTTAAATAATAAAAATTGTCCGCAAATAATCCTTTCATTGACTTTAACTTATCAACATCTTTAGGAATACTTGCTAGCATTTCATATGGATTTCCTGAGATGGATGACAATACAAATTCTAAATCATCAATAGCAAAAACAATATCTTCCATTTTTTTTGATGATTTTATATGTTCAGAATCTCCTAATTGCAACCCATATTCATCATTTAATTGAATTTCTACCGATGCAGGTTTTGTTTCCATAATTTTTAACGCCTTTTCATAAATTTGGCGAATCAAAATACACCCTTGGATAACAGAGGATTTCCCTACAGAATTACTTCCAAGGCAGACATTAATATTACTTAAATTAATATCTGTTTTTTCTGAAAAACACTTAAAATTATTAATTGATATCTGTTTATGCATTAAGCTTAGTTCTCCATAATCTCTTTAATATAATCATATACATAGCTAATATTTCTTGCATCATTGGTACCCATTGATACAGGATTCCATAATTCTCCACCAACATTCAATGCTTTATTAATATTTGAAGAAATCGAAGAAATATTCATCTTCTTCACCTCGTCTACTGGATATTGACACAAAACTCTTGAAAGGCCCAAAAATAAAGACTTATTAATGTAATTGGCTTTTCGGAATGTTCTATCTCCAAAAATCAAATAGGCATTATCCATTGCACGCAAAAATGAATTTCTTATTTCCACAAAAATATCTGTTCTTGTATTATTCAACACCTCTACCGTAGTATCGAGCAAATTATCCATTCCACCTTTATATTCCTTAACAGATGATTTGCCATTATCTATAAGGTAAAATGCGACAAATCTTAGTACTAACTCTTCGTTAGCCATTCTAGTTGGTTTAACACTACCGCGTGTAGCTCTTATAAAATTAGGAGAGCTAGCCAAATCCCTCAATAATTCACGTGTTTTTACATTAGCTAAACAGTTTCGAATTTCTTGATTATTTAATTCTTTCCCACCAGTGTTAATTCTACGAAAAATGTCGTATTTAACTTTATTTGGAGTCTGCGGATCAATAACATTAATATAAAGCTGAGTCTGTTCTATACGTCTAGTATATAAACTATCAAGGCTGTCCTCTAAACAATTCTCTTTTTTATACCATTTGCCCTCACACTCTTTAAGATACTCAAGATTCTTCAATTTAAACTCATTATTCATAAAGGATTTCAATACGGTTAATCTTTGCACTCCGTCAACAACTTGAAACATCCCTTGCTCATCTTGCGCAAAATAAAATACTGGAATTGGAATTCTTAAAAGCAAAGATTCAATAAGTCTTGATTTTCTAGTAATATCATTCCAAACAAATCTTCGTTGAAAAGCAGGCGCAAGGTCAATCTCTTGCATATTTATCATATCAACAACCATCTGAACAGAAAAGTTTTTAGGATCTACTCTTATTAATTTAGGATCATATGGGTCCTTTTCATTTGTTGTAGATTCTGTTTCATCAGCATCATCAAAACCGTTGGCTTCTGTTTCCAAATTATTTAGCTTAGCCTCGAACGCAGCTTCCAAAACCCTTAGTTCTATATCACTATCATTGTCGACTATATTATTATCTTTCTCAAGCAAATGAGCTACTGTCCCTTCTTTATTTAAGCTAATCTTAAGCAACAATTCTCTATCTTGCGATTTATAGATTACACATTCTTCTTGTGTCTCATCAATATTCAGCTCAAGGTAATGATTATTACTGTTTATGTCATAAACATCAATACGAATCAAATTGATTTTTTCCATATCATTCTATCTCCTATTCTATGCATACTATTTCGTTCAATAGTACTTCCATCTGCTTAATCAAATCAACCACCAACGCATTTCCCATCATAAATCTGCGCTTATTCAACGGCATTTCAATAGTATCATCTCCAACCTTACACCACTGTGTATGCCCAGTAGGAAATCCCTGAATACGCTCAGTTTCTTCAGCTGTAAGCAATCTGATTCTTCCAGTCTTCTTATCCTTCACAATATGTGTTGTACGACTAAATCCACCTTCTGATGTAAGCATGGTTCTTGCGGGCTTATCATATGCATCAACCATTGCGATAGGTCCTTCAGAGAAAATATATTCATGACCATTCGCAGCTGTTCTTGGAAGTTTCTTGGCTCCTTTCAAGTACTGCCATGTCTGACGTTCTTCTTTACTTAGTCTCTGGTGAGTTTCATCGCTATGATCACCTTCATCTGTTTAATCTTTTAAACAACCTATAGGCACAATCTTCACTCCTGCATCTGTTGTATATCCCATTGGGGCTGTTGCACAAATCACAATTAACGCTGATGGTTCCCTATATACCGCTCTTGGATGTTCTGGATTGTTTAAGGCTTCTTCATTATGAGTTTTGATCACATCCTTGAACTTCAATAAAGATTTCTCTGCTTCTGATATCTTATTTACCCCTGTCTTTATCTCAATTAAGGCATATTTTCCGTCCTCCATTTGATATACCGCATCAGCCTCTAATCCTGTATCATCCGCATAATGTAGCACACGTGCATTATGCGTGCTCGCATATACCAACAAGTCTCTCAAAACCATGTTTTCAAAAACATGTCCAAACAAATCCAAATCATTATTAAAATAATCTGGACCAAGTCCTAAGGCTGCAATTCCAATAGAAGGATCCACAAATATATGCTTTTTCCCACTTCGAATTGCAGTTTTTGATCTAATTTGAGGAGTCCATGCATCAATGTCTTTAATCACGAAAAGCTCTTCAAGTTTTTCAACGTATGAATCAAGCGTAGGATCTGTTACACTTTGAGTTGCTTTTACATCCGCATAAATATTCGTCTTCTTCGCTTTAGTCGCCATATTACGAGCATACGACCACATTAAAGTTCTTGCCCACTCTGGGTTTCTTTTCACTCCATCTATCGCACTAATATCTGTTTGATATATTTGCCTGTGATAATCTTTTGCAATTTCTAGCTTTGCTGACTCGCTTTTTAGTGCCATGCTTCTTGGCCATCCACCTCGACATGCAGCGAAAAATAAATCCTCTAAAGTTAATTGTGACATCGCACCATCAAAATCATACGCCTCATCTTCCAAAATCTTTGATAGAGATATACTTCCGTTTGATTCTCCTGTTTCCCATAAAGTCATTGGATACATAGTAATTTCAGTAATTCTTCCTGTGCCCGTATGCGGAGTTTCCACTTTCTTACTGGAAGAACCTGTCAAATAATATTCACCAACATTTTCCGGATTATCATCACAATTTTTTCTTATAGTACCCCATATTTTAGCTGCATCTTGCCATTCATCAAATAAAATAGGCTTTGGATTTTTTAAAAATAGCCTTGGAGAAGTCTCTGCAACAGCTAGGTACCCATCTCTTTTTTCCTCATCTTGGAATTCAATAACTGTATTACATCTCTCTTTTGCAGTTCTTGTTTTCCCACATCCTTTGGGTCCAATTATGTTGATTGCATTAAATGCCTCTTGTCTCTTATTTAGCTCATCATCAATTATTCTTCGTATATACTCCATGTTGAAACTCACTCCTTATAGGCATTATTATAGCTACTATCAGCATATTTTCAAGTCAATTTTTGTTTTTTCGGCATTTTTATTTTACTTTTTTCGGCGCTTTTATTTTGGTTTTTTCGGTTCTCGAACATATTAAATAAGTTTATCTTTCAAACCCTAATAGTATTCTTTCCCACACGCTCAATTACATACTCAATATGTGAATAGTAATCCCAACTAAAAAAGGACCAGCCTCCGCTGATCCTCATCCTCTATCACATCCCCGATTTCATTGTTTTCAAGTTCCATTCCCACCCCTGCAGTTTTAGCCTCTCATGCTCATCTCTATTCCTGCAAGAGTGTTATTTTTGTGTTATTTTTTCACCTCGCATGCCCGCCAAGCCTTGCTATTACTGGCTTTCTAAGAGAAATGACATAACTCGTTATATCTTCTTATATTTTCTTATAAATTCTTAAGGAAAAGGTGCAAAATAAGGTACAAATCCATTTCGCATTTTTAATTTCTATATTGTTTGCGAATCATTAAGCCACCTTGCAATATCTATGACCCTAATACCTTCATGCTGACTCTCTTCATGCTTTGTTCTAGCAATAATTACTTTCGGAAACGCATCTTTTATAGATATCAATGGACTTACTTCTCTTTTAAAGGTTTCTTCTCTTGTTATATCGTCAGAAACTTGAATATATGTTTTAGCACCATTTTTAATAGCCACAAAATCTATTTCTTTATCATATAGTTTTCCTACATAGACTTCGTAGCCTCTTCTTAATAATTCAATGGCAACTATATTCTCATATAGGTGACCATAATCCACACTTTTGGTTCCAATCTCCGAAAATCTAAATGAAAGGTCTGCCAAATAATATTTTTTATCAGACTCTAAATATCTCTTTCCTTTAACATCATAACGTTTCATTGGATAAAACATAAAGGACCTGCATAAGTACATAATATATGAGCCGACTGTTTTATCATTTGTCTGATATGTACCTGAAGTTAACTTATTTGCTACATTTCTAATAGATGTTTGGCTCCCAAGATTATCCATCAGAAAATCTGCTATCATTATTAGCAAGTCTTCATTTTCTATTTTGAATTTTGTAACTATATCTTTTGCTATCGTTGTCTTATATATTCCGTTTATATAGGCGTTAGCGTCGGCTTCATTCTTATATAGATAAGAACCCGACATTCCACCTTTTCGCACATATTCATCAAATGAATTGTCTATATCCTTCGAAGGATAATACTGCAAATATTCCGAAAAAGAAAACGGATACACACTTATTTCATACACACGTCCACCAAATAAAGTTGCTAGGTCGCTGGATAATAAAAATGCATTGGAGCCAGTCAAATATATATCATATTTTTCTTCTTCATAAAAACTATTGACTACTCTTTCAAACCCATCACACAACTGTACTTCATCAATAAAGAGGTAATTATTTTTTTCTGCCTCATAATGATTGCTCACATATTCATAAAGATTATCTGCCAATAATAGCCTTTCATATTCCTTCAAATTCAACTTAATGTGAATAATATTCACATCGTCAGAAGCTATTTCTTTTGAAAATGCATCCATCAATTTAGATTTACCACTTCTGCGAACACCAGTAATAATCTTTATATCTGGAATGTCTTTCACGTCACGCAATTTTTGAAGATAATGATTTCTCTCTATTAATTTCATATGTATCGCACCTCTCACAAAAAATAATAACTCATTTCGCAAATTTAATCAATTTTAAAATTTGCGAAATGAGTTATAACCATTCTAAATATATTTATTACAAGTTTATTGCCATATCAGAGCCTACAATAATTAGTAATTTCAAAGGTGGAAGCTGTTTGAACTCTTGTGTTTCCCGTTTTTTTGTATTTCACTTTTATTTATCTCTATCCATTCTCTTACCATCTTTAGGGCTTTCGGTGGTAAATATCCATCAAGCACATCACCAGTCATATAATCTTTCTATTCAAAACAGTTTCTACTCTGTTTCAGCATTTTCTATATCCTTTAAGCTACAGTCACAATTTATAGTTCTTTTCGTATTCGTTTAAATATTTCATATTGCCGTTTCAGCTCTGCATCTTCATCAACAATCATATTTTTTGCTTCTAATATTCTTTCAATTGCCTGAGCAGGGTCCATTGTATGATACGTCAAAAATAAACCTCGTAATTCTTTTGGTTTTACTATTTTATATACTTGTGTAGAAGACATTTCATAAGTAGATGCAAAATACCTATAAATATACCCAATCCAATATATTTCATTGCGCGTATATTTCACAGATCCATAATTTGAAATTCCATACTCTTCA
>JAZLGW010000013.1:0-28187 GCA_045616465.1 Lachnospiraceae bacterium | reverse complement strand
ACTCAGAACTTAGGCAGGTGGTAACATTTCTAAAATACGCAGAAGATACCGAGATGATTAAACAGAATATTATGAAACAGGAACTGTTTCAGTTTGCATCGGAGGACGTCATCAGAGTAGTAGAATTGTTTACCAGCTACAGATTCCCGAGAGAAGAAAAGGAGGACGTGAATATGTGTAAAGGATTGGAAGGTCTGCGCGCAGAGGGCGTGGCCGAGGGTCTTGAACAGGGAGTACAGCAATCTCGTTTAACGACACTTCGCAACATGTTAAAGCGCGAGTTTTCAGACGAACTGATTATGGAAGTTCTAGAATGTTCGGAAGAAGAACTTGAGACATTAAAGAAGCAACTATAAAAACGGACTAGTATAGATACCTGGGAAAGATACTTTTGCTAATATATCCGGTACAGATATGCAAATTATTCAAATCATACAAATGTACCCGGTACAAATGGTCCGAAAGTACGACTTGAAAGAATGGATTGGAGACGCATAATGGCGTCTCCTTTTTTTGCGAAAAGTCAAACTGATTTTGAATGCCCAGAGAGCGCATTAATAAGGCGTTTTTTATTGACAATATATATATATATATATATACTTTTATCGGGTTTATGGGGGATTCTCGAAGGTAGGAAGACGATTTAAATTAGGAAGAGGGAGACGGGTGGAAAGAAGAGATTTTAATAGAATAAAGGTTCATGCTGAAGGCTCGTTTGTCATCGAAAATGAAGGAAAGTTCAACACGGAGTTCGTCGGACATATTGAGGATATCAGCGAAAAAGGAATCAAAATCAGAATGGATGTCCAAGAGAATGAGAATCTTCTTGTCGCAGAAAGAATCCTAAGGAAAGGGACGAGAGTACATTTCCAAGCGATGGAGAATTTCCCTTTGTATGGAAATGAGGTGACAAAGATATTTAATGGGACAGCGTGTGTTGTTTATAAAGATACAAGAGAGGACTGTGTCGTTATTGGCTGTGAGATTAAGGAAATGTCGGATTCTGTAAAGGAATATATTAAGGACAGAAAAATATCTCGTTATATGAGTCGGACAAACTAACTAATCGGACCAAATGTGCTGGGTACAAATGTTCAAATAGCAGATGACGTAGGTTCCGGGAAATAGTATGTCTGTCTGGAACACGCTTCCGCTCGGCCTTCGCGCAGCAACGGTTCCATCCAGACATACATATTTCCTGTTACTACAAAAAAAGCCGCAAGTGTTAAGAAATTTAACATCTGCGGCTTTTTTGTTCTCATTATATATGATTTGTTTATTCGCTTACTTCATAATCACCAGCATTGATTGCTACGTGGTAAAGAATTCTGGTGTCGAGATAAGCAGATACGGCGAAACTATAATCAGGGAGATAATCCAGCCAGTCATATGTGCCATCTTCTTTTAATACTTTTTTGCAGGCACTGTATTCTGCAATTCCCATATCTGGAGCTTCGCTAACATCCATATGTGTTGAATCTTCAAACTGAAGATCATAATCGTGAACTTCATCAATCGTAGACTGACCAAGCGTAAAACCACCAGGAATAACAACGCTTGTCTTTTCAGTGTCAAATGTATAAGTCTCACCATCTACGCCATCGCCGTATTTTTCGTTGATGTAAATATAGCCTACCATGCTCTCATCTGGCGTTGTGTAAATTCTGAGTGTACTGTTACCATCTGATAAATAGAAACACTTATAATCGCCATATTCATTTGCAGCAACGACGGTTGTAAAGCCTGTAATATTCTTGAAATCTTCGTAGGAGGTTTTTCCAATCTGAATGGTGCCTCCGTTGATAATCATAAGTCCTTCTGCCCAACTTTCGGTGGTAATATCCAGACCTTTTTGAGCTTCTGTACCAGATGCTGTGTCATTGCCATCGTCTTTTCCTGCATCTTTTCCGCAGCCAGTAAAAATGGTTGCTACGGTCATTACAGAAAGTACAAGTGCTAATAATCTTTTCTTCATTTTTGTAAATCCTTTCAAAAAATATGTCAACGTGACTTTGTGATTATATATCCGTTAGTTGCCAATGTAAAGAATTGAAGCGAACGAAGGCCGTATTTTTGGCTACTTTAGTATTTTGAAATGGTGTAATAATCAAGATAAGTATGGATGAAGTACATTTAATTAAAAGAAAAAAGAAAGGTGTTTTTGAACTCCTGTTTAGTAGAACGGGTATTATTCTGCTGCTTCTTATTGTGGCAATAGCAGTGTATATCATTGTTTCAACATACCTTGCCGAGTTTATTTTTAAATTGGTTGGAGGTGCTGAACTATTTAATCTTATTGTAATCATTGCGCTGGTGAATAGCGATATGGATTCTTCCGCGAAAATTACATGGATACTGATTGTATCAGCCACCTCTATTTTTGGCACCATTTTTTATCTGTACACGAAGGCGGATATTGGAAGTCGAACGGTTGGTGCTGGTCACATTCGTTTGACAAGGGAACATAAAACAGAACTTGTTCAGGATGCCAAAATTCTAAATAAATTAAAATCAGAAAGTGATGAAACGGCAGATTTGGTGGAGTATCTTAATCGCAGTGGAAACTTTCCGGTTACAACGGGTAACAACGTTTCCTACTATGCGTCCGGAGAAAGCAAATGGAAAGCGATGCTAGAAGACCTCAGGCAGGCTAAATATTTTATTTTTCTGGAATATTTCATTGTTGAAGAAGGGAAAATGTGGGGGACGATTTTGGGTGTTCTTAAAAATAAAGTAGAACAGGGCGTTGAGGTAAGGGTCTTATATGATGGGACCTGCGCTATATCGCATTTGCCATACAGCTATCCCAAACTGCTGGAGCAAAGTGGAATCAAGTGTAAGATGTTTTCGCCGATAAGGCCATTTTTTTCTACACATTATAATTACCGGGATCACAGAAAAATATTAGTAGTTGATGGTAAGGTGGGATTTAATGGTGGTGTTAATCTTGCAGATGAATATATCAATCAGAAAAAGAAGTTTGGGCATTGGAAGGATGCTGCAGTTCGAGTTGAAGGCGAAGCCGTCAAAAATATGACCTTACTGTTTTTGAATATGTGGTCGCTTGGAGAAAAGAATCCAGAATACAAAAAGTATTTAGATATACCTTTGATTCCAAAGACAGGTGACTTAGGGTATGTAATTCCATTTGGGGATCATCCCTTTGATAATGACAAGGTTGGCGAAAAAGTTTATATGAATATCTTAAATAGAGCACATGACTATGTTCATATTATGACGCCCTATTTGATTCTGGATGATGCGATGCTAATGGCATTAAAATTTGCTGCGGAGAGAGGCGTCGACGTAAAAATTATAATGCCGGGAGTTCCTGATAAAAAAAGTGTATACGCACTTGCGAAAACATATTTTAGAACGTTGCTAGATTCAGGTGTGAAAATTTATTTGTATAAGCCGGGATTTGTTCATGCAAAAGTATTTGTTTCAGATGATGTGAAGGCAGTTGTGGGAACGATAAATCTAGACTATAGGAGCTTGTACCATCACTTTGAGTGTGCGACGTATCTTTATGGGACAGCGTGTATCAAGGATATTTTTGACGACTATGAAAATACCTTGCAAAAATGCGTCAAAGTATCTTACGCATCCATAAAGAAAGAAAAAGTTTGGGTGAAATTTACGGGAAGTATATTGAAGCTGATTGCTCCATTACTATAAGAAATCATGTATAGATAGCGGTTCCTTTGATTTATGTATAAGAAAAGCAGGTAGGGGCGAAAATTGTGACAAAAAGTAGATTTTCGAAGAAAGGAGAAAAAATGAAAAATGAAAGAATACTTTTGATAGCCAATTGGCTAATTATGGGATATTTTATTGTTCTACTAATGGAAAGATTGCAGAGTCTGATTCGCACATTGAAAGACGAAAATATGAACTGTATGGATACTGGGTTTCACAGGTATGTTTATGGCCTGACTGTTTTTTCAATTGTAGGCTTTCTGGTGGTGTTTATTGGCTTCAATATGCCGTTCCTAAAAAGTTTGTTTTCCGCAGATGAAACTGTGCATGCTAGTGTGAATATGCTACGTCTGTCGATTGCAATTGGTGTTATTTTACTGTCGGGAATGGTTCATACGGAGTACACCATTCCACCCATCCAGTTTGGCGCCTATGGTCTTCTGATTGCTGGAATGGTTTTGTATACGGTGAAATACCAGGCAGTAGCTGATCACAGAGTGCTGCTATGGCTTTCTCTTGGTTATTTGATTGCGTTGTCCATGGCAATTCCTGTTGTTTATCCGGCTAAGACAAATGGTGCAACACTATTTTATATTGTAGAGTCTGTCGTTTCCGTACTTCTTGTGATTGCTTTTTCTGTGCTGGCTTATCTGGTGTTTGCAGGGAAAGCAGAGAATCTGTTTTATGTACTGCCGATAGCGTTGGCCATAGTTGGTGATATTCTGGTGCTACTACTCCGTTGGAAAGAAGAAAAGAATCTTTTTGTTTTGATTTTTCTGATACTGAGTATGATTTTGTGGGTTGCTGGAAAAATTGCATCCGTAGTGGTACGGCAATACTAGTCATGCCGCAACTAGTCATTGATTGATAGAACAGGTAAGCTGTAATAAGCTTGCCTGTTCTTTTTTTCGTTAGAATACTGTGTTGATGGATTTTTTTATGTGTATAATGTTAAGAAAACATAAAAATATTTGTTTCAAACCCAGTTATGGGACAGAAAGAGAAATGGCGTCTGCTATACTTTATTTAGTACATAAACAAGCGATTAGGATTGTTAGGAGTTAGAGAATGAGATTTATACATTGTGCAGATATGCATTTGGGATCAAGACTGGATCGTATCTATGATAAGCAACAGTCAGATCTTCGGAAGAAAGAGATTGTGGATACATTCAGACAGATGGTGCAGGATGCTGTCGAGATGCACGTGGATGGCATATTAATTGCAGGTGATCTTTTTGATGGAAAGAATGTGAGCGATAGACTCGCACGTGTAGTGAAGAAAGAGATTACTAATAATCCAGAGATTATGTTTTTTTATTTGCAGGGGAACCATGAAGAAGAGGGATTTTTAGATACATTTGAAGATGGCTATCCTGAAAATCTGAAGATTTTTGATACTTCCTGGGTAAGCTATACGCTTGGTAAAGTTGTTATATCAGGTCTTGTATTATCCACAGAGAATCTTTTGTCACGCTATGACACCTTACATCTACCAGAAGATGCTGTAAATATTGTACTTCTGCATGGAATGGCTGGACAGGACAGGGATACTGTTGATAGCATCTCGCTTCCGTCTCTTCGCGGAAAGAACATCGATTATCTTGCACTGGGGCACATTCATATGCGTAAAGGTGGTGAGATAGACGGAAGAGGTTTATGGAAATACGCAGGATGCTTGGAGGGACGAGGCTTTGATGAGTGTGGTGAGCATGGCTATGATCTTATAGAGGTAGAGGAAACGACCGGGAAAATTAATGTGACGTTTCATCAGATCGCAAAGCGTACGATTCATACAGTAAACCTTTCTGTGACGGGAGCAACATCGGAAGCAGATATTGAACAGAAAATACAGGCGTTAATAGAGGAGGAACAGATTCCCCAAAAGGATTTGGTAAGAATCAATCTGACAGGAAGTCTTCCTATTGAAGTGCCTGTTGACACAGAATATTTAGAAAAGAATTTTGAAGATGCCTATTTTATATTACAGGTGCGTGATCAGACGGAGCTCATATTAGATTATGATGCCTTTGATGAGAAGAGTTTAAAAGGCCGTTTTGTGAAGCTGGTTCGGGAGGATGATGATATTCCTGCGGAAGAGAAAAGAAAAGTGATTCAATATGGAATTGCAGCGCTTCGTGGAAGAGTTTCCAGGGAGGGGGGATTGAGATGCGATTAATATCTTGTAGGATAGAGAATTTTGGACAAATTCATGAACAGAATTACGACTTCAAGGAAGGTATGAATGCGTATTGCTTTCCCAATGGAAGTGGCAAGTCCACCCTTTCTGTTTTTTTGTATGCAATGTTCTATGGACTGGAACCTCGTAAGGGGAAGTATGGGATTCACGAACGAGCTTACTACATGCCGTGGCAGGGCGGCGTTTGCGGAGGAAAACTTCGCTATGAACAGGGCGGAAAGGAATACCTTTTACAGAAGACTTTTGGAAGTAAGCCATCGGAAGATGTAACAGAGTTATTTGATGGAAAAACAGGGATTGCGATTTCTGATTTATCTTTGGCTGACGGGTTAACTCTTTTTAAAATGGATGCAGAATCCTTTGCAAGAACGATTTTTTCGGTGCAGTCGGAAGTTTATCAGGAGCAATATTCAAATGACCAGATTGCATCCCGCGTGGGTAGCGTGGACGCTCTTGATTTTGATTTGCAGATGGCTGATCAGGCCACTGCGTTATTGAAAGATAGACTGAACTATTTAAGCCCTAATTCTAAAAAGGGACTTGTTAGTAAGACGAAAGAAGAAGCGGATGGATTACGTAAGAAACTTTCCGCAAAGCCAGAGTTAGAGAAGGAATTAACTGCGTGTAGAAAAGAAAAAAAAGAGAAGAAGGAAAGGCTAGCGGTAATTATATCGGAGTCAGACGCGCTTACAGAGAAGCAGAAGGAACTTGGACGGTTAAAAGATTTACAGAAAGATGCCTCTGTTTATCAGAGTTTATCAGCAGATAAAGAAAGCAGAGAACAGGTATTAAAAACAACTCGCGAGATGCTTCCCGAAGAGATTCCGGACCGAAATGTATTAGAAGATACTGCAGAAAGAATTCGAGATTTTGAGACACTGAAAAAATTACGAGAGGCAGTGGAGTGGAGCAGTTCCAAAGAAGATAGTTTTAAACAGTTAAAGAATAAATATGGGGACTTTTCGTTATCGGAATTGCCTACCGATGAGGAGAAAGAGAAGGTAAGTAATAGTATCCGCCTATTTGAGGATCTCAGAACGAGCCGAAAGAATCGGAGTGAGCTGGCAGTTGATGCGCAGGCTCTACAAGCGGGTGAGGATCATTTTTCTAGTGGCCATCCCTCTATGGAAGAGATTGATGAGAAAATAGCTTCTCTGGGGAAACTGGAAGAATTAAAGAGTGATCTTCATATGGACTATGAGGAATTAAAATATGCCGAAGAAGAACTGGAGCGACACCGCGGTTCGGTGATGGCTCGTTTTATACCTGGATTTGTAGTTGGTGCTCTTCTTATAGTAGCTGGTGGAGTGGGATTGGCGTTATCTTATAATCTGCCTGGGATTCTTGCGTTGGTGGCAGGCCTGATAGCAGTTGTCATCACGGTGGTTCTTTTTGCGTCTAGTCAGGGAAAACAGAAGAAGAAATATCAGGCTGCGGAAGAGAATTTATTAGTAGTAAAGAAGCGTATGGAAGAAAAGGATGCGGAATTATCGGAACGGAAAAAGAAGATAGCATTCTTTTTGCAACAGTACAATTACGCCGGAGATGCACCGATGTACCAGATGCTTCTTTGGGACATGAAGAATACATTAAGGGATTATATAAGGAATAAAGAACTGGCTGGGAAGCAGGGCGCAGACTGCGAGGCCCTTGATAAGCAGATGGAGGAGGAAGAAAAGAAGATTCAGGCCTTCTTCATAAGATATCACCTTTCACTTCCACCAGTAGCAGATTACTGGAATAAAAAAGAAGAAGTTTTTCGTGAGATTGCGGACTATAAGGTGCTTTGCCAGCAGGAGGAGCAGTATCAGAAGTATACTGCGCAGATAAATGCATTGCAGGAAAAAATATCAAATACTTTTACAGAATATAAGCTATCGCAGGATGGTGATTTGGCGAGAACGATAGAAGATACAAAAATGCGTTTGAACACTTATGAGACCGCACTAAAGGAGTTTCAGGAGGCGGAGAATAAGTTAAAGAAGTTTGAAGAAGAAAAGGAAGAGATTCTTATAGAGTTAAAGAAAATTTTGCCGGAATTAATTGGCGGAGAAGTGCAGGACGATGTTCACGAGGAAGCTCATGAAGAAGAGACCCTTGCAGGACTAACAGAAAGAATGGAGGAACTTCGTAAGGAAGAAAAGGATATTCATACAGAGCTGTTAAGTCTTGAACAGAAGGAGGAAGGGGTAGCAAGAAACCTGGAAGAACTAGAAGCGGATGCGGAAAGGCTAGAACAGCTGTCATCGTCCAGGGAAGAAAGTCGAAAGGAATGGGAGACAGCAAAATATGCCCAGGAATACCTTTTGAAAGCAAAAGAAGAGTTTCAGGCGGAATATCTTCGTCCGGTAGAAGAAGGATTTATGAAATATTATGGCTATCTTAGAGAGGGAGCAGAAGACGCATTTCCGATTGACCCCCATGCCTGCTTTGATGCAACCTTTGCTTTGAAGATTGAGGAACAGAATAAACAGAGAGATATAAAGTGTCTCAGCGCCGGAATGAAGGATTATCTTGGAATCTGTATGCGTCTTGCTATGACGGATGCAATGTATAAAGGTGAAGAGAGACCATTCATTGTATTAGATGATCCTTTTGTAAATCTTGATGATCAAAAACTTCCTGGTGCAAAGAATCTTCTTCAAAAACTTTCTGAGGAGAGTCAGGTATTTTATTTTACATGCCGAAAGGAGAATATGCCGGAATCGTAAATTTATGAGATGGTATCAAATCCTGTGCGATTTGGTTTACCATAACGAAGGTGCCGTAAAGAAACTATTCTCGACTTTGTGCAATACTTACAAATAA
Organism: Lachnospiraceae bacterium; assembly: GCA_045616465.1. GTDB lineage: Bacteria > Bacillota > Clostridia > Lachnospirales > Lachnospiraceae > NK4A136. Next base: position 19,481 of record JAZLGW010000013.1, on the reverse strand, counting down.
AGGCTTTCAAAGCAATTCTAAGTGGACAAAAATGTGAGAATTATAGTAAAATTAACCATGTGTGAGTGACATTTTTGGTCACTTTCCGGATTTTTAAATCCAGGATGGAGGTTACGTTCATGGCAATGTATGAATGCCCTAGATGCAGGAGACTGTTAGATGAATCGGCGAAAAAGTGTCCTGCCTGTGATGAAGACGTTCGTAAGTATATTAAGGAAAAGAAAAAGAGTGGTGGAGATTCCTCCGCAATATCTTTAGGTTCTGTATATGATTCCAGCAAGACCGGCAATAATGCTTCTGTGCAGCTTGACTTTTTAAAGACATCCGCGCCGGCACCCACTGTTACATTTGATTCTCCTGAATTGAATAAGGCGGCGGCAGCTCCAGCAGCTCCTGCACCGGTTAGTATGCCAACTATGAGCGTACCACCTATGCAGTCTTCTTTAGGTTCCTTTTTAAATCAGGTTCATGAGCCAGCACCCGCTACCGCAGGTTCTGCTATTTTATCAACCAGTGAGCAATTGACGCCGGCACCGGCACCAGTACTTACACCAGCAGCAGAAAGTGTTTCTGTGGGTAACACAATGTTTAGAGAAGTAGGACTTCCGACGCCTCCCCCGGCCCCTGCTGTGGAAAGTGTTCCAGTAGCCCCTGTTGTGGAGAGCATCCCTGCAAGTCCTATCGTAGAAAGCGTTCCTGTAACACCCGTTGTGGAAAGCGTTATGCCACAGACTCCTGTGGAAGCTCCTGCCGCAGTGGTTGAGGAGACTCCTGCACCGGCTGCAGCGGAGACAGCGCAGCAGACTACGTCTTCTGTTGCTTTCCAAGCGTACGAAAAACCGAAGTTTAAGTCTAAATTTGCATATAGAGCACCTGCCAGACAGGCCTTACCAGAGTATGACCCTAATTACGTAAAGCCTGCAGCCGCAGCACCCGCAGCAGCGCCTATTGTAGCGTCTGCATCCTTACCAGGCGCACCAGTAAGCGCACCAGCGGCAGAGACGCCTATATTTGATTCCCCTTCATTGAATGCAGTTGGTAATAGTGTGCCAGTAGCTTCGGCACCTGCATCCGTACCTGTAAGTACGTCAGCACCTGTAGTAGAAACTCCGGTATTTGACTCTCCTGCTTTGAATGGAAGTCTTGGAAGCGCACCTACTGCAGCATCTGTTGCACCCGCTTCAGTGCCAGTAAGTGCGCCTGCAGTGGAGACACCGATATTTGATTCGCCCTCTCTTAATGCAGGACCATCTGTAGCAGCAACTGGTGCAGCACCTGCATCAGCGGCTTTTGCTTCATCATCTCTGCTTACAGCGCCTGTTGCAAAGGCGGCACCAGTAAGTCAGGCACCGATTCCTGGGGCACCTATTTTCGATTCCCCATCTTTAAACGCAGGACCTTCTGTGGCAGCAACTGGTGCAGCACCTGCATCTGCCGCAGTTGTAAATGTCGCAGCTCCCGTAGCACCTGCTGCGCCTAAGGAGACACCTCTATTTGACTCTCCTGCATTAAATGGTGGATTTAGTGTTCCGACAGGTAGTGCGCCGGCATCTTCTGCTTATGCGAGACCTGTAGCTCCTCAGTCATCTTTTCCGGTTGCATCTTCCTTTGCACCGGTTCCTCCATCAGCAGCTGGATCTATATTTGATTCCCCTGCATTAAATGGTGGTTTTGGCGGATCTGTTCCGGTAAGTACGCCAGCACCTGCTCCTGCAGTAAGTGTGGCAACATCAGCAGCTCCGGTATCATTAGATACACCGGGAGGTGGTATGACAGCGCCCATTCGTCCGATCGCGCCTCCGCCCCTTCCTTCTGCGCCTGCTATGATCGCACCGCCGCCTGCACCGTATAATCCAAATGCACCAGTTCAGCTCACGGCACCACTACCTCCCGCACATGGGCAGGCTCCTGTACCGGCACCAATTTTTGACTCACCGAGTCTGAATCAGCCGAAGAAACAGGACGTTGCATTTGCGCCGGTATTTCCTGGTAGTGCTTATGCTGGTGGATATGCACCGAATCCGATGCTTGGTGGTGGCTCTATGCCAAGACCTATGGCACCGTCCTATGCACCGAATCCAATGCTTGGAGGTAGTGCACCTATGGCACCACAGTTTAATCCGGCATTTGGTATGCAGGGAGGCCCTGCTGCGCCGGCACCGGCTCCCAGCCCTTATGGAGCACCGACACCACGTGGATTTTAGTTTTGAAAGCGCTTCTCTCGGGAAGCGCTTTTTTATAAAGAATTTTAAATAATAAGTTGAGAGATGAAGTATGACAGAAAAAGAAAAAATGCTTGCACATAAATTATATGATGCGAATTATGATCCGCTCTTAGAGCAGGAGCGAATAGCCTGCAAAGCACTTTGTCAGGAGTATAACAAATTGCCGATTCAGGATTTGGAAACAAGACATATGTTTATCAAGAAAATACTTGGGAAGACAGGCGAATCTGTGCATATTGAACCTGATTTTTGGTGTGACTATGGTTATAACATAAGTGTTGGTGAGAATTTTTATGCGAATCATGGACTCGTAATATTAGATGCGGGAGGCGTAACTTTTGGCGATAATGTATTTATCGCTCCGTCCTGTGGTTTTCATACATCGGGACATCCCATCGATTTTGAAAGAAGAAACAAGGGACTCGAGTATGCGTATCCAATCACCGTTGGAAGCAATGTGTGGATTGGCGCAGGTGTTCAGGTGATGCCAGGGGTAACCATAGGTGATAATGTTGTGATTGGCGGCGGAAGTGTTGTCGTGAAGGATATTCCATCCGGTAGCGTTGCAGTTGGAAATCCGTGCAGGGTGGTACGTGCAATCACCAAAGAAGATGAGACGAGATGTTGGGACAGATAAGAACAATATGAAGTCATATTTTAGGCAGGAAGGATTTCCTGCCTTTTTTGTGACCTGATTTGATTCGTGGTAAAATAGGGGCATGATTCCCAGCGTGAATAATAATCAAATTAACATACCAGATCCGTATAAAAGGGACATTTCCAAGGTGCAGTCAGCCAGGGAAAATGTGCCGAAATTTTTACTTGGCGGAGATGAGGAAGGCGTTGTTTGGGAACGCTCCGGGAAAGAGGAAGGAAAGAAGAAAACGACGGCACCCGCGCGGTCTGGGGGTGTAACTGGGACAAAGTTTTCGGATAAAAAGGCGACCTATACACCAAGTAGGGAAGCAAAACAGTTACAGGAAAGCCAAAAGAAAACAGAACCTGCAGCAGAAGAAAAGCCAAAAGAAGAAGGTGTGGTTTCCAGGGTTTTATCTGGCATCCGCGGATTCTTTAAGAATATTCTTAATTTCCTCTGGTATGGGGATGAAAAAGAAAAATCTGCTTCCGAAAAGAAAGAGGACAGTAGTCTTGTAACCACTAAAAAGAAGGAAGAAAGCGTTACAAAACCGCAGACAGATGAGGATAGAATAAAGGCATATATTAAGGCTGGCGATACAAATGGTGTTGTTGATGTGTTAACAAAAGGCGGAACTGTGCAGCCTGCCAGAAATTCCACGCTGCTTACGAAATATGACAGGCGCGGACATATCGTTGAAGGAAACAGGATGAATACAGGGGTGATTCTTCATGGAGATAACCCCATCGAGTTATAAGGAGAAAATAGTATGCGAGTTGGAACAGGTTATGATGTTCATAAATTGGTAGAAGGCAGAGATTTAATTCTGGGAGGCGTAAAAATACCGCACGAGAAGGGACTTCTTGGTCATTCTGATGCGGATGTTTTGCTGCATGCCATTATGGATGCACTTTTAGGGGCAGCGGCACTTGGTGATATTGGATTACATTTCCCGGATACAGACGACAGTTATAAGGGCGCGGACAGCATGGAACTGTTAAAGAAAGTGAATACTCTTCTTATGGAGAAGGGGTTCTGGATTGTAAATATCGATGCTACGATAATTGCGCAGCGTCCGAAATTACGTCCTTATATCGATACGATGCGGGATAATATAGCAGCTGCACTGGATTTATCAGCGGACCAGGTCAATGTGAAAGCGACAACAGAAGAACGCCTTGGATTTACAGGACGAGAAGAAGGTATTTCCAGCCAGGCCATTTGTATGTTATCAACCCCTTCGGATATGATGGGAATCGCTGCTGGTGGTTGTGGCGGTTGTAGCGGCTGTCCGAAGCCTGGCGCCCGGTAGAACCCGCTGCATTTATAAAATAGGAAAAATGTTGTAAAATATAGGGTGATGCAGTTTTTGTTTATGCGTAAATATTTTGCTGAAAAGAGGATGAGCAATGCAAATTTATAATACACTGACCAGAAAGATTGAAACGTTTAAAGAGAATGAGGCAGGAAAGGTGGCAATGTACACCTGTGGCCCTACCGTATATCATTTTGCACATATCGGTAACCTGCGTAGTTACATTATGGAAGATATTTTGGAAAAGACACTTCGTTATGCTGGGTATGATGTAAAACGTGTTATGAATATCACCGATGTTGGCCATCTTTCTTCTGACGCGGATACGGGCGAAGATAAGATGCTGAAAGGGGCAAAGCGTGAACATAAGACGGTTATGGAAATCGCGCAGTTCTATACGGATGCTTTCTTTGCCGATTGCAAGGATTTAAATATTAGGCGCCCCGATGTAGTTGAGCCCGCAACCAATTGCATTAGCGAGTTCATCCACATGATTGAGGTGTTATTAGAGAAAGATTATGCCTATGCTGCGGGTGGTAACATTTATTTTGATACCAGCAAGTTGAAAGATTATTATGTGTTCTCTTCGCAGACCGAAAAGGAACTCATGACCGGTGTTCGTGATGATGTTACCGAAGATGAGAACAAGAAGAATAAATCTGACTTCGTCCTCTGGTTTACCAAGAGTAAATTTGATGACCAGGAATTAAAGTGGGACAGTCCTTGGGGCAATGGTTACCCTGGCTGGCATATTGAGTGCTCCTGCATTTCCATGAAGCATCTCGGGGAGTATATGGATATTCACTGCGGTGGTGTAGACAATATTTTCCCGCACCACACCAACGAAATTGCCCAGAGTGAATCCTATCTAGGACATAAGTGGTGTAATTACTGGTTCCACGTACACCATTTGGTGGATAAGAACGGAAAAATGAGTAAGAGTAAGGGTGATTTCCTGACAGTATCCTTATTGAAGGAAAAAGGATATAATCCTTTGGCATATAGAATGTTCTGTCTGCAGAGCCATTATCGCAAGCCGTTAGAGTTTTCTTTTGAAGTACTGGATCAGGTTGCTGGTGCTTACAATAAATTGGCTGCCAAGATTAAGGAAATTAAAGAGGAAGGCAGTTTGGATCAGGCAGCATTTGACTCTTTCAAGGAGAAGTTTATTGGTGCGCTTACAGATGATATAAATACTTCCATGGCCATAACCATTCTTTATGATGTCGTAAAGGCAGACATAAATGGTGCAACGAAGCGTGCATTACTTGCTTCCTTTGATGAAGTATTAGGTCTTGATTTATTGAATGCAAAGCTTCCAGAGGAGAAAACTGCAGACGCAGAGTTAACTGCCTTTGTTGAAGCAAAGATTGCAGAGCGTAAGGAAGCGAAGAAGGCAAAGGATTTTGCAAAGGCAGATGCCATTCGAGATGAACTTCTTGCGAAGGGTGTGGAGATTAAGGATACCAGAGAAGGTGTTGTATGGAAACTGGTTTAACAAAAGAACAGTTAGCAACCTATTCCCCCCTGGTTCTTGCATATTTGGGGGATGGAACCTATGAGCTGTTTGTGCGGGCAATGTTGGTTGAAAAAAATAACGAGCCTGTGCAGAAACTGCATAAGAAGGCAACGCATTATGTTAAGGCAGCAGCCCAGTCGCGCATTATGGAAGTGATAGAACCGCTTCTCACAGAAGAAGAACTTGCTGTTTTCAAAAGAGGCCGGAATGCGAAGAGCCATACGATGCCCAAGAATGCAGATATGGCAGAATATAGACGTGCGACAGGATTTGAAGCACTGATTGGTTACCTGTATTTGAAACAGGATACAAAGCGGATGACAGAGCTTATGCAGCTAGGGGTAGATACCATAGAGGCAGATTACAGAGAGATGAAAGAGTCGTAATATGGGATATACAGAGTCAATTATTGAAGGTAGAAATGCTGTTATGGAAGCATACCGGAGCGGCAAGACAGTGGATAAGTTATTTATTCTGGATGGCTGCCAGGATGGCCCGATTAACAGTATTAAGAGAGAAGCAAAAAAAGCAGGAAGTCTTGTTAAATTTGTTAATAAGGAGCGTCTGGATCAGCTTTCAGAGACAGGAAAGCACCAGGGCGTTATTGCTTATATTGCAGCATACGATTATGCCGAACTCTCCGATATTATGGAGGAAGCGAGAGAAAAGAACGAGAAGCCTTTCCTCTTCCTATTAGATGGCATTGAAGATCCGCATAATCTGGGCGCAATCATTCGTACGGCGCATCAGGCTGGTGCACATGGCGTTGTGATCCCGAAGAATCGTGCTGTGGGACTTACGGCTACGGTTGCGAGAACCTCCGCAGGCGCACTGAATTATATTAAGGTTGCCAAGGTTACAAACCTTTCGCAGACCATTGAAGAACTAAAAAAAGAAGGCATGTGGTTTGTTTGTGCAGATATGAATGGAACCACGATGTATGATATTGATTTAAAGGGCTCTATTGGATTGGTGATTGGTGCAGAAGGTGAAGGAGTCAGTCGCTTGGTGAGAGAAAAATGTGATTATCTCGCTTCCATTCCGATGAAGGGAAAGATTGATTCACTTAATGCATCCGTAGCTGCTGGTGTTCTCGCTTATGAGATTGTTCGCCAGAACCGATAGATAATATTTACTTTTTATAGGAGATTTAAAATTGACAGCACCCGTTCCGCTCGCAACGTATTATGAGATTATGAGCGTTTCTGCGAATAGTGTTTCGCAGTCCGCATTCATAACGAAGGATGTTTTACAAATTGTAGTTCTTGTAATTCTTTTATTTCTGTCTGCGTTTTTTTCTTCCGCAGAAACCGCATTTTCTACCGTAAATAGAGTAAAAATGAATATTATGGCAGAGGAAGGCAACAATCGTGCCAGGTTAGTGGATAAGATTTTGCTAAGTTACAGTAAAATGCTTTCCACAATTTTGATTGGCAATAATATCGTAAACATTGCAGCGTCTGCATTAACAACCGTTATTGCCACAAAACTCTTTGGCTCTGTTTGGATTGGACTAGCGACAGGAATTCTTACCGTTCTTGTACTGCTTTTCGGAGAGATTATTCCCAAGACTTATGCGAAACTGAATAATGTGAAACTGGCGATGCGTTATGCACCGGTCATCAATCTTCTGATGATCCTGTTTACGCCCTTTGTTTTTGTAATCGATAAAATCTCTAATGGTATTCTTCGCATTATGCGTATTGACCCGAATGATAAGTTTACAGGTATCACAGAAAGTGAAATCTTAAATTATGTGGAAGTAGGTCATGAGGAAGGCGTCATTGAATCGGAAGAGAAAGAGATTATCAACAATGTGTTTGATTTCTCGGATCAGGTGGCAAAGGACATTATGATTCCCAGGCTCAATATGGTGGTATGCGATGTAGAGTCCGTTTACGATGAGGTAAGAAAACTTTTTGAGGAAAATCGTTATTCCAGAATCCCCGTTTTTGAAGAGAGTACCGACAATATCATTGGTGTAATCAATATTAAGGATTTTGCTTTTGTAAAAGATCCGGATTTCTTTAGTGTGCGTAACATTATGAGAGATGTGTATTTTACCATGGAGTTCAAAAAGGTCAACGAACTTCTTACGGAGATGCGAGAAAAATCAGAGCCGATTACCATTGTGCTGAATGAGTATGGTACGGCAGAAGGTATGATTACTATGGAAGATCTCCTGGAAGAAATCGTTGGAGAGATTCGTGATGAGTACGATGAAGACGAGAAACAGAATTTACAAAAGGTAGGGGAAAGAGAATATCTGATAGAAGGCAGTATGAAACTCATTGATATTAATGATGAGCTAAATACGGAGTTGGTAAGTGAGAACTACGACTCCATTGGTGGCATTATCATTGATAGTATTGATGACCGATTGCCGGAAGAAAATGAAGAAGTTACCCTTCCAGATGGAACCTGGTTAAAGGTTGAAGAACTGGAACACAATAGAATATCTTTGGTACGCATGCGATTGCCAGAACCGGTGGAAGAAGAAAGTGTCGATAATGAAGACGACGATGAAGTAAGCCAGAACGAATAGGTTATGTGTAGATAAGGAGAATGGAACATTGTCAGATAACATTTTGGAATTTAAAAATTTATCCCGCGTTTTTGAAGATGGCTTTAAAGCTGTCAGTGATTTTAATTTAACGATTAAAAGGGGTGAGTTTGTCACATTTCTTGGACCCTCTGGTTGTGGAAAGACCACAACGCTTCGTATGGTAGCAGGATTTGATCTTCCTACGGAAGGAAAGATTTTGTTAGATGGAAAGGATATTTCAGAACTTCCTCCGCACCTTCGTCCGATTAATACTGTATTTCAAAGATATGCATTGTTTCCGCACTTAAATATTTTTGACAACGTTGCTTTTGGCTTGAAACTTAAGAAGCTGCCAAAGGATGTGATTGCAAGAAAAGTTAAGAAAGCGTTAGAAATGGTAGATTTGGAAGGCTTTGAACACCGCAAGGTGACCACGCTTTCTGGTGGACAGCAACAGCGTATTGCTATTGCGAGAGCTCTTGTGAATGAGCCTGAAATTCTTCTTCTAGATGAACCCCTGGGCGCTCTTGATTTAAAGATGCGAAAGGAAATGCAGTTAGAGTTAAAGAATATGCATGATAAACTGGGCATCACTTTTATCTATGTTACCCATGACCAGGAAGAGGCATTAACGATGTCTGACAAGATTGTGGTTATGAGTGAAGGAAAAATTCAGCAGATTGGTGGCCCGGAAGATATCTACAATGAACCTAAGAATGCCTTTGTTGCAGACTTTATTGGAGAAAGCAATATTTTTAATGGCATTATGACAGGAAAATGTAAGGTTCGTTTTTGCGGGGCAGAATTTGAATGCGTGGATGATGTTCCGGAAGGAACGATGATAGATGCTGTTCTTCGTCCAGAGGATATTGTGATTACTTCACCAGAAAAAGGAATTGTGCAGGGTGAAGTAATTAGTGTGATTTTCAAAGGGGTACATTATGAAATCACAGTCCAGTCTGGTAAGAATGAAATTGTGATTCAGACTACGAAAAAGAGTGAAGTGGGTGACAAGGTTGGATTAACGGTTGATCCAGATGGCATTCATATTATGATTGCAGAACACACGACCAATAAGATTGAACTTGCATTAAATGAACGCTATGAAGTGGATTTTGCAGAAGGCGCGTTTGCTACGGATATAACAAGTCTTATTCCAGGGGCCAGCATGCAGGATGGCGTATTAAAGGATGGCAATGGCAACGAATTGGAGGCGAACAAGCTGAAGGTTGTTATGACTGTATCACCCACAGACATTGAGATGAGTGACGATGCAGAGGAAGGCGAACTGGCAGGACATATTATCAACCTGATTTATAAGGGTGATCATTATAGTTATGTAGTTCGTACCGAGGAAGAAATTGACTTCATCGTAGATGATGAAGATCTTTGGAATATGAATGACTACGTCAGTCTAAAGTTTGCTATGGATAAAATTTCTTATAGCGTGAAGCGATAGGAGGCCGGTTGTACTATGAAGAATCGCTTTTTTGATAGAAAGCAGCTGTGCATTCCCTACGCACTGTTTCTTGTACTGTTCGTGCTAGCACCGCTTCTTGTCATAATCTATTATGCGTTTACCAATGGCGAAGGGAAATTCACCTTTTCAAATCTTGTGGGCTTTTTTACCAGCGGTAATACGATGGGGACGTTGTTTTATAGCCTTTGTATTGCCGTCGTAACAACGATGGTATGCCTTTTGATTGCTTATCCAGTTGCCTATATTCTGGCAAAATCAAAGCTGAAAAGGAAAGGCGTTATTTTGATGATGTTTATTCTTCCTATGTGGATTAATTTCACGCTTAGAATAACGGCGTTAAAAGAAGTCCTGACGATGATAGAGGGGAATCTGGCATTCTATCCATTTTTAAATACCATTATAGGTATGACTTACGACTTCCTTCCTTTTATGATCCTGCCAATTTATAACAGCTTGGAAAAATTGGATCCTAGCTATTCGGAGGCGGCAGCAGACCTGGGTGCCAATAGAAGACAGGTCTTTTTAAAAGTGATTCTTCCGCTGAGTATTCCAGGGGTAGTAAGTGGTATCACGATGGTGTTCTTACCTGCAATGACAAACTATGTGGTACTAGATATGTTGTATAACTCCACATATATTATGGGCAGCTTAATTGGTAGTTACTTTAGCGCTTATGACTGGCACAATGGTTCTATGATTGCCCTGGTTCTTCTGGCGATTATAGTAATCTTTACCCTTCTTTCTGGAAAACAGGAAGAAAGCGGCAGACAGAGAGGAGGTAGTCTCGTATGAAAAAGATATTACCTTCTATTTTCATGACGCTCATACTGTTAGTAATCTATCTTCCAATTCTTATTTTGGCAGTGTATAGTTTTACAACATCTCCTAATATTGGCGTAATTCATGGATTCTCTATGCAGAATTATCAGACGCTTTTTACCAATGAAAGTCTTCGCAATATGATTTTAGGGACTCTGGGACTTGCGTTTTCTTCTGCTATTTTGGCGACGCTTTTAGGAACGATGGGTGCGATTGGTTCCTTTTATTCTAAGAGAGGCCCCAGAAATTTTGTGCAGGCTTTAAATCAGATTCCAGTTGTAAATGCAGATGTTGTTACTGGCTTTTCTATCTGTATAGCGCTAGTGGTCGTATTGGGTGTGCCTAAGAATACTTACCTGCCCTTACTATTTGGACATACTGTATTATCTGCGCCTTTCGTATATTTATCGGTTATGCCGAAACTAAGACAGATGGATCCCAGCTTATATGAAGCGGCACTTGATCTTGGTGCTACTGCACCACAGGCACTTCGTAAAGTTGTGTTGCCCTCCATTATGCCAGGCGTCATTTCTGGTTTTGCGATGGCGTTAACCTTATCGCTGGATGATTACTTTGTTGCAAATTATACGAAGCCAGCAACGTTTGATACGATTTCTACCTATGTAGTAAATGCAACACGTGGTTCTCAGACGGAGATTAAGACCGCACTTTGGGCACTATCTACACTGATATTTGTGATTGTTATTGTTGTAGTAGTACTGATGAATGTTCTTGGCAGGAAGGAGGCAGCAAAGCATGAAAACTAATCTATTTAAAAGATGTTTTGCCCTTGTCCTTGCGGGAAGTATTTTTTCGGCTTCGTTCTTTGCGGGCTTTTCCAGTAAATCCGAAGCAAAGGATGACACCATCATTTTGCGGGTGTGTAATTGGGAAGAATATATTGATGAAGGTGACTGGGATGAAGAGGAAATTATCGAATTAGATAATGGAGAAGTCATCTTTGGAGAAGAAGCGCTGTACCGAGAGTTTGAAGACTGGTATTTTGAAAACTATGGTAAGCATGTTAAGGTTGAGTATTCCTGCGCGGGAACCAATGAGGAATTATATACCCAGCTAACACTTGGTGATTCCTATGATTTGGTTTGCCCTTCTGACTATATGATGATGAAGCTTATGGCGGAAGGGTGGCTTGAGCCTTTTTCACAGGAGTTTTTTGCTACGGACAATGAACTGAATTATTATGTGAATGGTGTATCCCCTTATATTTCGGATGTGTTTATGTCGCATTCTATTCAGGGAGAAACCTGGGAACATTATGGTGCCTGCTACATGTGGGGAACGACCGGTGTTTTATACAATCCGGAATATGTGACGGAAGAAGAAGCATCTACCTGGGCGATTTTTAACAATCCGAAATTCAGGAGACAGGTGACATTAAAGGATAATGTGCGAGATACTTATTTTGCAGCACTTGGTCTATTGAAAGCGGACTTGTTCATGAGTGAAGCTTTTTGTAATCGCGATGATTATGAGGAAGCACTCTATGAAGAGATGAATGACACAACACCGGAAACCATTGCAGAGGCAGAAGCCCTTTTGCAGGAGATTATGGGGAATATTTACGCGCTTGAAAGTGACAGCGGTAAGGCAGATATGGTTTCAGGGAAAATCAAAGCCAATTATCAGTGGTCAGGAGACGCGGTGTATGCCATTGACCTTGCAGAGGAAGATGGTGTGTATTTAAAGTACGCAGTTCCAAAGGAATGTACGGACCTCTGGTTTGATGCCTGGGTAATGATTAAGGATGGCGTGGGAGATAATCCTGATAAGAAGCAGGCTGCGGAGGCATTTGTAAATTTCTTGTCACGCCCTGACAACGTTGTTCGCAATATGTATTATATTGGTTATACTTCTGCCATTGCAGGGGGAGAGGATGACACAATCTTCTCCTATGTTTGCTGGAACTACGAAGCAGAGGAAGATACGGAGGAGACATTTGAATATCCGCTCGGTTACTTTTTCTCAGGAGATTCAGAAGATGAAGACTATGTTGTTGTAGCAGATGTAGAACAGCAGGGAAGACAATTAACCAGTCAGTATCCATCCAAAGAAGAAATTCACAGAGCTGCCATAATGAACTATTATAATGACAAGCAGAATGAAAGGGCGAACCAGATGTGGATTAATATTCGCTGTTTTCATATCAGCCGTGTACCTGTTTTTGTCTGGTGTATTTTGGGGACACTGTTCATCGGTGGTGCTATAATAGGCATACGAAAAAAGAAAAAGTAGTTTAGGAAAGTAAAATCTCACAGAAAGGGGGAGAGATATGAAATCAAAAAAAGAACAAATGTCACTTGACGAAGCTGCTGTTGAGGCGATTGAGTCTGTTACAGAATTGGTAACCCAATATAAGCTCATGGATATGGCAAAAGAGTTTCAGCATTTGATGTTAGTCTATGACAATGGGCTCAAGCAGATTGTTACGAAGTTTGAAATTTTGTCGAATGAGTACAAAACCATTGGCGACCGAAACCCTATTGAGAGTATTGAATCCAGACTAAAAAGTCCCGAAAGCATCTATAAGAAAATGCAGAAAAAGGGATTGCCCATTACGGCAAAGACATTACAGGAAAATCTTCATGATATTGCAGGAGTTCGTGTAATTTGTTCTTATATTTCGGACATCTATACCTTGCGAGATATGCTTCTTTGTCATAGTGATATCAAACTTATAAAAGAGAAAGATTATATTAAGAATCCTAAGCCCAACGGATACCGTAGTTTACACCTTGTTATTGAGACCACAATCTGTATGAGTAATGGAGAGTTCCCCGTACAGGTTGAGATTCAGCTCCGTACCATGGCGATGGATTTCTGGGCTAGTTTAGAACATGAAATTCGTTATAAATCCACAAACCAGATACCGCCTGAAATTCAGGAGGATTTACTGGAGTGTGCAGAGACCATTGCGATGACAGACCGCAGAATGGAACGAATTCGTAAGCAGGTGGATAGGATTGGCGGTCTGCCCATTGACTAGAATGGTTAATTTTAGACGTTAACAAATTCCTATGTTTGAAAAAAGGGACAAATGTGTGGTATAATGTCACTAATTGTGAGAACCACATGATAAAGATTCATTTTTATGGAGGATAGAACCATGAAGCACGTTAAGACTTTAAATACCAGAGATTTCAAGAAGAGCATGAAGAAGGGCGGTTGTGGTGAGTGCCAGACCTCTTGCCAGTCTGCATGCAAGACTTCCTGTACCGTAGGTAACCAGAGCTGCGAGCAGGTTAAGTAATATTCATTATTATAGTGTTATTAGAGTGTGAAAAATGGGGGAGCAGCGCTTGTCGCTGCTTCTCTTAATGTGAAAGATGAGGAAGAAATTGTGATTCATCGTTATAAGAGTGGTGGATTTAATATTGTATTGGATGTGAATAGCGGCGGCGTTCATGTTGTAGATGATATGACTTATGATCTTGTTGGTCGTATCGAGGCTGACGCAGAAGCAGGAATGTCTGATGACGAATTAAAAGCGAAATATGAAGGCGATTTATCTGCTGATGAGAAGGAAGCATTAGAAGAACTTCTTTCACTGCGTGCAGATGATATGCTTTTTTCAAAAGATATTTATGAACCATACATTGATGCGTTCTTAGAACGTGAGACGGTTGTAAAGGCGATGTGCTTACATATTGCCCATGATTGCAACTTAGGCTGTAAGTACTGCTTTGCAGGGGAAGGTGAGTATCACGGAGACCGTGGTATGATGAGCTTTGAGGTAGGAAAGAAAGCGTTAGATTATCTTGTTGAGCATTCCGGAACCAGAAAGAATTTGGAAGTGGATTTCTTTGGCGGAGAACCCCTTTTAAATTTTGAAGTAGTAAAGCAGCTTGTGGCATACGGTAGAAGTATTGAAAAGGAAAAAAATAAAAATTTCCGTTTCACCCTAACCACAAATGGAACGTTGCTTACAGACGAGATTTTGGAATTTGCCAATAAGGAAATGGGCAACCTTGTTCTTTCTATCGATGGCCGTAAGTCTGTACATGATAATATGCGTCCTTATCGCGGTGGTAAGACGGGAAGTTATGATAAGATTGTACCCATTTACCAGAAGGCAGCAGAGTCAAGAAATCAGATGAATTATTATGTGCGTGGTACCTATACCCACTATAATACTGATTTTGCAGCAGATGTTTTACATATGGCAGACCTTGGCTTTAAGCAGATTTCCGTTGAGCCTGTTGTGGCACCACCGGAAGAGCCCTATGCATTAACGTTGGAAGATATTCCTACACTTTGCAAGCAGTATGACATTTTGGCAGACGAAATGTTAAAGCGTAAGAAGGAGGGTAAGGGATTTAACTTCTTCCACTTTATGATTGACCTTGCGGGTGGTCCCTGTGTTGCAAAGCGTCTGTCAGGTTGCGGAAGTGGTTGTGAATACGTAGCTGTTACACCCTGGGGTGATTTTTATCCATGTCACCAGTTTGTTGGCGAGGAAGAGTTCCTTTTAGGAAATGTTGATGATGGCATTGTGAATAAGGATTTACAAAAGAAATTCCATGCCTGCAACGTATATTCTAAGGAAGCTTGCAGAAATTGTTTCGCTAAATTTTATTGCAGTGGCGGTTGTGCAGCAAATGCTTATCACTTCCATGGCAATATCAATTCCGCATATGAGATTGGCTGTGAACTGGAACGTAAGCGTGTAGAATGTGCCATTATGTTGAAGGTGGCAGAGAATGCAGAAGAAACAGAAGAATAGTCTTCTGATAAAAAGTAGTAATTACAAAAAGCAAAGAGGTAACAGTATGAAAAAAAGTACAGCAGTTGTTTCACTGCTCCTAATGATGGCCCTCATAGCAGGATGTGTTTACACCCTCATGTTCGGTATCGGCCCTAAGGGAAATGGTGCAGTAAAGAACACAAAGTTAGGTCTTGACCTTGCTGGTGGTGTAAGTATTACCTACCAGGTAGTGGGGGATGAGAAACCTTCTAAGGAAGATATTGACGATACGATTTATAAGCTTCGCCAGCGTATCGACAAGTATTCTACAGAATCTCAGGTTTATCAGGAAGGTGATGATAGAATCAGTATTGAAATTCCTGGTGTTACAGATGCAGATGCAATCTTAGCTGAGCTTGGTTCTCCGGGATCTTTATACTTTATTCGTTCTACCGCACCAGACGGCAGTTTAAACTATGGCATTGCAGGAACTGCTTCTGGACTTCAGATTTATGAGGAAGAGGGCGTAAAGTTTGTTTATGATGTTGACGGAAATGCCTATCTTTATGATGACGAAACTGGCGACATCATGAGAGAACAGACGGATAGCGTTTCTCCCAACAAGGTGCCTTATAAGGTGCAGAATCAGGCAGCAGTCAATATTGTATATAGCTTAAGCAGACCCCTTGCAGATATTATTGCAGATGGCAGTGCGATCTTAGACGGTACGGATGTATCTTCTTCCTCCGCAAAGGCTTATACCAATGATTATAACCAGGTAGAGAACATCGTATCTCTTTCTCTTACAGATGCAGGTGCTGCTGTTTTTGCAGAAGAGACTGCAAAGGCTTGCCAGCGTCAGGGCCTTTATAAGACCATTGCAATTTACTATGATGGTGAGTTAATCAGTGTGCCTCAGGTTAATGAAGCGATTACAGGTGGCCAATGTACCATTTCTGGAATGGCTGACCAGAGAGAAGCAGAACGTATTGCATCCTCCATTCGTATTGGTGGACTTAAACTTGAATTAAAGGAACTTCGCAGTAATGTGGTTGGTGCTCAGCTTGGTGGTGAAGCAATTTCCACGAGTATTAAGGCTGGTATCATCGGTGTAGCAATCGTTATTCTCTTTATGATGGTTGTGTACTATGTTCCTGGCCTTTGCAGTGCGATTGCCCTTCTTTTATACGTAATGTTAGATTTAATCTGTATCAATTTCCTGGAACTAACATTAACGCTTCCTGGTATTGCAGGTTTTATCCTGTCTATTGGTATGGCCGTAGATGCGAACGTTATTATCTTTGCACGTATTCGTGAAGAAATCGCAGCAGGGAACAGTGTGGAGAATGCTATTAAAGCAGGCTTCTCAAAGGCGCTGTCAGCAATTTTGGATGGTAATATCACAACGCTCATTGCAGCCATTGTGCTGATTGCGATGGGTAGCGGTTCTATTAAGGGATTTGCTTATACCCTTGCACTTGGTATCGTACTTTCAATGCTTACTGCTTTATTTGTTACGAAACTCTTTATTAAGTCTTTCTATGCACTTGGCGTACAGGATGCAAAATGGTATGGAAAAGGAAAAGAGAGGAAGACCATCAATTTCCTTGGAAAGAGAAAAGCATTCTTTGGAATTTCCATTGGTGTAATTGCGGTTGGTATTGCAGCAATGGTTATCTTTGGTACAACAACAGGAAAGAGCTTAAACTTCTCCTTAGATTTCATGGGTGGTTCTGCAACCACGGTTACCTTTGAACAGGAAATGGAAAGAAGTGTCGTGGATACAGAAATTGTTCCCAAGTTTGAAAGTATTATTGGGGATGCTAATGTACAGTGGACCAGCGTAGATAATTCTAATGCGATTATCTTTAAGACGAATACCCTGGATAATGATAAGCGTGAAGAAATCTCCACAATGTTAGAAGCAGACTATGGAGTTACTTCAGATCGTATTACGACAGAATCTATCAGTTCTACCATTTCTTCTGAAATGCAGAAGGATGCTATCGTTGCAGTCCTAGTTGCAGCTTTATGTATGCTGGTATATATCTGGTTTAGATTTAGTGATGTGCGCTTTGGTGCATCTGCCGTTGTAGCCCTCTTACATGACGTTCTCGTTACATTAACCTTCTATGCGCTCGTTAGACTTAGCGTTGGTTCAACCTTTATTGCTTGTATGCTGACAATTGTGGGTTATTCCATCAATGCGACCATCGTTATCTTTGACCGTATTCGTGAGAATAGAAAGCTGATGAAGAAGAAGGAGACGGTTGAGGAAATGGTCAATAAGAGTATTTCCCAGACGCTTTCCAGAAGTATCTTTACTTCCTTAACGACTTTTGTAATGGTATTGGTACTTTACATTTTAGGCGTATCCAGCATCCGTGAATTTGCACTTCCTCTGATTATTGGTATCCTTTGCGGTACATATTCCTCCGTGTGCGTAACCGGTGCACTCTGGACCGTACTCAGCAAGAAGTGGCCTCAGAATGAAGAGGATGACTAGAACTTAATTGAAGCGTGCCCCGCAGGAAACTGCGGGGTTTTTTTGTTTTCGGGCCATTGGTCCAATCCCAGGAAACGTAGTATAATGTATAGAGAATGTCACTTGGTGACATTCTCTATAACGAGCAACAAGCGAAGCGGTTGCGAGTCTAGGAATGCAGTATGAAGATATAGTGTATTGAATGTCACTTGGTGACATTCTGTATAACGAGCAACAAGCGAAGCGGTTGCGAGTCTAGAAAATGTAGTATGGAGATATAGTGCATTGAATGTCACCAAGTGACATTCTGTATAACGAGCAACAAGCGAAGCGGTTGCGAGTCTAGATGTCAATTCGAGGGAGTAGATATGATTGATTTAGAAAAAGCAAAAGAGATATTGACCAAGGCAGGCCAAATGCAGGTTCTTCGTTTTTATGACGAACTTACAGAGGGAGAAAAGAAGACCCTATTAAATCAAATAGAGGAGTCTGATTTTGATGTTATTAACCAGTCCTTCCCCCCCAAGCCAGAAGTACGTGGAAAAATTAGCCCGATTGAAGTGCTGACTTTAAATAAGATTCAGGAAAAGGGTGACATTTATTATGCGTGCGGTAGGCAGGCACTTGCTGAAGGAAAGGTTGCGGCTCTGCTATTAGCAGGAGGTATGGGAACCCGTCTTGGTTCTGATGATCCTAAGGGCATGTATAACATTGGTATTAACAAGGATTTATATATCTTTGAGTGCCTGATTCGAAATTTGCAGAAGGTTTCTGAGGATATTACTTTGTTTATCATGACCTCGGAAAAGAATGATGAAAAGACCAGAAGCTTTTTTGCAGAGAAAAATTATTTTGGCTATAACAAGGATAATATCTATTTCTTCAAGCAGTCTATGGCAGCCGCCACTGACTTCGAAGGAAAGGTTTATTTAGAGGAAAAGGGCAGAATTGCGACCTCACCCAATGGTAATGGTGGATTTTATACCTCCCTGTGCCGTGCAGGTCTTCATGATGTTATTGAAGAAAAAGGAATTGAATGGCTCAATATTTTCTCCGTTGATAATGTATTGCAGCAAATCTGTGATCCAAAGTTTATTGGTGCGGTTATTACCGAAGGATATGCAGGTGGCTCCAAGGTTATCAAGAAGGCAGAGCCGGGTGAAAAGGTTGGCGTTATGTGTCTGGAAGACGGTAAGCCCTCCATTGTAGAATATTATGACCTGACGGAAGAAATGGCAGAGGCAAAGGACGAACAGGGCGAATATCTGTATTATCACGGGGTAATCTTAAATTATCTGTTCTCCGTAAAGGAACTGGATCGCATCAAAGCAGCAGCACTTCCTCTTCATGTTGTAGATAAGAAGATTAACTATGTGGATGAGCAGGGGAATTTGGTGAAGCCAGAAGAACCCAATGGCCATAAGTTTGAAACGCTTATTCTGGATATGGTTCGTATGATGACGGACTGTCTGCCTTATGAGGTTGTGAGAGAACATGAATTTGCGCCCATTAAAAATAAAACCGGCGTAGATTCTGTGGAGTCTGCAAGAGAACTATT
The DNA here is from genome assembly GCA_045616465.1 of Lachnospiraceae bacterium. Classification (GTDB taxonomy): domain Bacteria; phylum Bacillota; class Clostridia; order Lachnospirales; family Lachnospiraceae; genus NK4A136. The sequence continues at coordinate 196 of JAZLGW010000013.1, read as the reverse complement.
GAAGAAGAATGGTGTAGCGTTCTAAAACGACTATCATACAAAAAAAGCCACCAGCTTGATATGTACCCAGAATCCTGGACACATATTTATGAACTAGGCGGAACACATGGATGCTATCCTGTATTGCACAGGTGGCATCCATTTTGTTTTTGCCTGAATTCTTTTGTTATTATAATAATCTATATATTCTTCAACT
>JAZLGW010000012.1:0-3209 GCA_045616465.1 Lachnospiraceae bacterium | reverse complement strand
TGGGTGAACTGATAGGGATTTCGAATAGAAATGCTGATGTTCGAATTGCTCAGTATGAGTCTGAGTCCAGGATACCAAAGCGAGAGACAATTAATAAGCTTGCAAAGGTTCTTGGAGTAAGTGCATATGCTTTGATGGTTCCTGACCTGGATACACCTCTGGGTATAATACATACTTCATTTTTGCAGGAGGATCTGTGGGAACAGGGATTGAAACTGCCAATACCATATCCGGACATACACAAGATGCTTCAGGATTGTGAGAAGCAGATGCAGCGTCTTAAAGATGGTGTAATAACCAAAGAGGAATATGACAATTGGCGTTACAACTACGAAGGAGAGGAGGTATAGAAGCATGTATGTCGAGGATAAAAGAAGTGGAAGCAAAGTAATATTTGTTTTTTATTTCAAAGATCAAAATGATTTTGATGAATTTATTGATCTACTTGAAAAAAAGAAAGAAGTACTTGCTGAGGCGGGAAAAGAAGAGATGGACCAGTTTATCAGTAAGTTTAAGTCCAGAGTAGACAACAAGTATGCAAATGAATATGCAGAATTATCTGGTTGTTTGTTTGCCGATGAAGCGTCATGGTTTATCACATTTATGATGTTTCTTTTATCGATTTTATAAAAACGGAGGATATTAAGAATGAAGAAGAAAATTATTATGATGGCAGGTGCATTTATAGCAGGTGCAGCTACAATAACAGGAATAAGACACTATCTTGTAAAGCAGGAAAAGGAACGCATGGCTTTATGGGATGAGGAATATGAAGACGAGGACGAAGAAGAAATCGATGATTTTGGATTTGATGAGGATCTGGATGATGATTTTAAGTTAGATGAAGAGAGAAAAGCTCAGATTGATAAAGACACTCTTGAAGAGGTGGTTGAGTATATGCTTGATAATCGTAGTTCATTAACAGATGCTCAGGTTCAGAGCATAATTCGTGCTCTTAATCTCAGAAGGGTTAAAATCCTGACAGGAGTTGGAAGAAAGGGTGGACAACATGAATGATGAAATTAATCATGAGGTGACCACAAAAACTGTAGCTATTACATTTCGGGCAGCCAGACTTACCAAGGATGTGCTTGCATCGGCCTTTAAGTCTTATCTTAATAACAGACCGCAGAAGGGGCCTGAAGAACCAAAGCATGGCAAGATGAAACTGAAGGATCTCATTGGACAGGGACAAGGAGCTACAGCGATTGAGGTAACTGATAATAATATTAAAGCTTTTGAAAAGGTGGCTAAAAAATACAATGTGGATTTTGCAGTTAAAAAAGATAAATCGGTTGATCCACCCAAGTATATGGTGTTTTTCAAAGCTAAAGATACTGATGTAATTGCACAGGCTTTTAAAGAGTTTGTCATATTAAATGAAAAGCAAAAAGCAAAGGTACCAATAAGAACCAAGCTGAAGAACTTTATGAAGCAGGTAATGCTTAATAAGAATCGTGAACGAACCAGGGAGAAAGAGAAGAACAGAGGCCCTGAGCGTTAATGGGAAGTATTGTACAGGGCATAGCCAAGGATCTTAAGAATATACCACAGGTGATAAAGAGTAAGACCAAATCCCTGGAACCGAAGAAGGTCATACTTAAGGTACTGCCATATGTCATCTTTGGATATGTGGCTGATAAGTTTTATTATGGATATCGAATCACCCAAGGTGCGGATGTCTTAAACAGAGTGATGGATTCCCTGGCCAGTAATGCAGCATTTCAAAATCCTATGCCAAGCTTTCATCCTATGGATTTACTTATAGGAGTAGCATTTGGTGTTGGTATGAGACTGGTAGTATATTTTAAGGCTAAAAATGCCAAGAAATTCAGGCATGGTATGGAGTATGGTTCTGCCAGATGGGGAACAGCAAAGGATATTGAGCCATATATGGATAATGAGAATTTTGAAAACAATATCCTGCTTACACAGACGGAGCGTATACAGATGAATGGGCGACCATCATCACCTAAATATGCCCGAAATAAAAATGTACTGATTATAGGTGGTTCCGGTTCCGGTAAGACCAGATTTTATGTGAAGCCACAGCTCATGCAGCTTCATAGTTCATACTGTGTTACGGATCCTAAGGGCACCATACTTCTTGAAGTAGGCCAGCTGCTTTATGATAATGGTTACAGGATCCGGGTACTAAATACTATCAACTTTACAAAGTCAAATCATTACAATCCTTTTGCTTATATCAGAAGTGAAAAGGATATATTAAAGCTAGTAAATACAATCATTGTAAATACCAAGGGAGAAGGCGCACAGGCCACGGAAGATTTCTGGGTCAAAGCCGAAAAACTGTACTATACAGCGCTTATTGCGTACATATGGTATGAAGCTCCTGAAGAAGAACAGAACTTCTCAATGCTCATTGATTTAATCGATGCAAGTGAAGCAAGAGAAGATGATGAAGAGTTCAAGAATGCAGTAGATCTTCTTTTTGAAGAACTTGCTGCAGAGGATCCATCACATTTTGCAGTGCGCCAATATGCCAAGTATAAGCTTGCTGCCGGCAAGACTGCGAAGAGTATATTAATTTCATGTGGTGCAAGACTTGCTCCTTTTGATATTAAAGAGCTTAGAGATCTTACAGCATATGATGAACTGGAACTTGATACTCTTGGAGAACAGAAAACAGCAATGTTTGTAATTATCAGTGATACAGATGCTACATTTAATTTCTTAGTTAGTATCATGTACACACAATTATTCAATCTTCTGTGTGATAAAGCAGATGATGTATATGGTGGAAGACTGCCGATTCATGTCAGGTGTCTACTTGATGAGTTTGCGAATATCGGTCAGATTCCAAATTTTGAGAAGCTGATTGCGACTATAAGATCGCGTGAAATATCGGCTTCTATTATTTTGCAATCGAAATCCCAGCTTAAAGCTATTTATAAAGACAATGCAGATACTATCGAAGGAAACTGCGACACAACCCTGTTTTTAGGTGGAAAAGAGAAAACGACTCTTAAAGAAATGGCAGAGATCCTTGGTAAGGAAACAATTGATCTTTATAACACTTCTGATACCAGAGGTACAACACAGTCCTATGGTATGAATTATCAGAAGACAGGAAAAGAGCTTATGAGCCAGGATGAGATAGCTGTCATGGATGGTGGAAAATGCATTATGCAGGTAAGAGGTGTGAGACCATTTTTCTCAGATAAGTTTGATATAACCAGGCATAAGCA
>JAZLGW010000011.1:0-345638 GCA_045616465.1 Lachnospiraceae bacterium | reverse complement strand
GAATTAATTCTGGAAAAACCGATTCATAGGATTCAGTTAAGAGACAAGCAAAAGAGCATAGATGTAGCTTATGAAGGAAAAGGAATAAGGCTTGATGTCTATGTAGAAGATGGAGAGAATACTGTATACGATATTGAAATGCAGACTTCCCCAGAAATTGCGCTTCCAAAGCGGTCGAGATATTATCAGGGAATGATTGATCTTGACTTAATTGAGAAAGGTGCAGCGTATCAGGAACTGAAGAAATCATACGTCATTTTTATTTGTAGTAAGAACCCAATTAAAGGCGGTAAACTTCACAAGTATAGCTTTGAAAATGTGTGTTTGGAAGACAAGACGATTCTATTAGGAGACGAAGCTGTCAAAGTCTTTTTGACACCAGATGGGGAAGCGGATGATGTATCAGAAAAGATGAAAGAGTTTCTAAATTTCATCAGTGGTGGAATTCCAAATGACGATTTTACTAGAAGATTAGACGAAGCAGTAGCAAAGCAGAAGGTATCTAAAGAAAGGAAAAAAGAGTTTATGAAATTCGAGATACTGATGCAGGAAGAGTATGCAAAGGGTCATGCAAATGGCCTTGCAGAGGGTCGTGCAGAGGGCCGTGCATCTGGAATGGAAGAAGGAAAACTTTCTGCCTTGACGGGATTAATGAAAAACATGAATTGCAGTGCAGAAAAAGCGCTGCAACTTATGGACGTACCTGAAACTGAATGGGAGACTTATCTTGATCTGCTAAACAAAAAAGAACAGTAAGACAAGTCTCTAACAGAGTGACAAGGAGTCGGTCTGTTCTTTTTTGAAGAAGTTTGCAGAAATGTTGCGTAAGGAGAGTTCGCAATTTACGACGCTAAAACTTTTATTTGTAAAAATGTCGGAAACAGTTTAAAGAAAAAGATTGATAATGATGCGTTTCAAGTGGATGTATTCTATGGGCGAAGGCGTATGGGGGAAAAATATGAGCAGAAAAAGACTAAAATTATTGTGGGTTATCATATCATTATTGATGCTTTGTACTGCATGCGGGAAAAATGATGACACAAATGCCAAGGCACCTGATAATTTTGATGAAACTTTTGAAAAATCAAACAATGACGCCGATGTAACCTTTGAAACAACAGAAGATGATATTGATGCAACCTCTGAAACATCGATTGATAACAATGATGACGGTGAAGACAAATATGTGGGTATGAGAGAAATAACCACAGCGGAACTTGTTCGTGAAATGGGGTTAGGCATTAATCTCGGTAATACGTTTGAATCCTGTGGTGATTGGATTGCACAATATGGAGATGGTTCGGTCGAATCATATGAGACCGCATGGGGAAGTCCAGTAATCACGCAAGAAATGATACAGGGATATGCTGATGCAGGATACGGAGTGCTTCGTATTCCAGTTGCCTGGTCTAACCTTGCTGATGAGAACTACAATCTTAGTCCTGCTTATTTGAAAGCGGTGCAGGAGGTTGTAGATTGGGCACTTGAAAGCGGTATGTATGTTATTATCAATATTCATCACGACAATTTCTGGATGGCAGATTTTCCAAACAATCCTGAGGAATGTATGGCACGTTATGAGAAAATCTGGCAGCAGGTTGCAGATTATTTTAAGGATTATAACGATTATTTAATGTTTGAGTCCTTAAATGAGGAAGCGTGTTGGGATGATGTCTGGAATGAATGGAACGGAACCGAAGAAAACAAGAAAATAGTTTTTGATTTGTGTAATTCCATCAATCAGAAATTTGTAGACGTTGTAAGAAATTCCGGAGGCAACAATCCCAAACGACATCTGTTAATAGCTGGCTATGGAACCAGTATTGATTTGAGTTGTGATGAACTTTACAGGATGCCGGATGATCCGGAGAATCGTCTGGCGCTATCGATTCATTATTATACTCCCGCTGCATTTGCAATACTTACAGAGGATGCAGATTGGGGAAAGTGTCAGTATTCCTGGGGAACTGAGTCAGAAGTTGCTTTTGCGCAGCAAGAAATAGCAAAGCTTGATAAGTTTATAAATAATGGCATTCCTGTAATCATGGGCGAATATGGCTGTCCACTTGTTAATAAAGACATGGACAGTGTTTATAAATATCTCACAATTATTCCCAAGATTGCGTATGACCATCAGATATGCCCGATTTTATGGGATACAACCGGAAATGTATATAATAGAGAGACTTGTGAGGTAAATTATCCTGCGTTATTAGATGCCTATAAAGCGATATTAAATGGGGAAGATATCCCGGAAGGTTCAATGAGAAGATGAAAAAAAAGATTTTAATCATACTTGCCGTGTTGGCAGGAATAATAATTATTGTCGGAATTATTGTTGGCGGTTCATTAAAGAAATATCACGATGAAAATACATTTGCGGATATTGAGGTTGTAACCAGAGTAAGATCCCTTGATCCATATGAAGACAACTATCGCGTAAAGACATTTTCAGACACATGCGTTAAAGGGTCTGTAATGGTGTTGGAACCGGAAGATTATACTGTCACGGTCATGCATGTTGAGCATGATGGACTGGTGGAATTTAAGGTAAATTCAAGAGGCGAACTTTGGACTGATGGTGCAGAGTATGGACCGAAGGATATAATAACCCTGCATAAGGGGGAATCGATTCGTCTTAATGAATCCGTTACGGATATGGAGTTTATTATTGAAGTCAAGATTATAGATGTATATTACAGATGACGTGATAGGAACTTGAAATAGATAGATTTGTAAATTTTACATAAGAGTATGAAGTGATATAATTGGTGGTAACATCTCGTATTCCAAATGCTTCTCATGGGTTATGACCTGATTGAGAGGGGTGATTTAGACATTTGGAAAGGATGATTCATGGGTAAGAAAGATGCAAGTATGAAAGCACTTCTTTCAAAGAATGAAGTGTTTGCGGATGCATGTAATCAGTATTTCTTTCATGGGAAAAATGTTGTAAAGCCTGATTTGTTGCAGGAATTGGATCCTGCGGAGGTAGTGCTTCCATTTGGAAAAGAAGGTAAGGAAGCAGTTCTTCATCAAAGGTACCGGGATTTATTAAAACTTTGTACAGTAAAAACAGATTCAAAATGTACTTACTGTATATTCGGGATAGAAGCCCAGTCGAAGGTTCACTATGCGATGCCAGTTCGTAGCCTTATGTATGATGCGATGCATCTGTCGAAACAGGTAACGGAAAAAGCAAGGATGCATAGAAAACAACGAAAATCTAAGGGTAAAGAATTAGAGGAGATTTCCTCTGAGGAATACCTAAGTGGATTTTATAAGACAGATAAGATAATCCCTGTGCTGACTCTTGTCGTTTATCTAGGCACTGATGCCTGGGATGGACCAAGAAGTCTCCGAGAAATGTATGAGGAGACAGAAGAGGAAATATTAAAGCATGTGACGGATTACAGATTGAATCTATTGGATCTAACACATTGCGATGATGAGGAAATTAATCGGTTCTGCATTGATTTATTTCAGGTAACAGCATTTGTAAAATGTTCGAAAAGTAAGGACGATTTTAAGAAGAACATTATCCATAAAGAAAAATTTATGCATGTATCCAGAGAAGCGATAGATGTTGTCCAAAGTTTTACAAACTATCGCTTTAAGATGGAAGACGGAAAGGAGGAAGAAAATATGTGTCAGGCGTTGGATGAGATTTTGGCTGATGAAAAGGCGGAAGGAATAATCGAAGGAAAAATTGAAGGAAAGGCAGAAGCGACAAAGACTATCCTACAGAAATTTCTTGCTGCCGGGATGGAAGAAAAGGAAATTCGGCGAATGCTTGCTGTTTCTCCGGAAGAGTTTGACAGGATGTTGCAGAGGTAGTTTATAGAGACATAATTAGAATGTAAGAATCACCTGAGAATAGAGATGTTACAGGAAAAAAGACGCTTCTCTGACTATAAGGAGCGTCCTTTTTTAATCTTGTTTTTCTTTATAATCGTTTCTAATTATGAGATTTTGTGGATTCAGACCTCGTTATTATGAAACGCAGATTTGGTATAATATAGTAAATGAAATTTACTTGGAGGAAAAGAAATATGAAGTTAGTAGCTTATTTTAGCGCATCTGGGAACACAAAGAAAGCGGCAGAAAAGCTGGCAGCAGAGTTTGGTGCTGATATTTTTGAAATCGCACCTGAAGTAGCTTACACAAAGGCTGATTTGAACTGGATGGATAAGACGTCTCGTTCAAGTGTTGAGATGTCCGATAAAACAATCAGACCTAAAATGAATGGTGAAACGGTTGATGTTTCAAAGTATGATGAGATTTATTTAGGCTTTCCTATTTGGTGGTATGTGGCGCCTACCATCATTAACACATTCTTGGAAAGTTATGATTTCACTGGTAAAACAATAAAGCTGTTTGCGACCAGTGGTGGCAGCAAGTTTGGAAACACAATTGCTGAGCTTACACCAAGTGCACCCGGTGCAGCAATTAGTGAATATATGCTGAATGGAAATCTGATTTAGTTGTGCCACACTTCACTATTGGAGATTAATGGCATGAGCAAGAGAGCAATATGCAGAGTGCAGAATGATACGGAATGCACAAAGGATGCTTTCTAGGTTTTAATTTCAGTGACCCCCTTTTTAACAATTTTATAACTGTGGAGGAACACGAGTGAACGAGAAGAAAATATTAACGTTGGAAGGTTTGAAAAGCCAAACGAAGAAGGAAATTGGGAAAGGTAACGTACTACTTATACTTATGGGACTTTTCTTTCTGCTATTTGGTGGACTGGTTATCTTTTTAAATATAAGAAGATGGTCTTTGTCTGGGGTTCTTCTAGGAGTAGGTTTTATCGCCATGTCTATTTTGTTTTTTTCTATTCTGGGTCTTGGTCTGAAGAAAAAAAGAGCGTTACCACAGGGCGATAATTGGAACATTCGGATAGAGATTCGTACGGTTATAGGAAAATATCAAAAATTTATAGACGATCCGGACAGTCCAAGTTATGATAACTATCTTATTCTTGAGCCGGGTAATCTTTCTCAGGATAACCGCTATCTCTGTAAAGGGAAAAAAATATTCACGGAAACAAATGTTGGGGAAAAACTTTATTTAATCAATGTAGAAGGACAATTATTATATTTCTTTGAAAAAAGTGTGGAACTTGATGAAACGCTAAGACAGTTTGTGATTCCTATGCCAGCTCTTACCGAGTATGATTGGGATGACACCTTAAGAAGGAAGGCGAGAGCGTTCATAGCATCCTCCAAATTTTTGCGATGCTGCAATTGTGGGGAAATTGTCAGATATCCTAAGTACCAGGAAAAATGTAAATATTGTAAGCAGCCTATGGGATATTCAGAAGAAGTAGTTATGGATATGATGAGAAGGGGAACTGCAAAGGACTATGGTCAGCCAGGTTTACCGCTTTTGCCGAGGAAATAGGCGGTGAAGAAGAATATTATAGGTAAGTTGTGTATCTGATAAGGAGGTCAAAATGGAAGAAAATACGAACACAGTTGAAAACAAAGCAGAGGATAAGAAGGTTGTGATTACTTCAGAATCCGTGGAAGAAAATGAGATACATCAGACGTCCTTAATGGAGAGTCTTGAGAAATTGCAGAAAAAACAGCTTAGATATTCGCGACTTTCTGTGATATTCATTGTCATTCTTGTGGTTGGCTTACTGAGTATCCTTCCCGCGGTGTTTAAAACTTTGTCGGTTGCACAGGAGACAATGGGGAATATGAATACGGCACTTATTAATGCGAATGATACGATTATCCAGTCTCAGACAACACTTGATGAAGTATCCGGACTTGTTACCACAACGCAGTCTGAACTTATTGATGCAACCAGCAAGCTAAATAGTATTGATTTCGAAGGTTTGAATCGTGCTATTAAAGATCTTGGAGATATCGTTGAGCCTATGGCTAAATTCTTTGCAAGTTTTGGTAAACCCTGATTTCCGGAATGATGAAGTAGAGATTTATGAATAATATTTTAATTGCAAAAGAAACAAAGAAGATAATAAGGGAACGTCAATACGAGGTAGACGGCGAAATAATAAGCTTACCCGATCTTGATTATGAAAGTGTTGAGGTGATTTCTCCGCAGGCTGGGGAAGAACTGCTTTCTGAAAGACAGGATACTAAAAAGACAGCTGCGTGCAATATAAGCATTGTTGCAGCAGATTCTTTTCAGGCAGCAAAAAGATATGACAATCCGCTTGTTATGAATTTTGCAAATGCGCATAAGCCGGGAGGTGGCTTTGAAATGGGAGCCACGGCGCAGGAGGAAGCGCTTTGCAGATGCAGCACATTAATTGCTTCCATCGGTTCTGAAAGTGCAAAAGAAATGTATCGATATAACAATTTGCATGCAGTCTCTGTTGAATCTGATTATATGCTTTTATCAAAGGTATGTGTTTTCAGAAATGAAAAATGTGAACTTGTAAAGGATCCATTTCTGGCTGGCGTTATCACCGTTCCAGCACCAAACAGAATTGGACTTGCTGCCTTCACATCGGTAAAAACGATTAGCGAAGCGATGGTGAGGCGGATTAGGATTATGCTCCTGGTTGCCAAGGAGCATAATTATAAATCACTGATATTAGGTGCCTGGGGATGTGGTGCCTTTCACAATGATCCAGAGAATGTGGCGAACTGCTTCAAAACCGTTCTGGAAGATGATGGGTATGCTTCCTATTTTGATAATATCTGTTTCGCAATATATGGAAGAGAAGACGGAAAGAATATAAGTGCTTTCCGAAAGGTTTTTGGAAAATCTTGAGATAGGAGAGGTGTAAAAATGAAAGTCTTAAGGTTAAAATAGATCTTATTCGATAGTTTTGCAAAATTATGTATAATTAATAATGTAGCAGAGATAACCATTATGCGTTTATGGAAGGGGAAACCTATGAAGAGAAAAATTTTAGGCGTTGCACTGGCTGGTGTACTTATGACTTCGTTGGTGGCATGCGGGAAACAGGCAGAGAATGTCATACCAGAAGAATACACCGCTGTATCAGAGATGGATGTTATTACGGATGTGCAGGACGACTACGAAGAGACTACGGATGAAACGATAGAAGCTGAGAATGCAGATGCAATCGTTGATAATGCCGCAATCAATTTCTTCGTGGACCGTGATGTTAGTAATAAAGACCGTCTGGTAAGTTTGTATTTTTCAGAACCGGATGAAAATGGAAATCCCACAGTGCTTTATGCAAAGGGGGGAAATCACCCTGAGATTACACTTTGCAATTATCAGATTATTTCTGGCTCCATCGAAAATTGCAGTAAGGAAAATTCAATAATTATCTATGCAGATTGTATTTATTCAGACAATGAAACGGATCAGCTTACTATAAATCTGTATCCTTCTGGCGAGGGTAATACATGGGAGATGATGATTACCAGCCCTTCGGACTTAGAAGGATATTATCTGATTGATGGAGAAGGTCCGGCAGTTACTGCATCCGGTAATACTGATGTAGAGGGTTCTTCTTATTGGTTTGTTGATTATACCTTTGTTAGTGATGACGAAACAACAACATTTAAATTGATAAGCGGCAGTGATGGCGTACCAACGAAGGTCGAAATTACGCAGGGAGACCCGTACAATATCAATGAAGTGTGCGATATTGATGGATTTACTGTAAGTGGTGGCCCATTATTTAATGTATCCATTTCCTATTTTAGATATGATTCTGAAGGTGCGCTTTCTTTGGTAGGACTTGATTTTGAATGTCAAGATGGAGAAGCCATTGTTAATGCACCGGGTAACATGGCCGGTCATTACATGGGATTTTAGCGTTTAACTTATAATTATGCGACTCTGTTTTATCCATATGGGTTGGAACAGAGTCGTTTTTACTAGGATGGAAGTTTATGTTTGGGAAGAAAAAGGCAGTGCCAACAGTTGGATATGATCCGACATCGCAGTTAGCAGTTCTTAAATGTAGTATTTGTACAGGCGAGCAGGTCGCTGGCTTTAAAGATATAAAAACGGGACAATTTACCGATGTAATGTTTATTAAGGATAAGGCAGATTTGGATGCTTTTATGAAGAAGTATAATTTATCTTCGATAACAAAGGAGTATTAAACGCATATAAAGAAAGTATTGCCCCTGCAAGGAGGAAATTAGTTATGTTAGCAATTGTAACGGGTGCCAATTCAGGCATGGGAAAAGCAACGGTAGCGGCGCTGGCTGATAAAGGCTATGAAGTTATTATGCTTTGCAGGGATGCGCAGAGAGGCAGTGCTGCATATGAGGATTTAATAAGAGAAAATTCGCAGCGCAAGTTGCAGCTTATGTTATGCGACCTTGGGAATTATAACTCCATAAGAAAGTTTGCAAAAGAATTCATAGCGCAAAATAAGGTGTTAGATGTTCTTGTAAATAATGCTGGCTTTATTTCACTTGATAGGCAATTTACGGATGAAGGAATAGAAAGACAATTTGGAATTAACCATTTGGGCCATTTTTTGCTTACGCATCTGTTGTTAGGCACGATGCAACGTGAATCAAGAATTGTTGTTGTCGCTTCGGGTGCACATAAGACAGGAAAAATACATTTCTCGGATATCAATCTTCATAAAGGGTTTAATGTTGTAACCGCTTATAGTCAGAGCAAACTGGCTAATGTATTATTTACCAGAGAAATGGCAAGAAGGCTAAAAAGCAAAGGTATAACGGTAAATTGTTGCCATCCTGGCGCCGTTGCAACCAATATGGGGATTAGCAGAGATACAGGATTTGGGAAAACGATTACAGGATTTTTGAAACCATTTTTCCTTACGCCAGAAGAGGGAGCCAGAACAGCAATCTTTCTTGCGACAGATGATTCTGTTAAGGATGTCACGGGGCAATACTTCTACAAATGTAAGATTGCAAATTCTACAAAAATGTCTAAGGATATGAAACTGGCGAGAATGCTATATAAATTCAGCGGCGATTTGATAAAAAAGAACCGTGTGAAAGTTTGATGTGCTAATGGTCTTTACGATTCACGATGTAGATTCCTAAACAAACAAGGGCGAGCGATATAATGGAGGTAACACGGAGAAGGCTTCCTTCTTTTAATAAAATTGAGGAGAGAATGACGCCGAAGACAGGATTCATAAATCCAAAAACGGCGACCTTTGAGATGGGATTGTATTTAAGAAGTAGGCTCCACAGCGTATAGGCAACGGCGCTAACGAAAGCGAGATATAGGAGCATAAGAATACTCTTTTGATTCCACGTTGTGAGACGACCGCCAAGCAGCACTCCACAGAGGAGCATAATAAGTCCGCCCAAGATAAACTGCCAGCCACTCATAAGAACGGGATTCTCTGTACGGGAATACTTTTTGATGAGTACAGAAGAAAAGGCGTAGGAGACTGTGGAAAGGAAGATGAATCCTTCTCCAAAGAAACTAAGAGAAGATTCGATGCGGTTTCCAGAAAGATTTACAAGAATTACGCCAAGAAATCCGAGAACGCATCCAACGACCTTTTTCCAGGTGAGTTTTTCCTGATGGAAAACGAGACTTGCTATAAGTATGGCAACAAATACATTCATGCCTTCTATGATGGAAGCTTTTACACCAGAGGTGTGGGCTAAACCGATATAAAAGAAAAGGTACTGCGAAACGGTTTGCAGCATACATAGCTTTAATATTTTAAAGAAATTAGTTTTAGAAGGAAGCAGTATCTTTCTGCTTCCGACAGAACCTAAGAGAACGGTAAGGATACCGGCGAGGGTAAAGCGTATTCCAGCATATAGAATCTGTGCACCCATGTCACTGCCGGGAATTTCCATCCAGCTGTATCCTAGCTTAATTGCGGGAAAAGCACTTCCCCATAAAAGACAGCAAAGCAGAGCCCCTGCCCATACTACAATTGTTTTTGTCATAAAATCAGTTGATCTTTGTTTTTTCATAGCATAGTAAGTATATCACAGCGCTACACCTTCGCAAGATTCTGTTATACTGTTAATGGGCAACAAGCGCAGCGGCCCAGAATCTATTTAATGACGGGATATTTATTATGATTTGTTTGAATGACTATTTATATAATGGCGACACTGTTCTTAAAATTATTAAGAACTATTCTTCTGCCCTTAGGGAAGAAGCAAAAGAAAGTAATAACGCGATTGATATGGCACATGCAAATTTTCTGCTTCAGATAGAAGATATTCTTATTCATAATGATTTCTTAACATCGCAGTCTCAGAGAATCCGTGAATTTTACAAATACATGGCAAAGAAATACCCTTTCTTAGCATTTACATTTAAGGGCAGGATTAAATCACTGATTCGTGCTGAGAATAAGTTTAATGGTTATATTGTTAGTTACGTTAAGGACTATTTTGCAAAGAATGGATGTTGTCCAGATGTAAACACAATGAAAAATCGTCTGGGACAGTTGCATGACTTAATTGCATATAGAATCGTAATTTCGCTTCCTAAATGTCATGTGGGAAGAGGCCAGGATGCGGAGACAGAAGAGTTAAAGTATCTGTATGAAATCGCGAATATTTTGCCTTCTTTCCTGGAAGAACGTGGTTTTTCGGCAGAGGTAACAGATGTATGTAATGCATCCAGAAAGACACTGCTTCGGGATGAGGTAAAAGAGTATTATCGGGATTATATTGAACATCCTATGAAAACCGGATATAAATCTTTGCATATTACCCTATTTGATAATATTTCCAGAAGTCATGTGGAGATACAGCTGCGAACAAAGAGCATGGATGACTATGCCGAAATCGGTGCAGCAAACCATAGGAACTACGAGGAAATACAAAGGAAAGAGCGTAAGGAAAACGCAGGAGAAGTAATTAGCGGCTGTCAGTATTATGATGAGGCCTATGAGAGAGGTCTCCGGTTGCAGGGACTTGATTTAACAAAGATTGATGTAAATATGTTTGCTGCAAATGAAAACAATCTGGTAAATGACGGTTGCGGTTTGTATAGAGGAAGACTGATTTTACCATTTGAACATTTATCAAGATTTCAGAATGACAGGGTAGATTAATAGATTGCTGGAAAGGGGATGAAACAACATTGAAGAAAAGAGTAGGGGCGTTACTGATTGCGGTGCTGTTAGCTGCTATTAGTTTAATCGGGTGCGGCCAGAAAAAAGAAGATGATTTTACCTTTGGTACAGGTGGCGAAGGTGGAAATTATTATAGTTACGGAACCAATCTTGCTGAGAAGTTAGAAGAGGCGACCGGTTATCAGATTGGTGTGAAAACAACCGCAGCATCTATCGCAAATCTTCGACTTATTAGTGGTGGATACCTGGATTTTGCTTTGGTGCAGAGTGACAATTTATACGATGCGATTCACGGAAAGGGAGAGTTTGAAGGAAATCCCCTTACGGGATTCCATGCGGTAGCGGGCGTTTATACGGAGGTCGTGCAGATTGTTGTTGCGGCAGACAGTGAGATTGCATCTGTCGAGGATTTGGAAGGAAAGTTAGTCAGCGTCGGAGAAAAAGACTCTGGTGTTATGCAAAATGCTTTGCAGGTCCTAAACGCATATGGCTTACGTCACGTAAACCAGAAGTATATGTCCTATCAGGAAGCAGCGGAGGCGCTTAAAAATGGTGAAATCGATGCTTTCTTCTGTACAGCTGGTGCACCGACAACGGCGATTGTGAATTTAGAGGATGAATTAGAAATCAGGATTCTTCCCATCTCAAATTCTGTTGCGATGCGTCTTTTGGGAAATAATGAATCCTATGTAATTTCTGATATCCCTGCAAACACTTATAAGAACCAAGACGAAAGCATTTGTACGATTGGCGTAACCGCAGTTGTGGTAGCCAGTGACTCTGTTCCAGAAGATGTAGAGGAAGCGCTTCTTACTATTCTAAAGAATGAGAATAGACAGTTACAGGAAATTAGTTTTGGTACAGCTCCCGTTATCGAGGATGAAGGAACCTTTACCATTAAGCTGGATATGTATATGACCCTCGCTTTGGCAGTTGGCGTATTATTTCTGGGGGCATTTCTTAGGAAGAAGATTAAGATACTGGAAACATTCTGTATTCCTGCGCCGGTTATTGGCGGTATCATCTTTGCAATTCTGTCCTGCGTGTGCCATGTAACAGGAATTGTAGAATTCACCTTTGATGAGACCTTAAAGAATATCTGCATGATTATATTCTTTACCTCCGTTGGATTTCAGGCAAATTTAAAAGTGTTAAAGAGTGGCGGTGTAGGTCTTGTTATCTTCTTGCTCTGTGTGGCTGGACTTATTTTCTGCCAGAATGGTATTTCCGTCGGAATTTCCAAAATGTTAGGCATTGATCCATTAATTGGTTTATGTACTGGTTCCATCCCGATGGTTGGCGGGCATGGTACAGCGGGAGCCTTTGGCCTTGTCTTAGAAGATTTGGGATTAGAGGGGGCAACGACTCTTTGTACTGCGGCGGCAACCTTTGGCCTTATTATGGGCTCACTTATGGGTGGCCCTATTGGCAGACGACTCATCATGAAGCATAATCTGTTAAAGACTGTACATGAAGAAGATGCCTCTGTTCTGATTGAAGATGAGAAGAAGCATCACAGAAGTGTAAGTATGTATGCGCCTGCAGCTTATCAGATTGCGATTGCTATGGGTATTGGAACCGTTGTCTCTGGACTGTTGTCTAAAACGGGTATGACTTTCCCTGTATATATAGGAGCCATGATTGTTGCTGCAATTATGCGTAACCTGGGTGAATATACAAAGAAGTTCACCATTCACATGGGTGAGATTAATGACATTGGTGGTATTTGCCTTTCCCTGTTCTTAGGCATCGCGATGATTACATTAAAACTCTGGCAGCTTACCAGTTTGGCATTACCTTTGATAATCCTGCTTCTTACCCAGACGATATTTATGGCATTATTCTCATATTTTGTGGTTTATAACATCATGGGTAGAGATTACGATGCAGCAATCTTGGCAGCTGGAACCTGTGGTTTTGGTATGGGTGCAACCCCCAACGCGATGGCCAATATGCAGGCACTGACCGACAAGTTTGCACCATCGGTAAAAGCATATCTCCTGGTTCCTATTGTGGGAAGTATGTTTGCAGACTTTATTAATAGTCTCGTTATTACGTTTTTCATAAATATGATGTAGATTAGTGGAGGAAATAGAGATGAATATAGCAGAACAGAAAGAAAAAGAAAACAGCATTCACGTGCAAAAAGGGGAGGTTGCTATCCCTGAGTTAGCGGTGGAAGATGGCAAGGAAAGCAGCATCTCCACGGAAGATGATGCTAAAGAACTGGTATCTAATATTGATTATAACTGCGCGATCCCGGAGATTCATATTAAATAGGTAAATCCAATATAAGGATAAGAAGGCTTTTTTGTGATATAATATGATAGGTTTTGTTTTCTATGGGGTGGGAGAGTCATGAAAGAAAATCTTAAAATTTTATTTTCACAAGATAGTATGTTACAGCGAGATGATAAAACGCTTTGCAGAATGCGTTTTGTTGTCTCGCTGGTTTTATGTATAGCAGCAACTCTTATGCTGGTAATGAATCTTAAAAATCATTCCGAAACAATGGCAAAGGCCTCCATAATTTTGGCCGTTGGATTTTTGCTAAGTTGTCTTGCTGCAGGCGTGTTAAAGAAACCAAGAATCTCTGCCATCATTATTGCGCTTTTGGTTGGTTTTGTATTATCAGTATTTGCTTTAACTGGCGGAAATGAAGGATTTGCAATCCTTTGGATTTTACTTGTGCCCCTGTTTGCAATTAATATTCTGGGAGTAGCCGCCGGACTCACCATTTCAACTTATTTTTTAATTTTCTTATTTGTATTATTTCATACTGGCGCAAGCGTATATATTGCGGATAAATATTCTGTATCTTTTATTGGACGATTTCCTGTTCTGTATTTGAGCGATTATTTAATTGCTACCTTCTTTTCCCTGCAGAGAGAGTTATATCATCGGCAGTTAAAAATGCAGGCGTACTCTGATGGGCTAACGGGAGCCTACAATCGAAGATTTTTTATGGAACAGCTGCAGAATATGGATGCGGCGAACGAAGCGGAATATGCTCTAGTGGCACTCGATTTAAATGGCTTAAAGACAGTAAATGATTCACTTGGTCATGAAGCCGGAGACGAGATGATTCAGGGAATCGTGGAATGTTGTAAGGAAGCTTTTGATAAGACGGATTTTGTTTGCAGAACGGGTGGCGATGAGTATGTGGTAATTGCTCTTGGCGACCAGGATGCGATTGCGAAGAAATTAGAAAAATTGCAGAAGTGCAAGGAAAAGTGGACGGGTAAATTGGTGAAGAAGATTTCCTTTGCAGTGGGATGTGCTTACAAGGAGACAGGTATATCCTATGAAATGCTAATGAAAACGGCTGATGCAGAGATGTATAAAGATAAAACCTTATATTATCAGGATGCCCGCAACAATAGAAGAAAGCGATAAATATATTTGGTGCACAAAACGTGAGACAGGAATTACATTTTACACCGCAAAAAGGATGGATAAACGATCCGAATGGACTCATTATGGTAGGGGATACCTACCATATTTTTTATCAGCATTATCCCGATGATACGAAGTGGGGCCCTATGCATTGGGGGCATGCTGTTACAAAAGATTTTCGTACATATGAGGAACTTGAGATTGCCTTATATCCCACAGAAGAGGAATATATTTTCTCTGGTTCTGCAATATTGGATGAAGAGAATATTAGTGGCCTTGGCATTCCGGGGTGTCCAGCCATGCTTCTATTTTATACCAGTCATAATCCGAAGACTGGCGAGCAGATGCAAAGTATGGCATACAGCATAGATTATATTCACTTTGAAAAGTATGAAGGGAATCCTCTTATTAGTAATGGTAAAGGAACCGAAGGTTATCAGCCAGATTTTAGAGATCCCAAGGTATTTCGGAATGCAATAAAAGGTGGATATACAATGGCTCTGGCAGCAGGAGACCACATAGAATTTTGGCATTCAATGGATTTATATACGTGGAAGCGCACCGGAGATTTCTTCCCGGGGCAGTTTGGATATGGTGGACTTTGTGAGTGCCCCGATCTTATAGAACTGACTTATCAGGGGAAAAATTTGTCCGTGCTTTCGATGAGTATGGTTGGAGTAGCAACTGAAAATCATCCTGAAACCCATACTATGCAATATTTTATTGGGGAATTTGATGGCGATGTTTTTCAAAACGGGCAGGACTTTGTGCCTGGTATGTGTTTGGATTTTGGCGCAGATAATTATGCAATGGTATCCTTTGGAGGAACGAAAACGCCTTTGGTGCTCGGCTGGGGGGAAGACTGGAATTATGCGAGAGTGAACACGTCTGCAACCTATTTTGGCAAGATGACCTTGCCGAGGCAGTTAACCATTAAAGATGTTTCTGGAAAATATTATATTTCTCAGAGGCCCGTTGTTACTCCAAATGAAAACACAGATAAACTCTGGTATAAAGAAGTCACGTTGGCATTTCAGCAGACGCTTTCCTTACCCGGAAATATGCGTATAGAAAATAAAGGTGAATATCTTTGCATCAATGACAAGAAGATTCCGCGTGTTTTAGGGGAAGTGGAATGTAATCTCTGTATTTTTTATGACTGCGGCTACTACGAGATTTTTGCAGATGGCGGCATCATATCTTATAGCCAGAATACATAATTTGCATATTTGCATATTTGCACATTTGTACCGGGTACAAATGGTCCGAAAATTTTTGAACAAACGTACCGGGTACAAATGGTCCGATGATGGAAAAAAACTGTAAAATGTGAGAGAATAGCAAAGGAAAATAAAAAAGATAGGAGTAGGTAATTATGAAAAATAAGAAACCGATCATCATTGCAATTTGTGCGGTTGTGCTGGTTGCGATTATTGTGACTGTTATTTTGGTTGTGAATGGCAAAAAGGGCCATCGATCCGTAAAAGTTGATGAAGTGACTGGAACGGTCAACATCATCCGCGGAGATGGAAATAGCTTTGATGCAAATAGTGGAATGAAGCTGATTACGGAAGACAAAGTTGAGGTAGCAGATGCTTCTTCCTTATTATTATTGGTTGATGATGATAAGCATGTTGCAGCGGAGGAAGGAACAAAATTTATCATTGAAGCCGCTGGTTCCAAGAAGAAGGGCAATGTTGAAATTGTGCTTTTGGAAGGAAAGGCTTTATTTACCATTGATGAAAAACTTCCAGAAGGATCCACTTTTAGTGTAACTACTTCCAACGCAACAATGAGTGTACGCGGAACTAAGTTTGAAGTGTCTTATGATCCAGTGAAGAAGTTAACAACGCTGGAAGTATTTGATGGAACGGTACATGTAGATTATGAAGGCGAGATTGAAAGCGAAGATATTGATCCTGGTCAGAATCGCGTCATTACGGATGATGCAGCCTATACTGGTGCAACGCTAACAGAAGCTTTAGAGGCAGTAATTGGGGCAGTTGGCGGCGGTGGAAGTGGCGCCATGGGAGCAGAGAGTGATGGTATTGTGATTCCTGCTGACAGAGCCTTTGCAGGGTTCTCAGCATTAATTAATGATATGGTTAACTATGTTACAGCTTGTCCGGATTTAAATGAGGACTACCATGCATACGATTATATGTACTTTGACTACGATCAGGATGGAGAAAAAGAAATCATTCTTTATCTTAGATATAATAATGACGAAGGTGTTTATTGCCGAGATACAGTATTCATGGACTACTATGATAGTGAAGGGGTAGTTGCAATCCGCGCAATCGTCAGAGGTGAAGCGGATGATAGGCATTTCTATGCAACCTACAATGGTGATACGCAGCTGGCAAGATATTCTTGGACCACGAATCCAATGGAAGCTTATCTCTATCTTGTAATGGTAAATGATAAGGGTGAGCTAATATATGTACTAGAAAATGCGTATGATTATATTATCAGCGATCCTATGGATGCAGGCTTAAAGCCACTTCCTCTGCATGGCAGCTGGGAGATGCTACTTGAAGATTAGTCATCGTTTAATCTAAAGCTTGTTCGGGCCAGGGGAGAACCTTTGGCCCGATTTTTTGCACATTTGTACCGGGTACAAATGTGCAAATGGTCTGAAATTTTGAGGAGAGAGTGAGACGAATGAAGATACACGGGATTGGGCTCGACGAAGCCGGTCGTTGTACCCACTATCATACGGAACTAGATATAGCAGCACTTCTATGCAAAAAGTGTGGAAAATATTATGCCTGCTACGAATGTCATGATGCAATAGAAGATCATACATTTGTAGCCACGGATGCAACGGATTTGTATCCTGTCCTATGCGGTAATTGCAAATCACTACTCACAAAAACGGAATATAAGCAAGGCGCCTGTCCTAAGTGTAGTGCTCCATTTAATCCCCGCTGTGCAAGACATGGCAATATTTATTTCTGCGAATGATTTGCACATTTGTACCCGGTACAAATGTTAAAATTTGCACAAACGTACCCGGTACAAATGGTCCGAAAACTTTATCAGCATGCTATAATGGATAAAAAGACCGTAGTGGATATTGGATTGGAGGGAAAATGGCAGCGAAAATTGCGTATTGTACTTTCTGTGGAGCAGAATTTACTGGAAAACTAAGACTAAAAGATGGAAGTACTATGTGTTGGGAGTGTCGGACTAAGTACGGCAAGTCCTATGACGTTAAATGGGATGCTATTACAAAGGAAGAGGTCTCTTTGCTTGAGAATATCCCTGTGCGGGAAGAAGATTATCCTGCTGATTTTACTTTTGATAGTTTCGTTGCAAATACAACGGAAGGTTTATTTTCAATAAAAGGCAGCAGAGATTTATTTTCGATTAAGGCGATTAAAAAGTATTATATTGAGTTTGAAATGCGAGAGAGTCGCTCGGGTAATAATTTTCTAGATAAGGCTAGAATGGTATTTGAGCTGTCTGCACCGGTTCCCATGAAGATTTCTCAATCTATTCAAAGGGAGAAAGAGGGCGTTTTAGATGTGTTTGACATTCTGAATGTGAAAGGGAAAAATTCTTATAAAAAGAAGAATGAACCATTTTTGGCGTTTTTACAGAAGGCAACTGGTATGCCACCCGCAAAACCGACGACTATATAGTAAAGATTTTAACATTTGTACCCGGTACAAGTGTTAAAATTTGCACATTTGTACCCGGTACAAATGGTCCGAAAAAAAGCCCATGGGATATCCCATGGGCTTTTCTATTTATGAGATTGAAATTGAATTGTAGGAAATGTTAATTTCTTTCTTATCGTACAGCTTGTAGAATTCCCTCATAATGTGGGTGGAAACCGACTGCACTCCATATTCCTTAGCATCTGCGAGGATAATCATACGCTGGGTGCTGCTGTAACGAATGACGTAGTCACGTCCTTTAATACTCTGCGAAATTGCTTTTTCTAGGAAATCCATAACGAGTTTCTGTGTTTCCAGAGAAACATTTATGCCTTCATTTGGATGAGCCGTGAAGAGAATTAATTGGACGGGTGCGTTGCTTTCTGTCAGCAGCTGCTTGATTAAGTGGTAGGTATCCTGGAATTCCGGGGATTTAATAATGTAAGCGTCATATTTGACAGGATCTATAATAGCATCACGCAAATGAATTAGGTCAGCGCTCTCAGTTTCGGTTAGGCCACTGTCATTCTCTTTAGTGAAGACGGTATAGGTATTCCCACCTTTTTGTTTGGATAGGTAGAGCGCACGATCTGCATCTAAAAGAGCATCCTGGTACACATTTTTCATGCCCTCGCAGAGACGAATACCAATGGAAATGGTTAACGGTATATCCTTTTCGATGAGAGCATTTTGCTCGCGTACATTTTTCATAATGTCCTGCGCGATTTGTTTTGCCTGCGCTTCATCCGCAATATCTGGGATGAGCATAGCAAATTCGTCACCGCCCAAACGGGCAATAATCTTCTTGTGTTCAATTTTATTGAGCGCGCTCGCAACAGAACGGAGATAAATATCACCGAGTAGGAAGCCACCTTTTCCGTTGATCCGTCTAAAGTTATCAATATCAACGGCAAAGAGCATACCCTTGTTTTGCATAATTTCTTCGTGAATAAGCTTCTCGCCATATGCACGATTATAAAGGCCGGTCAGCTCATCGTTATCATTTTTATCCTTGATTTTTTCCTCATCCTTCTTTATTACACGAGACCAAATCTTGGATACATCAGAAAGATTCTCATCCTGGCTACTTTCTAAGGATAAAGGTTTTAACTCACCAGAATTTAATAAGCGAATCAAAGCATCTGCTAACGCGGGATCAAACTGGGAACCTTTACAGCGCTCTAACTCATTCATAACATGATCCATATCCAGGTGCTTACGATAAACACGGTTACTGGTCATGGCATCAAAAGCATCTGCCACCGCAATGATGCGTGCAATCTGTGGTATATTTTCACCTGCCAGCTTTTCGGGGTAACCATTACCGTCATAGCGTTCATGGTGATGTTTTGCTCCCACATCAATGCCAGGGAACATGCCGATGTCTTTTAGGATTTCGGCACCAATCGCCGCGTGCTGTTTCATCATTTCATATTCATCGTTGGTAAGTTTGCCAGGCTTATTCAGCACAGAGTCGGGAACACCAATCTTTCCAATATCATGAAGAAGTGCGATGGAACGAATGCGGCTTGTTTCAGCATCGTCCATACCGATTTCTTTGGCAATGGCATAAGAATATTCCGATACGCGCTTGGAATGACCTCGCGTATATTCGTCCTTGGCATCGATTGTATTGGCGATGGTTGCAATGGTCTGCAAAGCCATATCCTGAATTTCCTGATTCTTTGCTTCCAGGGCAACGTGAACGCGTTTGTTATCTTTGTGAATACTGTCATATAGTCTTGCAGATACATAACCTCCTGCAAAAGAAACGATGATAACTGCAAATCGAATTTCGACTTCTTTACTATTGGAAACCGTAATACTTTCCTGGCTTAACTGGAATAAAAGGGAAGCTACGTTAACGATACTCGTTATAGCGAACGAAAACAGTATCAGAGAGGGTTTGTGATAAAGAATTAGGAAACAAAGAAGTGGCAGAATGTAACTGGAAACCATCTGTGTTGCCCCCGTAAACATAACGAAGGTGTACATGAAGGTATAGCCGATAACCACTAGAAATCCAAATTTATCCCAGTCTTTTTTTCTTAAATACACAAGATAAACTGCAATATAGGGAATAATCATGGTTGCTGCAAATTGCAGAAGGTAACTAATCGTACGTTCTTTTTTGAGGACTTCAACAGCATAGGCACCAAGCAAAATGAGAATGATGGACATCCAGCTAAAAAGCAGAGTGCGGTTAATTCGTTTAACTTCTTGATTCATAATAACTCTCCACAATAATAAGGTACATACTTGATTAATTATATCATAAACCAGCTCCATTTTCGGACCATTTGTACCGCGTACAAATGTTAAAATCGGACCAAACGTACCCGGTACAAATGGTCCGATTTTAACGAAAAAAATTTGCTTTTATGAGGAAATAGGGCATAATTAAAGGGAAATTCATTTGCACATTTGTACCGGGTACAAATGTGCAAATCGGACCAAATGTACCCGGTACAAATGGTCCGAAAATGAGGAGAAAGGGAGAAGGATATGTTTTGTAATAATTGTGGAAATCAAATACCAGATGATTCTAAGTTTTGTGAATTCTGTGGTGGGGTCGTGGCCTCGGCACCAAAGAAAGCAAACGCGGTTAAAATAGTCATTCCAATCGTGGCAGCATTTGTCTGTATTGCAGCAGTTGTTTTTGTCTTCTTATTTAACACTTCGCAGGCAAAAGCAAACAGAGAATTAAAGAAAGCAAATATGTATCTTGATGAGATGGAATATGAGATGGCGATTGCTTCTTATAAGAAAGTCATTGCGTTAGATCCAAAGAATGAAGAAGCATATTATGGTATTGCCAGTGTGTATGAAGCGCAGGGAGAATATACGGAAGCAATTGATGTACTAATCGAGGGATATCAGGAGACAGATGCAGATGTAATAAAGGATCGCATCGTAGATGATACGATGATTGTCGTAAATGAGTACGAACAGGAAGGCAATTACAGTGATGCTCTGGACTATTTGGATACGTTAATAGAGCAGTCCAGGATTGCGGAACTTGCGGCAATGTGGGATAGAGTCAATCGCGAAAAACTATCTGCTGAAAATGAAGAATATCAGGAGTCTATGGATCCATACTGGGAAGAAGTGGCAGAAACTGTCGCGGAAGAGGTAGAAGATTATTATGAGGAGCAGGAGTATGCGGATTTTGAGACCCAGGTCGTGGAAGCGCAGGATGATATGTTCGGTATTTATTTGAAACAACTCTTTTCTTCGAATTTTGATGATGACGAACCCTATGCTACAGTTGCGTGGATTAATGAGGTGCAGGGAAGAAAAAACAGTTCCATTCCGACCATCTTTCCACTTGTACCAGACGAGTGGATTATTTGGGAGGACGGTACTGGAAGAGGACTTATCACACAGGAGCAAATGCTTGAACGCTGGTATTTTATTTCTGGGTTAGAATTAGATCCAGATGATTTAGGTGAGCCCGACGCAGTAAGGAATGGGAAAAATTATTATTCCGTATGTCTGGCAATGGGCTGGGAAGGCGATTGGACAGAACTTACGAATCCACAGATTATTGATACGGACGGGGATTTATGTACGCTTATGTATCATGCAACCGTTTGGGGACAGGGGGATTTCGAGTACATAAATCTTGGTGAATACGACATTATGTTCTTTATTAAGCGCGATCCGCACAGTGTCTATAACGGCCTTCGTATTGTTGGCGCCGAGGTTGAATAATTTAAACATTTGTACCCGGTACAAATGTTTAAATCGGACCAAACGTACCCGGTACAAATGTTAAAAAATAATTGGTCAGTTGATTTAGGGGATTCTATAAAGATGAGTAATCAAGAAGAAAAGATGGACGATTTTCATGATGCTGTAAAGAAACAATTACTTGCGCAGGTTGAAAAAATAAAAAAGATCGAGAAGGGATTTTACCTGGGAATTATTATTGTCGTGCTTCTCTTCGTTACTGCGTGTGTTCTAAAAGCCATTGGAAAAAATACTACAAAAGAAACAAGACCACGTACATTTAGTGAATTGTCCTCAGATTTAGAAGAGGGTACATTAACGAAGTTCAATATTGTTGCATATCAATCTGGCTTTACCGTAGAGAATTATACCAGGTACGGTAGTGGCCCAAATGCACCTACGCATAAAACCGGTGAAACAGAATTTGGCTTCGCGCTTACAGACAAGAATGAATTGATAGTACTGAAAGTGCAAGGGAGCGAGAATCCATCATCTGCAATCATTGATACACTGCAAAATGAAGGAACGAAAGAAATTCGAGGAAGCGTAGAAACTTTTTTTAAGGGGCAATACACGAATATACCGGTGGACTATTCCAGCTATTTTGCTTCGAGAGATAAGCAGGCAGTGCTGGATATGATTGAAGACCCGCTTGCTCCGTCGAAAGAAATGAATAGCGTAGTGGATTTAGTAGATGAGTATGCTACCCAGTGCGGTATGGTTAATGTTGGTTATTGGGATGACATGGAAGAAGTAGAGATTCCAAACGCACTTACAGCATCTGTTGGTACGATGTCGTTCATTCAAATCGCCTGTGTTGTGACAGTGGTGATATTGCTTAACCTTATGAAAAAGAATAGGGATAAGCTTCGTTCGGCATTTTATAACTATAATAATTATAAAATTTAAACATTTGTACCCGGTACAAATGTTCAAATCGGACCAAACGTACCCGGTACAAATGTTCAAATCACGATGTTGAAGAAAATGGAGATGGGAAAGGTATGCCAATCGTTATAGGTATAATAGCTGCACTATGTTTGGGCGCACTTTTATTCGGACTGTTGTTCAGCATTCGTAAGGCGCGTAAGGAATCAATGAAACAGGTAGAAGAAAGTGTGCAAAAATTCACGTCCATGAATCAGAGGGTTCCCGCGAATGCCACGTCAATGAACAAACAGAGGGTTCCCGCGAATGTCACGTCAACGAACAAACAGAAGGTTTCCACGAATGTTTGGAATAAAGAACGCCAAGACACTATTTTAACAGCAGAAAGAAAAAGAAAAGAACAAGAGAAAAAAGCGAGATTTGAGGAGGCATTTAAAAAGCTGTTAGAAGAACAAGCTTTTGTTGATGTTAATGAGTGTGTAAAACAGGAGATTATGAGTGCAGGTCACGCAGACTGCTGTGGTGATATTGAAAAACTTTTCGATTTTATATATTCGCATAAAACAACAAAGGTGTCTCCGACAGGAACAGATTACTGGTGGTGGGAATACCCTGGTGAATATATTGGATGTGCATTTGAAAGTATTATTATTGAGTGGGACTATTTTGTGAGAAAAACTGGAGTGGAGTTTTTAGCGAGTGAAGATGTGGCCGTTACTAGCGAGCAAATTGATTTTCTGAAAAGACTGTCGGAACTGTATAATGCTCCGGTTAGAATATTCCGCAGTGATAACCTTGGGGATTACAAGGAGATAATAACTGGCGAAAGATATGTGCTGAAATCAACATATAAAGGTTACAGCCATGATGGTTCCGAAGATTATTATGATACGGAATTGATAAAGGCATAGTGATACCGGCAGTGGTGAATAAATGGACATCATAAAGCACCATATGTGAATTGATGAAAGCGGATAATTGTATGTATTGTGAGAAATGTGGCGTAAAAAATGATGTTGATGCAAAATTCTGTATTTCCTGCGGAGAACCGATGGGAATATCATCCGTGCAAGTGAAACAGAAAAAGAGTAAGTTCCCATTCATTATTGTGGGAGCTGTGCTTTCGGTAGGAATTCTGATATTTCTTATCATTTTTATTTCTGGTAAGAGTCAAAAAGAAACGCAGAAACAGCCCACGCAGGAAACAACACAGGCCGTTGCGCATAGCGAAGAGAAAACTACGGTTGATGAGGAAGAAGATAATAATGTGTCTACTAACGACCCGATAGACGAAATTCTTATGGCGAATGTGGGTGATGTTGTAAGCTTTGGAACATATGGAATTACATATAGAGAATACGAGTATAGAGATGAGTTTACAGTATCGGTTGAAACATATATGCAGAGTAATTCGAAAACGCCGATAGAGTGGATTGTGCTCGAAAATGATGGAAGTAGTGTTACTTTATTGAGCAAGTATATATTGGACAACATTCCATATAATTATGAGTGGCTGCCCATGACGTGGGAGAATAGTTATATTAGATTATGGCTCAATACTGAATTTTACGATGCCGCATTTGACGAGAGCGAAAAATCGCACATCCAGACTACAACCTGTGTGAATGAAGATAATCCATATTATGGAACCGCGGGAAAGGGAGGCTTCCAGCCAGGAGAAGAAAATTATTCAGCAGGAGGAAATGATACGCAGGATAAAGTATATCTATTATCATTGTCTGATGTAGAAAAATATTTCGGTGTAGGATTAAACGAGTGGATTAGCTATTGCGATGGTGAGATGGGGAATGAAGCCTTAGGAAATTTATGCGTGGAGAGGTCAGGTGGAATCCTGATAGCGGAACATCCAGGGGCTGAAGATTATCCCTGGTGGTGGCTACGCTCGCCTGGAATGCATAGCATCGATGCAGCATATGTTCATACGAATGGAGTTATTCAATTTGGCGGTGTTTCGGTAAATGATCATGGCGGCGTGCGTCCTGTTATAAGGGTTGGACGATAGAATGGTGCCAGTCGCAAATGGACTAAAAACAAAAAGGAAAGGGAGCGTTAGTGCTCCCTTTTTATAGTGAACGTATCAGGTACAAATGCTTAAATAATAATATCTTCCACTGTGCAGTATAAAGACTTGGACAGGCGGACGATGTAGTCAACATTGGCCTTCCGGATATCCTTCTGCCCCTGTTCATATTGCTGAATTGTCCGAAGCGGTATTTCAGACGCAACAGACAATTCTTTTTGACTTAATCCCGCATATAAACGGAGTCTTTTGAGTGTTGAGGATTTCTTGTAGTTTTCCTGATCTGCATCAAGTTTTTCAACAAAATGGGAGATGTCCATTTCGTGGTATTTTTTATACATTAACAAAATGGAGTTAATAGACGTTGCGGCAGTGATGTTTTTAAAACATATATTGCGATACCATTGATAATAAGCGAGAGACCATCCGAGCCAGTATTCCGCAGAACGGTTTAAGCAAAATGAGGGAGCAGGCAACTTGGAAAAAGGATCCATCTTGTAGATAACTTCCATTGCAAGCTCTGTGCCGGACATTCCACTTACAATGCGTGACTCCCCTTTGCTGAATCTATCGGCATAGCCAGATGTTAAAAAATAAGTATAAAATTGTTCTAGGCTCAGTTTATAATCATTCACGCCATATTCGAACATCCATCCTAAGGAGTCCATGGCTTTATGAATTAGATTTTCATCATATGCGTACATCGGAAGCCTCCATTTTACCTCGAATAATATCTAACAAGAATACATCATCCATAAAAGTTTGGGATTCTCGAAGCTGCTTATAATCAGCTCTTGCATTCTTATCCCTTTCTTCTTTTTTGGGGTACCATATTTGAGAATTTACGGATTCTGCATTCTCAAATGTGATTTTGTTGAAAGCTCTCTTGCTAATAAGTACAGTCTGAATACCAAGATTTCCGAGCTTTAATGCGCGAGACAAGGTTTGCACTGAAATGACATTGTTAAGAAAATTTTGTGCATAGGTGAAATAACTGTCATCAGCCCGATAGCCACGTATGATGTCGTAGGGGGAAGTGTCTATATTAAAATGATTTAGTAGGTATTCCTTTGCTGCGTTTCCAAAATCTGAAAATAAATCAAAGGTTCTATTTCTTAACAATAGTGTGATCCAATGTAATACCGAAAAATCAGGCGAGGACAAATCTAATATACGAAGAGAAGTGGTGCTAAGATTATATTTGTTTAGAAAACCATCTCTGTTTTCTTCTACAGACCATTCTCTTGCTAAATCAGCATCTTCCGTGCAGTAAAAACCTTGACCATAATCATTCGTTTTCTTTCCATAACCGTGGACGGGCGCGTTCACAATATGGTCTGAACCGTGAAAAAGAGTTAGCGTTTTCATAATCATATTCTCCGAATAGGGAAGCGATGCAGTGTGTTGAAAATACTATACTCCTGTGGGAGTATTAACGTCAAGCATGCGTTCCATTTTTTGCGGATTTATTCTAGTATGAACCTTGAAAATGCTATACTAAAAGAAGTTCTTATATAGTAAGATATTTTTGAATGTGCTCCAACTTTTGCTGTGTTTCTTTCTGCATACGAATTAATGAAAGTTGTCGTTCCTTTAAATATTCTCTCTGAACAGCTGCTGGTTCATCGAGAAAATTCTGAATTTCTTTTAGCGTGAAGCCTAGCCATTGGTATTCATGAATCTTTCGAATGCGTTCAAACATTTCCTGGCTATAGAGGAGATGGCCTCGCGCATTCTTTTGGGTGGGAACTATGAGCCCCATTGCTTCATATCCCTGCACAGCGCGTCTGGTTACTCCAAGAGTATCGCGGATATCTCGCAGTTTGTATAAAATCTCTTCATTTTGTGCTTTTTCCATAAATTAAGTCCTCCTATGAATGAACTGAAAATTGTTTCATATAAGGACCTGTTTTTTTCGCGTGCGTGATTTTGAAAAATATCGAAAGTATTCTGTTGACTGCCCGTAACGTGCAGTTTTTTAATGGAAGCGAATTTGATCTCATAGATACCATGACTTACGATTCCGTTACGCTGTATGTAAGAAAATTGAATTGATTAAACTAAGAGCATGAAGGAGGCCCTTTGGGGCCTCTGATTTATATTTTTAATTATTAACGTATATTCCCTTTTTGGGTTTTTAAATAATTATGCTTCATAAAGTTCCGCATAAAGGCAGTATCATTGGTATAATGTAATTGAAATAAAAAGTAACCATGAAGACATTGATGGAAAAATACTTCCCTAAATGTAAATTTACGGCAAATCAGGAGCATTAGATTGTGTATGAATGCATTAGAAAGAAAAGCTGAAAGAGAAATAAAAAAGGCAAATAAAAAAAGTTCAATATGGTTAGAAGCACTAAAACGTGCCGTTGTTTGGATGTTGTGCACAGTCGGCGTACTAGTAGCCTTCGGTCTCATTTTAGGGAAAATGGAAAGTATGGTAAATGACAGACTGGTTACTACATTTGGTTATGGTGCTATTTTAGCAACGGCATTTGTAGGGACACCGATTCATGAATTGTCGCACCTTCTCGTTGCTTTGCTATTTGGATTTAGGATAATTAGAGTTGAACTTTTTAGACCTTTTTCCGCACTAGTTGATGGTAAACTTGGATTTGTGGAATATGCTGCGGATGCTACCTTGAAAAGTCAAATTGGACGTTTTTTGGCAGGTATAGCACCGCTTGCCTTAGGGTGCGTATTTATTCTATTGTTCTTTAGAATTTTAATTCCAGAAGTATATAAAGAAGCTGATACAAGATGCGATAGTGCGTGGCTTAATAACAAAAAACATCGTGGTATAAAATCTATAGGAGCTTTTATAAAGGGATTTTTTATCGGGTTAAGAAAACTAAAATTCTGGGGAGTAATTAGATTAATAATATGTTTTTATATTACGGCATCGATAGCTATGCACATGACACTTTCTGCAGCAGATATTGAATCAGGACTAACCGGCTTTTTCGTATTATTTCTCATATTTTACATTTATGGATTAATATCAGCAGCGCTAAAAGCAGACTACGTGGGTGAAGCAATAGAAATGGCATTTATTATATTTTCATTCTTTTTAATTGCTATCATTTGTAATCTTCTGTTACTTGGAGTGGCAGAATTGGTCACTAGATTTGGAACTTGACGGCATCTTTTTATGCTACAATAGTGTCATCCAGGAGATATCTGTTCCTAGAAATACTGAAAGGAGATAGATATTGAAAAGATTTGAAGAACTAAGTTTTGTAGATGACTTCATGTTCTGCAAAGTCCTGGAGGACAATGAGAATCTGTGTAAAGAACTACTGGAATTAATTCTGGAAAAACCAATCCGGGAGATTCAGTTCCGCAGCAAACAGAAGAACATAGATGTAGCTTATGATGGAAAAGGCATCCGGCTAGATGTTTATGTTGAGGATGGAGAAAGTACTGTATACGATATTGAGATGCAGACAGAATCTCTGCCAGAACTTCCAAAGAGAACAAGGTATTATCAGGGAATGATAGATCTTGATCTCATTGAGAAGGGAGCTGCGTATAAAGAACTGAAAAAATCATACATCATTTTTATTTGTAGTCAAAATCCTTTTGCGGGAAAGACACTTCATAAATATAGCTTTGCAAATGTGTGTTTAGAAGACAAAGAGATTCTTCTAAAAGACGAAGCAGTAAAAGTCTTTTTAACACCAGAAGGAAAAGCGGATGATGTAACACCCAAGATGAAAAAATTCCTACATTTCATTAGTGGTGGAAGTCCTAATGATGATTTTACCAGTCGACTAGAGGAAGCAGTAGCAAAACAGAAAAAATCCAAGAAAAGGAAGACCGAGTTTATGAAGTTTCAGTTAAGAATGCAGGATGAATATGATAAGGGCCATGCCTCGGGACTAGCAGAAGGCCATGCCTCAGGACTAGCCTCAGGACTAGCAGAAGGCAATGTGAAAATAAACTCTATTTTGCTTGGATTAATGCAGACAACAAACTGTAGTGCCAAGGAGGCGCTAAAAATGTGCAATGTACCTGAAACAGAATGGGAAACTTATCTTGATCTGCTAGCGAAGAAAAACGAAGAACAGTAAGACAAGTACCATATTGTTAATTGCGCGAAGAACAATAGAAACAGATTCTCCTGGAAATGAAAGAAGCCTTCGGGCTTCTTTTTTTGCGCGCGAAAAAATATGCTTCTTATGTGAAAGTGCTATTGAATTTGCCTGTTTGTTATCGGAACGTTTTGCTTCTGTACAATACTCCTTATTCCACTTGGGATGTTTACCATTCATAGAGTAAGCAATGGAACAAAAATTGTTATTCTAGGAAGGAGTTAATGTGAATGAAAGAGAAGATTGTTGCCTTATATGAAAGATTGTCAGGAGATGATGAACAACTAGGAGAATCTAACAGTATAGTAAATCAAAAGAAATTGTTGGCTGAATACGCTAAAGAAATGGCTTTACAATTTATCAGCATTATACAGATGATGGTTGGTCAGGTACAAATTTTGAAAGACCAGATTGGCAAAGGTTAGTGGCTGATATTGATAAAGGAATTGTATCAACTGTTATAGTAAAAGACTTAAGTCGAATAGGTAGAGATTATTTGCAGGTTGGCTTTTATACCGATGTGTATTTTAGGCAAAAAACATATTCGTTTTGTACGGTGCCCCTAAAATCACTGAGCAACTGGAGGTAAGATTTGGTATTCATACCAGTCTTAAACGCGTACAGCGACGTATGGCATTCCTAAAAATCAAATCTATAGTAGCAAAGAAATATCGCTACTATTCTGATGAAAATCCTGTTGCTGAAAGAACGAATCTTCTTAGACAAGATTTCACCGCTACAGGCATAAATCAGAAATGGTGTACAGATACAACCTACATTCATACAGAGAAAGATGGATGGACTTATCTTACTTCTGTAATGGATTTTTACAGTAGATAGATTATAGGTTGGGCATATGATACTGCTATGACTACTGAGTTAGCACTAAAAGCGGTCAAAAATGCCTGTCTAAATGTTTCAAACCCTGAAGGTAAATCCTTCAAAGCTACTTGGGTTCTCAGTACACAAGTGATGTATTTGAACATTATTTAACCAATCGCAAAATACGACACTCTTATAGTCGAAAAGGCTGTCCTTATGACAATGCCTATATTGAGTCGTTTCATTCTTTAATTAAAGAAAGAAGAGATTCATCATCAAACATATATTGATTCTTAGGCTGCATACAATGCGGTCTTTGAATATATAGAATCCTGGTATAACCGAGAAAGGATTCATAGTAGCATAGGTTACAAAACACCAGAAGAAGTACATTCATCGGGTGCGGCGTAAGTCGCACTTGAGGTGTCTACTTTATTGACATAGGTTCAGTATCAATCCAAAGGGTTTACACAAAATTAATTACACTCTCTTCTTTCGCGCTACAATAAGATATCTCCTCTTTTGGGCATATATTAATAAAAAAAGTCCAAGAACGCATATAAAAGGTTTTTGTAGTTTTTGATATCTTTAATATTTGTTTCATCATATACAATAATCTTATCTTCTTTTACATCAGCTTCTTGTAGGCCATGTAATCCATGAGCAGCTTTATTTCTAGGATCAGTTGCATTTCTTACGGCTTGTGCAAAGCTTTCAATCTTTTTTGCATTTATTGCTTTATTGAAACAATGTGATTCCAAGAAGTTAATTAGCTGATATGCTTGTTCACCTTCTTCTGCTTTTAAGCAACTACTCAAATCAATAAATCTTTGAAATCTACCAAGTTCTAAACAAGTAACTAATGACTTCTTGTAGTAAAACATATCCAAATCAAAGTTCTTTGAAAAATACTGTATCAGTATCTTCTTTTCTATTTCGTCTAAGCGTTCCTTTTCTTCTTGTGTTCTCTTATTGTATTTCTTCGATTTAATAGAACGTTTTTCTTCATAAAGATCATCAATTTTCTGTTCTGACAACCATCTCGAGTAGGGTTCTATTAGAAGAGTATCATACGCAGTCTCGAATGCTTGGAAGTATAATACTGCAATACCACTATAATCGAAACCAGCTGGTGCTTTTTTCTTTACAAACAAATCATACAAATACTCAGCACTGGCTAATGCATTTAAAGCCACCTCTGGAAGCAATAAGTACTTACTTTCTAATTCAACCTCTAACCTCTTATAATATGAGTCTAGGTCACATGGTATTGATTGCATCAATATTTTTGAAAACTCTTTGACAAAATCTTCTGTTAGTTCCTCAGATTCCATTAGACTAACATCTTGTAATGCTTCTATACGATTATTTAATGTTGTTTCTGAATCACAACCTCTAAGCTTATCAATTGCATTCTTTAAAGTGAGTTGTAATAATCTAATCTGATTATCCCTTTCCAAAATCATTAAAGCTTCTGAATTAATACGATTATCTTTTTCCAAGTCACGATATGAATCTTCGTTGCGATAAATCGTATCACATATATCCATAACCACTTTTCTCAATTTTCTTAGTGTCATTGATAGAGATTCATCATCTATCTCTTTTAATGTAGACATCAATAAATATAATGACTTAGAACACTGACTCACTAATTCTGCCGCATACTCGGCATCAATCATACTCTTTTCTTCTGCATCCTCAGCATCTTCTGATGCAAAATAATGAGCAGCATCTGCATCTATCATATCGTAAAAATCCCTCTTTTTATCATCGACTAACGTATATTCATTTATCTCTACATCCTTTAAATATTTGTTCCAAAATTCAACAATATATTCGGCAAGTTGTTCTAATGATTTCAAACTTTCTGAATAATCAAAATATACCTCTCGATAATTAGTTTCCATCGATAGAACAGTATAAATATATCTACATAGTAATAGACTTAGATGCCACAAAGCTTCATCTTCATGTACCAAGCGATAATTATGAAATGCTATAATAACATCCTCAAATGTAATGCTATTTTCGTAAAATGCTAATCCATTCATTACATAAGGAGAATCATTACCATAAAAAGTATTATCTTCGTATAGCTTGCTTGCTAACTGTATTAAATCTTTGTACTTATACTTTACCCCATCAATTGCGATTTCCTGGTCTGCAAAATCAATTCTGGATTGGACAAACGAACCTAGAACAGTCTTTTTCTTTAAAACAGTAGAATTCTCATCCATTAATACTGCGATGGCTTTTTTTCTGTTGCTAGATAATTCATTGTTTATATTTTCTGAGAGCTTTACTAACAAATTATAGTCTTGTTGCTGTTTTTCTGAAATAAATGGTTCATCATATTGATTCATCATTACTGTTCCTTGCCTTTCTCAAAAAAAGAATAAGGACGTATGAAAAAACTTTCAGTTTTTCACACGCCCTTTTGGCGTTTACCGCTTGCGGTTGGAGTTTGCAAAAATTGCAACCACAACCTGACCGGCAACAGTTATTGCAGTAACTAGGACCTCTTTAAGCTCTTTACTCATAGTTTTCTCCTTTCGGTTTAGACTAGTGAAATAAAAGTTACAATGTGAGATCCACGCCATCCTCATTGTACTCCACCAATGGATTAGTGACAACTATTATTAATCCGCGGGTGGAAATTTGTTGGGATTTTATGCTTTGAATTGACTGCCCCTAAGGGGCAGATTTTTAATAGATATTCCACATAAATAACACGCGAAAAAATTTATTCCTTATATAGGAGGAGAGAGGCTATGAAAAAGAGATTAGTAATCTGTGTATTAGTTGTAACAATGCTTGTGTGCCTAAATGCTTGTGTTGGGGGAAAGGTAGTGGAAATAGGCAACGAGGAAAAACGAATGGAAAGTAGGAACATTTATGAGCCTTATGATAGGTATGTAAGACCCATAAGGGAATACGTAGGGCTTAGTCCTAGTGAAGCAGGATATACGTCTCCTAGTGGCTATAAATATGACATATACGGTGATATTAAACTGCCAATTCGTATAGAAGGACCGGATGGAGAAATATTTGCTGAGAATGTAGAAGATTTATGTGGATTTATTGTCGTAGAACAGTTTCCTAAAGCTAAAACAGGAATAAAAGTATCCTATAACACGGATGATGAAGGAAACGAGTTTGAACATTATCCTAAAGAGATTAGTGTCGAAGAGATAATTCTATACATTGAAAAAGAAAAATAAAAAATAATTGGAAGAATGTTTGACTGCCCGTTTGGGGCAGTTTTTTAATAGTTCTTACACCTGAATAAAAACGATAGTAGTGCGAATAAATGGAAAACAGACGAAGCGGAGCAGGAAAGAGGGGGATCTAATGCTCCTAATATTCCGAAATGGCTTACAAGGCATATTTAACAAGTTAATTATTAATAGGAGGAAAAGATAATGAGTAAAAAGAAGAACGGATTTGTAAGTATGCAGTTAAGTGATAGTAAGGCGAAAGATGGCGCTTATCGGATGAGACAAATTCTAAGACGTTGTAATTATACTTCTGATGAGATAGCGGAGGAATTGGGTATCCCTTATACCGTTATATGCGACATACTTAGCGGCGAGGAAGAACCTGTGGAGGAACTTATTGAGATAATGTCAGCATATCTTGGACTTGATAAGAAATTCTTTCTTAATCCTTGGCAGGAAGTAGAGAAGGATTTCTATAGGCTTCCTATGTATTTATACAGACTTGATGAAGAAACGGAATGGTACAGATTTAAACAAAAGGATAAAAAGGATCCTGAATATCGTATGGCAAAGGATTATTTCCCTAAACAAGATTATATTCAGAAAAAAATGGAATTCTACGAAAGCGCAGTTCGTAGATATATAGGGGCAGTAGAAGAAACAAAAGTGCCGCTTAAATATAGCGATAAGGAACTTCAGTACAGAAGAGGCAGAGAGTTTTTAAATATCTGCACAAATCTTTATAAGTCGTGCTTTGAACTAAGCACTGGTGATAGTATGACATACTATGAGGCAGTAAAGAGAATTCTAAAGTGTATCACAGAAATTCTACAAGGAAAGAATGAAGATGACGGACTGGAAAAAACACTTGAGAATCTAGTTGATGCAATGAAGGAGGCAACTAGTGACGATGTAGATTTTTGAAGGGACTTATCTTCTGACTGGACAAAGTGTGTAATGTAGACGAGTGATGACTAATAAATGTTCGGGAAAAGTGTTGACTGCACGCAAGCGTGCAGTCTTATGCTAACTGCGGAGGCAGTTATGTTACTTACACTGAAGGAATTATGCGCGCAATTAAATATTTCTAGGCGAAGTATCCAGTGCTATGAAAAGGAGGGACTACTTAAGCCAACAGATAGAAATAAGTACGGGTATCTTCTCTATGATGAAGCGCTCAAAGCGCGCGTGGAAAAAATTCGATTCCTTAATAAGATAGGATTTAAATTGTGTGAGATAAGTACCTTTATAGATATGCCAAAACATGTAGTGATTGAAACATTAAATAGTAAGATTAAGGAATTAGAAGATAATCGTGAAGAATTAAGAATATATGTTAATGAGACAAAAGAGTACATAAGTAAATTAGAACAGACGGCTAGTGTTGAAGAATAATTGTCATATGTTGTCAAAAGATGAATGAGGGATATAAATGGTGCATATGCGTGAAACGAAAAACATATAATAACAATCATAGAAAATGTAATAACAAACTAAGTAATAAGTGAAATTATGAGGGTGGAGGAAGAATGATGAAGAAAATGAAAAGAATGAAACGTATTGGAGGCTGTTTATTTACTCTCTTACTGGCAATGGTAGTATGCCTGTTATTTATTGAGCCAGTATCACTGCGAGCATCGAATACAGCGGAGACTTTGACTGGTAATCTATATACGCTTGATGAGTCATCAGAGTATAACCTATCTGATGAGACGGCTACAGTGACAGCAATTACGGCTTCAAACGCTTGGGGGACTTGCTCAATAACGGGTGATTATACAAATCAGGGGACAAAGAATGGTTACCCATTTTATAAAGTTAATAGTGGAAATATTGATATCTCCTATATGGTAAAAAGCTCTAGTTATAATAAATCAGACGATGAATGGCATGTATGTAATGATAATGGAAAACGAGTTGATGGAATAGAGTTAGATAACTCTATTAAAAAGGGTGTTGTATTAATTCTATCATCATTAGATGGAAATAATTGGGTTTTGGACCAAGAGTATTCTGATTTTTTTACATTGAAGAATACCGTTGTTGATACACTTGCTTCTACAAATGATGTTCAACTCCAAAATGGCTGTTATTACAAGGTGATTGTTGCAAGAAAGATTGAAAAGATACAAGAAACAGGACAAATTTTATTTATTATGACAAAGGATAAAGAATATCAAGAAGAAGTAGAATTATACACATTTTATGCAGAAGGAGATATAACAGGGGCAAGTTCTTCTGCAGATCAACCAAGAAAAAGGATGGGAGATGTAGTTGCAACTGGTAAAGATAGCGGTTATTCAGGAAGTTCTGATATTGAATTAAAAGATCCACACTATGGATGGACAATTGGAGAGTTCTTCGTCAACGGATATACAGAGGACACAGTGGATAGTGAAGGAAATCCTGTATTTTTAAAGAATGTGGGGGACAAAGTTACCTTATGGTTTAAACTAACGCAGGATATCAACAAATTAAATGGAAACGAGAATTTAAGTATTGCTGTTGATAAGAATGGTTATGATAAATATTTCCAAATAGAAAAAACAAATATGAAACATGGAACACTAATTATACAGTTCACAGATTATGAAGGCGTGAAGCATGATCCTGTTGTATTTACTGATTATCTTGCCGCATGTACCAGAACTGGAACTGATACAAAAGTGCTTCTCTTTGAAGAGGGAGACTATGAAGTATCGCTTGATTATGAAATTAAAAACTGCCCTAGGCAGGTTGGAAATGTAGAAGTTGCACCTACCTACACAAATTACAAGATATTTTTTAAATATTCCATACGCAATTCTAACTGTATGGTTTTCCCTTTCGATATTAGTACCGGTAAGGAATTAATTGATGGGGAACGTACAGAAAATGGATTTCGACTTGATATGGCAAGATCCAGATATCTAACCATAAATCTCAAAAAGGAGGCTGTTTCGGCTGATAGTAACGGCTTGTTAACAACTAATGTCACATTCAACGGGGCAGCTCGTGATGGATCTGATTATTCAGATGAAGGAATTTACACATTTACGGTAAGTAATCATTATACTGGAGAGTCTACTACCAAAACGATATATGTTGGAAACAATAAATATATTAATTGTCTTGCAATAACAAAGAAAACGGTTGAAGAGATTAATGAGTATATTTCAGAAGGCGCATATATTGATGATGATGGAAACCTAGTACTTCCCAATAATGAAGTAGTCGTTCCAGAAGAAACAGAAGAAGAAAATGTAGAACCAGAAATTGTTGAAGAAACTTCAGAGGATATACAAGAGGAAACTGAGAGTGAGGTAGAGCAAACTGATGATTCTGTTGAGAATACTACTGGATCTGTTTCGGCTGATGCAATCGCGAAGAACACTCCTGGGACAAAGCTAATCATTATTCCAGTATTAGTTGTTATAGCTATAGGAGTAGTTGCGTTCTGTTTGAAAAACAAGAAGAACGGTGCTTTGAGAACTAATAAAGAGGATACAAAAGATACTCAAGAAAATGAAGAACAAAAAGCCGTAACACAATTTATAACAGAAGATGAAAAGAAGGAGGAAGAGTAGATGAAGAAACGTATACTAGCAATTGCGCTTGCTTGTTTAGCGGTATTTACTGCTTGCTCTGCTCATACAGAAATTTCAACTTCGGAGAATACAGTGTCGACTAATGTGGTACGGGAAAATGTAACTGTGTCTGAGAATGAAACAGAATTATATGAGGAGGCAGAGATAGAAACTGAAAACCTTCTTGTGGAAATTTTGGAGAATCAAGAGCCGGAATTTGAAAATTTAAATGATCCAGCTCTTCTCGACTATGTAAAAAAATCCGTGTACGAGGAATTGGTGACGGAATTAGACAGCGATGAATACTTTGTAGAAGAGGTTAATGCCGTTTATGTATCCAAAGAGTATTTGGAGGAGTTATCCTACAATTCACAGAGTAATATTTTCTTTGGCTATAATTTGGCTGATATAGATGCGGTTTATGGTGATCAGAAGTATGTGTTTACCGTCGGTGACGATGGAACGACGCAGGTGCAACCTTTTGAAGAATATGATGATACATATGAAAAGATAATTAAGAATGTTGCGATAGGAACAGGAGTGATACTTGTTTGTGTAGTTGTATCTGTTGTTACTTATGGAGCGGGTGCGCCGGCGGTAAGTATGATATTTGCGGCATCTGCGAAGACGGGTACTGCTATGGCACTGTCATCAGCCGCTATTGGTGGTGTTTCTGGTGCAATTGTTACTGGTATGGAGACGGATAATCCGGAAGAAATATTTAAGGGAGCAATGCTGGAAGCCAGTGAGGGCTATAAGTGGGGGGCTATTACTGGTTGTGTTGCAGGAGGCGCACAAGAGGCATTGCTACTTAAGGGAGCCACACTTAATGGGCTTACAATGAATGAAGCAGCACGACTTCAAAAGGAAACAAAGTGGCCAGTAGAGGCATTGCGAGCGCTTCATTCAACTGAGGAGGCGCAAATCTACATTAATGCAGGATTGCAGCCTCTGCAGATGGCAGATGGAACATATGCATTTACACAGGCTATTGACTGGACATTTACGGACTCTAAAGGGTTGACAAACGTGGAAAGAGTAAGGGCAGGTCTAGCACCTATTGATGCTACGGGTGAATCTTTCGAATTGCATCACATAGGAATGAGAGCAGATTCTCCTTTGGCAATACTTACAAAGGCGCAACATCATAAAAAAGGAGATTATGCAATACTTCACTATATGGAAGAAGGAAAAGATATATCAGATTCGGCGTGGGCTGCGCAAAAGACTAAATTTTGGAAATCTATATTGGAAATGGCTGAAAAGGCAGGGTTAGTAAAGTGACAATAGACTTCATTGAAAAAAAAGAATATTTTGCGGCAGAAAAACCGGCTGGAGAAGCCGAGATTGCAGAAGCAGAAAGGGAATTAGGAATTAGTTTCGCTGCAGATTACAAACAGTATACGCAAAAGTATGGAGCAGTTTCATTTTGTGGGCATGAGTTTACTGGTGTTAGCACCTCAAAGACGACGAGTGTAGTTGCAGTTACGCAACGTGAACGGGCTGTCAGAGAACAACTTCCGGATGATTTTTATGTGGTTGAAGACACATGCTTTGATGGAATCGTATTCTGGCAGGATGAAAAAGGGAAAATATATAAGACCGGCTCTGGTTCAAACTATGAATTGGTGAGTAACTCTTTGACGGATTTTTTTGATAAAATATTATAGGTATTTTTGCATGTAAAATTGATATACAATTATTTATATGTGAAATATGAATAAACAGATTATCTAGTATATTTACATGTAGTATTTGAAAAAATGCGCAAAACGAAAGGACTCCACCCATGAACGAAACTCTGAAAACATTAAAATCCCGTCGCAGCTGTCGTGCATTCAAGCCAGATATGGTTCCTAAGGATAAGCTGGATGCCATTTTAGAGGCAGGTACCTTTGCTGCAACTGGTATGGGAAAGCAGTCTCCCATTATCCTTGCTGTTACGAACAAGGAACTGCGCGACCAAATCGCAGAGGAGAATCGTAAGATTGGTGGCTGGCCAGAAGGATTTGATCCATTCTATGGTGCACCCGTAATATTAATCGTTCTTGCTGATAAGAACATTCCTACTTATCAATATGATGGAACGTTAGTAATGGGGAATCTTATGAATGCGGCTGAGAGTCTTGAGGTAAATAGCATCTGGATTCACCGTGCAAAGGAAGAATTTGAGTCTGACTTTGGCAAGAAGATTTTAGCAAAGCTTGGTATTGAAGGCGAATATGAGGGCATTGGACACTGTGCGCTTGGATACGCAGCAGAACCTGTTGCCGAGCCAGTACCTCGTAAGGAAAATTACGTATATTATATAAAGTAAGTGATTCCACCTTGCTTCTTGTACTGTGACACAGTGAAAATGACAATGCAATCAGGAATTTGGAGCCAGTTGTATCGCACATCATCGGTACTGAAAGCTGGAAAGGAGGACGAAGACGTGGTAGATGCAATCATAGAATATCGAGCAGAAGGAAAAGCAGAAGGAAAAGCAGAAGCAACACGAGGAATTTTGCAAAAATTCCTCGATGCTGGTATGGATGAAAAAGAGATGCAGCGTATGCTCTCTGTTACGCCAGAAGAATTTGACAAGATGTTACATTGGGAGCCTGTAGAGGCATAATGAAAATGTAAGAGTCACCTGAGAATAGAGATGCTGTTAGTAATGGGAAATACTATTTGAATTAAGTTTTCTTATTAGGACTTCCTTTGTGCTAAACTAAATAAGGGCCGGGGATTGTTCCCTGGCCTAATTTTTATAAGGACATAGAGATATGCATACACTATCAATCCTTCTGGTGTTGCTGGCAGGCATACTTTGGGGATGTTTAGGATTATTTGTAAGAATATTAAATGAAAGTGGCTTAGTGGCCATGGACATTGTTTTTTTGCGCGCGCTTATAACCTGCATCGCAATGGCTCTTGTTTTACTGATTGTGGACCGGAAGGCCTTTCGAATAAGATGGAAAGATATTTGGTGCTTTTTAGGAACGGGACTTTGTAGTATTGTATTTTTTAATTTTTGCTATTTTAAATCGATTGCATTATCGTCCCTGTCTGTGGCGGCCATTCTTCTTTATACGGCACCAGCCATTGTCATGGTATTATCTTTCTTCCTATTTAAAGAGAGGCTAAATAAGCAGAAAATAGGTGCCCTTCTATTAACCTTTGTTGGCTGTGTTTTGGTTACTGGCGTATTTTCAGGAACTGATAAGATTACACTTGGAGGCATTTTGTTTGGCCTTGGCTCAGGATTTGGCTATGCTCTCTATTCGATATTTAGTCGCTATGCCTTGGAGCGAGGTTATTCGACGTATACCATTACGTTTTATACGTTCCTATTTGCTGCGGCTGGTTCTGTATTTTTTACAAAGCCAGGAGAAATCTTTGCTGTAGCTGTTAGCAGCCAGAAGAATTTGTTCCTATGTATTGCCCTGGGGCTTTTAGGAACCGTAATTCCTTATCTTGCTTATACAAAAGGTTTGCAAAAAATGGAAAATGGAACGGCATCCATTATTGCTTCCATTGAACCGGTTACGGCAAGTATTTTGGGCGTGGTGGTATACCACGAGAAGATGGGAGTTGGGAATGGAATTGGTGCTATACTGGTGCTTTTAGCGCTTGTACTTTGCAATGTGAAATTACAGAAAAGATAGTGAAATAGAGAAGGAGTAAGGGCTTTGAAAAATTATCGTATTGGAATCGATCTTGGCGGAACCTATATAAAGGGTGGAATCGTAGGTGAGGCTAACCAGATTGTCTTACAAAGAGCGGTCCCGACGAAGGCAGAAGAAGGGGCTTATGCAGTACTGGATCGTATCGTACTGCTTACAAAAGATTTGATGACAGCAGAGTATGCAAAGGACGGAAATTGTATCGGTGTTGGCGTGGGCAATCCGGGAACTGTGGATGCAAAGCGAGGCTTTGTTCCGTATTCTAATAATATTAAATGGGAGAATGTTCCGGTTGCTGATTATTTGGAAGGACAATTAGAACTTCCTGTAAAGGTTGATAATGATGCAAACTGCGCAGCACTAGGTGTTCTTTTATCGGAAAGGGATGCGACTTATGACAGTGCTATTTTACTGACACTTGGTACCGGATTAGGATGTGGCATTATTCTTCATGGTAAGATTTATGGTGGCGAGCATGCAGGCGGTGCAGAGGTTGGTCACGTGATGTTAAAGAGTGGCGGAAGAAAGTGCAGCTGCGGAAAACGTGGATGCTTTGAAGCATACTGCTCCACCACGGGACTTATAAAAGATGTAGAGAAAGCCATCAAAAAGGCGGACAAAAAAACAGCTTTTACAAAATCATACAAGAAGGATCCAAATCTGGATGGCCGAAGGATACTCGAAGCGGTTGATGCTGGTGATCCGGTAGCGAAGAAAGCATTCGCCGGGTACCTAAACCATTTGGCAGAAGGTATGGCTGGGATTATAGATATTTTCCGCCCGGATGTAGTTTATATAGGTGGTGGAATCTCCGCAAGATTTGATTTGATGGAAGATTTTTTGAATGATTATGCAAAAAAGAAGACCTTTGGTGGAGAACATGCTTTTTCGCCTGTTGTGAAGAAAGCGCCAGGTGGAAACGATGTAGGAATTATAGGGGCAGCAGGCCTTTTTACGAGGGAGTCCTAATCGACCGGATACGGAAAAGATGTTATAATTATTATGTATGAATCTTTTTCAGGTGTTTATGAAAAATAGAAAAGAAATCCACTTCGGGAAGGACATCCTTTCCGGTGTGATTGTTGCTCTGGTTTCCATTCCCATCTCTATGGGATATGCGCAAA
This sequence comes from Lachnospiraceae bacterium, assembly GCA_045616465.1. Taxonomy (GTDB): domain Bacteria; phylum Bacillota; class Clostridia; order Lachnospirales; family Lachnospiraceae; genus NK4A136. The sequence goes on along the minus strand of JAZLGW010000011.1, from coordinate 304,408 downwards.
TTGCGGGTTTACCGGCAGTATATGGATTATACGGGTCCATACTGCCGATTTTTATTTTTGGTCTCATAACCACTTCCAGACAATTTGTTGTAGGCGTGGACGCGATGCCAGCGGTAATGGTGGGAACCATGCTGGCGGAACTTGGGATTGCAGCAGAAACAAAGGAAGCACTTTCCTTTGTACCTACGGTTTCTTTGCTGGTAGCCTTATGGTTTGTTCTATTCTTTATCTTTAAAATGGGACGTATTGTAAAATACATATCTTCACCCGTAATGGGCGGATTCATATCCGGTGTAGGTCTTACCATTATTCTGATGCAGGTTCCGAAGCTCTTTGGAGGAGTGCCTGGCGTTGGGACAGTAGTTCCCTTAATACGTAATATTTATAGCCAGATAACATTGTTGCATCCTCTGTCGCTCGCGCTTGGTATAGGTACCACCGTTATTATTTTGCTCGGAAAAAAGTTTTTGCCAAAGGTTCCCTTTACAGCCATCTTATTGGTAGTGGGTGGACTGCTGGAAGCCTGTTTTCATGTAAGTCAGCATGGCGTGAAACTGTTAGCTCCTGTGGAATCAGGACTCCCATCTTTTATCTTTCCGCAAATATCCTGGGTAACAAAATATCCTAAAATTCTACTAACGCAGTCTTTTAGTATTGCCATTGTTATCATGGCACAGACGTTACTTGCTTCTGGCAATTATGCCATGAAGTATGGGGATAAGTTAAATGCAAATCAGGAACTGTTAGCCTATGCAGGAATGAATATACTTGCAGGAGTAAATGGCTGCTGCCCTGTAAATGGCTCCGTATCTCGTAGCGGGATTGCAGATTCCTTCGGCTGCCGCAGTCAGATTATGAGTATTGTTGCAGCGATAACGATGCTGTTCGTACTGCTTTTTGGAACGCCCTTACTAAAATATCTGCCTGTTCCTGTATTAACAGGAATTGTGTTAGCCGCACTCATTGGCATTGTGGAATGGAAGATGATAGGACGACTTTGGAAAACCAGCCGAAATGAGTTGTTGATTTTCATTATTTCCATGCTGGGTGTTCTTTTCTTAGGAACGGTCAATGGGGTAATCATCGGTACGATTCTTTCCTTTATTGAAGTATCCCTTCGTGCAACGGTGCCGCCCGCAAATTTTGTGGGAAGAATACCGGGACATGGGAATTATTATTCTCTCGGAAGAAACAGCAATGCCAGACCGATTAAACAGGTTGTGATTTATCGATTTGGTGGAAATCTGTTTTTTGCGAATATTGATAAATTTGAGAAAGATATTGAAAAGGCGATTCAGGAAGATACAAAGTGTGTGGTTGTAGATGCCAGGGGTATTGGCAGTATCGATATTACGGCAACAGACAGACTACTATCTTTTGCAGATAGTCTTAAGAAAAAGGGAATTCGTTTTTATCTGACCGAACATGAAGGTTCATTAAATGATCAGATTAGACGATTTGGTGGAGTTAGACTCATCGAGGAGGATCATGTCAGACGTACCATTTCACTAGCACTTCGAGATGCAGGATTTGAGAAACCCTATGTACTGGAAGGGGAGACTGTCGCGGTAAATCAGGAAGATGTCGATGTGCAGCTTGAAAAACTTGTGGAACTTGAATGGGCATTTGGCGTCGAAGCCGGGGATTGGCTTGAAAAACTTGCCGAAAAGGAAGCGCAGGAGATAGCCCGGGAAATGCACGAAGAAGTGGCAGAGAAGAGAAGTTATCAGGAACTCATGAATCACATCTTTGGTGCGACGAGACTGCATACATCCTGGGGCTTACTTGGACGATTTGATGAAAATGAATTTTGGGATTATTTGGAAATCAAATTGGATGAGTTGTTTGCTGCTGGAAAAATAACACAGGCAGAACTTTTAAGCATCGAAAAAGAGATTGAAACAAGGCGAATGGAAAGTGAGAAACGCCTGAGTATTATGAATAGCAGTGCCCTTAGGCGACTGCGAGAACATCGCAAGGAACATCGCAAACGTATGCGACAGCAGCATCCAGAAGCGTATGCCCATATGAATCAGTTAAATCAGAAGGTATACAAGGATTTGCAAAAAAAGAATCCCGTTTTAGCGGAGGCAATCAAGGAACTGCATGAGCGCTAATTTCGGACCAAACGTACCGGGTACAAATGGTCCGATTTTGCCAAACGTACCGGGTACAAATGGTCCGAACGTGAGGAGGAAGAATTATGGCAGAAAAAGAACAACAGGAAGTCCTGTTAACGGTTGATGCGCTGTTTTCTGAAAATAAGGCAGCAGAAGCAGAAAACTATATGTTAAAGGTATTAAAGAAGGCAAAGGAAGAGAAGGATGAGGACCTTCTCTTCGTTTTGTATAGCGAACTGATTGGATATTATAGAATGATTTCTGCAAAAGAGAATCTATTATCCATAATCGATGAGGCATTTACTTTATTACGTGAACGTGGGGAAGAAAATTCCTTGCGTTACGGGACAATGGCCCTTAATGCAGCAACAGGCTATCGTTCCATAGGGATGCTCGCAGAAGCCGAGGCATATTATGGGAAAGCCGAGACTATTTATGAGAATGCAATAAAAAATGGAGAGATGCAGGAAGCGGATCTTCGTCTGGCCGGCCTCTACAATAATAAGAGTCTTTTGTTCCAAGAACAGAAACGCCTTGCAGAAGCGATTGCCTACCAAAAGCGTGCACTACAGATGGTTACGTTAGCAAAAGCAGAAGCAGAGATAGCCGTAACCCATGCGAATCTGGCAGGAAGTTATGTACTAACAGAGGAATATGCTAGGGCAAAAGATCACGCGCTGGAAGCCATTCGTCTGTTTAAAGCAAAGGGCATGCGAGATGCCCACTATGCGGCAGCCTTGTCAGCATTAGGTACCTGTGCTTATGAAGAAGGGAATCTCACGCAGGCGCAGACTTTATATCAGGAAGCGCTTTTGATTATTGAGGCTTACGCAGGAAAATCCAGTCAGTATGAGCGCGTGCAGGAATATATAGCGCGCTGTGAACAGAAAGAATCCAAATCCTACAAAAATGGTATGGAACTTTCGAAGGCTTATTATGAGACCTATGGTAAGCCTATGTTACAGGAAAAGTTTGCAGACTATATTGATAAGATTGCAGTTGGACTAGTTGGAAAAGGTTCGGACTGTTATGGGTTTGACGATGCGCTTTCTATGGACCATGATTATGGTGCTGATTTTTGTATGTGGCTTTCTGATGAAACATACGAAGCCATAGGAAAGCAGTTGCAGGAAGAATATGATAAGCTTCCCGCAGAATTTGGTGGCGTGAAAAGAACCACCCTCTCAAAGAAACAGCGAAGAGGGGTTTTTAAAATATCTGCTTTCTACAAAAATTTCTTAGGAACTGCATCGCCAGATGAAATCGATTATACGCAGGTGGAGGACTATAATCTTTCGGGCTGTGTAAATGGCGAGGTATTCACAGACGCGGAGGGAACATTCTCAGCAATCCGACAGAAACTGCAAAAGGGATATCCGGAAAGAATGCGACTCCTAAAAATTGCAGAAGCCGCTGCGAAATTCTCCCAGTGTGCGCAGTATAATTTTGCGAGATTTTTAGAAAGAGAAGATGAGTCGACCGCATTTACGATGCTTTCAGATGGCTTAAAATATGCCATGAAGCTGGCACATTATCTGGAAAATCAGTATCCACCGCATGATAAATGGTTATTTAAAAGCGCGGGGATGCTTCCAGGGGGAGTAGAGGTTCGTCGACTGGCAGACCAGATTATCAACCAGTTTTTAACGAAGGCAGATAAGAAGGCTGTAAAAGATGCTGTTGAGCAGCTGGCAGAGTACTTTGTACACCGTATGTACGCGGAAGGAATCATCAGTGATGTGAATCCCTATCTGGATTATCATACGGAAGAACTGCTTACGAAGGCGCAGTTATGCACCCTGACTAAACAGCAGCTGGTGCAGAAAATTGTACTCCTGGAGTTCGAGGCGTTTGATAAGGTGCAGAATGAAGGCGGAAGAGCGAATTGTCAGGATAATTTTCCGACGTTTTCTGTTATGCGAAGCAGCCAGTATCTGACCTGGGATGAGACTATGCTTCGTCAGTATTATTACGATTTTGACAGAGAATATAATCTGGGCCACAATCTGATTACGGAGAAATATGGTCGCATGATGGAGAGCACAGCCAGCGATCGATATGAAGAGATTAAGGCGCATTTTCCTTATATTTCGCCGGAAAAGAAAGCCCTCATTGAACAGATTGTTGCTTTGCAGATGCAAATGATGGAGACGTTTGCGAAGGAGCATCCGAAAACCGCAGGGAACGCAAGGAGTTTGCATACATACGAGGATAATATTGTAAATACATCTTATGAGACATATCTGCGTGGGGAAATCAGTACCTATTCTGATAAGATGCTTGAATTATATGGTCGTTATGTTGTAACCGCTTTTCAAAACGGGGAAAACATTGCGAAAAATATTATGGAGAATACAGCAAAGCTTTATGGGTTTAAGAGTCTTGAAGAATTTGAAAAGTAAATATAGCCTGCCTATTACTATGTTACTCATGGTTTTTGTAATGAGCCTTATGGGATGCCAAAAGGAAGCTCCAAAGGAAGAAGATCATTTAGAAGAGGCCATTGTTACTACGGAAGAATATATCCCTACCGAAGCAGAAATCAGACAAAAGGAGAATCAGCTTACGCATGCCTTAATTGATATGGTAGTGGAAGGCAGAAGGATTGAAGAGGGGAATGCCAGTTACGTAGAACTTAAAGAAATGAATCCAAAGCTGGCAGAGAATGTGATAGAAATACTGGAATATTTTAAAATGGCCAATCGTCCAGGCTTTGTTCAGACAGAAGAGATTCCGAGTGGTTTGCCGGATAATGACAGCTTATGTATTGTGGTACTTGGCTTCCAACTTAATGCAGATGGTTCGATGCAGGAAGAATTAATTAATAGATTAAATTGTGCGCTATCATGTGCAAGTACATATCCTTCATCATATATATTGGTAACAGGAGGCGGTACAGCAATAGATAGTCCAAGCGATACAGAAGCAGATGCTATGGCTAAATGGCTTATAGAAAATGGCATAGCACGGGAGCGTGTCATTATTGAAAACAGTTCAAGAACAACCGTTGAAAATGCTTTGTTTTCCTGTGCGATTCTTAAAGATGATTATCCGTCAGTAAAAGAACTGTTGTTAGTCACTTGTGATTATCATATCCCGCTTGGCTGCGCCCTGTTTGAAGCGCAGAGTATTTTGTTAGAGGATGCAGGGGATGGATTTCATGTAACAGGAAACTATGCGTTTGATACGGAGTCTCACCGCTACTTTTCTATGTCCAGCCAAGGAAACTGTATTTATGAACTCATCACCCGCCAGGGAGAGTATTAATGGGATAAGTGGTATAATGTAATCATCTGTCACGTAAGGCAAAGTGACAGATGATTAATGAGCAACAAGCGAAGCGGTTGCGAATATAGTTAATGAGCAACAAGCGAAGCGGTTGCGAATCTAGTAAGTGGATATTGACAGATGGTTAATGAGCAACAAGCGAAGCGGTTGCGAATCTAGTAAGTGGATATTGACAGTTGGTTAATGAGCAACAAGCCCCACACTATAAAAGGAGACAACAATGAATCACAAAGAAAGATGTAGAAGATTAAAAGCGATTCGTAAGGCAGCAGCAGATTCTATTGGCCTTGATTTACACCAGACAGAGTGTACTTATGCGGGCGAGTGTTCTGGTACCTGTCCCAAATGTGCAAAGGAAGAAAGCGTGTTAAACAAAGCCTTGGCAGCCAGTGCCGTGGCAGTAACTTCTGTTATGCTTTCTGCATGCAGCCTGGAAAAAGTGCCCTCTGGTGTTACAGACAACAATACGAATGGTGGGAATGAGGTTATCGAGCAAATTGCTGGCGATGAAGGTCCAAAGCCGGATTATATTGACGATAATTCAATCGCAGGCGGAGAAGAAGAAATCATAGAGTTAGCAGGGGATGTGCCAGACGAAGAACCCTACATTGATGACGAGCTTGCTGGCGAGGAAGTCTGCTCATATGAATTAGAGGACCAGTATAATGGTCTGCGCGTTGCAAAGAATTATTCAGGGGCTCCTCTTGTTTGTGTTGAGACAGAAAATGCTGATGGAAGCTATGTTGTACAGTGTTATGAAGAAGTAGATGATGGCGATGGTGAAAGCCACATTGTTACCTGGGATCGCCTGACCGTTGATCCGAATAATAACACGGTTACAGATAGTAATGGCGATGAAATTGATTTCATAGCATACTGGTAAGAATACAGTTTATGAGTGAATTTAAAGTACAGTCCATAAACAGACACAGAATGCTGGTGGATGGAGAAGGGGTGACAACGCTAGTTGGACTTAAAATGTGTCCCCTTTCCTGTAAGTATTGTATTAACAAAAAGAATTTGGCATCCCCTGTATGTACGCTTATGCAGCCGACAGAACTGCTAAGTAAGGTTATGGTGGATTACTGCTATTTTGTATCAACAGGTGGCGGCGTTACCTTTGGCGGCGGTGAGTCTTTGTGTCATGCGGAAGCGATTTTAGATTTTATCGCTGTGCGACCGGTTGGGATGACGGTTAATCTTGAAACCTCTTTGCAGGTAGATACAGAAAAGGCCAGAGAACTTTTGACTGCCGCGGATGCCCTGATTATTGATATAAAAACATTGGACAGTGCAGTTTATGAGGCGTACACGGGCTGTTCCCCACAGATTATGCGGAAGAATCTGGCATATTTATGTGAGCAGAAGTTACAGGATAAATGCCTGATACGCATTCCCATAATTCCTTCCTATAAGGAAGAGGTTGTGGCTCTTAAAGAGGAAGAGGAAATTCATAAAATGGGATTTCATAGTACAGAAGTTTTCCCCTATATAATTCGGGAAGAATAGAAGAGGAAGAATATGGCATACGAAAGCAAATATATGAAAATGGCAGCGCGTGTGGCGGATGAAGGTATTACGGGTGGCTTTGGCGGACCATTTGGCTGCGTCATTGTGAAAAATGGTGAAGTGATTGCGTCTACTCATAATACAGTGGTAAATGATAATGATCCAACGGCGCATGGTGAGGTAAATGCCATTCGTATGGCTTGCAAGAAATTAGGAACTTTTAATTTGGAAGGCTGTGAGCTATATACGACTTCGGAACCCTGCCCTATGTGCCTTGGGGCAATTATGTGGGCACGGATTCACAAAGTATACAGTGCAATGAATATTGCCGATGCAAAACGTATTGGTTTTGACGATGAGCCATTTTACAAGGCGATGACTGCCTATGCGAAGGGAGAGGCAACGCCTTTATTAGATATGGAATTCCAAAGAGATACAGATTGCGAAACTCTCTTCAATAAATACGACCAGATGGATAAAGTTAGATATTAGTCATGATGGAAAAAACACCAATTACAACGAAAAATACCATTAAAGAATATGTAGATGTCTGCGTCATTGGCGCAGGACATGCCGGTTGTGAGGCAGCACTTGCGTGTGCCCGATTGGGATTATCTACCGTGCTTTTTACTGTTTCCGCAGAATCAATCGCACTGATGCCCTGTAACCCCAATATTGGTGGTTCCTCCAAAGGACATTTGGTGAGAGAATTAGATGCCCTTGGCGGAGAAATGGGCAAAGTAATTGACGAAGCATTTATCCAAAGCAAGATGTTAAATGTTTCCAAAGGTCCTGCTGTCCATTCTCTTCGTGCGCAGGCAGATAAGCAGGTATACACCGGCGAGATGCGTAAGCGTTTAGAAGCCCAGGACAATCTTAAAATTAAGCAGGCAGAAGTCTGTGAACTCTTATACGAGCCCTACACAGATGAACATCCAGAACGAGCATATAAGATTACAGGGGTTCGTATTTTTACGGGAGCAACCTATTACTGTAAGGCAGCAGTTATCTGCTCTGGTACATATTTAAATGCCAGATGTTTATGCGGAGAAGCCATTAGTTATACCGGACCGAATGGGCTAAAAGCAGCGACTTATATGTCCGACAGCTTGCGAGAGATGGGGATTATGCTTCGCAGATTTAAGACAGGAACGCCTGCCCGTATGGATGGAAAAAGTCTTGACTATGACAAGATGGAGCCTCAGTATGGTGATGAAGTCATTACACCGTTTTCTTTTTCTACGGATCCGGCAAGCATCCAGAAGGAACAGGTTTGCTGTTATTTAACCTATACCAATGAAAAGACGCATGAGATCATTCGGGCCAACCTGGACCGTTCCCCTATTTATGCGGGAATCATTGAAGGAACTGGTCCAAGATATTGTCCATCCATTGAGGACAAGGTCGTAAAGTTTGCAGAAAAGGAAAGACATCAGGTATTTTTAGAGCCCGAAGGTTTATATACCAATGAGATGTATGTAGGTGGAATGAGTTCCTCTCTTCCCGAAGACGTGCAGCTTGCTATGTACCGGACTGTGCCAGGAATGGAGCATTGTGAAATTGTTAAGAATGCTTATGCGATTGAATATGATTGCCTCTGCCATGGACAACTTCTGCTGACATTGGAGACGAAGAAAGCAAAAGGATTATTCTGTGCAGGACAGTTTAATGGTTCTTCTGGATACGAGGAGGCAGCAGCCCAGGGACTGATTGCTGGTATTAACGCAGCGATGGAAATTCTGGAAAAAGACCCCCTTATACTGGATCGTTCGGAGAGTTATATTGGGGTTCTGATTGATGATTTAGTCACCAAAGAAAATAGAGAACCCTATCGTATGATGACTTCTCGTGCAGAATACAGACTTTTACTACGTCAGGATAATGCAGACCTCAGACTTCGAAAGCATGGACACAGAGTGGGACTGGTGTCAGATGAAGTTTATGAAGCACTTCTTGCAAAGGAAGCTCTTATTCAGGCAGAGGTAAAGCGTCTTATGGAGACTTCGGTGGGTGCCGGAAAAGAGAACCAGGAATTTTTACAGTCCATGAACTCAGCAACCATAAAGAAGAGCACCTTCCTGTCAGAATTAATCTGTCGTCCGGAATTGTCCTACGAGAATATTGCGCCTCTTGATCCGGAAAGACCAGAGGTTTCTGCGGATGTAGCAAATCAGATTAATATTGCCATAAAATATGATGGTTATATCAAACGTCAGGAGCAGCAGGTGAAGCAGTTTAAGAAGATGGAATCCCGTTTTATCCCGGCTGATCTTGATTATGATGAGGTTCCGAGCCTTCGTTTGGAAGCACGGCAGAAACTGAAAGAGTTTCGTCCTGCGAACATTGGACAGGCTTCCCGTATTTCTGGTGTAACCCCAGCAGATGTCAGTGTGCTTCTGGTATATTTGGATGCAAGACTACGAAAGTAATAAAAGGAAACGATATGTTAGAAATAAAGCAGCTGTTTCAGGAATTAAATATTGAACTGACCGATGTGCAGCAGAAGCAGTTCCAAAGATATTATGAACTTCTAATAGAGTGGAACCAGAAGATTAATCTGACTTCCATTACGGAATATGATGATGTACTCGTAAAGCATTTTGCAGATTCTGTTTCACTGATAAAGGCAGCAGAAGTAAAGGAAATTAGGGAAGCTTTATTAGAAGGAAAGGAAGCGACGCTGCTGGATATTGGTACAGGGGCTGGTTTTCCAGCGATTCCATTAAAGATTGCTTTTCCGAATTTAAAAGTCACCATGATTGATTCCCTAAATAAGCGCGTGAAGTTTTTACAGCTAGTAATAGAAGAACTGGGACTTTCTGATATTGAAGCTTATCACGGCCGGGCAGAAGAATTTGCTACACCGAATCAGTTTAGGGAAAAATTTAATTTTGTGGTATCTAGGGCGGTGGCGAACTTGTCTGTGTTGCTGGAATATACACTTCCCTACGTAAAGGTCGGGGGACATTTTGTGGCTTATAAATCAGAGGATTTGCCAAACGAGATGGCTACTGCGGGCAACGCATTGCAGGTTCTTGGCGGCAGAAAGAAAACCATTGTGCAGTTTACCCTGCCGCAGTCTGATTATGGAAGGAGTCTGCTCGTTGTACATAAGCAGCAGGAGACACCTAAGAAGTATCCTAGAAAAGCGGGAACACCCAAGGATAAGCCATTATAGAAATTATAGAATTTGAAAAGGTTAAGATATGGAAAACAGTACACTTACCAAACGAAATATTGGATTTAGTCCGCCAGACATTACAGAAGAGGAGATTGCCGAGGTTGCCGAAGCGCTTCGTAGTGGCTGGATTACCACAGGACCACGCACCAAAGAACTGGAAAGAAAAATCGCCCAGTTTCTTGGGACGGCAAAAGCTGCCTGTTTAAATTCGCAGACGGCTTGCGGTGAGATGGCACTTCGCCTTTGGGGAATTCAGGCGGGGGATGAAGTAATAACCACCGCATACACTTATACAGCATCCGCTTCTGTCATTGCACATGTGGGTGCGAAAATTGTTATGGTGGATTGTCAGAAAGACAGTTTCCTGATTGATTACGATGCTGTGGAAAATGCCATTACAGAAAGAACAAAGGCCATTATCCCCGTAGATCTTGGCGGCGTTCCCTGCGATTATGAGAGACTTTATGAAATTGTAGAAAAGAAAAAATCGCTTTTTCATCCGGAGACAAAGCTGCAAGAAGCACTTGGCAGGGTTGCCATCTGTGCAGATGCTGCGCATTCCTTTGGTGCAAAAAGAGGAAATGTTATGGCAGGTGCACTCGCTGATTTTTCTTCTTTTAGTTTTCATGCAGTAAAGAATTTTACGACAGCAGAAGGTGGCTGTTTAACCTGGAAATCCATTCCCGGTGTTTTAGATGAGGATATTTATAAAAAGGTGCAGTTACTATCCTTACATGGACAGAGCAAGGATGCACTGGCAAAGACGCAGCTGGGTTCCTGGGAATATGACATTGTGGATACATTTTACAAATGCAACATGACAGATGTACATGCAGCCATTGGCCTGGTGCAGTTTAAGCGGTATCCAGAACTTCTTGCAAAGCGTAAGAAGATTAACGAAACCTTTGATGCGGCATGTAAGTCTCTTGGACTTGAAGTGATTCCACATTATACGGATGAATATACCTCCAGTGGTCACCTTTATCTTGTTCGCGTTCCGGGGATTAGTGATCAGGAAAGAAGAGAGATTATTGTGAAAATGGGAGAAGCTGGAATTGCTTGTAACGTACACTATAAGCCGCTTCCCATGCACACGGCATACAAGAATCTGGGATTTGATATTAAGGACTATCCCAATGCATATGCACGCTATGAGAATTTGATTTCACTTCCGAATCATACCCTTCTTACGGAAGAGGATGTGGAATACATCTGCAAGCATTTTACAGAAATTGTGAAGTCATATTTAAAATAGTTTTGAAGGGACCTCGTAGGAGAAAACATACGAATGAAGAAAGTACTAGTAATTGGCGCAGGATTTCTACAAGCCTTTGTAATTCGAAAAGCTAAAGAGATGGGCTATTATACGTTGACGGTAGATGCAGATCCAGAGGCTGTGGGATTTTTGGATGCAGATGAGCATGCAGTTATTAATATCGTGGATGAAGAAGCTTGCCTTGCTTATGCGAAAGAGAAAGAAATTGATGGCGTCTTAACGGCTGCGACAGATTACGGTGTATTAACGGCAGCGTATGTTTCAGAGAAAATGTCTCTTCCTGGAATTCCTTATGAGGTTGCCAAGGTTATCAAGAATAAATACTTAACAAGAAAATGTCTGTTTGAAAATCATGTGGATGATACAAAACAGGCATACTGTGTTGAAATGGATACAGACATGCAGGCACTTGCCGAGGAGTTAACCTATCCGGTTATGGTAAAGCCTTGTGACGGTTCAGGGAGCCGTGGTGCTTCCAGAGTGGACCAGGCAGAAGAATTTGTTGGTGCTGCGAAGACCGCCATTGCTTCCTCCTTAACCAAACGTGCTACGGTAGAGAGTTTTGTTGAAGGAAGAGAATACGGTGCTGAGACGATTGTAGTTAAAGGCGAGCCTCATGTACTTGCCATTATGCAAAAATGGATGACGAAGCCGCCGTACTATGCGGAGTTAGGTCACGCAATTCCAAACGATTTGTCGGAAGAGGTGGAGAATCGTGCAAAGGAATGTGTAGCAAAAGCCATTAAAGCGCTGGGGATTACCAGTGGCTCTGTGAATATGGATATGCTTATTACAGAGGATGGCGCCGTACATATTGTGGACATTGGTGCTCGAATGGGTGGAAATCTGATTGGTTCACACATTATTCCGCTTGGTACAGGGATTGACTATATGGGAGCGATGATTCGAACGGCTGTGGGGGATGAAGTGCAGCTTGTCGCCGGCGAAAAAACACCCGTTGCAACGAAGCTGTTAGCCTTTGGTGCGGGAAGTATCGCCTATCTGCCGGATATGGAAGAACTTTCGAAAAAGTATCAGGTGGAGATTACGCACCATATGGAAGCTGGTGCGCCTGTGCGGGAATATCATAATAATTTAGACGGCCTCGGCTACGTAATAGCGACGTCAGCAGATGTGCAGGAAGCGGAAGCGAGAGTGGAGCAAGTGCGCCAGGAAATTGCGAAATGTATTTTTTAACATTTGTACCGGGTACAAATGGTCCGATTTGCACAAACGTACCGGGTACAAATGGTCCGATTTGATAGAGAATTATGTCTGAACTAAGTGAAATTAAAAATAAATACGAGGAAACGAAGGAAAAGAAAAATTATAAGGGATTTTATCAGATTGTGGTGAAGCGTCTGATTGATCTTCTCTTTTGTTTGATTGCATTACCTTTCGTTTTGCTGCTTACCATTCCGTTCGCAATCATCATTAAATGTGAGGACGGAGGACCGGTGTTTTATAGTAGTAAGAGATTAGGCGTTGGTTTTAAAGAGTTTGGAATGCTAAAATTCCGTTCTATGAAGGTAAATGCCCCCGATCTTCGAAATGCAGATGGAAGTACCTTTAATTCAAAGGATGATCCCCGTGTTACCAAAATCGGAAAGTTTTTAAGAGAAAGTTCATTAGATGAGTTGCCTCAGTTTTTTAATGTTTTGGCAGGCCAGATGAGTTTGCTTGGTCCGCGGGCAGGAGATGTAGAATCTAAGGATACTTATGAGACAGATGAGAAAGATAAACTGCTTATTCGTCCCGGTATCAGCGGATATTGTCAGGCGTACTACCGAAATGGCCTGGGCGTTCGCGAAAAACGCCTTTTAGATGCCTGGTATGCCCATAATGTAAGTTTTGGACTAGACGTTAAGATCATATTCAAAACCATTAAGACCGTATTAAAACACGAGAATATTTATACGAATTAAAATGAAAAAATTACTCTATATTTCTAATATATCAAATGGTGTAGGAAGTTTTGGAATCGCTGCGGTTGAGGCTGCAAAACGCTGTGGCCTGGATTTTTATTATGCGGCGAATTTTTCGGAAGGTTCTAAGGAGCGCATGGAGGCGGATGAAAAACGTCTGGGAATCCATGTGTGTCAGATTGATTTTTCGAGATCCCCTTATGGAAAACAAAATAAGCAGGCCTATAAGCAGTTGCAGGAACTCATCGACAGGGAAGGCATTGATTATATCCATTGTAACACCCCGACCGGTGGACTGTATGGAAGATTGGCAGGGAAGAAATGTAAGGTAGAGAGAGTGCTGTACCAGGCGCACGGATTTCATTTTTTTAAAGGGGCCTCCAAGAAAAATTGGATGATATATTACCCTGTTGAAAAATGGTTGGCCCATAAGACAGATGGACTGATTACCATCAATCAAGAAGACTTTGACCTTGCTAGTCAAAAATTGAAGCTTCGCGGAAATGGTAAAGTATACTATGTACCAGGGGTTGGTATGGAATTGTCTTCTTATGAAAACGTGCCTGATGAGAGAACAGCCCTTCGCGGACAGTTATTACTTCCAGAGAATGCAGTCTTAGGACTATCTATGGGTGATTTAATTCCTAGAAAAAATTATGCGACTGCGATCAAAGGACTTGCGCTTTGCAAAGAAAAACTGCCAAATGTGCATTTAGCCATTTGCGGAAAAGGAGCAGAGGAAGAGCGCTTAAAGAGTCTTGCGAAAGAGCTGCATGTAGAAGACAGGGTACATTTCTTAGGATACTGTACGAATGTGAAAGAATGGCTTGCGGCTTCTGACTTTTTCTATCTGCCTTCGTTGCAGGAGGGACTTCCCAGATCAACGATGGAGGCCATGGCTATGGGACTTCCTATGCTGCTCGGAAAGATTCGCGGCAATGTGGATTTGATGGAAGAAAGCAGAGGCGGGGAATGGTTTTCTCCGCAAAGCGAGGTAGAATTTAGCCGGAGCTTACAAAAACTACTAGCCAGGGACCAGCAGGAAATGGTGGATTATAATAAAAAACGGATTCAGGATTTTTCAATGGAAAAAGTTGTGGCGGCACTTACGGATATTTATCAGAAGGAATATGTCACAAAATAACATATGAGGATAGAGGAGAGAAAATGAAAAAGAGAATACTTATGACGATGCTGGCATCTGTAATGATAATGGGGACGTTAGCTGGCTGTACAAAAGAAAGCAGTACCATTTCTGAAAATACGGCAGAGCCAGAAGAGGTTATTGCAACAGAAGAGGTGGAACCAGAAGAAACACCTGATGAAGAATTAACAGAGGATGGTTCTGTTCAAATCGAAGAATCCTATGCAGATGTGGATGCTTTCTATGACTTCTTAGACGGCAAAGAAAAGGTAGTAGCAAGTGACAATGTGGAAGGTTGTTACGAAGCCATGGCAGATCAGAAGATGAGTTTGCAGGATATAAAGGATATTTTAGAAGAAGCGATGGAAGTTGTTGATTCTACCGTCCACTACACGATTCTTACGATGGAGGAAGAACATCTCCTGGCAATTCGTTACGAGAGTAATGCGGACGAAGGATCCATCAGTTTGTCCTGGACAGGACTTATTGTATATGACGATGGTAAGCTGGTTCTGCAAGACTATTATTCTGATGGATACAGAACATTTGCAACCCTGTACAAGAATGGAATTTTGGTAGAAGGCGGTTCTTGCAGTGCTGGGGAATCGATTACTATGGTTTGCCAGCTTGAGAACGGCTGCATTGTTCCTTATCGTGTGGTGAACGAATGTTTTGAAACTTGGATTGCAGACAAGATCAATAGTTGCGCACCGTTCCCCGAGCGCGTTGATGAAATTGCGATAGATGAGAACTCTCCCTATCATTTAGCTCCTATTAGTGATAGTGGTGTTTGCGTATACTTTTTAACTTCCGGGGATGATTTGAAAGTAACCTTGTCATCTCCTTATGGGGAGGAAGATGAGGCTGCGGTAAATATGTATGAGACCTTGGAGTATTTAGGATTTACGATGACGGATCTAGACGAGGTAGACGCATATGTAACCTATGGTCAGGAAGATACCGAAGAGGTGGAATGGACGGATCTATAAAAAATAAAAAATGAGAAAGATGGCCAAAGGGATTCGACACCTTTGGCCTATTTTTTTCCCAGGCTACTTCGGACCATTTGTACCGGGTACAAATGGTCCGATTTGCACAAACGTACCCGGTACAAATGTGCAGATGTCTTGTCAGATGTAAATACTGTCTTGTCAGATGTATAATCATGTGTTATACTGTGGCGGTAACAGAACCTAAAATAGCGTATAGAGCTATGGAGATGATGCGATGAAAACAGACATTTTAATAGCGGGAAGCGGATGCGCGGGCTTATACTGTGCACTTCACCTTCCCAGTGATAAGAAGGTACTGGTGATTACCAAAGATGTGGTAGAACATAGTGATTCTTATCTGGCGCAGGGCGGTATGTGTATGTTAACCGATGAGGATGATTATGATTCCTACTTTGAGGACACTATGCATGCGGGCCACTATGAGAATGATAAAACGAGTGTGGAGATTATGATTAAGTCTTCCCCAGCTCTGGTAGAAGAACTATTAGGACTCGGAGTGGATTTTAAGAAGAATCCGGACGGAAGCCTCTGCTACACGAGAGAAGGTGCGCACAGCAAGCCACGTATTGTATTCCATAAGGATGTGACGGGAAAAGAGATTACCAGTCACCTTTATGAAGCAGTTAAGAAACTTCCGAATGTAACGATTTTAGAGCACACGACCTTAATCGATATTCTGGAAAAGGATGGAAAATGTGTAGGTGGTGTGATTCTCACGGACGAAAAGGAAGTGGAGGCAGTCGGCGCAAAGGCAGTTGTTCTCGCGACTGGTGGCGTTGGTGGTGTATACAGACATTCTACCAATTATCGTCATCTGACAGGGGATGCATTAGCGATTTGCCATAATCATGGTGTTGCCTTACAGGATACCACTTATGTGCAGATTCATCCTACTACGTTTTATTCCGAGAAGATGGAGGATCGCAGCTTCTTAATTAGTGAATCTGTGAGAGGCGAAGGCGCAAAACTTTATAACAAAGATGGAGAACGATTTGTAGAAGAACTGCTTCCAAGAGATCGATTGACGATTGCCATTCGTGAGCAGATGGAAAAAGAAAAATCCAAACACGTTTGGGAGGATTTGCGTCCCGTTCCAGAAGAAGATTTGACGGAGCATTTTCCGAATATTGTTGCACACTGTGCTGAAAAAGGATACGACGTGCGTAAGGAATGTATTCCCATTGTGCCGGCGCAGCATTATTTCATGGGCGGTGTGAAGGTGAATCATGAAAGTGCTACCAGCATGCCCTGTCTGTACGCAGTAGGGGAGACCGCATGCAATGGTGTGCATGGCCGGAATCGACTGGCAAGCAATTCTCTGTTAGAAAGTCTTGTGTTTGCAGGACGTGCCGCAGAGGATATTGCAAAGCAGGGAGAGACCGGGATGACAGATGAAGAATGGAGTGCGTATGTATCCAGATTTAGTTTTGCTCCATACCAGAATCCAGATGCTTTGCAGCGGGATTATATAGCATTAACCAGAGAATTAGTTGGATATACCTTCAAAGAATAATATGGATAGGCCGTACGGCAGATAGGAGAGTAAAAATGTTTGATGAAGTAACCTTAAAGATTAGCGTTGATCCCTTAATTCTTAGTGCAATTAAGGAAGATATTACCAGTGAAGATGTTACCACCAATGCCATTATGCGTGAGCCGCAGGCAGGCGAAGCAGATTTAATTTGCAAGCAGGACGGTATTATTTGTGGATTACAGGTATTTGCGAGAACGTTTGAACTGTTAGATGCAAATACCAAGGTGGAACTGTTTGCAAAGGATGGCGACGAAGTAAAGAAAGGCCAGCTTATGGCAAAGCTTCATGGAGATATTCGTGTTCTTCTTTGCGGAGAAAGAACAGCTCTCAACTATTTGCAGCGTATGAGTGGTATCGCAACCTACACCAACCAGATTGTAAAATTATTAGAGGGAACCGGTATTAAGCTTTTAGATACCAGAAAGACTTCTCCTAACAATAGAATTTTTGAAAAATATTCTGTAAGAATTGGTGGGGGAAATAACCATAGATATAACCTTACCGATGGTGTTTTATTAAAGGACAACCATATCGGTGCTGCTGGCGGCGTAACGAAGGCAATCACCATGGCAAAAGAATATGCACCTTTTGTTCGTAAGATTGAAGTCGAGGTTGAAACCTTAGAACAGGTAAAGGAAGCGGTAGATGCGGGTGCAGATATCATTATGCTTGACAACATGGACCGCGAAACCATGCAGAAAGCCATTGATATCATTGGCGGAAAGGCAGAAATCGAAGTTTCCGGCAATGTTACCAAAGAAAATATCGAAAGATTAAATGGCTTAAAGGTAGATTATGTATCCTCTGGTGCACTCACACATTCTGCACCTATTATGGATATTTCCTTAAAGAACATGCATCAGGTTTAAATTGATTTCATTTGTGAGGGTACTATGAACGGCGAAGAACGACGCAGCGCTATGATCGCACTTTTACAAAAGAATAAGACCCCTGTGAAGGGAGATGCACTGGCACAGATGTACGGTGTCAGCAGGCAGGTTATTGTGTCTGATATTGCTTTAATTAAAGCAAAGGATATTCCGATCGTATCCACAAACCGTGGCTATATTATTGAAGGCAGCGGTGAACTGGAACGTGTGTTTAAGGTGCAGCATAAGGACAGTGATGTGGAACAGGAACTTTGTACCATCATTGATAACGGTGGCTGGGTAAAAGATATTTTTGTATATCATAAAGTCCACGGCGTTATAAAGGCAGAGATGGATATCCACTCACGCAGAGATATTAAGGAGTACCTGGAAGAGTTAAAGAACGGCAATTCTCTTTCCTTAAAAAATGTAACGAATGGCTATCATTATCATACGGTCAGGGCAAGAGATAAAGAAACGCTTGACCTCATCCAGGAGGAATTGCAGAAACTTGGCTTCCTGGCAAGGCTTATGGACTATGAGCCAGTTGATTTTTGGAAGAAAGAAGACGAGTCATAATGGCTTCAAGGAAAGTGAATCATAACAGACAAAAAAAGATTGCGCTGATTAACGATTATTCTGGATTTGGAAGATGCTCCGTAGCGGTAGAACTTCCCATTATTTCTAAAATGAAAATTCAGTGCTGTCCTCTGCCAACCTCGATATTATCCAATCATACGGGCTTTGAGAGCTTTTTCTTTGAAGACTTTACCAGCCGTATGCAGGTATATATGGATGAGTGGAAGAAACTGGATCTTCAGTTTGCTGGCATTTGCACGGGCTTTTTAGGCTCCCATTTACAGATTAAAGTGGTGGAAGGTTTTTTGAAATCATTTAAGAAAAAAGACACCATGGTTGTAATCGATCCGGTTATGGGGGATTATGGAAAAATGTATCCCACCTACACCATGAAGACCTGCGACGAAATGCGTAAACTGGTAAAATATGCAAATATATTAACGCCCAATCTTACAGAGGCCAGTATATTAGCGAAGGTTCCTTATAAAGAAGATGCCACCAACGCAGAACTGTCTGCCATAGCGGAAACGCTTTGCAAAATGGGACCTCACAAAATTGTGATTACTGGAATTGTGCGAGGAAAGTATATTGCCAATTACTGTTATGAAGCGGGGCAGCCTCCCTTTGAAATTCGAACGATGAAAGTGGGGACACAGCGCTCTGGTACAGGAGATATATTCACGGCGATTATTGTCGCAGACGCTGTAAACGGTGTTCCTTTTAAAGAGTCTGTGAAGAAAGCGTCATCCTTTGTAAAACAGTGTATAATGAAGGCAATAGAGATGGATATTCCATTAACCGATGGAGTGCCATTTGAAGAGGTACTGGATAAATTAAAATAGACATCCTGATTTTGGAGACCATAGAATATGGAAATTGTATATAAGGTAGGAAATAATATCTACGTAAATCTGACCAACAAATGTCCTTATGCATGTACGTTCTGTTTGCGACAGAGTATGGATCATTATGGAGAATCTACAAGACTCTGGTTAGAAAAAGAGCCTACAGTAGATGAGGTAAAAGCAGAGTTTGAAAAATGGGATGTGGCTTCTTTCGGAGAAGTGGTTTTCTGCGGATTTGGAGAGCCAACAGAGCGATTTGACGATCTGATTACCATCGCTAAATATTTAAAGGAAAAGTATCACTGTCCCATTCGTATAAATACCAATGGCGCCGGAAATCTCATCAATGGAAGAAATATCATACCGGACATGAAGGATTGTATTGATACGGTATCGATTAGTTTAAATCATCCGGATGCGGAGAAGTATCATGCACTCGTGCGTAGCAAATTTGGCGACCAGAGTTTTGATGCGATGCTTTCTTTTGCAAAGGAATGTACGAAAGTAGTTCCGAAGGTAGTGATGACGACGGTAGAAACGACGATTACGAAGGAAGAAGAGGAGCGATGCGCGAAAATTTGCGAGGAGCTTGGCGTAACATATCGTATTAGACCATGGGAAGACTAAGGATTAAGAACGATGCAACATTGTGACGAAACAAAACCTTTTATATTTATCAGTTATTCACACAAGGATACAGAAACCGTTGAAATGATTATCGGGCTTCTCAGAGAAGCTGGTTTTAACGTGTGGTACGATGCGGGGATAGAGCCTGGAACGGAGTGGGATGAGAATATTGCGCAGCATGTTATTGCTTGCTCCTATTTTATTGCATTTTTAAGTGAGAATTATTTAAAGTCCAGCAATTGTAAGGATGAGTTAAATTATTCCAGAGATTTAGAAAAGAATCAGTTGTTAGTATATTTGGAAGATGCGCAGCTGCCAAGTGGTATGGCAATGCGACTCAATCGTATCCAGTCTATTTTTTGGCACCATTTTGAGAACGAAAAGGAAGCATTTGGCAAGCTATGCTTAGCAAAGGGCATAGAGGTAGCCAGAGTTAGTGGCACTAAGAACGAAGAGGTGGATACAGAGAAGCAGGAAGAGGAAGAAGAACGGAAGCGCCAGGAGGAAATCTACGAGGCTGCCAAAGCACTTTTTGAGAAAGAGGAAGCGGAAGAACTTGCCAGAAAACGGCAGGAGGAAGAAGAACGCAGGGCTGCTGAGGAAAAAGCAAAGCAGGATGCGATCAATGAGATGGCTGCCAAGATGCGAGCCCAAAAAGAGGCGGAGAAGATAAAGCAGGACGCTTCACAGGTTGGAAGGAAAGTCTATTATGGAACTGCCACAACCAAAAAATGTTTCATCTGTGGCGAGGAATTAAATGTCAGAGTTAAAATCTGTAATCGGTGCGGAATGGATCAGCCGATGTAGTGCGTAGCAAGCGGGCCAAGGGACTGTTCCCTGGCCCGAATTTTGTTGAGAAAAACGGGAAAAAAGAGTAAAATTATAGTTTGTGATAGTAACACAAATAACGAACTGAGGTAAGTAAAATGGCATTAGTAAAAAAGCCTGTAAAAGGAATGAAGGATGTTATGCCGAAGGAGATGGAAATCCGGGCATACGTACAGAATTTGATTCGTGAGACCTATGAAGGGTATGGTTTTACCCAGATTGAGACTCCCTGTGTGGAAAGCATTGAAAACCTTTGCTCAAAGCAGGGCGGTGAGAATGAAAAACTTATTTTTAAGATTATGAAGCGCGGGGATAAGCTTCGTCTTAGCGAAGCACAGTCCGAAGCAGACCTTACAGATACAGGACTTCGTTATGATTTAACCCTGCCTCTTTCCAGATATTATGCTTGCCATAGCAGTGAACTGCCTACCCCCTTTAAGGCTTTGCAGATGGGGAATGTGTGGCGTGCAGACCAACCCCAGAAGGGAAGATTTCGTCAGTTCATGCAGTGCGATATTGATATTTTGGGAGATCCTTCCAATCTGGCAGAAATCGAACTGATTCTTGCGATGTCTACGGTTCTTGGAAAATTGAATTTCAAGGATTTTAATATTCGCTATAACGACAGAAGAATGTTAAAAGCGATGGCTTCCTATGCAGGTTTTGCAGAAGAAGATTACGATAGCGTTTTCATTACGCTAGATAAGATGGATAAGATTGGTACGGAAGGCGTGAAGGAATGTCTTGTGGCAGATGGCTATGAAGCTTCCAAAGTTGAAAAGTATCTGGCGCTATTTGATGGCCTTTCTAATGCAGAAGACGGGGTAGAGTATTTGAGGGAAACCCTTGGAGATTACTTACCCGCAGAGTGCTATACAAATCTGACCGAGATTGCAGACAGCGTTAATGGTGCAAAGACCACAGATTTCACCTTGCTGTTTGACCCCACATTAGTAAGAGGTATGAGCTATTATACCGGAACGATTTTCGAAGTAGAACTGAAAGAGTTTGGTTCTTCCTGCGGTGGTGGCGGACGTTATGATAAGATGATTGGACGCTTTACTGGACAGGATACACCGGCAGTCGGTTTCTCCATTGGCTTTGAAAGAATCATCACCATTTTGTTAGACAATGGATTTACGGTTCCTGGAAGTCAGGATAAGGTTGCCCTTCTTCTCGATAAGGGACTTGCAGGAGAAAAGTTATCTGCCGCAATGAAGGAGGCAGAAAGCCTTCGTAAAGAGGGAAAGAAGGTTTTAGTAGTTCGTATGAACAAGAACAAAAAGTTCCAGAAGCAGCAGCTTGAGGAAAGTGGTTATAAGGAATTTAAGGAATACTACGCAGAAGCGTTAAAGAATTAAAATGAGATTTTAAAGGGAATTTCCCAGAAAGGATAGAAAAATGGCAGAATCTATGCAGGGTATGAAGCGTACCCACAGATGTGCAGAAGTAGTGAATGCACCCATTGGCAGCGAAGTAACTGTAATGGGATGGGTTCAGAAGAATAGAAACAAGGGTGGTATCATCTTTGTAGATTTACGAGATCGAAGCGGTATTCTTCAGGTTATTTTTGAACAGGGAGAAGGTCCTAAGTATATTGATGCAGAAGGCTTTGCAAAGGCGGAAAAACTGCGTAGTGAATTTGTTGTGGCTATTACAGGTACCATTGAAAAGAGAGAAGGTGCAGAAAACACCAATCTTACAACAGGTGCTTTGGAACTTCGTGCTACCTATGTAAGAATCCTTGCTGAGGCAGAAACACCTCCGTTCCCTATTGAAGCAGACTCCAAGACCAAGGAAGAACTTCGCTTAAAGTATCGTTATCTGGATCTTCGTCGTCCTGATATCCAGCATAATATTATGTTCAGAAGTCAGGTTACCCAGTCCGTTAGAGATTTCTTAACCAAGGAAGGCTTTTTGGAAATTGAAACTCCGATTTTAAATCGTTCCACACCAGAAGGCGCAAGAGATTATCTGGTTCCTTCTCGTGTACATCCTGGAACTTTTTATGCACTTCCGCAGTCTCCGCAGCTCTTCAAGCAGATTTTAATGTGCTCTGGATATGACAGATATTTCCAGATTGCAAAGTGCTTCCGAGATGAGGACCTTCGTGCAGATCGTCAGCCAGAGTTTACACAGATTGATATGGAACTTTCCTTCGTTGACGTTGACGATGTTATTGATGTAAATGAAAGACTGATTCAGAAACTCTTTAAGGATACATTAAATGTTGATGTTCAGATTCCGATGCAGCGTATGACCTGGCAGGAAGCGATGGATCGCTTTGGCTCCGATAAGCCGGACGTTCGTTTTGGAATGGAACTTTGTGATGTTTCTGAAACCGTAAAGGATGTAGAGTTTGCTGTCTTTAAGGGAGCACTTGAAAATGGTGGTTCGGTTCGTGGTATCAATGCAAAGGGACAGGGTGAAATGCCCAGAAAGAAGATCGATGCACTAGTGGACGTTGCAAAAACTTATGGTGCAAAGGGTCTTGCTTATATTGCGATTCAGAATGATGGAACCATTAAGTCTTCCTTCACGAAGTTCTTGACAGAGGAGCAGACGAAGGCCCTTATTGAGAAGATGGAAGGTGAGAATGGAGACCTTCTTCTCTTTGCTGCAGATAAGAATAAGGTTGTTTGGGCTGTTCTTGGCGCCCTTCGTTTAGAAATTGCAAATCAGCTTGGCATCTTGAAGAAAGATGATTACAGATTCCTCTGGGTAACCGAGTTCCCTCTTCTTGAGTGGAGTGACGAAGAGAATCGTTTCCAGGCAATGCATCATCCATTTACCATGCCTATGGATGAAGACCTTCCTCTTCTGGATACGGATCCTGGTAAAGTACGTGCCAAGGCATACGACTGTGTATTAAATGGTGTTGAACTTGGTGGTGGTTCTGTACGTATTCATCAGGGCGATGTACAGGAAAGAATGTTTAAAGAGCTTGGCATTGAGACAGAAGCTGCTTACGAGAAGTTTGGCTTCCTTCTGAATGCATTTAAGTATGGTGTACCACCTCACGCAGGTCTTGCATTTGGCTTAGATCGTCTTGTAATGCTCATGGTAGAGGCTGATAACATTCGTGAGGTTATTGCCTTCCCGAAGGTTAAGGATGCTTCCTGCTTAATGAGTGATGCACCGAATGTTGTAGACGAGAAGCAGTTAGAAGAGTTGGGAATTGGTATCACAGCAGCAGAGCCGGCACAGGAGGATGCTGCGGAAGAATAACAAGTAAGTGGCAAGATTATTTATTGCGAAAATAGATGATTTTCTATCGGAAGATGGAAAATTAATAGAGGAAAAATCGGAGAGGGCAAGGTTACACTTGCCTTCTTATCGTGTAGAACGTATAGAAAGATTTGGACAGGCGGCTGATAAGGCAAGAAGTATTGTAGCAGGGCTTCTGCTTCTGGAGGGGTATCGAAGATTTGTTGGTAGTCCTTCTGCCACACTTCCAGACATTATTCTTGCTGATAAAGAAAAACCTTATTTTGCAGTAGATACCGGCATTCATTTTAATATATCTCACTCTGGACAATATGTGGTCTGTGTGTATGCAAATGCCCCTGTGGGAATCGATGTGCAGGAACACAAGAATTTAAAGGAACACTTTATAAAAAGAATCTTTTCTCTGGAAGAACAGGACTATGTGCGAATGCTACCTGCTGACCAGCAGGGAAAGGCCTATATGGATCTTTATGCGCTGAAAGAAGCGTATGTAAAATACACGGGTGAGGGGATGTCCAGATCATTTGGCGAGCTGTCTATGAAAACACTTCTGCTAAGTGGGGAAGATCAGATAGATGGTAGCCGTATTTGCGGGAAGCATTTTGAGAGGGAACTGCCCGGATATAGCTTGGCAATCACAACTACGGAAGAAATAAAACATATAGCAGGAGAATATATCACGCAGTTTTCGGAAGGGTAATCATTACTTTCCGAAACGGCAAAGGAAGGTGCGTATGGGCAAGATTGAAGTGGATAACCCTATGACAAAGGTGAAAAGAAATAGCGAGATGGACCTTTGTCAGGTAAAAAATGGAAAGATCAGAAGGAAGCTAGAAGCAGCGCTGCAGTATGGTCGTGTATCCTATTTTTTACGCTGGCAGGAACCCAATTTCTTTCAGAGAGTCTTTCTGAAAAAGCGTACAAAGCTGATTTTTTGTGTGAATGAGGCGCAGTTATCCCAGGCAAAAGCGGTTATTGAGGATCTGGATTTTGCTGAGGGAGATATCAAGATGATTGAACAGAAGTCCAAGAATAAGTATATCTTCTAGAATGTGGGTTAGATTCTAATAAAGTTTTGAAAAAAGACTTGACACCTTATGGGTTATTTGATATTATATCCACTGTTGAGCCTAGTGCTTAACGGAGTGCTGCTGTAGCACAGTCGGTAGTGCGTCACATTGGTAATGTGGAGGTCACGGGTCCGATTCCCGTCAGCAGCTCTCACTCTTCGGGGTGTGGCTCAGTTTGGCTAGAGCGCCGTGTTAGGGACGCGGAGGTCGCAAGTTCGAATCTTGTCACTCCGACTGGGGACTTAGGTCCCCTTTTTTGTTTGTGAAAAGGGCGTCAAAATGGTCATTTTCTTGACTGAAAAAGGCGTATAGATTATAATAATACGGTATTTTGTCTTGAAAAAAGACGACGAAAATGGGGATTACATATGATTAAGAGTATGACTGGCTACGGCCGCAATGAAGTCATGGAAAATGGTAAGAAAATTACCGTAGAGATGAAGGCAGTAAACCACCGCTATCTTGATGAAAATATCAAGATGCCGAAGAAGCTTGTGATTTTCGAATCTGCAATGCGCGGGGTTTTAAAGGACTATGTTAGCCGCGGTAAGGTGGACGTTTTTGTTACATTAGAGGACTTTACCGAAGAGAATGTTACGGTTAAGTACAATAAAAATGTTGCTGCTGAATACTTAAAGCATCTGAAAGCGATGCAGGAAGATTTTGGTTTAGAGAATGATGTTCGCGTATCCACGCTTTCCAGATATCCAGAAGTATTCACGATGGAAGATGCAGGCGAAGATGAAGAAGAACTCTGGAAGCTTTTAGAAAAGGCGACAAGAGGCGCTGCGGAGGCTTTCGTGGAGTCCAGAACCAGAGAGGGCGAGCACTTAAAGAATGATTTAATTGGTAAACTGGACGGAATGCTTGAGACGGTTGATTTTATCGAGAAGAGAAGTCCCGAGTTAGTTGCTGAATATAGAACAAAGTTAACCAATAAAGTAAAAGAACTTCTTTCCGATTCTGCCATTGATGAGAATCGTATTTTACAGGAAACTGTGATTTACGCAGATAAAATCTGTGTAGATGAGGAGATGGTTCGATTAAGAAGTCATATAGAAGCTACAAAGAAAGAACTTACAAAGGGTGGCAGTGTGGGCAGAAAGTTAGATTTTATCGCCCAGGAGATGAATCGAGAAGCAAACACCACTTTGAGCAAGACTACAGACCTTGGTATTTCTGAAAAAGCGATTGACCTTAAGACAGAGATTGAGAAGGTTAGAGAACAGATTCAGAACATCGAATAAGATGATGAGGATTTTAGGATGATGGAAAGAGAAGGAATCTTAGTAGTTATATCCGGCTTTGCAGGGACGGGAAAAGGTACCGTTGTTAAGAAGCTTGTAGAGACTTATGATAATTATGCGCTGTCTGTTTCCATGACTACGAGAAATCCGCGTCCTGGTGAGGTAGACGGACAAAGCTACTTCTTCGTGGATAAGGAAACCTTCGAAAAGAAGATTGCCGAAGATGGCTTTGTGGAGCATGCCTGCTATTGCGAGAATTATTATGGGACCCCGAAAGCATACGTGGAAGAGATGATGCGGGCTGGAAAGGATGTCATATTAGAGATTGAGATCCAGGGGGCACTTCAGATTAAGAAGCAGTTTCCAGAAGCACTTCTACTCTTCATGATGGCACCCAGTGCGCAGGTATTACACGAGAGACTGGTTGGTCGTGGAACAGAGACACCAGAGGTTGTGGCAAAGCGTATGAAGCGTGCCTGTGAGGAAGCAGAGGGCATTGAGAAATACGATTTTATCCTGGTAAATGACGAAGTAGATAAATGTGTTTTGCAGGCGAGAAATGTGATTGAATCCGTACATCTGTCCCCTGCCAGAAATAAACAGTTTATTAATAAGATGAGAAAAGACCTTGAAGGTTTTTCGAAAGGAGAATAAATTATGTTACACCCTTCTTATGCAGAACTTATGGACGTTGTAAACAGCGATGTTGAGCCTGGCGAACGCCCTGTGGCAAAGAGCCGTTATTCTATCGTTATGGCAACTGCAAAGCGTGCCAGAGAGATGGTAGAGTGGAAGTGGGCTAGCAATACCCAGAATGCATATACCCAGCAGCAGATTAAGGGAGATCATGAAGAGAGCAAGAAAGAGAAAGTCAGCAAGCGTGACAACGATCGTGCTGAGATGATTCTTGGTCATATTTCTCCATTGGTAGCTGACACAAAGCAGAAGCCTTTGTCCATCGCAGTGGAAGAACTTTACGAAGGAAAAGTTAGAATTATTGCAGAAGATTAAGGATGAGGGCGCGCCTTACCGGCGCGCTTTTTTCCGTTATAAGTTGTGGCTTTATGAAAGAAAAAATATTCTTTTCTTCTTTGGGGTGTGATAAGAACACCGTGGATTCTGAGATGATGCTTGGCATTCTTTCAGATGCGGGATATGTCATCACAGACGATGAGACACAGGCAGACGTTGCCATTGTAAATACCTGTTGTTTTATCGGCGATGCCAAAGAAGAAAGCATTAATACATTAATTGAATTAGGAAACTTAAAGCAGGAAGGCAATCTTAAAGTGTTGGTTGCCACAGGTTGCCTTGCGCAGCGCTATCGGGAAGAGATTCATAGAGATCTTCCTGAGGTAGACGCTATTCTTGGAACCGCTTCTTTTGATGAAGTAGCGAAGGTTGTAGGAGAGCTCTTAGCACAAAAGCCTGCGAAGGATGTAATGAAGTCCATTCAGGAGGCACCGATTTGCGGAAAGAAGCGAATTGCTACAAATGGCGGACATTATGCTTATTTAAAGATTGCAGAGGGATGTGATAAGCACTGTACATATTGCGTGATCCCTTCTGTTCGCGGACCTTATCGTTCCGTTCCTAAAGAAATTCTTATAGAGGAAGCAAAGCAGTTAGCCGAAAATGGCGTAAAAGAACTGATACTAGTTGCGCAGGAGACGACCAGGTATGGAATTGACTTATACGGAAAGAAGAGTCTGGCAGAGCTTGTAAAGGAACTCTGCATGATTGAGGGACTGGCCTGGATTCGCATTTTATACTGCTATCCAGAGGAAATGGATGAAGACCTGATTGAAGTGATTGCTACGCAGCCGAAGGTGTGTCACTATTTAGACCTTCCTATGCAGCATGCTTCCGATGCCATCTTAAAACGAATGGGAAGACAAACGAATCAGGAAGAGCTTCGTAGCTTAGTAGACAAGCTTCGTACCCGTATTCCTGATATGTGTATTCGTACGACTTTTATTGTAGGATTTCCAGGGGAAACCGAAGAAGATTTTAGAACGCTCTATGATTTCGTGGATACCATGGAGTTTGACAGAGTTGGGGTATTTACCTATTCTGCGGAGGAAGGAACACCAGCCGCAGCGATGGAGAACCAGGTTCCGGCTGAAATGATGGAAGAGAGAAGAGCAGCTTTAATGGAATTGCAGCAGGAAGTTGCTTTTGAAAAGGCAGCACAGATGGAAGGAAGAGATCTTCTCTGCATGGTAGAAGGTCGTATTCCAGAAGAAGGAATCGTTGTGTGCCGCAGTTATAAAGATGCACCGGATGTGGATGGTTATGTCTTTGTTGAATCCGATAAGGATTTAATGAGTGGAACGATGATGCAGGTTCAGATTACCGGCAGCGACGAATATGATCTAATAGGAGGTTTTACGGATGAATTTACCGAATAAATTAACGCTACTTAGAGTATTCTTAATTCCGTTCTTTATTTTCTTTGTATTAACAGATTATGTGGGAGCAGCATCTCCATGGATTGCTCTTGGAATTTTTGCGGTAGCCTCTCTAACCGATATGTTGGATGGTAAAATCGCCAGAAAATATAATCTGATTACGAATTTTGGAAAGTTTATGGATCCCCTGGCAGACAAGCTGCTTACTTGCAGTGCTATGATTTGCTTCATTGAAAAGGACATTATGCCGTCCTGGGTTGTCATCATTATCATTGCAAGAGAGTTTATCATTAGTGGATTCAGACTTATTGCTTCTGATAATGGCGTAGTTATTGCAGCGAGTATGTGGGGCAAAGTGAAAACTGTATTTCAGATGATTATGGTTATTTTAATGATTGTGTACAATGCTAAGGCTTATGTCCCAGCTTTGGATGTTTTAAAACTTCCAGTGCTCATCGTTATGTATATTGCCCTTGCACTAACCGTAATCTCATTAATTGATTATCTGGTTAAGAACAAAGATGTTATGAAGGATCAGAAATAATGATTTCCCCGCGCGCTTTTGTGCCTGCGGGGATTTATAGTTTTAGGAGAGAACAATGACAGCAGAACTTGTATTTGTAGGAACAGAAATCTTACTTGGAAATATTGTGAATACAAATGGCGCCTATTTGGCAGAACGCCTGGCAATGCTAGGGGTGGACTCTTATTATCAGTCCGTGGTAGGTGATAATGCAGAACGACTAATGGGCGTATTAAAGATTGCCTTTGAAAGAAGTGATGTGGTTATTTTGTCAGGTGGGCTTGGACCTACGCAGGATGACATTACCAAGGAAACCGTAGCCTCCTATTTTGGAAAAGAACTGCAGCTGGATGAAGGGGTTAAGACGGAAATTGCAGCTTATTTTGAAAAGCGTGGCCGACAGATGGCAGAGAATAATATCAAGCAGGCTATGGTTCCAGATGGTGCTAAAATTCTTCATAATGCAAATGGAACAGCGCCTGGAATTCTAATGGAAGAAGGAGATAAGACGGCGATTTTACTTCCGGGACCGCCTGCTGAATTAAAAGCGATGTTTGAGGAGCAGGTTGAACCTTGGTTAAAAGCTAGAACCGGTGGCATGCTGTATTCCGCAGTGGTTAAGGTATGTGGGATTTCAGAGAGTCGTGTTGCAGAAATTCTTGATGATATGATAAGTGCAAGCGGCGCTGTTACGGTTGCACCATATGCGAAGACCGGAGAAGTACATTTACGCGTGACGGCAAGAGGAGAAGATGAGAAGGCTGCTAAGAAACTCGTTAAGCCTGTGGTAAAGGAGATTAAAGCGCGCCTGGGAAGTCTTGTATATACGACGCACGAAGAGGTCACTTTGGAACAGGCGGTTGTGGATCTTTTATTAGCCAATAAGCTTACCGTTACAACCGTTGAATCCTGTACAGGAGGTCTGATCGCAGGACGACTAATCAACGTTCCTGGTGTCTCTGAGGTCTTTAAAGCAGGCTTAGTAACTTACTCTAATAAAGCAAAGAAGAGAATTGTTGGGGTTAAGAAGCAGACGCTGCAAAAACACGGTGCTGTTAGCGAAGAGACCGTTTACGAGATGGTAAAAGGTGCGGCGTTCTTTTCAAGAGCGGACGTGGCGGTTGCAGTAAGCGGCATTGCAGGGCCGGATGGTGGAACCGCAGAAAAACCAGTTGGCCTTGTATATATAGGCTGTTATGTATGCGGTGAGGTAACTGTAAAGGAATATCATTTTTCGGGAAATCGTGAAAAGGTAAGACAAAATACGGTAACAGAGGCACTCATTCTTATGCGAGACTGTATGCTTAAGAATTATGCTGAGAAAACCTTTAAGAAAAGTGAATAAGTGCTTGTGACTCCCTGTAAATTATGCTAAATTTATGGGGAGTGATTTTTTTCTGGGGTATTCCCAACAATTTCCTAAAAAGTATGTTATGAGTCCTTTTTATGTCACAGATGTACTATTTCAGATGTGATATGATTTTCTTGTTAACAAATAATTAGAAATTATGTTGACAAACACGAACGAATGTTTTATTATAATTATCGAACAGGTGTTTAGAACGAATTTTTGGTAATGCGTTCTAGGCAGGATGATGAAGTAAAAGATTCAACAATCTACAAAGGAGATAGATATAGTATGGAAAGAGAAGAAAAGTTAAAAGCATTAGATGCTGCTATGGCGCAGGTGGAGAGACAGTTTGGTAAGGGCGCTGTGATGAAGCTTGGCGATCCTGCCTCAAAGATGAACATTGAGACAATACCTACCGGTTCTTTATCCTTAGACCTTGCGCTCGGACTTGGCGGTATTCCTAAGGGACGTGTTATTGAAATATATGGTCCAGAATCTTCTGGTAAGACAACGGTTACCCTGCATATGATTGCTGAGGTACAGAAGCGCGGTGGTATTGCAGGTTTTATTGATGCAGAGCATGCATTAGACCCTGTATATGCAGCTGCAATTGGTGTAGATGTAGATAATCTTTACATTAACCAGCCCGACTATGGTGAGCAGGGCTTAGAGATTGCGGAGGCGATGGTTCGCTCTGGGGCTATGGACCTTGTCGTAGTTGACTCGGTAGCAGCACTTACCCCTAAGGCTGAATTAGAAGGGGATATGGGAGATTCTCATGTCGGCTTACAGGCAAGATTGATGAGCCAGGCTCTTAGAAAGTTAGCTGGTGCAATCAGCAAGAGTAATTGTACCGTAGTCTTCATTAACCAGCTTCGTGAAAAAGTAGGTGTTATGTATGGTAATCCACAGGTTACAACCGGTGGTAACGCCCTTAAGTATTATGCTTCTGTACGTATTGATGTTCGCCGTGTAGAGACTTTGAAGGCTGGTGGCGAGATGATTGGTAACCGTACCAGAGTTAAGATTGTAAAGAATAAGGTGGCACCTCCATTCAAGGAAGCAGAGTTTGATATTATGTTTGGTGAAGGTATATCTTATGAAGGTGACCTTCTGGATCTCGCAGCTGAGATTGGCGTCATTGAAAAGAGTGGCGCTTGGTATGCTTACGATGGCAACAAGATTGGACAGGGACGTGACAATGCTAAGAATTTCCTGAAAGAGAATGTTGATATTTGCAATATTATCGATGCAAAGGTTCGTGCACACTACAATTTAGAGGGTGCTCCGTCTGAATTAGAAGGAAAGCCTAAGAAGAAGTCTGCGAAAGCTAGCGCGGCAGAGGAATAATAGATGATTATTAGTAGTGTGAAGCCACTTGGGAAGAAGCGCTACCGTATTCAGAGAGAAGATGGGCTCACTTTGGCACTTTACCAGGG
Organism: Lachnospiraceae bacterium; assembly: GCA_045616465.1. GTDB lineage: Bacteria > Bacillota > Clostridia > Lachnospirales > Lachnospiraceae > NK4A136. Next base: position 272,401 of record JAZLGW010000011.1, on the reverse strand, counting down.
TGAGCTTTTCAAATATCATCTGCAAGAGGGTAGTGAGTTACCAGATTCCACGGTGGAAGAAATTGTTAAAACAATACTTTGCAAACGTGCGGAGAACCGACTGTTATTGATTTTACAGAAGAAAGATTATACCGAGAAGCAACTTATCCAGAAGCTTAGAGAGGGGTATTATCCGCAGGCATCCATCGAGTACGCCATAACCAAGATGAAAGAATTTGGCTATGTGAATGATAAACGATATGCGGAAAACTATATTCGATATCGAATTGACCATAAAAGTCAAAAGCGAATTACGCAGGAGTTAGCGCTAAAAGGGATAAAGAAAGATTATGTCGACCAGGCTTTTATGGCAGTTGCTGAGGAAGGATATGCCTTCGACGAGATGGCATTAATTAAAAAGGTATTAGACAAAAGACATTTTGACGCGAAAACTGCCGACTATAAAGAGCGAAGTAAGCAATATAATTATCTGCTTGGCAAGGGATTTAGCAGGGAGAATATCCAAAAAGCACTTTCCCTGAACCTATTTTCATAGGGCTTGTATGGGTTTACATAGTCTGAAACAGCTGGATTGACTAAGGTGGATTTTTCTTATTAAGAAAGGCCTGTTTTCTTGACAGTTGTGGGATTTCAAAGTAAAATAGAGGTGTTGTGTTTTTACGACAATTTGGGTGCTCCATCTACTGCACCCTAATATATTCGTACAATGAAAATTTAATAAGGAGGTGCTCCTGCACATGATGCCGTACGTAATTACCGCGGTAATTGCTGTCGTTGTCACGGCGCTGGTAGCCATCCCTGTAACCCATATGATTGCTGTTAAGAAGTATAAGGCAGCAGAGGAAGCCAAGGTGGGAAGCGCAGAGGATAAAGCCAGAAAGATTATTGATGATGCACTGAAGACTGCCGAGAACAAGAAGCGTGAAAGCCTTTTGGAAGTAAAAGAAGAAACCATTAAGGCAAAGAACGAGCTTGATAAGGAAATCAAAGAACGTCGTAATGAGGTTACCCGTTCTGAGAGACGTATTCAGCAGAAGGAAGAGAACATTGATAAGAAGACCGAGGCAATTGAGCAGAAGGAAGCCGCAATTGTAGCAAAAGAAGCCGCATTAGCTAAGAAACAGGAAGAAATTTCGAGGTTAAATGAACAAAGATTGCAGGAACTGGAACGAATCTCAGGTTTGACCTCCGAGCAAGCAAAAGAGCAACTGTTAAAAGCTGTTGAAGAGGATGTTGCGCATGAATCTGCAGTAATGATTCGTGAAGCAGAATCCAGAGCCAAAGATGAAGCTGATAAGCGCGCAAGAGAAATCGTTGTAACCGCTATTCAGAGATGTGCTGCTGACCATGTATCAGAAGCAACAATTTCTGTAGTACAGTTACCGAATGATGAAATGAAGGGTCGTATTATTGGTAGAGAAGGTAGAAATATTCGTATCTTCGAAACCCTTACCGGTGTAGAACTCATTGTTGACGATACGCCAGAAGCTGTTGTTTTATCCGCTTTTGACCCTGTGCGTAGAGAGATTGCCAGAATTGCCTTAGAGAAGATGATTTTAGATGGTCGTATTCATCCCGCTCGCATTGAAGAGATGGTAGAGAAGGCAAAGAAGGAAATCAGTAAGGCCATGAAGGAAGCTGGTGAAGAAGCCCTTATCGAAGTGGGCGTTCAGGGATTACATCCCGAGCTGGTTAGTCTTCTTGGACGTATGCGTTATCGTACAAGTTTTGGACAAAATGCCCTTCGTCACTCTGTTGAAGTAGCGCAGTTATCTGGACTGATGGCTGCTGAGATGGGACTTGATGTAAGAATGGCAAAACGCGCCGGTCTCTTACATGATATTGGTAAAGCTGTTGACCATGAAATGGAAGGCAGCCATGTACAGATTGGTGGCGATATTTGTCGCAAGTATAAAGAAAATGATGTGGTTATTAACTCTGTGGAATCCCACCATGGAGATTGCGAACCCACGAGCCTCATAGCATGTTTAGTACAGGCAGCGGATGCAATTAGTGCAGCCCGCCCTGGTGCGCGTATGGAAACATTAGAGACCTACACTACCAGACTAAAACAGTTAGAGGACATCAGTAACAGCTTTAAGGGAGTTGAGAAATCTTTTGCGATTCAAGCCGGTAGAGAGGTTCGAGTCATGGTAGTTCCGGAACAGGTGAGCGATACTGATATGGTACTGATGGCACGAGAGATCAGTAAGAGGGTAGAAAGCGAGATGCAGTACCCTGGTCAGATTAAAGTCAGCGTTATCAGAGAGTCACGTGTAGTAGATTATGCGAAGTAAAGAACTTCGTTTAGAAAGCCATCCCATTTGGGGTGGCTTTTTTCATTGAGAGAACGCGAAAAATATAGTAAAATATAAAGGATTTTAGGGTGTTTCATAAAGGGCAAAGAGAAGAGATTTGCAGCAGATTTTATGAAAAGGAGATTGGATATGGAAAATTTATTTACTTTATTTAGAAGTTTGTCGAAAGAACAGCAGTGTGAAGAAATTGCGTTTCTTTCTGTAATCAGCAATAGCAGCTATGCAAAGGAATTACTTTCAAAAGCCAAGAATGCAGGTACCAGAGCAATTAATAAGGTATCCAGTCTTGTTAAGAAGGGGGGCATTACAGAAAGCGAGGTAATGACCCAGAGCGATATGATAGCAGTTGTCGTTGAAGAAATGTCAGAATTAAATGCGGAAGATATTGTGGATCGTGCCAAAGAAGTCATTAAAGAGAAACTGACTTCCCTTGGCTACAAGGATATGGATACGATTAGCGATGAGGAGCTTCTTTCCCAGCGTATTATGAAGGAAGCCGGAATTGCTGTATTTAGTGAGATTGGAGAAGCTGGTACACCTTACCAGAAGGGCGATGACGTTGTTAAATCCATTGTGAAGAAGGATGTGAGTCAGTTTAAGGTATCCATTTCGGGCCATAAGCTAACCAGAGAACTTTTAGCACATTTTGTGTGGAAGGTTACGCCTACAGATAAGTTCTATTTCCCCGCTGGTATAGCTGGTTCAGAAAAGGAAGTAGAATTAGACGAGAAGTATTTTGCAGCAATGCGTGAAAAGACCGCAACACCTGAGGATATTGCGGCCATCGAAAAGCAGATTCTTAGCTTAGAGAATAAGATTTTAGGCGATGTTTCTTCTATTGCAGACCTTGAACAGAAACTGATTTTTGTAGATAAGCGAATCTCTGAGTTTGAAATTGAAAAGACAGCAGAAGATTCTGCTGATTTTGTATCTGCTAAGAGTGTAAAGAAGATTACCGAAGAAGAACTTGCTGCAAAGAAAAAGGATCGTGAAGATTTAGAAAACAAAATCGAAACATTAAGAGCAGATAAGAAGGCGAAGGAAGCAGAGATTGCTGCAAAGAAGGCAAAGACAGATGCGATGGCCGCAGAGATTGCAGTAGAAGTAAAGAAGGTTTTCCAGACGGCATTTGCACTAACCATTTCTGCTGAGGCAATTGAAAAACTCTGTCGTGTATATTCTGTAAAAGATCGTGAAGTACTTAGTAGTGCACTAAAAGAGTTATCTGCTGCGAAGGAGCCGACCTTCTTAGCTGAGCCTAACTTAAAGGATGGACAGCTTGTGATGTCCTTTGTGATTAGTAAGAGTGCACTTGGACGTATTTATTATACGGTTAGTGAAGGACAGATTGATGTTAAGAATGTATTGAAGGTAAAGCGCGTTTAATAGTTGTTGGTATGATGAAGGGGGAAGCATGAAGCAGGATAGACGTACAACAATTGGACTACTTGTCAGTGATGTCAGTGATTCTTTTGATAACGCCATTGTTAAAGGCGTCATGCAGGGGGCGAAAGAGGTTGATGCCAATCTCATTATTATTCCTGGTCGTTATTTGAAAGCACAGTACCGGGATAAAGAACGTAGCAGTTATGATTACCAGAATAATACCCTATATTCCTATGTCGTAAAGCAGAACGTTGATGTTCTGCTTGTTGCGATAGGAAGCATAGGAACGATGTTAACGGAATCAGAAAAGAAAACATTTCTTGCGATGTATAAGGATATTCCTGTCATTTTGATCTCAGATCATGTGGAGGGATATCCTTCTATTAATTTTGATAATAAGAGTGGCTTAAAGGCGGGAATAGCTGACCTTATTAAGAATAAAGGCTGCAAAAAGATTGGATTTGTAAGTGGACCGTTAACCAATGATGATGCACAGGAAAGACTAGGTGTTTACAAAGATACGTTAGCAGAAGAAGGCATTCCTTATAATGAGAATTATGTGGTATACGGTAACTTCTCTGAATATTCGGAAGAAATCGTAAGAATTTTGCTGACAGAAAATAAGGATTTAGAGGCGATTGTGTTTGCCAACGATCAGATGGCAATTGGTGGCTATAAAGTCATGAAGGATTTGGGCCTTAAAATCGGTGATGATATTTTGGTTATGGGCTTTGATGATTCACCGGCCTCTTTGGAACTCGTGCCGAATTTAACAACGGTACAGGCAAGCGCAGTAGGGCTTGGAAGAGCAGCAGCCATTGAAGCTGTGAACTATCTTTTCCTTGGAAAGATTCGTTCCGAGAAGGTGAAAACCCAGCTGATTCAGCGTAGATCCACAGGCGTGAAAGATGACTATAAGTTTTTGAGCAGTTCCATAGAAAATCTTTCAGAACGTATTGAGACAGATGTTCTCAGCCTTTCTTCGCAAATTGTTCACGCTGTATTTGGTGAGAATAAGTATAATAGCAATAACTATGACATGATGTTATCCAATTGGATAGTTTTTGTACGGGAATTCTTCCAGCAGGTCAAGCAGGATCCAAAGCAGAAATCCTTAGGAGATATGGAAGCACTTATTGAGCATACGGTTCTTCATACGGATGAAGAGAATTTTGACTCACAAAAAGTATTTTCCCTGTTTGCGGTCTTAAAAGATATTGTTATTCAGAAGCTTCCGCAGGAAAGCAATCGTCTGCTTGATTTAATTAATGGTTATATGCTTCACATGACCGTAATTCTGGCGCAGCAGCATACAAAGATAAATGGCCAGTTTATGGATGTATTATGGCGTAGTAATACAATCGCGAAGGATATGCTTACGTATGAAGAAGGTTCCGATATGTGCTATGCGTCTGCGGCAGACAAATTGCAGCTCTTAGGTTTTCCTAGTGCGTATATTTACGCTTTCCCTAGAACCTTTGTGAATATTGATGGAACTGCATGGCATGATTGGCAGATTCCCAGCAAAATTATGTTAAAAGCATATTACAGAGACGAGGAAGCGATTGAGGTGGTGCCAGAAAGTAAGCAGCTAATATCCACCCTGAAAGTATTTGACAATTCCTATATGCCTACCAAGAACCGATACGATATGGTGTTAAACTGTGTCTATATTAACCAGGAACAGTTAGGGCTGCTTCTATGTCAGGTGGACACCCAGATTTTACAGTATATTGGTTCCATCATGGCGCAGTTGTCCTCTTCCTTTAAGATTATTAATATGATTCATAATCAGGCAAGTATTCAACGGGAACTGGAAGCAAGCTTACAGCGCATTAAGGAGAACAACCAGGCGCTTGAAATGATTTCCAGACAGGATGAATTAACGGGCTTGTTAAACAGACGCGGTTTCTTTGACAGTGCCGCACAGATGCTTCGTGATGCAAGACAGAAGAACAAGAAAGCCATTGTTATCTTTGCAGATTTAGATAATCTAAAACAAATTAACGACACCTTTGGACACGACGACGGTGATTTTGCACTGAATATGGTTGGGGAAGTCTTGAAGGATTCTATGCGAGCTTCTGACTTAGTTGCCAGGTTAGGTGGTGATGAGTTCGCGGCTTTTGCAATCGCAGAGAATGAGACAGAAGGAGATGCTATAAAAGAACGTATTAAGTCTATCGTTGAGAAGCGTAATGCGACCTGTGATAAGCCTTATTATGTTGAGATTAGTGTCGGTGTTGCGGAATTTAATATTGTTCCTGGAACCAACTTGGAAGACCATATGGATGTTGCGGATGAACGCTTATATGAGGAAAAGAAACAAAAGCGAAGCAGTGTATTGAAGAATAAAGAATAAAATGGTTAAAGTAGCTATTATATTACAGGAAAATGAAGCGAATCATAAGGACTTGTCTCATCCAGAACTGGGAAATCCAGGCGTGGGCGGGACAGCCTTTTGTTTTGCACTCTTAATCAAATATTTAGAAGAGTACACAGAGCAGGTGGACTTCTTTGTATACCAGTTAAATGATACAGTGCTCCCTGCTGAGCAGGGCCGGGTGAAGCGTGCCGAGGGGTTACAGGACGCCCTTAGTATGGCGAAAGAAGATGGATGCGAAGTGATGCTGCTTCGTAATCATCAGAGTGGAGAAGATTATGCACTGCTAAAAACCTTCCATTTCCGATATATCTTTTGGATGCACAACCGCTTGACTTATGCAGAAATTCGCATGTTTGATGCGTGGGAAGATGTAAAGCGTGTGATTGCCGTGGGTAATGAAATGTATGATTATTACCTGGATGATCCCATTGAAAAAAAGATGGATTTCGTTACCAATATGTTTTTACCACCGGATGAAAAGTATTTGCGTGAGAAAGAGTATCCCCTATGGGTAACGTATACAGGTAGTCTTATTTATGATAAGAATTTTCATATGCTGGCGGCTGTATGGAAAGAGGTTCTGAAGGAGGTGCCAGAAGCGCAGCTTCATGTAATCGGTTCCGGGAAGTTGTATGATGGAAGCTTGGAAATGGGCCCTTATGGTATTGCGGATAAGGAATATGAAGCGATGTTTATGCCTGGACTATGTGATGAAGAGGGCAAAATCCTTCCATCCGTTGTTTTTCATGGCATAATGGGCGAAGAGAAAAATGAGGTATATCAGAAATCTGCTATTGGCGTAATCAATCCTATGGCGACAGAGACGTTCTGCCTTTCGGCGATTGAAAAGGAAGCCTGCGGAATGCCTGTCGTAACGAGAAGAAAGAATGGATTATTAGATACGGTAGTCGACGGTGAGACCGGAATTCTTTATAAAGACCCTGCGCAGTTAGGCCCTGTCTTAATTAAATTGCTAAAAGACCGTACCTTAAATGAAAGGTTAGGAAAGCAGGCGAGCCAGTTTGCCAGAAATGAATTTTTGCCAGCAAAGATTATGCCCAAATGGGTTCAGGTATTTGTTGAGGTTGGTATGAATAAAACGGCATCGTACCAGAAGCCTAAAAAGAATATGGATAATAATGGAAAACGGATGAGAGTATTCTTTCATGGATTACGAAAAATTCCGTTTCTTAAAAGGATTCCGTCACTGCATGACTTGCAGAAAAAATAAGGAATGTTATGAAAGTTAGTGTGCTAATTACAACCTATAACTTAGAGAAATATATTGCGGAAACCTTAGAGAGTGTTCTTAATCAGGAAACGAATTTTGATTTTGAAATTCTTGTAGGGGATGATGGCTCGAAGGATAAGACATTAGATATTATTCATTCCTATATGGAAAAGGATGCACGCATCCAGTTGTTCCAAATGCCCAGAGAAGAAGGCAAGACCTATAATCTTGTGGAAAGGGCTTCCGCCAATAGACTGAATTTGCTGGCACACGCCACTGGCACTTACGTTTCTTTTTTAGATGGAGACGATTATTATTATACGAAGAATCGTTTGCAGGCACTTGCAGATGTACTGGATGATCCAGCCAATGCAGATTGCAGTATGGCTGCGCACAATCTGTATATGGGTTATGGCGATCAGCTGGTTCCACTAATGCGCGCAAAGAAAGAGCGAAAGATTGCTTTTGAAGAATATTGGCCTCTTATGTTTTTGCAGGCCAACAGTCTGCTCATTCGAAATATTTGGAAGGATGCTTTGCCGCAGGCACCGCTTTCTTCTTTCTTTGATGACAATATGATTACCTTTTGGGTGTTCCAAAAAGGGAAAATGTATTATTTGCCAGCATGTATGGGTGTATACAGACAGGTAGAAGGTTCTTCCTGGAATGCCCACGACGAGAGAAAGCAGATGGCGTCCAATGCACTTGGTTATGGACTGGAGTGTTTATTGTGTCCGGAGAAACGTGGACTGCTTGATGTTAGACATACTATGCAAATAGCTTATATGATGGAACATCATAGTAAACCGGAGGAGCTGGAACCTTTTTACAGCAGTGCAAAGAAGTACCATGCGCAGAATCCTAAATGGTTCTCTGAAACGATGGAGTTATATCACTATGAAACGTTATCGAAAGAGCAAAAGGATGTCTGGAAGAAGAGACTTGCAAAAGCAAAGCGGGGTTACCAGTTAGCCAAGATAAAACGAGGATTAAAGAAAGTAACGAAGAACTACTAAAAAAAGGGCCAGGAATCTGGCCCTTTTACAGTTGGAATTACTTCTGCTCGCAGGTGAAATCAACACCATTAGAGATAGTGATGTAGTAACCAGTAAGACTATCTACGCTAACACCAAGGTTCTCGGAAAGAAGGTTCTTAACCTCAGGATAGTTAGCAAGAGCCTCATTGAGTTCAACGTCTGAAATGTTACCAGGTACTGGAGCTCCAGCTGCAGCCGCATCCATTACAGCTACTTCAAGGTTTGATGCAACGGTACTTGCAGATACTTCTGTGGATGCTTCATTAGAACTCTTGCTTCCGCCCCCACAAGCGGTTACGAAAGACATACTCATAACTAACATACTTGCTAAAACCAATAATCTCTTTTTCATTCTTTTTCTCCCTATTTTCTCTTTGTTTACTTAATTATAGTAACAGCGCCATTATATACTTTTATGGAAGGAATAGCAAATTGACATAACATACTAAAAACGTATGTCAAAATGTTGCGTTTTGGCAGGATATATGTTATTATCTCAAATGTTGTCAATTGCATATAGCAGATAGGTGTCGAAGGAGCGTTGGCGCTGGCTTCGATGAAAAGGGAAACAGGTTAGAATCCTGTACGAACTCGTCACCGTATTTAGGGAGTGAAGTCCGTAAAATCACTGGGAAACTGGGAAGATGGACGTAGCGATGATCTATAAGCCGGGAGACCTGCCTATGGGCTGTACGAAAGCGTTTGCTTTAAGACCACGAGTAATTGGTTGTACGTTATGGGATGTAGCTTGTGCTGCGTCTTCGTTTGTATTCTAACCTCACTGCTTTGTGGCATTGAGGTTTTTTATATTTAGGAGGAATTATATTATGAAGAAAAAATTATTAGCAATCGTACTTGGATTAACTATGTCCGCAGTATTAGTTACTGGATGTACAAAGGGCGGTGCAGCGACAACGGAGGAAACGGAAAGTACAGAAGGTCTTTCTGATCAGGAAATCGCAGACAATGTTGCAGCATTAATCGATGCAATCTACGTTCAAGAAAGAAATGAGAATACAGACCAGCAGTGTATTGATGCAAAGGAAGCCTGGGATGCATTAACAGATGTCCAGAAAGAACTTGTAGAAGGCGAAGAAGCAGATCCTGATTATTTTGGAAGAGATACCGGTGATGCATCAAAGGATGATCCCAGAAATGCAGATGAAATCGGTGAGAATGAAATTCTTGTAGTCAGCTTTGGTACTTCTTTTAACGATAGCAGAGTACAGGATATTAAGGGCATTGAAGATGCTATTGCAGCAGCTTTCCCTGATTGGTCTGTAAGAAGAGCATTTACGGCACAGATTATTATCAACCATGTACAGGCAAGAGATGGAGAGAAGATTGATAACGTTGAGCAGGCACTTGATCGCGCCGTAGCGAATGGCGTAAAGAATCTGATTGTGCAGCCTACCCATCTTATGCATGGTGCAGAATATGATGAAATGGTGGAAGTTTTAGAAAACTATCGTGATAAGTTTGAAACCATCGCAATTGCAGAGCCACTTCTTGGTGAAGTTGGAACCGATGCAACTGTAATTAATGAAGATAAGGAAGCAGTTGCGATTGCAGTTACCGATGCAGCAGTTAAGGAAGCTGGTTATGCATCCACAGAGGAAGCTGCTGAGGATGGTGTCGCATTTGTATTTATGGGACATGGTACCTCTCATACCGCTAAAGTTTCTTATTCTCAGATGCAGACCCAGATGGCAGAACTTGGTTATGAAAATGTATTTATCGGAACCGTAGAAGGGGAGCCAGAAGAAACTGCTTGTGAAAATGTGATTGAAGCAGTAAAGGCGGCAGGTTATACTAAGGTTATCCTTCGTCCCCTTATGGTTGTTGCTGGTGACCATGCAAACAACGATATGGCAGGCGATGATGAAGATTCTTGGAAATCTATGTTTGTTGCATCCGGATATTTTGAAAGCGTAGATGCACAGATTTCCGGTCTTGGTAGAATTGGTGATGTACAGAAACTGTATGTTGCACATATTGAAGATGTAATGGAGTAATGAATATATGCTGAATAAGTTCAGAAAGAAGTTATATTTAGCAGGAGCCACCCTTGGGGTGGCCCTTGCTATGGTTGCCTGTGAGAAGGCGGATGTTATTCCGGTAGATGATACCACGGAAGTAACTGTTGTAGGCGAAGTTACAGAGACGGTGACGGAAGATGCGTCCACAATAGATTTGGAAGATGGCATCTTCCTTGCAAACTTCGACACAGACAGTACTATGTTTCATGTAAATGAAGTTTGTGACGGGAAAGGCATCTTAACTGTTGCAGATGGGGAAGCAACCATCCACATTGTTCTGGTTTCTAAAAATATCGTGAATCTGTATGAGGGAACTGTAGCGAATTTAGATGAAACAAAGCTTTTGGAGCCTGTGGAAGAATCTGTTACCTATCCGGATGGCTTAACGGAAGAAGTTTACGCGTTTGATGTTCCTGTTCCTTATCTTGACGCAGAATTTGATTTGGCGCTGCTTGGTAAAAAAGGAACATGGTATGACCATAAGGTGTCCGTTTCAAATCCTGTCCCCTACACGGAAGAAACCGAGGTACAGGAGGAGCAGGAAATTGATGAAGAGCAGGCAGAGATGGTGGTTTCTGTAACGCTTTCAGGCGGCTCTGGAAGATCGACGATTGAAAGCCCCGCAAAGATTAAGGAAGTGTCCGAGAGTGAATGGATTGTAACCATTGTTTGGAGTAGTCCCAATTATGATTACATGATAGTAGATGGGGAGAAGATTTTCCCTGTGAACACAGAAGGAAATTCTACCTTTGAACTGACGATTCACGAACTTCCATGTAGCCTCGATGTTATCGCGGATACGGTAGCTATGAGTACACCGCATGAAATAGAGTATACGATTAGCTTCGAAGCCGTACAGGAGTAAGTTATATAGTCTACAGCCCTTATGGGCTGTAGTTTTTTGGTTTTATGGGAAGAGTAAAAATTGCTTTTTTAAGTTTTATACTAACGTTTTTTCTAATTAGCTGCGGAAGTAAGGAAACACAAAGCAGCGATTTGGATGCATTACCAGCGCTTACAGGACACATGGAGCTTTTGTATGCGACAGAGTTTTCTGTGGATTACTATGAGAATGGGTATGCCAGCATTCATATTGGTGATGGGAATCATTATGTCCTTGTACCAGAAGGATATCCGCCCATTATTCTGGATGATGAAAATGCAACGATGATTCAAATGCCCTGTGATGAAATCTATCTTGCGGCCAGTTCCGCTATGGATTTGTTTCATGAGCTTGATGCCCTTGGAAATATCGGAAGCTGTAGTACAAAAGCCGAGGACTATTATGATGCGGATGTACGAAGAGCGATAGAAGGGCAAGAAATTGTATATGTGGGGAAATATAGTGCGCCAGATTATGAGAGACTAATGGCTTTAAAAACCAATCTGGCGATAGAATCCACGATGATTTATCATACGCCAAAGACGAAGGAAGAATTGGAGAGTTTGGGAATTCCTGTTTTGGTAGAGCGTTCCAGCTATGAAACGAGTCCTTTCGGAAGATTGGAGTGGTTGAAACTGTATGGACTGCTGCTTGGAAAATATGATGAGGCAGAACAGTTCTTTACAAACCAGGTTGAAAATGTAAATGCGTTGATTGAGAATCTGGATGATAGCGGAGAAAAGCGACCAGAAGTTTTATTCTTTTACCTTTCTTCAAACGGCTATGTTAATGTTAGAAAACCGGGAGATTACGTATCCAAAATGATTGCCATTGCCGGTGGGGAATATGCGCTAGAAAGCTTAGAACTGGATGAGGAGAATGCACTCTCTACGGTGAATATTTCGTGGGAAGACTTTTACTACTACGGAAAAGAGGCAGATATTCTCATATATAACGGAACCATTGATGGTGGGATTACGTCGATAGACGAACTGATTCGTCAGAATGCTTTGTTTGCAGAATTTAAGTCCGTAAAAGAAAACAGAGTTTACTGTGCAAATAATAATATGTACCAGGAAACTTCTAAACTGGGGGATATTATTGCAGAGTTTTATGCAGTGATTCATCAGACGGAAATGGATTTACAGTATATAAAAAGAGTGTATGAAAAAGAATGAAGAAACAGGCAGTAGGATTTAGCGTTTTAACAATTTTATTACTGATTCTGGTTCTGGCAAATATTTGCATAGGTAGTATCAAGATTCCATTGCGGGATATTTTGCAGATTTTTACAGGGCATGGAAATGATGTAAGCAATCTGAAAATTATTGCACAAATTCGGCTTCCGCGAACCATTGCGGCTTTATTATTGGGAGGCGGACTTGCACTTTCTGGATTTATGCTGCAAACCTTTTTCCACAATCCGATTGCGGGTCCCTTTGTGTTAGGAATATCATCCGGCGCAAAGCTACTCGTCGCTATTTGCATGGTTGTAGCGGTTAACGCAGGTTTTTATCTGCATTCTTGGATTATGATTTTGGCAGCACTCATTGGATCTTTGGTAGTGACGCTATTTGTTCTTTTGGTTTCATCCAAAGTAAGGAATATGTCCATTCTGATTGTCTGCGGCGTGATGGTAGGTTATATCTGCTCTGCCATTACGGAAATCGTTATTTCCATGGCTGATGATGCAAATATTGTAAACCTGCACAGTTGGTCGCTAGGCAGCTTTTCTGGAATGGACTGGCAGGATATACAGGTGATTTGTCCCGTAATACTAATTGGCGTCATAATGGCGGGACTCCTCACGAAAAAAATGGAAGCCTATTCCTTTGGCGAAGAATATGCCATTAGTTTGGGTATTCATGTAAAAGCATTTCGCGTTTTTCTAATTATTATTTCCAGTATTTTATCGGCAACGGTTACTGCTTTTGCAGGCCCTGTTTCTTTTGTGGGGATTGCGGTGCCCCATATCATGCGTGAGATATTTCAGTCCAATAAACCGTCGGTAATTATACCGGCTTCCTTTTTGGGCGGCGGGATATTTTGCCTGTTAAGTGATCTGATTGCCAGAAGTATTCTGGCACCACAGGAATTGTCGATTAGCACCGTAACGGCGGTATTTGGCGCACCAGTTGTTATTGTAATGCTCTTAAAAAGAAAGCGGAGATAGAATGGGAATTATAGAGACAGACAAACTGCATATTGGTTATAACCAGGTTCCCGTACTTCGTGAAATCTGCCTGCATGTTGAACAGGGGGAAATGGTAACACTCGTTGGGCCCAACGGTTCTGGGAAAAGTACGCTATTAAAAACAGTGGCGGCTATGCTAGAAAAACTTGGCGGTACGGTTTGTATTGCAGGAAAAGATTTGCAGAACTTATCCGATAAGGAGAGAGCAAAACTCATGTCGGTTATGCTTACGGAGAAGAGAGAGTATGATTATTACACCTGTGAAGATGTGATTCGTGTAGGACGCTTTCCGCATACAGGTTTTAGTGGAAAACTTCGGGAACAGGATGAGAAAGTCGTTGCGGAGATGATGGAGCTAACCGGTGTAACGGAGCTTGCGAATCGCGAGTTTGATAAGATCAGTGACGGACAAAGACAGAGGGTACTACTTGCCAGAGCGCTTGTACAGGAACCCAAGGTAATGCTTTTGGATGAGCCAACCAGTTTTTTGGATGTGGGATATAAACTGGAATTTATGACAATACTAAAAAGACTATGTAAGGAGAAAAAGATAGGTGTCTTACAGTCTTTACACGAACTGGATTTGGCAGCAGCGGTATCCGATCGTGTTGTTGCGATATCCCTTAACAATAAGATTGATCGAATTGGGAAACCGGGAGAGATTCTGACCAAACAGTATATCGGGGAACTTTTTCAGATAAAGCGTGGAAGTTATAGTTTAGAAAAAGGTTTTTCACTAGAACACGAAGAAAAAAAGTCTCCGCTGGCTCCACCGAAAAATGGCAAGAAAGAAAAGAATACACATTATATTATGGTGCAGGGAACCATGTCAGGCGCTGGTAAAAGTCTTGTAGCAGCAGGACTCTGCCGGATTTTTAAGCAGGACGGATATAGGGTTGCACCGTTTAAGTCGCAGAACATGGCGCTAAATTCTTATGTGACAGAAGATGGACTGGAAATGGGAAGGGCCCAGGTAATGCAGGCAGAAGCCGCTGGCATTAAGCCGGATGTGCATATGAATCCTATTCTGTTAAAACCTACGGATGACCAGGGATCGCAGGTTATTGTGAATGGAAAAGTCTTAAAAAATATGCGGGCCAGAGAGTATTTTGACTATAAGACTTCCCTAATTCCCTGTATTGAGGAATCTCTACGCTATTTGGAAGAACACTATGACATTATTGTAATAGAGGGGGCTGGTTCTCCAGCAGAGATTAATCTTAAGAAAAATGATATCGTGAATATGGGCATTGCCAAGATGACAAATGCGCCAGTTCTTTTGGTGGGGGATATTGACAGAGGTGGTGTATTTGCACAGCTTCTTGGTACCTTGGAACTGCTTGAAGAAGAGGAGAAAGCTCTGGTAAAAGGGCTTGTAGTAAATAAATTCAGAGGTGATAAGAGTATTTTAGAGGACGGAATAACCATGTTAGAGGAGAGAGGAAATAAGCCTGTGGTTGGTTTACTTCCTTATATGGATGTGCGTCTTGAAGATGAGGATTCTCTGACAGAACGGTTTACAAAACAAAAAAGAGGAGTGGTAGATATTGCCATCGTAAAACTTCCGCATATCTCAAACTTTACGGACTTTACGGTTTTTGAACAGTTAGAGGATGTGTCGATTCGTTATGTAAGAAGTCCCAGGGAGATGGTGGGGGCAGACCTTATTATTTTACCAGGAAGTAAAAATACCATTTCCGATATGCAGTGGCTTTCGGATCAGGGATTTGCAGAAGCCATACGTACCTATGCGGATGCAAACCAGCCTGTATTTGGTATTTGTGGCGGTTATCAGATGCTAGGCGAGACCATTGAGGATCCGGAAGGGGTAGAAAGTGGCGGCAAGATTAAGGGGCTTGGTCTTTTATCACATAGAACCATCCTGCAAGGGGAAAAATGTCGCAAACAGGTTAAGGGTGTTCTTCCTAAGGTCATGGGAATCTTTGCTGGATTATCGGAGTGTCCTTTTGAAGGATATGAGATTCATATGGGAGCCAGCGAGGCTGGAGACGGCGTGTTATCGCAAAATCAGAATGTGTATGGAACGTATGTGCATGGTATATTTGACAATGAGCAAATTGCGAGAACGGTAGTAGAAGCCCTGGCAGAGAAGAAACGGGTACACATTGATAGCAGTCAGCTTATGGATTTCCAGGCATTTAAAGAAGCGGAATATGAGAAACTGGCTAGTTCCATGCGAGAGAGTCTTGCGATGGATAAAATATACGAGATGATGGGATTAAGTGTATGACGAAAGAGGAACTTTTTTTATTAAAGCCCAATGGGATTCATACTGCAATTTATGAAGAAGCCTCAAACAGATGGGATTGTATTTCCAAGCCCCTGGATGGGTTAGGAGATTTTGAAAAAATTACATCTCAGATACTTGCTATCCACGGAGTCTCTCATATTAAAGAATTGAAAAAGGTTCTGGTCATTATGATTGCAGACCATGGTGTGGTTGCGGAAGGAGTATCCCAGTGCGGGCAGGAAGTAACAAGCAGTGTAGCAAGCTTACTAGGGTGTGGCAGAAGCACGGCGTCCCGAATGGCAGGGTTTGCTGGTGTTGATTGTATTCCTGTAGATGTGGGAATTAACCGGAAAGAAGAAATACCCGGTGTTAGAAATAACAAAGTACGGTTTGGTACGAATAATTTTATAGAAGAACCGGCAATGACAACAGGAGACCTACTTTCTGCGCTGGAAGTAGGCATCCAGTTAGCAAAAGAGTGCAAGGAAAAGGGATACCATATCCTGGCAACCGGAGAGATGGGCATTGGAAATACAACAGCTGGCACAGCGGTGCTTTGCGCATTAACGGGTATCCCAGTGCAGGAAGTGGTTGGTCGCGGTGCAGGACTTTCGAATGAAGGTTTGGAGCGGAAAAAGAAAGTACTGGAAGCAGTTCTTCAAAAATATGATTTTTTAAATCCAGAACCGACGAAGCAGTATGTGCTAGAAGTGATGGAGAAGGTTGGTGGTTTAGAACTGGCTGCTATGACAGGATTATTTATAGGCGGTGCAGTATGCGGAATGCCGGTTATGATTGATGGCGTATTAAGTGCGGTGAGTGCACTTTGCGCAGAAAGAATTATGCCAGGATGCCGGGAATATATGATTCCATCCCATGCAGGACGAGAAAAAGGAACGGGTATTATCCTTAAAATGTTAGGTCATAGTCCTCTCATAAATGGAAACATGGCATTAGGGGAAGGAACGGGTACGCTTATGGCAATGCCCTTGTTAGATATGGCATTTGATTTTCTGGAAGGTGCGACCACCTTTCAGGAAGGAAAGATTGAAAACTATAAGAGACTGGATACAGAATGATTGTAATTATAGGGACACCTGATAGCGGAAAATCAGAACTAGCGGAGAAGACAGCGCAGGCACTTAGTTGTGGAAAGCCTATGGCCTATATTGCCACAATGGTTCCTTTTGATGAAGCGGGTGAAGAACGAATTAAGAAACACAGGAAATACCGGGAAGGAAAAGCCTTTGTTACTTTTGAGGAACCCATATTTGTAGGGGCGCTTGGGGCGAGGCTTCGTAGTTTCGGATTTGAAACAGCGCTATTAGAATGTGTATCCAATCTGGCAGGAAATGCTTTATATGCGCCAGAAAATCAGGGAAAGACAGTGGAAACTCTGACAGAGGAGATTTTTAAAGAAATTGTGGAACTGGATAGACAGATTCCAGGATTAGTAGTGGTGGCTAATTATTTTGCTTTGTCAGAGAATTATGATGCAGAGACGCAGCAATATATTACATTAAATAACATGGTAAGCGACAGGCTGAAAGGCTTCTCGGAAAAATACGCGTTACAGGAAGGAGGAAAGTGGCAGTTTTATGAAAATCATTAGAAATATAGCTGTTGCACTTTCCATGTATTCCAAAATTCCGATGCCGATTTGGAGGTGGAAAGACGATGATATGAAATATGCTTTAGGATTCATTGGACTCGTTGGCGTAATCATTGGTGCGATAGAATATGGAATATACTTACTGGGAACCTATTTTGCAATCCCAGTATTTGTGAAAACACTTCTTTGGACCGCAATTCCTCTTCTTGTTACGGGTGGATTTCATGTGGACGGATTCATGGATGTGCAGGATGCACTGCATTCCTATCAGCCCAAAGAAGAAAAATTAAGAATCCTAAAAGACCCACATATTGGTGCGTTTGCCGTTATTTCTCTGGGGCTTTATGGATGTTTGTATATTGCAGCAACGTATATGCTACTGGAAACCGGAAGGAAACGTTTTGTTTTGCTTGCAGCGATTGGTTTTGTGCTGGCAAGGGGAATTGGGGCTTTTCTGGGTACGGTACTTAAGCATGCAAAGCAGGACGGACTGCTTCACGAAGAAACAAAAAAGACAGGAACTGCGACAAAGGTACTGTTAATTCTTACCATTTTGTTTGCAGTAGCGGGAATGTTTTATTTGAATCTTTTGGCAACTGCTCTTATATGTGTGACGCAGCTTCTGTTTGTACTTTGGTATCGTCATAAGTGCTATAAAGAATTTGGCGGAATTAGTGGGGATACCGTTGGATATTTCATCACGGAAAGCGAACTGCTCGTGTTAATCGTAACAGCAATTTTTGCCTGGTGGAAGCTATGAGATATACGGTTTATCTAATTCGACATGGAAAAACAAAAGGAAATTTAGAAGGCCGATATATTGGCGCCAGAACAGATGAGACGCTTTGTGAAGAAGGCCGGCAGGCATTAATGCGCAGACAGGACGAACTTCGAGAATGTATAAAGACAGCAGTGTCTGTTTATGCCAGTCCTATGAAGAGAGCCGTGGAAACCGCGGAGATTTTGTTTCCAGGGCAGACGGTTAAAGAGATTCCAGAACTTTCAGAGATTGATTTTGGAGATTTTGAAAATAAAAATTATATCGAACTGAATGGCCATGCAGAGTATCAGCGGTGGATTGACTCTGGCGGAAAAGCAGATTACCCACATGGAGAACCCTTACAGGCATTTGTGAAGCGTAGTTATGGGGGATTTCAAAAGGTTCTACAAGGCATGCAAAAGAACCATGAGGCAGTTGCAGTATTAGTTTGCCACGGCGGAAATATCATGGCTATTATGAGTTCACTTACAGGAAATGAATATTTTGATTTCCAGGTTGATAATGCAAAGGGCTATCATTTGGAAGTAGAAATTAAGGAAGAAGAAATTGATTTGGTATCATATTGTTGCATTTAGCTTAGGGGTGTTGTTGGATTTTATAATAGGCGATCCTCATTTCATGCCCCATCCCATAAGGCTCATAGGAAACCTTATTCATAGACTGGATAAGGGATTTATGGATGCAGCGATTAAAGATAGTCCGCGTATAGCCAGGAAGGAATTCCGACGGGGTGTTGTTTGCGTTTTGGTTGTTCTTATGACAACGCTCCTACTTACTGGCGCGCTGGTTGTCATCGCTTATGTTTTGCACCCTATTGCTGGTATGGCGGTCGAAGCAATTCTGACAGGATATTGTCTTGCTACCAGAAGCTTACAGGTTGAGAGCATGAAGGTGTATAAGGCATTAAAGACAGGGGATACAGAAAAAGCACGGTATGCTGTGTCGATGATTGTTGGAAGAGATACGAAGGTTCTTGATGAGAAAGGAATTATTCGGGCAGCTGTAGAGACTGTTGCAGAAAATACTTCTGATGGAATTATTGCCCCCATGTTATATTTAATTGTGGGCGGTCCAATACTTGGAATGACCTATAAAGCCATCAATACGATGGATTCAATGATTGCCTACCATAATGAAAGATATGAAAATTTTGGTAAATGCGCAGCAAGACTGGATGATGTAGCAAATTTTCTGCCTGCACGCATAAGTGCAGTTTGTATGATTGTAGTTGCTTATGTTGGAAAAGGCTTTGACGGAAAGCAGGCGCGAACTATATTTTTGCGCGATCGATTTCAGCATAAGAGTCCCAACTCAGCGCAGACAGAAAGTGCTTGTGCCGGTGCATTACACGTGCAGCTTGCGGGGGATGCGTATTATTTTGGGCAGCTGGTGAAAAAGCCATTTATTGGAAATGCGGATCGTGAGATAGAACAGGAAGATATTAGAAGGGTACACACCCTTATGTTTGGAACAATGTTCCTACTCTTTATAATTGGTGTAGCGATTTTGATAGGGGTAGGCTTTTTAGTGAGATAGAGGTTCATGGCAGTGCATGGTGGAGACATATATAGAAACAAAGTAGAACTCGATTTTTCGGTTAATATCAGTCCCTATGGTATTCCTGCCTCTGTGCGGGAAGCGGTTGCAGCGGCAGCGCTCTCTCTTTCTACTTATCCGGATGAACAGTATGAGAGATTACGTAAAGCCATTGGAGAAGCAGACGGCGTGGATATGGAAAACATTCTATGCGGAAATGGTGCTTCAGAACTGATTGATGTATCGATCAGAGCTTTGGCGGAAGGGGATAGTCATAAAGCAGCGAGTCTTTTGGTGCCGAGCTTTTCATCCTACGAGAGTGCTTTTTTTAAAGCGGGATTTCAAAGGATAAAGCGGGTGCCGCTAGATGTGCAAAAGGATTTTTGCCCTGGTGCACTAGAACAGCAGGAACTGCTTGCAGATAGTTCTGTGATTATCCTTGGAAATCCGAATAATCCAACAGGGAAGCTTTTGCCAGTAGAATGGCTTACGGAACTTGTCGCAAAGGCAGAAGAAAAAGGGATTTTTGTCATCCTGGATGAGACATTTCTGCAATTAACAGAGCAGCCAGAAGTCTATCAGGAATTGCAGGGAGATCATTTAATTAAGATTCGAGCCTATACCAAATGTATGGCGATTCCGGGTGTCCGCCTTGGCTATTTAATTTGTCAAAATACAGAGATTCGGGAGCGTATTAGAAAGTTATTACCGGATTGGAATGTTTCTGTTGTAGCTGAGAAAGCCGGGATAGCCTGTGCGCAGGCAAAAGAATGGCTTATACAAAAAGTGAGAGAACCGGAAAACGGTTTGCACGTGCTTCGTAGTAGCCTTAAAGAAGAAATGGAGAAACTAGGACTGCATGTGTTCCCTTCCGATACGAGTTTTCTTCTTTTACAAAGTGGACAGAATCTATATGAGGCGTTACTAAAAAAAGGCATTCTGATTCGCGATTGTAAGGATTTTGCAGGGTTAACCAAAGGATTTTACAGAGTTGCTGTAAAGTGCGCAGAAGATAACGAAGTTCTGATCGGTGCACTCCGCGCGATATTGAATAATGACAAATGTGTCATTGCAAAGAATCAAGAAGAGACAGCCCTCCTTAAAGTGCAGCCCGCAGACATTGAGAAAACCAGTTTTTCGATTCTGTCTGAGGAGCTTGCCAGAAAAGGAATTTATCTTTCCGGAGATACGGCACCTGTCATAAAAAGATGCATTCATACAACCGCAGATTTTCAGTATGCCCATACCCTATCCTTTTCGGAAAATGCTGTGGAGAAGATGAAAAAACTGCTACGGGAAGGTGCCTGTGTTGTAACGGACACCAATATGGCGTTAGCAGGAATTAATAAAACAGAGCTTAAGAAGCATGGCGGAGAAGCATACTGCTTTATGGCAGATCTGGAAATCGCGGCGCAGGCGAAACAAAGAGGCTGTACCAGAGCGACGGTAAGCATGGAGCATGCAGCCACGTTAGGGAAAAAGGTAATCTTTGCAGTGGGTAACGCACCAACGGCTTTGGTGACTCTTTGTGAGCTGATGGATAAAGGTGTTTTTTTACCAGACTTTGTTATTGGCGTTCCCGTTGGATTTGTAAATGTTGAGCAAGCGAAAGAAATGGTAATGCGAAGAAAACTGGACTATATTGTGAACCGTGGACGAAAAGGCGGAAGTAATGTTGCGGCTGCGATCGTGAATGCGGTTCTTTATGAGATGCGTGATGAGTGATTTACGATATGGTTTTACCACAGGAAGTTGCAGTGCGGCGGCAGCAAAGGCGGCAGCATACATGCTACTTACGGGGAAGACAATTGCAAAAATCAGTATAGAAACACCCAAGGGTATTTTATTTGATGCACAGATTCTGGATTGTAAACGTGAAGAAAAGGTTACGTCCTGTTGTGTGCTTAAAGATGGCGGCGACGATCCGGATATTACAACGGGTGCCCACGTTTATGCCGAGGTTTCTTATCACGGGCAGCCAGGCATATGGATTGATGGTGGAATCGGTGTTGGCAGAGTAACAAAGCCAGGACTGGATCAGCCGATAGGGAATGCAGCGATTAATTCTGTTCCCAGACAGATGATTCAAAAGGAAGTAAAAGAAGTGATGGAGCTGTGCGACTATCAGGGTGGTTTGCAGGTAATCATTTCTATCCCAGAAGGAAAAGCTTTAGCAGAAGAGACATTTAATCCAAGACTTGGTATTGTGGGCGGACTCTCGGTACTTGGAACCAGTGGAATTGTGGAACCTATGAGCGCCGATGCTCTAAAAAAAACCATTGAAGTGGAACTCAACCAGAAAGAGGCTCTTGGATGGAAGTATATTCCGGTATCCCCTGGAAACTATGGTCTGGACTATATGAAAAGAACATACGGTTTTGATTTGGATGTCAGTGTTAAATGCAGTAATTTCATTGGGGATACCCTGCATATGGCTTCTGTAAAAGGATTTTCTGGGCTGCTTCTTACGGGCCACATCGGAAAGTTAGTAAAGGTTGCAGGCGGTATGTTAAATACCCATTCGCAGTATGGAGATTGCAGAATGGAACAACTGAGTGACTGCGCATTTAATATAGGTGCCGATCAGGAAACTATTTGCAAAATAAAGGAATCTGTAGCAACGGAAGACGCGGTGGATATTCTTCTTGCAAAGGGAATTGCAAAGCCTGTTATGGAGATGATTATGCAGAGAATTATGGAAGTGTTGCAGAGTGCTGTTAGCAGAAACTTGCAGGTGGAATGTATGATGTATTCCAATAAGCATGGGATGCTTGCCCAAAGTGCGGGTGCAGAAAATTTACTAGCCATTATAAAAGAAAAGATAAAGCAGGAAAACGTATGAAAATCAACTTTGTCGGTGCAGGGCCTGGGGCGCCTGATCTTATCACGCTTCGCGGAAAAGCGTGTATTGAAAACGCGGATATCATCGTGTATGCTGGTTCACTGGTGAATCCGGCATTGTTAGAATATGCAAAAGCAGATTGCAAAATTTATAACAGTGCCACGATGACATTAGAAGAAGTAATGGAAGTTATGGTGCAGGGTTACCGAGATGGGAAACAGGTGGTTCGTCTTCATACAGGGGATCCTAGCGTTTATGGTGCGATTCGCGAACAAATGGATTTTCTGGATGCGGAGAATATTGCTTACGAGGTATGTCCTGGTGTGAGTGCACTATTTGGTGCAGCTGCCTCTTTGGGATTAGAGTATACGCTTCCGGGAATTTCACAGACGCTTATCGTAACCAGAGCAGAAGGAAGAACCAAGGTTCCGGAAAGGGAGGGGCTTGTAAATCTATCAAAGCCTGGGGCATCTATGGCAATTTATCTGAGCGCTGGACTTCTAAAAGAAGTACAGGCGCAGCTGTTAGAAGGTGGTTATAAAGAAGATACACCTGCCGTGATTGTGTATAAGGCAACCTGGCCTGAAGAAAAAATAATGAAGTGTACGGTGGGAACATTAGAAGAAACAGGGAGAAACAATGACATCAAGAATACTGCCATTATCTTAGTTGGAGATGCGATTGGTACTGCAAACTATGAGAGATCAAAATTGTATTCCCCTGATTTTTCGACTGGTTATAGAGAGGCAAAGGAATGAAGCAGGCAGCGGTCATTTGTTTTACCGAAAAAGGAAGAATGTTAGCCCATAAAATCAAAGAAGCATCGCTCGAGCTAGAGTATGATTTTTCTTTATATGCTAAATACAAGGGATTTCGTGAAGCGGATGCAGACGTTTGTGCTGTTGAGGAAGCCCTTGATGCGTGGACCTTATCGATGCAGGAAAAACGCATTCCTCTTGTTTTTATTGGAGCAATGGGGATTGCTGTAAGAGCCATAGCGGGAGGCCTTCAAAGTAAACTGACAGATGCGCCTGTGGTTGTATTAGATGAGCTAGGACGGCATGTAATCCCGGTGGTTTCTGGACATATAGGTGGAGCCAATGAACTGGCGATGGCTCTGGCAGAAGTTACAGGTGCAAATCCTGTGATAACGACTGCCACTGACTTGGGAGGTCAATTTTCGGTTGACTTGTTTGCGAAAGAAAATGGTCTTTCCATTTACAATAAAGATGGAATTGCAAAGGTGTCGGCGAAAGCCTTGGAGGGAAAAGCAGTAAGAATTAGTATAGAAAACTATCCTCCGGAGAATACCGATGTTGTTGTAAGCCATGATCAAAGAATGAAAAGGTGCGGGGAACTATTATTGTGTCCGAGGGAATATGCTGTTGGAATTGGGTGCAGGAAGGGAACGCCCTTCTCTAAACTGCGGGATTATTTTATAAAAACATTGGCTGCCCTGCATATTGAAACGGGGGAGGTAGGGGCGATTGCATCCATTGATTTAAAGGAAGAAGAGCAGGGCTTAATTGAGCTGTGCGCCTACTACAAACTACCATTTATTACCTATACCTCAGAATTACTAGAAAAAGCAGAAGGTGATTATGAGGAGTCCGCTTTTGTAAAAGAAAAAACAGGTGTTGGAAATGTATGTGAGAGGGCTGCGATGTTATTAACAGGAAATCGCGGCAAGTTAATACAAAGAAAAAGCGCAGAAGATGGGATGACGATTGCCATAGCGAAAATGGAGTAATATGGGAAAGATTATTGTTGTTGGAATTGGTCCAGGTGAAAAAATACAGATGACAGAAAGAGCCATAGAAAGTCTTAAAATGGCGGATTGTATTGTGGGATATTCTGGATACGTAAATCTTTTGGGAGACCAGTTTTCTGAAAAGGAAGTTTTATCAACGGGTATGCGTCAGGAAGTAGATCGTTGTCGCCTTTGTTTTGAGAAGGCGATAAAAGGCCAGGTTGTCGCACTGATTTGCAGCGGCGATGCCGGAGTCTATGGAATGGCATCTCTGGTATATGAACTGGCAGAGGCATATGAACCGGTGGAGATTGAGGTAGTAGCGGGGATTACGGCTGCTGCTAGCGGAGCCGCCGTTCTCGGAGCGCCCATTAATCATGATTTTTGTACCATTAGCTTAAGTGACTTATTAACTCCCTGGGAAACGATTGAGAAAAGAATACGTGCTGCTGTGGCAGGTGATTTTGTGATTGTTTTATATAATCCTTCCAGCCATAAAAGGGCAGATTACTTACAGAAGGCGTGTCATATTGCGATGGAAAGCATTTCTTGTGATAGGGCTTGCGGCTATGTGAAGAATATAGGAAGAGAAGATACTTTTGCATGGACAGGAACGCTGGAAGAATTGTCCAGACAGTCGGTGGATATGTTTACAACGTGTTATATTGGAAATAGCCAGAGTTTTATCCGAGAGGGAAGGTTAATTACGCCAAGAGGATATAAGAAATAATGGGGCTTGTACTTTTTGCAGGAACAACCGAGGGAAGAAAGATATCAGGATATTTGGCAGAGAATAAAATCTGCCATGATGTTTGTGTGGCAACGGTAAGCGGTGAAGAAGTTTTAGAGCGTAGCGAATTTGTGAACATTCATGTGGGAAGAATGGATGCAGAAGAAATAAAGACTTTTTTAGTAGAGAAAAATCCAGCGCTCGTTATTGATGCAACGCATCCTTATGCTTATGTAGTAACTGAGAATGTTCAGAAAGCATGTGATGCATTAGGGATTTCCTATATGAGGGTAGAAAGAGAAAGCCAGAATATTAAGGATGAAATCGTAAGAAAGCACGGTTATCCATCCGCTGAGGCTTGCGCAAAAGCACTTTGCAAAGAAGAGGGTAATATTTTTCTTTCCACCGGAAGCAAGGAATTAAAATGCTATATGCAGTATCCAGAACTGGCGGATAGGATTTATGTAAGGGTACTGCCGAGTATAGAAGCTATTTCCTTATGTAAAGATGCGGGCATTCCAGAAAAACATATTATTGCCATGTACGGCCCTCATACCAGCGACGTAAATGAGGCGCTGTTTAAGCAGTATCATATCCGGCATCTTGTTACGAAAGAAAGCGGACAGGCAGGAGGATATGAAGAAAAAATCAAGGCTGCTGCGGCAGCAGGTGTGACACTTCATGTGCTGGAAAGAGCAGAAAAAATTGCAGGGATATCGGTACAGGAATGTATGCAGCAAATAGAGAAGCGTCTAGGGATAAAGAAGAAAACAAGTCCTTCACTTCATGTGCGTCTGGTGGGGATTGGTCCTGGGGGAAAACAGCTTCTGACTATGGAAGCAATGCGTGCGATAGCAGAAGCAGACTATCTGTTTGGGGCGAAACGCATGCTGGAAAGCTACGATGGAGATGGAATAACAGAACCTATCTATATGCCAGAGCAGATTCTTGCGAGACTAGAAGAATTGTTGAAAACAGAAATGTCTCCCAGCATAAAGGCAGCAGTTCTTTTTTCAGGAGATACGGGTGTATATAGTGGTGCAACCAAATTGTATAAAGAACTCGTTAATTGGGGAAGATGTGATTCGATAACCATTCTTCCTGGTGTATCCAGTTTTTCCACATTTGCAGCTAGAATTGGAGTTGCCTATCAAGATGTCAGATTAGAAAGCTTACATGGAAAAGCGGATGATCTGGAAAATACACAAAAAATTGTCAGGCTAATAGAAGAAAAAGAGAATATATTCCTGCTACTTTCGGGGAAGGCGGATTTTGCAGCGTTAGAAGAAATTTTGCCAGAAGAATTTGCCGGCAGAATAGTGATCGGCAGCAGACTTTCCTATCCGGAGGAGCAGATTGTATATACGAACGCATGGAATCTTCGGCAGGATACCGAGAGATTACCAGATGGGTTATTGATTGTCTATGTTGAAGCAGGGCAGGCGTAATGAGAAGAGTTATAATAGCAGCGATTTCAAGCGGTAGTGGTAAGACGACCATTACCTGCGGACTATTGCAGGCTTTAAAAGAGAAGGGACTACAAGTGCAGGCCTACAAGTGTGGGCCTGATTATATTGATCCGATGTTTCATAAAAAGGTTCTTGGAATTCCATCAGAAAATCTGGACCTCTTTTTTTCTACGCAGAGTTATATCACTAATATTTTACAAAAAAACAAGAATGCGGATATAGCAGTCATAGAAGGCGCAATGGGAATTTATGATGGAATTATGGGACGAAATAAGGATGGTTCCGTGTATGAACTTGCAAAAAAGACAGACACGCCGATTGTTCTTCTGGTGGATGCGAAAGGGATGGGAAATACACTACTTTCGGTTATAAAGGGTATTTTACTGGACGATACAGAGGGACTCATTAAGGCGGTTGTATTTAATCGGATTTCAGCGCAATTTTACGAGAGCATCGCTCCATTAGTTGAAGCGGAAACAAGATTAAAGGTTCTCGGATTTGTGGGAAAGTTAAATGCTGTTTCGATAGACAGCAGACATTTAGGCTTAAAATTACCGACTGAAATAGAGACGCTGGAAGAACAGATTGGCTGCGTCAGCAGGGAATTAGCTGGTCACGTAGATTTAGACAAGATACTGGAGATTGCTGAGGAGGCAGGAGACCTTGACGTTTTCGAATCGTCCACTCCGGAAATGGAACTTAATGAAAAGAAAAGTGTACGTCTGGCGGTAGCAATGGATGAGGCCTTTTGTTTTTATTATGAGGATAATTTTAGGGTATTAGAAGAAGCGGGGGCTAGTCTCGTTTTCTTTTCACCGCTTCATGACGAAACTCTTCCAGAGAACATAGATGGGATTCTATTAGGAGGCGGATATCCAGAACTAAAATGTAAGGAGCTGGAAGCCAACACAAAAATGCGGCAAAGCATAAAAAAAATAGTGGAAGATGGAATTCCGTGTATAGCAGAGTGCGGTGGCTTTATGTATTTGCACGATGTGATAGAGACGGAGGAAGGCAGTTTTTCAATGGTGGGAGCTGTTTCTGGAAAGTGCTATAATACAGGGAAACTATGCCGTTTTGGTTATGTGGATTTAGCAGTTTCTAACTATCAGATGAAAGGCCATGAATTCCATTATTATGATAGTACGAATTGTGGTGAAGATGGCGTTGCTGTTAAACCGGGGAAACAAAAACAGTGGAAATTTGGCTTCTTTTCAGAAGGAAGATTATGGGGCTTTCCTCATATATACTATGGTTCCTGCCCTGATTTTATAAAAGATTTCATTGCGGCAGTGGCAGAATACCGGGAGAAAAACAACCATGGAGAATAATTATAAGTTCTTTGAGAATAAAAACTGTGAATATTATCCCTGCCATAAAGGTTTAGAAAATCTGAACTGTCTGTTTTGCTATTGCCCTTTTTATGGATGGGAAGAGTGCCCGGGAAAAAACGAGTATATTGTGAAGCCAGACGGAAGAAAAATTAAAGTTTGTAAGGATTGTGCTTTCCCGCATATACCGTCCAATCGAGATAAAATAATGGAATACTTAAAACAGGGGAAGGACAGCTTTTATAAGGAGAAACATCCGCTTGCCTGTAAGTTCTATGGAATTGGTGTGGGGCCCGGAGAACCGGAACTGATTACAAGGAAAGCGGAAAGAATCATAAAGGCAGTGGATGTTCTGATCTTACCTGCAAAAGATAAAGAAAACTGTCGTGCTTATGAAATCACCGTGCAGGCGGTGCCCGAAATTGCAGGAAAAGAATGCTTGTTTATTCCATTTCCGATGTCTATGAAGGAACCGGAGCTTTCGTTGTTCCATAAGAATGTTGCAGAAAAGGTTATGCAATGTCTGCGTGAAAAAAAGAGTGTTGGCTTTTTGAGTATTGGAGATGTAACGATTTATTCAACATTTGCCTATGTGGAACAGCTTGTAGCACAGGACGGTTTTGATACAGAATATGTGAGTGGAATTCCCTCTTTCTGTGCAGCGGCTGCAAGGCTTGGAATTTCCTTAACTTTAGGAAATGAGGAGATGCATATCATTCCTGGTAGTGCAGATCCTGAAAATGCATTGAAGCAAAATGGAACGCTTGTCTTTATGAAGAATGGAAAGCGTTTGCTGGAATTAAGGGAAAAATTGGTGACACTTGAAAAAGAACAGGGCATAAAAGTATCTTCTGTATCCAATTGTGGAATGGAAAATGAAAAGGTTTCCTTTGGGGCAGAACAGATTACGGCAGAAAGCGGCTACCTGACGGTAGTAATTGTGCAGAAGTAACGAAGCGTCCGCATAAACCAGCCATTTTCTGTATTTAACATAGGTGGAGCTTATAAAACTTTCAAAATAACAAGTAGCAGAAATTTGTAGAAGTAGAGAAAACTTTTACCAGTATTTGTAAGTAGGAAAGGATTATAAGGTGAGCCTATGAGAAAAGGTTTATTTACAGGAAAGTATTATAAATTTGTATCTCCATGTGGATTTTCATTTGCAGTTATCATCGCATATTCTAATGAGGGAAAATCCATTCAGTTAATTACTCCCCATCACAGTTATGTAATAGAAGATTGTGGTAGTGTAAAAGTCTATGATGATTTAGTATTTGAATTTTATATTCATCAGGCAGACATACAGTTACTTGGAAGAATCATTACAATGCAATTACACCCGTTAAAAACAAAAGTGATGGGACCGTTTACATTCATTCCTTTTATGGAGTGTAAGCATGCAATCTATTCAATGTATCATACATTGTCCGGGGAAATTTTGCTTGGTGATAGAAAGGTCTCTTTTCAGGAGGGGTATGGATATATTGAGGGAGATTCTGGAAGAAATTTCCCTCAAAAATATATATGCTATAATTCCGTCCTTCCAAGTCAGACTGCTGTAACCATTGCTATTGCGCAGATTCCGATGTTATTTTTTCGTTTTACAGGTCTACTGTGTTTTGTGAAAACGGAGAATAGTGAGATATCTATGTGTACGTGGAATGGCGGGAAAGTCATAGAAGCAGAAAATGGAGTGGTGGAAATAAAACGAGGAAAATATCGTATAAACCTAGAATTAGAAGCACTTTCTGGACATTCTTTGAAAGCCCCTATACAGGGGGATATGTGTCGAATTATAAAGGAAAATCTGGTGATACCTAGTAAATATATATTGTATTACAAAGACCAGGTGCTGCTAGCTAGCAGTGATTTCCAGTCTTCCTGCGAATGGGTGGACATATAAAATAATAAAAAATCCATAAATAGGGGTAACTTCTGCGTATCTATTATAAAGGCTTAAATGGGAGGTATGCGTGTGAAGAAAAATAGGATAAAGAGAATGATGATAGCAGTTATTTTAGGGACGATTTGCCTGCTTTTTGGATGCGGCAAAGCAAAAGCGGACATGTGCCCGTATGAAATAGCTGAGGATGCAGTAAGAACAGACTTCGTAGGAGACAATATTGCGGGGCTGGACTGGTATACTGCGGAAACAAATGAGACAGACCAGATTTTTGTATTAGCATTTTCTTATTTAGGTGAACAAAGCACATTTAGCGATACGATTATTTCTGAACCCGATGGTATTATAGGACTTTGCCCCTATGGATATTTTTACTTTGATGAAACGGATGTTAAAAAAGAAAAGGGACATTATTATATAAAATTACGATGCGATAAAAGAATTACAGTGACCAATATTTCCTTTGATAAAGGCGATGAACGTGTAAATATTAACTTTAAAGAGGGAATGGAGTTAAGCTATTGCGATTTTAGAAATCCTGATCTTACAAAGAGAATATACCAGAGCTATGATGGCGCAGCTGGTGTATGGGATGAGAAGATTTATAGCGAAGAGGAAGAAACGTGGGATGGCATAGAGTACTATTCCTGGGAGGAAATGGCAGTAGGATATGATGTACCCTGCGAAATAGATGGTGTCACTATCTGTGTATATGACTATAATTATTTTGCTGAAACCTATAACATTTATGGTGAAATAGAGAATGAGAAGATTGTATCCTTTGATTTTTTCCTTAAAGGAGAGGCGGTTACAGATGATGAAACCGAACCTTTTCACATCTACAAAAGGGTAGGAGATGAATATGTAGATATAACACCAGCGGACGTAGTGCTTTCGTTTACCTATACAGAAGATGAGGCAGGGAATACGTTAAATGTGAATATGAAAACAAACCAACTGGATGAGATGGAGGAAGGCGATTATAGAATTTGTTATGGTTCCTGTCAGGCGGACTTTACTTTGACAATTCAATCGTATGAGGTGTGGTAGATATGGCGCAGAGGGATAGAATTAAGAATGAAAAACGATAATCGGTTGTATAAGAAAATTTGTCAGGCTGCTGTATGTATTGCAGCAATTACATGTTCATTTAATATGCTGGGATGCGGGGCACTATCCTCTGTGGATGAAGCACTAAGAGAACATAAGGAAGAAAGTGATGACAAATACTGGACAGGAAGAAATGTTCCGCCGGTGGAGCTGGACCTTACTGTTACATGTCCTGGCAAAGAGGCAAATTTTGATTTGGATTTGCGAGTGAGTAGATGCGTTTATAAATACCTAGAGGATGGGGACAAAGAAATGCTTATGAGTATGTTTGCTCCATCTGTTATAGACAGTGACAAGGATTTGGAAAGTGAGTTGGATGAACTCTTTAAGTATTATCAAAAACTAGATATTGCGGGATATGAAGTCAGATCAAATAGCGAATATAAAGTGCACAGACTTGATCCCGGAGAGACAATTCTAGAATTTACGTATCATACAAGATTTGTTTATGCAGATGAAACGTATGACCTTGATATTCTGTTTGTAAACGAGTCAACCCTTAATGAAGAATTGCTGGGAGTGCATGGTATTAAACTCAGAAACCGGGATACCAATGAAGCTGTCATCGTAAACACGATAAATACGGATATATAGAAGAAGTCCTTTTTTATTCTCAGATTAGTGATGCCAGTAAGTTTGGTAACAATGCAAAAGATTTACGAAAACATTACATAACAATGATAGTGGTTTTTACATGCCCCTACTAAAATGTCTCTTGTGATTAAGAAAACAAGAGACATTTTTTTGTCAGAAAGAGAGGAAATTATGAAAAAGAAAATCACAAAATTTTTGGCAGCTATTTTAGCTGGAACACTCGGAATAATGGGCCTTGTTGGTTGCGGAAATGATGCAGGTGCGAAGGGTAGTGCGAGTGTAGCCGTAGAGAAAGAACTTACAGGAACCATATCTCTTGCTGGTTCTACTTCCATGGAAAAGGTGTGTGAGGCACTGATGGAAGGATTTATGGAGAAGTATCCTGGCATAACTGTAACAACGGAATACACAGGATCCGGCGCCGGATTAGAGTCCCTGAATGCAGGAAGTGTAGATATCGGAAACGCATCTCGCCATGTGAAAGATGAAGAGAAAACGAACGGTGCTACAGAAAATGTAATCGCACTTGATGGAATTGCTGTAATTGTGGATAAAGAAAATCCTGTAACAGATCTTTCTTCAGAACAGCTTGCAGGAATTTATAAGGGGGAAATTACCAACTGGTCTGAACTTGGTGGAAATGACGAAGCAATTGTAGTAATCGGACGTGAAAATGGTTCTGGTACAAGAGATGCTTTTGAAGAACTGAATGGTATTAAGGATGTATGCGCTTATGCACAGGAACTTGACTCTACAGGTGCAGTTCTTGCCAAGGTTGCATCCACGCCGGGAGCAATCGGTTATGTATCCCTTGATGTAGTAAACGATACTGTTATCGCTGAGAAGATCAATGGAGTAGATGCAACGGAAGCAAATATCTTGAATGGAACCTATGATTTACAAAGACCCTTCGTTATGGCGACAAAAGGGGCTATCGCGAGTCAGAACGATTTGGTTAAGACCTGGTTTGACTATATTGGATCCGCAGAGGGTAAGGAAATCATTAAGTCAGTAGGACTCATTATTCCTGAATAATATAGGAGGCACTATGAAGAAAACCAAGGAAAAAATAGCGAATAATATTTTCTTACTACTAGCTATTATCCAGGTGGTTGCGGTGCTTGCTATTACACTCTACATGTTTTTGAAGGGAGCACCTGCGCTTGTCACCGTGGGCGCTCCTGATTTATTGTTTGGCTCAGTATGGAAACCAACCGCATCGGATCCCCACTTTGGAATCGCATATATTATTATCTCGTCGATTGTGGGAACCATGGGAGCTGTACTGATTGGTGTACCAGTAGGCTTATTAACCGCCATCTTCCTAACGGACATAACGGCAAAATCAAAAACGGGTCGCAAGATATCGAAAGTTCTATCGTCTGCAGTGGAATTATTAGCAGCGATTCCTTCTGTAATATACGGTCTTATTGGTCTTATGGTATTAAATCCACTAATGTATAGGGCTGAAAAAATGATTTTCGCTGGAAGTAGCAGCCATCAATATACAGGAGGAGCAAACTTACTGTCAGCAGTCATTGTTCTTGCAATTATGATTTTGCCAACGGTAATCAATGTTAGCTGCTCTAGTATCAGAGCTGTACCAGAAAGTTTAAGGCATGCATCCCTTGCATTGGGAGCAAGCAAATTACAGACTATTTTCAAAGTGGTAATTCCGGCAGCAAAATCTGGAATCATGACTGGTGTAGTGCTTGGTATAGGAAGAGCCCTTGGAGAAGCAATGGCCATTAATATGGTATCCGGCGGCGCGGTAAACATACCACTTCCTTTTAATTCTGTGCGTTTCCTGACAACACAGCTTGTTAGTGAAATGAGTTACGCATCCGGTTTACATAGACAGGTACTATTTACGGTTGGTCTTGTATTATACATATTTGTTATGGCAATCAATTTGATACTTACAAAATTAAAAAAGAGAGGAGATTTACAGAATGACTAAAAAGAAACTTCGTATTGGCGAAACCTTTCTGTATGGGTTAATAATCCTTTGCTCTCTTTTAGAAGTAGCATTTTTGGTATTCATTATCGTTTATGTGTTATCAAAAGGACTAAAAAGCGTGACACCTAGCTTTCTTACGACCGTTACATCGGTAAGAAAGGGAACGGTTGGAATTGCAGGAAATATTGTAAATACAATATTAATCATTGTTTTAACGATGCTAATCGCAACACCCATTGGCGTGGGAGCCGCGATTTACCTTAATGAATATGCAAAGCCTGGGAAATTTGTGTCGGCAATTGAATTTGCAACGGAAGTTCTTTCGGGAATTCCCTCCATTATATTTGGTTTGTTTGGCATGATGTTCTTTGGCGAAACACTGGGGCTTGGTTACAGTATACTGACAGGTTCATTGACACTCATATTAATGGTGCTTCCGCTAATAACCAGAAATACGCAGGAGGCATTAAAGACCGTACCCAAAGGATATCGTAATGGGGCAATAGGCCTTGGCGCTGGTAAGTGGTATATGATACGAACCATTTTGATCCCTTCTGCAATGCCAGGAATTATTACAGGCGTAATTCTTGCCATAGGAAGAATTGTTGGAGAATCTGCGGCCCTGCTGTTTACCGCTGGTTCCGCTAAATTGTTGCCCAAAGGCTTTCTTGGTATCTTTGAAAAAATCTTTCAATCTGGAGGAACGCTTACCATTCAACTATACCTATCAGCAACCAGCGAGGGAGATTTTGCATCTGCCTTCGGAATCGCAGTGGTGTTGCTCGTGATTGTACTCGCTATTAATATGGCGACCAAAGCACTCACGAGAAAGTTTGATGTATCAAAACAAAAGTGAAAAGGATGATTCTATGCAAGATAAAGTGATTATTTCAGTAAAAGATTTGAATCTATACTATGGACAAAATCATGCCCTCAAGAATGTATGTATGGATATATATGAGAAGAATATAACAGCATTTATTGGACCAAGTGGGTGTGGAAAATCTACTTTTCTTAAGACATTAAATCGAATGAATGATCTTGTGGAAAATGTAGAAATAACAGGAAAGGTTTGCTTTAAGGATCGGGATATTTATGAACCAGGGGTAGATACTACGGTACTTCGGGAACAAATTGGAATGGTTTTCCAACAGCCTAACCCATTTCCTATGAGCATATATGACAACATAGCCTATGGACCAAGAGTTCATGGCATCAAGGATTGGCATACACTTGATCAAATTGTGGAAGAGAGCCTTCGTGGTGCAGCTATCTTTGATGAAGTTAAGGATAGATTAAAAAAATCAGCACTTGGTTTATCTGGCGGGCAGCAACAAAGAATTTGTATTGCAAGAGCTTTGGCAGTAAAACCAACCGTTCTATTAATGGATGAACCAACATCGGCGCTGGATCCAATTTCAACCCTTAAAATAGAAGAGCTGATGGAAGAGTTGAAGCAAAAGTACACCATTGTTGTAGTAACCCATAATATGCAGCAAGCTTCAAGAGTTGCGGATCGAACAGCGTTCTTTCTTGTGGGAGAGATGGTGGAGTATG
Organism: Lachnospiraceae bacterium; assembly: GCA_045616465.1. GTDB lineage: Bacteria > Bacillota > Clostridia > Lachnospirales > Lachnospiraceae > NK4A136. The sequence goes on along the minus strand of JAZLGW010000011.1, from coordinate 237,501 downwards.
GAAGGACAGAGGAATTGTTTTCTTATCCACGGGATAAGAGAACAGAAGATTATATAACAGGAAGGTTTGGTTGATAAACATGAGAAGCAAGTTCGATGAACAATTAAATATACTGAATCAGAAGTTGATACAAATGGGGCAGGCAATTGAAAGAAACATTCAGGATGCAATCGATGCGCTTGTAAATGGGAATGTTGAGAAAGCAAATCAGATAATTGATGCAGATGACGATATTGATAAGATGCAGCGTGAAATAGAGAATATATGCTTTGGTTTGCTTATTCAGCAGCAGCCAGTAGCAAAAGATCTTCGACTTATTACGGCAGCGATGAAAATGGTAACGGATATGGAGAGAATCGGAGATCATGCGGTAGATATTAGTGAGATGACAGAATTTCTTTCTGAACATAACATGAATGATGCAATACAGACTCTGAAAATAATGGCAAGCGAGGCCACCGTGATGCTCATTTATAGCATTGACGCCTATACAGAAAAAAGCGCGGAGATTGCAAAAAATGTTATTGAACATGATGATGTAGTAGATGCTCATTTTGTTCGCGTAAAAGAGGAACTTATCAAACTGATTACAGAAAAACCGGAAAACGGAGAGGCTGGATTAGATATCCTTATGATTGCTAAATATCTGGAACGCATTGGGGATCATGCGACCAATATTGCGGAATGGGTTTTATACTCTTTGGACGATAAGAGGTAAATGGATTTTACATAGATTTTACAAAAGAGTACCGGTAGATTTTACATTACTATGTTAACTTGAAATGGAATGATGGAGTTTAAGTAAAGTGGTGATGTGATGAATGTATTTGGTATATTTACAATGTTGGGTGGACTTGCGTTGTTTTTATATGGCATGAATGTCATGGGAGAGGGGCTGACGAGTTTATCTGGTGGAAAACTTGAAACAATTCTGGAAAAACTCACATCCAGGAAGTGGAAGGCAGTACTGCTAGGAACTTTTGTCACCGCAGTGATACAGTCATCTTCTGCAACAACGGTAATGGTTGTTGGCTTTGTAAATTCTGGAATTATGCAGTTATCCCAAGCCGTGGGAATTATTATGGGAGCCAACGTAGGTACGACAGTTACCTCGTGGCTTCTTTCGCTTACTGGTATATCAGGTACCAGTTTTTTTGTGCGTCTGCTGAAACCAAGTTCCTTTTCCCCGTTATTAGCATTAATTGGAATCGTGCTATTTATGACTGCAAAAAATGATTCCAGAAAGAAGAATGTGGGAAATATACTTCTTGGTTTTGCTATTCTTATGTTTGGAATGGAGACAATGTCTGACGCGGTTAAGCCACTAGCAAGTAATGAAAAATTCTGTAGTATTCTTACGATGTTTTCTAATCCGATTCTTGGAATGATAGCAGGCGCGATTTTAACTGCTGTGATTCAAAGTTCTTCCGCATCCGTTGGTATTTTACAGGCGCTTTGCTTATCTGGCGCGGTGTCTTATGGAACGGCCATCCCTATTATTATGGGGCAGAATATAGGAACTTGTGTAACGGCGCTGTTATCTTCTGTTGGTGCCAGTAAGAACGCGAGAAGAGCGTCTATGGTTCATTTATACTTTAACTTACTCGGTACCATTATTTTTATGACGGTTTTTTATAGCCTAAATGCTTTTGTTAAGTTTGCATTCCTGGAAGAATCCGTTGGAGCAATGGGTGTTGCCGTGATTCACAGTATCTTTAATGTGGGATGTGCCATTATGATGTATCCCCTTTCAGGCGTACTTGTCAAATTAGCAGAAATATCTGTGAAAAAAGCAAACGACGTAACCGTAAACGTACTTCCGGTGGAGTTTTCGGCTCTTGATGAACGATTTTTGAACCAACCAGCATTTGCTTGTGGTCTTGCTAAGGACGCAGCAAAAGCGATTGCATATACAACAAAAACATGTATTTATACTTCACTAGAACTTCTGGATACATATACGCGTGAAAAAGCAGAAAAAGTAAAAGATATGGAATCAATGATTGATATGTACGAAGATATTTTGGGGTCATATCTGGTGAAATTAAGCAGTAAGAGTTTATCGAATGAAGATAGTAGGAACCTGTCTATTATATTACACTGTATTAGTGATATGGAGCGAATCTCAGATCATGCGGTGAATTTGTGTGATTCGTTAGAAGAAATGCGGTCGCAGAAACAGTCTTTTTCTGATAAAGCAAAAAGAGAACTTCTTGTTCTTGTAAACGCTGTTCATGATATTGTTGGACAAGCGATAGACGCCTTCCTAGCAGATGATAATTTTGGCGCAAAGTATGTTGAACCTTTGGAAGAGGTTATTGATGGATTAAATGTAAAATTAAGACAAAGACATATTGATCGTTTACGCGATGGAAAGTGTACAATTGAGTTAGGAATCGCACTGGAAGATATTATTACGAATTTGGAACGAATTTCAGACCATTGCTCTAATATTGCTGTGTGTATGATACAAGTCAGCAGTGGAAATTTTGATACCCATGAATATGTTGATACCAGTATAAAACAGACGAAGTGGTTTTATGATGAAGTAAAAAGATATTCAGAGATGTATTCTTTGAAAGAGAAGAAAAAAATAAAGGATTAAGGAAAGCGGGAAAAAATGGCACTTATATATGTTGTAGAAGACGATGAAAATATTCAGGAGATAGAAGCTGTTGCATTAAAAAGCAGCGGACACGAGGTTTTGACGTTTGGGAATGCAAAAACCTTCTATAATAAGTTGCAGGTTGTCTTGCCGGATCTTGTTGTTCTTGATGTGATGCTTCCGGATGAAAACGGAAATGAAATTATAAAAAAACTAAGAAAAAATGTAGAGACAAAAAAGATTCCGGTAATAATGGTTACCGCGAAAACCGCAGAGATGGATTTGGTTCGAGGAATTGAGGATGGGGCAGATGACTATTTGAAAAAACCATTTTCAGTCATGGAATTGATATCCAGAGTAAAAGCACTTCTTAGAAGAACGGTAAGTGAAAAGGAAGAAATTCTTACGTTTCAAGAAATAGAAATTAACAATGTTTGCCATAATTGTAGCGTTTCGGGACAGGAAGTGGCCCTGACATATAAAGAATATGAATTATTAAAATGCCTTATCATCAACAAAGGAATTGTTCTATCCAGAAATCAAATTATGGAAATGGTTTGGGGAACGGATTATGAGGGCGAGACCAGAACTGTTGATATGCATATTAAAACGCTTCGGCAGAAACTCGGAGAAGCGGGAGATGCCATTAAGACGATTAGAAATGTAGGATATATAATCAAGTAAGGAGCATTGAGCGTGAAACAAAAGATTAATTTGAGATTGATTTTTGTTGCGATGATTGCCATCGTGTTAACGATGGTTTCCATTATCTTTGTTTGTTACAGTCTCTTTCAGGAACAAGTAAAAAGAGATCTTCGAATAACGGCAAATGCGCTAGCTGTCACCGATGTATCCAGGTTTGCAGATGATGGGATTATATACGATGAAAAAAGCCTTAGAATAACCTGGATAGCTGCGGATGGAACCGTTATATACGACAATGATGTTTCTGCCAACACAATGGCCAATCACATGGATAGACCGGAGGTTAAAGCAGCTTTTTCTGATGGGCAGGGAGAATCCATCAGAAAATCAGATACGATGAATATGAAAAACTTTTATCACGCAGTTTTATTATCGGATGGAACCGTTCTTCGCGTCTCAACGGAAGCACGAACTCTAACCAGTGTGTTTATGCAGATTTTTCCGATTATGTTAGGGGTTATTCTGGTTATTATTGCGGGATGTGTTCTCATAAGTCACTTTTTGACCAAACAGCTAATGCTACCAATAAAAGAAATGGCAGAGAATATAGATGAGGTGCAAAGTGAATCTGTATATAAGGAACTGTCTCCATTTATCGAGAGGATAAGGGAGCAGCATGAGGATATTTTGGCTTTTGCTAAAAATAGACAGGATTTTACAGCGAATGTTTCTCATGAACTGAAAACGCCGCTTACGGCGATATCTGGATATGCAGAGCTTATTGAGAATAATATGGTGGATAGTGAGAAGCAGGTAAAGTTTGCTGGGGACATTAAGAAGAATGCAGATCGACTGGTTGTGCTTATCAATGATATCATTCGATTGTCTGAATTAGACCATAGTGAGGCAGGTGCGAACTTTTCACAGCAAAATATATTTGAGGTTGCAAGGGAACGCGTTGAATTACTGCAGAATAATGCAATGAAGAAGAATGTGTCTTTAACTCTTTCGGGTGAAGACACATTTGTTTTATCAAACCGGGGGATGTTAATAGAATTACTTGATAATCTTATTCAAAATGCCATCCGTTACAATGTGTCAGGAGGTAAGGTCTGCGTGGAAATATTAAAAGAAGAAAGTCACGTAGTGCTGATTGTGAAGGATACAGGCATTGGGATTCCTGGGGCGGATAAGGAAAGGATATTTGAAAGATTTTACCGTGTTGATAAGAGTAGGTCTAGGGAGACAGGCGGAACAGGGCTTGGTCTGGCCATCGTAAAACATATTGTGGAACTTCATGAAGGAAAAATTGAATTAGACAGTACCCTGGGCGTTGGAACGACGATAAGGGTTTATCTTTAATTTTTGGCAATCTGTATTACAGACGATATTGCTAGTTATCGCGGTTAAGGTGTACGATAGAAATCATGTAAATTAGGAAATGGAAGGAAAATACAGTGAATATAACCGTATATCTTGGAGCAAATCTGGGAAACGATGATAAATTTAAAAAGGCCATTGAAGAACTTGGTGCCTATATTGGAAAAAGAGGCGATACCCTTATTTATGGAGGCTCTAAGACAGGTCTTATGGGTATTCTTGCAGATCATGTGCTTGGCGCTGACGGGCAGGTTATTGGCGTTGAACCGCAGATGTTCATGGACAAAGAACTTCAACATGAGGCAATTACGGAATTAATCGTAACCAAAGATATGCCTGAAAGAAAAGCAAAAATGATAGAACTGGGGGATGCTTTTATTGCGTTTCCTGGCGGAACGGGAACGCTTGAAGAGATCTCCGAAGTGATGTCGCTTGTTTCGCTAAAACGAATAGATTCACCGTGTATTCTGTATAATCTTGATGGTTATTATAATTCTTTAAAGGAACTTCTTGATACAATGATTTCTTATGAATTCTCATCAAAGGAACGACAAAACGGTATTTACTTTGCAAACAGCATTTCTGAGATAGAAGAAATATTGCAGCAATTGCAAAAGTAGCATAGAGATTACACCAAATAAAGGCTGTGTACTAGAAAGAAGGTAAAGAGTGTTTTCTGAACATTATAAAAATATAAAAGGGCAAAGATTAAACGAATACCATTACACGGTAGGCGGTGGAATGACAGGTGGCTATTATTGCGAAATGGTTAAGCGAGATGGCGATAAAGCTGTAATTCGTACTGAAAAAACAGATTTTCATAATGAGGAACCTGTTAAACGAGAGTATATTGTGGATGCCGCAATTTTAGAGGAACTAGAAGCTGTTATTAGAAAACACAGAATGAACTATTGGAATAGAAAGAAGTTCACCAATATGTTTATTTCCGATGGTGAAAGCAAAAGTTTTTCTTTTGAATTTGATAATAATAGCATTCGCTTTTCATCTCAAATATATCCGGCAAAGTATGGGGATAAACTGGAAGAATTAAAAAAGATTGTTCATGCATATATGGGATCAACGGACAATAACATATAATATAAATATGTCCGTTTTATAAATCGTATTTAAGGAGGGGGAAAGAAATGAACAAGAGTGAAACATTTACATTTGAAAAGTTACCAAAGAATCAGGAAGAACTTACCAGTTTTAAGGAGGCATCCCTGGATACGCCATTCAAAACAGCTGCACTTGCTTTATGCGCTTTGACGAATTTTGCGAACTCGCCAGAAGATACCTTTGCAATGCTGGATTTTCTAAAAGGTCCAGAACCGGTAAGCCCGTATGAAAAGCAGTTTATTAAGGATAGATTAGCAGGGAAAGAATATAAGGTAATGTCATTTTTTGCAGGTGCCACACCCGAAAATGGTTACAAGGCCTCTGTTCCATATAGTATTAGCGTAAGTGATAATCCGCACTCTTATGCAGAAGAAAACTGGGCGACCCTATATGTGAAGAGTTCCGGCGCAGATAGTGAGCGTCCGATTAAGCTTAGAAAGAAGCCGTCCACGGGGCAGTGGTTTATCAATGATATCCAATGTCTTTCTGATATTCGCGTACCCGTTAGTGAGGATCCCTGGGCGTAAAGAGAGAATAAGGAAAAAATTTTTTGATTATCTTCCAGATTTTGAGATATAAATTGCTTTATAGCTGTCATTTTAGTGAATTTATGAGAACGCGTATTTCATGGTAAACTAAAGGGGGACAGGTGCAAAATGGTTGCCAAAGAGGGACAGGTGCAAACCATTTTGCACCTGTCCCTTTTTGGTTTTTCATGGTACAGAAAGGTAAAAACATAAATAATAGTACTCTGAATGGTTGAATAATGATAAAATGTATAGCAAAAGGAATGCTGTAAAAAATAAAACCATTCCCAAAGGAGAAATATATGAAACTCGGAATCGTTGGACTTCCCAATGTTGGAAAATCTACTTTATTTAATGCAATAACAGGTACAGCAAATGCACAGGCAGCAAATTATCCGTTCTGTACGATTGAGCCTAATAATGGAATCGTTGCTGTTCCTGATGAGAGATTGGATAAATTGGCAGAACACTGGCAGACAGACAAGAAGACACCTGCCGTGGTAGAGTTCGTAGATATTGCCGGCCTTGTAAAGGGTGCTAGTAAAGGCGCCGGTCTTGGAAATAAGTTCCTTGGACACATTAGAGAATGCGATGCAATTATTCATGTTGTTCGTTGTTTTGATAATGAAAAGATTATGCATGTCGTAGAAGATGCAACGAAGGCAGTTCCTGTTGATCCTGCCGGTGATATGGAATGTATCGATATGGAACTTCTTTTCGCAGATATGGAAATGGTAGAGAATCGACTTGCAAAGGCGATTAAAGCCTCCAAGACGGGAAATAAAGTAGCCAAGGAAGAAGCTGAATTCTTAGAGAAATTAAAGGTACATCTGGAAGAAGGAAAGAATGCGCGTACATTTGCATTTGATCCTAAGAATGAGGTGCAGGCAACTGCAATGAAGGAGATGGGACTTCTTTCTGGAAAGAGCATTATTTATGCCTGCAATATGGATGACGATGGTGTGGCAGATCCTGCTGCAAATAAATATTATCAGATTGTAAAGGCAAAGGCTGAGGAAGAAGGTTCAGGGGTTATTCCAATCTGCGCAAAGACAGAAGAGGAGCTTTCTGAATTGGACGACGAAGAAAAGAAAGTATTTATGGAAGATTTAGGCCTTGCTGAGTCTGGTCTTGATAAGCTGATTAAGGCAAGTTATAAGCTTCTGGGATTGATTTCTTTCTTGACAGATGGTAAGAAGGAGTGCCGCGCATGGACTATTAAAGAAGGAACCAAAGCACCGCAGGCGGCTGGAAAGATTCATTCCGATTTTGAGAGAGGCTTTATTAGAGCACAGGTTATTGCTTATAACGATTTAGTGGCAGCCGATTTTGACTATCTGGCAGTAAGAAATAAAGGGCAGCAGCGTACAGAAGGAAAAGAGTACGTTGTAAATGATGGCGATATTATTGAATTCCTGTTTAACGTATAAGGAGAGTGGCTATGCCTCTTGATATGGGCGATGGAGATATTGCGTTTCCGCACCTGGGCATTTATCTGCATAATCTGCCGCAGGGATTCACGATCTTTGGCTTTTATGTAGCGCTGTATGGTGTGATTATCGGTATCGGTGTTGTGCTGGCATTTTTACTGATTAGTAAGCTTGCAAAGAAGTATGGACAGAAGCCGGACGATTATTATGAGTTAGGCTGTTTTCTGGTAATATTTGGAATTATCGGTGCCAGACTTTATTATGTAATTTTCTCCTGGGATTATTATAAAAACCACCTTGGAAGCATATTTAATATCCGACAAGGCGGACTGGCTATATATGGCGGCGTCATTGCTGGATTTATTACTCTGATTCTCTGGTGCAAAATCAAGAAGAAAAGTATGAGAATGGCTGGCGACCTTTGCTTCCCGGGTGTATTAGTTGGCCAGATTATGGGAAGATGGGGGAATTTTGCCAACAGAGAGGCATTTGGAACCTACACAGATTCGCTCTTTGCGATGCGCTTACCTGTCGCTGCTGTGCGAGAAAGCGATATAGATGAAGCCATTCGTGCACATATGGATCCTTCCGGAAATTATATACAGGTACACCCTACTTTCTTATATGAGAGTATGTATAATCTGTGCCTTCTGATTCTGATTTTGATTTTCCATAAGAAGAAGGCGTTTGAAGGGGAAGTGATTCTTTGGTATTTCGGCGGATATGGCATTGGACGCTTCTTTATAGAAGGTCTTAGAACAGATAGTTTAATGCTTGGTAGTACTGGCATTGCAGTATCCCAGATGCTGGGTATGATTCTGTTTGTAACAGCGCTTACCATCGATATTGTGGTACGTGTTCGTATGCATAAAACGAAAAAAGCAGAAGTGTAAAAACGAATGAAGGGGCTCCGGTTGGAGCCTCTTTTTTTATGTCGAAATCTACCAAAATCGTTGCAAAAAACTCTGAATTTGTGTAAAATGGTTCATAAAGTGGTGAAAAATGTCACGAAAGGGTGAAAAGTGGTGTTTAAAGGCGAATTTACACATGCAATGGATGCCAAAGGGCGAATCATTGTACCGGCAAAGCTTAGAGAACAGCTTACCGGCTCTTTTGTGGTGTGCAAAGGACTTGATCACTGCTTGTGGCTGTTAGAAGAGAGTGAGTGGCAGCGTATTGTAGATGAACTAAATGCTTTGCCCTTTACCGTGAAAGAAGCGCGTACACTCGTGCGATTTTTAATGGCGGGTGCCATTGATGGCGAAATGGATAAGCAGGGAAGAGTTCTTTTATCCCAGGCGCTTCGTGAGTATGGGGCATTTGGCGCTGGCGAAGAGGTAGTCTTTGCTGGTGTTGGTAATAAGGTGGAGATTTGGAACAAGGATAAGTATAGTGAAGCCTCTGTTCTGGATGATGATGCCATGGATGCTGTGGCAGAAAAACTTAGCGAATTAGGCATCAGATTATAACATGGCAGAAGAAATCGAATTCAAACATGCGCCGGTATTACTGGAAGAAGTATTAGATGGCCTTCATATCAGAGAAGATGGTTCTTATATGGATGGAACACTGGGCGGTGCAGGCCATTCCTCAGAAATCGCAAAACGTCTTTCTACAAATGGAAAACTTTATGGATTTGATCAGGATGAAACTGCCATCAAGGTTTCCACGGGAAGACTGGAACCATTTGGGGAAAAAATATGTATTCATAGAGCCAACTATCGTGAGGCAGTTGGGATTTTAAAAAGTGAAGGGGTTACCGGCGTCGATGGTATTTTGCTGGATTTGGGGGTTTCCTCCTATCAGCTGGACACGCCGGAACGAGGCTTTTCATATAACCACGATGCACCGCTTGATATGCGTATGGATCAGCGGAATCCATTAACAGCAGCAGAAGTTGTGAACGGGTATAGCGAGAATGATTTGTTTCGGATTATTCGTGATTATGGGGAAGATAAATTTGCTAAGAACATCGCGAAACATATCGTGAAAGCGCGAGAAGAAAAGCCAATTGAAACAACCTTTGCACTTAATGAAATTATAAAAGCGGCGATTCCAGCAAAGATGCGGGCTGAGGGAGGTCATCCGAGTAAGCGGACCTTCCAGGCGATTCGCATTGAATGCAATAAGGAACTGGAAGTTCTTTCAGAAGCATTAGAAGAGATGATTGATTTCTTAAACCCTGGTGGAAGATTTGCGATTATCACATTCCAGTCTTTGGAAGACCGTATTGTAAAGAATGCATTTAGAGATGCAATGAATCCCTGTACGTGTCCGCCTTCATTCCCGGTATGCGTGTGTGGAAAGAAATCAAAAGGAAGCCTTGTAAATCGAAAACCGATTATCTCTGGTGAAGATGAATTGGCGCGAAATAGCAGAGCAAAGAGTGCGAAGCTTCGCGTGTTTGAAAAGAATATGGAGTAAGAAGTTATGGCAGCAAGATATGAAAATACTGGAACAGCAGTAAGACGTCAGGCAGTAGAGACAAGACAACTGCGTGAAGTTCCGGCTGGCAGAAAAAAGAAAAGTGCATTAACCTTCGCAGGCGCCGTGGTTTTAGCAATTATGACCGCAGTTGCAACGATTGGTTTTGCCAGATTTATTAAGACGCAATCTGATGTAACCAATTTGCGTGAAGAACTTGCGAAAGTCAATGCAGTATATGAGGCAGCAAAACTTGAAAACGACTTATATGAGAAACGTATCGAGAGTTCTATCAACCTTGCGCATATTGAACAGATTGCCATTGAAGAACTTGGAATGACGCTTGCAGGCGCTGGACAGATTGAATTTTACGACAGCGATATGGAAGACTACGTAAAGCAGTACGAAGCACTTCCGGGAAACTAAGGATAGAAAATTGAAGTTACCGTTTATTAAGAATAAAGAACCGGATAATCGACAAAAGAAAAAGAAGGCTGTGGTGAAAATAAAGCCCAGCGATAAGATGCAAAACTACATGGTGATGAAATTAAATGTATTCGCTATCGTAGTTTTGCTTGTTTTTGCTGTTTTGGCGGCGCGCCTCGTAAAGATTACATCTGAAAAAGGGGAGCAGTATAAACGTCAGGTCTTGTCTCAGCAGAAATATGACAGTTCTATCATTCCTTATCAGCGCGGCGCAATTTTAGACTGTAATGGAACACTTCTTGCTTACAGTGAGCAGGTTTATAACGTCATTTTAGATTGCAGTATGTTTAAAAGTGAGAAGGGACAGGAAGAACTTGAACCTACATTAGCTGCACTAAGTGACGCCTTTTCTTTAAATATTTCAGATGTTCGTGCTTATATCAGAGACAATCCAGATTCCAGATATCATATTTTGAAAAAGAGAATCAGCAAAACAGAGAAGGATTCCTATGAACTGCTTAGAGATGCTGAAGAAAGTAAAATCAGCAAAAATGGTATCTGGTTTGAGAGCGAATATAAGAGATTCTATCCCAATGGCACTCTGGCAGCGGATGTAATTGGCTTTACGACGAAGGATGGTTACGGACAGTACGGTTTAGAAGAATATTATAACGATATTTTGTCTGGAAATAATGGTAGAGAGTATGGATACCTAACAGACGATAATGCGCTGGAAAGAACCATCATTCCAGCTGAGAATGGTTACTCTATTGTAAGCACCATTGATGCGCATATTCAGCAGATTTGTGAAGAGAACCTGGCAGCGTTTAATGAAGCACATGCGGGTGAGTATCGTACTGATGAAGATGGTGCGGACAATAGTGCAGTTATTATCATGGATGTTAATACGGCGGAAGTACTTGCTATGGCAAGCTATCCTTTCTACGATTTGAATGATCCTTATGATATATCGCATATCTTTACGCCGGAAGAACTGGCAATGATGGAAGAGGAAGATACGCTTATGGCAGCACGTAATGAGGTTTGGAAGAACTTCTGCATCAGCCAGTCCTATGAGCCAGGCTCTGTATCCAAAACATTTACCATCGCTGCTGGTATCGATAGTGGTGTTTTGCATGACGGAGATGAATATTATTGTCCAGGTTACTTAAATCTTGGTGAAGGTACGGGTGTAACGATTCACTGCCATAACAAATTTGGTGAAGGTGCATTAACGACACAGAGTGCATTAGAGCAGTCCTGCAACGTGTGCCTTACCATTATGAATCAAAGAATTGGAAAAGAAAGATTCTTAAAGTATTTCAGAAATTTCAATTTTGGACTGAAAACCAACATCGATCTTGCTGGTGAGATGCGTACCGCGAATCTGGTATTCAACGAGAACACCATGCGCTATACCGAGCTTGCAACGGCCTCTTTTGGACAGGGATTCAATGTAACGATGATTGAAGAAATCAATGCATTCTGCTCTGTTGTAAACGGTGGTTATTACAGACAGCCTCACATGGTTAGCAAGATTGTGGATGAAGGCGGTGCAACAATTCGGAATATTAATCCAGTATTACTAAGACAGCCTATTTCTGAGAGCACTTCGGAGATGATGCGTAAATATCTTATCGGTGTTGTAGAAAATGGTACTGGTAAATATGCAAGACCAGCTGGCTATCGTATTGGTGGAAAAACTGGTACTGCGGAGCGTTCTGGTGAAGGTAAGAAGGACTACGTCATTTCTTTTATGGGCTTTGCACCTGCGGATGATCCGCAGATTGCGATTTACGTTGTTATCGACAGACCAAACGTAGCAAGCCAGGATACTGCAACGAGATATGCATGTTTACTTTGCAGAGAAATCTTACAGGATGTACTTCCTTATAAGCATATCTTCATGACAGAAATCTTAACCAGCGAAGAAAGAGAAAGACTGGAAGCTGGAACCACCCATGGTAATGCAATCATGACGGGGGTAGGCGAAGAAGATGAGACAGAAATAGAAGAGGGAAGTTATATTCAGGATGAAGAGGGTAATCCTATTGAAGTAAAGACGGAATATGACAATGATACGGACGAGGGAAGTCCTTTCTAAATATCCTATATATTTATAGAAGCAAGAGGAGTTACATATGGTTAAGGATACAATATTTGCAACACTTATAGCATTTGCTATTGCTACGATACTGGGACCCATTACGATACCGTTTTTGCGGAGGTTAAAAATTGGACAGACCGTCCGTGAGGAGGGCTTAGAGAGCCATTATAAGAAGAATGGTACGCCTACCATGGGAGGCATCATGATTATCATCGCGGTTCTCATTAGTTCCATAATCTTTGAATTAAAATATCCAGACACTTATCCTGTGCTTATTTTAACAGTTGGCTTTGGACTGGTCGGTTTTCTGGATGATTATATTAAGGTTGTAAAGAAGCAGTCCATGGGACTTCGCTCCTGGCAGAAGATGGGACTGCAGTTCCTTATTGCGGGAGGCTTCTGTGTCTACACAATGTATTTTCAGGATTGGGATCTTACGATGAAGGTGCCTTTTCTTTCTGGAAAAGAAATCGATTTCAAATGGGCGACCATTCCTATGATGTTCTTGGTCATTCTTGGAACGGATACCGGAACGAATTTTACAGACGGTTTGGATGGCCTTGCCAGTTCAGTAACAGCGATTGTTGCTACATTTTTTGGCCTTGCGGCGATTCGTTTTGATAATCCTGTAGCACCAATCTGTGGTGCAATTCTTGGTGCGCTGATGGGATTTCTTGTATTTAATGCGCATCCTGCTAAGGTGTTCATGGGGGATACAGGTGCACTTGCATTAGGTGGCTTTGTTTCCGGAACAGCAATCGCTCTCAAAATGCCTTTATTTATTTTAATTGTTGGACTGATCTATTTTGTGGAAGTACTTTCGGTGATCCTGCAGGTTTCTTGCTTTAAGATTACGAAGGGAAAACGAATCTTTAAAATGGCTCCCATTCATCATCATTTTGAAAAATGTGGATGGTCTGAAACGAAGGTAGTTACTGTTTTTAGTATTGTAACGGTACTTTGTTGTATGGTTGCTTGGCTTGGAGTTTGGTAAATGGCATTTTTGGAAAGCGTGAAAAACCTCATAGCAAATCGATCTGCCGGAGAAAAGAGTCCGAAGAAAAAACTTCGCCACTACGGAAACACATTAGATGTTTCTTTGATTCTTATGGTAGGTCTTCTTTTGGTTTTTGGACTTTTGATGATATACTCTGCCAGTTCTTATGAAGCGAACCTGGATTTTGGTGACAGTGCTTACTATTTTAAGCGCCAAGCGCAGGCGGTAGTGTTTGGACTTGTCGCTATGGTTTTGGTAGGACTGTTTATGCCTTCAAGGTTTCTCGATAAGTTTAAGGTACCAATTATAGTATTTTCTTTTGTCCTGGTTATGCTTCTTCCTGTTGTAGGACATACTGTAAAGGGCGCAACTCGCTGGATCCGTATTGGTTCTCTCTCAATACAGCCGGCAGAATTTGTCAAAATAGCAATTATTATTTTTGAAGCAGTATATATTCGGAAGTATATGTATTTACTGCATACCTGGAAGGGCTGGTTATATTCACTAATCGTTCCCGGCGTAGGTCTTCTTTTTGTTCGTGTCTTTTCTAATAATCTATCCAGTGGAATCATTATCTTCTTAATTGGTTTCTTTATGGTATTTATTGCGGCTAGAGATTATAAGAAATATGTATTCTTGGTTTTAACTGCGCTTATCGTGGTAGTGATTATTCGATTTAGTTTTGCGAGAGTCGATCTCAAAAACAGCAATATGGGATTTAGAGGTGGTCGAATTGTTGCTTGGCTCGATCCAGAAGCGAACTCTGATGATATTGGATACCAGACGCTGCAGTCTTTGTATGCCATTGGTTCAGGCGGACTTACGGGGAAAGGACTTGGACAAAGTGTGCAGAAGATGAATTTCATCCCTGAGGCACAGAATGATATGATTTTCTCTATTATATGTGAAGAACTAGGATTAGTAGGTGCGGGTATCGTATTCCTCATGTATATTGGACTAATTGGACGAATGTTCTTTATAGCCAGGGCCACAAGGGACTTATATAAGGCAATGCTTGTGGTGGGCGTTATGATGCATATTACGGTACAGGTATTATTAAATGTTGCTGTGGTTACAAACCTGATACCTAATACAGGAGTAAGTTTGCCGTTTATTAGTTATGGCGGAACTTCTGTGACGCTTCTGCTAGCAGAGGTTGGCTTTGTGCTTGCAGTACAGCGTGAAAATGTATATGAAGAAGAAGTAAGACTGGCGAAGAAGATGGCAGAGGAAGAGGCTGAATAATAACATAACACCTTATGAAGACAGAATTTGCATTACAGACAAGTATAAATAGGAAGATAGCCATATGTATTGTTCTTTCAGTGCTTCTTACCTTTGTGGTTGTAGTAAATATTCTTTTATCTAAATACCAGATCACCACGGTCTATGTGGAGGGGAATGAGCATTATAGTGCAGCCCAGATTCGCTCCTTTGTGGAAACGGGGCGATTTGGCGATAATTCCATTTATTTATCCCTGAAATATAAAAATAAGAGTATTACAGATATTCCATTCATTGAAAAAATGGATGTGGATGTTTGGGATAAGAATACGATTAAGATAAATGTATATGAAAAGACAATTGCTGGTTATGTGGAATATTTGGACCAGTATATGTATTTTGACAGAGAGGGTATTGTCGTGGAAAGTTCCTCTTTGAAAACAGCAGGGATTCCACTTGTAACAGGACTAAATTTTGATCACTTCGTAATGAATGAGCCTCTTCCTGTAGAGAATGAAAGAATCTTCCAAACCATTTTGACGGTTACCCAGTTATTAAATAAGTATGAGATTACCACAGACCGTATATATTTTGGAAACAATTATGATATGACTTTGTATTTTGATAACGTTAGAGTAGCACTTGGGGACGCAAACTTAATCGAAGAGAAGATTCAGAGACTGTCAGCAATCCTTCCAAAGCTTCGTGGAAAGAGTGGCGTTCTCAATATGAGGAACTACCAGACCGGCGATGAAGACCTAAAATTCGTGGTTGACTAAAATAGTTAGTTTACCGTAAGGGTGAATGACTATGACGGTCAACGAGCGAAAAAATATTGCAAAAATTTGACAAAAAATCTTGCATTATACGAAAAAAAGCACTATTATTAAGGAAATGTGTTGTAATTTATTTGAAATAATGTGTGTAAACACGAGATAAACATATCGTAGAGGAGGAAAAGATCTTGTTAGAGATTACAAGCAGGGAAGCCGAATCAGGCGCAAGAATTCTGGTAATTGGTGTTGGTGGCGCTGGAAACAATGCGGTCAACAGAATGATTGATGAGAATATTCAGGGTGTTGAGTATATTGGTGTCAACACAGATAAGCAGGCTCTTCAGCTTTGCAAGGCTCCTACCTTAATTCAGATTGGTGAGAAGCTTACCAAGGGTCTCGGCGCAGGTTCCATTCCCGAAGTCGGTATGAAGGCAGCTGAGGAAAGCGTAGATACCCTCGCTGAAGTGATGGATGGTGCAGATATGGTATTCGTTACCGCAGGTATGGGTGGCGGTACTGGTACTGGTGCAGCAGCTGTTATTGCAAGAACTGCAAAAGAGATGGGAATCTTAACAGTTGCAGTTGTAACTACTCCTTTCGTATTTGAACAGAAGCGCCGTATGGAATACGCTATGATGGGTATTGAGAGCCTTCGCGGCAATGTAGATACTTTAGTTGTTATTCCTAATGAAAAGCTTCTTGAGATTTTAGATCGTCGGATTTCCTTTAAGGAAGGCTTTAAGAAAGCGGATGAAGTATTACAGCAGGCAGTACAGGGTGTTACTGACCTGATTAATGTACCTGCAGATATTAACCTTGACTTCGCAGATGTTAAGACTGTTATGAAGGATAAGGGTGTTGCCCATGTTGGTATTGGTGTTGGTAAGGGTGATGATAAGGCACTCGAAGCAGTTAAGGCTGCAGTTGAGTCACCATTATTAGAGACTTCCATTACCGAGGCTTCCCATGTTCTTCTGAATATTACTGGTGACCTTTGCATGTATGATCCTGCAGTTGCAGCTGAGTACATTAAGGATATTACTGGTGATAATGCATTCGTTATCTTTGGTGCAAGAACAGATGAAACTATGACAGATACCTGCGTGGTTACCATTATTGCAACAGGTATTGAGCAGCCTGTTACTGGTTCCGTAAAGCTTAGTCCTGCATCTACTCTTCATACGATGCGTACTAGAACAAGCGCAGATGCAACAGGCGGTCGTCCTCTTGTTGCAGCAGGTTCTACGATGCAGGCTGGTGCTCCTGGTATGGCACCTGGATACAGACCTCAGCCTCAGATGGGTGGAGTGAGCCCTGCTCCTGCACCAATTCCTCGTACGGTAGCAGCTCCTGTTGGAACAACCAATATTCCTAGAGTTGGAGCAACTACATCTTTTGCACCTAAGAAGCCGGAAGATAAGAGTTACAGCATTCCCTCCTTCTTAAAGAACAATTAAAAATTCCTCAATCTGGATAAATAATATTTGTTTGGGCAGAGCTTCGCTACGGCGGGGCTCTGTTTGTTTTTGAGGGCACTTATTGTATAATAAAGTAGGTTATTTTTGCATACTGCAAAGGGGGTAATACGATGGCTAAAAGAGTATTTTTGATTGTTTTAGATAGCGTAGGAATCGGTGCAGAGCCGGATGCGAAAGCGTTTGGGGATGAGGGTACCAATACCCTAAAAAGTTGTTCTTCAAGTCCCTATTTTTCTATGCCGAACATGAAAAAACTTGGTCTATTTAATATAGACGGGGTAAAGGAATGGGCTGAAGGCGTAGAAAAACCTGCAGCAAGTATTGCAAGATTACAGGAAAAGTCTATGGGGAAAGATACAACCGTTGGACACTGGGAGATTGCAGGACATATTTCAGAGCGTCCCCTTCCCACTTATCCAGACGGTTTTCCAGCAGATGTTATTGAGGAATTTAAACGTTTAACAGGACGCGGCGTCTTATGCAATAAGCCTTATTCAGGAACAACTGTTATCAATGAATACGGCGATGAACATGTTAAAACAGGAGATTTGATTGTCTATACATCCGCAGATTCTGTCTTTCAGATTGCAGCCCATGAAGAGGTAGTTCCTCTTGAAACCCTTTATGAATATTGTCGCATGGCAAGAGAAATGTTAAAAGGGGAACATGGTGTTGGTCGTGTGATTGCAAGACCTTTTGTTGGAAAAGGAAATGGCAATTATACAAGAACTTCTAACAGACATGATTTTTCACTGGATTGTCCTGGAACGACTATGCTGGATCTTATTAAGGAAGCTGGTAAGGAAGTGCTTTCCGTTGGTAAGATTAAAGATATTTTTGTAGGTCGCGGTATCACAGATTATGTATATACCACAGGCAACGAAGATGGTATTAACAAGACCCTTGCCTATATGGATAAGGATTTTGAAGGGCTGTGCTTTATCAATTTGGTAGATTATGATATGCTCTACGGTCATAGAAGAGATGTAGAAGGGTATGCAAAGGCCCTGACCTACTTTGATGAGCGACTGCCAGAAATTCTGCACAAGATGCGAGAGGACGATATACTCATGATTACAGCAGACCATGGCTGTGATCCGGCTTATACAAAGACAACCGACCATACCAGAGAATATATTCCTCTTATTATGACGGGAAAGAATATTACGCCTACCAATTATGGAACGCGTCTAGGCTTTGGAGATATTGGAGCAACCATTCTTTCTTATTTGGGCGTAGAAGGAACAATCTCTGGAAATAATTTGTTATAAAGAAATTTAAGTATAAATATAAATACTAGAAATGAGGACGTAAACCGTGAATTTAGCAGAAGAAATCAACCGCCGTAGAACCTTTGCCATTATCTCTCACCCGGATGCTGGTAAAACAACTCTGACGGAGAAATTCCTTTTATACGGAGGTGCCATTAACTTAGCGGGTTCAGTAAAAGGAAAAGCGACCGCAAGACATGCTGTATCCGACTGGATGGAAATTGAAAAAGAAAGAGGTATTTCTGTAACCAGTTCCGTGCTTCAGTTTGAATACGATGGGTTCTGTATCAATATTCTGGACACGCCGGGACATCAGGATTTCTCAGAGGATACTTATCGAACACTTATGGCGGCAGATTCTGCAGTCATGGTTATTGATGCCAGTAAGGGTGTTGAGGCACAGACCAGAAAACTGTTTAAGGTATGTGGTATGCGCGGTATTCCGATTTTTACATTTATCAATAAGATGGACCGTGATGCCAATGATACCTTTGACTTATTAGATGAGATTGAAAAGGAACTGGGAATAGAGACCTGTCCCGTGAACTGGCCCATTGGTTCGGGTAAGAAGTTCAAGGGTGTATACAATAGACAGAAGGAGTGTATTATCACTTTTGAAGATACCGAAAAGGGAACCAAAGAAGGAGAAAGCCACGAGATTCCAATCTCTGATGAGGCAGCGGTTTTAGCGGCAATTGGGCAGGACGCAAAGGATAAGCTTGATGAAGAATTAGAACTTTTAGAAGCAGGCGCAGAATTTGATATTAAGGATGTGCAGGCTGGAAAGCTTACGCCTGTATTTTTCGGTTCCGCACTTACGAACTTTGGTGTAGAAGTGTTCTTAAAGCATTTCTTAGAGATGACAACAACACCGCTTCCAAGAAAGTCTGATTTAGGCATTATTGATCCGGTGGAAAAGCCATTCTCTGCATTTGTATTTAAAATTCAGGCCAATATGAATAAAGCACATCGCGACCGAATTGCTTTTATGCGTATTTGTTCAGGACACTTTGATGCGACAAAAGAAGTAAAGCATGTGCAGGGCAATAAAACCATGCGCCTTTTACAGCCACAGCAGATTATGGCAAATGAGCGAAAGGTTCTGGACGAAGCATTTGCAGGAGATATCATCGGTGTTTTTGATCCCGGAATTTTCTCTATCGGTGACACCATCTGTGCGCCATCTGAGAAGATGGTCTATGAAGGTATTCCGACCTTTGCACCAGAACATTTTGCAAGAGTAAGACAGGTGGATACCATGAAACGTAAGCAGTTTGTAAAGGGTATCAATCAGATTGCGCAGGAAGGTGCAATTCAGATATTCCAGGAAGTTGCTTCTGGTATGGAAGAAATCATCGTTGGTGTTGTAGGTGTTTTGCAGTTTGATGTTCTCCGGTATCGTCTGGAAAATGAGTACAATGTTGAGATTCGTATGGAGCCTCTTCCTTATGAACATATTCGCTGGATTGAGAATAAAGACGAGGTAGATATTAAAAAGATTTCTGGTACTTCTGATATGAAGAAGGTACAGGATTTAAAAGGAAATCCCCTTCTTCTCTTTGTGAATGCTTGGAGTGTTGGAATGACCTTGGAACGGAATCCGGGGTTGGTTCTTTCTGAATTTGGTAAGAATAATTAATGCGCGTAAAAGTTATTAAAACAGGGCTTTTGCTTCTTCTGGTTCTATCTGTTCTTG
Source organism: Lachnospiraceae bacterium (assembly GCA_045616465.1). Taxonomy (GTDB): domain Bacteria; phylum Bacillota; class Clostridia; order Lachnospirales; family Lachnospiraceae; genus NK4A136. The sequence goes on along the minus strand of JAZLGW010000011.1, from coordinate 217,396 downwards.
TGGGATGTGGCGGAAAGGATGCAAAGGAAAAAGTATCTGCGCAAAGCGTGTTTGGATACAACGTTTCTGCAAAAGAGGGCGCAGATACTGTAGTTACGACACCTTCTTATTTTACAGAAGATGCCATCTATGAACGGATGTCCTCTATGCAGGGCTACTATCACTACAATGTGATGGACAGCCGTTTGCAGAGACTGTACTGTGAAATTCTTCTGGTGCTTCAGAATTTTGGTGAAGATGTAGAGATTTCCACAAGTAGTGATGAAGACCTTTCCTATGCCTATCAGTGTGTGGTTTATGATCATCCAGAACTTTTTTGGGTGGATGGATATACTTACACGAGAAGAACCCACAAGAAAGAAAAACTATCCTTCCTATTTTCGGGCCAGTATATTTATACACCGGAAGAGGTGGCGACTTATAAGCTGAAGATTAATAATTACAAGGCACACGCGGTGGCTGGCGTAGAACACAAGTCTGATTATGAAAAAGTAAAGCACATTTATGAGTATGTCATTACGCATACAGATTATAATATGGCAGCGAGAGATAATCAGAATATTCTGTCGGTTATGGTATATGGAGAAAGCGTATGTCTTGGGTATGCAAGGACCGTGCAGTATTTGCTTGCGTATGTGGGCGTTTCCTCTGCGATTGTGATAGGAACCGATGCCAGTGGCGAAAATCATGCCTGGAATCTGGTATGCATTGATGGAAGTTATTACCACGTAGATGCAACCTGGGGAGACGCAAGCTTTGACCGGAATAAGAATTTGGGAGCCACCCCGCCCTCTATTCTATATGACTATCTGAACGTAACGACGAATGATATACTAAGGACCCATACCATTCAATCTGTGGTTCCTATGCCTATGTGCGTAGCGCTTGCAGATAACTACTACGTGAAAGAAGGGCGCTACTTTACCAGTGTGAATACTTCGCAGCTGGTGAATGTGTTTGCGGATGCTTATAGGAAGCGGGAAAAATACGTATCCATCAAAGCTTCCGATGAATCGGTATATGAGATGTTAAAAGCTTATCTTATACAGGAACAACAGGTTTTTGGACTATTAAATGGTAAGGATGAAGCGACCTATATGGAGAACGGTGGAACCCTGGTTCTTACATTTTGGTTGTAGGAAAAAATGCCCATAAATGCTATAATAACAAGAATAGAGTGTTTGTGCGTGAATGATAAAAAATGCTTTTGAAAAGGAGACTTTAAGATGCCTAATAAAGATTGTTTAGGAACGATTGCCATCGCTGATGATGTAGTAGCTATGATTGCTTCTCTTGCAGCATCTGAAGTAGAAGGCGTTAGTGCTCTTGTTGGAAATATCACCAATGAACTAATGAGCAAGGTTGGTGTAAAGAAGTTAACAAAAGGTGTGAAGGTTGATATTCAGAATGGAATGGTTGCCGTTCATTTAACCATCGTTGTAGACTTTGGCTTTAATATTCCTTCCATCTGCAATAAAGTTCAGGAAAAGGTTAAGACTGCCATCGAGAATATGACAGGCCTTACGGTTACTGATGTGAATATTCGTATTGCAAATGTAAGCCTTAAGAAGGGGAATGCATAATGTCACTACATAGTAAACGCGTACAGGTTTTTAAAATGCTTTTTGAGACGGAGTTTCACGAAATTCCGGATATGACCAAGCAGTATGAGATGTTTTTTGATACCGTGGGCGTATCTGAGGAACTAGAAGAAGTTCGTCGTGAAATATACAGACTGGAAAAACAAAAGGGAACGAGAGGAATCCGTGCTCTGTTAGAAGATTGCCAGGAACGCGAGCAGGAGATTATTGAGAAGGACAAAAAGGTCCATGAAGAGGTGGTAGAAAGAGTATCTGCCATTATGGAGGTTCTTCCTGATATTGACCGTGTTCTTGCTGAGAAGACAGATGGCTGGGATTTGGACCGCGTCGGCAAAGTGGAACTAACGATTCTTCGTCTTGCTACCTATGAGATTCTTTATGATGATTCTCTTGATAGAGCTGTTTCCATCGATGAGGCTGTTGAGATTGCCAAGGAATATGGTGCAGAAGAGTCCTATGCTTTCGTAAATGGCGTTCTGGCCAAGATATCCAAATAATGAACAAGAACGTTTATAGCGTATCGCAGGTAACGAATTTTATATCCAATATGTTTTCCCAGGAGCCATTCCTGGAAAATGTTTGTGTCCGGGGTGAACTCAGCAATGTTAAGTATCACAGCTCCGGACATGTTTATTTTACGGTAAAAGAGGGTGGTGCACAGCTTTCAGGAGCAATGTGGAAGAGCAGTGCCATACACTTAAAGACGCGCCTTTCTGATGGTATGGAGGTCGTAATCACTGGAAAAATCCAGGTGTATGCTGCGAGCGGAACCTATCAGATTTATGCAAGTACCATTACGTCTACGGAAAATAAAGGAAAACTATACGAGGCCTTTGAAAAATTAAAATTAGAACTTGCGGAGGAGGGACTATTTGCTCCGGAATATAAACAGCCCATTCCGCATTATATTAAGAGATTAGGTGTGGTTACGGCCTCAACGGGTGCAGGTGTTCGGGACATTATCAATGTATCGAAAAGACGAAATCCCGGCATCGAGATTCTGCTCTATCCCGCTATTGTACAGGGCGTGGAAGCGCCGGCCAGCATTGTCAAAGGAATCCATGCGTTAGAGAAAGCAGGCGTGGATGTTATGATTGTTGGTCGAGGCGGTGGCTCCTTTGAAGATCTAAATGGGTTTAATGCTGAGGAAGTAGCAAGAGCGGTGTTTGACTGTTCGATTCCCATCATATCGGCAGTGGGACATGAGACGGATTTTACCATCATTGATTTTGTGGCAGATATGCGTGCGCCGACACCATCGGCAGCGGCAGAGTTAGCGGTAGATGATGTTGCGACTCTTTGTGAAAAAATAGAGATGCAGAGCATAAGATGCACGCGCGCTATGGAAAGGCATCTTAGCGAGGCAAGAGGGAGAGCCGAATATTTATCCCTTCGTCTGGCAAAGAATTCACCACTAGCAAGGCTATCAGAAAAAAGAATGCGCTTAGTATCCCTGGAAGAAAGCCTGCAGGGGAGATTATTGGAGAAACTAAATAATAGACGTCACCAGATGCTATTATATGCAGAAAGGCTCAAAGGACTCTCGCCATTAGAAAAATTGTCCAGTGGATATGGACATGTAGAACGGATGGATGGGAAAGCGGTTGCGAGCATTAAGCAGGTTATGCCAGGGGATTCGTTGAAGGTTGTTGTGAAGGACGGAGAAATACTGGCTACGGTAAAGGATACAAAAGATATGGTCTTTCCTGGAACGCAGGAAGAACAGTAAGGGAATGAGTTATGGCAAAAAAAGAAGAAAAGCAGACTTTGGAAGAAAAGTTTGTAAAGTTAGAAGATACCATTAAGGCATTAGAGAAAGATGATGTTTCTTTGGAGGATTCCTTTAAATTTTATCAGGAAGGGATGAAGCTTTTAAAAGAATGCAACGAAGAACTTGATACGGTAGAGAAACAGGTTAAACTTCTAAATGAGCAGGGAGAATGCGTTGGTGAACTACAATAGTTTATTTGAACAGAAAACAAAGCAGACGCTTCAAATCATTTCTGCTTATCTGCCCAAAGAAGAAGGATATCAGAAGACTGTAATTGAGGCGATGAATTACAGCTTTCAGGCTGGTGGGAAGAGACTCAGACCGCTTATTATGCAGGAAACGTATCAGCTTTTTGGCGGGCAGACAAAGGTAATTGAGCCCTTTATGGCGGCACTTGAAATGATTCACAATTATTCATTGGTGCATGATGATTTACCGGAGATGGATAATGATGAGCTTCGGAGAGGAAAGCCTACCACCCATGTTGTTTATGGCCCCGGTATGGCTGTGCTTGCAGGAGATGGACTATTAAATTATGCTTTTGAGACTGCAATTGGTGCATTTGCAGTTGCTACCGAGGAAGAAGTAAAACGCTGCGTGCAGGCGTTAAAAGTGTTATCCCGTAAGGCTGGCATTTATGGAATGATTGGCGGTCAGACCTTAGATGTGGAAGCAGAAGAAAAGCATCTACAATTAAACGAAGACCAGGTTTTATTTATTAATGCATATAAGACAGCGGCCCTGTTAGAGGCTGCATTTATGATCGGCGGTATTTTAGCAGGCGCAAGGGAAGAAGAAGTTTCCGTGCTGGAAAAAATAGGTTATAACCTGGGCATTGCATTTCAGTTGCAGGATGATCTGCTGGATATGGAAAGTACTACGGAAGAGCTTGGGAAACCTGTCGGCAGTGATGAAAGAAATGGAAAGTGTACCTATCTTTCCATTCATGGTAGGGATAAAACAGACATTTTGCAGAGAACTCTTTCGGAGGAGGCTGCTGCGCTTATGGCAGGGCTTTATGAGCAAAAAGGAATGAAAGAAGGTTTTCTGGTGGAACTCATTCGTAGTCTTGTCATGCGAAGAAAATAACAGGGGTAACAGGGATGGAAGAGAGAAGGTATATGCTGCTTGATACAATCAAGAAAGCCAATGATATCAAGCGTATTTCACCTGAAAAATATGGGCAGTTAGCGGAAGAAATCCGTAGTTTTTTAATCACGCATATTAGTGAGACAGGAGGACATCTGGCCTCCAATCTTGGCGCTGTGGAACTGACGATGGCGCTACATTTATTTTTGAATTTCCCCAAGGATAAGCTGATATGGGATGTAGGACATCAGTCCTATACGCACAAGCTGTTAACTGGTCGAAGAGAAGGATTTGATACGCTTCGTAGCTTTGGCGGTATGAGTGGATTTCCAAAGCGCCGGGAGAGCGACGCAGATGCTTTTGATACGGGGCATAGCTCTACCTCCTTATCCGCGGGACTTGGACTTGTAAAGGCGAGAGATCTTTCTGGGGAAGATACGAATGTTGTTGCCGTGATTGGGGATGGTGCGATGACCGGCGGCATGGCATTCGAGGCACTGAATAATGCCTCCAAACTGAAAACCAACTACATTATGGTATTAAATGATAATGAGATGTCGATATCCAAGAATGTAGGTGGTCTAAGTAACTATTTACAGGGCGTTCGTTCCAAAGAGGGCTATCTGGATTTGAAGGATAGCGTTTATAATAAACTGAATAAATCTGAGGCTGGTAAAAGTGTAATTGGAGGACTGAAAAGAGCAAAGGGTTCCCTTCGTTCCTTGGTACTTCCTGCTGGAACCTATTTTGAAGAACTTGGGATTAAGTATCTTGGTCCGGTGGATGGACATAATACCCAGGCAGTTCTTAAAGTGCTTCGCTCTGCAAAGCATGTGAAAGGGCCTGTTATCGTTCATGTAAAGACCAAGAAGGGAATGGGATACGCCCCTGCGATGCGTCATCCTGCAAGATTTCATGGCGCAGAGCCATTCCACATTGAGAATGGAACGCCTAAGAAGGTTAGAGAAAAGGACAGTTATACAGAAGTATTTTCTACGGTTATGAAGCGGGAAATCGGACCCAATTATGAAAAGGTGGTTGCGATTACAGCGGCGATGCCTGATGGTACCGGTTTAAAACGTTTTGCCAAAGCATATCCTAACCGGTTTTTTGATGTAGGAATTGCAGAAGAGCATGCGGTAACCTTCGCGGCGGGGCTTGCCGCAGGTGGTTATGTTCCCATCGTGGCAATTTACTCCTCCTTCCTGCAAAGAGCTTATGATCAGATTTTGCATGATGTTTGTATCCAGAACCTTCCCGTGGTATTCGCAATCGACAGGGCGGGGCTTGTTGGAAGCGACGGTGAGACGCACCAGGGTGCTTTTGATGTATCTTTCCTAATGACGATTCCAGGAATGCATATTATGGCACCGAAGAATAAGTGGGAGCTTGCGGATATGCTTCTGTTTGCGGTGGAAGCCGGGGTTCCTATTGCGATTCGATATCCCAGAGGAGAAGCCAGCGATTGTCTGGAGGAATACAGAGCCCCCATAGAAATGGGAAAGGCCGAAATCCTGCACGCAGAAGGTGAAATCGCAATCCTTGCCTTAGGCTCCATGGTAGAGACGGCAGAAAAGGTGCGGGATAAATTATTAGAAGAAGGGCATCGATGCAGCGTAATCAATGCACGTTTTGCCAAACCATTAGACGAAAAGATTATTCAGGAAACATGTAATCGCCACAGTCTGATCGTAACCATGGAAGAGAATATAGCCATTGGCGGCTATGGCGAACAGGTTCGTAAACTACTGTGGCAGGAGAACTATCAGGGGAAATTTTTACAAATCGCATTACCGGATCAGTTCGTGGAACATGGTAGTCCTGCAATCCTAAAAGAGAAGTTACAACTGGATGTGGAAGGTATATTCCAGAGAATAAAGGCGCTTGTATAAATGAAAGAAAGACTGGATGTATTACTTGTAAAACAGAACCTGGCAGAGTCCAGGGAGAAAGCAAAAGCCCTCATTATGTCGGGAATTGTCTATGTGAATGGACAAAAGGAGGACAAGGCGGGGAGTACTTTTGAAGAAGAAACCAGCACATTAGAAGTGCGTGGAAGTACATTAAAATATGTCAGCCGTGGTGGCTTAAAGTTAGAAAAGGCTATGGCAGAGTTTCCGGTAGAGCTTACGGACCGGGTTTGTATGGACATTGGTGCATCTACGGGTGGCTTTACGGACTGCATGCTGCAAAATGGTGCGCGAAAGGTATTTGCCATTGATGTAGGACACGGACAGCTGGCGTGGAAACTGCGAAATGACGAGCGTGTCATTTGCATGGAAAAGTGCAACTTTCGTTACGTAGAACCCAAGGACATCGGGGAAGAAGTGGACTTTGCTTCAGTAGATGTTTCTTTTATTTCATTATCCAAAATTCTTCCTGCGGCTTATCCAATTTTAAAAGAGGGTGGTCAAATGGTTTGCCTTATAAAGCCCCAGTTTGAGGCCGGTCGGGACAAGGTTGGAAAGAAAGGGGTTGTTCGGGAACCATCGATTCATGAAGAGGTTATTCATGCGGCATTTTCCTATGCAGGAGAGAATGGGTTCAGACTGCTCGGACTTACCTTCTCCCCGGTGAGAGGTCCAGAGGGAAATATTGAGTATCTGATGCATATTGAAAAGAGTAGTGCAGAAGATATGGTTCAGGAAGACGTTGTATCCCAAATTGTTGCTGCGGCACATGACACACTAGATAAGGGTGGCGAATGAAAAAGTTTGTATTACTTAAAAATCCGATAAAAGATGCGGAGGGTGTTGTCCTAGACAAGGTAAAGAATGCCCTGCTTGCTGCAAGTAGTTCGGTAGAAATAATTACTGTCTCAGGAGATGAGGCACATCCGGTATTTCCTGAGGATGTGGACTGTCTTATTGCACTTGGCGGCGATGGAACAATGCTGCTTGCCTCACAGAAGGTTGCAGGAACAAAGATTCCTGTGATTGGCGTGAATTTAGGACATATGGGTTATCTCTCTGAGGTGGAAGAATCCTCCTTGGTAGACAGTATGAAAGCTTTGGTAGAGGACAGAGTACAGATAGAAAACCGTATGATGCTTTCGGGAACCTGTAAGGGGGAAACGGAGACGGCACTAAACGACGTGGTGCTTGGCCGACGAGGTGATGTTCAGTTAATTGGTTATCGCGTATCAGTAAATGACAGACACCTGTACGATTTCTATGCAGATGGTATGATTGTGTCTACACCCACTGGTTCTACCGGTTATAATTTGTCCGCAGGAGGACCTATCGTGGAACCGTCTGCGAATCTTATGGTGCTGACCCCTGTTTGTCCGCACACACTAAATACAAGAAGTATTGTGCTTTCACCGCAGGATAAAGTCGTGATAGAGATTTTGCCTTCCAGGGGCGAAAAGGAAGTGCAGGTGAATGTTTCTATGGATGGAAGAAATAGTCGAACGCTGTCTGCCGGAGATCAGGTTGCGATTTGCGTTTCTTCTGAGATTACCCGTATTGTGAAGCTAAGGGATACCGGATTCTTAGATGTGCTTCACCAAAAGATGGATAATAACTAAAAGGAAATTAGAGTCGTAGAACCGCACAAAGGAGCGGAAATGTTAAATTATATTCATGTCAAGAATCTTGCGCTTGTAAAAGAGGCTGAGATTACTCTTTCTGAAAATCTAAATGTCTTAACGGGTGAAACTGGTGCCGGAAAATCCATTATTATTGGCTCCATCGCGCTTGCGTTAGGAGCAAAAGCAGATAAAGATATGATTCGAAACGGAGCAGACTATGCTCTGATTGAACTTGTTTTCTCAGAAAAAAAGAAGGATGTTTTGGCTGCAATGCAGGAAATGGATGTTCCCATTGAAGAGGATGGAACCATTGTCTTAACCAGAAAACTGCAGGCTGCCCGAAGCATTTATAAGATTAATGGAGAAACCGTTACCGGAAGACAGGTAAAAGAACTGGCAGAACGACTGATTGACATTCATGGACAGCATGAACACCAGAGCCTGATTAAGGAAGCGAAGCAGAAAGAACTTTTAGATGAGTATGCAGGTGAAAAGCTGGCATCCTTAAAAGAAGAAATTGCAGTGAAATATGTTGCGTATAAGGAAGTTCTTTCCGCGATAGATAAGCTGAGTATGGAAGAAGGAGAGCGGGAAAGAACATTAAGCCTTGCTCTGTATGAAGCGAAGGAAATTGCAGACGCAGCTTTAAAACCTGGTGAAGGAGAAGAACTGCGCGGAAAACTTAAAAAGATGCAAAATGGACAGAAACTATCAGAAGGACTTTCTAAGGCAACCGGATTTCTGTCAGGGATGGATGGCTGTGTTTTGGATCAGATTGGATATGCTTCCAGAGAATTAAGCAGCCTAAAAGGGTTAGATGAAGATTTAGATGCATTGCTTGGGCAGCTACTTACGGAAGAAGATGTTCTTCGCGGGTTATCCAGAGAAATTAGTGATTATGCGGAAAATTTATCCTTTGATGAAGAACAGTTTGCTGTCGTATCGGGAAGACTTGCTGAAATAGATCGTCTTACCATGAAGTACGGGAAGGATGAAGAGGCCGTCATTGCTTATGGTGCGGACAGAGAAAAGGAAGCAGAGTGCTTAAAGGATTTAAAGGGTACGCTTGAAAAGATGCAGGCGCAGGTAGATGCGTTTGAGAAAGTACTAAAAGACCTCTGCGAAAAAGCACACGCTGAAAGAGAAAAAGCGGCAAAGGCTCTTTCCGCAGAAATCGAAGAAGTTTTACTCGACCTCAACTTTTTAAAAGTTTCCTTTGCCATTGAAGTAACAGCGAAGGAACAGATCGGTGCGGATGGATATGATGCAGTATCTTTTACGATTAGCTTAAATCCCGGCGAGAAGAGAAAGCCTATCGCAGAGGTTGCGAGTGGTGGTGAGTTGTCCCGTATCATGCTGGCGCTAAAATGCGTATTTGCACGAAAGGATGACATCGGAACGCTCATCTTTGATGAAATTGATACCGGTATTAGTGGAAAGACTGCCTGGAATGTGGCACAGCGTATGGGATATTTGTCCAGAAATCATCAGATTTTGTGTATTACCCATTTGCCGCAGATTGCCGCCTTTGGAGACAGCCATTTTGTAATTGAAAAGCGAGAAGAAGAGGGAGCAACGGTTACCCAGATTAGAGCGCTTTCCGAAGAAGAAATGGTTGCAGAAATCGCGCGTGTTTTGGCAGCAGATACCGTTTCGGACGCAGTTTTAGAGAATGCTGCCGAACTGAAAGAACGGGCGAATCAGGAAAAGGCCACCAGAATATAAATATGTATTCTGAAATGGTTGTGATATACTAAACTTCGTGACAGGCATTTTGCAGGTCATAAAATAGGAGGATGAAAAAGTGAGTAAGAAGAAAAAAGATGACGAATTAGAGAAGAAGGAAGCTTCTTTGGAAGAAGAAACAACCGCAGAAGAAGAGATGGAAGAGGAAGAAGCTGCCGAAGAATCAGTAGAAGAAGATGAAGCAGAAGAGGAAGAAGAAAAAGAGGAAAAGCCGCATAAGAGTAATATCGGACTTCTGGTAGCCGAAGGTGTAATTGCGGTTGCTGCCATTGGTTTCATCGGCTTTGCAATCGGAAGCAGTGTTGGAAAGCATAAAAACAGTGCATCCGAGAATATGGTATCTGAAAATGCGGTATCCGAGGATTATGTACCGGCTGAAATAGATAATTCTGATTTGGAAGCCCTTCGTCCTGCAACGCCTTCTGCTGATGCATATAATACGATTTCCGAGAAGGAAGCCAAGGATGGTGTTGCGGATGGCACCATGATGGAGCTTACTTTATCTACCGGAGAGAAGATTTATATTCCGAACTATGAGAATGAAGAACTCATGGCAGAGATGACTGCGTATACGGAAGAAGATTTAGACAAGATGATTTATGATAACTTTTTAAGTCAGCTTCCTGATACGGAGATGCAGGTGTCTGAAAAGACGTTGTGTGAAGATGGCGATACGGTTAGTATTAACTACGTTGGAAGAATGGATGGTGAAGAATTCCAGGGTGGTAGTGCAGATAACAGTAACTTAAAGTTAGGCAGTAATTCCTTTATCGCAGGCTTTGAAGAGGGGCTTGTGGGTGCAAATGTTGGAGATACGGTTGTATTGAACTTAACCTTCCCGGAAGATTACTATGAAGAACTGGCTGGTAAGGATGTAGAATTTACCGTAACGATTAATTCCATTATGCTGGAGCCAGAGCTTACAGATGAACTGGTTGCGAGTTATTTCCCTGACTTAAAGACTGTAGAAGATTGTAAGGATTTTTATCGTGAACAGCTTATTATGAATGCAATCTATAAGGGATTAACCGAAAAGGTATATGAAACTGCATTAAATGAAGATACGGTAACCCTGTATTACGATTACAATATTGATTATTACTGCACGATGTACAGTATGTATTATGGCATGAGCCTTTCTGATGTGTATGGTGAGGATGTTGTAAGTCTGTTAGAGGACGTGAATACGACTTCTGGCGAATCTGTCTTCAATGGTGCAATCTTCCGCGCAATCGCTGCGAAAGAAAAGGTGCAGGTAACCGATGCAGACATTGAAAAGATGGCAACAGATTATGGATATGCAAGTTCTGAAGAATTCATGTCCTACTACGATAAAGAAATTATTGATGATGCTGTTTTGGTTGAGAAGACCTTAAAAGCAATCAAAGATAAAGTAACAGCAGAATAAATAATACCAACGACATAAAACAAAAAAAGACCTCATATGAGGTCTTTTTTTATGCCGGCAGCGGGACTTGAACCCGCACGTGGTCACCCACAACAGATTTTGAGTCTGCCTCGTCTGCCATTCCGACACGCCGGCGCTTTGCATATAGTAACACAAAAGCACCTCTCTATGCAAGCCGACTTTGTGCAGGGGACATTTATTTAGTATAATAATAGGGATGATTTACCCTTTTGGAAGGATAGAAAGTAGTTTATGGATGATTATAACCAGTGCAGAGAGTATCGTCAGAAGATGGTACCTTTCGTGAAAAAAACACTGCCAGATATAGAGAATATTAAACTGCTTAGACACACTGGGGAGTGCAAGGGTTGTAAGGAGGAATTAAAAATCCAGTTCCTTGTGCGAGAAGGTCTGAATAGACTGGAAACCGGTGGTAACTTTAATATTGAAAGTGATTTTACCAAGCAGATGGAGGAGATGAAGAGAGAGAGTATGGCACTGATTTTCTTCCGCCGCATGGGTTATTTTCTAGAGGGGGTATTGTGTGTATTAGGATTGTTATTTCTTGTATATGCAATGCTCGGACGATTATAAGCGATTCGCAAATATAAAGTAGGTTAGGGTATGGCTAAAAAATTAATGCTGATGGATGGCCACAGCATCTTAAACAGGGCATTTTACGGAATGCCTGACTTAACAAATGCAGAAGGAAAGCATACAGGAGCGGTTTATGGCTTTTTAACCATGATGCTTCGTTTCTTGAAGGAAGAAATGCCGGACTATTTTGTAGTAGCATTTGATATGCATGCGCCAACATTTCGTCATGCCATTTATAAAGAATACAAAGGGACTCGCAAGCCGATGCCCGAAGAACTGAGAAGCCAGGTTCCTCTCATGCATGATGTATTGCAGGCTATGGGTGTCTGTGTTATGGAAAAAGAGGGATTAGAAGCGGACGATATTCTGGGAACGTTAGCGAAGACCGCAGCGAAAGAAGGAATGGAAGTTGCCCTGATTAGTGGGGACCGGGATTTATTGCAGATTGCGGATGAGACCATTAAGATTCGTATTCCCAAGACAAAAATGGGAAAGACAGAGGTCGAAGACTACTATGCAAAGGATGTGCTGGAAACCTATAAGGTTACCCCGGAAGGCTTTATAGATTTGAAAGCCTTAATGGGCGATACCGCCGACAATATTCCAGGTGTTCCAAAGGTTGGAGAGAAAACGGCACAGGAGCTTATGGTTACCTACGGTTCTCTATCGGCCATCTACGAGCACGTGGAAGAAATCACCAAGAAGGCAATTCGGGAAAGCCTCATTGCCAACAAGGAACTAGCGGATTTAAGCAAGGTACTGGCAACGATTAACATTCAGGCAGAGATTCCGTTTGATTTAGAGAAGATGTCTCTTGGTAATATTTTTACCAAAGAGGCTTACGATATTTTTGTTGAACTTTCTTTTAAAAATCTATTGTCCAATTTTGAAACAGAGGGGGCGGCAGCCAAGAAAGCAGATCCGAAGGAAACTTTCCAGGTGCTCAGTTCTGTAAAAGAAATGGATGCTTTTCTAAAAGTAGCAGAAGCATTTGGGAAAGTGGGTATTTATGCATTTGCTTCTGATCAGGAGGGACTCGTTGTTGCCCTGTCAACCGAAGAAAAGACAGCAGCACTGATTGCATGGAACGAAGATGCAAGAAAACTCGCGGCGCATCTAAGAAATGCCCTAGAGCAGAAAAAGATTATGTTCTGTACATATGATGTGAAGCAGTTATATAAGGCACTTTCCTTACCAGATGCATCCAGTAGTCTGTACTCTGGCCAGGTGGAAGATGTACATATTTTGGCATACCTTTTGGATCCGACCAGAAGTGAAATTGAAATTACGGATATCGCCAGAGATTACTTACAACTTGTATTTCCTTCTTTAAAAGACAGTCTTGGAAAGATGGATATGAATATGGCGTTAGTTATGCAGGGGGAAGATATCCTTCATTTTGCATGTTATAGCGCATACACAGCGGTAGCGACTACGGCTTCTCTTCTGGAAAAAGTAGGAAAGCAGGGAATGGGAGAGCTATACCGTCAGACGGAAATGCCGCTATCCTTTGTACTTTACCGCATGGAAGAAGAAGGCATTCTGACGGAGAAGAAGGTTCTGGAAGAGATTTCAGAGGAACTTGGGAAAAGGATTCAGGAACTCGAAGAAAAAATATATGAGGCAGCGGATTGCACATTTAATATCAACTCGCCCAAACAGCTAGGCGAACTTTTATTTGATAAAATGGGTCTGCCTGGCGGAAAAAAGACGAAAACGGGTTATTCGACATCCGCGGAAGTGTTAGAAGAACTGGCAGCAGATGTTCCTTTTGTACAGGATATTTTGCAGTATCGTATGATGACGAAATTGCGCAGTACCTACGCGGAGGGCTTAAAGGATTTTATTGGCGCAGATGGCAGAATTCACAGCCATTTTAACCAGACTGTTACCGCAACGGGAAGAATCTCTTCCACAGAACCCAACCTGCAGAATATTCCTATGCGTGCGGAAGAAGGAAGACTGCTTCGTAAGGCATTTGTAGCAAAGGAAGGTTACACCTTCTGCGATGCGGATTATTCCCAGATTGAACTTCGAATTCTGGCGGCGCTTTCCGAGGATGAACATTTAAAGAATGCATTTATAAATGGACAGGATATTCACAGGAGTACAGCTTCTTTGGTATTCCATACACCGTTTGACGAAGTTACGGATTTACAGCGAAGAAATGCGAAGGCAGTAAACTTTGGAATTGTCTATGGAATCAGTGCTTTTGGGCTAGCCAAAGATTTGAAAATATCCAGAGAAGAGGCGAAGGGGTATATCGCGTCTTATTTTGAAACCTATCCGGGGATTCATGCTTTCTTGGAAAACGCAAAAACAAAGGCAAAAGAAAAGGGATATTCGGAGACTTATTTTGGAAGACGACGACCGATTCCCGAACTTAAAAATTCTAATTTTGCGATGCGCTCCTTTGGGGAGCGTGTCGCTATGAATGCGCCCATTCAGGGAACGGCCGCAGATATTATGAAGATGGCTACGGTGAAAGTCTATGACAGACTTTTGCAGGATGGCTATGAGGCGAGAATGGTTTTGCAGGTGCATGACGAACTGGTTGTGGAGACTCCCGAAGAGGAAAAGGAGCGCGTTTTAACGCTTCTTAGTGAAGAAATGGAGAATGCAGCAGCACTGTCCGTACAGCTTTTAGCGGAGGCTCATAGTGGAAAGGATCTGTACGAAGCAAAATAATGGTTACGATTGGCATTACGGGGGGCGTTGGTGCAGGCAAAACCTCCATCCTAAAATATTTGCAGGAACACTATCATTGCCGTATTCTTGTTGCGGATGAGATTGCGCACTTCCTTGAAGGGAAGGGGCAGGCTTGTTATAATAGATTAGTTATGGCCTTTGGGAGTAAAATCCTTGGTGCAGACGAAGAAATAGACAAGAAAGCGTTTGCTGAAGTTCTTTTTGAAAGCGGAGAAAATCGGCAACTGGTAAACGACATTGTGCATCCAGCGGTGAAGGACTATATTATGTCCGCTATAGAAGAAGAAAGAAAGCGTGGCACCGCTTTTGTATTTCTGGAAGCAGCACTATTAATTGAGTGTGGGTATGACCAGATTTTAGATGAGTTGTGGTATATATACGCATCCGAAGAAGAACGCCGAAGAAGATTAAAGCTAAGCCGGGGGTATTCGGATGAAAAGGTAGACGGCATTATGCGAAGTCAGCTACCAGAAAGTGTCTTCCGTGAAAAATGCGCTTTCGTGATTGATAATGGTCGCAGCAGTGAAGAAAGCGAAACGCAGATTCGCAAGTACATGATAGAGAAGTTTGACAGATAAGCTGTTAGAGAATATTGTGGAGAACCTTTATGAGTGAAAAGGGATTAAAACCGCAGGGGGATTTGGTATTCGGTCTGGATATCGGTACCAGAAGTATTGTTGGAACTGTTGGCTACAGAGAGGGCGAGCAGTTTATTATCGTGGGACAAGCCGTAAAAGAACATGAGACCAGAGCGATGCTAGATGGTCAGATTCATGATATTGGCCAGGTTGGGAATACCATTACCGAGGTAAAGCTTCGCCTGGAAAAGAAGCTTGGGGTAAAGCTTACAGATGTATGTATTGCTGCCGCAGGTCGCGTGCTTCGGACAGTAGAGACATCCGTAACCTGGGATTTGGAAAAAGAAACGGTTGTAACAAGAGAAGAGATTGCTTCTCTTACGAGTCTTGGTATTGAGAAGGCCTATGAAGAGTTTCAGGAGAATAACGACACAGATTTGAAGTTTTACTGTGTTGGTAATTCCATTATTCGCTATTATCTGAATGGTTATCAGATTACCAATCTTGAAAACCATAAGGCAAAGAGTATTGGTGCTGATTTAATTGCAACCTTTCTTCCGGATGATGTTGTAGACGGTTTGTACAGAGCGGTTGAACTTGCGGGATTATCGGTTGTCAATATGACCTTAGAGCCTATTGCTGCAATTGAAGTAGCCATTCCCGAGATGTACAGAATGTTAAACATCGCCTTAGTAGATGTAGGCGCAGGTACCTCGGATATTTGTATTACCAAAGACGGCTGCATCGTAGCTTACGGTATGATTCCGGTAGCAGGAGATTCCTTAACGGAAGTGATTGCAAAGGGATGCCTTGTTGACTTTAATACTGCTGAGGAAATTAAACGTGGTATTGAAACCGACGAGGAAGTTGAGTTTAAAGATATCATGGCACTCCCACAGAAGATTAGCAGAGAGTCTGTATTATCGATGTTGGAAGCTAACGTGGATGATATGACAAAGCAGGTTGCAGACCGCATTATGGAATTAAACGGCGATAAGCCTGTTAGTGCCGTGTTTGTTGTAGGTGGTGGCGGTAAGATTGCCGGCTACACAGATCACTTAGCAGAACATCTTGGCATTATGAAGGAGCGTGTTGCACTTCGCGGTGAAGAAGTGATGCAGAAGATTAAGTTTAAGGGAGATGCCAGAAAAGATTCTCTTATGGTTACCCCTATTGGTATCTGTCTGAATTATTATGAACAGAGCAACAGCTTCATTTATGTGACCTTCAATGAGAATCGTGTGAAACTGTATGACAATGGACATCTTGCAGTTGTGGATGCTGCGATGTCTGCATCTTTCCCGAATGAAGGTTTATTCCCCAAGCGCGGAAAAGAAATCAACTACACCTTAAATGGAGCAAAGAAGATTTGCCGTGGAGAATTGGGAGAAGCAGCTGTTATTCATGTGAACAATGAGGAAGCAGATTTGTATCACGAGGTAAGACAGAACGATGTTATTACCGTGGAAGAATCCACAGCAGGCGCACCGGCAAAACTTACCCTTGGAAAACTGCCAGAGGCAAAGAAGAAAATCTCTGTAACCGTTAATGGCTCAAAAATTCTTCTTCCTGTATACGCTCTCGTAAATGGCTCTTTGCAGACTGCCTATTATGATGTGCAGGACGGAGATGTTATTGAAATTCTGGATTATTATACCGTAGCCCAGGTTCGAGAATTCATGGACGTTATTCTGGAAAAGGACATGACGGTTATCGTGAATAATGAAGAAGCAGATGATGATACGAAGGTATATGAGCAGTTTGCTATAAAATGGGCATTAAAGTCAGAAGTAAAAGAGACGAAGAAGCCCCAGAGAAAGAAGTCTGCGGTAGAAGAAACAGAAATCGAACCAGAAGAAGACAGTGAGGATTCGATAGAAGACGAGGAAGAGGTAACGTACAAAAAGACACCAGAAAATCTTCGTCCAGGACGAAATCCCTTAGAGATAGAAGAACAGGAAGCAAGGGAGAAGGAAGCGCGTGAAAAAGAAGAGGCAGCAGCGGCTGCGAAGATTCCCGTTCCCCTTTCTGTTATTGTAAATGGTCGCCCAATTACTTTAAATGGTAAGAGCGAGTATGTGTTTGTAGATGTATTTGACTATATTGATTTTGACACTTCTGTGGTACAGGGTAAGCGTCTTGTGACGCAGGTAAATGGTGCAGCAGCGGCTTATATGGATCCGCTCTTTGATGGAAGTGTGATTGATATTTACTGGGAAAAATAGTTATGAGAATGCTCAGTATTGCCAGCGGTTCCTCTGGGAACGCAATCTATGTTGGCAGCGAAAGAACTCACCTTTTGGTGGATGCTGGAATTAGTGGGAAACGAATCGAAGAGGGGTTGAATAAGGCAGCATTAACCGGTGCTGATTTAGCAGGCATTTTGGTTACCCACGAACATATAGATCATGTTAAAAGTTTAGGCGTGATGGCCAGAAAGCATCAGGTACCGATTTATGCCACCCAGAAGACCATTGACCGGATGGCCAGTGAGCATAATTTGGGAAAGGTGGACTGGGACCTGTTTCATACGGTTAGAGCAGATCATCCATTTTCGATTGGAGATGTGGAAATTGAACCGATGAAGATTTCTCACGATGCAGCCGATCCAGTTGCCTACCGATTCTATCAGGGGCAGAAGCGTTGCGCGGTATGTACAGATCTTGGAACCTATTCTGACTATACCGTCAAAGCACTGCAAAATATGGATGTTTTGCTGCTTGAATCCAACCATGATGTTAGAATGTTAGAATTAGGGCCTTATCCCTATCCCTTGAAACAGCGTATATTGAGTGACCACGGACACTTGTCCAACGAGTGTTCCGGAAGGCTATTATCGGAACTATTACACGATGGCATAAGAAAAGTGTTTCTGGGACATCTTAGTGGAGAAAACAACCATCCCGATTTGGCATATGAGGCCGTTCGGCTTGAAATTACGATGGGACCTGCGCCTTATAAAGGGGATGATTTTGATATAGCAGTTGCTAGCCGGCACAATCCCGGAGATGTGATAGAATGGTAAAGGATATTTAATAATATAGCGAAAGCAGAATGGAGAACCCATGAAAAAGACAATTATTACCGTAGTAGGAAAAGACACTGTAGGTATCATTGCGAAGGTATGTACTTATCTTGCAGAAAACCACATTAATATTCTGGATATTTCCCAGACGATTGTAGATGAATTCTTTAACATGATGATGATCGTTGATCTTCACAATGCGGGCAAAGAATTTGATACCATTTCCGATGAACTTTCTAAGATTGGAGAAGAAATCGGTGTAATCGTAAAGTGCCAGAGAGAAGAAATCTTTGACTCAATGCATAGAATCTAAAAAATAGGAGAATTGGCATGATTAATATTCATGAGGTTGTGGAAACCAACCAGATGATAGAAAAAGAGAATTTAGATGTCCGTACTATTACGATGGGTATCAGTTTGTTAGACTGTATTTCTTCTGACCTAAAAGAGTTGTGTGACAATATTTATAATAAAATCACAACCATGGCAAAAGATTTGGTAAAGACAGGACAGGAAATCGAAAAGAAATATGCGATTCCTATTGTAAATAAGCGTATCTCCATTACGCCAGTTGCTCTGGTTGGTGGTGCTGCCTGCAAGAGCCCAGAAGATTTTGCGCAGATTGCAAAGACCTTAGATAAGGCTGCCCATGAGGTTGGCGTAAACTTCATTGGTGGATACTCTGCATTAGTAAGTAAAGGAATGACGACTGCGGATGAACTACTTATCCGTTCCATTCCGCTTGCACTTTCTACTACGGAGCTGGTATGTAGTTCTGTAAATCTTGGCTCCACGAAGACAGGATTAAATATGGATGCCGTTCGCCTCATGGGTGAGGTAATTAAGGAAACCGCAGAATATACTAAGGAGCAGGATTCCCTTGGTTGTGCAAAGCTAGTTGTATTTTGTAATGCGCCTGATGATAATCCATTTATGGCGGGTGCATTCCATGGCGTTACGGAAGCAGATGCTATCATTAATGTTGGTGTATCCGGACCTGGCGTTGTAAAGACCGCCCTCGAAAAAGTGAGAGGGGAGTCCTTCGAGGTTCTTTGTGAGACGATTAAGAAGACTGCCTTTAAGGTAACACGCGTAGGCCAGCTTGTTGCGAAGGAAGCTTCTAAGATGTTAGGAATTCCTTTTGGTATTATTGATTTATCTTTGGCACCCACGCCCGCGGTTGGTGACTCCGTCGCAGATATTCTTTGTGAGATTGGACTGGAACATGCTGGTGCTCCTGGAACAACCGCAGCGCTTGCCTTATTAAATGACCAGGTTAAGAAGGGTGGTATTATGGCTTCTTCTTATGTTGGTGGTTTATCGGGCGCATTCATTCCAGTATCTGAGGATCAGGGTATGATTGACGCAGTGGAAGCCGGTGCGCTCACACTTGAAAAGTTAGAGGCCATGACCTGCGTATGTTCCGTAGGTCTTGATATGATTGCCATTCCTGGTGACACAAAGGCAACCACCATTTCTGGTATTATTGCGGATGAAATGGCAATTGGTATGATTAACCAGAAGACAACGGCAGTACGTCTCATTCCTGTAGTAGGAAAGGGTGTTGGTGAAACGGTAGAGTTTGGTGGATTACTTGGCTATGCACCGGTTATGCCAGTGAACCAGTTCTCCTGCGATGCATTTGTAAATCGTAAAGGACGTATTCCTGCACCAGTACACAGTTTTAAGAACTAATCTTATGAAATCTTTTTTGGGGGGCTTTTGGCACCCCTTTTTTGATTCGAGGGTAGATGCGGAATGTGATAAAATTTTGAAATCATAAAAAAGACTGTTGCAAAATAAAAATGTCTATGCTATTTTACATACGCTATGAAAAAACTTACAGAAGGTAAACCATTAAAAGTAATACTCCTCTTTGCAATTCCCATGTTTATTGGGCAGCTTTTTCAGTTGTTTTATTCTTTGGTGGATACAAGAATCGTTGGAGAGTACTTAGGTAAGCCAGCCCTGGCGGCAGTGGGAGCAACCACAACGCTCAGTGACTTTCTAAATGGTCTTCTGTTTGGTATGACCAATGGGTTTGCCATTATTATTGCAACGTTCTTTGGCGCAAGGGATGAGAAGAATATGCGTCGTTCTTCCTTTGGATCCATTGTTATTGGTGGCGGCAGCTCACTAGTAATCAGTATTCTCTGTATTCTTTTCTTAGATAAGTTGTTAATAATGCTTCATGTAGATGAGGCACTAGCCCCTATGGCAAGGGAATATATAGGCATCATATTAGTCGGCCTTTCGCTTAACACGATGTATAATGTTGGCGCTTCAACGCTGCGCGCTGTGGGAGACTCTTTCACACCGTTAATCTTCCTGATAGTTGCATCACTACTGAACATTGGTGGAGATTTGTTGTTTGTCCGCGAACTTGATATGGGGGTAAAAGGAGCAGCGCTTTCTACCGTAATTTCACAGGGCGTTTCGGCGGTTGCCTGTATGCTGTATATGTTTATAAAATATCCGACGCTCCGGATTGGAAGAGAAGACCGGGTGTTAGATGGCATTATCGTACGGAAACTTTTACCAACGGGTCTGTCCATGGCATTCATGGTCTCTTTTGTGAATCTGGGTACCCTTGCCTTACAGTCTGCAATCAATACCTTTAAAGATGACATCATTGTTTCCCACATGGCATCCAGAAAGGTTTCCAGTATCTTTATGATGCCCTTTGGAATTCTTGGAACAGCCCTGGCAACATATTGCGGACAGAACTTAGGTGCCGCTAAATACGGGCGGATTCGAAAGGGAATGCGAGATACTTTGCTTGCAACCTTTGTATGGTGTACGGGTGTCATTATTGTGGCGAATACCGTAGCACCACAGCTGGTAAAGCTGATTACGTCGGTAGAAGATCCTTATATTTTGGAAACTTCAACCAAGTATTTGAAAATCAATACAGTACTCTATTATGTATGTGCTGTTATTTGCCTGACTCGAAACAGTATGCAGGGATTTGGGGATAGCAGGACCCCTGTCATTTCCAGTACCCTGGAATTTGCTATGAAGATGGTGGCGGCTTTCGTAATGGCACCGGGACTTGGGTATTTTGGTGTTATGATTGCCGAACCTATTAGCTGGGTAATTATGGTAATCCCTCTGGTAATTGGCTGTCTTCGAAATCCGATTTTGAAAAGACAGGATGAAGAATCGGAGGTTATGGAAGAGGAAAGAAGTGTTTGACGAATCTTTCTGTTGTGGTATAATACCCATTGTGCGTATTATTTTTAGTCAGTCAGCGCACGATTTTAGGGCTGAAGAGGAGGTTGAGAATAGTGTCCAGAATCGAAGTTAAGCCCAATGAAGACTTAGACAGCGCTCTTCGTCGTTTTAAGAGAAGCTGCGCAAAGGCAGGTATTCAGCAGGAAATTCGTAAGCGCGAGCATTATGAAAAGCCCAGCGTAAAGCGTAAGAAGAAGTCTGAAGCTGCTAGAAAGCGTAAGTATTAAGATGATTAGGCGATCCTGTGGGTCGCCTTTTTTCGTGCCGTTGTTTAGAAGCGTTTGGGGGTTCCCCAAAAGTATGGTACAATTTTTCTATGTTTTTAGAATGTATGAGCTTTTTGGCGTCCTTTTTTCTGGGCGTAAGTTATGTAGATACGCATCGGTTTACAAGGAGCCATTACAAAGTTGAGAGTGAAAAGGTAAAGAAGAACTTCCGTATGGTGGTTCTTTCTGATTTGCATGGCAATGTGTACGGGAAAGAGAATGACCCTCTTATTGAAGCCGTGAAAAGGGAAAAGCCAGACGTAGTATTAATTCCTGGTGATTTAATTACGGGTGTTGGTGCCTTTGAGGTTCCGCCGATGCTTGCATTAGTGAAGAAGGTCTCCGCAATCTGCCCGGTATATATGTCTATGGGAAATCATGAAAGCAAAGTAAAATGGATTCCGAAACGTTTCCGTTATTCCTATGAAGAACTTATGGGGATGCTACGAAAGGCAGGGGCTCAGGTTCTGGATAATGATGCGCTTTTCCTAAAAGAGATGAATATGGAGGTGAAGGGACTGTCACTTCCTTCTCCTTATTTCCGGAGAGATATGATGGTATCCTTACAGATACCGAAGCTAGAAGAGTATGTGGGAAAGGTTAAAAAGGACCGATTTACACTACTGCTTGCCCATAATCCAGAGTATTTTGATGCGTATGCAGAGTATGGTGCGGATCTTACGGTATCCGGACATTTACATGGTGGGATTATGCAGCTTCCGAAACTGGGAGGCATCATAAGCCCGCGGTATATCCTTCTGCCACCTTATGCTTCCGGACTATTTGAAAAGAACGATAAGAAAATGCTTGTGAGCCGCGGCCTTGGAAGTCACACCATTCCGCTGCGTATATTTAATCCTGGGGATCTCATGGTCATTGATGTCCGCAGGAAATAGAAAACAGGCATTTGGTACAAAAGAAAAGCTATGGTAAAATAGGGAAGTTATTTTGCCAAGGGATACAAAAAGATGGAATTAGTATTTAAATTGGAGACATTTGAAGGTCCGCTCGATCTTCTGCTCCATCTCATAGAAAAGAATAAGATGGATATCTTTGATATTCGTATCGCAGAGATTACAGAGCAGTATTTGGAATATATTCGCCAAATGCAGCAGCAGGATATGAATATTATGAGTGAATTCCTTGTAATGGCGGCAACCCTCTTAGACATCAAAAGCCGTATGCTTCTGCCCAGAGAGAAGACCGAAGAGGGTGAAGAGATAGATCCCAGAAGTGAACTCGTTGAGCAGCTTTTGCAGTATAAGATGGCGAAGTACATGGCCTATGAACTGAAAGACCGCCAGATGGATGCAGAGCATAACTTCTATAAAGAGAAGGCAACCATTCCCAAAGAGATTTTGGAGTATAAGGAGCCTGTGAATTATGAGAAGCTGATGGGAGATATGACGTTAAAGAAACTAAACTCTATCTTCCAGGAGATGATGCGGAGAACGGAAGAGCGTATCGATCCAATCCGTAGTAAATTCGGCAACGTAGAAAAAGATGAGATTCAGTTAGAGGGAAAGACGAACTACATTATTGATTACCTGAATTCTCATGAGAAATGCTCTTTCAGAGAATTATTGGAGAAACAGCATAGTAAGCTAGAGATGATTGTAACCTTTTTGGTTATTCTCGAACTTATGAAGATTGGTTCAATAAATGTGGTGCAGGACGAAACTTTTGCAGACATTATGATAGAGAGAGCAGTAGCCTCAGAAGCTGTGGCTCTTTCAGAAGATTTTTCCATCGTATAAGGCAAACAAACCGGAAGGTGAATTATGCAGAACGAAGAAATGAATATGCAGGATGAAAATAAGAATATAGAAGAAGTTACGGAAGCGGCAGATGTGACGAAAGAGGAAGTAGTTGTCACAGAAGAAGCAGAGGCTACTGTGGAAGAAGCGGGTAATACAGAAGTCACCGAAGAAGAAAGAGTATATTCGGAGGACTTTGAAATCAATAAGCTGAAAGCAGGCGTAGAGGCTATTCTATTCGCGCTTGGAACCGCAGTATCCATTGAACGCCTTTCGGAAGCACTTGAAATTAAAGATTGGGAAGTGAAAGAGGTTATCGAAGCACTTTCTAAGGATTATGAGAAAAAAAGCCGTGGCATTGAGATTACAGAGTTAGACGGCTCCGTCCAGTTATGTACCAAGCAGAGTGCTTATGAGTATCTGGTTAAGGTAGTAAAGAATCCACAGAAGTTTGTGTTAACGGATTCTGTGCTTGAAACCTTGTCTATTATTGCGTACAAGCAGCCGATTACCCGTGGTGAAATCGAAAAAATTCGTGGTGTAAGCTGTGATCATGCGATGAACAAACTGATTGAATATGATTTGATTGAGGAAATCGGTCGTTTGGATGCGCCAGGTCGTCCCATTCTCTTTGGAACCACCGAGCAGTTCCTTCGATCCTTTGGCGTAAAGAACCTGACAGAACTGCCTGAAATCTCGCCAGAACTGGTGGAAGAGATGAAACAGCAGGCAGAAAATGAAATCGCCAGTGCTTCGGAAGTAGGGGGCACCGAAGAAAACCCCATGAGTGTGGATATTTAAAAAATAGGGGCGTGTGAAGAAACATAAGTTTTTTCATCCGCCCCTTTTAATATTCTTTATTTTATGCGCCAATTATGATATAATAAACCGCGTTGCGAGTGGCTGAATATGCCATTTGCTTACTTTGTTATGATATATTTTTATATGGAGGTAATGAAATGAGTAGTACAAACGGATCGGCAGCAAAGCGTATTGATGCTCTGCTGGACGAAAAGAGTTTCGTCGAGATCGGTGCAAAGATTACTGCAAGAAGCACTGATTTTGATCTGAAACAGACTGATACTCCTTCCGACGGTGTTGTTACCGGATACGGTACCATCGATGGCAATCGCGTTTACGTGTATAGCCAGGATGCTGCTGTTCTTGGCGGAAGTATTGGTGAAATGCACGCAAAGAAGATTGTGAATCTTTATGATCTCGCAATCAAAACTGGTACCCCTGTAATCGGTATGATCGATTCTACTGGTGTCAGACTTCAGGAGGCTACTGATGCATTAAATAGCCTTGGTGAAGTATTCTACAAGCAGGCTATGGCAAAGGGACTTATCCCTCAGATTACCGCAATCTTTGGTAACTGTGGTGGCGGTCTTGCTATGATTCCTTCCATGACTGACTTTACTCTTATGGAAGAGAAGGGCGCAAAGTTATTTGTAAATGCACCAAACACTTTAGATGGAAATTCCGCAGAAAAGAATGATACCGCTGCAGCAGCATTCCAGGCTTCTGAAGCTGGTAACGTTGATTTCGTTGGTGATGAAGCTTCCATCATGGCGCAGATCAGAGAGTTGGTATCCATGATTCCTCAGAACAATGAAGACATGGCAATCATCGATTCTGAAGATGACCTTAACAGAAAGGTTAACGATGCAGCAGCTTGCATCGGTGATACCTCCATTTTACTTTCTAATATTGCAGACGATAACAACTTCGTTGAAGTAAAGGCTGATTATGCAAAGGATATGGTTACCGGTTTCATCCGTCTTGACGGACTTACCGTTGGCTGCGTTGCAAACAGAACAGAAGTAATCGGCGAAGATGGCAAGGCAGCAGAGAAGTTTGATGCTGTTCTTTCTGCAAAGGGTTGTGCAAAGGCAGCAGATTTCGTAGATTTCTGCGATAGCTTTGGTATTCCCGTACTTACCGTAACCAATGTTAAGGGTTATGAAGCAACCATCTGCTCTGAGAAGAAGATTGCAAAGGCAGCAGCAAACCTTATGAACACCTTCGCTAACTGCGATGTTCCTCGTGTGAACTTAATCACCGGTAAGGCTCTTGGTTCTGCTTATGTAACCATGAACTCCAAGGCTATGGGTTGTGATCTCACCTTCGCTTGGGAAGGCGCTGAGATTGGAACGATGGATGCAAAGATGGCAGCAAAGCTTATGTATGATGGCCAGAACGGCGAAGTAATTGATGCAAAGGCTAAAGAATATGCTGCACTTCAGAACAGTGCTGAAAGCGCTGCAAGACGTGGTTATGTAGATAACGTAATCGCTCCTGAAGATACCAGAAAGCACCTTGTTTATGCGTTTGAAATGCTTTACGCATAAAGAATAGGACAAAAGAAAGGAAAACGATTCATGAAAAAGAAAATTTTAAGTCTCGTGCCTGTACTTGCCCTGGTTCTTGGTTTATCTGCGTGTGGTGTTGACGATACAACTCTTTCTACGGAAGGAAGAAATATTGAAGCACAAGCTGAAAGTATTTACAGCTACTGCAATTCCTTTACTTCTGATGAGAATGCGAAAGAGTACTTCTTTGAGACAGACAAAGATCTTGCTCAGATGAAGGAAATTTTGGCGGCTTATTACGGCATAAGTGTGGAATCCAATGAGGATCTCATTCGTGTGTTAGAAGGATTTGGTGTTAGTCCTGAAGTACCTACTGCAGAAGAGGCTCTTGCTTCCCTCGATGATGTGAAGACAGAAGACGAGTTAGAAGCATATGCAGAAGCTTTTGAAACCGCAAATGCTGTAAAGAGCGAGGGTACAGTACTGATTTCCGGTGTGCAGTCTTATATCGATGCACTCGAAGAACTTGGTACAACCAACCCCATTGCTGATTTAGAGAACATTGAGGTGCAGGCAGCGAAGAAAGAAATCTTTGTATACATTCCTTTAAAGGGAACCGAACATGATGCAAAGATGGAAATTATCTTCAACAACAACTATCATGTAACCAGCATTAATACCAACATCGAGTATTCTTTCGAAGAACTCATGGCGAAGGCTGGAACCAATACCGCATTTGGTATGGGTACCGTATTCGTAATGTTGATTATCATTGCATTAATTATCTCTCTCTTTGGTGTATTCAATAAAGCATCCAAGAAGAGTGCAGATAAGAAGAAGGCAGCAGCACCTGCTACTGGCGTAGATAATGCAGTGAAGACCATTGAAGCAATCGAGGAAGCAGCAGACAACACTGCACTTGTAGCTGTTATTGCAGCAGCTATTGCAGCTTATGAAGGAAGCTCTTCTACAGATGGTTTCGTAGTACGCAGTATTAAGAGAATTAAATAATTCAGGAGGATATGAAAATGAAAGAATATACAATTACTGTAGATGGCGTTAGTTATGCTGTTACTGTAGAAGAAGGCGCAAGCACTGGTGCAGCACCCGCAGCAAAGAAGGCAGCTCCCAAGGCAGCACCTAAGGCAGCTCCCGCAGCAGCTCCTAAGGCAGCAGGCGGCGCTGGTTCCGTTCGCGTTGAAGCTGGTGCAGCTGGTAAGGTATTCAAGGTTGAAGCAAGTGTTGGTCAGGCTGTAAAGAAGGGTGACACTGTTGTAATCCTTGAGGCAATGAAGATGGAAATCCCTGTAGTTGCTCCTCAGGATGGTACCGTTGCAAGCATCGACTGTGCAGTTGGTGATCCCGTTGAAGCTGGCGGCTTACTTGCAACCTTAAACTAATTCTGACGGTCAATCTTACAGGAGGTTAAAACAATGGAGATTTTAAAAAATCTGCTCGGTCAGATGGCATTCATGGCTGATGGTTTCAGCTACAAGAATGTAATCATGATCGTCGTAGCTCTGGTATTCTTATACCTGGCTATTGGTAAAGGGTTTGAACCTCTATTACTTGTGCCGATTTCCTTTGGTATGTTACTTGTTAACATCTATCCGGATATCATGCTCAGTACGGAGGAATCCCCTAATGGCGTCGGCGGATTACTTTACTACTTCTATCTGCTTGACGAGTGGGCAATTTTACCTTCCCTTATTTTCTTAGGCGTTGGTGCCCTTACGGACTTCGGTCCACTAATTGCAAATCCTAAGAGCTTCCTCTTAGGTGCAGCTGCACAGTTCGGTATCTTTGCAGCATACTTTGGCGCACTTGTTGCAGGTGCAAAGGGTTGGGCTGACTTTAATGATAAGGCAGCAGCAGCTATTTCCATCATTGGTGGTGCGGACGGTCCTACATCCATCTTCCTGGCTGGTAAGCTTGGACAGACGAAATACTTAGGCCCTATCGCCGTGGCTGCATACTCTTATATGTCCCTGGTACCTGTTATTCAGCCTCCTATTATGAAGGCTCTTACCACCAAGAAGGAAAGAGCAATTAAGATGGAGCAGCTTCGTCCGGTATCTAAGCTTGAGAAGATCCTCTTCCCTGTTGTAGTTACCTTAGTAGTTTGCCTCGTTCTTCCTACTACCGCTCCCCTTGTTGGTATGCTTATGCTTGGTAACTTATTCAGAGAGTCCGGCGTTACCCGTCAGCTTTCCGATACCGCAAGCAATGCGCTTATGTACATCGTAGTTATCATCCTTGGTACTTCCGTAGGTGCAACCACCTCTGCAGAAGCATTCCTGAATAAGGAAACCTTATTCATCGTAGCGCTTGGTCTGATTGCATTCGCATTTGGTACTGCAGCTGGTGTGCTCTTTGGTAAACTGATGAGTGCACTTACCCATGGAAAGATTAATCCTCTTATTGGTTCCGCTGGTGTTTCTGCCGTTCCTATGGCAGCGCGTGTATCCCAGAAGGTTGGTGCGGAAGCTGATCCTACCAACTTCTTACTTATGCATGCGATGGGACCTAACGTAGCAGGTGTTATCGGTACCGCTGTAGCAGCTGGTACATTCATGGCAGTATTTGGAGTATTCTAAGTTTAGCCAAAGATTATTGATTTCATTTCTAGAAAGGAAAGGTAAAGTCAAATGGCAGAAAAAAAGCCTATTAAGATTACTGAGACCGTCCTTCGTGACGCTCATCAGTCCCTTATTGCAACCAGAATGCCTACCGAATTCATGCTTCCCATCGTAGAGAAGATGGACAAGGTTGGTTATCACTCCGTTGAGTGCTGGGGTGGTGCAACTTTCGATGCATCCCTTCGTTTCTTAAAGGAAGATCCATGGGAGAGACTTCGCAAACTTCGCGATGGTTTCAAGAATACTAAGCTTCAGATGCTTTTCCGTGGACAGAACATTTTAGGTTATCGTCCTTATGCAGACGACGTTGTAACTGCTTTCGTAGAGAAGTCCGTTGCAAACGGTATGGATATCATCCGTATCTTCGACTGCTTAAACTACATGCCTAACTTACAGCAGGCCGTTAACGCTACCAACGATATCAAGAAGCGTGAAGGTAGAGGTCATGCACAGGTAGCTCTTTCCTATACATTAGGTGATGCTTACACCTTAGAGTACTGGGCAGATATGGCAAAGAAGATTGAAGAGATGGGTGCAGACTCTATCTGTATCAAGGATATGGCTGGTCTTCTTGTTCCTTACAAGGCAACTGAACTTGTAAAGGCTATGAAGGAAAACACCAAGCTTCCTATCCAGTTACATACTCACTATACTTCTGGTGTAGCTTCCATGACCTACTTAAAGGCAGTAGAAGCAGGTGTAGACGTAATCGACTGTGCAATGTCTCCTTTTGCTATGGGTACTTCACAGCCTGCTACCGAAGTTATGGTTGAGACCTTCCGTGGCACCGAATATGACTGCGGTTATGATCAGGACCTTCTTGCAGAAATCGCTGATTACTTTGCACCCTACAGAGATGAGTGCTTAAAGAGCGGTCTTCTTAGCCCTAAGGTACTTGGCGTTAACATCAAGACTCTTTTATATCAGGTACCTGGTGGTATGCTTTCCAACATGGTTAGCCAGCTTAAGGAACAGAACGCAGAAGATAAGTATCGTGACGTATTAGAAGAGATCCCCAGAGTTCGTAAGGACCTTGGCGAGCCTCCTTTAGTTACTCCTTCTTCTCAGATCGTTGGTACCCAGGCTGTATTTAACGTTCTTATGGGCGAGAGATACAAGATGGCTACTAAGGAAACCAAGGCAGTTCTTCGTGGTGAATATGGTCAGACCGTTAAGCCTATGAACCAGGAAGTTATCGACAAGGTTATTCCTGGTGAAGAAAGACTTACTGGACGTTTTGCAGACCGTCTTGAGAACGAGATGGATAAGCTTGAAGGCGAAATGAAGCAGTACAAGCAGCAGGACGAGGACGTTCTTTCTTACGCATTATTCCCTCAGGTTGCTACCGACTTCTTCAAGTATCGTGAAGCACAGCAGGAAAAGGTTGACGCTACTAAGGCAGATACCAAGAATGGTGCATATCCTGTATAATTTTACAACGAGCAACAAGCGTAATGCGGTTGCGAGTATTAAATAATGAGATGACTCCCACGGCGAAAGCTGTGGGAGTTTTTTTGTTGTGTTTCCGGTTTCGAATGTGCCATTTTAATTACTGTTGTTTGATATTTCCTTTGCATAAGCGATAAGGCGTTTTATTTGAGGTTCATCAAGTTTCTCACAGATTTCGGCAAGCAAAAATAGAGTAGGGGACTTATCATGTTTGATAATAGTTCTATCGGGATCGGGTTTAAAAGACTTTCCAATAAGATAATCTGTGGAGGTTGAAAATACCTCCGCCATTTTCTCAATAATTTGAATAGAAGGATTGCGAGTTCCTGCCTCATATCGAAGATATGCAGGTTGAGATATTTGGATTCTTCTAGCAGCTTCTTGCTTGGATATTCCAAGGTTTAGGCGGCATTCTTTTAATCGTTCTTTATCTAAGGTATACATTTCAATTAATATATCCTTTCATAATTTCATATATTCTCTGTATCATATCATAATAATCTTGACAATACCAATGGTATATATTTAATATTATATATACCAATGGTATATATAATATATGGTATCAAAAATAGTTGCAAATTCTTGCATATGTTGTAAGATAAGGAGAGAAGAGATGGCGCATTGGAAAGTAATTGAACAGAAACTGAAGGAATTCGGGAAGAGTATCACATTTTCGGAAGCAACGTCTCTTCTGGAACATTATGGATATATACAGGATAATAAGGGTAAGACTAGTGGATCACGTGTTCGGTTTGTGAAGGAAGGTCATGCGGATATTTTGCTACATAGACCACACCCACAAAAGGAACTCAAGGAATATGTTGTAAAAGATTTGCATAACATATTAGTACAGGAGGGGTTCTGGAATGAGTAATACGATGGAATATAAAGGATATATTGGAAATATAGAGTTTTCTGAAAAAGATCGTATTTTTTATGGGAAAGTTCAAGGGATAAGATCCTTGATTTCATATGAAGGCGAAAATGCGAAAGATTTATTAAATGATTTTCATATGGCAGTAGATGATTATTTACAATTGTGCGCTGAGCGTGGAACGGAACCAGAAAAATCCTATAAGGGTACTTTTAATATACGTATTTCGCCGGAACTTCATAGAAGTGCTGCGATATATGCAACGGAACACAAAGTATCATTAAATTCTGTTGTTGAGTCGGCGTTGTCTGGTTTTTTGCTGAGCAGTGGTAGTTCTTTGGGGATAATATGATGTGTGCAATTGTGTAGATATTCTATAAGTTATTTGAAGATTTGACGAGGCGGTAGCGAAGCAGAAGGTATCCAAGGAAAGGAAGAAAGAATTCATGAAATTCGAAATACTGATGCAGGAAGAACGCGCAAAGGGGCGTGCAGAAGGTCATGCTTCTGGACTTGCAGAGGGCGAGGAGCATGGTAAACTTTCTATTTTAGTTGGACTTATGCAGACCGCGAGTTGCAGTGCTGAGGAGGCATTAAAGATGTGCGGCGTACCTGAAGCGGAATGGCAAACTTATCTTGATCTGCTAGCGAAAGAAAACGAAGAACATTAAGACAAGTACCATAACACCACGTGCAATAAGTGGTGGGATTTAGCTACACAAAGACAAACACATAGGAAGCAGATTCTCCTGGAATGATAGAACAGACAGACTTGTAAGAAGTCAGTCTGTTCTATTTTTTATGAAAAAGGAGGAAGTTTTTATGAAGTATGGATATGTTAGAGTATCAACCCAAGAACAAAATGAGGCGAGGCAAATGATAGCTATGTATCGGGAAGGAATCAGAAAGGAAAATATATTTGTTGATAAACAGTCGGGTAAAAACTTTGAAAGAGAAAAGTATAAGGAACTCATGGGAATTCTTCGAGCGGATGATTTGCTTGTTATTATGAGCATAGATAGGCTGGGAAGAAACTACGAAGAAATACTAAAACAGTGGAGTATTATTACGAAGGATATAGGTGCAGATGTATGTGTTATGGATCCTGTGCATTTGAGGCTGGTAATGCTCAAATAAGCTGTTAATGAATGCCTTGCGTTCTGGTGATAGTTTTCTTTGTCTTGCCATAAAAATATCCTCCTGGATTAATATTTATTCTAATATCAATCTAGAAGGACGGGCATATCACTTCTCTAGTTTACACAAAATATTTTACGTCTCCTGTTTGAGGAGAAGTTTTAACTGTTCGATTTCTTTCTGGAGAGAATCAATTTCTTCTTGTCTGGATTTTGCACCATCGTTAAAACCGTCGTTAAAACCATCATCATAGGAATCTCTCTTAATCATTTTTTCTCTAGTTTCAAATGTCATATCAAGAACCATAGCTTTTTGTACCTCATCCCTTCTTTCAAGAAGAAAGTCTTTCAATATATTGTGACCGATACAGTAATCAATTGCCTCGCGTACAGAATCAGCAGGATTATAGGTATGCTTAAATTCTCGTACCTTATTTACGAAGATCATATAATCACGAAGAGTGGAACTCTTTTCTAGTATAGATTCATTGTACCCTATATTGATATTATAGCAAGTGACCTTTAATTCTAAATCGGGATCTTCCTGCTTGTTTTCATATGCGTGGGAGAGAAAGAAAATTTCTTTCGGTGGTCTTTTATTAACACCATTATAAAAAGTCACAAATTTTGGCGTGGGAATTCTGATTAGCTTGCTTCCGTACAGATTCTTGCCCTTGAGACGTGGCTTTATAATGTCGGTAAGGTAAATAAGATTCCTTAGCGGCATATTAGGATTATAGGTACTCTGGTGTTCGTACATATTAAGATCCATTGCCACAATGAATGATGCGTCATTTCTTATGGAGAGGGAGACACCTTTTTCCAGTGTGCATACTTCAACCAACTCCGGGTCATCATAGGTCTTATCATTAAGACCATTATACACATTGAGTGCATTCTTTTTGTCTTCCAACAGCATGGAAAACACATCACTTACAACTTCTCTGTTTGACATACATTACTCCTTCTTGTTTGCGCAGGAGTATAGGTATATCAAAGCTTCATAACTCCTGCAATTTTTATGATGTGAAAATTAAGCAGGATTTTTGAAAAATAGAATCATTCGAAATAGAATGCTTACACAGCATTTAGAAATTCTGCTTAGGAGATATAGTAGCATAGGCAGGTGAATAAAACAAGAAGGAGTTAGTTCTGCTTTAGCAAGTAATTTGATTTTGATAGAAAGGGTATGTAATGTTTAAAAACTTGATTGATAGAGTATAATTATTATTAAGATATATTAAGTCATGTGAAGGTGAGAACACAGGGAGTATACCATGCAAGTATATGAACGCATTTTTGAAATACTTAAGCAAAAGGGCATGTCACAAAAAGAATTATCTGAGAAAACAGGAATTTCGCAGAGTACAATTAGTGATTGGAAAAATAAAAAAATGAATCCATCTTCCGATAAGATTATGGTGATTTGCGACGCATTAGAGGTTAGTCCATATGAAATATTATCTGACGATAATAAGAAACGCAAAGAAATGGGATACATTATCATAGATAAAGAATCAACAGAATATACGATAGTTGATATATACAGGAGTGCAACTAGCGATGGAAGAAATAGATTAATGGGATATGCGCAGGCAATAAAAGACAAGCTTTCATAAGGTGGTTATTTATAAAAACATGTTTGTTGACATGTTTTTTATTTTGTTATACAATCCGATATATCGTAGCGTGTAACGCAAAAACGGAGCAATGGGGATATTATTATGTACAGTATGGTGATGTGACAGAATATGCTTATATTGTTGAAATAAAGAATGCGTGATTTGATATTCAGACAGCAACGATAGAATGGAGGAGAGGTATGTCGAGGAAAGAAATTGAGAAATTGATTAAGGCCAACAAGTTTTCGAAGAATGTAAGGTGTTTTGGGGATGACAAACTAAGGGATCTTATGGAAGAGATATATTGTGACGGAATAAAAGATGGTTTAGAACTGGCGCAATTCAGATTGAGCTTGTTATCGGGAATTCCATCTAGTTTAGCGGAGAGATATTTAGATGAAAATATGGAGCAGATTAGAACTGGACTGAGACTTTGTGAAGAGTATGAAGCGAGTGATTGAGTTACGAAATTCAAATAAGATTCGGGCATTCAAATACTATTGATGGTGTATAATGAAAAGATAGCCATCGCTATTCCAAATGGTTCTCATGGGCAGAAAGCCTTTTGAGAGCATGGTGATTCAAACATTTGGAAAGGATGATTCATGGGCAGGAAAGATGCAAGTATGAAGACGCTTCTTTCAAAGAATGAAGTGTTTGCGGATGCGTGTAATCAGTATTTCTTTCATGGAAAAAATGTTGTAAAACCAGAATCTCTAAGGGAACTTGATCCTACAGAGATCGTGCTTCCTTTTGGGAAAGTAGATAAGGAAGCGACAGCGAATCAAAAGTATCGGGATATACTCAAACTGTGTACAGTAAAGACAGATTCGAAATGTACTTACTGTATCATCGGAATGGAAGCCCAGTCGAAAATTCATTATGCCATGCCGGTTAGGAACTTACTTTATGATGCGATGCACCTAACAAAGCAGGTTGCTGACAAAGCGAAACAGCATAAAGAAGAGAGAAAATCTAAGGGTAAAAAAGGAGGAGTCTCCTCTGATGAATACCTCAGCGGATTTTATAAGACGGACAAATTACTTCCTGTACTTACCCTTGTGGTCTATTTGGGCACTCATGCCTGGGATGGACCTACGAGTCTCCGGGAGATGTACGCGGAGATCGATGAGGAACTTCTTGAACATGTGGCAGATTATAAGATGAATTTATTCGATCTTACACACCAAAGTGATGAAGAGATTGGCCGGTTTTGTAATGATTTATTCCAGATTACAACATTTGTGAAGTATTCAGGGAATTTTAAAGAATTCAAAGAAAGTGTTGTTCAAAAAGAAAGATTTTCACATGTATCTAGGGAAGCGATAGATGTAGTACAGAACTTTACAAACTATCGTTTCAAAGCGGACGACGGAAAGGAGGAACAAGACGTGTGTAAAGCAATCATGGATTTACAGGATGAGGCAAGAACAGAGGGAAAACTTGAAGGCAAAATGGAAGCCGCGCAGGAGATTTTGCAGAAATTCTTAGCTGCCGGTATGGATGAGAAAGAATTGCAGCGCATGCTTTCTGTTACGCCAGAGGAATTTGAAAAGATGTTACATTGGGTGCCTGTAGAGGTATAGTATTTAAAATGTAAGAATCACCATGGAAAAGGGATGCTGAAAAATAGATTACACTTTGTGTATGAAAAGAGATAGGAGTATGTATCTTATCTCTTTTTATTTTAGAAGAAATATATTACAAAGCGGTAAACATAACGTTCCGCGTGTATTTGAAATATGATAAAATAAAACAGATGAAAAAATGATAGACTAATAGGGGCTCCTTTTACGGAGTCCTTATATTATATAGCATTGGTTTTTTGGGCTAGAAGTATATTGATATATGTTAAGATACTTATAAGAGATGTTTCAGGAATTGAAAGATTATTAACAAGTGTAGGTTAGATAATGAGCATGCAAGTGATAAACAGAAAACTATAATTTGATTAATAGCAGTGAAGAAAAAATTAGATGATTACATTAAAAAACGAGCAGAGGCATAATTGCTTCTGCTCGTCTATTATTTTAGAAACTTCTTTTTATATGGACTATTTATTTTGATTTATGAAGTTCATCGTAATATTTTTTGTATCTGTATATTGTGCGTCTGCTGAAAGGGGTTGTCTCAATTATAGTTGGAATATTCTCACCCTTTTCGTAGTGCTCCACAAATACTGAAAAATCTGACTGCCATTTTTCGTTGTGTGGCTTACGCCCAGCAGGAAGATTGTTCTCGTATTTACTAAGCTGTTCTCGGAGCAAATTGCACTCGGCTTCCAGTTCCTCAATTCGCTTTATAGCTTGCTCTAATGTGTAATTGGATGAATTAATATCTGATGACTTCATATTCACTGTATTTTTATTATTCTTTTGAACTGGATTCAAGTAAGGCTTTTAGTCGCGCTATTTCTGCATCTTTGTCATCGAGTTCCGCTTTTGCTCCATCCAGCTCCGCTTTTACTCCATCCAGTTCCGCTTTTGCGTAGTCAATCTCAGCCTCATAAGTGGCAATATCGTCATAATAGCGTCTGCGCATTTCACAGGCCTGCGCGACTTTTTCTTCTGCAGTAAGCTGCATCACAGTACCAACGAAAGAATTCATCATAGGGTTATCTTGTGCAATCATCCGTAGTTCCTCCCATGTTGTGGCTTTAAACATACGTGCCCAATGATATAAGCCATTAGGGTTTTGCCGATCCTCTAAAGAAGCGTTTTCAAGTTGATTTAATGATAACACTCGAATCTCAAATTTACTACTGTATTCTTTATGATCGGAAACATTAAGCAGTCTGTATACGGAAAGAAAACTTGGAGAATAACGATGGTCATCTGGCTTAAATAAATCGTTGCTTAATATGCCAATCTGAATACATGGTTTAATGTTAAAATAGTTGCCGCCGGATTTTAACTGATCAAAATTTCTACATAAATAAGTGATGGATCGTTCTGGCCAAAAGTCCTGATATCTGGACTGCATCTCAATATTGATAATAGAGGAGTGATTGAGTTCTAATTTAATATCAAGAATACACTCTTTTTCAGAAATACCTTTGCCCGGTTCAATGGGATTCAAGATGAAAATATCTGTAATATTTTCAATATCAATTCGTAATAACGCGGCGAGTAAACCTCTTAATGCAAATAAATCTTTTTGGAAACTGTACTTCGATAAAAAGTCGTTTGTTAGGGAGTAATCCAGCTGGCCCTTACGAGCTGCATTCAAATAGTCAAGCTGTGTTTTGTCTGTAATATAGGGTGTGTTGATGTTCATAGTTACCTCCTGTGCCTAAATATTATAGGCACAGTCTAACACAGATGATATTTTGTGTCAATAATAAAAAGGCACAATTGAGTAAACATAACGTTCCGCGTGTATTTGAAATATGATAAAATAGAAAAGAATATTTTCCTTTCATAATCAGTTGGGGGCTGTATGGAAATCGATATTTTAGAAGAGATTAATAATAAGTATGGAAGCATGACAAAGGGACAGCGGCAGATTGCTACCTTTGTGACGGCACATTATGATAAAGCAGCTTTTTTACCTGCCAAGAAATTAGGAGCAGTTATTGGCGTGAGTGAATCCACTGTGGTCAGATTTGCAACATTTCTGGGGTTCCCTGGTTACAATGAGTTTCAAACGGCGGTAGCAAAGCGCATCACAGAAAAACTTGGATTTGAAGAGCATGATGAACCAGAAGCTCCGATTCAGAAAACAGAACCGGATTATAAAGCAAGACGGCAGAGTAAGACACTGGCAGGTGGTGTACTAAGCCGGGATATTATGAATATTGAGCAGACGCTTAGGGATTTGAATCCGAAGGTTTTGGATAATGCCGCCACGCTTCTTTATGAGGCCAGAACCGTGTATATCGTGGGACTACGTACGTGCCTTCCCCTGGCACAGTTCTTTGGCTTTTATCTTTCTATGTTACGGCCGAATGTCGTGGTCGTTGGCTCTACGGATTTATCAGAAACCTTTGAGAAGATGGTTCATGTGGGAGAGGAAGATGTTGTAGTGGGGATTAGTTTTCCTAATTATTCCGTGAGAACCCTGCGGGCTATGGAGTTTGCCAATGAGAGAAGAGCAAGACTCATAGCCATTACGGATAGCGTTTATTCTCCGCTTATTTTGTATTCCTCCTGCAATTTATTTGCGAAGAGTGATCTGATTTCTATTGTTGATTCCATGACGGCACCGATATCGCTAATTAATGCGCTAATGGTGCAAATGTGTGAAAAATACAAAAAAACTCTGGATGAGAAATTAAAGACCTTAGGTGATGCCTGGGATAACTATCAGAGCTACGAGCAGGATGCTATTGGAGCCAAATATTATTATCCGGAAGAAGATGGTAGTACCGAAGAAAAGGAACCATTGGCAGAAGAGTATGAGCCGATGGCTTCAAAGGAGAAGGAACCATTAGCAGAAGAAATTCACCGTACGCAGGCATCGGGGCTGGCAGAGATTACGAATCAGATGACGGAAGTAAAAGAGGATGCGTCCGAGGAACTGATTGACGGCCAGATGGATATTATGCATGTTCTTAGTGCCATGGAGGGACCGGGTAATGAAGCGTAGGATCCTTGTGGTAGGAGCAGGCGCAGCTGGTATGATGGCTGGAATTGCTGCTGCTGACAGCGGTGCGGAAGTAACGATTTTAGAAAAGAATGATAAGCCGGGAAAGAAAATTTTTATCACTGGAAAAGGGCGTTGCAATGTTACCAACGCAGGAGATACCAGTGAATTTTTTAATAGTGTAGTCAGCAATCCAAAATTTCTAATGAGTAGTATTTATGGATTTGATGCGTTTCAGGTAATGGATTTTTTTGAAAATGAAGGCTGTCACTTAAAGACAGAGCGGGGAGAACGTGTATTCCCCGTGAGTGACCACTCCTCCGATATCATACAGACGCTAGTGAGCGCATTAAAGAAGCGAAAGGTTCACATGCGATATGGATGCGAGGTCGAAGAACTGCTCCTGGAAAAAGAGACCAGTAAGGTTCTTGGGGTAATAACAGCAGACGGAGAGAATATTCTGGCAGATGCAGTTATTATGGCGACGGGTGGCGTTAGCTACGCTTCGACGGGTTCTGATGGAAAAGGGCATACCGTCTTAAAACAGGCCGGACATACCGTGAAGGATTTACGCCCGGGACTTGTTCCACTGACCATAGAAGAAGAGGACTGTAAAGCGATGCAGGGACTGTCTCTTCGAAATGTGGAAGCGAAAATTACCGTAGATGGAAAAGAAATTTATGATGGATTTGGGGAGATGCTCTTTACCCATTTTGGCGTAAGTGGTCCTCTGATTTTGACAGCTTCTTCTGTATTAAACAGTAAGTATTATGGAAAAGAAGCGAAGCTTTCCATTGATTTAAAGCCGGCGCTTACTGAGAAACAGTTAGATGAACGACTACTGCGAGATTTCAAGGAAAATCAGAATAAGAGTCTTAAAAATATATTGCCAGGTTTGTTGCCCAGTAAGCTGCATGAGGTTGTGCTTAATCGCGCAAAGCTGGACGGAGACAAAAAGATTAATCTGGTTTCCAAAGAAGAACGTGGTCGGTTACTACATATATTAAAGCAGCTTACCTTTACCATCACAGGATGCCGCAGTTTTAAAGAAGCCATTATTACTATGGGCGGAATTCAGGTAAAAGAAGTAAATCCATCTACGATGGAATCTAAGATTGTTTCAGGGTTATATATAGCTGGCGAACTGTTAGATGTTGATGCATTTACGGGCGGCTTTAATCTGCAAATCGCGTGGTCTACCGGCCGCTTGGCAGGACAGAGTGCAGCTATGGAATAATATTTAGGAAAGAAGAGGAGAAGGATATGCGTTTAAATATTGCGATTGATGGACCCGCTGGTGCAGGAAAGAGCACCATTGCAAAACAGGTTGCCAAGGAACTAGGTGCAATTTATGTGGATACCGGTGCGATGTATCGTGCTATGGCGTACTTTATGTTGCAAAACAATGTGAACAAAGAGGACAGCGAAGCGATTTCAGCCAAAAGTAAGGAAGCCGACATTACAATAAAATATGAGGATGGACAGCAGATTGTTGTATTAAACGGGGAAAACGTAAATGGTGTAATTCGTACAGAAGAGGTTGGAAATATGGCCTCCGTATGCGCGGTTAACAAAGATGTCAGGTTAAAACTTGTAGAGTTACAAAGAGCGCTTGCAGCAAAGGAAGATGTGGTAATGGACGGAAGAGACATTGGAACCTATGTGCTTCCCGATGCGAATGTAAAGGTGTATCTGACAGCGTCCAGTGCCTGCCGGGCAAAGAGAAGATTTGATGAACTGGTGGCTAAGGGAGAGAAACCTGATCTAGCGAAGATTGAAGCGGATATTATTGACCGCGACCACAGAGATATGACCAGAGAATTTGCACCCTTAAAGCAGGCGGAGGACGCAACACTTATAGATTCCTCCGATATGAGTATTGAAGAAGTGAAGGATGCTATTATTGCTTTAACGAAATAGCAGGCAGGAAAGTTTTCTTTTGGAAAAAGAGGAACCGAACCAGAATGAAGGATTATAGTACAGGAAAAATTGCGATTGCATCGCTTGTAGGTGTTTTTTTAGTAAGTATTATCGTGCTACTTCTTGTGATAACACCGAAAAAGCAGGAGAACGTTGCCTCGGAAACGAAAAACGAGATAACGGAAACTACAGTTATACCGGATAACAGTGTCGCCAGTACGCAGCAAAGCAGCGAAGCAGAAAGTCAGCAACCGATATTCGTAGAAGCTGGGGCACTTAAAGTGGATGTGCGGCTGGATAACAGCTGGGAATCAGGCACAGGGAAGAGTTACCAGTATACGATTAAGATTACAAATGCAGGAGATGCAGCGATCAGCGGTTGGAGTGTTTGGCTGGATTTTGGAACGAACTTCACCCTGGACACATCATGGAATGGAACGATTAGCGTGAGTGATACAGGTCTGGCAATTGCTCCTGTGGATTATAACTATGAAATCCCAGCAGGTGGAAGTGCAGAGGTGGGGATTATCATAACGGCAGTTCCCCCTGTGGAATTACAGGTAGGTTTGAACTAGAAAGCAAACAATAATTTGGAAAAGTGAAATCATGAATAAGAAGAAAATTTTTGCAGGAATCGTGATAGCGGACTGTTTGCTACTGGTAGCTGTGGTTGTACTTTTTATACGGTTCGTGAACATTAAAAAGAATAATGCAGCAGCGGATACGGGGAAGGAATTTATTGTCACCGAGAATGTGCAGGGAGAAACAGAAACGGCTGCCTACGCAGGAGATTCTGCGACAGGAGAAACAACGCAGGCTTCCTATGTAGAAGAGACTGGTAATGTGCCCGTAGAGGAAGGGGATCCCATAGAATTTACGAGTAGCGATACGCAGTCTAAGGAAGGGGACTGGCTCTTCACAAGTGGCAACCAGATTGTTGACAGAGAGGGCAAGCCGGTATGGCTGACGGGCGTTAACTGGTTTGGTTACAATACGGGAACGAATATCTTTGACGGTCTTTGGAATAGTGATTTAAATGATTCTGTGAAGGCCATTGCGGACCATGGATTTAATATCGTACGAATTCCTATTTCTTCGGAACTGCTTTTACAGTGGAAGAATGGGGAGTATCCTTCTGCAAATTTCAACCAAGCTACCAACTCTTATTTGGTTGGTATGAATTCTCTCGAAATTTTCGATTACGTTCTGGGGTTATTTGAAGAGAATGGACTCAAAGTGATTTTGGACGTGCACTGTGCAAAAACAGATGCGTCTGGGCATAATGTTAATTTGTGGGTAAATGGTGACATTACAGAAGAAAAGTACATAGAAGCCTGGGTGTGGGTAGCAGAGCGTTATGCAAATAATGATACAATTGTTGCCTTCGATTTGGAAAATGAACCACACGGAAAACCATTTGAACAGGAAAAGGCCATTTGGAATGGCTCCACTGCCTCCAATAACTGGCCCTATATAGCAACAAAGACGGCAGCAGCTATTTTTGTAGTGCATCCCAATGTTCTAATTCTTGTGGAAGGAACCGAAATCTATCCTATGGATATAGTAGCCAATGGGGATTATCATTCTACCGACGAGAAGGATTATTATTTCTCCTGGTGGGGTGGCAATCTAAGAGGCGTTAAGGACTATCCAGTTGACCTTGGAACGTTTAATAATAAGCTTGTGTATTCTCCGCATGATTATGGCCCAACGGTATTTGAACAGCCCTGGTTCCATGATGGATATGATTATGATTCTTTGATGCAGGAATGCTGGAAGGATAACTGGTTTTACATTTATGAGGCAGAGACAGCACCATTACTTATCGGAGAATGGGGCGGTTTTATGCGGGAGCCAAATCTTACCTGGATGACCCATCTCAGAACCCTAATTAAGACGTATCATTTGAATTACACCTTCTGGTGCTTTAATGCGAATTCCGGGGATACGGGCGGGCTTGTATTAGATGACTTTACCACCTGGGATGAAGAGAAGTATGCTTTTGTGAAAGAGGTGCTCTGGCAGCAAAGTGGTAAATTCGTAGGACTTGATCACGAGGTGCCCTTAGGCGCAAATGGCATTACGTTATCGGATGCTTATGTAGAGAATTGGTAAGAAAAATGGCAGAGGTTATCTTAGCAAAGACGGCAGGATTTTGCTTCGGTGTGAAGCGTGCCGTTGATGAAGTTTATAAAGAAGCGGATAGTGGCAAGAAGATTTATACGTATGGTCCTATCATTCATAATGATGAGGTGGTAAAAGACTTAGAACGAAAAGGTGTAACCACGATTAGAGAGGACAGCGTATTAGAACGCTTATCGTCAGAGGATGTGGTTATTATCCGTTCCCATGGGATTACAAAGGAAACCATGGCACTGTTAGAAGCGACTGGCGCCACTTTAATTGATATGACATGTCCCTTTGTAAAGCGGATTCATAACCTGGTTTTAGAGCATAAAGAAGACTACAATGTTGTGATTGTAGGGGATCCAGTGCATCCCGAAGTTGTGGCCATTAAGAGCTATGGTGATGCGGCTACAAGAGTGGTTGCGTCGGTCCAGGATGCGATGCAGTATGTGCCTGAAAAAGAAAAACCTATATTTATCGTGTCTCAAACTACCTTTAATCTAAATAAATTTCAAGAAATCCTTGCGATTTTGGAAAAAAAAGAGTATTATAGTACCGTTGTGAATACTATCTGTGACGCAACCAGAAAAAGACAGGAGGAAGCAAAACGTGTTGCTTCTGCTGTGGATAAGATGGTTGTAATAGGTGATTTGAAGAGTTCCAACAGCCGAAAACTCTACGAAATTTGCAAGGAAGTTTGTGAAGATACATATTTCGTTCAGACTGCGGAAGAGCTTAGGATGCAAGGGGGGGATCTTCAACCAACTTCTTCGTGTATGACAAGCATGACAGTAGGTATTACAGCG
Organism: Lachnospiraceae bacterium; assembly: GCA_045616465.1. GTDB lineage: Bacteria > Bacillota > Clostridia > Lachnospirales > Lachnospiraceae > NK4A136. The sequence goes on along the minus strand of JAZLGW010000011.1, from coordinate 174,611 downwards.
GGGGCTTCCACCCCGAATAATATTATAGAGGAGGTTCAAAAATATGTCCGAAATGACTTTTGAACAAATGCTGGAAGATTCTTTTAAAAATATTCATACAGGAGAAGTGCTCGATGGTACTGTTATTGCAGTTACAGCTGATGAAATCGCTGTAAGCATTGGATATAAATCCGACGGTATCGTTACCAAGCGTGAATACAGCAATGACGCAACTATCGATTTAACATCTGCTGTAAAGCCTGGTGACACCTTAACCGTTAAGGTTCTTAAGATGAATGATGGTGACGGACAGGTTGTTCTTTCTCACAAGCGTGTCGTTGTTGAGAAGGTTAGCCAGATTCTGGAAGATGCATTCAATAACCAGACTGTTCTTACCGCTACTGTTAGCGAAGTAGTTAAGGGTGGTATCAAGGTTGTTGTTGATGAAGTTCCTGTATTCATCCCTGCATCTCTTGCAACTGATGGTTCTACTAAGGAACTTGCAGGAATGGCTGGTACAGAAGTTCAGTTCCTTCTTACCGAGTACAATCCTAAGAAGCGTCGTTACATTGGTGACTGCCGCAGCCTTCTTTCTGCAAAGCGCGCTGAAAAGCGTAAGGAAGTTCTTGCAACCATTCAGGAAGGTGATATCATCGATGGTACTGTTAAGAACGTTACCGCATTTGGTGCTTTCGTAGATATCGGAGGTATCGATGGACTTCTTCACATCTCTGAGATGAGCTGGGGCCGTATCGACAATCCTTCTTCCCTTTACAGAAAGGGTGATGCCGTTAAGGTATTCGTTAAGGAAATCAAGGGCGAGAAGATTGCTCTTTCCGTTAAGTTTGATGACAGAAATCCCTGGGCCGATGCTGAAAGCAAGTATGCAGTAGGCAACATCGTTAAGGGTACTGTTGCTCGTATGACCGATTTCGGTGCATTCGTTTCTCTTGAAGATGGTGTTGATGCACTTCTTCATGTATCTCAGATTTCTCGTGCACACATCGAGAAACCTGCTGATGTACTTAAGGTTGGCGATGAAGTAGAAGCAAAGATTATGGACGTTGATTTTGAAAATCACAAGATCAGCTTAAGCGTTCGTGAGTTACTTGCTGAGGAAGAGCCTGCTGAAGAGACCACCGAAGAAGCATAATTCATTCCGTGAACTTTGTAAAATCCCCTACATTGTAGGGGATTTTTTAATGGAAACAAAGAGTAATCTGGTGTAAAATATAAGAAATACTTTTTATAAAAAGAGGTGAAATTATGGCTATGGATTATGAAGGCTTTATGGCTAAAATTTTTAAGTTAACAGGAATTGATTTAACCCAGTACAAAGAAAAACAGATGAAGCGTCGTATTGACACACTTATCACGAAGAAGAAGGTAAATGGATACGATGGCTTTGTGGACTTAATTGCAAAAGACAAAGAAGCCTACGATGAGTTTGTTAGTTATTTGACCATCAATGTTTCTGAATTTTATCGTAACCCTGAGCAGTGGGATTATATGGACAAGACCGTTATTCCAGAACTTATTAATCGATTTGGAAAGAATTTAAAAATCTGGTCTGCTGCATGTTCAACAGGTGATGAGCCTTATTCTCTTGTTATGGCGTTATCAAGACATATTCCTTTAAATCAGATTCGCATTGATGCAACGGATATCGATTTGGAAATTATTGCAAAGGCAAAGCTTGGCTTATACAATGCCAAGTCTATTGCAGGTGTTCCTGCTGACTTAAAGAAAAAATACTTCACGCAGGTAGGTTCCTCCTTTAAAATCAGCGATGAAATCAAGAGTCGTGTTACTTTTAAACAGCACAATTTGCTGACAAACAATTATCCTTCCGGATATAACATGATTGTTTGTCGCAATGTTTTGATTTACTTCACGGAAGAAGCAAAAGATGATGTATATGTAAAGTTCAATAAGTCATTAGTAAGTAAAGGCTTCTTATTCATTGGTTCCACAGAGCAGATTGTTGATTATAAAACTGCTGGTTACAACAGAACCAATTCCTTCTTCTATGAGAAGACCAATTAATACATAAGAGAGGTTAGTTATGGCAAGATTTACATTTGCCGGCGGTATTCATCCTTATGATGGAAAAGATTTATCCAAGAATAAGCCGATTAAGGAAGTGCTTCCAGGACCGCTGTTATATTATCCTTTGAGTCAGCATATTGGCGCGCCAGCAACGCCTATTGTTGAAAAAGGACAGAGAGTGCTCGCAGGCGAGAAGATTGCAGAGGCTGGCGGTTTTGTTTCTGTGCCCATTCATGCCTCCGTTTCTGGTACCGTAAAAGGAATTGAGCAGCATCGTAATGCTGTGGGAGATATGGTGCCATGTATTGTGGTTGAGAATGATAACCAATATGAAGAAGCACCTCCTCTGCACCAGACGGTTTCGGAGAATATGACGAGGGAACAGATCATAGAGTATGTTAAAGAGGCTGGAATTATCGGTATGGGTGGCGCAGGTTTCCCGACCCATGTTAAACTGTCCCCGAAGGATCCGTCAGCCATAGACTGTGTAATCGTAAACTGTGCAGAATGTGAGCCATATCTTACCAGTGATTATCGCAAGATGATTGAGGAGCCAGAGAAGTTAATCAGAGGACTCGCGATCGAGCTTTCCTTATTCCCTGGTGCGAATGGTTATCTTGCAGTGGAAGATAATAAGCCAGACTGTATTCGTATTTTGCGCGAAAAGGCAAGAAAGTTTGATAATATTTTTGTCAGACCACTTAAGACGAAATATCCGCAAGGCTCAGAAAGACAGCTGATTTATGCTACGACAGGAAGAAAGATTAATTCTAAAAAGCTTCCTGCAGATGCTGGCTGTATTGTAAACAACGTGGATACGGTTATTGCCATTCACAATGCAGTAGATATGGGACGTCCTTTATACGAAAGAATCGTAACGGTTACAGGGGATGCCGTAAAGAATCCACAGAATTTTAAAGTGCGCACAGGAACGTTATACAGTACCCTGCTTGAAGCGGCGGGTGGATTTAAGACGGAGCCTGAGAAGATTATCAGTGGTGGTCCCATGATGGGCTTTGCGATGTTCGATATAGAGGTTCCCGTTGCGAAGAGTTCTTCTGCGCTTCTGTGCCTTACAAAAGATGAAGTGTCAGCAAACGAACCTTCTCCCTGCATTAATTGCGGAAGATGTACAGAGGTTTGCCCTTCCAGGCTGGTACCAAGTCGCCTGGCAGATATATCAGACAACTTCGATGAAGAAAGTTTCCTGGCAATGAATGGACTGGAATGTGTTGAGTGTGGTTCCTGCAGTTATGTATGCCCTGCAAAGAAACAACTTGCCCAATCCATAAAGACCATGCGTAAGACAGCTCTTGCAAATGCAAGAAAGAGAGCACAGAAATAATAAAGGTGATAGAGTAATATGATTCATGTATCTTCAACGCCCCATATTCGGGCGAAATCAAGTACATCTAACATTATGCTGACAGTGGTTATTTCCCTTTTACCTGCTGCGGTTTATGGTGTACATCATTTTGGACTGCGCGCCCTGTGGCATATTTTGATTACGGTGGGAACAGCGGTACTGTCAGAGTTTATTTTCGATAAGATTGCTGGGAAAAAGGTTCGTATTGGAGATATGTCAGCGGTGGTTACCGGGCTTCTACTAGCGATGAACCTTCCCGTGGCAGCGCCATTATGGATTGGAATAATTGGTGCCTTCTTCGCAATTGTTGTAGTAAAGATGCTGTTCGGTGGACTGGGGCAGAACTTTATGAATCCCGCTCTTGGTGCGAGATGCTTCCTTCTGATTTCTTTCCCGAAATTAATGACAGACTTTACCTACGATGGTATTTCGACTGCGACGCCCCTTGCCTTACTTAAAAATGGGGAGACCGTTAATTTAAAGGATATGGTTTTGGGTAACACCGGTGGAACCATCGGTGAGACCAGTATGCTTTTCATCGTTCTGGGTGGTTGCATCATGATTTTAGCAGGGGTTATTGACCTCTATGTAACTGCTAGCTACATTCTGGCCTTTTCTGCTTTTGTAATTTTGTGTGGTGGACATGGGTTTGACCCCTATTATTTATCCTGTCATCTTGCAGGTGGCGGTCTTATGCTCGGTGCGTTCTTTATGGCTACCGACTATGTTACAAGACCTGTTACAAAGAAAGGACAGGTTATTTACGGAATATTTATTGGTATTATGACCGGTATTTTCCGTATCTTTGGTCCCTCCGCAGAAGGTGTTTCCTATGCCATTATTTTAGGCAACCTCATTGTTCCTCTCATCGAGAAGATTACAATGCCGAAGCCTTTTGGTTATGAAAAACCCGTTAAGGGAAAGAAGGGAGGCAAATCATGAAGAATATTATAAGAGATGCCGTCATTCTTTTCTTAATAACAGCCATTGCAGGCGTATTACTTGCCGTAGTCAACGAGGTAACTAAGGAGCCAATTGCAGCCCAGCAGGCAGCTGCAAAGGAAGAAGCCTGTCGCAGTGTTTTCCCGGGAGAAGGATATACCTTTTCATTAATCGATAATCTTGCAGAAGATGCGAAAGGTATTGCAGACTGGCAGGAAACCTATGGAAATAACAATAGCGTTAAAGAAGTATATACGGTGCAGGATGCAGCGGGAACTTTAATGGGATATGTCATTACCGTAAGTAACAATGAAGGTTATGGCGGCAATGTTGTCTTTTCGATGGGAATTACCCTGGATAAAGTTTTGAATGGTATTTCTATTTTGGAGACATCCGAAACCGTTGGTCTTGGTCTGGAAGCAGAGAAGGTTCTGGCACCACAGTTTGCTGGCAAACAGGTTGATGTGTTCTCTTATACAAAGACCGGCAGTTTAAATGATTCCGAAGTAGATGCGATTAGTTCCGCTACCATTTCTACCAATGCGTATGTGAATGGTGTTAATGCAGGACTTGCTTACTTTGACTTACTTTTAGAGAATGGAGGTGCAGCAAATGAGTAGAAAAGACACCAATAAGCTGACCCTAGGAAAAGTATTTATCAATGGACTTATCAAAGAGAATCCTACCTTTGTACTAATGCTTGGTATGTGTCCGACTCTGGCAGTTACCAGTTCTGCAATCAATGGACTGGGAATGGGACTTACTACAACTGTGGTACTGACATTAAGCAACATCTTAATTTCCGCTCTGCGAAAAGTGATTCCAGATAAGGTTAGAATTCCTGCCTTCATCGTAATTATTGCTTCTTTCGTAACCATCGTTGGACAGTTTTTGGAAGCATACCTACCGTCCTTAAATGATGCACTTGGAATGTTCATTCCACTCATCGTAGTAAACTGTATTATTTTGGGACGTGCGGAGGCTTTTGCATCAAAGAATAATGTCATCCTTTCCGCTTTTGATGGACTTGGAATGGGCCTTGGTTTTTCCGTTGCATTAACCATGATAGGCCTTGTTCGCGAAATGATTGGTGCGCACAAAGCATTTGGATTTACTTTTGTTGAATTAGCAGAAAAGATACATATGCCAGATGGGTTTATCCAGTTCCTGGAAAAGCAGAGTCCCATTGCAATCTTTGTTATGGCGCCCGGTGCATTCTTCGTTCTTGCAACGTTAGTAGCCATTCTGAACCACAACAAAGAGAAGAAGAGACAGCGTGGCGAAGAGGTGAAGCCTTTCGTGGGTTGTGGTCATGACTGTCTGAACTGTTCTGACTCTGCTTGTCAGTTCTATGATCCTAAGGGTAGCGATTTGCCAGTAGGATTAAAGGACAAGAAGGCTGGTAAGAAAAAGAAGGCGCAGGATGATTTAGAAAAAGTTGAACTTGATGAAGTAAAGAAGGATGAGAAGCAGGAAGGAGGCGAGGAAGTATGATGAAAGAACTACTACTTTTAGCCCTTGGCTCTGCACTGGTTAGTAACGTAGTACTGAGTCAGTTCTATGGCCTTTGCCCGTTCCTTGGTGTATCCAAGCAGTTAAAGACTGCGTCTGGAATGGGCCTTGCAGTAATCTTCGTTATTACCCTGGCAAGCCTTGTATCCTCTACGATTTATACGTATCTGTTAGAGAAACTGGGACTGGGATATTTAAAGACCATTGTGTTTATTCTGGTTATTGCGGCACTTGTTCAGTTTGTAGAGATGTTTCTTAAAAAGAAGGTTCCGGCCCTGTATGCTTCTCTGGGTGTGTTCCTTCCCTTGATTACTACCAACTGTGCCGTTCTTGGAACCGCACTTACCAATGTACAGAGAGAATACAATATTCTTTTTGCAGTTGTGAATGGATTTGCAACCGCCGGTGGTTTTGCAATTTCAATTTGCATTTTAGCAGGTATCCGTGAGAAGACTGCTAGAAATGATGTACCAAAGGCATTTCAGGGTATGCCTATTACTCTGGTTACAGCAGGACTGATGGCCATTGCATTTTGTGGTTTCTCTGGTCTTCTGTAGTATAGTGTGAATTCGGATTTTATGGAGAGTTAATTATGAATGCAACAGCAATCATAACAGCGGTTATTGTGATAGGTGTTCTTGGCCTTGTGATAGGTCTGTTCCTTGGCACAGCCGCGTTAAAGTTAAAAGTTGAGACCGATCCCAAAGAAGAAGCCGTATTACAGGTGCTTCCTGGCAACAACTGTGGTGGATGTGGTTATGCAGGCTGTTCTGCACTTGCAGCATCGATAGCAAAGGGAGAGGCTCCCGTGAATGCGTGTCCTGTAGGGGGTGATGCCGTAGGGGCAAAGGTTGCAGAAATCATGGGTGTTGAGGCTGACAGCTCTACCCGTATGGTTGCCTATGTGAAATGTAACGGAGACTGCACCAAGGCGGAAACAGAGTATGAGTATTCCGGTGTACAGGATTGTCGTATGGCAGCTTTAGTACCGGGAAAGGGGCCCAAGAAATGTAATTATGGATGTATGGGCTATGGAAGCTGTGTAAAGGTATGTCCATTTGATGCGATTCATATTGTAAAAGGAATTGCCTATGTTGATAAAGACGCATGTAAAGCTTGTGGAAAGTGCGTGGCAGTATGTCCGAATCATCTGATTGAACTCATTCCCTACGAAGCGGAGAAGGTAGTTGCCTGTGCTTCGAATGATAAAGGACCGGTTGTGATGAAGGCATGCAGTGGCGGCTGTATTGGCTGTGGATTATGCAATAAGAACTGTGAGCACGATGCCGTGCATGTGGAGAATTTCCTGGCTAAGATTGATTATGAAAAATGTACTGGTTGTGGTGCGTGTCAGGAGAAATGTCCGAAAAAGTGTATCCAGAATCATTAAGCAAAAAAGCACCAGTAAGGTGCTTTTTTTGTGGAGTTTATTTTCCAAAACCAGAGGTCATTGATATGGAATAATCTGATTTTATAAAGTAGCCTTCATAGCCGTCCATGGATTCTAACAGCGAAGTACCTTCTTCTTCCCCTAGAAGAAAGCAGACCGTCGACAGAAGATCGCATTCTGTTCCGTCAGGTCCCATGATACTGACACTGTAAAGATTATTGTTAACAGGAAAGCCAGTGTTTCCGTCTAAAAGGTGATGGTAGAGAATGCCATTTACGGTGAAACAACGCTCATAAATTCCGCTGGTGACAAGATTGGTATCTGTGGTTTTAAGGGTACAGGCAATCTCACTGGAAAAGGGTTTTTCGATACCCAGGGTATAGCGTGAGCCATCCTGTTTGGTTCCAAAGGCACAGAGATTGCCACCTAGATTGATTAGCGCAGCATCCACATTTTGAGAAAGAAGATATTCTTTTATTTTCTCAGCAATATAGCCTTTGGCTAGGGCACCGAGGTCAATAGAAGCATCAGGGTCCGTGAGGGTTACCATGTTATTCTGTAAAAGAACGGCGTCATAATGCACATGCTTCATCGCATCGGCCAGTTTTGTGTCGTCCGGAAGAGCGGGCGCATCGCTGTGAAAATCCCAAAGGGAAGAAACCGGTCTTATCGTGATATCGAATGTGCCGTTTGTCAGTGCGCTATAGTATAAACCTCGTTCCAGGAGATAGATGGTTTCGGGCGAAACCTCTACTGGATTTCCATTGCTATGGTTTATCCGCCAGATATCGCTCCCTTCTTTCTCGGCGGAGAGCATGGCTTCGTATTTCTCGCATAGAGAAAGGAGCCCTTCCTGTACGCTTTCCTCGCAGGGACTATATATGGTTGTTACGATAAAGGTATCAAAATAAAAGCCGCTGACAGATACTGGTTCTGTTTTTTTCTGACAGCCACCCAACTGAAACAGGATAAACAGCAGGGTGAAAGAGTAGAATAGTTTTTTCATAAAATGATAATAGAACAAAATAGTAAAAAAGGCAAAAGAGCAGACGTATGGTATAATAGGGCAGTAAGTCCTATAAAGTGAAGAAGGAAAAGATATGCGTTTAGATGATGATTTCGATGACTTTGAAGATCGAAAATCTTATAAAAATAAACGAAGTGCAGATATGCCGGCAGGCAATGTAAAGACTGCAGGGATTGTCTCTGTTTTTGCTGTAGTAGCAATTCTGATTTTGGTAGTAGCTGCCAATGGTAAAAATGGAAAAAAACAGCCCGTGTCTTCCGTAAGCTCTCAGGAGATGACAGAAGCAGAAAAGGCGGCACTTGAACAGGCCGCTCTCGAAAAGAGTGTGGATGAATTAATAAGCGGAAGTACACTAAGAGCCGAGGATCTGGATATTTGGGATACCCCGGAGAAACCAGAGCAGGATACGAAAGAGGAAGAAAAGGACGACAAGGACGAAGCGGAGACGACGGAGACAGAAGAGGAAGATCCTGCTACGGATGGAAAACATACGCTCCTAACCTATGCAGATGGTAGTGAGGAGTGGGTGGAAATCAATCCATATTTAAAAAAGAATGATTATAATAATGCTGGCTTTGTACTAAAGAATGGTTACCTAAGTTATTATGAGAACAACGGGAAAATATCCACCATTGGCGTAGATATTAGTAAGAGCCAGGATTATGTGGATTTTTATGAGATAAAAAAGTCTGGCATTGATTTTGTAATGATTGCACTGGGGGGCAGAGGATATGCATCTGGAGAATTATATCTGGATGAATATTTTGCGGACAATATAAAAAGAGCCACAGAAGCGGGACTTGATGTTGGTGTCTACTTCTTCTCTACGGCCATTACCCAGGAAGAAGCAATAGAGGAGGCACACTTTGTATCGGAAAATCTGGTTCCCTATGAAGTGAAGTACCCTGTTGCGTATTACACAGAAGCAGTTAGCCGACAGGAGTCCAGAAGTGACAGTCTTAATAAAATGACTCGTACGTTAATCTCACAGGCATTCATGGATACTATAAAAGAGTGTGGTTATTCGACGGTGTTATATGGAACGAAAGAATGGCTGATTAAGAAGTATAGTCTAGGATCTTTTTCGGGAACGGATATGTGGCTTTCGCAGAACGGCAACTTACCGGATTATCCATACCAGTTTATTATGTGGCGCTATACGACAACAGGACATGTCCCGGGAATTGCGGGGCCAGCCAATATCAATATATGTTTCGTGGATTATTCAAAGAAATAGTTAAAAGGTCAGCAATTGAATAGAAGCAGGCAGTTGTACCGCCGCGTAGATATTTGCGTATTCACTTGGGCGTATATCATCAATGTAATTGGTGGGATACGCCTTTTTACATCCATTTGCTTTCAGCGTGTCTACGGCTTTGTTATAAGCAATGGCGGCTTCTTCCATTGTATGAAAAGCACCGATTTTATAATCACCCCTGACATGGATTTTGGCTATGTAGAGGTTGACGCCATTCTTTACATAAGCGGTGACGCCATGATAAGCGGAAAGGATTTCGACATTTCCGCTTCGAAAATCATAAGTGTCCCCGTTACGAAAACGATAATCTTTTCCGAGAACAGCATAGGGCTTTATTCCATAGCGGGATGGGAGGGTAATCTGGCTGCCGTAGTCAGCCAAATACAGGTGACCGCCGCGACGACTAATTTTATGAGAGGCGTAATAGAATAATTCATCACTATCGAATTTTAGAATCTCAGATGGTGAGAGATAGTAGTAGAACATCTTAGGTCTGGCATAGATTGGTGTCGCAAAATAAAAACCATTATCCCGAAAATTGATGAGGATAACCCATTTTTCAAAAGAAAGGGAAGCATTACTTGTATATTCCAGTATGGTAGTGGCAGTAGATAGAAGCGTTGCCCCCTCCTTATAAGCGCGGGATGCATCATCTGCACAGGAAAAACTTCCCAGACTGATGTGTCGTCTTTTGAAAGTAAGCGAAGCTCTATAATAGATTGTGCCGTCCTTCTTTTTGGCTGTAAAAACGCCAGGAAGGTGGGATTGTTCTTTTGCCATTTGGGAACCTCAAGCTGTTTATTAGTATCATTTTACAATTCATGCAAAAGCAAATCAAACTGTGCTATGATGAAAGAGATGTTTTGAAGGAGGACGAATATGTTCAGGAAGAAATTAATGCTGGGTACCCTTGGCGTGGTACTGGTTTGTATGATGGGGTGCGCAAGTCCCTTTGCGGCAGAAAATGAGACTGCCGCGGAAAAGACAGAAACAACGGATACGCCTGTGTTAGAGGAAGTAACAGAAGTTGTTGAGATGGAAGAAACAGAGGAGAAAGATAAATCGGCAGCGAGTGATGCGGAAGAACCTGCAGAGACAGAAGAAGAGAAGGATAACGAGGTAGTTCCAGAAGAAACCGAAGAAAACGATGTTGATGAGGTGGAAACAGTATCTGTGCAGCCAGAGGAACTCTTGGGAACATTTCTAATGGTTTCAGCCGAGATTAATGACGGTGTGGTAACCACACATTATGACATGAATGGCGGGGTAACGGCTTCTCTTGTTTTTTATGAGGATAATACCGCAGATTTTTGTTATTTATCCTATGACGAAGAGATTACAGCCTATCATACAGCTTTTGAATTACAGGAAAGTGACAAGGGAATGGAAGGCAGCTTGCAGTCTGATATGGATGCAGAAACCTGGTCATTTACCTTTGATGGGGAAATGCTTATCTTTACTAAAGAAACCAGAATTAACAAAAATAATAGTGTGGTCAATACCATGCAGTTTTTAAAAGCAACGACGGACGAGGAAGAATAGAAGGCAGCATGGAGAACTCCTATTTATGCATTGATTTAAAATCATTTTTTGCATCAGTAGAGTGTGTGGAGCGGGGCCTGGATCCCATGAAGACCAATCTTGTGGTGGCAGACCCGGAGCGCAGCGAGAAGACCATTTGTCTTGCTATTACCCCGTCTATGAAGCGGCTTGGAATTAAGAACAGATGCCGTGTTTTTGAAATTCCAGCCAGTGTGGAGTATATTATGGCACCTCCAAGGATGCAGAAATATATTGAGTATTCTGCGAAGATTTACGGGATTTATCTGAAATACGTAAATAAAGAGGATATTCACCCTTACTCCATCGATGAGTGTTTTTTGGATGTAACGAAATATTTGCCCTTTTTTCACAAAAGTGCGAAAGAACTGGCGCAGACGATATTAGATGATATCTATCAAACGCTGGGACTAACGGCAACCTGTGGAATTGGAACCAATTTATATCTTACAAAGATTGCGTTAGATATCTCGGCAAAGCATGCCGCAGATTTTATGGGGATTTTGGATGAGGAACGCTATAAGGAAACCCTTTGGGATCACAAACCTCTAACGGATTTCTGGCGAATTGGGCCAGGAATTGCCAGAAGACTGGCCAGGCTCGGTTTGTTTACGCAGCGAGATATTGCGAAGGCACCGGAAGATGTTCTTTATCGCGCATTTGGCAGCGAAGCCGAGTTAATCATTGATCATGCCTGGGGAAGAGAACCTGTAACGATTGCAGATATCAAACATGTGAAGGCGAAGACACATTCTTTATCCAGAGGGCAGGTACTTCCCAGAGATTATAGTCACAGCGAGTGTAACCTCATCGTGAAAGAAATGATGGAATTATTGTGTTTAGAGATGGTTAGGGAGAAAGTGGCTTGCGAGTCCATTACCCTTTGGCTTGGTTATAGCAGCGAAGTGGGTGGCGGAGGAGACAGTGGAACTGCATCCTTAGATACGCCGACCAGTGCTGATGTTTTATGGCGTCCGGAAGTATCCGCGCTTTATGAGGCAATTGCAGATCCGGTGCTGCCTATAAGACGTGTAACTATATCCTGTAATAATGTGAAACCAGAAGGGTATCACCAGTTATCTTTCTTTATGGATGAGGAAGCCCTTGAAAAGGACCGAAAAATGCAGGAAGCCATTCTTTCTGTGCAGGGGAAATATGGGAAAAATGCTGTCTTAAAAGGGATGAATATGTATGAAGCAGGAACCACAAGAGAGCGAAATAATCAAATTGGTGGACACCGGGCAAATACGGCCTTGAAAAATGGGCAAAATTAAGTAGCATTTTGGCAGATGTGAGCGCATCTCCAAAGTGCTTTTTTATTTGAATTATCAAGGGGAAAAGACTATAATGAACTGTGAGTGCGTGTATCCGAAAATGGTGCACAGGGGTTATGAAAGGAGACTGTTATGTCTTATATTGATATCATCAAAGATAAAGCCAGAGCTGATAAGAAAACCATTGTTTTACCGGAAACAACGGACAAAAGAACATTGATTGCCGCAGCCCACATTATTGAAGAGGGAATTGCCAATGTCATTATGGTAGGTCACGAAGAAAAGATTCGTGATGGTGCAGGATGGCTGGAAATCGACTTGGACAGAGTGAAGGTTATCGATCCGGAAACAACGGACAAATTGGATGAATATATCGAGCTCTTGTATGAAACCAGAAAGAGTAAGGGCATGACGCCAGAGAAGGCAAGAGCAACCCTGCTTAGCGATTATCTCACCTTTGGGGTTGTGATGGTAAAAGCTGGTGATGCAGACGGTATGGTAGCAGGCTGTTGCCATGCGACAGCGGATGTACTTCGTCCTTCTTTGCAGATTTTGCGTACGGCACCCGGAACGAAGCTTGTAAGTGGATTTTTCGTTATCGATGTACCAAACTGCGAATATGGTGAGAATGGCACTTTCCTATTTTCCGACTGTGGATTAAACCAGGATCCGAACCCTGAGGAGTTGGCTGCAATTGCAGATTCATCCGCAAAGAGTTATCGCGATTTAGTAGGTGGTCAACCGATTATTGCGTTACTATCCCATTCTACAAAGGGAAGTGCAAAGCATCCTTTGGTAGATAAGGTGATTGAAGCAACCCGTATTGCGAAGGAGCAGTATCCTGATCTTTGCCTAGATGGCGAGTTACAGACAGATGCAGCCATTGTTCCTAAGGTTGCCAAGACAAAGGCACCCGATAGTGAGGTAGCAGGAAAAGCCAACGTCCTAGTATTTCCAAACTTAGACTGTGGCAATATTGCCTACAAGCTTGTAGAGCGACTTGCAAAGGCTGATGCATATGGCCCCATGCTGCAGGGTATTGCAAGGCCTGTAAATGATTTGTCCAGAGGCTGCTCTTGGGAAGATATCGTGGGCGTAGTTGCACTGACTGCTGTGCAGGCGCAGTGCATTGAAGCGTAATTTATGTGAATGTGTCATAAATAATAAAAAGGACGAGAGTCCAGCGAGGGAGATTATGAAGAATAAGTTAAGAAAACAATTGCTTGGAGGAGTGGCACTTGGCCTTGCTACTGCAATTACAATGCCGGCAATCTTTGCTTCGGCTGCTGTGAATGGAAAGCTTGTGGACCATGTAGACCACACGGACCTTAATTTTGATGAGTTGACCTATAAGGTTATGTCAGAAGCAGAGTTTGATGCTATCGTAGCGGACCTTCCTGATATTCTTGAAGAGGATGACATGGAAGATGAAGTGCTGGCTGTTATTGTAGGTATGGAAGACTACTGGAATGAAGTAATGGGATATTATACCCTTTGCGATGTATATGATTCTCTGTACGTTGATAATGAGACCTACGATGAGGATATCAAGAAGTTTGATGAACTCACTACGAACGTTGGCGATAAGCTTATGATTAATTATCAGCTGATTGCTCTATCTGATTATGAGGATGTACTCCACAATCGTATTGATGATGACGATGAATGGCAGGATATTCTTGATTATGAAATCATGACAGATGAGGAGAAGGAACTCAGTAAGCAGGAGACAGACCTTGTCTTAAAGTATGATGAACTATATAATGCCGAATACACAACCAAAATAAGTGGTGTGGATTATAACAAGGATGAACTGGAAGAAGCTTATGCGGCGGGGATAATCGATATTAACGAATACATTGCCGGCGTTGGTGATGTTATGACAAAGCGTAACGAAGCCCTTGGTAATCTCTATGTAGATTTGGTTCATGTCAGAAATCAGATTGCCGTGTTAAAGGGATATGATAATTATGCAGATTATTGCTATGAGAAGCGATATGACAGAGATTATACACCGGCAGAATTAGACGCTTACCGCGATAATGTTAAAGCGTACATGATTCCTGTTTACCAGAGAATTCGTGAATACCTTTTAGAAGAGAATTATGATGCATTCCAGGAAGCATTTGAACAGGAAATGAGCGAACAGGACTGCTTAGATGCATTAGAAGCACATCTTGGAGATATTTCAGAGGATTTTCTGTTATCGTTCAACTATATGGTAGATCATAAAATGTATGATATTTCCATCGATGATAACAAGTCTCCTGGCGGATATACGATAGCCATCCAGTACTACAACACCCCTTTCCTGTTTAACTGTGCGGATGGAAGCATTTCCGATATGGGTACCCTGATTCACGAGTTTGGTCATTATAACAAGGCTTACTATGCCTCAGAAGATGAATGGTATTATGGTGGAACAAATTTAGACATTGCGGAAATCCATTCGCAGGGTATGGAGCTTCTGTTCGATGAATATGCAGAAGATATCTTCGGGGAGAATGCAGAAGTTGTTCGTCTGTACGATGCGTTAAATGCTGTTTATATAATGATTCAGGGATGTAAGGAAGATGCTTTTCAGTACGCAGTATATTCTCTGGATGACAGCGAGGTAACGCTGTCCAAGGTAAATGAAATTTATCACGATGTATGTGAAGAGTATGAAGACCTTACGAATATGGACTCTTATTATTTGGGGGATATGTATGGTGTAATGCCAGCAGGGGAATCTACCGAATGGATTGAGATTCATCATACCTTCCAGTCGCCTTTATACTACATTAGCTATTCTGTATCGCGGGCAGCCGTTGAGGAACTTCGTGCAGAGATTCTGAAAGACAGAGAAGCCGCGATTGATATTTATTTAGACCTTGTTGCAGCCGGTTATGATGATGATTTTAGAGAGACCGTAACCAAGGTTGGATTAAAGGATCCTATTTCTGAAATTGATTGTGAGGCATATGCACAGAATATTCTTATCTGTGTTGGTTTAGAGGAAGCACCTGAACCCGAAGAAGTTGAGGAAGTAATTGAAGAAGAGGAAGATATTTTTGCAGATGGTACTTGTCCTACCTGTGGTCAGAGTGTAGGAGAAGAGGAAGAAACAGAAGAAGAAACTACAGAACCTGTAAAATTAACTTTCGGTGAGCAGATGAAGACTGTTTTTGGAACAACGGCAGGTCTTGTTCTGGGTATTGTTGCTGGTGTATTCTTCCTTGGCACAGCTGCACTTGCTGTATTATTTATTCTTGCAGTAAAGAAGAACAAGGGACCTAAGGATCCAAGCGGTCCAAAAGATAAGGGAGCATCAAAGGATGTAACAACCCCTCAGCCGATGGCAAAGAAGGATAAGCAGGATGATGAACCGGTGGTTCCCACCTTTACTCCTGTAAAGAGTGGTAACCTGGCAAATCAGCCCACCTTCTCTGGTTCGCCTGCGGTTAAGCCTGGTATGGGTAGCGTTGGAAAGACTACTGCCGTAGAATCGCCAGTGGCAGCAGGTGCAGATAATAAGTTTGCACCCAAGGTAGAACCTGTTGCAGAGGAGAAGAAAGTTGAACCCGTAGTTACGCCAGTTCAGCCGGTAGCACCCGCTCAGTCAGTAGCGCCTGTTCAGCCAGTAGCACCTGTTCAGCCGGTAGCGCCTGTCCAGCCAGCAGCGCCTGTTCAGCCAGTAGCACCCGTTCAGCCGGTAGCACCTGTTCAGCCAGTAGCACCTGTTCAGCCGGTAGCACCTGTTCAGTCAGTAGCTGCGCCGCAGCCCGCAGTAATTCCTGTGGCACCAGTAGCGCCTATGCAGCCGGTCATTAATCCGACACCGCAGCCTGTGAAAACAGCACCCGCTGTAACACCGGCAGCATCCGCTCCAAGAGTTAATGCTTTTTGTATGGGATGTGGAAAGCCACTTCGTCCTGGTACAGCATTTTGTGAGCATTGCGGAATGAAGATTCCACAGTAAAATACAATAAGAACAAGAGGTTTAGATTCATGACATTATTTGAAGAATTAAAAGAAAGAGGCTTACTTGCCCAGCTTACCAATGAAGCTGAAATTAGAGATATGATCAATGAAGGAAAGGCAACTTTCTACATCGGATTTGATCCCACTGCTGACAGCCTACATGTAGGACATTTTATGGCCCTTTGCCTTATGAAGAGATTACAGATGGCAGGAAATAAGCCCATCGCTTTATTAGGCGGTGGAACGGGTATGATTGGAGATCCTTCGGGTAAGAGTGATATGCGTAAGATGCTTACCAAAGAAGATATCCAGCATAATATCGATTGCTTTAAGAAGCAGATGAGCCGCTTTATTGATTTTTCTGATGGCAAAGCACTCATGGTAAACAACGCAGATTGGCTTTTAGACCTTAATTATGTGGAACTTCTTCGTGAGGTTGGTGCATGCTTTTCTGTTAATAATATGCTTCGTGCAGAGTGCTATAAGCAGCGTATGGAAAAGGGACTTTCCTTCTTAGAGTTCAACTATATGATCATGCAGAGCTACGATTTCTATAAGTTGTTCCAGGAGTACGGCTGCAATATGCAGTTCGGTGGTGATGACCAGTGGTCCAATATGCTTGGCGGTACGGAATTGATTCGTCGTAAGCTTGGAAAAGATGCGCATGCAATGACCATTACCTTACTTTTGAATTCAGAAGGTAAGAAGATGGGTAAGACCGAGAAGGGTGCGGTTTGGTTAGATCCTGAAAAGACAAGCCCCTATGAGTTCTATCAGTATTGGAGAAATGTTGCCGATGCGGATGTTATGAAGTGCATCAAGATGTTAACCTTCCTGCCTATGGAAGAGATTCGTTCTATGGATACCTGGGAAGGCGCACAGCTTAATGAAGCAAAAGATATTCTTGCTTATGAACTTACCAGCCTTGTACATGGTAAAGAGGAAGCAGAGAAAGCAAGAGAAGCATCGAAAGCACTATTTGGCGGCGGCGGTAACCTGGCAGATATTCCGACGACAGAGCTTTCTGAGGCAGATTTGGAAGAAGGCGGTGTGATGAACATTATGTCGCTTCTCGTTAAGGGTGGTCAGGCAACCAGCAGAAGTGATGCAAGACGTAATGTGGAACAGGGCGGCGTTTCTGTAAATGATGAAAAGGTTACAGATATTGCAAAGACCTATACAAAGGATGCGTTAAGCGAAGGTCTCGTTGTGAAGCGCGGAAAGAAATCCTTTATGAAATACGTTGTAAAATAAGGAATGTAGCAGACAGTATAACGGTGCGTGATAGAAAGAGGAGTGAAAGATGAAGAAGAAATTACTACTTGGCAGCTTATGTGTGATGGCAGTTGTAAGCCTTATGGCATGCGGAAAGAAGCAGCCTCAGGTGGTTTATGTTGACAATTCGACGGCTACGGTTGTAGAAAATGCACCGATTTCTAATGATCCTACTGTTGTATACGCAACCTACAATGACCTTGCTAATGCATTTGGCTATTATCCCATGGATATTGAGCAGGATGAGTACGGCAATGCATTTTACGGGGATGTAACCTATTCTCTCGTAAACAACCAGATAGCGGACATCAATATTGCACAGAGTACAAGCCAGGCAATTCTTTATAGAACCTGCCTTGGTAATGTATATCTTGGTGAGGAAAGTTACTTAACTGGTTATGAAGGCGTGCATTATTATACCGGTTCTTATAATACCCAGAGTCAGGTAATTGAATATTGCTCAGGGATTTATGAGGATCCCTCTTACGGTAATGTTTATATTTACTTCTGGAATGTTTCCGATAGAGGATATTGTTTGGAACTTGTAGGTTATGATGAGGCCACTGTTAGCTGGTTTATTGAGCAGTGTCTCTTACAGTCTGAAATTCTTTAAAAACAGAGAAACAGCATTCCGCCAGGTTAACTGGCGGAGTGTTTTTTTTATGAAAATAGGTGAAGAAACTTATAATAGTTAAGAACTCGGACGGGTTATGGAAGGAACAAAACGAAATAACAAAAGTGCACATATTGTAAAACGTGTAATGCCTGGAAGTATTGCCGAAGAGATGGAGATTGAAGCAGGTGATGAAATCCTATCTATCAATGGGCAAGAAATCGAGGATATTTTTGATTACCAGTATTACTGCATGGAGGAAGAAATTCTTGTTCTTGTAAAAAAGCAGGATGGAGAAGAGTGGGAACTGGAAATCGAAAAAGACGAGAATGAAGATTTGGGAATCGAATTTGAAAATGGTCTGATGGATGACTATCGTTCCTGCCATAATAAGTGTATCTTTTGCTTTATTGACCAAAACCCCAAGGGGATGCGTGAAACGCTCTATTTTAAAGATGATGATTCCAGATTGTCATTTTTACAGGGAAATTATGTTACATTGACCAATATGTCAGATCATGATTTGGAGCGAATGATTCATTATCACATGGAACCAATCAATATTTCGTTTCATACCATGAATCCTGAACTTCGCTGTAAGATGCTCAACAATCGTTTTGCGGGCGATGCCTTAAAGAAGGTCGATCGTTTATATGAAGCTGGCATCACAATGAATGGACAGATTGTATCCTGCCCGGGAATTAACGATGGAAAAGAACTGGAATATTCTCTGGAAAAATTGCTTAGTTATGCCCCGGTATTACAGAGTGTATCGGTGGTACCTGTCGGACTCACAAAGTACCGTGAGGGATTGTATCCGCTAGAAAGCTATACCAAAGAGACAGCCGCGGAAGTCATTGATATTATTGAAACGTATCAGAAGAAGGCGTTAGAAAAAGGGTACAATCATTTTGTGCATGCCTCAGATGAATGGTATATTCTGGCAGAGAGAGATTTCCCGGAGGAGGAGCGATATGATGGATATCTCCAGCTTGCCAATGGAGTTGGGATGATGCGCCTTCTGCTTACGCAGGGAAGAGAAGCCATTTTCATGGCAAAGAAAGCAGGTATTCAGCCAACGGGAAGACAAGTTACTTTTGTAACAGGAACCCATTCTTACGCAACCATTCAGACAATACTGGAAGAACTGCATAGTGCGTTCCCGGAGATGTCGGCAAGATTATATAAGATATTAAACGACTTTTATGGTCATAATATTACCGTGACGGGGTTATTAACAGGCGGCGATTTGTATAATCAATTAAACGGAAAAGATTTGGGAGATGTATTAATTATTTCAGAAAATATGCTCCGTAGTGGTGAAGAAGTATTCCTTGATGATATGACGGTAACGGAGCTTTCTGAAAAACTGGGCATCCCGATTCAAATCGTTCCCTGTGATGGAGAACGGCTTGTTATGACAGCCTTGGGACTATAAAGAATCCTTGAAAAGCCCCTTATATTAGGCTAAAATATATAAGGTTATACAAATTATTTCCAGCAATAGGAGAGAAGGATAATGTTCTGTAGAAATTGTGGTAGTCAGGTAGCAGATAACGCAATGTTTTGTAAGAACTGTGGAAACAGAATGGGTAGCAGTATGCCTGCTATGCAGCCACAGGGGATGCAAAACCAGCCTATGAATAACGGCATGATGGGAAATATGAACCAGCCCATGAATAATGGCATGATGGGAAATATGAACCAGCCCATGAATAACGGCATGATGGGAAATATGAACCAGCCTATGAATAACGGTATGATGGGGAATATGAATCAGCCCGCAAATAATGGCGGTATGATGCCGAATGCGATGGATACTGGAAAGACCGTTGCAGTGTTTAATGCACCCAAGAATAATATGCCGAGTGCGCCTGTTACTCCTGCACCCGCTCCAGCGCCAATGCCTGCTCCAGCACCTGCACCCGCTCCAGCACCAATGCCAGCACCTGCACCTGCGCCCGCAGCACCGGAAGTTGGAAAGACGGTTGCTATGTCTGTATCTCCTAAGGCTGAGGAGAATAAAAAGTCTGATGACGATGAGACCGTTGCAGTATTTGGTGCACCTAAAAAGGAAGACGCTAAGTTTAGTGGTGGGTTAGCACCTCAAAATGATGAGAATAAGACTGTCAGCATGATGGCTCCTGGGGACGCTTCTTCAAAGGATAAGAATGTGACCGTCAGTCTGTTGGATGCAAATAAGTCTGAAAATAAAGATGATAATAAGACCGTTTCTATGATGGGCGGAACGAATAAGGAAGATGATGGAAAGACCGTTGCGATGATACCGACGGGAAAGGATGCTACGCCTTCTGTGTTACCAGTACCTCCGGTGAAGAAAGCGGATCCTGTGATTCCTCCTATACCTACTCCTCCTGCACCCGCGCCGGCTCCTACTGGAAGCAAAGCGGCACTTGCTGAGATTGATAGACAGTTAGAAGCAGAAAAGAAGAAAAAGAAGATTCTTACCATTGTGATGATTGTTCTTATCGTATTAGTTCTTGCTGCTGGTGGATTATTAGCATGGAAGTTGATTTCTGCAAAGAAAGATGCGCCTAAGAACGGTAAAGACGAGGATACTGAAAGCACAGAGACCGCAGAGAATACCGAGGATACCGAAGAAGAGGAACCCGAGGAAGTGGTAGAGGAAGGACCTCAGATTGTAGATTCTCAGACCGCATGTGAGAGAAAGAGAGATGCTCTTTTAGCAGAGAGTGGAATCCAGCTTGGTGGTGGTTATCAGGTTGGCGGAAGTGGATTTGTTGACTACTTAGAAGGTTATGTATCTGGTTCCATTGATGACTATGATATGGATGGTCAGCAGGAACTTCTTATGACTAAGATTGTTAAGAATCCTGATATGAATAACTATGACTATGTCATGATTCAGTACTTCGATAACTTTGACGACCAGGGCGAAAATCCTAGCATTAAGGATATCAAGTTCGAGATGGGCTTACTAGGACAGAAGAATTACAGCTATTCTGTAAGTACCAAGCAGAACGCAAGTGGTACCGGTTATTATCTGGTAGTGAACTGGAATAGAACCATGGTTTACGATAGTGGTGATGAGTTCGTCTTTGCTGAGTTAAGTGTATTCAACTTAAAGGATGGCGAAGTTGAACTGGTATTGGGCACGCAGCCTAACGTAGTAGGCGATATCGAATTAGAGCCGATTATGAATGAACTTGCTAGTCTTGGCTTCGACCAGGCAGACGCTTTACCGGAAACCTTAAACATTCAGGACAATGGATTTACTAGAATCCTGAGCATTATGGGCGATGCATCCGGCAATGCAAGCATCTACGATCGATAAGACAGAATAAAGAAAAGGCCGTGTGAAAAAATGAAAGTTTTCTCACACGGCTTTTTCTTTTGGGTGTTTTTTAATCAGATTTCTTTAAAAAAGGGGATAACTCCCCCTTACCCCCATAAACGTGTTTATCTATCGATTTATGCGGCTATGTTTTTTCTCTTCTTTTTGTTGTGGAATTTATAGAGATTCTGTCCGATAGAAACGAGAAATACTTCAAGTCGGACGGATTTTATGCCTCTTCGCACAATTCTTTTATACCAGCGATCATTTTTCATGATGCCAAATGTTCCTTCTGCTTGGATAGATCTATTCATCCTAAGCAGTGCACCGTGAATGCTTTCAAGGTTGTCTATTACTTCTTTATGCATCGCCGTTAGTTCTTGGTTGATACGAACTGTACGATTATGATCTGTTTTCTTACACCTTGCTGCATATGGACATCCTATGCAGTCTTCACACTCATAAATCTCTTCTTGTCTTCCGTAGTTATTGCCCTTTACATACTGACGATATTTTAAATGGAATGCCTTTCCATTTGGGCAGTGCATTATACCTTGTTTATCTATTGGAAAATTGACTGCTCGAAATGGATCTTCGTGATACTTTTTGTCTGTTGTTTCTTTCTTAAACATTGTGAACTTCATATATTTTTCCATACCATTTTGTTCACAAAAGATGTAGTTGTTATAAGAACCATATCCCGCGTCTGCTACTGGATACTTGGGATAAAAGCCATACATATCACGGAACTTGTTCATAAGGGGAACAAAGCAGTCCATATCCGTTCGATACTGGTTTACATCAACTACTGCGATATATTCGTCTGCAACACCGACCTGTACATTGTATGCCGGAAGCAGTTGATCGTTTCCCATATAGTCTGTTTTAATGCGCATGAATGTTGCTGAATGGTCTGTCTTGGAATAACTGTTTCTTCCTTCTCCGCAGATATTAATCTTTTCTACATATTCATTCAACTTTTCAGCATACTCTGTAAGTTTTTCGTAATGGCGTTGCTGCAAACTTTTATGATGTCCCTTTCCACTTACAAATACAGACTCATCAAGTTGCCAAATTTCAGCATATCTGTCAGCTACTTCCTTTATATATTCAGGCGCATATTCCGTATTGATGCAAAGTCTCATCTCGGTGAAGGAAAGTTCTTCATTGATTTCCTGAAAAAGAGACGTAATCTTGTCAAACAAGCGATACCTAGATTTTTCGGTTGCTTTCTTCCATACCCAGGAGTATTTGTTTGCGTTTGCTTCAAATTTGGATCCGTCTATATATAGATGTTGAAGATCAACATGTTCTGTTTCAAAAATCTTTTTATTGATGTCGTTGAATATCTCTTCGATTGAATCCGCAACTACCTCATTAATGAAGTAGCCAAAGGTTCGATAAGTGGGAGTTTCATGATTCATAAGATACATGAACCGAAGGTTTACCTTACATTGGTCTTCTAATTCACGTAGTGAAATATAGCCATTCGTCATGAATCCGAATAGAGCTGTTTTCAGCATGCTGACCGGGTTATATCTAAGCCTTCCTGTATAGTGTTTGGGGATTTTTCTCAGATACTTCTCCAGATTGACCTCCTCCATAAATTTGTCGAATGTCAGCACCGGATCACAGATATCCAGATAATCTGAAATTAGCATTGGCAAAACTGCCTGTTTGGGATTAGAATAAGTTTGTGTTTGAGTTATCATTGCAAATTAATTTTAACACAAAAAAGGACCTTGGGCTCTTTACGAACCCTCGGTCCTTCCTTTTTTATGGACTATGCTTTTTTCACAGCCCCTTTTTTAATCAAAATATGCAGATTCTTTTACGGCATTCATTTCTGATAAGAGTTCTTGGAGTTTTCTGCGACCTGCTTCGTTCTCGTCTTCAAGCAAAATCTTAACATTCCCACGAAGAAGCTCTTCATACATATCAGTCAAATCCCCAGGATTACGCACCTGCAAATTTTTCCAAAATGCACCTTGGTATTCTGATGCCATTCGATCAAAACGATTTAAAATGAGATACCCGTCTGGTAATATTAATTTGCCGTCCTCTTGCTTTAATGGAATCCCTTTGCAAATAGATGCAGCCAGTTCTTTGAGTTCAACGATAATCGCAGCAGCAATATCCCCTTCCTCCAAAGCTTTGATATAGCCATCCTTACATAGTTTTTGAAGTAGATCATAAAAAGCTTTTTCAGATTTAACTAATGCTTCATATAACTGCTCATCCATCATAAAACCTTAATTTCCAGCTTCTTGAAGCCCCACTTCAAAACCATTCACACTGGCTTTTTCGGCAATACGGCCAATCTCACCAACTGGTACATTTTCTTCTTCAGGACTGGTACCCTGTTCTTCAACTGGTGTCTCATCTACTTCGGGTTCCTCACCACCTTCTGGATCAAGATTCTGGCCACCTTCTGGCGCAGGTTCCTGACCACCTTCCGGTGCCTGTTCCTCAAGAACGGGAACCTCATTTTCAGAGATTGTTTCCTGCTCTGTTACAGCCTCATCTTCCAACACAGCAGTATTCTCTTTATTCTTTCTAATGTTCAATACTACAATTATAACAACGACTACAACAACAATCAGCGCAGCCAAAATCACAATGATAATAGCATACTTAGAAGGTTTCTTCTGCTCTTCCATCTGCATCATGGGCGCATTATTCATACTTTGCGGCGCCATACCATTCCCCTGCATCTGGGGCATAGCATCCATAGGCATCATTGCAGGTCCTACAGACTCCATTACAGGGGCTGCAGCGACATATTTTGAACGCTCATCTGGCGTTACAGGAATTGCACTAATCTCAGGTCTTGGCAAGTTTCTAACATCATCATAGGGAACGATAACCGTCATAACAGACAAATTATCATGATGTCCGTCTACGCGATCAATAAGACGAACCAAAACTCTTTCTGCCCACTCCTTTGCTGAAGCAGATTTATTCAAATCCACTACAATTTCATCATCAAGCAAATATTCCCATACACCATCGGAACATAATAGGAATGCATCACCGGCTTCAATAGGTGTATTGTTACCATAAAGCTCCGGCTTTACACCGTCAGGATTACCAACGGATCTAAGAAGAGCAGATTGGTCTTCATCATGTGCCAAATCTTCTCTTGTTATTTCGCCACCCTTAAATTTCTTGTAAGCAACAGAATGATCATTCGTATAGGCAGTTAACGCACCGCGATGAATGTAGTACAATCTAGAATCACCTACATTCGCCCACGTTGCATAGCCATTATCAATAGACAACGCAACCACTGTCGATTTAAGGGTCTCATTCTTTTCTTTCTGGATGCCTACAATCCCATCATTGGCTGCAACGATAGCAGAAGACAAATAATTCCCTGCATTTCCGCTATAATTTCCATCAAAATTTTCAACAAGTGTGTCTACGACACACTTGCTGGCAACTTCTCCAAATGAGTGACCGCCAAGACCATCTGCAACAACGAAAATACCGCTACTACCAACAATCTTATGTCCTACTGAATCTTCATTGTAGGAACGTCCACCATGATTTGTATACGAATAAACATCAAAACTCATATTATACCATCTCTACTTTGATAACATTTGCTGCATCGCCACAATAGAATGACTGACCTGCCTGTAAAAATACAGGGGAGTTAGGAGCTAGCTTCTGGCCATTCTGTAAGAATGTACCATAGGATGAGCCAAGGTCCGTTAAAATAAAGCTTCCAGATGCCTGATCAAAAGATACAGAACAATGCTTACCAGAAACACCAGCTGTACCATTCTGATATACAACGCTACAGCAGGAAGCATCACGGCCAATTACAACCTGGCCATTAACAGGGAATACATTACCGCCATGCTGAGGGCTCATAGAACGAACAGCAGGTCTCTTCATTCCACCATTTGCAACACCGCCCATAGAAGGTCTTGCAGGAGAAGAACCTTTCTTCTTATTAACATTAACAACTACAATTACAACACCAGCAGCAACAACTACACCTACAATTACAAAGATAATCCAAATAGGGAAACCACCCTGCTTACCAACGGTATAGGGAACATTATTCTTATCAAGCATATCAATAAGCTGTGTAACATTTAAAGAATAGTAATCTGCTTCTACCTGTCCGTCATAAGGTGATTTAGATTCAACATTTGTGTTGATACCAATTACAAGACCATCATCATTTACAAGGGGTCCGCCAGAGTTACCATGATGAATTACAGCATCTGTCTGAATTCTTTCTACACCATTCTTTGCAGATACGAACTTACCAATCGTACCTTTGGTTACAGAAACATCAGAAAGACCATACTTAGAAGAATTTGTAAACTGATTATCTGCATTTCCAGGATAACCAACAACATATACGTCTGTACCTACCATATCCTCAGTAGGAGCAAGAAGGCTTAAAGGATGTCTCTTTTCAGTAGGCTTTTTAAGTTTCAAAATTGCAAGGTCTACTTTATCGACAGCACCGTAATCTACAACATATGCATTTTCATAATCATTATCATCATAGTATACACGTAATTCACAAGACTGTGCATAAACAACATAAGGATATGTACCGTCGTAATATCCACCAGTATAACTTATGAATTCACCACCTTCATTCGCATCGAGGAAGGACTGAATAACATGACAGTTGGTTGCGATATACTGAGGAGCTTCATTGTTGTTGCCAACAAAAAAACCACTACCACCACTGTACTCAATATCACCAAGATCTTTCATAAACTGAAAGTTATATCCATCCGTGATATATAACTCTGCACCCTCTAAATAGAATACAATTGCTACAACACCGCTACTAACGTTCGTATCATACGCAGCAGCAACGTTCATGGGGTTTGCAAGAATGCTAATAACTGTAAAAAGCATAGCAAATGCAAATGAGGTAATACGTTTTACAAAACTCTTCATCCTTTATAACTCCTTTTATTATTATTCACACTGCACAACAAGTGCTGTGTAATTATCCTGATTGGGTTTGTTAATCGCAACAATATCATCTTCCATTCTTTGACAAGCAATATTCGGATCATACGTTGCCAATGCATTCCACACCTGCCCCTCTGATAGAACAGCCCCTACACCATCAGAACTGCTCATAAGGATATCACCAGGAGCTAACGCAATAGGTCTTACACCACCATCAATCTCATGAATTCCAATCATTCCGAGAAAAGATGTTAAAGCAACACTTTCTGGATTGGCTCTTCCTTCTTCCGGATTCACTACGCCATCGGTAATGCATTCCTTATACACCTGGGTGCATACTGTATGCTCGGAATTCAGGCGAATCAGATTCGCTCCACGCTTTAAATAAAGGAAACTATCACCAACGCTGGCAAAATACAAACAATCCTGATAAATCATACATACAACAGCAGTAGAACCACCATTCCCACCAAGAAGTTTTTCAACTTCTGCGGAAGCAGTAATACAAGCCTGCTTTAATTGGGCATTAAAATCCCCACTATAATCAAGCTGCTCAAAAGACTGTCTAAAACTTGCAATGGCTGTTTCGCTCGCAACTTTACCATCTAGCATTCCACCCATACCATCGCAAACAACAAAGAACAGCCCTTTCTGCGCGATATCTTCAGCACTTAACACATTCATAAACAAGAAACTGTCTTCCTGTCTCTGACGTGCCCCAACACCTTGTAAATTCGCCACTCTATAATTCATAGATACTCCTTACTTTAAACCATCGTTCCAATTAAACTTCTCACAGCAAAGAGGAACAAAGTAAAACTTAGATGCGCCAAACTCTATTACCTTATTGGCACATAGTTTTGTCGGCACAAAAACTGGTTCATCCCCCAAATATATATTATTGGAACTCTCAGCGGGAATCAGATAGAATTCATTATGCTTTTCATCATAACTAATTCTGGCATGATTTTCTCTGGTAATTGTATTATCTTTCTTAATCACAACATCATTGTTTTCGCCACGACCAATGGAATTATTCTTTGCTAAAATACGATAACTTCTTCCTTTTTCTGGTCCTTCAATACAAACAAGCCATCCAACAACGGGTTCAGACTTCATATTACCGGAAACAACACCAACTGTTTTTCCTGTATCACCAGCAGACATCTGTGCTTGTCTATTGGTGTAATCCATTGGTGCAACCGTAGAGCCAACAGAAGCATTCATATTCATCATAGGCATCTGATTAGATGCAGGCACTGTCTTTCCAACGCTTTGCATAGCAGCATTATTTCCAAAAGAAATAACACTTCCACCACTTTTACAATAAGGGCATTCCATATAAATATCAGCATCAAATACATGACCTTTCATACATTCAATGTATCTCATAGGAACCTCCTTTATCCAATAAATTATTTAATGAAATTCCGCAATATAACAAAGCCGAAATTCACATAATATTTTAACATACAAAAATAGATTTCTCAACAAAAAAACCCCTTCGCATTATGCGAAGGGGTCAGTTAAATTAATTAAAACTTACCAGCGCTTGCAGCTTCTTCTACAGATACAGCAACGGATACGGTCATACCAACCATAGGGTTGTTACCAGCACCGATAAGACCCATCATCTCTACATGAGCAGGAACGGAGGAAGAACCAGCGAACTGTGCATCAGAGTGCATACGGCCTAAGGTATCAGTCATACCATAAGAAGCAGGACCAGCTGCCATGTTATCAGGATGTAAAGTACGTCCAGTACCACCACCAGATGCTACAGAGAAGTACTTCTTGCCCTGTTCAATACATTCCTTCTTGTAGGTACCTGCAACAGGATGCTGGAATCTGGTAGGGTTCGTAGAGTTACCAGTAATGGAAACATCAACGCCTTCCTTATGCATGATTGCAACACCTTCAGGAACAGAGTTTGCACCGTAGCAGTTAACCTTAGCACGAAGACCTTCAGAGTATCCAATTCTGTTAACTTCCTTAACAGTGTTGGTGTAAGGATCATACTCAGTCTCTACGAAGGTGAAACCATTGATACGAGAGATAATCTGTGCAGCATCTTTTCCAAGACCATTTAAGATAACACGAAGAGGCTTCTGACGAACCTTGTTAGCCTTCTCAGCGATACCGATTGCACCTTCTGCAGCAGCGAATGACTCGTGACCTGCAAGGAAAGCAAAGCACTCGGTTTCCTCTTCAAGAAGCATCTTTCCTAAGTTACCGTGGCCAAGACCTACCTTACGGGTATCTGCAACGGAACCAGGAATACAGAATGCCTGAAGACCTTCACCAATTGCAGCTGCAGCTTCAGATGCCTTGCGGCAGTTCTTCTTAATAGCGATTGCAGCACCAACGGTGTATGCCCAGCATGCGTTTTCAAAGCAAATAGGCTGAATGCCCTTTACCATATCATATACATTAAGACCTGCGTCTTTTGTAATCTTCTCAGCTTCTTCGATGGAAGAGATACCATACTCGCCGAGAACCTTATTAATCTGATCAATTCTTCTTTCGTAAGATTCAAATAATGCCATGTTCAGTCTCCTCCTTATTTCACTTCTTTATCGTTTCTAGGATCGATAATCTTAACAGCATCAGCTACACGACCATACTGGCCAGAAGCCTTCTCGTAAGCGGTGTTAGGATCATCACCCTTCTTGATAAAGTCAGTCATCTTACCAAGAGATACGAACTTGTAACCGATGATCTGATCATCTTTATCTAATGCGATACCGGTAACATAACCTTCTGCCATCTCAAGATAACGAGGTCCCTTCTGAAGAGTACCATACATAGTACCAACCTGAGAACGAAGACCCTTACCAAGATCTTCAAGACCTGCACCGATAGGAAGACCTTCCTCAGAGAAAGCACTCTGGGTACGACCATATACGATCTGAAGGAAGAGTTCTCTCATTGCAGTATTGATAGCATCACATACAAGGTCAGTATTTAATGCTTCAAGAACAGTAAGACCAGGAAGAATTTCAGATGCCATAGCTGCGGAGTGAGTCATACCGGAGCAACCGATGGTCTCAACAAGAGCCTCCTGAATAATACCTTCCTTAACGTTTAAGGTAAGCTTGCAGGCACCCTGCTGAGGTGCACACCAGCCGATACCATGGGTAAGACCGGAAATATCCTTTACCTCTTTTGCCTGAACCCACTTTGCTTCTTCAGGGATGGGTGCAGCGCCATGATGAACGCCCTGCGCTACTTTGCACATTTCCTGAACATCTTTGGAAATAATCATGTGAAAACTCCTTTCAAAAGTTCTAATATTTTTTATATGCAGCTCCTGCACATAATTGATAAAATTTTCTCACAAATGGCATCAAAAATCAATGATTAGTCTATGATTTTCTTTTGCATTTTTCGTGAATAAATGTACATAAAATACTTATTAATAGTGAAATTCCCAAAATCAAAAATCGATTTCCTGCATGGAATTTATAAGGCACAATATGAAGGCTCCACAAAAGTCCCATAATATAAATGACCGGAACATGCACAAGAAAAAGATAAAATGCGCACTGTCCGATAGATGGTATCATCTTCTTTTCGTCTTTGCGAACTAAGGAAGCAAGACAAAGAATACCTGAAAACAGCAAGAGATCTGTTAGAAGGATAAAATCGCAGGGCATTTTCCACACAGATACGCAGACTGCATAGGCAGCAAGTAAAAATATCCCAATTAATATTTTGATAGTATTTTTCTTCGTTTCAAAAATCGATTTTAGCAGAAGTCCCAAATAAAAACCGCCAAAAGCCTTACCACTCCATCCCCCAATCCACGGAACGAGCAGACTGCTA
Source organism: Lachnospiraceae bacterium (assembly GCA_045616465.1). Classification (GTDB taxonomy): domain Bacteria; phylum Bacillota; class Clostridia; order Lachnospirales; family Lachnospiraceae; genus NK4A136. The sequence goes on along the minus strand of JAZLGW010000011.1, from coordinate 144,309 downwards.
CTGCTGATAAAATACATCGTATAACCAGCAGCCGAAAGGGAAATATACAGGAAAGGCCGAATTCTCTTCGGCAAGAAAGAAATCAAATATAACGTAATCAGACATTTTAATAAAGCGTTAATATACCAGGTTACACCATTTATCGCTTGGAAGTTAAAAAACATTCCGGTCTGACTCTGCAAAAAGATACTGGCAATATAGTCTTTGATCGTAAACGGCGTATCATACAGCCATCCGCCCAGATTTCTTTTAAGAAGCGAAACAATCCCAAAAACGATCGTCGTAGTAATTGCTACAATCGGCCAAAACCGTATAATCTGTTTTCTTAAAAGGGCCAGAATACTCTTCCCCTTTTCTTTCTTCTTAATACCATCTAGTTTTTGTAGTGCAAAGCTTGCAAAATATCCAGAAAGGATTAAAAAAATCGCCGTTAAACGCTGCGTGTCAAAAACACCAAAGGCAAAATTAAAGCTGCCCTCAAAATACTCTCCGGTTATATTCTGTGCATGATATAAGACAAGAGCTATCGCACAAAGAAGCTTTAAACCATCAAATACTGGATAATATTTTCTCTCCATTACTACGACTTCCCTTTACTGGTTTTATAATACTTCGCTGCATTATCAAAATACTGATACAAAATCCCCTGATTATTTAAGGACTTCACATTATTCGTATTTCGTATAACAAAATCATTCATCTTCTGTGTATATTCTTCTTTGGATATAGATCCCTCCGCAACACCAGTTAGTCCCTTTTCCCAACTGGCTGTTAGCACGGGATTAAGAAGTGACTTTATGGAAAGCGCGACCACATCAAAAACCATTTCACCATTTAACGTGGGGGTAATCATCTGTGTCTTTTTATTGAGAGATAAATATTTAATATTTACCAGTTTTTCTAAAATACCGGCTCTTGTTGCACTGGTACCGATTCCACTTCCCTTAATTTGCGCACGCATTTCTTCATCTTCAATCAACTGACCGGCATTTTCCATAGCCAAAATCATAGAACCAGAAGTATAACGTTTCGGCGGTGAAGTCTCTCCCTCTTTGATTTCAATTTTATCAAGAACAACTTTTGTTCCTTTTTTTATTTTCGACAGATTTTCCAAAAACTCAGGCGTACAGGTTAATTCTTCCTGTTCTTCACCCTTATCCTCTTTCTCTTCTTTCGCGTCATTTTCTTCTGCACCTTCTGCCCAGGTTTTATTCGGCATAGGTTTTCCAGCAAAGGAATACGTTCCACATTTTCTATAGCCTTCTTCTTTCAAAACCTTAAAGGAGGCAAAAAAAGATTCGGTATCCTTCTGAAATACCAACGATAATTTCTGGAATTCTGCCGGAGGATAGAAAATAGCTAGAAAACGCCTAACAATGACTTCATATACCTTTTGCGCTGTTGCAGATAAACCATTTAGAGCAGAAAGCCCCTGCCCTGTTGGGATAATTGCATAATGATCCGTGATTTGTTTATCATTTACGTATTTGGTCTTCGAAATATTTTTATAGGAACCGCTCGCTAAAATCTCTTTTGCAAAAGGTGCACAAAAATTATAATTTTGCAAACCACCAATATTTTTATGAATTTCTTTACTAATCGCCGTGGATAATACTCTTGCATCCGTACGGGGGTAGGTTGTCAGCTTTTTCTCATATAATTCCTGTGCAATCTTTAACGTCTCATCAGGACTTATTTTAAATAGCTTAGAGCATAAATTTTGCAGTTCCGCCAGATTAAATAGTAAAGGTGCGTTTTTCTTCTCTGTCTTTTTCTCGACTGAAACAATTTCTGCTTCCACAGGCGCAGCGGGATTACCCATTAAATCCTGAATCAGCTGCTCTGCATCCTCTTTTTTTGCAAAACCATTCTCTTTATAAAGCTTGGGAGAATTAAAGTATCGGCTACCCTCTACAGATTTCCATTCACCAGTTACTTTATTTCCAAGGAGTTCAAAACTGCCTAAAAGCCTATAAAAAGGAGTTTTTTGAAATGCGCGAATTTCTCTTTCCCTAAGAACTACCATACCAAGAACACAGGTCATTACTCTGCCAACAGCAATAACACCTTTTTCCGCTTTTAAATAATTTTTAATAAACCCACCGTATTTCAGTGTCAAAACTCGCGAAAAATTGATTCCCATAAGGTAATCTTCCTGCGCGCGCAAATATGCCGCATCAGAAAGTGCATCATATGCCGACAATTCTTTTGCTTCCCTTATACCACGCAGTATTTCTTCCTCAGTCTGCGAATCAATCCAAACCCGTCGCCTTTCTTTCCCCTTAACATTAGCCTGCATTTCAACAAGACGATATATATATTCTCCCTCTCGCCCAGAGTCCGTACATACATAAATCGTATCGACATCTTCACGATTCAAAAGAGAGGCAACAATATGAAATTGCTGTTTTACATCGTTAATTACTTCGTACTTATATTTTTCGGGAATAAAAGGAATGGTAGAAAAAGACCATCTTTTTAGTTCAGGATTATAGGCATCAGGATAACTCATAGTAACAAGATGTCCGACGCACCATGTAACCAGGCAATCGTCGGACTCCATATATCCTTGCATATTTTTCATTTGTTTGCCAAGTGCCTTCGCAAATTCTTTGGCAACAGAAGGCTTCTCGGCAATAAACAGTTTTTTTGACATCTTATAAGGTATTTATATCCACTAACAGTAAGCTCTCTGATTCTTCATTTTCTTTTGTGAGTCTCTCATCGTAGGTACCTGCGGAAAAGATAATGACACAATCTGGTGTTAATCGTGCATGTTTTGCAATAACCAGACATTTTTCATAATCTTCATAGGTAAATACAGGCTTTTTCCAATTGCAAAAACATAAGATATTATCCCAATCCTCATTCTGCATAACGACATCAATGCTACCTTCCTTACCAACCCACTCGCCAAATTTATCTGCTTTAAACGGAAGCATATTTCTACGATTCAGTAATTCCAGATATTCCTGACAGATAAACTTAAAGTTCATTTCATGGAAGGATGAGATTTCATCTGCAATGTACTTCTGATAGAAGCTTTCTGCATCTAACTTCTCATAATCTGTTGCATGTGCAAACACAAATCTGAAATAAAACAGAAGGAATGGATCTGCAATACGATAGACACCTTTCTTTGCATTTACCATGCTGGCGCCTTCAAATGAGAATATTTTCTCAACAAGACCAATCTCCATAAGATTTTTCATGTATACAGAGATTTTTGCCCTGCTATACCCAGTCTCATTGTGAAGATCATTCAGTTTTTGAACGCCTCTTGCCATCAGGCAAAGAAGCGTATTATAAACATTCAGTTCTCTAAGTTCATCCGATACAAGTCTTTTGGCTTCCGCAGAAAGAGCACCATTCTTAGCAAGAATTACATTCACGATATTCTCTTCCACCGTCTGTGTATCGGAAAAATGTACCCAATAATAAGGCAGTCCACCCAAAAGAGAATAAAGTTCCATGGTTTCTTTTGCAGTTTTACCCTTAAAGAACTTTACCATATCTGCATATTTTAGTTTCGGAACCTTGTAAAATCCGTTAATATTGCGGGCATAACTTCCGATTTTTTCAACCAAAATATTCTCAACGAAATGCATGGAGGAAGAAACCAATAATATAAAATACTCAGAAGTTGCTTCCTGCAAAAATACCATGAGCTGCTGCATAAAACTTTCGCTATACTTAACGATATTCTGGAACTCATCAAATACAAGAACACGCTTATTAGTTGCTCCATCAAACCCTTTAAATATATCGCTATAAGTTGAAGCGCCATCCTGCCCCGGCAAAAGTTCTTCTTTCATCATGCGAAGCTGCTCTTTTTCAGAGCAGACCCCCGCACAATAATAAATAGACTCTTTATCCTTACAGAACTCATTCACGAGCGCTGTCTTGCCAACACCACGGTAACCATACACCACAAGAATACGGTTTCCATTCTTTGCAAAATTTTCCTGCAAATATTCTAATTCTCTCTTGCGTCCGAGTATCATAAACCACTACCCTTTAATGCTTATTTCTTATTGATGTAACCCTGTGCCTTTAATAACTCTGCGCATAATACAGCACCACCAGCTGCACCACGAACAGTATTATGGGAAAGACCAACAAACTTAAAGTCGAACATACCGGTAGAATCCTCACGAATTCGACCTACACTAACGCCCATACCTTTTTCGTAATCAACATCAAGAGAAACCTGAGGACGATTGTCTTCCTCTAAATACTGGATAAACTGCTTGGGAGCAGAAGGAAGCTGTAATCTCTGAGGCTCACCTGAAAATGCTGCAAGCTTTTCAATAAGCTGCTCTTTGGTAGGTTTCTTCTTAAATTTAACAAATACAGCTGCAGTGTGACCATTTAATACAGGTACACGGATACACTGGCAGTTAATAACAACATCATCTGCGGGAACGATTTCGCCCTTTGTTTCATCAATGTGACCCCAGATACGAAGAGGCTCTTTCTCGCTCTTCTCTTCTTCGCCACCAATGTAAGGGATAATGTTGCCTTCCATTTCGGGCCAGTCCTTAAAGGTCTTACCTGCACCAGAAATTGCCTGGTAGGTAGTTGCTACAACTTCATAGGGTTCAAATTCTTTCCAAGCAGTAAGAACAGGTGCATAAGACTGAATAGAACAGTTAGGCTTTACTGCAATAAATCCACAAGTCGTTCCAAGACGCTTCTTCTGGAACTCAATAACCTTCATATGCTCAGGATTAATTTCGGGAACACACATAGGTACATCAGGCGTCCAGCGATGTGCACTGTTATTGGATACAACAGGTGTCTCGGTCTTTGCGTATGCTTCTTCGATAGCCTTTATTTCGTCTTTGGTCATATCTACGGCAGAGAATACAAAGTCTACTTCAGCAGCAACCTTCTCTACTTCATTAACATTCATAACCACAATATTCTTAACCGCTTCGGGCATAGGAGTGGTCATCTTCCAACGATCACCAACTGCTTCTGCATAAGTTTTTCCTGCACTTCTGGGAGATGCAGCAATCGTTGTTACTTCAAACCAAGGATGATTTTCAAGGAGAGAAATAAATCTCTGTCCAACCATACCCGTACCACCTAAAATACCTACACGTAATTTGTCGCTCATAATATTTCTCCTTTAAATAATTATTCTTTTGATAACTGCCTTTTCAACAGATTATTAATTAGTAATATGATTAATATGATTATTTTGAATTGTATTCTTCTCAGAAGTTAATGGTGCGCTTTCAGCGCCTGTAAGCTGACCTTCATTTTCATGAAGATATGCTTTATGCATCTTAATAACTTCATCCATCATCTTAGGGCTGGGAGCACCGATGGTTAATCGCTTGTCAACACATGTCTTTAAAGAAACAGCCTCATAGATATCATCCTCAAAGATTGGCGATACTTCCTTCAATTCTTCCAATGTCATCTCATCAATACTTTTGTTTTTCTCAATGCAGGTTAACACCAATTTACCAATAACACTATGCGCATCTCTAAAAGGCATACCATGGTTTACAAGATAATCCGCAGCATCCGTTGCATTGGTAAAACCTTTTGTCGCCGATTCCGCCATGACCGCTTTATGGAAGGTTAAAGTATCTACCATCTGCATAAACATCAGAAGACATTCTTTAACAGTGTCAATTGCATCAAAGGTAACTTCTTTATCTTCCTGCATATCTTTATTATACGCAAGAGGAATCCCTTTCATAGTCGTAAGGATGCTCATTAATGCCCCATATACACGACCTGTTTTTCCTCTAACGAGCTCAGCAATATCAGGATTCTTTTTCTGTGGCATAATCGAAGAACCCGTTGAATATGCATCATCCATTTCAACAAAGCTATATTCGTTACTATTCCAAAGAATCATCTCCTCTGAAAATCTGCTTAAATGCATCATAACAGTAGATAATGCAGATAAAAGTTCAATTACATAATCTCTGTCAGACACAGAGTCCATACTATTTAACGTAGGTCCCTCAAAACCAAGGGAAGATGCCGTGTAATTTCTATTTAAGGGATATGTCGTTCCTGCAAGCGCCCCACTGCCCAGAGGACAATAATTCATACGATGAAAAATATCACTCATACGACTTCTGTCGCGCTTTAACATCTCGAAATATGCGCCAAAGTGATGTGCGAGTGTCACCGGCTGCGCTTTTTGCAAATGCGTGAATCCAGGAAGATAGGTTTCCTTATTTTCCTCCATAATACGAAGAAGAATCTTTTGGAATGCTTCTAACAAAGCGTCAATTGCAACAATTTCATCACGTACATAGAGCTTCATATCAAGCGCTACCTGGTCATTACGAGAACGACCTGTATGTAATTTCTTACCAGCATCTCCAATCCGTTCAATCAGATTAGCTTCTACAAAAGAATGAATATCTTCATACTGATCCGTAATCATAAGACTGCCATTTTCGACATCCTCACGAATAGAGGTTAAACCTTTTACAATGGCATCCTTTTCTTCTAATGTGATAATACCTTGTTTTTCAAGCATCACTGCATGCGCAATGCTACCCTCGATATCGACCTTATAAAGTCTTTTATCAAAATCAATAGACGCATTAAAAAGATAAACATTTCGATCAGTTTCTTTCGTAAAACGTCCACCCCAAAGCTGAGCCATATTTCGTCCTCTTTATCAATCATTAATTAAATATAAGTTTAAGAAACAGGTAATATTTTATCATAGGCCATAGTCTATTGCAAGAATAGCTCTATGATAAGCTAACATATCCCCTAAAAAAAGTTCTTCCCTTGTAAGGAAGAACTTTTCATCATTAATAACCAAGTGTATCGAATAAATCTTTTATCGAAGCTTTTGCTCCTTCTGGCACATCTATGGTAAATATTACCGTATTATCAATCATCGTAACCGCTCCATAAAGGCCATCAGCGGATTGGGTATATTTCTTATAATTGGATAAATTTACCTCAGTTTTTGAAGAAAACATATGTCTGCCTCCAACAATCTGATTTTTCAAATTGTTAAAGTAATACTGCGCGCTATTTGCTGTATCAAATACATAGAATTCAACCTGATATTCATCCGCTAACGCTACACTCACTGCAGTTGCTTCCTTAATACCGCTGGAAGCAGATAAATCATACATGGTAAATGCTATGCCAGAATTTGCACAGGCATCTTCAAAAGCTGCAACATCCACAGGTTCTTTTGGTTGTCCACAAGCTACAAGTCCAATTACCATCACAAAAAACAAAAGCGGTAAACATATTCTTTTTAATGCTTTCACAATAATCTCCCTTCCTTATGCTTCTAAGTGTGCAATTCCTTCTTGAATTCTTCTAATGCTCTCTTCTTTTCCTAAAACTTCCATAATTTCCGTTGCACCAGCAGGGGTCATTGCCTTACCAGAGAGTGCCGTTCTGATTGGCCACATTACATAACCAGTCTTAAATTCTTTCTCTGTCGCATAAGCGGATAACAACGCAAATAATGCATCATTACTATAATCTTCTGTACCTTCAAGAAGTGGCAGTACATCCTTTAATACTGCAAGTGACTTTTCAGCATCAATTTTACTCTTCTTGTTGCTGTATAAATCGTTGCTATATTCCGGAACAGCGTTAAAGAAATCAAGCTGCTCTTCAATATCAGGAAATACTTCTATTCTGGTTCTAACCATTCTCGCAAGATGCTTTAAATCCAAATCCCTAGTCACATATTTTTCAAGATAAGGTTTGGCAAGTTCAAAGAATCGTTCTTCATCCATCGCCTTCAAATACTCACCATTCATCCAGCGAAGCTTCGTATAATCAAATACTGAGGGAGATTTATTCATACGTCTGTAATCGAAGTTCTTAATCAGCTCTTCCAAAGACATAATCTCTGTATTATCTTCTGGGCTCCAACCAAGAAGCGCCACAAAATTCACAATCGTTTCTGTTAGAAATCCCTGCTCTACAAGATCCTCGTAGGAGGAATGACCACAGCGCTTGCTAAGCTTTTTATGTTCTTCATCAGTTATCAGTGGACAGTGCACATATACCGGCACATCCCAGCCAAAGGCCGCATACAAACGATTGTATTTCGGGGAGGAAGATAAATATTCATTGCCTCTAACAACGTGCGTAATTCCCATTAAATGGTCATCTACAACATTTGCAAAATTGTATGTCGGGAAACCATCAGATTTAATTAAAATCATATCATCCAGCTCTGCATTATCTACGGTAATCTCGCCATATATCTCATCCTGAAATGATGTAGTACCCTCATTGGGGGTATTCTGTCTGATAACGTAGGGCTTGCCTGCTGCTAAATTCGCTTCTACTTCTTCCTTGGGAAGATGTAAACAATGCTTATCATAAACAGCAATACTCTTTCCATCCTCACCTACAGACTGGGTAAGAGTGGCAAGACGTTCTTTATCACAGAAACAGTAATATGCCTCTCCCTTATCTACAAGTTCCTTAGCATATTTCATATAAAGGCCACTCTTTACACGTTCAGACTGAACATAGGGGCCCACACCCTTATCAATATCTGGACCCTCATCATGCTTTAAACCAGTAGCCTTTAAAGTTCTATAAATAATATCAACAGCGCCTTCTACAAGACGTTCCTGGTCAGTATCTTCAATACGAAGGATGAAATCACCGCCTTCATGCTTCGTAATTAAATAAGCATATAAAGCTGTACGGAGATTTCCAACATGCATTCTACCGGTAGGACTTGGCGCAAATCTTGTTCTTATTTTCATTTTAAACACTCATTCTTTCTAAAAATTCGTTCTGCTAGCAACTAACAGACCTTATTATTATAGTTGAAGATGCAAGAATATTCCACGATTTTTACAGAACTATTCCATTTCCATTCCATATTCGCGAAGGGCAGGAATTTGTGAAATCTTCTCATAATACGTAGGGAATTCTTGCTGGATTCTTCGAAGTACCCTTATGCAGAATTTTCTTCGTTCTTCATAATTATACCGAAGAATATTTTTATGGCCCCAAGTATGCGTAAACAATTGTTGCTTACCTATATCCTGCACAAGCGGAAATATTGCTTGTAAATTCTGCCGTTTTTCCTCGGCGCATAAAGATAACATTCTCTGTTCCGCAAACACCATATGACAAAGTGTATCCTTTGTTTCTTTCGTAGCCATCATAAATTTAAGCGCTTCCTCTACATAATAGTCCTTAAAAGAAGGATCCTTCACATAAAGCATTGCTGTGTTGCAGGGAAGTGCTTCAAAATTCCAATTTTCATGAAATGCATACGACTCGGATAATGAAAAAAAGGATGGCGAAGGATATACTTCGCTACGAAGTTCCTCTTTATGAATAACGCCAACATCACAGGAATCAAAAAATGGTTCCAAATTTTGCCAGATAATAAGGTCCAAATCAATCATTGTACAGGGACCTGGCATCTTCTGTAACGCGCACAGCTTTCCCGCCGCCCAGTACACATTAGGCGAAATTTTCTTTGGAACTGATAACTCGTCAAAACCATCATCAAAAAGATTCTCAAGGCCAAGTTTTTGCAAATATTCTCTTGCAGGCTTATCCGCTATCATTCTGGCTGGCCCATTGTTTTGCTGCCACTTTAATACCGATAAAATCATGGTAAGCAAATCATAATCCTGCATCTCATATTCTGTTTTCCCTTTTGCGTAGAGACTTGGTTCTACCCAGAGTGAATAAAATCCTTGCATAAAATCTTTCAAAGAAAGGATGCGCAAAGCATCCTTCCAATCACCTTATATTAAATCTAAACCATAACCCAAATTGCCGATTCCATAAATACTTTCCATATCCAGGAAGGAGGTAGGTGCTTCATTCTTAATATAAATCTCTCCATCCTTATTATAAAATGCATCAGAAAAAGTATGATACGGAAGGGCGCAGCCCCTAAATCGTCTACCTGACGTGCTCATTCGTCTGCCACTGCCAGATAAATGATATCCCGAAGTGCCAAACTTCAACCCAGAGCCATAGGCAAAGGCCGGGTGTGAACCGAAACGCATGCCACTTCCACTGATTTGGTAACCGGATGTGCCCCAGGAAAATGCACTTCCAAGATTGCGCATTCCTGAATTTGCAAATCGAATTCCTGATCCACTTAGTCTATATCCCGTTGTTGTAAAGCGGTAGCCACTTCCACTAAAATTATAACCTGTTGTTGTAAAGCGATAGCCGGTTCCACTAAGCTTATACCCCGTTGTTGTAAAGCGATAGCCGGTTCCACTAAGCTTATATCCCGTTGTTGTAAAGCGATAGCCCGTTCCACTAAGTCTGTACCCTGTTGTTGTAAAACGATAGCCCGTTCCGCTGAACTGGTAACCCGTTGTTGCAAAACGGTAACCACTACCACCTAGTCGATAGCCCGTTGTTGCAAAACGATAACCAGATGTTGCAAATGCATTTACCTTCGTACTTCCACTGATTTGGTAACCAGAGGTCTGGAATTTATAACCACTGCCTGACAAATTTTTGCGGGCAGAAGACGACCTAATGATAGGATTTTCCGGCTGTTCCATCGCTTTAAAATAAACCATTTCAGGTGTTTGCACTTCACAACCATTAAATATAATTGGGTATTTTTTAGAACCTTTTTTTAGATAGATAGATGCCGGATAAATCTTTCCAGACCTGGCTATTAGACGAACATAAACAGGAAGTCCCGCATACTTATTCAGGAAATAATCCTCATCTTCGTCTCTTACAGAAATATAATAACCACCTTCCGGCTGATTTTCTGAAAGTACGGACTTCACATCGTTATTCCACACCAAAAAAATACCAAATCGACCAATTTCTTTTTGGTAATTTCCGGGAGAGAAATATGCATAACCGCCATGAATAGGAGCTAAAGCATTAATTCTGGCATAATACACTTCCGAGGATTCTCTTTTTCCTTTTGCGATTGATGTGTACAATTATCTATCCACTCATTATTATGTAAAAACAGAAATTTATCGTTCCTCTCCCCAAAAGAACAATGCAACTGTTCCAACACCAGTATGTGAACCAATAACAGATCCAATATAATTAATTAAGTAAGTATCGTAACCAAATCTTCGTTCCACTTCGGCCTTAACAAACTCTGCATCTTCCAAACAGTCCGAATGGCTGATGAAGATTCTTTGTTTTTCCTCACGATATTTTCCAATTCTTTTCTCCATCATATCGACAAGAGAGATTAAAGATTTCTTACGGCCTCTTGCTTTTGAAACATTGGTTAAATGTCCCTCATTATCCACATGAAGAAGTGGTTTAATATCAATCATGGACCCCAGCACTGCCGTTGCCTTGCTGACACGTCCTCCTCTGTATAAATGGAATAAATCGTTCACCGTAAATACATGACATAAATGTAAACGATTATTGGTTAAATACGTTGCAACATATTTTAAAGACTGCCCCATGTCACGGAGTTCTACAGCCTTATCAACTAATAATCCTTCTCCAAGAGAGGCGCACAAACTATCAATAACCATAATACGCTTCAAAGGATTCTCTTCTACCAACTCTCTTGCTGCAAGATCAAAACTCTGATAGGTCCCTGATAAACCAGAAGAGAAGGCAATAACTAGTACATCATCATACTCTTTTAAAATTTTTTCCAAGAACTTCTTTGCTTCGTCTGGATTAATCTGCGAGGTTGTTGGCATAGAACCTGCACGAAGCTTGTCGTAAAACATAGCAATATCTAGTTTATTTTCGTTATCATAAGTAACATCATCCATAATGCACTTAAGATCAAGTTCATAAACATTGTGTTCCTTATAATAGGAATCTGGTAAATCAGCGGTATTGTCTGTTACGATCGCAAAACTCATAAATACTCTCTCTTCCATCTCTATTTAACAGTTTTTCTCTTGCATAATTGTACCACAGATGGGTCTATTCACCTATATGCTTTTGTGAAAAAACACCAAAAATCCATAAAAAAAACACCTTTCCATAGGAAAGGTGCTAAAATTTACTGTTTTCCAGTAGAACCAAATCCGCCACGGTCTTCACCGGTTAGCATTTCTACTTCCTCGAAAGAAATGGCTGGCTGATTTTGCATAATTCTAAATTGGCAAACACGATCATTTACACAAATCTTGGTATCTCGAATGGCAAGCACAGGCCAAAACCACTGATCATTATCTCCGCAATAGGTATAATCAATAACGCCCATATGATTGGTTTGAATTACACCAAAATTCTTAAAAGTAGAGCTACGAGGAACAACATGCGCCTCATATCCAACAGGCAATTCCATGGCTACGCCTAATGGAATAAGTTTAAAATCGCCTTTTTTTAGTTCTACATCCTCTGCTGCACGAAGATCAATCCAGTCACTCTTTCCATCAATATAGCGAAGCTTTTCAATCTTATCGGTAAAATACTTTATTTTAATTGTTTCAGACATACGAACTCCTATTCTTTATCACAGGTATTTAAAGAACTTACACTACACTCTCTTGGCTTTGCATAATCATCACAGTAGATAACAGGGTCAGCCAATTTCTTTCCCTCAACAAAAGACTTCTTAACATCAATCACTTTCTGATTCTTAGAACCCTTCCATTGCAAGGTATTGTCTTTTAGTTCAATCTTAAATTCACCATCCACTAGCACATCCAATGTAGAAAGAAGACTTTCATCCTGAATCTCATCCCAGGTATAACCGGTATATAACCACTGGGTTTTCGTAGGATATTTTTCGCGTATTTCCTGTGATAATTCTCTGATGCCAACAATATTTGCAGCATGCAAAGGATCTCCACCAGAAAAAGTAATTCCAGAAATATAACTTTTATCTAGTTGTTCAAAAATTTCATTTTTTGCTGCCTCATCAAATGCCAATCCTCCATCAGGATCCCAGGTAACCGGGTTTTGACATTCCTTACAACAATGATTGCATCCTGCAACCCAAAGGACAACGCGAAGTCCTTCTCCATTTAGCATATCGTCTTTGGTGATATTATGATAACGCATGATTACATGCTCTTCCTTTCTGCAATCTCTGCCATCTTCGCATCATTTAATCTTGTATCTCCGTGCACACGAGAATAGGACAAATATCCATTCATTCTATCAATCTTCGTTAAATTCTTAGAACCACATACAGGACATACATCCATTTCTAACTCTTCGTGCCCACAATCATCACAATATGCCAGTGAAAGATTTACACCTTCATAAAATCCCATTTCCATAGCACGACGAACCAATGTCTTCACTGCCTGAATATTGTAATCAATGGGATACTTTACATATTGAATCTTTCCACCATTACAAAGTTCCCAAAAACGATTTTCCAAATCCTGCTTCTGAATAGGGGTTATATCTTCTGAAACGTGGCAATGGAAAGAATTGGACACGTAATCTCTGTCGGAAACGCCTTCAACGATGCCATACTTTTCTCTAAACTGCTTAATTTGAAGACCGCATAAATTCTCCGCAGGGGTTCCATAAATTGCATAAAGATTACCGTCTTCTTCTTTAAATTCAGAAACACGCTTATTAATAAATTCCATAACCTCTACGGCAAACTTTCCATCTTCTGCAAGACTTTTACCGTTGTATAACATCTGCATTTCATTCAGTGCTGTAATACCAAAAGAGGCGGTTGCATATTCAAGAAGCGGCTTAATCTTATCATGCAGTTTAAGATTTCCATGCAAGAATCCACCTTCACAATAAGCAAGTGGATTGGTAGAAGCACGCATTTCACCTAAATACTTGTAGGTACGAATATGTAGCTGTCTGATTAAATTCAGATAATAATCGAGTACTTCATAAAAACCCTTATTCTCCTGCTGCGATTTTGCAAGAATCATAGGAAGGTGTAAGGATACTGCACCAATATTAAATCTTCCCTCAAAAATCGGCATATCATTGTCATCAGCAGGATGCATACCGCCTCTTTCATACCAGGGGCTTAAGAAAGCTCTGCATCCCATAGGAGAAATTACTTTACCATACTGCTTGTACATCGATGCAATATATCCCTTGCCAGTTAAGGATAACCAGTCAGGATACATGGTTTTGGATGAACATTCTACGCCTGCTTCAAATACATCCTCCAATTCTTTTCCTGGTCCATGCAGATTCTCATCATACAAAAATACAATCTTGGGGAAAAGAACCGGTTTTTTATTATCCTTCTTGCCCTGTCCCTTCTTACGAACATTCAGCATAATAATGTTACCAGTCTTGGCAAATCGACCCTTCTGAATACCTGCCGTTACGGTAATGAAAGGATAATCACCACGAGAAGAAGCCACGGTATTAAACTTGTATTCCCATCCCTGGAATCCCTGTTCGTAATCTCTTTCTACATCTTCAAAAGCAACCTTTTCCGCTTTTTCCTGAGAAAGACCAAGTTCAACATATTTATTTACATACTTTTCAAAGGATTTTTCTGCATACGGTTCCAGAATCTTATCAACCTCAGGAACGGTAAATCCACCATACTGCTGAGAAGCAGCAGAAAGAACAATATCACCGATAACATCAAAAGCAACATCTAATGTCTTTGGCTCGTTATACCAGATGTTGCCCATCTCAAATCCGCCCTTTAAAACGTTGGCAACATCAAATAGGCAGCAGTTCATGGTATCTCTTCTGGCGCTCATATCATGCACATAAATATAACCATCACGACAAGCCTGTAATTCTTCGGTGGTTAAGAAAAACTTCTGGTATAATTCCTTATTCAGCTGATTAAAAATCAAACTTCTCTTGGTAGAAACAAGTGCGGAATCGGTATTCGCATTCTCCTTGTCACCAACATACATTATAGACTGGCTCTTTTTATAGACGTCATCCAGCATACGAACAAAATCTTGCTTATAGTTACGATAATCACGATAGCTCTTCGCAACAATAGGCTTAACCTCTTCTAACGCGGATTCCACAATATTATGCATAACAGGAATAGGAATTGTATCCTCTGTCATCTCATTTACTTTCGCAATAACAATCTGACAAATTCTGCCTTTTTCTTCCTCGGTAAAATCCGTAAGCGCTCTATATGCACTTTTTCCTACGGCATCTATAACCTTTTGCACGTTAAACTTCTCGTAAGTATTATCCTTCTTGATAACCTTTACTTCACGATTGGGCTTATAGATGGCGCCAAAATCTTTTTCTTCTTTCGTATTCTTATTCTTTGTTTTCTCTGTGGATTCAACGAGTTCTGCCATGACCTACTCCTAGTATAGAAAAAAATAGTCCCCTAAATTCCAGGGGCTAACCACTATATCTTGTGGTTGTCATAACTATTATAGCATAGAGTTCTAATCTGTCAACAATAGAAAACTATTACAAAAGCCACGAAAATAGACGTTTTATGTACAATATCTTGTATTTTTTCAATAAAAAAAGATACTTTCCTCTATTTTAGAAAAGTATCCTTAAACACAAGAAATTGTGGGTTACATAACTTGTTTAGTACATGGATAGCAGGGTTTTCAGGTATGTTTTATACTCTTCCACAATATTAGTAGGCCCAACCAGCTTAATCTGTTTGCCAATACCTGCAAGCCAGCCATAAAACTGTCCACTAGGTACAACATCCACAGTCGTTTCGAATGCATTTTGTCCTGGAACAGGAATATAGGCAGCCCGTTTCCCAAATCGATCTAAAATAACATCCAAAATATCTTCATGGAACTGCAAATTTACTTTAATCGCCTCTCCCGCAAACATTCCAAATGCTTTATTGGTATAGTTTTCAATAGAAAAACCAACAAACTGGTCTTTCCCCTTTCTCTCACGGTCAAGAATCTTAACATCCTTCATGCGATCAACACGATAGGTTCTTATCGCTTCTTTTCTTTCATTAAAACCAACCATGTAATAATTATCATTGTTAGAAACCAAATAATAAGGGCTAACTACATGATGCTGCTCGGGCGAAGGCTGCATTTCCTTTAAGGACTTTCTTTTAATATAGTTAAAGGTAATTGCATTATCCTGGGAAATGGCATTGTGCAGGGTATCAACGCTAAACAAAACAGACTTACTCTCTGTTTTAATACGATCAGCGTAAAAAACCTCATGTTCAAGCTCCCCGGCAATATGATTGCTGGTCAATGTCTCGATTTTACTGATGAGTTCCCTTGTCTTATTGTTGGATAAAAATTTAGAAGCCTGTACCAAATCAATAAGAATTTTTAGGTCCGCCGTTTCAAAAACGCGACTCACTAAATAAAAACCCCCGCCATTACGGCTGGGATTCATATTAATTTCCATTCCCATCTCACGAAGTTCTTCTATATCTCTATAAATGGCCTTTCGCTCAACAGAAATCCCTTGTTCTCCCAAATATGCAATAAGCTCTTTCGTAGAAATAGGATGATTTTCATCCGTTTCCTCCATCAATACCTTTGCTATATAGAGAATCTTTATTTTTTGTTTTTCTGATTTTGCCATATTATACTTCCGGCTTCTCGCCTACTTCTTCAATCACAGCCCCTTCTGCAATGCCTTCTTTTGCATTCTTTTTCTTACGAAGTGCTACGCCAATCTGAATTGCAAAATAAATTGCAACGATAAATACCAAAAATACAATCAGATATTCTGCAAAATTAACAAGAAATAACTTTAAATTTTCCATAATAATTACACCACTCTCTTTACTTAACATAATATTATTATGTCAATAACCTACCTTTATTTTACAAAAGAAACTAAATTTTCGCAAGAACACAATTATGTCCATTCCCCTGTTTTTTCAAAGATTTCAGCACGTTTTAACGCGTTCTTTGTAAGGTTTTCGCCAAAACCTGTTTTTTCAAGCAGCGAAATTGCATTTCTTGTTGTTGCAGGACCTTCTTTTATCTTATAAGAAAAAGCAATATCCTCTGCCATCTCCTCTTCAAAATGCATATTTCTATAACAAGAAGATAATAGAGAAGTAAGTTCATGATCGTGGGTTGCTGCAATACATAGAACACCACTCTTATTTATTTCCATTAAAATCTCGCAGGAAGCAGCAATTCGTTCAATGGTATTTGTTCCTCTTAAAATCTCGTCTACGACACAAAAAACAGGTAAATCAGCATAATTTTGTGCTTCTAAGATTCTATGAAGGGCACGAATTTCAGCCATATAATAGCTTTCCCCTCGTCTTAAACTATCAGAAACTGCCATCGCACTGTATACAAGGCACGGATGAAGATTGGCTTTCTTCGCAAAACAAAAATGAAAATTCTGCCCCATCAATATGTTCATCGCACACATTCGCAGATAAGTTGACTTACCAGAGGCATTGGAACCTGTCAGTAAAATATTCTCCGACAAATCACAATCATTCGCTACCGACTTTTGTAGCAACACGTGATAGCCTCGTTCCAAACAAAATGCCTCATTGAGGGCAAATGTAGGTTCGCAAACATAAGGAAGTGCTTCTTTAAAAGAACTAATGGAAATACGGGCATCTAACTCACCTACTACCTCCCATAATTTTACGATATCTTCCAAGTGCTGCTCCATTTTATATGTGATAAATGCATATGCAAATAAATCCATATGGAAAAGCATATTAAAGTAATCTCTTACGAGTCCAGACGCATTTCCAACACTATTTTCTGAGGCTACTACAAAAGCTACGGATGAAGAAATGCTTCTTAGTGAAGGGAGAAGCTTATCAATTTCCTGCTTTGTCTGTTGCATCCCTATTTGCAATAAAGCATCCCCTATAACAAGTCTTTTCGACGTTTTTAAGAGTCGAAGAACCATTTTCATAGCCTCTAAGTACAAAAGCGTTTGTCCTTTGGCAAGATAATACGTAAATACCGCAAAAAATATGGATGCAATTAAAAGAAGTACCCCCCACCCGGTAAATCGTATCAAACAAAATATCGTAAGTGCATATAGAATATAGAGAAGAAAGTGCGGAAAAAGACTTAACTTCTTCTGTGCCTTTAACTCTTCTATCATTTGCACTGATAGACCTTTCACCTTAAACATCCGCCCTAGTTCAAGTTGTAAGGCAATTCGCGCATCCTTTTCAGAGGCGATTTTCTGCAAACTATCATCATACGCAGAAAGGTCTTCTTTTACCAATGAAGTCGTCCTGAGTCGATGATACAATCGTTCTTCCCCTGCATTGGTTATACAGGTGTTCATTTTATTAAAGAGCGCATGAAGATGTAAATCATCCGTCGTTATATCATCAATATAAAAACTAAGGTCATCCTTCTTCTCAGAAACAACCTTCTTTAATACTGAAAACTCATCCTCTGTCATTTCCTGATTTTGGAACTTACCAAAACGATTCGCAAACAGTCTGTGATTTACTTTTTTTAATCGACTATTTTCTAACAGTCCCCAAATAATCAAAAACAGGATGATTGCTAGAATAACAGTCAGTATGATAATATCTCTCAATTGATGAATTCCTTAATATTCTTTAAAATCTGGTCCAAAGCTGTGTGGGAGCAATTCTTCTAGGGTATATGCTTCCCACTCCTTAGCATTCTTCGCTACAATAATATAAAGATTTTCTGGTTCTGAAAACTCTCGCATAACCTGCCTACAAAATCCGCAGGGATATGCAAAATCCGCCGGGTCGCCAGCACGGCCACCTACAACCGTAATCATTTTTAATGCTTTTTCGCCCTCAGATACGCCTTTAAAAATAGCCGTTCTCTCCGCGCAAATTGTACCACCATACGAAGCATTTTCTATATTGCATCCCGTATATATTGTTCCACTTGCAAAAAGTGCAGCAGCCCCCACTGTATAGTTGGAATATGGTGAATAACTTTTCTCTCGCATGGCAGAAGCAATCTCAATACACTTTTCTATTTCATGCAAGTCAAAAATGTTCGTAAGCAAATCTTTATTCATGATGCTTCCCTTCTTTTTTATAAACAACAACACTTCTTATGATAAGACACAACGAAAATATAATACCCAATCCACCAACTACCATAAAAATACTGGTACTTTGTAATCCAAACCACCAGGCACTGTAATAACTAAATGAAAACAAGAAAATACAGAGACATATAAAAAACAAAAAAAACTGCCAAACAGGAACCGGAAAGAAGACTTTTTTATGAACGGCTTTCTCTTTCTTAAATTCCTTTGCAGTATTTTTCTGCTCACAAAAATCAGGTTCTTTTCTATTCGTATTATCTGCAGGCGAAAATAAGATATTATGAAGACGTTTGGCCACTACTTTCCTCCTGCAGTTTCTTTCTTACTTCGCTTAAATCTTCTGTGACAGCATTCTGGCTTTCAATATCTAAATCTTCTTCACTTGTAATCTCTTCTGTTTCACGCACTACGGTTTCTTTCTGTGATACAATGCCACTCTCCCTATTCTCTTCCGTTGTAGCAGAAGCATCATCCGTATCCGAAGCTCTTTTAAATGCAAATATCGTGAAACGATTTTGTCCATTCATGTAATTAATAATTCCACCCATTAATAGTATTAAAAGGGAATTATACAACCAAATCAGACTTACCATAACACTGGTTAACGAACCATATAAGTTAAAAGGATCGAACCGTTCAATATAAAAAGCATACAAAAGCGAAAAACCAGTCCAGCCAATGGAAGCAATTAATGCACCCGGAAATTGTTTTTTAAACTTCTGATGTTTGGCTGGCAAAAAGGTATACAAAAGCATAAAAAACAGAAGCATAAAAGCCCAGGAAAAGAAGAATCTGGAATGCAGCAAAAATTGATAAAACGCTGAGAATCCAGGAATATAATGCGTAAGAAAATTATTAATAACATTACCAAAACCAAGGAAAATAAGAAGTAGCGTCAAAACCACAACGAATATCAGTGTATAAAGAGACGCTTTTAATCTTCTCAGAATCTGCGGAGTATTGTGCTCCACATTATACAGACGATCAAACGCATGACTCATAGCCGTATATCCATTGCCGGACGACCAAATTACAAAAATAAGAGATAAAGAGATTAACGCAATCGAATTCGAGGAAATCTCATGAATACTCATATCCACAAAAGAAGCCACAGGGGTAGGCATAACATCATTCACCACTGAAATCAGCGTTTCTGGATTGGCAGAGGTAAGCGATAAAATACCACATATTAAGATAATAATCGGAATAAAAGACATAAAAATAAAGAATGTAACACTGCCTGCATATACACTAACAATACAGCGTCGCATCTCTAATAACAATTCGTTAATAAAATCACCAAATG
This sequence comes from Lachnospiraceae bacterium, assembly GCA_045616465.1. GTDB lineage: Bacteria > Bacillota > Clostridia > Lachnospirales > Lachnospiraceae > NK4A136. Next base: position 124,130 of record JAZLGW010000011.1, on the reverse strand, counting down.
TTCCATTCTCTTTGGGTGATTTTTCTTTTTTCGTCTTTTCTTTATGTGCCATAATTCAAAATACACTACCTACGCCTTAGACTCCTAGCTTCTGCTAGGTGGGCAACCGCTTCCCTGATTTTTGCCTTCCACTGCTTTCATAAATGAGGCCTGACAGCCATCAGAGTGTTGGAATCCCTTTTAAAGTGTTGTAGGATCATTCGGCAAGTAGATAGTGTAACTATATTATACAATAATATCTCTTACCTTGTAAGTGGTCTTGTTACATCCCTCAACCAATTCTTTTCTTCTTCATCAAGGAATGTCGCAATCTTTTCATATACAAGTTTATGATAATCATTCAGATATTGAATTTCTTTATCACTCATTATAGATATATCGATGCCATCCAGATCAATAGGAACCAAGGTTACTGGTTCAAATCCAAGATATACGCCCTGCTCATTCTCTGTAAGCTTTATACATAGTAGTATCGTTTCAATTCTTACACCATACTGATCGCTCTTATAAATACCGGGTTCATCAGATACAATCATTCCTGCTTTTAACGGTGCTTCCATAGCCCCTGCCCGTTTTCCCCAGCTAATATTCTGTGGTCCTTCATGAACGTTTAATACTTGCCCAATCCCGTGTCCAGTACCACACTTATAATCTTCAAAATCTTCCCACAAGGGTAGTCTCGCTAAAATATCAAGATTTCGTCCTGTACAGCCTTCCAGAAACACTGCATGTAATAGATTCAGATTTCCTCGAACAGCTCTTGTATACCCATTTTTCATCTCTGCCGAAATTTCACCTAAAACGATACTTCTGGTAACGTCTGTCGTTCCCTTATAATAATGACCACCAGAATCAACTAGGAATATTCCATTTTCTTGCAACTTAGCATCTTCGCCTTCTTTGGCTTCATAATGCATCATTGCTGCATTGGGTCCAAAAGCAGCAATTGTCGGGAATGATAGTTCAATAAATCCCGGAATATCCCTACGCATATTATCCAGAATAAGAGCTGCTTCACATTCGGTTATTCCATCCGCACAGGCTCTCTCTTTAACGTACTTAATATACTTTGTAACGACAACACTGTCTAACAAGTAAGCTTCTTTTAGATTTTCAATTTCAACAGTATTTTTCACTGCTTTCATCATTTCAGAAGGATTATCCCCTTCGCAAACGGTATATTTTTCCCCTAAAAGATATGCAAATAAACTGCTTGTTCCAGCAGATGATATTAAAACCTTCTTTTCTTTATCCTCCGGTAAGCCTTCCAGGAATTTTGTAACCATTTCATAGGGGTGCAGCGTAACACCAGCATCTCGGAGATACTGCTTAACGTCATCACAAAGCGCCTCCTCATGCATAAACAAATCACAACCATTCATAGATAAAAACAGGTAGCTATATGCAACTGGATTGCACTCTATATCGTTTCCTCTGAGATTTGTAATCCACATAATATCATCTAGTTTTGAAATAAAATGATACTCTGCTTTTTCTTTACGAACTTCTTCTCGAACCCTTTCAAGCTTCTTCTCAATCGACTCCCCGCTATATTTTTCTTCTAGAATCCATACTGGATTTGTCGGGAGCAAAGGTCTAAGAGGCCAGATACTTTCTGGAATGGAAAAATCTTCTTTAAGACTACATTCTTTTTCATCAAGTACTTTTCTTACTTCTTTACCAAATAAATTAGAAAAAATCGTTCCATCATATCCAAGAACATCTCCTCTACATAAATTCTTTGTTAAGAACTCTATAAAAGTTGGCACATCCTTTTGCCCCATGCGCATAAGCATGAAATCCGTACCTTTTAATTCCTTTTCTGCTTGTACAAAATATCTGCCGTCGGTCCATAAATAAGCGTCCTTTTCTCCTACAAGGAGATTTCCATTGGAACCAGTGAACCCAGATAAATACGTTCTAACTTTGTAGTGATTTGCAACATATTCAGAATTATGCGGGTCGCCGTCTTTGCAATAAAACCACGTAACGCCCTGTTCTTTCATATACTGCCTAAGTTTTTCTATTTGATCCTTCATTCTGCAATGCCCTTTCAAGAAAATATGCCACATTGCTGTGGCATTTTCTTATTGTAAAAATTCTTTTGTTCTAGATGCACCTACGCGGTCACACCCTAGTTCTATATATTTAAGGAAATCTTCTCTGGTTCGAATTCCACCAGCTGCCTTAATCTTCACGTCTTTCCCGATATTTTCCCTAAACAAAGCTATGTCTTCAAAGGTTGCACCCGCCGTTCCAAAACCGGTAGATGTCTTAATATAATCAGCCTTCGCCTCGGTTACCAGTTCACAAAGTTTTATTTTTTCACCCTCGGAAAGATAACATGTTTCAATGATAACTTTTAATATTTTTCCGGCACATGCTTTGCGAACGGCAACGATCTCATCAAGTACTTTATCAAACTTGCCATCTTTAATGAAACCAATATTAACCACCATATCAATTTCATCTGCACCATTTGCTACAGCATCACTCGCTTCAAAGACCTTAACTGCCGTCGTGCTATATCCCAGAGGAAAGCCAATCACTGTACAAATTTTTAATGCATCCCCATACTTTTCTTTTACATACCCAACATAACTCGCAGGAATACATACGCTGGCTGTATGATAGGCAATTGCTTCTTCACAAAGGGTATCAATCTCCGCTTGCGTTGCGGTTGCAGTAAGAAGGGTATGATCAATTTTAGTAACAGCATCCTCTATATTCATAATTAATCTCCAACGTACAAATGATATCCATGTTTTCCAAGACACTTAACATGATACATAGCCATCTTTAAACGTAAATACAAATCGTCATAATTTGCGAATTTCTTTTCAACATGATATGCGGATATAGAACAGGTAAGAGGAATAGAATCCTCCATATCTGATTGAAGGTCAGCCAGCACGGACGGAATCTTATTCTTACAAATACTCTCCACTTCCTCTAACGATGCCGCTGCCGGAAATACCATAAGAGGTTCATTATGAAGTCCATTCCCAAAAAGCATATGAGGATAGTCAATCAAAAGTTCGCATTTTAACATTTTGGCGAAAGCGCCCTTAAATGCATCACCAGCTTCTTCACCAAACTTTTCTTCATAAATTGAAAAATCGTCCAGTTCAATCATAATCGCAACAGGTCTTGCCATAATGCATTCTGTAAGCAAGAAATCATCCGTGCGTTTTTTCATAGCATCTGTGGTCAAGAAACCAGTCATCTGGTCCTCACCTGTATCGACAAAAAGCGAAAGACGCATTGCATCCATCTGCAAAACCTTTTCAATACGACCTAACATGGACTCCTCATCAAATGGTTTATGAATAAAGTCCATAGCTCCCATGGAAAGGCCTCTCACTTCACTTTCCTGTTCTGTGTCGGCAGTAAGTATAATAACTGGAATTTTCGCATTGTCTGGATTTAATTTGATTCTTTCTAAGGTTTCATACCCGTCCATTTCTGGCATCATAAGATCCAACAAAATAAGATCCGGATGATTATTTTCCAGAAATTTGAGCGCCTGCTTTCCACTCTTAGCTTGGGAAACCTGATAATAAGGTGAAAGAACCTCGGCTGCGCTTTTTAAATTGGTGGTAGTATCATCTACCATCAAAATATGTTTCATACGCCTAAAAATTCCTTAACTTCCTTGGGCATATCTGCCACTTCACATACCGTGTCATGTAATACCGCAGCGGAGCGAATATCTTCAATCGCCTGCGGTACTTTAACACCAGAAACCTTACATAATTCATCAATCAGTGCAAAATCATCCATTGCTTCATATTTTGCATCAATACTTGTCATTACAGAACGTAAGAACTTATAAGGAGAAGCGGTAGAGGCAACCAAAGTAACAGCCTCATCTCCGGAATTCTTCTTATATGCGTCACATACACTGGCAGCAACTGCAGTATGTGTATCAATTACATAACCAGTCTTTTCATATAAATCATGAATCTTTTGAAGCGCATCTGCTTCCTTTGCATAACCGCCCATAAAATCCTTCATGAAATTCTTCATATCATCAGTAATAGAATACTTGCCATCCGTAGATAATGCTTTCATCATATCACTACAAGCCTTCGCATCTCTGCCACAGGATAAATAGATTAATCTTTCAAGATTAGAGGAAATTAAAATATCCATGGAAGGGGATGCTGTTAAAATAAAGTCTCTATTGCGGTCATAACAGCCAGTCTCAAAGAAATCGAAAAGTACCTTATTCTCATTCGATGCACAAATTAATTTACCTAACGGAACACCCATACATTTTGCAAAGTAAGCAGCCAAAATGTTACCAAAGTTACCCGTAGGAACAACAACATTTAACACTTCTCCGTCAGATAGTTTTCCTTCCTTTAACAGCTTTGCGTATGCATAAACATAATAAGCCACCTGCGGTACAAGTCTTCCGATGTTAATAGAATTTGCTGATGAGAAAACATATCCTTTGTCTTTGAGTTCAGCCTTTAATGTCTCATCATTAAACATCATCTTAACGCCAGTCTGGGCATCATCAAAATTTCCTTTGATTCCAATAACCTTAACGTTTTTACCCTTCTGGGTAACCATCTGTTTTTCCTGAATTGCGGAAACACCATTCTTAGGATAGAAAACGACAATAGAAGTTCCTTCTACATCGGCAAATCCAGCAAGCGCAGCCTTACCAGTATCACCAGACGTAGCTGTTAAAATAACAATCTTTTCCTTTAAATCATTCTTCTTTGCAGAAGTAATCATTAAATGAGGCAGAATGGATAATGCCATATCCTTAAAAGCGATGGTCGCACCATGGAAAAGTTCCAAATAATATGCTCCATCAGCATAAGTAAGAGGGGCAATCTCCTCGGTATCAAATTTATCATCATATGCACTATTAATGCAGTGCATTAACTCTTCCTCAGTAAAATCCGTAAAGAACTGTTTCATAACTTCATATGCAGTCTGCTGATAAGTCATGCCAGCAAGTTCTTTCATGGTTTTGTCTAATGTAGGAAGGGTAACAGGAACATAAAGACCGCCATCAGGAGCAAGTCCCTGTAAAATTGCCTTTGATGCAGTAATCTCTTCTTTTCCATTTCTGGTACTTACATACTTAATGTCCATATTAACCTCCAAAATTTAAATTAAAACACGTTAAATTATATCACATTTCACATTTTTCGCATAAGATAGAGCCTTTTAACACTTTCCCTTAATCTTCCTTAGCTCATCCACGGTAAAATGATAAAAAGTATTACAGAAATCGCAATGGACTTCTATCGTTTCACCATCATCAATCATAGACTGAATATCTGTTCTCGGTAGTGATGCCAAAACGCCGCTTACCTTTTCCTTGGAACAATTACAGGAAAATGCAGGATGAATGGAATCTAATAATTCCGGTTCCAAATTGTTAAGCAATATTTCTGCGATATCTTCAAGGCTTTTTCCCTGATTCAACAATCCCGTCACACTGGGTATATTTTTCAGGTTTTCTTCCAGCTGATCAATAAATTCATCAGGGCAAAAAGGCATTAACTGCACAATAAAACCGCCCGCATGCTTGATACTTAAATCTGTATCAACCAAAACACCTAAACCAACCGTAGAAGGAACCTGCTCTGAAATACTGAAATAATAAGTAAAATCTTCCGCGATCTCGCCAGTCTGCAATTCGACGGTACCAACATAAGGATCTTTTAACCCCATATCCTTCATTACTGTGAGCTGTCCTTTTCCAATCGCCCCCGATACGTCTAACTTACCATTGGGTTTTAAAGGGATTTCTAATGTAGGATCAATGACAAAGCCTTTTACCGTCCCTTTTGAATCAGCAGTAGCTGTAATGGTACCAATAGGACCATCGCCCGTAATCTTAATGGTTAATAAGTCCTTATCCCCCTTCTGCATTACGCCCATCATAGCAGCGGCTGTAAGCGTTCTGCCAAGTGCTGCACTGGCAACTGGCATCGTATGATGATGCGACCGCATATCTTCCACTAGATTTGTTGTCTGCGCAAAAAAGGCTCTAATGAATCCACCACATCCACTATATCTTAATATTCTATCTTCCATCGTTTCTTTCCTTATTTTCCGTTTTCTCTGGCAACAATGGTTATACGGCCAGAAGTATTTGTCACATCTGAAAGTGAATCTGTATCAAATGCCTTCACAAAAATCAAACCACTTTCTTCTATTAATTTTTGCATTTCCGCAAAGGTATAGCCTCGCTGATAATGTTCTTCTACGCTTTTTCTATAATCTTCATTCTCTTCATTTTTGATAAAGAGCGTCAGTTCATACGCATTTAATTGCTTTTCATCATCATATGCATTTTCCCAAATAAAACTGCAATGATCACGATTTTCCGCTATGGTTGTATCTCCAATCAAATGCTTATATTTATAGGCTGTATTGAAATCAAAGATAAATAATCCGCCCGGATCCAAATAGTTATTAACCAATTTAAAAACCTGCAATAGTTCTGCCGGTTCCAAAATATAATTCACGCAATCACATACGGACACAACAGCGCGAACGGTGCCATACAGCTCAAATTCGCGCATATCCTGACATAGATATAGAATTGACGAATCACTCTGCTCCATAGCTACCATAAGCATGTCATACGAAGCATCTACGCCAATCATGTCATACCCCTGCTCCTGCAAAAGCCTTGTCATACTTCCCGTACCGCAGCCAAGATCAAGAAGCAAACCATCATGAATATCAGCACTCTTTAATTCAGAAAGCAAATATTGAAGCCACGTATCATAAGGCGTTTCGTCCATAAACTCATCATATACAAACGCAAAGTCTGTATATGCTTCCATAACATCAGCCTTCATTTTTTGTCTCTATTTCTTCCTTAGCTTCCTGCTTCACACTCATGCGGTCCAGCAAAAATGCAACAGCAAAACCAGCAACTAAACATACAATAGCTAAAACAATATGCAAAACATTGACTGCTTTAAAGCTCTCCAAATTCATAATAACAATGGCAAATGGAGACGCTACAATAAGTCCAAGGATACAGGAGAAAACCATTCCAGAGAACTTTTTAAGAAGCAGTTCAATTAATTTTGCAATAAAGATAATTCCTAAAAGGACACCAATACCAAATGGTATGAAGATAAATAAGCCCTGCTTTAATGCGGGAACATCCCAGTTCTTAATAGCCACAATAAAATTCGGGATTTCACCGAATACCGGCTCATAATATCCCATGAGTTTTAAAATCATAGAACCTGAAACACCAGGAATTACCATCGTTGCGGCGGAAACAATACCAACCAGGAACAATTTAATAACATTTAAGATAGATGGGGTAATTACCGTGTTTGCAAGTACCTCCGCATCATCCTTTCCTTGCATATGTCCAACATAGGCAAATCCTGCAACCATACAGAAGAAAATCAAAAAGCCAATTGCATAGGTTATTTTAAACTTTTCTCCCTTTAATCTTCTAAGAACTGCCGGAAGACCACCTAGAATGAGTCCAATAAATAATAAATTGGTGGGAACGGGTGCTTTATCAAATAATAGCGTAATAAGAGTTGCTAAACCAACAACGCCAATCACCATACCGATACCAATCGGGACTAACGCTTTCATACTCTTTTTGAATTCTTTAAATAAATGCGTTATGGAATGAATCAGCGTATCATAGATTCCCATCGAAACAGCCATCGTTCCACCAGACACACCTGGAATAACATTGGCAATTCCCATTACGCAGCCTTTTAAAATGTGTAACAAAAATTTCATTATATTCTCCCCTATTTTTTATTTCAGTTTTTCTTTCAATACCGCTACGAGACGATCACATTCTTCATCTGTACCAACCGTGATGCGAAGATAATTATCAATTCTAGGCTTATTAAAATATCTAACAATAATATGATTTTCGCGAAGGTATTCCTGTAATTCTTTTGCGGGAACACTCTTATGTGTTGCAAAGATAAAATTAGACTTACTATCAGGGAACGAAAAACCAAGTTCTCTTAACTGTTCTTTTAATCGTTCTCTGGTTGCTATAATTTTTCCAGTTGTTTCTTTAAAATAAGCATCGTCTTCTACTGCAAGCGGCCCCAACAAAAGGCTTGGCATATTCATAGTATAAGAATTAATGGAAAACTTTACATCATTCATATATTTGATGAGTTTTTCACTACCAATCGCAAAGCCAATTCGAAGTCCTGCCATAGATCTGCTCTTACTAAATGTTTGTACTACCAACAGATTTTCATATTTCGAAAGAAGCGAAAGCGCACTCTCTCCACCAAAATCCACATAAGCTTCATCAACAATAACAATGCTGTCTGGATTATTTCGTAGAATCTCCTCTACACCAGAAAGAGGCATCATTAAACCAGTCGGTGCATTGGGATTTGGAAAAATGATTCCTCCATTTGGAATCTCATAGTCAGATGGTACAATTTCAAACTGGTCATTTAATGGAATCTGCTTGTAAGGAATCTTATATACATCAGCCCAAACATCATAGAAACTGTAAGTAACATCTGGGAACAAAATAGGTTTGTCACTATTAAAAAACGTCAGAAATGCGATAGAAAGAACATCATCACTTCCCACGCCAACAAATACCTGCGACGGGGAAACCTTATAATAACTTGCTAGGGATTGCACGAGTGAATCACAGGTAGGTGCCGGATAAAGTCTTAATCTATCATAATCCATTTCCTTCATTGCCTGACATACTTTGGGCGCGGGCGCATAAGGACACTCGTTGGTATTTAGTTTAATTAAATTATCGATTTTCGGCTGTTCACCTGGTGTATAGGGAACCACTTTTCTTATATTTTCTTCAAATCCGCTCATGAACACCTCCAAAAAGCATCATGCTTTATTTTGATTTTCTAACGCTCTTCGTTTTAATTCTTCCTGAATACGAAGTCGTTCTTTTTTATCTTTTTCAACCATAATTCTGGTTTTTTCTATCTGCGCATCATACTCTGTCTCATAATCAAAAATATAAGTTTCATATGGATTTATAATCAAAGTATCCTGATATGCATTCAGTCTTTTATACTGTCTTCCATAGGTTGTATGCACATGACCATGTAAGTAATATTTAGGTTTATATTTATCTAATAGTTCCTGAAACACATTAAATCCACGATGTGGCAAATCCTCTCCATCGCCAATTCCACGTGCTGGGGAGTGTGCTACCAGAATATCAAACCCTTTCTTTCTTTTAAGTTTAAACCAGAGTTTTCTTACGCGGCTGCGCATCTCCTTATCATCATACATAAATGGTCCTGGCTTATATCGCATAGAACCACCTAATCCTAAAATTCGTATACCCTGAAACTCATAGATATCATCCTCTATGGATATGCATCCATCCGGGGGAATATCCAAATACTTCGCATCATGATTGCCATGCACATAGATCACTGGTGCATGGGTAAACGTAGCAAGAAAAGAAAGATACAGAGGATTTAAATCACCACAAGAAATAATGAGATCAATACCATCCAGTTTACCAGGCTGGTAAAAATCCCACAAATTCTTTGATTCAGAATCAGCAATCGCAAGTATCCTCATTATTCCCCTTCGTTTAAAACACCCTGCACTTTAACGAGCGCAAGTCCATCATCCTTTAACTGATCCGATGTTGGAATATGACCAACAACATTTTCCGCAAGCCATGCAAAATCAACAGCAACCTTGGGCGATATCGTTTCCCCATCAGGGCAAATTAGATTTCCTTCCTGATCATAAATGGGACCTGTAAAGGGATTAATATTCATATTCCGAAGTCCTTCTCGTAAATTACGAAGAAGACGAATACCACCATCACTCAAATTTCGGGAGTAAATGATATCAACTGCGCCACTGCTCATACCCCAAAAATAACTAACAGCCTGACCGGCAGACAGGTTCTCATCATTGTTGTAGGCCCCTCTTTGTACAGAGCGAATGATTTCCTCATAAAGTTTGCCCCAGTCTCTTACTGGCATCGCTATATTAGTCCTGCTTCCATCCTCTTCTAGTCTAAACAAGCCATAATAGCTCTTTTCTTCGGCAGTCGCGTTAATATCCCGACCTGAAATTAAAGAAACATTATTCTCTTTAAAGACTTCCATCGGATTTACATCCTTTTCCATCGTCCAGGAAAGAATTACTTTCGCTCTGGGATTGGTCATTTGTACACCGAGCGCGAAAGCATTGATTTCCGCAGTTGTACCATGAAGTGGATAATCCGCTAAATAGCCTATATTGCCTTCTGCTATCATAGAACCTGCAATAGCACCGGAAATAAACTTTCCCTCGTACATACGCAAATAATATGTACGGATGTATTTATGATGAATACTCATGGAACAGTTTAAAATATGACACTCCGGATGATTAATTGCCACCTTTAAGGAAGCCTGGCAAAGTATAGGGGAAGTCGTAAATATAATCTTATTGCCCGCCTCAACAGCTGCTTCAATAACATCTTCGGCACTATCCCCATCTACTCGCTCTACGCAAACAGTCTCAATTTCATTACCGAAGGTCTCCTGAATATATTTTCTTCCAAGTTCATGAGAATACGTCCAGGATGAATTTGAAATACTTCGATCGTGAATAAAGGCAACCTTTAATACACTGTTCCCAGAAAATAATTTATTGGCAAGACTCTGTTTCTGCGATTCCACGGTTGGATTCAGAAGGATATTGACTTCCTCATCCTTGCTAAGCATCTGAAATTCATACCAAAGCTTACTAAGCCCCTTTTGAAGCTGCGCTTTACTCATCTCCTTGGATTCATCAAATGAATAAATACTAAGATAGGCAACAAGTGCATCCCCAGGAGTGAGTGTCAGTTTTTCTGCATATAAATTATGATAAATTTCTTCAAATACTGTATAAAAAGCGCGGAAATTTTCTTTAATCTCATCGTCCCAGGGATCCTGTGGTGCGCCGGAAACCAAAGACAATAGTTTTTTGAAATTTCCTTCTTTGGACATATATAAATAGTTAACATTTGTAAGTTCATAAAAATCCAGAAACTCATAATAAATCTTTACTTCTGGCTTATCGCTCTTACGGGGAATTACGCGGGTAACCTGCGCTTCCACTGCAAAAGCATCCATGGATTTTAGGACAGAAACACGTTTATTTCCTTCCATGATGTAGAACTTATTCATATATTCATATGCTTTTACCGGTTCTCTTAATCCTTCTTCAATTAAAGCATCATAAAGAGAACTCCATTTGGAAGCAAACTCTGAACCCGCTTCCAAAATCGGCATAAAATTTCTTGCAAATGCCGTGGTGCGTCCAGACGAATAGGTTCCCGCAACCTGCTTCAATGGAATTTCCACTAAGCCAACTGGAACATTCGCATCTACATCAACATGTTCTAACAAATCATCTAATACCGGCAAATAAGGATAAATACCCTTACTCATGCAGAATTTGTATTCTTTTTCACCAGCCTTTAAGGCCTTTAAGTAATCCTGAATCATATCTACTCCTAGTGAATTCCCATTTCTCCAATGCCTTTAAGGAACTCTACGTCTTCCGCTGACACTTTCATATTAGAAGCAATTTCTCTGCCGTCTGGAAGGGTGATTTTTACGTCCACAATAGTACCTTCTCCGACACCACTATTCATTACAGTCATAATAAATTTAACAAACTTGGGATGTCGTTCTTCAAAGGCTTTCCAACTATCTTTAAATTTCATTAATTTCATAGGATTAATCATCACATTTTACCTCACTATTAATTTGGTACATCCATTTGTATACGGGGCTCCGTATTATCCTGAAAATGCCACCACTCACTTTTTAAGGATGAAAAACCATGTCTGGTCATCACATCCTTTAACCATAAACCATTTTTAGCTCTTGCATTGGTATTTTTCTCCCAATATTCAAGAGCAGAACGATAATCAAGCGTATGCATATCCGTTGGCATAGGAATTTCTTCGCCAGTACTCATACTGCGAATGGTCAAATCAACCGCTACACCCCAGTTATGCGAAGAAACTCCTGGGGCCAAAAACCAGCCTTCTCCAAGATTTTTAAAAAATTGCTTTTTAAAATTAGCGCTTCGTGTATTTAGAAACGATTTAAATGCATCTCGAATAAAAACGGTAACAGAATAGGGTCTATAAGCATCATAAATTACAAACCCATACCCTTGTGCTAGTAGTTCCTCCTGACAGGCATATAGTTTCTTCGCAGGGCCATACTTTAACCATGCTTCTTCGCCAGATGCAGCACCACCATAATGATAAAGTACCTCTCCATACAGACCATCAATTTCCTGTCCGCCCATGGTAAATATACTGCCAGTGGCCATATCCAGACAGATTTCCAGCGTCGGAATATAATCTTTAATATTCACCAGACAGTCTCCTGTTCCAATCCAGGCCTGCATTCCACCGTAATCTACTAAAAAGCGGCCATCTACTTCTTTTCGAACCACCATTCTTGTATCTTCCGGCACTATAATCGCAACTTCGTCTCCTTTGCTGCCTACATATAAATTAGTAGGGGCAAATGTACGAATTTCCACACCAGCAACCACGGGTCCATCCGCTTTCACTAATAATGGACATGTAACAACAACGATAACAAAGATCATTATGAATGAAAAAAATTTTGAAACGATTTTGTTAATTTCTTTCATAAATTTAGTCTGTCCTTCATATAATGTGCATAAAACATCATTCTTATTTTACTATAACTTTTCTATGTAAACAAGGTAAATGTTACAAAATTATTACCAAATAAAAAAGAGCCTTTCGTTGGCTCTTCTTACTCAAAAACATGTTTCATAATAAGATAATCGCTCTTTCCTTCATCATATACAACAGGCATAAACAGAGCGTTGGGCTTTTCCATATTTACATAATAAGACAATTCAAAGGGAACTTCATCAAGAATATCCCACTTCCCACCATTCTTATCTGGATCTGTAAAAGAAGAATACGCCAGTGCAACCAGGTACACCTGTTTGTAGCATAAACTCATCTCCGCAATCTTATAATCTGCAATATTTTGATCATAGAAGAAAATGTCCTGCCCAAATTTTGCTTTCAAGGCCATTGTCATAAGCATATTCTCGTCATAGTCTGAATCAAATATCATAATCGCAGAATCTTCCGGCAAAACACTAGAATATGCCATATCTTCTTCAATTACACTGTATAACGTTTCTAAATTTTCAAAGGTCGCATAGGTATTATCTTTCGCCTTATATAGCAAAGGGTTTTGCACAATCATAAGGATGACAGCAATAATGGAAAGCGGTATTCCGAGATAAACCTTACATTTATTGAGCGTAAATCCAGCTAACATAAAAATGAGTGGATAAACAATAATAAAATACCGCGCAAAATAATAGTACTTATAGACAGCGGGGTAAATAATCACACTATACACTGCTAAGGAATATAGCATAAGAAATGCATACGCTGGAAGCAGCATATTTCCCTCTTTTCTACTACCATAAATCCATAGTCCCAGTAATGACATTGGAAATACAAAATAACCACAGCACGTAATATAGTGGAACATCGTTACCTGCGTAACTTCAAGTCCTACTTTGGTTGTCTTAAAAATGGATATCATTAATGCAATTAAAATAATTCCCGTGACTGCCCCAAGAAAAACAAGTAGCGACTTCTTTTTTAGACGGATAATTGGTTTTTTATTTCCTTTTCTTAAAAGAAGGAAGAAAATAAACAACACAATTACAGAAACAACGATTGTTACAATAACGGGCAGATTATCCCGATTGATTTTATACTTTGTGGCATTAAATATCAGACTAAACTGGCTTTCAAAATACCATAATGCCACACTCTTCATCATCCAGAATCCACAAACATAGAATAGAAGAAAATATATTAGACTTTGGAGATACACTTTCTTTTTTGTACCTAAATAACCCAGAAAATATACGCCAGCAAACATAGGAAGTAATGATGAGGTAATAATATGCGTAAATGCATACGCAATCAGTGGAAGTACTGAAAGAAGAATTGATTTATCCTCATTTTCGTCCATAAAAAGACAAAGGAATACCGAAATAAACATAATCAGCAGAATTTCCGTAAGACTCTGTTTTCCGGACCAAAGCAGAACAGGCGAAAACATAAATAAGGCAGAAAGCACCGAGCTAACCCAAAGTTTAACCTTAAACTGTTTCAGTGCTAAAAACACACAACCTGTCGAAATCATAAAAAGAAGGCTCAGGATGCCAGTCATTCCCGTTAAGCCAAAGATTTTACCCCAAAGTGCCAAAAGTGTAGAAAATGTTGGGATTCCATGAAATACGCCAACAGGAATCTGCTTAGCCTTATTCGCTTCTGCATCATTTAACAAATAAAAACCTGACAAATGATCGATCTTATCGTAGTATTCCTCTTTTTCAAAATCCTGAATGAGATTCTTTACCTCGGGGAATGCCAGCGCATTCGCATTATAATCGTTCATATAAAGGAGTGCCCTCGCCTGGTACGCCCCCTGGTCCTGACTCATGGAATGAAAACCTGCCTTCGTCTTCGTTAAGAAAAAGGCTCCAAGCAATATAAGAATAAGGGGAATATACGAAAGCATAATCAGCGGACGCTTCATCCACGTCGCCTTTTCTTTTCTATCTTTTCTAAGGAAGAATAACGAAAACAGAAAGCCACAAAATAGAAAGATAAAAGAAAACAAAACCGCTATGAAAATAGAAAATACCTGCATCCAGATAAAAAGGCCTGCAAAAATAACATAAACACTATAATAAATCCCCTGGGATAAAACCAGAGCTTTGACAGGATCATTCTTTTTATCATAAAACAGGAAAAATGCAAAGGCAGCAATTTGTCCTAAAATCCAAAAGAGAAGTAGCATATTTATTCCGTTAGGTTAATGCATAGGTTTGATCAGCAAAAGAGGTTCCTATTGTATGATTTTCTTTATCATAATATAGAATTCCAAAACTGTAATTTCCCGCTGGGACTGCTCCCACTTTTAAGTGCGTTGTAAATCCTAAGAGTCCTTTATTGGCAGCTTTTGTCAGAATCTTAGCAGCATCTAATCGTTCTCTATCCCAAATATTTAAGAGATAGCACTGCTTTTCATCTTCCGATATCATTATTAATTTTCTAAGAAACTTTTCCTGATTGGTCTTTCGAACGCCACTCCAACCACTGATGTAGTAAGAGTCCGGAGAATCCGTTCTATAACCAAATTCCATATCTGCATGTTCTACATAACATATAATTTCATCATTTACAGCCTGACGAAGTTCCTGTAATCCTGCAAAAGGAACCGGTTCCATGATTTGCTCGTTATAGGTATCTCCTGGGAACATATAATCAGGTTCATACCAAAAGGCCGCCCCTAACAATAGTTTACTATAATAGGGATCCTTTCCCGCATAAGCCGGATGTCTTTCGAAGAGATTTGCTCTCTCCTTCATAAGACGTTCGTGTTTTTCTTTATTTACACTATCATGTCCTCGACTTACTGATTCATGGTGATATAGTACAGCATCATTGCACTGCAAACAGAAATATCCTTTTTCTATAACTTTCAGGCAAAAATCCACATCATTATATGCAATAGGGAATGATTCCTCCATGCCTCCCACAAGATCATATAAATCTTTACGAACAAGAAGGCAGGCACCCGTCACGCAGATTTTTTCCATCCCCAGAACATTTTGCCCGTAGTACATAATATCTGCATCCTGCATTGTTGCCATTTTATGAATAGGCCCCTCCGGCACAATGGTTACGCCAGCATGCTGTATAAAGCGGTCCTTTCCATACCATAACTTGGCACCGGCTACGCCGCACCCAGGAAATTGCATAGATGCGACCATATTCTTTAACCAGTTCTTTTCAAATGCCTCTACGTCATCATTTAGGAATAGAATATACTGTCCTTTGGCTGCCTCTGCTCCCTGATTACACATATAGGAGAAATTAAATGTTTTCTCTTCATATATGTACGTATGAGGAACAGAAAGTGTGTTCAAATAAGAAATAATCTCTTGCTGATTCTCTTTGTTTGAACCATTATCCACAACAAGAATTTCTAAATTCTTATAATCTGTGCACTCCATAAGTGAGCCGATACATTTTTTTAGGTAAGTAGGATTATCTTTCGAGGGGATAACTATGGATACTAATGGCAATTCCTTCATGATGGGAGCCACATAATAAACAGCACCGCCCTCACTGGTATGAACACTCGTTTCTAGACCGATTGAACTTAAATAGTTCTGCTTATAAGTCACAAAAGCTTCTTCATATCCAAAAAGAACTGGCGACTCCGGGCCATGATAACAAACATAATCAATACGCTCTACCTGCGGCATATCACTAGCTAGTGGCTTACACACATGCAATCCTAGTGCATATATTATCTCTTCATAGGAATCTGTATCTGGTGCCTGAAAATCGGTAAGTAACGCACTCTTTACCAGAAAATAACTGCCAAAATAAAACGCATTCAGAAAATAAACTGGGGACCATTCTGGCTTTGCCCACAGTTTTGTTCTCTTATTATTTTCCAGGACATCTTCCTGTCCATATAAAATTTGCGGAGCGTTCTCACTAGCAAGTTTTGCTTCAATGAGTTCTTTACCTTCCTTAGAAAAGCAGGAAGGATCCTTTGCAAAACATAGATAATCATAGGCATCTATGGACAACTTCGAAAAGGATAAGACATCTTTATAAGAGACATATCCTATTGTCTTCTTCGTATCTGTTTTCACTTTATACGAATTCAATAAAACTTCAAATATATCCTTCTCATTATATTGAATCCACTCACCGTAACGATCCACAAGTCTGGCTTTTCGCTCTGCATATGCGTCATAATAATAGGGCGTCTTCATCTGGCTATCAGAAACCACTGACGTCTTTTTAAAGGAACGCATTACCTTTTTCTCATTTTTGTCGATTTCATACTGGGGATCAGTAAAATGAAATTTAAATTTCTTCGCAAATCGATAAAAAGAAGTAGAAGAAATATGCTTATAGGTGAGCCTCGTATGTTCTAACTGCATATTTTCTACTTCAATATCTTTTTGCTTTTGTTCATTCTCTTTTTGTAATTTTTGTGCAGCTTCCCTATAAAAAGAAGCCCATGTTGATTCCTGCATAAATTGACAATCTTTCTATAATAATTACTTTGCACCTTTGCGTGTAAATACAACACCAAAGGTCTTTCCAAGAATTATAAGATCCTTTGAAAAACTCCAGTTATTGATATACTTTCTATCCAGCTTAACAATCTCATCAAAATCAGTGATATCGCTACGGCCAGACACCTGCCATAGTCCCGTAATTCCCGGTTTCATAGAAAGTCTGGATTTCTGCAAAGGCGTATACTGCTCATACTCATCCACAGTAGGTGGTCTGGTACCGACAAGAGACATATCTCCCATAAGGACATTAAAAAACTGCGGGAATTCATCGAGTGATGAATTTCTAAGAAAATGTCCTATTCCTTTAATAATTCGAGGATCATTATCCATCTTAAACATGAGTCCCTGCATCTGGTTTTGCTTCATAAGCTCTGCTTTTCGCTTCTCAGCATCAGGATACATGGAACGAAACTTTATAATTTTGAACTTACGTCCATTCAGTCCCACACGTGTTTGTGCAAAGAAAATAGGACCAGGTGATTTAATAAATAAGACAGGGGCAATAAAAATGGTCAGCACAATGGTTAACAGAGAACCAACCAGTCCACCCACAATATCAAGCATTCGTTTTGCAAAAATTTCACCGTCCGTGAGTTTCTTGGCTTTAGCAGATAAAACCTCGCTTCTACCAAGATGCATAAACTGTCCATTCGGATATTCCTGCAAAATACGGTCCATGGAAAGTGTCACAACAATGCCCATATCAATAAATTCCTGTACGAGACTCTTCCCAACCACATCTCCCATAGAGATATCAAAATAGACGCAATCCAATTCGTTAACAGAAGCAAATTCCATGAGGCTATCTTTGCTGGCAACAACCGTTAGTCCTTCATAGGTCTGCCCCGTCATCTCTTCATCCATGATGGCAAGACCAACCACGCGATAATGATAGGTAGAAAGTTCTCCGATATTATTCAGTAAATCAGAGATTTTATCTTTATTCCCAACCACAAGTACTTTCTGAATATTGACAGATTCCCTAGCCAATTTACGAAACAGTCGTTTAAATAATACACGCACAAAATATAGAATGAAAACAGCAAATGCCAAGGTTAGTCCAATAATCATTCGTGAAATTACAAATTCAATATGTAGCAAATACTTAAATATAAAGGCTACTGCAATTGTAATCAGGACATGTTTGACCGTTTCTCTGGCTTCCACAAATTTTCCACGAATAAGCATATCCTTATATGCTTTTGAAAAAACAGCAACCACAAGATGCGCTGCCAAAATCAAAATGCCCATGGGCTGCGCTTCTTGACTCGTAAGGAGGAAATTTGTATTCTCACGAATTAAAACAGCCAATACAAAAGAACCGATGATACCAATACCATCTAACAAAAAGAAAAATATAGAAACAAATATGTCGGATATTCTTCCCCGCATAAAGATCACCACGAAATCTATATAGACTTCACCTTATTACGACTTCTAAGTACAAATACCATAGCTCCGATACCAGCAAGCATACATAGTACCATAACAAGGATACTGCTTGCCGCTTTTTGAACACTGCTTGGTAAATATGCTAATCCAAAAATGATAGCGTTTGCCATTCCATGAAAAATCATAGAGGACAGAATGTTGCCTGTTTTCTCATAAACAAGCGTTAAACAGAGCCCCATAATAAATGCATAAATACCCTGTACAAGATTTCCATGGTATATTCCAAAAACAATACTACTGCATATAATCGCTAGATTCCTTCCAAGCACTCTCCTTGTCCGGCCATAGAAAAGCCAACGAAAGGCCATCTCTTCTACAAGAGGTGTCAGTAACACATATACAACAAAACCCAGCCAAAATCCCATATGGCCACTGTAAGAGGCCTTCTCATAATAAACAGCAAGACTGGGGATTTTATTGCAAACCATTTCAAAAATAATATTGAGTCCTCTCGACAATAAAAGGCCTGCAAAACCAATCACGAGATATACAGATTTAGGCGATTGATTAAACTTCCCTACTGGTTCCTTCTTTCTATAAAACAGGAAAAGAATCAGCCCCGTAGCTAGGGTTATTACCAGATTAATGATTCCATCCAAATTCGCCAAAGAAATCTGTGAAAGTAAGGGGGAAACCTGCCCCTGTTCTAATGGCTCATATATATATGGATTTAAAACAAAAAGATAGATTAAATAATAAATTCCATAGCGGATTGCCCAGAACATAAATAGCGGCAGAGCCATATATACAGCTCGCATAATCGAATAGTTCGATAGTTCTTTCTTATATACGAGAGCATCTAATATCGGCGCATTAGGTTCTGTGGTAGATTTCTCGGATTTTTTAACACCGCTTAATGAACTATTCTGATTCTTACTCTTCTGCTGGATTCGTTTCGCTTTTGCAAGCGCATCAAAATTTTGCTTGCCATCTTTGTTTATGAGAACTTTATGGAGTTGCTTCACATTCTCCGCAATCGATAAGGCCCCTGCTTCTTTCAGTTCCCCCTTTGGTGCATATCCATAATTCACACCAACAGGGTATACATCAAAAGCAAGCGCTCCTTGTATATCAAACATTCGATCCCCGACCATGGCCGTGTTACTTGCGTCCAAAATGGCTTTATACGTACGATTGGGGTTGGGAGTACCATCCTGCAAGACGCCAAACCCATCTTCCGCATGTACGGCAAGGTCATCTAATTCACGTAACTGTTTCAGTGCTTCTTCTACGACTTCTTCTTTCTTCCCCCGAACGCCATTTAATTCCGCACCAACCACTACATCGAAATAAGAATCAATCTTAAAATACTTTAAAATCTTCTCAACAAAAACAGTCGGCTTACTAGATGCAATTGCAAGGAATGCACCCTTATCTTTTAGCGTATCTAATAACTCTGGAATACCTGGATAAATCTTGTTTTCATATATACCAATAGCTGAAAATCTTTCCCTGTAAAAATCAACTGCTTTTTGTGCCTCTTTTTTGTCCATCCCATAAAAATTCATAAAACTATCCATGAGAGGAGGACCAATAAAAGGTTCCAACTTATCAATATTCGGTTCTTGAATACCCATCTTTCCGAGGGCGTATTGAACAGATTTACAAATCCCTTCCTTGGGATCTGTAAGCGTTCCATCCAAATCAAATAAAATATACCGAAACATAAATGATATACTACCTTACCAGAATTTAAAGAGACGAATCACCTTAATTGCAAATCTATAATACCAAGGCTGCAAATGTTTTCCTGCTTCTACCAGTTTCTCACGAATTGCTATATGCTGTGGACAATGCATCTCACATTTACCACACTTAATACACTGGGAATAATCCTGTCTAACCTTTTGTAGTGCTGTATTTTGCGCATAAGCAAATCTTGCGTCTGTCTTTTTCTCCGTATACATCTGGTTATAACAACTAAATGTTAAGGGAATATTTACGCCCTTGGGACACGGCATACAATATGCACAGGCAGTACAGCCTACCTTTACCTTAGCGGATATGGTCTCCTTAATTTTTTCATAGAATGCCATATCTTCTTCTGTTAACGAACCCGCTTCTGTTTCTGATGCAATTTTAAGGTTCTGCTTAACCATCTCCTGCGAATTCATACCAGAAAGTACACAGGTTACGCCTGGCTGATTGTATAGCCATCTAAATGCCCAGTCTGCTGCACTATATCCAGAAGGGTGCTTACGAATTAATTCCTTTGCATCCTGCGGAAGTAAATCCACCAGCTTACCACCACGAAGAGGTTCCATAATAATTACAGGAATGCCCTTTTCATAGGCCGTTTCCAGACCTTTTCTGCCAGCCTGGGTATGTTCATCCATATAGTTATACTGAATCTGACAGAAATCCCAGTCATAGTCATTTAATATTTCCAGAAACTTTGTCGTATCACCATGGAAAGAAAAACCAATATTGCGAATCTGTCCAGATTCCTTCTTTTTCGCAATCCAATCAACAATTCCAAGCTTTTTGAGTTTATCCCATGCTGCAAAGTCCGTAAACATATGCATGAGATAATAATCCACATAGTCTGTCTGTAATCGTTCTAGTTCTTCATTAAAGTATTTGTCTATTGCAGCTTCGGTCTTAACCATATATTGAGGAAGTTTGGTCGCAATATTAATCTTTTCACGACATCCGAGGCGTTTCATAATCTCGCCAACGGCAACCTCATTACCAGGATACAAATAAGCAGTATCAAAATAATTCACACCACCTTCAATAGCAATACGAACCTCTTCCGTTGCCTTATCCACATCAATACTGCCGCCCTTTTTACTAAAGCGCATACAGCCAAAACCAAGTAATGAAATATCTTCCCCTTTTTTGTTTTTCCTATACTGCATAGACACTACCTTTCTTTAAATATTTGTTCTTACTACCTTCGGCATATACCCTTCTCGTTCCAGCGTATCCAAAATCTTCTTTTTATGCTCTGTACCAAATGCTTCAATGGTAATACGAAGTTCCACTGCAGTATTTCTATTGGTAGATACAAACTGATTATGCTCCAGTTTAATAACGTTACCATTTTCATTTGCAATAATACCTGAAACTCTGCAAAGCTCACCGGGCTTATCGGGCAGAAGAACTGATACGGTAAAGATACGATCTCTAAATATAAGTCCCTGCTGTACAACGGAGGACATCGTAATTACATCCATATTTCCGCCTGAAAGAACAGAAACTACCTTCTTTCCCTTTAAATCTAACTGTTTGAGTGCGGCAACAGTTAGTAAACCAGAATTTTCAACAACCATTTTGTGGTTTTCTACCATATCCAGGAAAGAAACAATTAAATCTTCATCTTCAACAGTAATAATGTCATCAATATTATCCTGAATATAAGGGAAAATAACAGAGCCAGGTGTCTTCACAGCCGTTCCGTCTGCAATTGTATTGACTCTATCAAGCGTGACAACTTCTCCCTTATTGATGGAAGCCTTCATACAGGCTGCGCCAGCTGGCTCAACACCAATCACTTTAATCTTTGGATTAAGAAGTTTTGCCAAAGTGGATACACCACTTGCAAGTCCGCCGCCCCCAATTGGAACCAAAATATAATCAACAAGAGGGAGTTCCTTAAAAATCTCCATTGCAATGGTTCCCTGACCAGTTGCAACAGCAAGATCATCAAATGGATGAATAAAAGTATATCCATGTTCTTTCGCTAATTCATAAGCATGAGCACATGCCTCATCATAAACATCCCCGTATAATACAACTTCAGCACCAAAATTCTTTGTACGATTTACCTTAATCAGAGGCGTTGTCGTAGGCATAACGATGGTTGCTTTCATGCCGCGACATTTTGCAGCATAAGCAACACCCTGTGCATGATTTCCAGCTGATGCTGTAATAATTCCCTTGTCTTTCTCTTCTTTTGTCAGCAAGCTAGACTTATAATATGCGCCACGAAGCTTATACGCACCAGTAAACTGCATATTTTCCGGTTTTAAATAAACCTTCGCACCTGTCTGCGCAGAAAGGAAATCACTATAAATCAATTTGGTTTCCAGGGTTACTTCTTTTACGACTTCACATGCTTCCTCGAATGCAGGAAGAGTCATCATTTCTTTGGACATTTCTATGCCTCCTTTTGCGTGGTTAACGCATTATCTTCTTGTAAATTCACATCAAATAGTGCATCAATGAAATCATTGCTATTGAATTTCTGTAAGTCTTCTACTTTTTCTCCTACCCCAATATACTTCACAGGTATATGCAGCTCTGCGGTAACCGCAATCGCAATACCGCCCTTAGCAGTACCATCCATCTTGGTTAAAATAATACCTGTAAGTTCTGCGGCTTCTTTAAATTCTCTTGCCTGTGAAAGCGCATTCTGTCCTGTCGTACCATCTAGCACAATAAAGTTCTCACGCAGAATACCTGGATATTCTCTATCAAGAACACGATTCATCTTTTTAAGTTCTTCCATGAGGTTTTTCTTGTTATGAAGACGACCTGCCGTATCAACAATTAATACATCTGCTTTTCTAGCTTTGGCAGCAGCAACTGCATCATATAATACACTTGCAGGATCTGCGCCTTCTTTTCCGCCGATCATTTCTACGCCAACACGATCAGCCCACATTTTAAGCTGATCTCCCGCAGCTGCTCTGAATGTATCCGCCCCTGCAAGAACAACTTTCTTTCCCATCGATTTAAGCTGTGAGGATAACTTTCCAATCGACGTGGTTTTTCCAACGCCATTCACACCAATTACAAAAATAATAGCCGGCTGCGACTCATATGGATAAGTGATTTCTCCCATATCCATTCGCGCTTTCATGGAGTCAATTAATAACTGTTTACATTCGGATGGTTTTTTTATATGTTCCTTTTTAACACGAAGCTTTAATTCTTCCAGGATTTCCTCGGTTGCATGAACACCGCAGTCACCCGTTACTAAAATTTCTTCCAGTTCTTCATAAAAATCATCATCAATTTTGTCAGCCGAAGAAAATAATGAATCAAAGCTGCTTACAATATTATCTCTTGTCTTTGCAAGTCCTGCTTTTAATCTGGCAAAAAAACCAAGCTTCTTTTCTGGAACAGGTTCCGATGTTTCAGCATCATTTGATACAGCTTCGTCCTGTACGGCCTCGTTTGCAGTTGTATCAGAATTTCCCTGTACAGCCTCTGTTATAGCTGTATCTGCAGGTTCCTGAACAGTCTCCGTCTCTGTTATAATAGCCTTGTCCTGTTCTTCATTAACAGGAGCTTCGCTTTCTTCCTGACTCTGTTCCACTGTTGTTTTTTTCTTAAATACATCCCAAAATGCCATTATGCATCCAATTCCTTCTCAATAAGATTTACACTTACAAGGGTTGAAACGCCCTTTTCCTGCATCGTTATACCATATAAACGATCTGCCTTTTCCATTGTTCCACGTCTATGGGTAATAACAATAAACTGTGTATTTTTAGTAAGTTTATTAAGATATCCAGCAAAACGGCTGACATTACTTTCGTCTAATGCCGCTTCAATTTCGTCTAATAAGCAGAATGGTGAAGGTTTTAAATTCTGAATGGAGAACAATAACGCAATGGCCGCAAGGGATTTCTCACCACCAGAAAGCATCATCATATTCTGCAATTTCTTTCCAGGGGGCTGTGCATTGATTCGAACACCTGCCTCCAAGATGTCCTCATCCTCAATGAGTTCCAAATCACCCTTTCCGCCACCAAACATTTCTTTGAATACTTTATCAAACTCTCGCTTAATTTCGGCAAACTTCTCGGTGAACTGGGTACGCATTGCCTCATCCAACTGATTGATAATGCCCTGTAAGGTTTCTTCGGCTGCAACAATATCATCATGCTGAACTTTAAGCGATTCATAACGATTGGAGGCTTCAATGTATTCTTCAATCGCATTGACATTAACATTACCAAGGCGACGAATCGCATCCTTCATCTCCGCAGCGGATCGCTTTAAGAACGTCAAATCATCAAATGCCTCATCACGCATAGCCTTAGCATCCGTAAGGGTTATTTCATATTCTTCCCACATATACTTAGTAAGGTTCGCAATCGCAGCGTTTAATTTTTCCTTCTTATCATTCAGACGATATAGTTCTTTATCCAAATCATTAATGTGATCGTTTAATGTCTCACGTTCGGTAAAGAAGGTCTTCTGTTTCGTAAGAATTTCTTCTCTTTGCTTTGTAAGTTCTTCCATTTTCATGGATGCATCAGACTGATGATCAAAAGAAGCGCTAATCGTATCTTCTATCTGCTTAATACTTTCCGTTTTAAGCGTAATATCGGATTTATTCTTTTCAATAGCGTCAACAACTTCCTGTTTTTCACTAAGTAGTCTGTCTAGTTCGTCCTGAATTCGAGATACGCTCTCATCTTCAAATGCTTTACGCTGTTTTGCCTTTTCCAGAATCAGTTCCTGTTGCATAAGTGCTTCTGATGCGGCCGTTTCCTCTTCCCTTTTTCCGTCGAGAAGAGCCTGTTTCTTACTAATGCGTTCGCCCGTCTCTTTTTCAATCGTTTCAGAGGCAGCGAGCGCTTCCTGAATTTTTTGAAGGTTTTCTTTAATATCCTTAACCTGCTGCTCTAAGAGTTCCTGCTCAGATCCAAGATCTCCTAAGCCCTTGCTGGCTTCGTCAACCTTCTCCTGTGCTTTACTTAAATTGAGTCGTGCTGTATTTTGGTTAATAAATTCTTCCTGGATTTTCAGCTTCACTTCTTCCAGGGCAACACGTAATGTATTTCTTTCCTTCTTTACGTTATCAATCTTATCCTGATAACCATCCATCTCCTTTAAGGTATTCTTAACGCGATTCTCCAAATCATCCATTTCTCTTCTTCTTCCAAGAAGATTTGACTTGTTCTTAAATGAACCACCAGAAATGGCACCACCAGGAGCAAGAAGTTCACCATCAATGGTAACCATACGAATACCATAATCAAACTTTCTAGCAATACGAAGAGCATTGTCCATATTGTCTACAACAACAATACGTCCAAGAAGTGTCTTGGCTACGTTCTTATATTTCCCTTCGATTTGCACAATTTCAGATGCCATACCAATAGCACCCTTTTCGCTTAGTGATTCTGGATTCTTAAATTCCTGCGGATGCTCAATAGAATCAAGCGGTAAGAAGGTTGCACGACCTAAACGATTCTCTTTAAGGTACGTAATCATCTTCTTCGCTGTCTCTTCATCTTCTGTAACGATATTTTGAATTGCTCCACCAAGCGCAGTTTCGATGGCTGTTTCGTATTTCTTTTCAACCTTAATAATATCTGCTACAACACCAATAATCCCCTTCGTATCTTCCTTCTTTTCCATTACTTTCTGTATGGAATTGGAATAGCCCTCATAGCGTTCGGTCAGATTACTGATAGAATCAAGCTTTGCTTTATCCTGATGATATGCAACCTCCAAATCACGTAAATTCTTATCATAATCAGATAATTCTGTATGAATCGCATCTAATCGTTCTTCTTTTTTGGAGACATCCAAATTCAGCGCATTAATTCTTTCATTAACGGCATCAAATTCTTTCTTTAAATTCTCAATGACAGATTGTTGTTCCTGTTCATTACTCTTAGCCTGCAAGAGTCTGGAATTAATTTCCGCCTTGCGAATGGTATTGTTCTCCAACATCGTGTCATAACGCTCTTTGTTGGTTCGCACTTCCGTACGATCATTTAACAGCGAGATGATACTGTTCTTATCCTCTTCGATTTCGGAAGAAAGCTGTTCCATTTCAGCCTGAATCGCATCAAGTTTATCCTTTGCTTCCTGTCTCTTCGCATCAATTTCGGAGAATTCATCATCGACTTTGCTCTTATGTTCATCAAGCCCAGCCTTTTCATTCTCTTTTTGATTTACAGTTTCTGAAATAGAAGCAAGTCTTGTATCAAAATGTTCTAGGTTCGCTTCCGCATTCTTAATGTCCGCTTTTAATACATTAATCTGTCCTTCCAATTTGGTTCGGGTTTCACCCGCAGAAGCAAGGGAGCTTCTCGTCTCTTCAAGTTCATTCTCAAGGCTAGCAACCTTTTCCTGCATTGCATCGTATTCTTCACGAATGGATTCAAATTTAGCCTTGCTATCCTCAAAATCCTTTGTGACAATCGAAACCTTCTCATCATTTTCCTTCATGGAAACAATATTTTGTTCGTTTTCCAGAAGGAAATAATTGACATCATATTTCTTTAACTCTTCACGCATTCGAAGATATTCTTTTGCTTTTTCAGACTGCTTTTCAAGAGGTCCAATTTGTCCCTCTAATACGCCTAAGATATCATTAACACGGGCAAGATTAGCTCTTTCATTTTCTAGTTTCTTCGCAGCAGCAGCCTTTCTCTTCTTATACTTAACGATACCAGCAGCTTCATCAAAGAGTTCTCGTCTTTCTTCGGGCTTTCCGGAAAGAATCTTTTCTACCTGGCCCTGTCCAATAATGGAATATCCTTCCTTACCAATACCCGTATCATAAAATAACTCACTGACATCTTTTAATCGACAGGTTGTTCCATTTAATAAATATTCACTCTCACCACTACGATAAAGCTTTCTTGCAACAGTGACCTCATCATAATCAATTGCAAGCTGTCTATCTGTATTGTCTAAGGTAATGGCAACATAAGCAAAACCCATAGGTTTTCTAGCTTCTGTTCCAGAGAAAATAACGTCTTGCATGGAATCACCACGCAAACTCTTAACACGCTGCTCACCGAGAACCCAGCGAACTGCATCTGCTACGTTACTTTTACCGGATCCATTCGGACCTACAATTCCAGTAATACCATTATGGAACTCAAAGTTGATTTTATTCGCAAATGCTTTGAAACCATGTACTTCTATATTTTTTAAATACATACTGCGTACCTACCAATCATTTTGTATTCATTAGTTTTGCCAAAGCATCTTTTGCTGCGGCTTTTTCTGCTGACTTTTTATTATGTCCCGTTCCTTCACCAGCCAGACAATTATCGATCAAAACCTCTACATGAAAGGATTTATCATGCTCTGGACCCGTTTCACTTGCAACCCGATATGAAATGTTGATTGCATTTCCATTCTTCTGCAAAAATTGTTGCAAGGCAGATTTAGGATCATTTTCATTCAGATGAAGTCCCGCATCTTTTAAAGCAAATGCATCAACAAACCGTTTTGCCTCACTTAATCCACCATCTAAATAGATTGCACCAATAACCGCTTCAAAAGCATCGCTGGTAACGGAATCCTTTTTGCGTCCTCCACTAATGGACTCACCTTTTCCAAGTAATACACAATCAGCAAGTCCACAATCTCTGGCATTTTGCGCCAAAGTTGGTTCACAGACAAGGGAAGATCTTGTTTTACTTAGATGTCCCTCTGGTGAATCTGGAAAAACATGAAATAAATAATCGCTTGATAAAAGTTGCAGTACAGCGTCTCCCAAAAATTCCAGACGTTCATTACAGGGAATCTTATTAATTTTTCTCTCATTGGCATAGGATGAGTGTGTTAATGCTTCCAAAATAAGCTTTTTATCGTGAAATACATACCCAATGCTTTTTTCAAGCTGCGCAATAATATCAAGTTCTTTCTGCATGTTCCTATCCGTTCCTTGTTGCATTCTCAATAAGTGATAAAGCATCTGCAACGGTTCTGACTTTTTTTATATCCTGCATATCAATCTTAATATGCAGTTGTTCTTCTACCTGCACATAAATCTGATATAAATCTATAGAGTCTGCACCAAAATCACTTACAAAAGAAGCTTCTGGAACAATCTCTCCCTTATATACATGTAATACGCTGGTAATCGCGGAGGATAACACTTCAAATTCCATTAGTTCCCCTCCGACAACTGCGCTTCTATCTGCTCGCTAATTTTCTGGTCTTTATACATTTTGCACTGTAAGATTGAATTCTTAATCTCGATGGATTTGCTGCTTCCATGAGTCTTTACCACGAGACCCTTTAATCCAAGTAGTGGTGCTCCACCATGCGCTTCTGTGGAGAACTGCCCAACTGTTTTTTTAAGGGCTGGCTTAACAAGAAGTGCTCCAATCTTACTTCGTAGGGATGACATCATTCCTTCCTTAATTTTCCCAATAAGGGTCTTAGAAAGGCCTTCGTAGAGTTTTAAAATTACATTTCCGGTAAATGCATCACAAACAACGACATCTGCATCGCCTGCTGGAATCTGACGACTCTCAATATTTCCTACAAAGTTAATTTCCTTCGTTTCCTTCAAAAGGGGATATGTCGCTAAGGATAAAGCATTCCCTTTGGTTTCTTCTGCACCAATATTTACAAGCGCAACTCTGGGCTTTTCAATCCCCAGCGCGCTCTTCATGTATATGGAACCCATTTTTGCAAACTGCACCAAGTGCTCTGGTTTCGCATCCGCAGAAGCACCACAATCAATAAGGAGTGAAACCCCTTTGGCTGTAGGAATGAGAGGTGCCATAGGCGCTCTTTTCACGCCTTTTATTTTTCCAATAATTGCTTGTCCACCCACTAAAATAGCACCAGATGAACCCGCCGAAACAAACGCATCACATATACCATCTCTTACAAGTCCAAGCGCCTTTACTAAGGAGGAATCCTTTTTTGTGCGAATTGCTTCCGTAGGATGATCCTCCATCAAAATCTGCTCAGCTGCCTGCACGATTGTCACACGACTTTCATCATATGAATACTTTTGAAGTTCTTCCTTTATTAAATTTTCTTGGCCCACGGCAAAAACATGCACATCAGAACTTTCTGAAAGTGCTTCTACCATGCCTTTAATTGTCTCAACAGGAGCATTATCTCCACCCATGGCATCCAATGCCACCTTGACTATTTCACCCATCATTTTTCTTCCATAAAAATAAGGTATGGGCTTGTCAAATCGCATAACAAACCGCATACCATTATACCACAAATACCTGTATTTGTCTTTCTACCCGTGACTAACCACGGGGTCTTAGCTCTAAGGTTTCAAAAAAGAATGTCAGGCAGCCATGAAATTCATCATCCGCTGTAATTCCGTATTCTTCCCCACTCCAATGTTCACTATCTTCGCAAGCCATCCAGTAATTTGCTGCTCTATGATTTGTAGTAGGCCCTGCTCCCCAGTTTCTCGAGCCCAAATCTACAACCGTAAGATCGCTAACATTTCTTCTTACACATATTTCCCCTGGATCTGGGGTAAAATGCGCACGATATTCTGGCTCATCAATGAAATTCTCATAGGCTTCCATATAATACACATAAGGAACGTTAGAGATTGCTTGCCAGGCATCCCCATCGCCTAATGCCACGGCCCAAAAATCGGGATATCCGGACAAAACATAATCTGCATCATAGGCACCCTGTGAAAAGCCATAATACCAGATAGGACGCTCATAGGTCTTATATTTCACATCATCATCCGGCGCATAACGATCCATGACCAGCATTATAAAACTACGAATCTGCCAGTTTGTATAAGCATCTTCCCACTTTCCAGTAGGTTTATGCAAAATCGCGATAATGCAATTCGGCTCATAAATACCCTTTGTCAGATTATAAGTGAAGGCGAACTGATCCTCGCCAAGTTCCCGTTCAGAAGAAGAATATCCATGAAAAGCAAATAAAATGGGGCATAAATAATAATCATCAATCAAAATATCCTGATAATTATCCGGAATATAAATATCCATCACAAAATTTCCAATTGCCTGATCCCGAAGATAAGTACCGCCATGATCTAAATCAAGCATACGATAGGGTTCTTCTTCAATAGGATTTTCAGTGGCAGTTGGACCATAATTGTAAGATAAGTCTAATTCAATTACGTCTTTGCTTTTTCCGCAGCCTGTGACAAACAAAACTACGAGAAGCATAATAACTACAAATTTTTTCTTCATGATGAACGATACGATAAAGAAAAAGGGTAGTAAAACTACCCTTTTACAAGAAATCAAATTCAAAAATTATTCAACAGTAATGATCTCTTTCTTGTTATATGCGCCGCAGTTCTTGCAAACTCTGTGAGGAACCATAAGTTCACCACACTTGGAGCACTTTACAAGAGTAGGAGCACTCATCTTCCAGTTTGCTCTTCTCTTATCTCTTCTTCCCTTGGAAGATTTGTTCTTAGGACAAATAGACATCTTTCACACCTCCTGTCATAGTTACGCTTTATCTAAAACGATAAATCGTTAAATTCATTTTAAGCGTCTAAAAACGCACAATGACTATTATACAAATCCGTTATATTATTGTCAACTATTTTTTTCATTTATCTGACAATACGTAAAATATCATTAAAGAACACAAAAACCATCAGAATGACAAGCAAAATCATTCCAACCAGGTGAACAATTCCTTCTTTCTCTGGCGGTACTGGCTTTCCTCTCACCGCTTCAAGCAATAAGAATATGAGTCGTCCACCATCAAGTGCTGGAATAGGAAGAAGGTTCATAACCCCTAAATTCACAGACAAAAGCACCGCAATATTTATCATATTTAATATAACAGTAAAGAGACCATACTGGCTCGTTTCTTCGATGGTATCGCCAATCACTTCTGCAACACCAACAGGTCCAGCCAAATCCTGTGCTGATGCATGCCCGCCAAACAAATATCCAATAGATCGAATGGTTGTTAATAACCAGTATCTGACTTCTATTGCCGCATATTTGAATACCGAAATATTATTACATGCGATAAAGTCTCCTCCGCCAATAAATCCAATATAGTAGCGATTCGCTTCCTCACTAAAAGCTGGAGTTATCGTCGTTTCGTAAATTTTACCATCCCGTTCATATTCGATATCCAGCTCTTTTCCAACACTCATCATGGATATCATACTAATTTCACGCCACACATAAATTCTCTGAGAATTGATTTTACGAATTGTATCGCCTTGCTGTAAACCTGCCGTAGCTGCAGGATAGTCTTCCATCACACCTTGAAGAACTGGCAAGTCTGTTCCACAGAACCAGCATAAGAAAATTGATAAAAGGAAAGCTAGTATTACATTAAACAAGGGGCCAGCAAATACAGTGGCAATTCTGGCATATACTGGCGCATACTGAAAAGGAAGTTCCTTCTTCTTTCGAAGTTCAAGAATTTCCTCTGGCGTAAGCGTTTTGGGCTTCTCTTCCTCGATATCTTTACTCGCTTCCTCTATATTACTCTCCAAGACAATGGGTTCAGGATTGTCCTCATCAATAACAATAATTTGCTGTTCTTTCACTTCTGTATCTTTTTCATGATCAGAAGGCATTTGACTTCCTGGTTCCCCGTCGAAAATACAAGCGCCACCAATAGGAAGAAGGCGAATTGCGAATAGCATTCCTGTTTTCGTTTTCTTCTTGAAAAGTGCCGGGCCTAATCCAATGGTAAACTCAACCACTTTAATACCATTGATTCTCGCCAGCAAAAAATGGCCAAACTCGTGAGACACGACTACAACCATAAAAATCAGTATAAAAGATAGAATCGTCCAAAATACGTGCAAAATAGCTCCTCTTTATTCAATCATTGTATCAATCTTCTGATATACACTCTGTTCTACTTGAAGAATTTCATCAAGGGATGGATTATCAATCTTAGAATGTGCCTGCATACACTGCTCAATCAGTTCCGGTATCTTTCCAAAACAAATCTTTTTCTTTAAAAACAAAGCGACTGCTTTTTCATTGGCTGCATTGTACACAGTGGGCATACTGCCCCCCATTTTTCCTGCTTCGATTCCAAGATATAAACCTTTAAAGGCATTTAAATCAGGCTTTGTAAAAGTAAGGGTTCCCACCTTAGCAAGATCCAGCTTATCACCACCAGCCGGTCTTCTGTCAGGATAAAACAGTGCATACTGAATCGGCAGTTTCATATCAGGAACACCAAACTGTCCTATTACAGCACCATCTACATACTCCACCATACTATGCACAATAGACTGCGGATGAACTAACACCTCAATTTGTTCATAGGAAACATCAAATAACCATTTTGCTTCCATTACTTCCAGTCCCTTATTCACCATACTGGCTGAATCAATGGTGATTTTTTGACCCATACTCCAATTGGGATGTTTCAGAGCATCCTCCGGACACTTGTGATACATCTCGTCAAAGGATAGGCCTCTAAAAGGACCGCCAGACGCGGTTAGTAAAATCTTCGCCACTCTCTTTTCAGGATTTCCCTGCAATGACTGGAAAATGGCTGAATGTTCAGAATCCACTGGAAGGATTTTGACATTCTTTTCCTTTGCAAGCGGCATAATAATATGTCCAGCTGTTACCAATGTCTCTTTATTTGCAAGAGCAATGTCTTTGCCATTCTCAATTGCAGTAATCGTTGGCCTAATCCCAATCATACCAACAATAGCAGTAACCAACACATCATAATCCTTATAGGATGCTAGCCATAAAAGGCCATCCATTCCCGATAAAACCTGCGTAAAGGTGTCGCCAATACGGTTGCGAAGCTCTTCAGCCGCTTCGGGATTATACATACAAACATAAGCAGGCACAAATTCTCGTACCTGCTTTTCCATAAGATCAACATTATTTCCGGCTGCTAATGCAACCACTTTTAGTCCTTCCTGCTCTCTTACCACCTCTAGGGTCTGTGTTCCAATAGAGCCAGTAGAACCAAGTATAATAATTCTTTTATCCATAGAATTCCTTTATTTTAAGAAAATAAGCGTTAAGAGATAAATCATAGGACAGGTGAATATAACGGAATCAAATCGGTCACATACACCACCATGTCCAGGAATGATTTTTCCATAATCCTTGATGCCAAAATGTCTCTTAATACCAGAGGCGGCCAAATCACCAACCTGCGCACAAATGGAACCACACATACTAAGCAGTGCAAAAATCAGTCTGGTATCAATGGTCGTTAATATTTCACGCGCATAGATAATATAGCCCAGAATAAATCCACCCAGGCCTGCAATTAGTACACCGCCAACACAGCCTTCGATTGTTTTTTTCGGGCTTAAATTCGGCGCAATCTTATGTTTTCCAATCAATACGCCGACAAAATACGCTCCCATATCTGTAAACCAGGCAGCAATTAATATCAGCCAAACTGCAAAAAATCCAATTCCAAATCGGTCAGTATCATACTGACTACAAAATTCTCTTGTCGTATAGAGAAAACTCAGTGTAACTGGCGCATAAATCAGAGCAAAGACACAATTGATAATCTGCTGACCATTGAATTTAGGGAAAGAGAAAACAAACACTGCCATAATCGCAACCATCGTTAATATGATGGTAAGGATAAGGTATGTCATATCAAAATTCATATACAGCAGGAAATAATAAACAGTCAAACCAATGAAGCCAAATGCGACTGGCAAATTTAACTTTTCTTTTTCCTTTAATACACCTGTTGCTCTTGCAACCTCATAAAAGCCAACCAAAGCAACAAAAAACATCCAAAGAAGAAGCCACAATCCACCTTTTATAATCATGAATATCATGGCTGCGCCATATACTAACCCACTCAGTACTCTGGTTTTCAAATGTTTACCTCCCAAAGCAAAAGACTTATTTTACCCCACCGTAACGTCTGTCTCTTGCGTTATAAGCCATTATAGCTTTGTCTAATTCTTCTCTATTAAAATCTGGCCAGCACACATCAGCAAAATAAAATTCTGCATAGGCTATCTGCCAAAGAAGAAAATTACTAATTCTCTGCTCTCCACTGGTACGAATCAGTAAATCCGGATCTGGATAACCCTGTGTATCCAGTTCATCTGCTATCATTTCTTCCGTAATGTCAGAAGGAACAATATCACCATTTTTTGTCTTCTCAGCAATTTTAGTAACCGCTCTACGTATCTCGTCGCGGCTTCCATAATTTATGGCAATTGTAAATTTAAGACCTGTATTGTCCTTGGTTGCTTCTTCCAGGTTATAAATACTCTCCAAAATATCCGGAGCCAATGCAGTTTTATCCCCAATAACACGACACTTCATGTTATGTTTCATGCATCGTTTGATACTGGATCGCATATAATCCCGAAGAATCTTCATAAGAACTGCCACTTCTTCTTTGGGCCTGGACCAGTTCTCCGTAGAGAATGCATAGACGGTGAAATATTCAACACCAACCTCATCCATAATCTCACACATATCCTCAACATTTTTGCCACCCTGATAGTGACCAAATGTCCTAGGTTTTCCCTGCGCCTTCGCCCAGCGGCCATTTCCATCTAATATAACTGCAATATGTCTGGGAATGTTCATCCTTATTATACCTTTAAGATATCTGCACTCTTTGCTTCAATTGCTTTATCAATATCTTTAATATACTTATCTGTGATCTTCTGTAATTCATCTTCTAAGTCTTTGATTTCATCCTCAGATACTTCCCCATCCTTGGAAAGCTTCTTAAAGGAATCATTACCATCACGACGAATATTACGAATTGCTACCTTCGCTTCTTCGCCTTTCTTTTTGATATCCTTTACAAGGTCTTTTCTTCTTTCCTCTGTCAATTCAGGGAACACAAGACGAATTACCGCACCATCATTGGTAGGGGTAATACCAATATCAGAGCATAAAATTGCCTTCTCGATTTCCTTAATTAAGGTTTTCTCCCAGGGAGCAATCTGTAACATTCTTGGTTCAGGAACTGTAATATTACCTACCTGCTGCAAAGGAGTAGGGGTTCCATAATAATCAACTCGAATCTTATCAAGTACATGAGGATTCGCTCTACCAGCTCGAATCGTGGTAAGCTCACTTCCTAAATGGTCATAAGCTTTCTGCATTTTCTCGTCAAATACACTAATTTTTTCGTTCATAGTTTTGCTCCTATATTTTATACTGTTACTTTGGTTCCATTAAACTTACCGCCAATGGCATTGGCAATGCTATTCTTCTCCGTAAGATCAAAGACATACATTGGCATCTTATTGTCTCTTGCTAAAATGGATGCTGTCATATCAACGACCTGCAGGTTCTTTGCCACTACTTCATCGATACTAATTTCATCATATTTCTTCGCATCAGGATTCTTCTTAGGGTCACTGTCATAAACGCCATCAATTGCCTTTGCAAGATAAATTCCAGCCGCCTCAATCTCAATAGCACGCAGCACAACTCCTGTATCCGTTGAGAAATACGGATGCCCTGTTCCTCCCGCAAAGAACACAACGCGTCCCTTGGAAAGTGCTTTTACAGCATCATCCTTTGAGAATAATTTCGTAAACGTGCTACACGCAAAAGGTGTCATGATTTCTGTTTTGATACCCTGACTTCTAAACATCTCAGACACATAAATACAGTTCATAACTGTAGCAAGCATACCAATCTGGTCAGCCTTAGGTCGATCAATATTCTCACTGCTTCGACCGCGCCAATAGTTGCCACCGCCTATTACAATACCGATTTGGTAGTCTTTCTTTAATAAGTCTTTAACCTGAGAGGCAATTCCTAAAATTACCTCATCATCGTATTTTTTATCTTTGGCCAGTGCTTCCCCACTAAGCTTTAACATGATTCTCTTCATTGCTAGCTTCTCCCATTCTTTTTAAAATCTTCAAAGAAAGTAGAAGGATTCACTGCTGCATAGCACTGTGAACACTTACCTTCAATAACTGCTCCGTTGTTAATCTGCACAGACTGAGATTTTATATCGCCCATAATAATTGCGGAGGAATCCAAAACAACAGGTCCATGCACATCGATATTTCCCTTGATTGCACCAGCTATAACAGCACGACTTCCATAACAGTCTCCAATAATTACACTGCTTTGTCCTACTTTAAGCGTTCCTTCGCTGTTCACAAGCCCCTGTATTTCAGCACCGTCTGCAAATACTTCACCAGCTTTTATGTTTCCATTAATTTTTCCGGTAAGATTGAGCTTTCCTAGACAGCTTACATCACCCAGAATCTCACCAAACACGTCGAGATTACCATTTGAATGAACGTCGCCTCGAATAACCATTCCTTTTGCAATAATGGCCGTTTCATCTGTTTTTATGCCAAGTTCCAAAGGAAGTTCCACCATTGCTTTTGATAAATAGGGTTCTGGCGAACTACTATCTTCCTTTTCAGGCATTTCCTTCAAATCTTCAAGTGTTACGGATGCAGCGTTTTCGCCTGCTTCCTCGCCTTCTGTAATCACATCGGCCGCATCACTTTCAATGCTCTCAGAAACAATATCAGAAATACCGCTTTCCTCTTCCACAGTCTTTTCTTCAACAATCTCAGGCGAAACTTCTTCTGAGACAGACTCCGTTTCTACGGCACCAATTACTGCGTCACTATTCTCTACAGCTTCTTCCGACGCTTCTTCTGCAACCGTTTCAGAAGGTATCTCCATTTCTGGAACTTCAAGTGCATCCTGTGCCATTTCTTCTTCTGTCACAGCATCCTTTATTGTTTCTTCGCTTTCCTCTGCGGCCTGTGGTTCATCATCAAGCATACTGCCCTCAGACTCCTGTGCAGCAAAAGATGCCAGCATTTTCGCTGCTTCTTTTTCAATTTCATCCGTATTCGGCTCATCTGAAATCGTATCCTGTGCTTCCTCAGCAGGTTCTTCATCCAGTAAGGAAGGAAGTTCCGGCTCTTTTTCTGGTTCTTTCTTCACAGGCTTCGGATCATTTTTATGTTTCAAAGCTTCAGCAATGGTTTCTTTTTTAGGTTCAGCAGGTTCTTCTTCAAGAACAGGCGTTTCCTGTACTTCCTCTGCTTCAAGTTCCTCACCAAACGGGGCACTTTTCATAAAAGCTTCAAATGCAGACTTTGATTTTAATCGCTTATTCTTTTCTTCTTCCTCTGCTTCGCGGATAAGTGCTTCACTCTGCGCAGAAGCTTCTTTTACCTGCTCCATAAGACCAGAAAGTTCTAACTCAGGATCCTCTATTATGGGTTCCTCCGGCTTTTCTATAACTTCCTCTTCCTCTTCGAGTGCACCCGAAAGAGACGCAAGCAGCGCCGCAACATCGTCATTATTTAATTCTTCGTTGGAAACAGCGGGAGGCACCTGAATATCCTCACCCACAGATACAGAATCTGCCTCATCCTTGGTTTCTTCAACCAAATCGTCCTCTTCATCGCTATGAATTAATTCATTCATCGCTTCTGACAGATCTTCTTTTAGATTTTGAAAAAAGCCCATTTTGTACCCCTAAATCTAATATTCATAACCTACGTGAACTACCGCAGGTGTATCATCCGTAATTGGCAAAAATACCACATCGTCTCTATGTAACAGTCTCTCTATAATAATAGGCAATGCTTCTACCGTAGAAGTTTTATTGGTAGCATCATGCATTAATATTACATTTGTCTGATAATCGCTTGCCTCAATCTGTGAAATCACCTTCGTTGCAATTTCATCCGCGGTAAGCGCCTGCCCACTGGCATCATAAGAAGAAATATTCCAATCGAAGTATATTATACCATTTTCATGCAAATATTGGATAGCATCTTTCATATCCATACGAGATACTCTATTACTGCTTCCTCCGGGGAATCGATACAAATGTGAATCAACCCCTGTTTTTTCTAATAAGTAGCTATGAATATGCTCATAATCTGCAACAAATGAGTCTAAATCGTAATATACGGAACGAAATACATGATCAAAAGAATGCATTCCTACGGAATGTCCTTCTGCTGCAATACGCGCGTACTGCGCATCATAGCCTTCAAATCCATTCATAAAAAATGTTGCTTTAATTCCGTAGGAATCTAAAATATCAAGAATGTGATCCGTATTCATAGAAGGTCCATCATCAAAAGTCAGATATATCACTTTTTTATCCTTTAAATCCGGAATACTAGTTTCCTCCTGCTCCTCTACCTGCGAGGCAGTCGTTTCCTCATCTTTACTAATGGTTATAGGTTCCGTTGTTTCAGGAGTCTCAACCGGACTCGTATGTACATCCTCTATTTCTTCTGAAACAGCTTCCGAAATGGTTACATACTGCGAACTAACACGAGACAGTTCTTCTGTTATGATATTCAGAACCTGGTCAATATCTTCAATACGCTTATTCAGTTTGGATACTTTTCCCAGCATAATAAAAGAAAGAACAAAGGGTACCAAAACCAGCATAGCAAAAAAAGTCACAATCATTCTCTTTAATCTTTTGACTCTGGCTTTCTTCTCCGCAGGATCTCGCTGTACTTTCTTTTCCTGGTTGGGGACCACCGTCTCCTTCTCTTCCTCAGTCGGCGAAATACGCATAAAAGAAGTCACCGTTTCTTCTTCCGGGACTTCTATTTCCTCATAGGCCTCTTCATACTCAGATTCGTCAAGAGCTGATTGAACCATAATATTGTCATCAATATTAAGTTCTTTTAAGAGTTCTTTCGTATTCATTACAAAATTATTATATCATAGAAACAAATTATGACAACAAAAAACAGCCAGAATCTTCTGGCTGTTTTATTTCACAGGAAATTTTACTATTTCCAATCATATGGAGTAACCTGGTAAACGTAATAATTTAACCAGTTACAGTACAGTGCACTAGAATGCGAACGCCACTGTAAATTCGGTTTATTTTCAGGATTATCATCGGGATAATAATTTACAGGAACATGAATTGGTAAATTCCTGGATACATCTCTCTTATATTCCTGGTCTAATGTATAACGATCATATTCAGGATGTCCCATTACAAAGATTTGTTTTCCTTCTTCTGCCATGCACAAAAAGACACCTGCTTCTTGGGACTCAGCCAAGATTTTAAGTGCACTGCACGCGTGAATATCCGCAGCAGGGACTTCTGTATGTCTGGAATGCGGTGCCAGAAAATAATCATCAAATCCTCTAACAAGTGGAATCTTACGATTCGATACCTTATGAGAATAAATACCAAATAGCTTTTCCGATAAATCTTTCTTCTGCAAGCCAAAGTGATAATACAAACCCGCCTGTGCACCCCAGCAGATATGAAGCGTACTTGTTACATGCGTTTTGCTCCACTCCATGATTTCACATAGTTCATCCCAGTAGTCAACATCTTCAAATGGCATCTGTTCAACTGGCGCACCAGTTATAATAAATCCATCATAATTCTTATCCTTCACCTGGGAAAAATATGTATAAAAACGATTGATGTGACTCATCGTTGTATTTTGGGACTGATGATTTTCCACCATCAAAAAAGTTACATCCACCTGTAAGGGCGTATTACTGAGCGCTCTTAATAGCTGCAATTCTGTATCCTGTTTCTTCGGCATTAAATTTAGAATCAAAACATTAAGAGGTCTAATCTCTTGATGTTTCGCCCGATTCTCATCCATCACAAATATATTTTCAGTTTCTAGCTGTTCCTTAGCAGGTAAATCAGCCTGAATCTTAATAGGCATAATAAGTCCTCATCTTCTATCATATTAGTTCTCTATTATAGCATAGAGTTCATACTTCTCCAAAAAAGCTTCTTCTGATAAAATCGGTACAGAAAGCTCCTTCGCTTTTTTATTTTTGGAAGAATTGCTATTCACATCATTGTTTATTAATGCTGTTGTTTTTCCCGTAACAGAACCCGTTACTTTCCCACCCTTATCCTCGATAAGCGCTTTGAGTTCATCGCGATTTCCAAAATGATTTAAGGAACCCGTTATCACAAACACAAGTCCGGCTAACGTCTGCTGGCCCACAGCCTTTGGCTGTTCAAGCGTTATTTCTTTTAACAGGCTAAAAATAACATCCCGGTTGTTTTCCTTCGTTATGTAAGCATAGAAATCTCGCGCCATCACTGGACCAATTCCATCAATGGATGCAAGTTCTTCTTCTGATACAGACAATATTTTTTCTATGTCATGATCGTAAAATTTCGCAAGTAGCTTTCCATTTGCCACGCCAAATCCTGGAATCCCCAGCGCAAACAAAAATGCGGGCAAAGAAACCTGCCGGCTCTTTTCTATACTTTCCTGCAAATTTTCAAAGGATTTTTTTCCAAAGCCTTCTAATGAACAAATCTCATCCTGATACTGCTGCAAGTGGTACAAATCAGAGAATGTTTTTAGGTATCCAAGGCCAATAAACTTTTCCAGCGTTGCCTCCGAAATCCCATCGATATTCATCGCATTGCGGCTTACAAACTGCGTAAATGCTTTGATTCTTTTAGCGGGACAATCCGGCGACTCACAAACGAGTACCTCTGACGCATTCTCTTTTAATATCCTTGTAATACCACCACAGGCAGGGCAGGTGTTTGGAATTTCTAAATTCCCTGACTTTGTAAGATTCTCTCCGATTTGCGGAATAATCATATTCGCCTTATATACAGTAATTCTATCCCCGATTCCTAATTGCAGCTCCTTTACAATACTTACATTATGAACAGAAGCTCTCGAAACACTGGTTCCTTCTAGCTCAACGGGTTCAAAGATTGCTACTGGATTAATTAATCCGGTTCTTGACGGACTCCACTCCATATCAATGAGTGTTGTTTCCGCCAGCTCATCTGCCCATTTAAAGGCAATTGCAGATCGAGGTGCTTTGGCTGTCATTCCAAGGCTTTCACCATAAGCTATATCATTAAGCAAAAGAACCAGTCCATCACTGGGAACATCATAAGTTTCAATTTCCTTTGAGAATGCCTCAACCGCCGTCTTAATATTCTCACTTAGCACTTTTTTGTATGGAACGGTATCAAACCCTTGCGTATTTAAAAATGCAAACTCCTCCTCGCGATAGGTAAACTTCTCCCCTGCCGCCTCAACCAGCGCAAATGCAAAAAACTTTACTTTTCTTTTCTTAGTAATAGAAGGATCCAATTGCCTTACAGAACCCGAACATAAATTTCTCGGATTCTTGTAGTCTTCATTTCCAGGTTGCTTCCTTATTTCGTCAAAGTCGCTATACGTGATAACCGCTTCGCCTCGTACAACCATGTGTCCTTTATGCGAAATTTTTAAGGGAACATTCAAAAATGCTTTAACATTTCCTGTGATGACTTCTCCAACCGCTCCATTTCCTCTGGTAACACCCTTCGTAAGTATTCCATCGTCATAAGTAAGCACAACGGTTAACCCATCTAATTTCCAGGACAAGAGTCCATCCTGCCCACCTAACCAAGCAGCAAGTTCATCTCTGTCTTTTGTTTTCGCAAGGGACAGCATCGGTTTCTCATGATTCTCTTTTGGAAGAAAATCAACCGCTTCATATCCAACAGCCTGCGTAGGAGACCCTGAAAGAACAACGCCGGAAGTATTTTCTAAGGAAACAAGCTCATCGTATAATGCGTCATATTCCAGATTACTAATGATTTCTCTATCTTCTGCATAGTAAGCTTTGGAAGCTTCCGTTAGTATAGCGATAAGTTCTTCCATTCTGCTCTTCATCTGCTTTTCATTCATATAAATCGTCTCCTATAAAAAAGGCCGGTTTCCCGGCCCACTCTATGCCTCTAATGGAATGCTGAGCTTCTCTCTTGCCTCATCCATCGTTAATCCAAGAGAGGAAGCAATCTCACTGTAAAGAATCTTTTCTGCATCTCGAAGAATTCTCTCCTCAGCAATATTAAGTCCTTTACGATTACGGCTTGTATCTTTTCTAAGAAGTCTGAGTTGTTTCACAAGTGCTGCAATCTTAATCTGATCACCGCTCTTTAATAAATCCTCACAAAAAGTCTTTTCTATCACATATGTAGAAGGCGAAACATCAGAAATCTTCTCTAACATTGCAGTTGCTTCTTTTTTGGTCATAACAGGTCGAAATAATTCATCACCTGCCTCTACTTTAACATAAACAACACTCCGACTATCCATTACTGGTTTTAAAGAGTAATAAATCTGATCTTCTTTGCCAAAATCAAGCGTACCAATGGTAAAAATCTCACAGGCACCGCTCTTTCCATAAAATATATTGTCTCCAACCTTATATTTTTCCATATAATACACCACAAAAGGGAATCTAATTCGATAAAAAAAAGCGTCTTTCCTTGACGCCGGCATCTGCATGCTCGCTACTGTAGCCAGGAAGAATCCTCTATTTTTCCTATTTCTACGATATATTTATTATACCGAAATGGGTGCTATTTTTCAAGCAGCAGGTGCAAAGAAAAAACCGCCACCAACCGGTGACGGTCTTTAAGACTTACGGAACAACCACTCGTGAATTATTTCTTCTTAGCGCCGTTAACAGCATCCTTTAAAGCCTTACCAGCCTTAAACTTAGGAGCCTTAGAAGCCTTAATCTTAATGGTCTCGCCAGTAGCAGGATTGCGTCCGCTACGAGCCTTTCTCTCAGCTACTTCGAAGGTACCAAAACCAACGAGCTGAACCTTTCTGTCACCCTTCTTATCAGCAAGGGCCTTCTTTACGGTCTCAGTAAATGCGTTTAATGCAGCCTCAGAATCAGTCTTAGAAAGACCAGCCTGCTTTGCAATAGCTTCTACTAATTCAGTCTTGTTCATTGCATATTCTCCTCTCGTATTTAGGTCAATTGACCGATAAACTTATGTTAACACCAAATATAGTATTTGGCAACACTTTCAAACACAATTTTCCAAAAATAGCCTTATTTTTGAGCTCTCATGGCAAGT
Source organism: Lachnospiraceae bacterium (assembly GCA_045616465.1). Taxonomy (GTDB): domain Bacteria; phylum Bacillota; class Clostridia; order Lachnospirales; family Lachnospiraceae; genus NK4A136. The sequence goes on along the minus strand of JAZLGW010000011.1, from coordinate 81,026 downwards.
TGATTTCGTTCCGTTTCAAAAATGAACTGTACAAACTCCTCACGTCCAGACTGGTTCAAATCCACAAACTGCATACGATGTTCAAAAACACCTCTAACTCTTTCCCTTTGTTCCGAGAAAATGACCTTTCCCAGAAAAACGTGTTCTTTATTTCCGCTCTCTCTATGACTGGTTAAATGGGTAATGACCAGACCGCCAATCGGCAATTGTTCCGATGAACTAAACCGCACGCCACCACCTGATATATCCATCGTCGTTCCATTCTTAAAGCCTTGCATGGTAAGAAGAGAATTACTTGCAACCGCAGCCTTAAACGCCTGCGAATTTTCTGCCGTGATTAACAAATATCGAATATTCATTGTCGTATCGAGGCGAAAGAACTGTCTTCTTTCATATTTGTCAAGTGCGGTCGTAACCTTCATATGACATACTCTGACGTTCCCATCCTTAACACTCGATATCGTGGACAATTCACCTTTATATATTTTGCCGCCAAGAAATGCAAAACAGGAAAAACGATCCCCCGTATGCAGCGGCACCAAAGTAGCACCCTTCGTAGGATTATCAATTACAATCTCTTTATCAGAGATTACATCATGTACAGCTGTAACAAGTTTTGCCGACAGCGCTTCGGGGCTATCCAGAGACAAACCTGGTTTTAGCAGTTCAAGGCGGCCGCCCAATTTAAAAGCAGTAGACATTATTTCTTATCCCCTTCCTGCTCTTCCAAAACATCAAAAGGGATGCCACATGCAAATGCACTGCCGATATCACATCTTCCATGATGGGACACTTTTTCCACAGTACCTTCCTTAATGGCATCACTCGTCTTTATTTTCAACCGACTAGTTCCACTTTCCATAATTCGATCAATCATGGAAACCATATCGTCAATCTCATTCTCTTTTCGTATGAAATTATGAACATCTTTGCTGGGCATTTTATAACTCCAAAGTAGGTTACATAATATTATACACAAAGAAATCTAAAAGCAAAAGAAAAAGGCACATAAGTGCCTCTTTCTAAATAATATCTCTCGAATTTATACCTTAGCACCGCACTGACCGCAGAACTTAAGTCCAGGCTTCATAGCGGCTCCACACTGCATACAGAAGCCGCCAGCAGGCTGCATTTGAGGCTGCTGCGCATTCATCATGGGCTGCTGCATCTGAGGCTGCTGTGCGTTCATCATAGGCTGCTGCATCTGAGGCTGCTGTGCATTCATCATGGGCTGCTGCATCATACCCTGCTGCATCATAGGCTGGCCCATCATACCCTGCTGCATCTGAGGCTTAGGTCTTGCATTTGCCATAGCCTTGAAACCAGCAATAATGCTTCCATCAAAAGAAAGTTTATTTAAGAATACGAATACCGCAAGGGCAATAATGGTTGTATGCAACAAGATGCTAAAAATAAAGATTACGGTAGGAATTGCTGCTCTGCCAATGAAATGGTTTGCTAAATAACCCATTCTTCCGCCAAAAACAATCCAAAAAACTAAATTTACAAAGGTTGCACACGCCATGACAAAGTTCGTAGTAGCCTTGTTCATAAAAGGAATGAACAAAATAACAAGCATAGCAATGGGAATAATGATCATAAACACAAAACCAACATATGCATGATCAAGTCCAGTTCCTGCCATAGCCGTTAAGCCACTAACATAAAGGAACTTACGAGTTCCCCAAAGCCAACTTCCAAGTTTAGCATAAAAAGCAGGAATAAAGAAAAAACTTAATGCGAGCCCTGCAAAGATACGCATCATATTCTGTACGCTAAAGAAAGGCTTTTTAGGTCCCTGGGGCATACCACCGCCCATCTGGCCTCCCATATTCATCCCCTGTCCGTTCATCATAGGCTGCTGCATCTGCTGTTGCATCATTCCCTGATTCATGCCGTTACCAGGCATCATATTGCCGCCCATATTACCCATTTGATTGTTCACGGCTATACCTCCTAAAATGTGATTATTCGGCCACTCAACTGATAGAATGGTTTACCATAACATTATAATATAGCGTAAAAAAAAAGGCAATCCACAAAGGATTACCTTTTCGCAGCTGATAGGGGAATCGAACCCCTGTTTCCGCCGTGAGAGGGCGGCGTCTTAACCGCTTGACCAATCAGCCATATTGCCCGCTTTGTCGCAGGCACTTTGATATAATACTATACTTTTTAATATTGTGCAAGAGTTATTTTAAAATTCTATCCCAGCATATCAAATATGCTCATCTGATTCGATTTACTAAGTCCCTCTAAAATCCCGCAGGCTTCCATTGTGTCAAGGACTGACTGTGGTACCTTGGAACGATTTTTGATGTCTTCGATAGATCTAAAATGACCATCTTTCGCAGCTATTTCAAGCTGCTCCGCCGCTTTTTCGCCCATACCTTCAATCGATGTAAACGAAGGCATAATCTTTCCATCAATAATCTGAAAGTCCTTTGCTTTTGCACGATACAAATCAATCTTGCAAAAATCAAAACCTCTGGCATACATCTCTCGAACAATTTGCATATCTTTATACATGCCCTCTTCTTTGGGTGTTATCTTCCCCTCTGCGCCCTTCTTCTTGGACTCCTCCTTTGTATCACCATCCTCATCATAAGAAAGCATACTGTCAACATCATCTGTATTGCCGCCCTTCTCAGCACGCATTCTTTTCTGAAATTCTGCAATCCAGTTCTTAACCTTAACAGGACCAAGACACATATCTGCATAGGAAAATGCCTTTGCACGACTGGTAAAATACGCCGTATAGTAGGCTAAGGGATAATTAATCTTCCAGTAAGCAATTCGCCATCCCATCATAACATACGCCGCAGCATGTGCTTTCGGGAACATATACTTTATCTTCTCACAACTCCACACATACCAATCCGGTACGTCGTGTGCCAGCATATCCGCTTTATATTCCGGCCACTCCTTACATTTTCCTTTGGCTACGGTTCCTTTACGAACCCTTTCCATAATGGTAAAGGCTTTTCCTTCTTCTAGCCCTTTATTAATCAAATACGTCATAATATCATCACGGGTAGAAATACAAGTCGTAATGGTCGCTTTTCCCTCATCAATTAAGGTTTCCGCATTTCCAAGCCATACATCGGTACCGTGGGAAAGTCCTGCAATACGAACCAAATCAGTAAAATGGGTGGGTTTCGTTTTTATAAGCATTCCCATAGCAAAAGGGGTTCCGAACTCAGGAATTCCAAGACACCCTAGCTTCGTCCCGCCAATATCTTCCGGCATAATTCCAAGAGCTTCTGTACTTTGGAATAGACTCATAACACCAGGATCATCAAGCGGTATGGTAACAGGATCTAATCCCGTCAAATCCTGCAACATACGAATCATTGTCGGATCATCGTGTCCCAGGATATCGAGCTTCAAAAGATTATGGTCAATCGAATGGTAATCCAGATGGGTTGTAATAATATCTGTTGTCATATCATTCGCTGGATGCTGTACCGCAGTAAAGGAATTAATATCCTCACCCACGGGTAGTACAACGATACCACCAGGATGCTGTCCTGTGGTTCGTCTTACGCCAACACACCCCATAACCAGTCTGTTGATTTCCCCGTCCCTCTTCTCAATATTGTGGTCTCTAAAGAAATTCTTCACATAACCAAATGCCGTCTTATCAGCGAGGGTACCAATTGTACCTGCTCGGAACGTCTGTCCTGCGCCAAAAATAACCTCTGTATATTTATGAGCCTTAGACTGATACTCACCGGAGAAGTTAAGGTCAATATCGGGCTCCTTATCACCCTTAAATCCTAGGAAGGTTTCAAAAGGAATATCAAAACCATCCTTCATCAGTTTTTTCCCGCAGGAAGGGCATACTGCATCTGGAAGGTCACAGCCAGCAAGACCATCCATCGCATACTGTTTCACAATATCCGAAGAAAAATCGTTATAATGGCAGTCCGGACAATAATAGTGTGGTGGTAAAGGATTTACCTCCGTTATTCCAGACATCGTGGCCACAAAGGAAGATCCAACAGAACCTCGTGAGCCAACCAAATAGCCATCTTCCACACTCTTCCACACCAGTTTCTGCGCAATAATGTACATTACGGCAAATCCATTGCCGATAATAGAATCCAGTTCCCTATCAAGACGTTTCTTAACAATTTCCGGCATAGGATCGCCATACATTTCATGTGCTTTGTTATAACAGATGGTACGAAGCAGCTGGTCAGAATTTGCAATAACCGGAGGACATTTATCGGGTCTTACCGGGGTAATATAATCGCACATATCTGCAATCATATTGGTATTTTTTACAACAACTTCAAATGCCTTTTCAGAGCCCAGATAATCAAACTCTTTAAGCATTTCATCCGTCGTTCTAAAATATAACGGCGTATCTCCGTCCTGCATACCCTGCGCAGCAAGAATAATCTGTCTGTAAATTACATCTTCTGGATTTAGGAAATGACTGTCACAGGTGGCACATACTGGTTTATGGAAAAGTTTTCCATATTCCACAATCCTGCGATTCATATTTCGTAAATCTTCTTCGGATTCAATTAACGGATATTTTGTACTCTCTATCTGAAATCGATTGTTGGCAAGTGGCTGAATTTCTAGATAATCGTAAAAGGAAGCAATTGAAGCAATCTCTGCTTCATTACGGCTATCCATCATTGCCATATATAGTTCGCCTCGTTCGCAGGCTGATCCTAAAATAAGTCCTTCTCTGTATTTTGCAATCAGAGACTTCGGCATTTTCGGTCTTCTATCAAAATAATCCAAATGAGACAGAGAAATTAAGGTATTTAAGTTCCGTCGTCCCACTTCATTCTTCGCTAAAATAATGGCATGGAAATATTTAAGTTTTCGAACACCAGCTTTATCTAATACCCCATACGCATTGAGCCCCTGCAAATCAAATACATGTTTTTCCAGCAGCATGGGAACGAGCTTCGCAAAAATATAGGCGGTGCAGGTTGCATCGTCAACAGCTCGATGATGATGTTCAAGTGATACCCCGAGTTCCTTTGCAAGCGTATCTAACTTATGATTTTTGAGATGTGGAAACATCTTTCTGCTGATTCCAACCGTGTCCACATAAGTATATGTTCTTTGTATACCTAGGTCGTTAGCATTTTTCATAATGAAGCCCATATCAAAATCCGCATTATGGGCAACAAAAGAACAGCCTTCTGAAAATTCTAAAAATTTAGGAAGAATTTCCTCTATACCAGGAGCATCCGCTACCATGCTATCTGTGATGCTGGTCAGGTTGGTAATTTCAAAAGGAATCGGTACCCCAGGATTTACAAATTCAGAAAAAGACTTCACTACCTGCCCACCAGAAACCTTCACTGCACCAATCTCAATAATCTTATGCTTTTCGCTGGATAGTCCCGTAGTTTCTATATCAAATACAACAAAATCACTGGATAAGGAAGTATTATCTTCTCCTTTTACAATACATTTCGTATCATCAACAAGATACGCTTCCACACCATATATGATTTTGAAATCAGGGGGAAGTTTTCCGTCCTTTTGAAGATGAAATGCATCTGGGAAAGATTGCACATCGCCGTGATCGGTAATAGCCATCGCCTGATGACCAAATGCCGCTGCGGTCTTTAAATAATCAGACACAGCCGTTACGCCATCGGAGTCACTCATCTTGGTATGCAAATGCAGCTCTACACGTTTTTCTTCCGCAAGATCCTCACGTTTTTCCCGAATTGGTCCTGCTTTTTTAATTCCTCTGACACTGGATAATACAATCTGGTGATCAAAGGTATCTAACATGGCAACACCGTTGGCTAGAATAAAACTACCAACCTTGACCTTTTCCATAAACTCTTTGGGTTGATCATCCTTTAACCAAAGTTTCATCACAATAGAATCTGTATAGTCAGATATTTCGACCTTAATCATAGTCTTTCCAGACTTTTCAAAGAACCGGTCTTCCAGGGATAAAACTTCGCCCTTTACTACAATTTCACCAAGATCACCATATACCTGATCTAGTGGAACTGGGTCGCCCTCAAAGTCTTTATTGAAGAGTACGTCAGGATTATCAGATCGAACCAGTGCGTCTCCATAGTCCTTTCGATCCACTTTCCCTTTTCTAACGCCTGCTTCACGAATTCCATATTCAGCTTTCTTTTCGCTTTTCTTCTCCAGCGACGGCTTTTTCTCAGGCGCTTTCGTTTCTTGCTCTTTATGAACCTGTTTTTCAGTCTCCTGTACCGGGGCAGCATCATCCGTTATCGCAGCAGTTTCTGCTAACGTCTCCTTGGTAAATGAAGAACCACTTACTTCCTCTCTTGCATACTCCTCCGCAAAAGAATAGGGTACTTCCTCTTCCTCGCTCGCAACATAGTCAAAAACGAAGGTTAAAGAAAGCCCAAATCTGTCATTGAGCATTTTATCTAGTACACTATGCAATTTGCTCTCATAATTTCTTGCGATTGCAGAATCTTTAATATAAAGAGTTAGTGTTTCCTCTTCCAGTTCCTGCGCTGCTTCCAGATAAATCGAATACAGAAAATGATTCCTGTGTTTTAACTCTAAAAGAATACTCTCATGATAGTCTTCTAGAATTCGCTCCACAGAATAAACGCTTGGGAGATCAAATTTTTCAATCAAACGAATGGTAGAAGCGTTCAGTCCCTGCATTTTTCGTTGCAGTTCCTCTTCCATTTCAAAAATATAATGTTTTGGTATCAAAACATTATGAGAAATATGAATCTTCATGAATCCATTTTGATTATTCAAAGACATGCCGTCTACATACACGTCTGCGAATAGTTCTTTCAGATTATTTTTTATTTCAATATTTCCAAATACTTCTGAAAATTTACGTCTTCCAATCGTCATAATTCAATCTATACATTCCAATGATCTAATTCATATTTTAAGGTGCTGATAAATTCACTCTCAGGAATCTTTCTGATGATCTCTCCCTTTTTCATAAGCAGACCTTCGCCAATACCACCAGCAATACCTAGGTCGGCTTCTTTTCCTTCTCCTGGGCCATTTACTGCACAGCCCATAACCGCAACCTTAATCGGCAAATCATAATTTTGCACAAGCGTCTCCACCTGGTTTGCTAGCGATATCAAATCAATTTTAGTACGGCCACAGGTCGGACAACTAACTACTTCCACACCAGACTTACGAAGTCCTAGCGTTCTAAGAATCATCTTCGCTGTCTTAATTTCTTCTACGGGATCTCCTGAAAGCGATACGCGAATGGTGTCACCAATTCCCTTATTCAAAATAATCCCAAGGCCAATAGAAGATTTTATATTACCACCATAGAGTGTACCGGCCTCCGTAATACCAACATGTAAAGGATAATCCGTCTCCTCAGCAAGAAGGTCATGCGCTTCCACACACATCATGACATCGGAAGATTTTATGCTGATAACCATATTGTCATAGCCTGCATCTTCAATCATTCGCACTTTATCAAGCGCACTTTCTACAATACCAGCTGCTGTCACACCACCATTCTTCTCAACGATTTCTTTCTCAAGCGAACCAGAATTCACACCTACACGAATTGGGATACTGCGTTCCTTTGCGGCTTTCACAACTTCGGACAGTTTTTCTTTTCCTCCTATATTGCCAGGATTGATACGAATCTTATCTGCCCCATTCTCTATGGCAGCAATAGCCATCTTATAATCAAAATGAATATCTGCAACAAGCGGAATATGAATCTGCTTCTTAATCGCAGATAAAGCCTTTGCAGCTTCCATTGTAGGTACTGTGCTTCGTATAATCTCGCAGCCAGCTTCTTCTAATCTGAGAATCTGTGCAACCGTCTTTTCTACATCTTCAGTTGGAGTATTGGTCATGGACTGTATCAGAATAGGATTTCCTCCTCCAATTTTCTGATTACCAATAGAAACGACCCTTGTATTCTTTCTTGTAAACATACGCGCCTCCTTCTGCCTTTTTTATCATTGTAATGTGCAGAAAATTTTATGTCAACGAACGAAATAACGCAAATTTTAAACTTATCCGCAATATTGTTCTATTGACAATTTTATCTACAGCCCTACCAAAGACCCAGAAATTGTTTTTCGCTTCGCATAATATTCCACTCGCGCTTTTTGATATATCGATTTATCCTTTCGCCATTTCGTTCTCCTCGCGTAAAAAGTCCTTTTTTCTTATCCTCTGTATCTTTTACTTTCATGATTTCCATCAAAAGATCCCCGGCATTCTGAAACCTTTCTTCTGGTTTTTCCTGAATACATCTTCGAACGATTTCTTTTAAATTCTTATTGGAAAGATTGGTATCTATTTCAAATGGGGGTAATTCTGGACTTGTGCCTGTATATAAATACGAAATTATCGCACCAATCGCATAAATATCCGATCGTAAATCCGCTTGTTTGCCCAGGCGCTGTTCTGGCGCTGCATATCCATAAGTCCCTGCCACTCTTTCCGTATTTGCGTCCGTACCAGATGCCCCCTGAAAAATAGCTGTACCAAAATCAATCATCCGTAGTTTTCCACTTGGTTCTACAATCAAATTGGCTGGTTTTAAATCCCGATATACAATTGGCGGTCTATGACTATGCAGCTGCCACAGCAGGTCAACCAATTCCTGCAAAAATCGCATTGAACATATCGTCTCCCCTTTTTTTGCAATTACAGCAAGCAGATTCTCTCCTGGAATATACTCCATAATCAAATACGCTAGTTCCTTCGTCTCTTCATAACCATAAAATGCTGGAAAACGGCTATCTTTTAGACTTTTCAAAACTTCCACTTCCTGTTTTAAAGCCTGTCGAACAGGAGAACCATATGCTCCATAACTGACCTTTATCGCATAAGGCGTATCCTCACTTTCTTTTACAGCAAGGTATACAACACCCATATTGCCTTCCCCTAATTTTTTTATAACTCTGTAATCACCAATTTTTATTGATTCCTCATTCATATTTCTTCCCCCTATACCTTCAAATATATGGCTGATATATTATCCTTCGCGCCGCGTCTTATTGCCACTTTCCCTAATGTATCGAGTTTTCTCTTCGCATTCTTCCCGTCTCCTAAAATCTCGTGAAAATCCCCTTCTGAAAATAATTGTAATAATCCATCGGTGCATAAAAGATACCCTTCATTTCTCTTTACGAATATCTTTCTTGTATCTGGATATGTAAATTTTCCAAGCCCCAGGCATCTGGTAAGTCCTTCACTGCCACCATGTTTTTTCGTTAGTCTTTTCGCTCTTGGATATACTTTATAGATTGCAGAATCCCCGTAATGAAACAGAAGCGTTTCATGTCCCACGCATAGAAGTGCACTCATTGTGCTACCCAAATGAATACTTCTTCTTACGCCATAATCTTTTAAAGAATTATGCATCTGATAACATAGTTTATGAAAAGACTGTTCTACCTTTGAACTACCAATATGCCTAATTAATTTGGGAAGGCTTTCATAAAACCAAATACCGCATTGCTCGACAATATATCCACTGGCAATTTCTCCTCTCTGCATGCCGCCTATTCCATCACAAACAACGGCCATGGTTACCTCACCATAGTCCGTTTGCATTTTTTCTACAAGAATACTATCTTCGTTTTTATTTCTTTTCCCTTTTTCATAAATATATGCATACTCGCGCATTATAATCTCCTTTATAGAAACTCTAATGACCTATGCATTCTAAAATATGGAAAATGCAGGAATTCTGCAAAAGAAAAATCATCCGCCTTTCATTTTAATGAAAGAACGGATGATTGTAAAGTTTGAATCGATTAATTACTACTGAATTTGGCTTTCTAATACCTTAACTGCCTCAGCAAGTGCGTCCGGAATACCAGCTGGATTCTTTCCGCCTGCCTGTGCCATACCAGGCTTACCGCCACCGCCACCGCCAACAAGGGCTGCAATTCCTTTAATAAGATTTCCTGCATGTGCACCACACTTCTGTGCTGCATCCGTAGCTGTAGCCATTAAGCATACCTTACCATCCACATCGCTGGCAAGAAGAATCATTCCCTTTTCGAATTTATTCTTAAGCTGGTCTCCTAAATCTCTAAGACCATTCATATCTATACCAGATACAGAAGCGGCGATAAAGGAAACACCCTTAATCTCCTTAACATCCTTCAAAACATCGGAAAGTGCATCCCCAGCTGCCTTACTCTTTAAAGAATCGAGTTCGCTCTTTAATGCTTTCATATCTGTAAGCATATGTTCAATCTTCTCAGCCAAAGTAGAAGGTGTTGCCTTCGCTACTTTTGCAGCAGCATTTAAGGTTTCTTCCATATCTTTGTAATAAGCAAAGACATTTCCTGCTGTAATGGCTTCAATACGACGAACACCTGCCGCTACGCCGCTTTCAGAAAGAATCTTAAATACAGCAATCTCCCCAGTATGACTAACATGGGTACCACCACAAAGTTCTTTACTGAAATCGCCCATACTTACAACACGAACACTATCGCCATATTTTTCTCCAAATAATGCCATAGCGCCTGTCTTCTTTGCATCTTCTGCACTCATAACATCGGTTACAACGGGAAGATCTTCCATAATCTTATCATTTACCAGTTTTTCAACCTTTGCAATTTCTTCTGCAGTCATTGCCTGGAAATGGCTAAAATCGAAACGGGTACGATTTGCATCCTGGAAAGAACCCTGCTGTTCAACGTGTGTACCAAGGACTTCACGCAGTGCCTTTTGAAGAAGGTGGGTTGCACTATGATTCTTACAGGTAGACGCACGATTTGCACTATCCACTTTAAGGGTAACTGCATCTCCATTCTTAATCATACCACTCTTCATTACGCCAACATGGCCAACCTTGCCGCCAGGAAGCTTAATGGTATCGTTTACGGTAAATACGCCATTTTCAGCAACAATCTCACCGATATCACCCTGCTGACCACCCATGGTAGCATAGAACGGCGTATTGGATACGACAATGGTTCCCTCATCGCCATCTGCTAGGGCCTCAACAACAGCGTCCGGAGTCGTTAAGGCAAGTACCTTGGACTGATCCTCTAACTTGTCATACCCCGTAAAGGTAGAGGTTATCGCTGCATCAATTTCGTCATAAACTGTAGCATCTGCACCGGCCATCTTGGTCGAGAAGCTTCTACCCTCTCTTGCGGCTTTCTTCTGTTCATCCATAGACTTCTTAAAGCCGTCTTCGTCAATGCTGTAACCCTTTTCTTCCAGGATTTCTTTGGTAAGATCCATAGGGAAACCATAGGTATCATACAATTTAAATGCATCTGCACCAGAAAGAACCTTTTCGCCACTAGCCTTTAACTGTTCTTCCATATCATTCAAAATAGATAAGCCCTGGTCAATGGTCTTATTAAAGCTTTCTTCTTCCTGATTTAATACCTTAACAATAAAGTCTTTCTTCTCTTCAAGTTCAGGATAACCATCTTTGCTGCCTTCAATAACTGTAAGTGAAAGCTTTGCAAGGAAAGTTCCATCGATACCAAGAAGTCTGCCATTTCTTGCAGCACGACGGATAATACGACGAAGTACATAACCACGACCATTGTTAGAAGGCAAAATACCATCGGAAATCATAAAGGTAGCACTTCGAATATGGTCCGTAATGATACGAATGGATACATCATCCTTTTCAACAGCTTTATAGGTCTTTCCAGAGAATTCACATACCTTGTCACGAAGAGAACGAATCGTATCTACGTCAAAGATGGAATCCACATCCTGGCATACAACAGCAAGTCTCTCTAATCCCATACCCGTATCAATATTCTTCTGAATAAGATCGGTATAATTACCATTGCCATCGTTGTTAAACTGAGAAAATACGTTATTCCAAACTTCCATGTATCTGTCACAATCACAACCTACATGGCAGTCCGGCTTACCGCATCCGTACTTTTCTCCACGATCAAAATATACTTCTGAACAAGGACCGCAAGGACCAGAACCATGCTCCCAGAAATTGTCAGCCTTCCCAAAGCGATAAATACGGTCAGCCGCAATTCCCATCTTTTTATTCCAAAGTTCAAAGGCCTCATCATCCTTCTCATATACAGATGGATATAATCTATCCTCAGGAATCCCTACAACCTTAGTTAAAAACTCCCAGCACCAGCTGATGGCTTCTTCTTTGAAATAATCGCCAAAAGAAAAGTTACCAAGCATTTCAAAAAAAGTACCATGGCGAGCTGTCTTACCTACATTTTCTAAGTCACCAGTACGAATACACTTCTGGCAGGTTGTTACACGTCTTCTAGGCGGAATTTCCTGTCCTGTAAAATAAGGCTTTAACGGTGCCATACCGGAGTTAATCAATAAGAGAGAATTATCATTATGAGGAACGAGAGAAAAACTCTTCATCTTCAAATGTTCCTTGCTCTCGAAGAAATCTAAGAACATCTTTCTAAGCTCATTTACACCGTAAGCTTTCATACATTTCCATCCTTTAAATCAATTAAATTTGTGTCAAACAGACCTATATATTATAGTCTTTTAGCCCTTATATTTCAATGAAACAGCAATAAAAAAACCTGCTAAAAGCAGGTTAAAGCTGAAAAAGGGACTCGAACCCTCGACCCCTTCATTACGAGTGAAGTGCTCTACCGACTGAGCTATTTCAGCAGCGTTTATTATTATATCGAATAGAGTCGTATTTGGCAAGGGGCGTATATGCCCCTTTACCCTATTTATTATCTACATGTACATCCAGCTGATTGAAAGGAATTTCTATACCAGCTTCTTCCAGCGCCTCTTTAATATGTTCCTGTAAGCCCCAGGAGACTTCCCAGTAATGTACATTTTCAACCACGCAACGATATCCAAGCGTAACCTGACTCTCATCCAGACCATCTACAAATACTTGTATTGGCTCATTTTTAAGAACACGATCATCACTTTCCATTGCCTTCTTAATTATTTTTTTAGCCAGCTTGATGTCAGAACCATACGATATGCCAACTTTAAGCATGATTCTTCTATTCGGAGATAAACTATAATTGGTTAAAGATGTGTTCGCCAAACTACCATTAGGTAAAATTACAATACGATCATCAACCGTACAAAGTTTGGTAAAGAACATATGAATTTCAACAACCGTTCCCTCATTGCCTTTATTATCTTCCTTAATGTAATCGCCTACCTTAAAAGGCTTTAATAACAGAATTAAAACACCACCCGTAAAATTGGATAAGCTTCCCTGCAAAGCAAGTGCAATGGTAACACCAGCAGACCCCACAATTGCCACAAGGGATGTGGTCTGAAATCCAAAATAAGAGGCAATTCCAATGATTAAAAGAACATACAGCACAACTTTAACAAAAGAATCGAAGAACTGACTGATGCCCTTCTCAACCCCAGCCTTATTCAGAGATTTCTTAAGTAAAAAGCGAACCAGTTTAATAAGCCGGCTTCCAACAAAGAATAAAGCAAGAACAATTGCCGCTTTAATGGCGAAAGCAAGAAGTGTCTCTGGTGCCTTCTTCATAAATCTCTGAAAGGCATTTAGGTTTTCTGTAAGCTCTCCAGCAATCTCTGCAATAACATTCTCGCTAACAGAATTACCGCTAACTGTATTTTCACTGGCTGAAATTACTTCTTCTCCAACATTCACACCATTATCACTTACCGCTGTCATCATTTTAGACAGAAACATATTCATTCTTGCTATCATTTTATAACTACCTACTTCTTAACTGATTTGGCTTTACTCGTCTTTTTTACCGTTTTCGGTTTTTCACTACCCTTTTCAATGGCAATTTCAGCTTCTCTGAACTTTCTTTCTAGTTCTTCTTTTAATGACTTTCGGATTCTTGCCTTTTCTTTTGCTAGTTCTTTTTTCTTACGAAGTTCTTCCTTTCGCTTCGCTTCCAGTTCTGCTTTGATTCTGGCTCTTTCCGCAAGTTCTGCCTGCGTATAAGGAACAAATGAAAATAACTTTAAGGAGAACGCTTCCATCGTAAGCGTTATGGAGTCACTTCTGCCGTGACACATTTCTTCAAGAGATTCATACACGATTCCCTTTTTCTTCAAGTCCGCATCAGAAACGTTAAACACTTCCTTGTAACGGCCTGGAACCGGAACACCGAAGCGCACCTTTTCCCTGTTTGCCCCAGAAAAATTCATAACAACGAAGAAGGATTCGCCACTTTCTTTATCATTTCTTGTAAAAGATAAAATATTATCTTCCGCACCAAGATTGTGAATCCAGACAAATCCCCCCTCTTCCTGATCCATTCCATAAAATGCGGGATGTTCCAGGTAAAAATGATTCAGCGCCTTCACAAAATCTAATAGTTCTCTATTTGAAGCATTCTTTAACAGATCGGTTTCTAAGGGACGGCCAACAAAGAAATCCGTTTCTTCCCCAAACTCCTGCCCCATAATATTCTTTTTCTTCCCCGGATGAAACATATTATAGGAAAAGAGCAGTTTCATATTTGCAAATTTCGCAGCCTCATCCCCTGGCATTCTTCCAATAGCGCCACCTTTTCCATAATTGATATGGCGCTGTGATAGGCCTATCGTATAGGCCTCGTTGGTATAGTAAAAGCTACTAAGGGTTAAGCGGTCATGATAATACTTGCGCTCATAGGGATCGTGCGACATATATTCTAGCAGATTGTTGTTAAAGCCTTCATTACAGGTCAGATCAAAGCCCATATTATCGTCACCATGGCTTGCTGTGGTCATTAACGGGAAGGTTGACTCATCCTCTGCAATAGTAAATACACCCTTATAATTCTTATGCACCAAACGATTTGCCAGCTTCATAAATGCAATGGCATCCAAATTCTCATTACCACCATACATATTGGGCACCCACTGACCCGGCGCACGATAATAATCCAAATACAAGGTAGAGGCAACGTCACAGAACTTTATGCCATCAAAATGATATTCCTCAATCATATAGCAAAGTGAACTCATTAAGTAGGACTGCACTTCTGGTCTGGCATAATTAAATAATTTTCTTCCGTTTCTTGCATCAACGCCTTTTCTAACATCTTCGTGTTCATAAAGACAGGATCCGTCATAGCAAGAAAGTCCAGCACTATCTGGATCAAAGCAGTTAAACGGCCACTGCATAATCATACCAATTCCCTGGTTGTGGGCTTCATTAACCAAATATTTGAAATCGTCACTATTTCCAAATCGCTTTGTTACGGCAAAGAAGTTGAGAGGGGCATATCCCATAGAATTTTCTTCTCCATAATCAAAAAATGGAGTAAGTTCAATATGGGTGTATCCCATTTCTTTCACATAAGAAACCAATGTCTTAGCCCTATCTTTTAATCTAAGATAGCGATCTCCACCATAAAGATAATTTCCTAAAAATACTTCGTAACTATTATAGGGAGAACCTGTGATATCTTCTGCTCTCTGGTATGCGGTATCATTCCATTTAAAAGGTCTGCCATCCACAATGAGAGAGGCGTGTTCACTACTTTCTTCAAATGCCTGCCCAAAAGGATCTGCCTTTAACTGACGACGATTTCCTTTTAAAAGAATGCTATATTTATACTGGTCTCCAGCTTTCGCTTCTGGAATAAACAGTTCATAAATTCCATAAGGATCCCTACGCATCATTGGATGAGAAAGCGCATTCCAGTCATTGAAATCACCCACCACGCTAACCGATAATGCACAGGGTGCCCAAAGTGCGAATCGACAGCCTTTCACGCCTTTATGGCTTTCCATATGCGCTCCCATAAACTGATAAGCTGTCCTGGAATTACCAGAAACAAAATTTTCAATTTCCTCTTCCTTTAACAAATCCGTATACAGATAAGGATCAACGACCTCTACGGAATCGTCTTTGTCATAAGCTACTTTATACAAGTAATCCTTACGGTCTTTTCCTGTCAGAAGGGCAGCAAAATATCCTGCATCATCTGCTTTTTCAGCCTTCACTTCTTCGCTTTTTTTACCATTTCCAGCAATTACCGTTACGGTTTTCGCGCCTGGAAAAAAACACTGTAATAAGGTCTGATTTCCTTCATTATGTGGTCCCAAAAGTTCCTCTGGGTGCACACACTCCCCATAACAAATTCCCTCTATACTAGCCCAATCCATATACTTATATAATTTCTTTGTCATACCCCCGACTTCCTTTCTAATTACGATAATTCATGTACAAAAATGCCACTTAACAGCTTCGGCTCAAACCAGGTTGATTTAGGCGGCATCAAAAGCCCTGCATCTGCCACTGCAAATAATTCGTCCATAGATGTCGGATACATTGCAAATGCTACTTTGCAGTCCTTTTGACAGCGTCTCTCCAACTCATCTAATCCCCTAATCCCACCAACAAAATCAATACGCGCATCTGTTTTGGGATCTTCAATATTTAACAATTTACTTAGGACAGCATTCTGCAAAATAGAAACATCCAGTCCAGCAATAGGATCATCACTAAATAAGTGTGGTTTCATCGTAAGCTTGTACCAGCGATTCACCAGATACATCCCTATTTCACCCTTTTTATCTGGTTTTATCTGTTCTACAAAAGGACCATCTACCGTAAAATCTGTCCATAGTGACTCTATGAATTCTGAAACCGTATGTCCACACAAATCCTTTACTACACGGTTATAATCAAAAATCTGTAATTCTTCATCCGGGAAAATAACGGATAAAAAGCCATTATATTCTGCATTTTCATCGATTTTAGACGCCGCTTTTCTTCGCATCTGGCATACTTTCACTGCAGATGCGGCCCGGTGGTGTCCATCAGCAATATAAAGTGCCTCAACCGATTGAAATTCAGAAATAATTCTTTCTATGTCACTTTGCTCGTTAATAATCCAAACCTTTTGCGTAACCCCTTCCTCACTTACAAAATCATAGAGAGGCTGTTTTTTCTTCCATTCATAAATCATTGTCTGAATCGATGTTTTCGTTTTATAAGTCAGAAAAATAGGCCCCGTCTGCGCATTCATAGAATCCACATGATGAATACGGTCCATCTCTTTTTCAAGTCTGGTATTCTCGTGCTTTTTAATTGTGTCATTTAAATACTCATCAACACTTGCTAAAGCCACAATACCCGTCTGACTGCGCCCCTCCATTGTCTGCTCATATATATAAAATGCTGGAACTTCCTCTTTGATATACTTTCCTTCTGCCTTCCAGCGCTTATATTCATCCGCAGCCTTTTGATAAACTGCCTCATCGTAAGGGCTCACTTCTTCGGCAAGCAATGTCTCAGCCCGGTCAATGGATAAAAATGTGCCGGGATGCTGCGCTACATATGCTCTTGCTTCTTCTTTATTGAATACGTCGTAGGGCAAAGATGCAGTTTTCTGCACCTGCTCTGTACTTGGCCTTACAGCCTGAAATGGTTTAATTCTAGCCATAAATCTACATTCCTTTTCTAAAAAAGTGCCTCGAAAGGCACTTTTCATAATCACTACTCTATAAATTCTGTTTTTACGTATGCCTCTGCGCCTTTGTATATAATTTTAGTCCATCCATTAGACAGATCCTCTAAAACATAAACCGTCTCACCTTTTTGCATCGTTCCCATAAGATTGCCATCCGAACTATCCGTTCCTCGAACATTAATCATATCCAGTGCGGTTCGTACACTCGTAGCATCTTCCTCCGTAAGACCTGCCCTTGCGAGGAATTCTGTTTTTACATAGCCATCACCATCATCATAAGCAATACGGCTCCAACCATTCGGAAGATTCTCATAACAATGCACTTCCTGTCCCCCGGTTAGTTTTCCAATCGTATCCGCTTCAGGAGAGTCGGAAGCTCTTACGTTCACCTGGGTAATCGCAATCGCTTCATATTCCTTTTCATCATCCTCATCGGATTCCACTTCATTTTCAGAAACGGTGCCCGTTTCTACAACCTCAAGAACTTCACCCGTTTCTACCTCAGAAATCACAATGCTCTGTGTTGCCAAAACCTCCGTTACTTCATCCTTAATAATCTGATTTAAGGATTCCATATAAGTTGCGAAAGCAGGATCTGCATCCATGACTTCCCTGTACGTCGTATCAATACGCGTAATCAGCTCGGCAACGTCTGGCTGAGAGGAGATCTCTTTTATATAATTTGCTATATTCTCGTCAAAAGCACCCGAATAAATATAAAGTGTGCCTGCCTCATCCGTACATACAAGAATCGTTTGGAGAGAAGGTGCAAGTGTATCCCATTCCTTCATCTTAACATCAGCGGTAACATATACAATATAAGAATCCTCAAAAGGTCCCTTTTTCGTGTAGCATATGATATTCTGATAACTTTCAACGTAGTGACTCTTTACATCAAATTTAACAGCTTCCACTGTATCCAGATATTTACGAAGAGTTACAATCGTCTGTTTATCATCATTCTGCACTGCGGTAAAATAGGTGCTAATTAATTCATTGACCTCCGGATATGCATTCTCCATAAGCGGATCTATCGGAACATCTAACGCCGTAGAACCATCGTTTGCAGCGTTGTCAGAAACTGCCTCATCCCTCTTTGCCATATTATTTTTAGTAACAAATACAGCAACCAATGAGGCTGCCACGATTAAAACAATACCGGCAAGAAGCACAAAAATCATCTGCTTATGATTCTTGAAAAATCCGCCAATAGAAACAAACACTTCCTGCATAGCCTTTCCAAAGCCTGCATCCTTTTTCTTCGTCTTGCCCTTATCTTTAGAATCAGCTCCAAGATCTACTGCTTCAAGACCTTCTAAAGGGTGTTCTTCCATTTGTTCTTCTAAATTTGTTGTAGTTTCCTTATCGCTCATAAGTCCTGCCTTCTTTACGAAAATGCACCCGACAGGAATCGAACCTGCATTAAAGGCGTCGGAGGCCTTCGTTCTATCCATTAGACTACGGGTGCGTTTCAGACCTAAATATTATACCATATTACAATAAGTTATGTAAAACAAAGGTGGCCCCGGCAAAAGCCAGGACCACAAGATTTATGCATAGGAAAGCGTCCCTGTTTTCCCTTCGTAATAATATACTTTCTGCGATAATACCTCATCTTCCTCTACGATTGTATGATTCACTTCTGCAACCATCTCGTAAAGACCCTGTACCGAAATATCCAAAGAAGTTTCAGGCACTAAAATCAGTTCGTGAATGGAGGACGGGATAATATAATAGTTCTCCGCTTTTTCCTTTGCAAACCGCAAAAGGACCTCCTGATCATATAATAACGCCCCACCAAAGAACCGCTCTGTATTGGTTAAGACATAAATCTGTGCCGGAAAGTCATCCGCTACTAAAACACCCTTCATGGAATCGGGTAAATTTTCTCGAAGCAGTGTTTCTAGCGGCAAAAGAAGGGCTGGTCGCAGACGCTTATTATTTTTCTGCGCATCCTCTAAGAGCTTCTCTGTTGTAACACCCCAGTTTTTTAGAAAATCTGTTTTAATGGGAATACTTCCCCCTTCTAAATATTTTTTAGGGACAGCATAATAAAAAACAACCGCTAAGTCCATAAATAATACATGCGCATACTGCTGTAAATACAAAGCATTGCCTTCCTGCGGAATAAGACGATATAAAATACGATCTCGTACCCCTGCATATTCTTTAAAAATATCCATTGGCATATCGAATAATTTTGCCTGTTCATATAAAGCTATTGCTCTATGCACTAGTTCTTTTATACTAGTTCCCTTTTGGTAAAGCGCATACATATCATCTAAATATACGGTGGGACACACATTACTCTTCGCATGTTTTAACGTAACGCCTTTTAAAGTTCCTCTCCCTGCTTTGATAACCTCGATGGATTGCAAACGAACCTCATCGGATAAGTAGGCTTGCATTCCCTCCATCATTTCTTCGCAAAAATCAGAAAATGACAATGCATTTTCCACTAACTTTTCTGTTTCATAAGCATTCATATTTGTTCCTTTCATAATTCAAGCAAAAAAAGACAATGACGAAAATCATTGTCTTTTGAGCGTCTCTTATAATAAAGAACAATAGGAGAAAAATTATACTCTCTTTAAGTACTCACCAGTTCTGGTATCGATCTGAATCTTCTCACCCTGGTTAACAAATAAAGGAACCATAACCTGTGCACCAGTCTCTACCGTAGCAGGCTTGGTTGCGTTGGTTGCAGTATCACCCTTAATACCAGGCTCAGTATCAGTAATCTCAAGTTCAACGAATAAAGGAGGCTCAACAGCGAATACATTGCCGTTATGAGAGCAAACCTTACACATTTCGTTTTCCTTAACGAACTTTAATGCATCACCGATAACATCAGATGCAAGTGCTACCTGCTCATAGCTTTCGGTATCCATAAAGTTATAAAGATCACCGTCTGCATATAAGTACTGCATTTCTCTTCTATCAATACGGGCCGTAGGGTACTTCTCAGTAGGACGGAAAGTAGTTTCAATTACACCACCATTAACTACATCCTTAAGCTTTGTACGAACGAAAGCTGCACCCTTACCAGGCTTAACATGCTGGAATTCGATAATCTGGCAAATCTTACCATCATACTCAATGGTAACACCATTTCTAAAATCACCTGCAGAAATCATAAAATTTCCTCCTAAATTGTCGTCAAAAATTTACAGTATCCATTTTAATGGATTTGAACCTATTTTTCAAGATGAAAATAAGATTATTTCACCCTTTTAACAGCCTCCTCAATGGCGTGCAAATATCCTGGAAGTCCTTCTCCCTTTATCTGCATATCGCAGGCCGGTGCTGTTACACTGTGTTTACGAAACTCTTCCCTTGTGTCAATGTCTGAAATATGGATTTCAATCTTAGGCATTTCCACACTTTTTAAAGCATCATGTATGGCATAACTATAATGTGTGTATGCACCCGGATTGATTACAATGGCATCCGTGTGATCATAATAAGCATCCTGGATGCGGTCAATAATGGCACCTTCATGATTAGACTGAAAAACCTCTATCTCCACGCCAAGTTCCTCACCCTTCTTTGCAATCATAGCCAGAAGGTCATCATAATTCTGGGTTCCATAGATTCCTTTTTCACGAATTCCAAGAAAATTTAAGTTTGGTCCATTAATTACCAGTATTTTCATAAAAGTTCCTTTCTTATTTCAGCACATATTTTTTCTGGATTCTTCCCGTCAACCGAAATGGTTATATCGGCAGCCGCTTCGTAGATAGGCTTTCTCTGCTGAATCATCTCTTTTATTTTCTCGTATCGATCCGGCGCATTTAATAGGGGTCTGGAAGTATCGTGTTTAAGCCTTTCAAAGGTCTCTTCCGGACTCGCCTTTAAATAGACAACGGTTCCATATTCCTTTAATAGCTTTCGATTTTCTTCCCGAAGGGGCATCCCTCCTCCGGTGGACAATACCTGTCCTTCCTTACCTTCCTCTATCAAATCTCTTAGTAGCTGTGTCTCTTCGTCACGAAATGCCTGCTCCCCTTCTTTTTCAAAGATCTCCGGAATAGACATTTCTTTTCTTTTTACAATTTCCTCGTCCGTATCAATGGGCGATACAGGCTTCCCGAGTAATAATTCTCTGGCAATGGTTGATTTCCCACAGCCCATATAACCAATCAAAACAATATTACGCTTCATGGATTCCAAGTTCCTCTTTTAATACCGCTAAGGTAGACTCCGCCACCTCATTCGAAATACTGACACCGGTCCATAATTCATAAGCCAAAATACCTTGGAAAAGAAGCATACGAAGTCCATTGTAGGCTTTCCCACCATGCGCTTTTACAAGTTTCATGAACTTTGTCTCATAGGGGTTAAAAATCATATCATACCCCTCCTGAACCAGATTATAAAAAGTTTCCTCTTCTATAACCACTTCATCACAGGCAGGAAACATGCCTATATTCGTAGCCTGAAAACAAAGCACTCTGTTCATTTGAAGGCTTTTCATTTTACCAACTACATCATCAGAAAGGGAAACAGTTTCAATCGTTTTACCGGGATAGTTCTCTCTAAAACGATTTGCCAAAGCTTCTGCTTTTTCTATACTTCTGTTTACAATTAATACCTGCTTTGCACCATAAGATAATGCCATACAAAGAACCGCATTGGCTACCCCACCGGCACCTAAAATAACAACATCTCTTCCTAATAGCGACACACCATCATAGCAAAGCGATCTGTATAAGCCTGGCATATCCGTGTTATAGCCTTTATAACCATCCTCCAAACGGACAAGCGTATTTACCGCTCCTATCTGCTCTGCTTTCTCATCAATCTCAATGAGATGCTTCATCACGTCTTTCTTATAAGGTACGGTAACATTTAGTCCCATAGCCCCCAGCGCAAAAGCACCTTTCACCGCATCTCCTAGCAAATCCTTTTCCACTGGAAAAGCAAGATA
The DNA here is from genome assembly GCA_045616465.1 of Lachnospiraceae bacterium. Lineage (GTDB taxonomy): Bacteria > Bacillota > Clostridia > Lachnospirales > Lachnospiraceae > NK4A136. Next base: position 58,745 of record JAZLGW010000011.1, on the reverse strand, counting down.
ACATAAATTCTTTTCTGCGTGCTTGCTCAAACAAGCATGAATCGCTGGCGACACAGAATGCCCAACCGGGTTTCCAAGTAATCCCAATAAACCTGTTTTCGCATCAACATTAACCTGTTGCATATTAGTTCACCTTCTTTCCAAGTTTTTGAAAAGGCTTTTTTATAAGATTAATAAGCTGCTGCATACCCACAGGAAGTAACACACCGGCTAATAGATAAAAAATACCGCACTGTTTCATCCCGTTTGGTAAATAGAAATACCAAAGATTTGACTTGAATGCTACAACATCAAAATCCTGCATATATACGCCCGCTTCGTATATCTTCATAAATACAAATTTTACAACCATAAATGCCAGGAACTGGTTCATCATGATCGAAAATGTTGCACCGCCAATCAGCTTCACCATCTTCGTATTTTCATATACAGGCCGAAGCACCCTGGCAAGACGAAGCCAGAATAAAATGCATACAAAACCAACAATGATCGGCATAACAGGGCCTTCGGTATAAGGGCCAACATATCCGGGAAGGAAATTGGGAACCCTGCCAAACCAAAGCATAAATACAAGACTGCACAGGAAACAAATTAAGAAATAAACAGCATTCGGTAATTTGTCATATTCCTCGAATTTTTTGTAGAAAAGACCGAGGCCATAAAAGGGAAGTAAGTGCAATACACGACATAGTGGAAGCCACCAGCCAGTCGTCTGCCCCTTAATGGAAAGCGAATGCCCAAAGATACCAAGCCCTATGTATAGTACAAAGAATATTACTACCACGATCCGGTCATTCTTGATAAGAAGTCTAAGTAGCCAGTGCAAAAAGATGTGAATTACCTTAATTACAAAAAAAGGAAGCACAAACCAAGCTGCTAAATTATATAAAGACGGCGGTGCATCGAGAACAGAAATTAAGAACATATTCTTCAAATTGAAATCTGCACCAATGCTAAACCCAAATCTTCTGCTAATAAATACAATGAATGCATAGAAGAAATTATAGAGTATAAAAGGAAGTAAAAGGGTTACTATCTGGTTTAATACATATTTTCCTTTTTTTTCAGTCTGGCTCTCTTTGAAAAAATAACCAGATACAAACAAAAACAGTTCTACAACAAATACATGCGTAGGAAACCAATTCGTAAAAGCAGAAAAACCACAATAGCCGGAATGGTCTGCAACAATCAAAATCGCACCAAGTGCTTTTAAGAAATCAAAACTAGCATCTCTTTTTTTTACCGGGGTAACTACATTCGTCATGTTTCTCACTTCTGGCTCCTGGCCTTCTTTTTATCCTCTCGCTTTAATTTCCACTTATAGAACAATAACACAACCGCTTCCAAGCGTCTTTTTAGGACAATCTGAATTTCTTCCTTAGGATTAATTGGTTTCAGCAAAATGCTGTATATTCCTGTACGATTTGCTCCCCAAACATCCGTAAATAACTGGTCGCCAACAAAGAGTGTCGTTTCCTTCTGGGTTCCCATCTTCTCCATAGCCTTTAAGTATCCCTTTCTGGAAGGCTTGTCTGCTTTGAAGATATATTTACTCTGCACCGCGTCCGCAAAGCTTTTTACACGAGGTTCCTTATTATTTGATAAAAGCAGGGTATCAAAACCAATGGCACGAAGCTGCTTAAAAAATGCAATTGCCTCCTCCGTAGCGGGAGCACCATGCGGAACCAGGGTATTATCTACATCAAATATAATCCCGCGATATCCGTCTTTATAATATTTTTCAAAATCCACCAGATAGACACTATCTTCTCTAATGGACGGAAATAATCCCTCAAAAATCATACGAACTAAGCTTTTTGTCTTTTTTCCAAAATGGTATCTAACAGTCTACCCGCTACTTCTTCTTTTAAAAGAAGCGGAAGTTCTTCGGCACCATCCTTTGTAATAATGGTAACTACATTGGTATCTACACCAAAACCTGCACCACTTGTTTTTAGATTATTGGCAACAATCATATCCATATTTTTCTTAGAGAGCTTCTTCGTTGAGTTCTCTAACATATCCTTCGTTTCCATGGAAAAACCACAAACAAAAAGCTTTGCAGGCTTATGTTCTCCGATATATCCCAAAATATCTTCTGTTCTTTCAAGTGGAATGGATAATTCAGTGTCACTTTTCTTTACTTTATCATCATAGACAACTGCCGGTCTATAATCTGCAACTGCCGCTGATTTAATCAGTATATCAGCATCTGTTATTGCTTCCTTTACGGCAGCAGACATATCCGCAGCACTTATTACCTGACAAGTATTCACAAAAGCCGGCGGTTTTAAGGCGGAAGGACCACTAATTAAAGTGACCTTGGCGCCCCTTAGCATTGCTTCTCTGGCAATCGCATAGCCCATTTTTCCCGTGGAATGATTTGTGATATAACGAACTGGATCAATTGCTTCCTGCGTAGGCCCTGCGGTAACTACAACCCGAAGTCCTAGCATATCCTGCTCTCTAAGAATCTCCCGCTCAATACAGGCAACCAATGTTTCCGGCTCAGGCAGTTTCCCTTTCCCTTCATCCTGGCAGGCAAGCATCCCTTCCGCAGGTTCAATAATCTGCATTCCATAGCGCTTTAATGTATCTATATTATCCTGGGTAATCGGATTCATAAGCATGGCAGTATTCATCGCCGGTGCTACAAGCTTTTTAGCAGTAGATGCAAGAACTACCGTGGTAAGCATATCATCGGCAATACCATGGGCAAGCTTTGCTATCACATTCGCCGTAGCAGGCGCTATCATAATTAGGTCTGCTTTTTTTGCAAGCGAAATATGCTTCACATCATGTTCGAAATTACGGTCAAACATATCTGTGATACAACGATTTCCAGTCAGTGTCTCAAATGTAAGTGGTGTAATAAATTCCGTTGCATGTTTTGTCATAATTACATGCACATCACAGCCACGCTTTCGAAGGTTACTGGCAACATTTGCCATTTTATATGCTGCTATTCCACCGGTAATACCAAGAATAACGCATTTCCCTGCTAAATCACCCATTCTTTACTCCATATCCTTTAACAAGCCATGCTTTTCGTACGTGGTTACTCTGCTGATATGATTATCATCATCTACAAAAACCACCTTGGGACGATGTGATTTTGCTTCCTCAGAAGACAATGTACAATAACACATGATAATAACCTTATCACCAACCTCTACACATTTTGCAGCAGCACCATTTAAACAAATCATACCACTTCCTGGTTCTCCTGCTATGGTGTAGGTTTCCAGACGGTTTCCATTGTTCACATCAACAACCTGGACCTTTTCATATTCAAGAATCCCGGCATTCTCCATTAATACGGGATCAATGGTAATGGAGCCCACATAATCCAGTTCAGCCTGCACAACGGTTGCTCTATGTATTTTTCCTTTCAGCATTTCTAAATTCATGGCTTCTCCTCTTTAATATGGCGCTTTTTATTTGCTGACAATAAAATTGTCAATGAGTCTTGTCTTTCCAATATAAACAGCCATTGCGACTAGAACTTCACCTTCCATCTTCTGGATAGGCTGCATATTGTATCCATTCACTGCCTTTACATAGTCAATCTTTGCAAGCGGTTCCTCGTTAAGCATTGCAATCATTTCATTCACAATCTGATTGGCATCTGTTACGCCCTCTTCGGCCATCTTTTGTCCGTGGAAAATCGCCCTAGAAAGGCATAATGCCGCCTTTCTTTCCGCCTCATTTAAGTAGGTATTACGGGAAGATTTTGCTAAACCGTCCTCTTCACGAATGATAGGACAGCCTACGATCTCAATCCCATAAGATAAATCTCTCACCATACGTTTAATAATCGCCAACTGCTGGGCATCCTTTTGTCCAAAAAATGCCTTATCAGGAACTACAATATTAAAAAGCTTTGATACAACGGTGCATACGCCTCGGAAATGAATGGGTCTTGTCTGTCCGCATAACTGCTTCGGCATATCATCTAAGATCTCAACATAGGTATCTGTTTTACCATTCCCATCCGGATACATCTCATCTACAGATGGATGAAATACCAAATGGCACCCGTGTTCCTCTAGTAACGCACAGTCATGTTCAAAATCTCTAGGATAGCTTTCTAAGTCTTCTCCCGGGCCAAACTGCGTGGGATTTACAAAAACAGAAGCTACAACCCTGTCGCACATACTTACTGCTTTGTCTACAAGACTCGCATGTCCTTCATGCAAATATCCCATCGTTGGCACAAGACCAACGGTTAACCCTTCTTTACGCCAAGCATTTACCTGCTGTCTAACTTCTGCTATTGTTTCTGCAACTTTCAAATTCATTTCGCTCACCTCATCTATCATACCATTAATGTGTTTCATCAAGCATTTTCAAATAATCGTCACTGCAATCACTCTTTGCGTATGTGTGTTCTGCAGCAGGGAAGGTCCCCTCTTTAACTTCCTTGTCATACGCTTCAAACGCTTCTTTCATAAGGGAGCCAATTTCTGCAAAACGCTTCACAAATTTTTGTTTGAAATCTCCACTCATTCCCATCATATCCTGCCATACAAGCACCTGTCCATCACAGCCAGCACCTGCGCCGATTCCAATGGTGATAATATCCAGTTTTTTCGTGATTAATGCAGCTAACTTAGGCGGAACGCATTCTAAAACGACCATAAATGCGCCAGCTTCCTGTACGGCAAGAGCATCTTCTAGCACGCGTTTTGCATTCTCTTCGCCCTTTCCCTGCACCTTGAAGCCACCATATGCATTCACGGATTGCGGCGTCATACCAATATGCGCGCATACAGGAATACCTGCATCTGTTATTGCTTTGATTTGTTCTACCACACCAGCACCGCCTTCTAATTTAACGCAATGCGCATTGGTTTCCTTAATAAGGCGGCCTGCGCTTTCAAGTGCCTGCGCTGCCGAAATCTGATAGCTCATAAAGGGCATATCCATAATTACAAAAGCATCTGGACATCCTCTCACAACACTTCTTCCATAGACAATCATCTCATCCAAGGTAACAGGTAAGGTAGTTGCATACCCCTGCATGGTCATACCAAGACTGTCCCCTACTAAAACGGTATTAATTCCAGCTTCATTTACAACACGGGCAGTGGAAAAATCATAGCAGGTAACCTGCGAAATACGCTGCCCGTTTCTTTTCATTTCCTGTAAAGTTGCAACTGTGTTTTTTGCCATAATCCTGCCTCCTATTCATTCTCTTTTTCCGTAAAAAGAATTCTTTCAATCTCGTCATACGTTCTATCTGGATGTCTTTCTTTTGCCATCTGTAACAAGATCCGACTGATTGCCTTGTATAAGACCTGTTCCTCACTTGTTGCTAAGCACTGAATATGCTTTTCGATTGTCTCCTTATCGCCTCGTTCCATAGGCCCCGTTAAAGCCTCCACCGGACCAACGGCTAAGATTCTGTCCATGTTGCTTTTTAGGAGAGGTGTAATGGCTTTTAATCCATCTTCTCTTGAAAAACCCGCTTCTAATAGCAAACGTAAGCTTTCCTCAACAACACCGCATACCAGATTGCTGGCAACCGCACAGGCCGCATGATATTTCACCTTGTCCTCTTTTTGAATCGTCCCAACTTTTAGGCCTATATCGCTGAGAATTCGGGTATAACATACACAAGCCTCTGGACTGCCTTCTAGCACAAAAAAAGCATCCGATAACCCTTCATACGAATCAAATTTCGTACTCACGGGATATAGTGGATGCATAGATATAATTTGTCCTCCATGAGAGGAAACAACACTTAAACACTCTGAAGCAGAAAGACTACCAGAACAATGCCCAATAACTTTCCCCTGAAAAAGCTTTGGATTTATCTGCTCGCACACCTCCCCAATCTTGCCATCAGGAACTGTAATCAAGACAGTATCACTATTCTTAACAACTTCATCCACTGTTGCAAAAACGGCGCAGCCCACAAATGCCGCTGCTTCTTTTGCTGATTCTATATGCTGGTTATAATAGCCAGTCACGTGAATCCCTCTTACAGAATAAAGTTTTCCAAGAGAGCAGCCGACTTTTCCGCTGCCAATAAATCCAATCTTCATCTCATCCTTCAGTGGTACAGTTCATAAAGATACCATCCACTATACGAATTATTGTAACATATTTTTTTAATTCTATTGAGGTCTAAAAATAATTTCCCCAGTCTCATCATTCATATCATCGACAATTGCCAGACTCTCAACACGAATGCCTCGCTGTCTTAAAATATTTCCACCCTCCTGGAAGCCTTTCTCTACAGCGATTCCAACGCCCTCTAATGTTGCACCAGCTTCTTCGATAATGTCACACAGGCCATTAATCGCACAACCATTGGCAAGAAAATCATCAATCACCAGAATATGATCTTCCGGTCCTAAATATTTTTTAGATACAATTACATCGTATGTTCTCTTATGGGTGAAAGATTCAATCTGCGTAGAATACACGCTACCATCTATATTTACCGACTGACTCTTCTTTGCAAAAACAACGGGTACATCAAAATACTGTGCGGCAATAACAGCAAGTCCGATACCACTTGCCTCGATTGTCAGAATTTTATTAATCTCACAATCTGCAAAGATTCTCTTCCACTCCTTCCCCATTTCATTAATGAGGGTCACATCCATCTGATGATTTAAAAAGCTGTCTACCTTTAATACGTGACCTGCTTTTACAATTCCATCTTTTTGAATTCTTTCTTCCAGAAGTTTCATAATGCCTCCGGACGCTATCGCGTCAATTTATTTCTGTACTACTAATAGTATACCACTATCTCTCTTCTCTGAAATAAGGAAGTCCCAAATGTGCAGGGGGCTGATTTTCGCGTTTATTACGCATACTCGTTAAAATCAGTACAACTAGGGTAACAATATACGGAATCATCTTATAAATTTCAGACATTTCCATATTTTCCATACCCGTCGGGATGTACAGATAAATAATATACAGGCCACCAAACAGGAAAGACGCCCAGATACTGGTAACCGGTCTCCAAATGGTAAATATAACGAGGGCAATCGCAAGCCAGCCACGGTCACCAAATGCATTGTTGCTCCATACACCACAGGCATAGTCCATAACATAGTAGAGACCGCCAAGTCCTGCAATCATACTACCAATACAGGTTGCGAGATACTTATATTTAGAAACACTAATACCCGCTGCATCCGCCGTTGCAGGGCCTTCACCGACGGCACGAAGATGGAGTCCTACACGAGTTTTCTTTAATACGAAAGAGGCAACAATCGCAATAATTACTGCCAGATAAGCAAGAAAACCATAGGACAGGAAAAGCTTCCCGAACCAACCACAATTTTCTGCAAAAGGAAGCTTCCGTGAAAAAAACTGACTGGTTTTGGTAAGTGCAATACTCGGAACATCCGCACCTGAAATTTTAATTAAGGAACCTCCAAAGAAGTTACCAATACCGATACCGAAGGTGGTCATAGCAAGACCTGTTACATTCTGATTTGCTCTTAATGTAACCGTTAAGAAGCAGTAAATCAGTCCCATCAGTAGGGAACCAAGTAGCGAACAAATCATAGGAATTGCAATGGCAAGAAATCCATTGGCCGGATTTGTGCCTAGACTCTGTTCATAAGCAAATGCGCCTATAACACCACTAATACCGCCAACATACATGATGCCGGGAATACCTAAATTCAGATTACCGGACTTTTCGGTAATGATTTCTCCCGTACTACCATATAAAAGAGGAATTCCCTGTACGAAGGCACGGGGCAAAAATGTTTGTAAAAATCCAAGGAATGCTGCCATTATTTTGCCTCCTTCTTTTCGTCTTTACTCTGACGAACAAGCTTGTAGGTAATGAAGAACTCACATCCAATGATGAAAAACAGGATAATACCCGTAAGGATATCTGCAAAAGAATCATTTAACATGAACGTAGAGGATATTTCACCTGCGCCTCTTTTCATCACAATGATCAGCAAACCGGCAAATATCATCGTAATAGGATTGAATTTTGCGAGCCAGGATACCATAACTGCTGTAAAGCCCTGTCCACCCGCGATGGTGGTTGTTACTGTATGATTCATACCACCTACAAGAAGAAGGCCTACAAGTCCACAGATACCACCCGATAAGAGCATCGTTCGAATAATTACTTTGCCTACCTTTATGCCTACATAGCGAGCCGTAGGTTCACTTTCACCAACAACGGCGATTTCATATCCTTGTTTCGTATACTTTAAGTATATAAACATCACCGCTGTAATAATAACAGCTACGAGAATCGGCAGTAAATACTGGTTACCAAATAAGTCCGGAAGCCAGCCTGAGTGGCTTTCAGGATTGATTATACCAATCTTTCCAGAACCTTTCGGATTCTCCCAAAATACCATAAAGTATGCAACCAGCTGCGTCGCAATATAATTCATCATCAGGGTTGCTAAGGTCTCATTTGTATTCCATAAAGACTTACAAAGTGCAGGAATAAATCCCCATAGTGCACCAGCAAAAACACTGGCTACAAGCATAATGAGAATAAGAACCGCATTGGGAATCTTATCTCCCAACAGAATCATACAAGCAGCAGCTGCAAGTCCACCGACTAATACCTGTCCTTCCCCGCCAATATTCCAAAAACGCATTTTAAATGCCGGGGTTAAAGCAAGAGAAATCATCAGCAAAATAGAAAGGGACTGCAAGGTAAACCAGGTTTTACGGGATGTACCAAAAGCACCTTTTAATATCGTTCCATATACAGAAATTGGATTTAAACCTGTAACAAAGGTCGTAATGATGCCGCAAATCACGAGTGCAATGATAACCGCTATCCCACGAATCATAAAGGCCTTCTGCCAGGGAAGTGCATCTCTTTTTACAATATGCATAGATGAACCTTTTTTATGCATTGTCTGCCCCTCCTACTTTCGTCATCATCATACCAATGGTATTCTTATCGGCTTTTTTGCCCTCGACAATACCACTGACCTGTCCGCCACAAAGCACCAGAATTCGGTCTGATAGCTCTAACAGCACATCCAGATCCTCTCCAACAAATATGACAGCAACACCCTTTTTCTTTTGCTGGTTAATCAAATCATAAATCGTATAAGAGGAATTAATATCCAGTCCTCTTACTGCGTATGCTGTAAGTAGTACCTTGGGTGCATAGGAAATTTCTCTGCCCACTAAAACCTTCTGAACATTACCACCCGAAAGTCTTCGAACAGGTGTCGTAATGCCAGGCGTCACGACTTCCAAATCCTCTACAACGTCCTGGGCAAGCTTCCTTGGACTCTTGCGATCAGTAAAGAACAACGGTCCTTTTCGGAAGGAGCGAAGCAGCATGTTTCCTGTAATATCCATATTTCCGACTAAGCCCATTCCCAGACGGTCTTCTGGAACAAAGGATAGCGTAACACCCATCTCCTGAATTTTACGAGGATCCTTGCCAACCAGTTCCTCTCGATTCCCTGCATCATCTAAATACGTAATAGAACTTCCAGTTACTGGCTTACAGAGGCCCGCAATGGATTCTAACAGTTCCTTTTGTCCACAACCAGAAATACCAGCAATTCCCAGTATTTCTCCGCTGTATGCTTCAAAATTAATATCTTTTAATTTAGCAATGCCTTCTTCATTCTTAACCGTCAAATGCTCCACTACAATTCGCTTCTTCACATTCTGCGGTTCGGGACGCTCAATATTTAACGTCACCTGACGGCCAACCATCATATTGGTCATTTCTTCCGCATTGGTATCTTTGGTTGCCATCTCCCCAACATACTCGCCATGTCTAAGAATTGCGACACGGTCAGAAAGAGACTCAACTTCATGCATTTTGTGCGTAATGATGATAATCGCTTTCCCATCCTCACGCATGTTTCTTAGTACCTTAAACAGTTTCTCTGTTTCCTGCGGCGTAAGAACTGCCGTCGGCTCATCTAGGATTAAAATGTTGGCGCCACGATAAAGTACCTTGACGATTTCTACCGTCTGTTTTTGGGACACAGACATATCATAGATTTTCTGAGCAGGATCTAAATCAAATCCATACTTCTTACAAATTTCATTAATCTTAGCGGTTGCCTCCTTCAAATTGAGACCGCCATCCAATCCTAGTATTATATTTTCGGCCGCAGTAAGAACATCAATCAGTTTAAAATGCTGATGTACCATACCAATTCCGTATAAAAATGCATCTCTAGGTGATTTGATAGAAACTTCTTTGTCATCGATTAGAATACGACCAGCATCAGGGAAATAAATGCCAGAAATCATATTCATCAAAGTGGTCTTACCACTTCCATTCTCTCCTAAAAGAGAAAGAATTTCTCCATAATAAATATCAAGGTTAACATTGTCATTGGCCTTAACTGCACCAAAGGTCTTCGTAATGCCACGAAGAGAAACTGCTGTTTTTCTTTCCAAGAGATTTCACCCCTACTATTTAATAAAAAGGCGACACATCGGTGTCGCCCTTTCTAGTTGCATAAGATGTGCAAACACAGCATCTATTATACAACGATTTGATTTGATTAAAAACCGAAAATCACAGTTTTCTTACTTATCATCGATATTTACAATACCATCGATATCGATATCAAAGTAAGGTGCAGAACGGAATCCTTCACCAGACTCGTTGAAGTAACCATCCATGATAACTTCTGTGTCAGGAGTAAATGCGCTATCCGTATCTACATCTGCCATGTAAGAAGTTAACTGCTCACCATTTACAGTGAAGGTAGTTACATCATATACATGTAAGGTACCAGCTTCCATCTTTGCCTTAGCCTCTGCTACTGCTTCAGCAGTACCAGCAGCGATTGCAGTACCAAAATCAGTAAGTTCTACAGAACCAGTTGCGATAGTACCAGTCCAGTCAGTAGCAATTGCCTCGCCATTAGCTACACAAGTCATAGCATAGGTGAAGTAAGGTGCCCAGTTGATTCTGGAAGATACGATGAAGGTGTTAGGACATGCAGCTACAGTGGAACCATTGTAGGAAACATCAGGAACACCACGGGTTTCGCAAGCAGTAGGAGCACCCATAGAGTCAGCATGCTGAGAAATTAAGATACATCCATTATCCATTAATCTGTTAGCAGCTTCCTTCTCTGCGGTCTCATCATACCAAGAACCAGTAAAGGTTACTTCCATAGTTACAGAAGGGCATACGCTCTTTGCACCTAAGTAGAAAGAGGTATAACCAGACTTAACTTCAGCATAAGGATATGCACCAACATAACCCATCTTTGCTTCGTCAGCGGTGATCTCGCCGTTTTCGATCATTTCGTTGATCTTCATACCAGCAGCGATACCTGCAAGATATCTACCTTCGTAGATTGCAGCAAATGCATTGTGGAAGTTAGCAAGTCCCTTGGTGTGTGCCTGGGTACCAGTTGCATGCGCAAACTGAACATCAGGATACTTCTCAGCAGCCTGGATTAAATAATCCTCATGACCAAAGCTGTCTGCGAAGATAAAGTTGCATCCTTCATCAACAAGTGCTTCAGCAGCATCAAGACATTCCTGTCCCTCAGGGATGTTGGTCTTAATAATATAAGTAACACCCATTGCCTCGCATGCGCTCTTTGCAGCTTCGATAAAGTTCTTATCGTAGGTAGAGTTCTCATCGTGTAAGCAGATGAAACCAGCCTTTACGGTAGTTGCTGCTGCATTATCCGTTGTTTCAGCTGCATCATCCGTAGTCTTGGTACATGCTACCATAGAGAAAATCATCATTGCTGCCAGTAATAAACTAACAATCTTTTTCATTTTTCCTCCTTTTGACCATACGGTCTGCCTCTCGGCCACAATTTAGTTACTATAAAAATATACACCTTTTGCTATTTTTCTGTATATCGTCATGTTAACCATAATGAACGATTTTTTGAAAATTTATTGTATAAAATGACCATAGGTCTCGTTCTGTATATCTTTCTACCACCATTTCTTTTTCTTGGAAATGATAAGACCTGTCAAAATCACCAGAATACATACGCCAAACAAAATAGGATAAGACCATTTATATTCCAGTTCTGGCATATAAGCAAAGTTCATGCCGTACCATCCTGTAATAATGGATAAAGGAAAGAATATGGTGGTAATCACGGTAAGAACCGTCATCGTCTTATTCTGTCTGACATCGATATGGGTTTGATATAAATCTCGGATTTGCATACTGTATTCGCGAAGTGCCAGAATCTGATCCCGGTATCTTTCGATACGACCAATGATGAGTCTAAAATATCTGAGGTTTTTTTCTGTAAAGAAATGATTCTCATTCTCTTCTAATTCCTGTCCGAGATCTATCATCTGTTCATAATGGGTACGAAGGTCTAGCAAATCCCCACGCACCTCATTTAGCGATTCAATAACATCCTTATAATTGTCTGCTAAAATGTCATCTTCCAGTTTTTCAAGCTTACTCTCATAGGCTTCTAACATTTTTAAATCGTGGTATACAATCTGCTCCAAAAAATCATATAAGAAACGTTCCAGGCTTGGGAAACGCAGTTTTCGATTCTTAATAATCTCCTCGATTGCTTTTAGGGCATATCCGCTTTCATCAATAAACACGACACCTTTCTCATCGAGCGCGAAAACAAACTCCTTTCGAGGTCCACAGATACAATTTCTGTCTGGTATAGAAAAACTGCCGGTAAGAGAATCGTAATTCACTTCAGCTTTGGTTGTATCAATTTCAAGCGTCATATCCAAATCAATTCCCATGGAAAATGCATCCTTCTGAACACGCCATTCTTCCTGGGATAATACAGCCACATAAGGAGCTTTCCCACTAATACATTCTTCTAGGGATGTCTCCTGTAAGGTTTCACCAATTAAATAGTACATATGCATTCTCCTTCACTCAAAATAAAAAAGTCAGCATGGCTGACCTTTTAACTCACTTATAACGGTATAGTAACCGTCACGCGTGGACCTGGGGGGATTTGAACCCCCGTCCGAAGCACCCGCCATCGCCCTTCTACTATCATAGTTCGTGGATTTAAAATTCCCTCTGCCGGCGAGTCGCGAACACCCCTACGGTTTCGGTAGCTTCATAATACGTAATGCATGTCAAAGCTTTCATACATCCGTTTCCTACAAATCTGATGCCAGACTCTTAACGTGTAGGTGCGCTAAGGCTGACAGCTGCCATTAGGCAGCGAATGCTAAATTATCTTCAGCGTTTATTTTTAATTTGGATTTAACGCATACCTACGGATAGCTTCTTCAACTTAAAATACCCCGTCGAAACCTGTCAAGCCCTTATGTTTCCGAATCTCGGAAAAGCTTATAGGTAAAAGTATTATCGGAGATTTCTTTGAAAAAATCAAGTATTTCTGCTCATTATATAGATTCGCAACCGCTTTACTTGTTGCTCATTATAAAATTTCACAGTGTGAAATTTTATAGGTTATCGATTTTGAACTGTCGCTGCGTTTCTCGGCGTAAATCTTTCTTTGCAATTTCAGCTCGCTTATCATAATTGTGCTTACCTCTTGCAAGACCGATTTCTATCTTGGCTCTTCCGTTCTTAAAATACACGGAAAGCGGCATAATTGTATAACCAGGCTTTCCTGAATCTCCCACCAGTTTTGCAATCTGAGCTCTGTGCAGCAATAATTTCCGAACCCTGAGTGGATCTCTATTAAAGAGATTTCCTTTCTCGTAGGGAGAAATATTCATTCCTACAATAAAGGCTTCCCCATCCTCTAAACGCACATATGCCTCTTTTATGGAACATTTGCCTTCTCGCAGACTTTTTACTTCCGTACCAACTAATACAAGACCTGCTTCATACTTATCCTCAATAAAATAATCAAAGAAGGCTTTTTTATTATTCGCCACTAGTTTATGGCCATCTTCTTTATTTTTCATTACTTACTCCACTATCTCTTTCTCTTGTAACTCTTTTTAAGTTCCCCGTTCATTCGGACATCAATCTTTTCTTTCTTCTCTCGCTTTGGTTTTTTCTTATCCTTTCCTTTGGCAGAACTCTTTCCCTTCTTTCTGCCTTTCGAAAATAAACTATCTTTTTCAAGACTTTGCCCTGGCTCTAACGGAAGAAGAAACTCTATCGTTCTTGCCTGCTCATCAACGGCATTCATAACCACCGTTACAGAGTCGCCCAATATATATTTCGTATGTCTGTTTAAGCCCTTTATTGCATAGGCCCCTTCATCATACACATAAACGTCCCCAACCATTTTAGAAATGGGCACAAGTCCTTCCACCGTATTAGGAAGTTCCACATAAAAGCCCCAATTGGTAACCCCTGAGATAACACCTTCAAAGGCCTCACCGATAAAGCCTTCCATATACTGCGCCTTTTTCAGTTTATCCGTCTCTCTCTCACAATCCACACTTCTACGTTCACGTTTGGAACACTGGTCACCCACAGCCTCCAGATTTCGCTCATAGAATGCAATTCGTTTTTCATTTAGTTTGCCACGAAGTTCCTCTTTCAGAATTCGATGAATCTGTAAATCAGGATATCGTCTAATCGGAGACGTGAAATGGGTGTACTCCTTGCAGGCAAGCCCAAAATGTCCAAGACATACATTGGTATATCTAGCCTGACGCATACTACGAAGTGCAATGGTACTAATAAATTTCTCTTCACTTCGTCCTTTTATCTCTTCAATGAGTCCACGAATATCACCGGGTAATATATTCTCAGCCTCACCGTTTAAATGCACACCAAAACTTCTTGCTAAGCTCTGCAAGTCTCTAATCCGCTCGGGATCTGGCTGCTCATGCACACGATACAGGAATGGCAAATCTTTCTCTACCATGTAGGATGCTACGGATTCGTTCGCTGCCAACATAAACTCTTCAATGAGGTGTGTTGCATCATTATGCTCATGAAGGGCTATCGAAACTGGATGCCCCTTCTCATCTAACATAATTTTTGCTTCCGGCAAATCAAAATCAATACAACCTCTTGCTGCACGCTTTTTGTACAGAATCTGTGAGAGGCCATACATCATTTCAAACATGGGACGTAAGAACTCATATTCCTCCATTGTCTCACCGTGCAGCATCGCATTAACATCACTATAATTCATGCGCTTTGTAACATGAATAACCGATTCAAAGATTTCGTAAGAAAGAATGACGCCCGCTGAATTGATACGCATTTCACAGGTCATCGCAAGTCGGTCTTCCCCAGCATTTAATGAACAAATCCCATTGGATAACCTTCTAGGAAGCATCGGAATTACGCGGTCTGTCAAATAGACAGAAGTCCCTCTTTCATAAGCTTCGACATCTAACGGGGAACCTTCTTTAACATACTCGCTAACATCTGCGATATGAACGCCTAGAATATAATCCTCACCATCTTTCCGAAGAGATACAGCATCATCTAAATCTTTCGCATCTTCTCCATCAATGGTTACCATAGTTACATCGCGTAAATCTCTGCGACCTTCCAGTGCCTCCTCCGGTACGGTTAGGCCAATGTTCTCCGCCTCTTTCATTACATCCTTAGGAAATTCCACCGGAATATCAAAAGCACGAACCAGGCTCAATATATCCACACCAGGATCTGTAATATGCCCCAAAATATCGACAATTTTGCCTTCCGGCTTTTTCCCAAATTCAGCATATTTTGTGATTTCTACAACAACCTTATGCCCATCCATAGCTCCCATAGAATCTTCAACAGGAACGTAAATATCACTGGCAATCTTTTGGTTATCGCTCATTACAAATCCAAAATTCTGTCTTTTTACAAAGGAACCTACCACTCTGGTTGTGCCTCGATTCACAATACTTACAATCTCGGCTTCTGCGCGCTTTCCTCCATGCGCAAATAAGAGCACTTTGATCTCTACCTCATCCCCATGAAGCGCTCCGCCAACCTTGCTTCCAGGAATAAAGAAGTCGTCTTCATACCCTTCCACGGTGACAAAACCAAAGCCCTTGGCATTACCAGTAAAAATACCTGTTAGTGTATTCTTTGAACTAGATTTCTTTTCTTTTTTAAGATTTTTAGCAGAATCTTTTGTGCGCAGTTCTTCTTTTTTCTTTTTCTTCTTTTTAACTGGCTTTACAAAGATAAAATCTTCTTTACCTGTAAGTTTAATCGATCTTTTACTCATTTATGCCTCCAAAGGCTCAAAAAAATAAGCCACCCCCGCAGGAGTGGCAAATCATCATCTTCTTAAAACTTTGAGATATTCAGTACAATCGCCAATATAAAGAATAAAATAGCGAGTACCTTTGTTGTCTTAACCAAAGTTCCTTCCATGGAGCGACCTTTATTCTTGCCCCAATAGGATTCAGCAGCACCAGAAATGGCACCAAGACCTGCAGATTTACCTTCCTGCATAAGCACTAAAATTGCAAGTGCAACACATACAATACAAAATACAATCGTTAAAGCTGTTCTCATAATTTACTCCCTGTTGTGGAATATCCACAAATATTAAATGATTTTATCACAATACTTTACATAATGCAATCACTATTTTTCTTGCCTTAGCATTTGAACCTCTTCATCCGACAGTTTTCGATACTTTCCAGGTTTTAAATCTCCTACTGTAATATCTGCAACACGAATTCGTTTTAGTTTCATAACCTGATACCCCAGCAAGGCCCACATCCGCCTAATCTCGCGGTTCAGTCCCTCCGTGAGCACCATCGTAACGCTGCGTTTTCCAGACACATGGATTTTGCAGGGTTTCGTCATGCGGTCTAATTCTGCGAGAAAAACACCCTTTTCCAAGGTTTGCATATCTTCTTTCGTGGGGTCTGCGTCCAAGGTGACAACATACTCTTTTTCATGGTGGTTTCGTCCACGCATTAAATAATCAATCAGTTCACCATCAGAAGTAAGTAAAAGCAGTCCTTCCGAGGCCTTATCTAAACGACCTGCATATTTTAAAGATTTTGCTTCTGGAAAAGACAGGTCATCATAAATCGTTCGCTCCGCATGCGCATCTTCTCTCGTAACCGTCACCCCGACGGGTTTATAATACGCATACACAACCGTTTCCTGTAACCGCGAGATATTTTTTCCATCTACGGTAACGCAGTCCCTGTCAGAAATCTTTTGGCCAATGTCCGGTATCCTTCCATTAACGAGCACTTTCCCCTCCGCAATAAGACGGTCTGCCTCGCGTCTAGAACAGAACCCACAGGCTGCAATATATTTATTGATTCTAAAATCTTTTTCTTCCATCTTCTTATGTAGAAAAAAGCCCTGCAAATGGCAGGGCCTTTGTTTATCTTACTTCTTGGTCAATGCTGCGTATTCAGGGAAGCAATCAAACGTAGCAAAGTAATCAGCGGGTGTTTCCGCACGGCGAATCATCTCTACACTGCCATCTTCCTTATACAGAAGCTCTGCGCTACGAAGACGACCATTATAGTTATAACCCATGGAGAATCCATGCGCACCTGCATCATGAATAACCAGATAATCACCCATTTCAATTTCAGGAAGGGGTCTATCAATTGCAAATTTATCACAGTTTTCACATAAAGAACCGGTTACATCATAAATCTTATCCTTGGGCGCATCTTCTTTGCCAAGAACGGTAATATGGTGATATGCACCATAAATGGCAGGTCTCATAAGGTTTGCTGCACAAGCATCTACACCAATGTACTCCTTATGCGTATGCTTCTCATGAATTGCCTTCGTAACAAGTGCACCGTAAGGTCCTAACATAAATCTACCCAGCTCTGTATAGAGAGAAATCTCACCAAGTCCATTGGGTACTAAGATTTCTTCATAAACGGCCTTAACTTTCTCACCAATTACGGCAATATCATTGGGCTCCTGCTCGGGACGATAAGGAATTCCAATACCACCAGAAAGATTGATGAAAGATAATTCAACACCACATTCTTCTTTAATCTTTACCGCTGTATCAAACAAAACCTTCGCAAGGGTGGGATAATACTCATTGGTTACGGTATTAGATGCTAAGAATGCATGCATACCAAAACGCTTTGCGCCCTTTGCTTTTAAGATTTTATATGCTTCCAATAACTGAGGCTCTGTAAGACCATACTTGGCATCACCAGGATTATCCATAATATCGGTGGTAATTTTAAATACACCGCCGGGATTGAAACGAAGAGAAATCGTTTCCGGAATGCAGCCAATGGTATCCTCTAAGCACTGAATATGGGTGATATCATCCAGATTGATGATACCGCCAAGCTTGTATGCGTAAGCAAATTCCTCCGGAGGCGTATCATTACTTGAAAACATAATATCGTCCCCAGTAATTCCACAAGCCTCTGATAACATAAGCTCTGTATAGGATGAGCAGTCACAGCCACAGCCATACTCATGCAATAACTTTAAGATAGCAGGGTTAGGCGTTGCCTTTACTGCAAAATACTCCTTATAACCCTTGTTCCATGCAAATGCAGCCTTTAATGCTTTTGCATTCTCACGAATTCCTTTTTCATCATAGAGATGAAAAGGAGTCGGATAGGTCTTAACAATTTCTTCCACCTTCTCTTTGGTAACAAAAGGTTTCTTTTCCATTCTTTTTTCCTCCTGTATGGTTATTCTTTTACAAGCTTTGTTAATCGTTTCGGGAACAGACACAGTTTAAATGCCGCTTCAATTTCTTCTCTGGAAATGAGTGCATCTCCATCATGCTGGTTAATGGGAATGAATCCACCAGCCATAAAATCATGGCCGCCTCCGCTTCCCCCAAATGTAGATAATACGGTGTGAAGAAGCACACCGGCATCAATATCTTCCACCTCACTGCGGGCAGAGAATTTATAGCCATTCTCTCGCATTGTATATACTACACTCACATTGACTTCATTTAATGCAAGAATAAAATCAGAGATCATTGCAACTAGGCCATCGGGGCATTCCATAGGCACGCAGGCAAGTCCGAAGTCCTCGATAATGGTGATGTCACTGATTGCCATCTTATAGGCATCTAAATCGGTAAGCTGCATGGTATTGAGCATCATACGCTGTACCAGGGTAGAGTCCGCATATTCAAACAAAAAGACATACATCTCAATATCAAAGCGCCGTACACCCCGGTTAAAATTATCGGTATCCATCTTAATACCATAAAGAAGTGCTGTGGCAACATCACGGCTCGGCGTAATATCCGCTTCTTCATAATATAGCGCAACCATACTGGAACAGGCCCCTACCATACGAACATCTTTATAACGATACTCATATTCAGAAGTCGCCGGGTGATGATCGATTGCAGCAACTTCAATTCCTGCAAAATCCGTAACATTTTTGGCATCATGCTGACAATCTACCAAAATAATTTCATCATCTTCTTTAGTATTTTTTCGCTGGTGAACACTCGTAATAGGAATTCGAAAATTCCGAAGCATATGTTTACAGCTAATGCGATCAATGGAACCATCAAAAACAATGGTCACTTCCTTATCATAGTGTTCCAATAGTTCCTTTAATCCAAAAGCACTTGCAATGGCATCTGGATCCGGGAAATTATGCATTTGTATGTAGACGTGATTTTTCCGTAATGCGGAAACCAACTTCTCAATTTTGGTCATACTATAACTCGTTACAATTCATCAATCTGCCAGTCAATCGGCGTGAGTCTATTTTGCACAAGGTATTCATTACACTTGCTAAAATGCTTACATCCAAAAAATCCTCTGTACGCACTTAATGGACTTGGATGCGGTGCTTTCAGAACCAAGTGCTTGGGATTCTTAACACAGGCCGCTTTCTTCTGGGCTGGACTTCCCCAAAGCAGAAAAACCATCGGTCTATCTTCTGCTTCAAGACGCTCAATCACCGCAGTTGTAAATGTCTCCCAGCCAATCCCCTGGTGTGAAGCCGCAGCATGTGCTCTAACCGTTAATACATTGTTCAGCATCAGGACACCCTGCTTCGCCCATTTCACAAGATATCCATGGCTTGGAATCGTTAGTCCCAAATCATCATGAAGTTCATGGTAAATATTACGAAGAGAGGGGGGAATGTCCACACCTGGCTTTACAGAGAAACAAAGACCATGGGCCTGCCCATCGTTATGGTAGGGATCCTGCCCGATAATCACTACCTTTACCTGGTCAAAAGGTGTCAAATGAAAGGCACTGAATACTTCATCGGCAGGCGGAAAAACCTTCTCCGTACGATAAGCGTGATTCACTGCCTGATATAGCTGCCGATAATAAGGCTTATTAAATTCTTCTCCAATGGCTTCCTTCCAAGCGCCTTCAATAGGAGGCATAATCCTCTCCTTTACGAAGTATAACGAACAGGAATTCCCGCATCATGCAAATACTTCTTTACTTCCATAATTTCCAGTTCCTTAAAATGGAACAAAGAAGCCGCTAATGCCGCCTCTGCCTTTCCATCTGTTAAGGCTTCTTTAAAGTGTTCCATTGTACCGGCTCCGCCAGAAGCAATTACTGGAATTTTAACATTCTCTGCGATGGTTCTTGTCAGGGCAATATCATAGCCTGCCTTCGTTCCATCACAATCCATACTGGTAAGTAAAATCTCACCGGCACCAAGCTTTTCTGCTTTGATTGCCCATTCGACCGCATCAATGCCCATATCAACACGGCCGCCATTTTTATAAATATTCCAACCACCATCAGGACGTCTCTTGGCATCAATCGCTAAAACAACACACTGACTACCAAATTTATCCGCTGCCTCACTAATCAGATTGGGATTCATAATCGCCGCAGAATTCACAGATACTTTATCTGCGCCTTCCCTAAGAATTCTTTTAAAGTCGTCTACAGAACGAATTCCACCACCTACGGTAAAAGGAATGAATACCTTTTCTGCGACGCGCCTTACCATTTCAGTTTGCGTATCTCTGTTATCCGAGGATGCTGTAATATCCAAAAATACCAATTCATCCGCGCCGGCTTTATCATAAGCAGCGGCAATGGCAACAGGATCACCTGCGTCAATCAGATTCACAAAATTTACACCTTTTACAACTCTTCCACCTGTGACATCCAGGCAGGGAATAATACGTTTTGTATGCATAATACCCTCTTACAATGCAATAAAATTCTTAAGAATTTGAAGTCCCACTTCTGAACTCTTCTCGGGATGGAACTGGCATGCGTAAACATTACCACATTCGACTGCTGCATGAATATGCGTTCCATATTCTGTACTGCATGCAACAATCTGCTCATCAGTAGCTTTTAAATAATAGGAATGGACAAAATATACATATGCCCCTTCCTTAATATCTTTAAAGAGCCTGGTTTCTTTCTCAAAATGTAACGAATTCCACCCGATATGGGGAACCTTTAAGGTCCCTTCTTCATCTGGAATTCTTAATACGGAGCCTTTTAATACCGATAGGCCTTTGACCCCCGGCGTTTCTTCACTGCTTTCAAATAAAAGCTGCAGTCCTAAACAAATTCCGAGGAATGGAGTTCCCTTGTCTACAATATTATGGATAATCTCTGTTAATCCATAACCGTTTAATTTCTCCATAGCGTCTCCAAAACTGCCAACGCCTGGCAAAATTACCTTATCCGCGGAAAGCAGCACCTCAGGATCTCTGGTAATAACAGCTTCTGCGCCGAGAAACTGCAGTGCTTTTTCGACACTCTTAATATTTCCTGCGTCATAATCAATGATGGCAATCATCAGAAATTCTCACTTTCTATCTGGATCTCGATCGGGGTATCGCCAACTTGTGCTGAGGCACCAGTGGTTTTTTCTCCTGTTTCTGTCTCTTCTGTTTCTAACTCCACAACAGTTTCTTCTGTGGAGACATCTTCCTCACGATTGAAATACTCTTCTTCCTCAGGAAGTAAATCTTCTAAGGTTGAGGGATCAACTGTTTCATCTTCAATTTCACCTTCTTCAATACCCACTTCACCATACTGCATGCGAACTGCGTCTTCAATTGAGATATACGTAGTTCCTGTGATGATACTATTCAGCTTTCTGGTATAGTTAATCGGAGAATAGGTCAGGATTTCTTTCGCTTCCATATCGGTAATTCCATACTGACTGCTTAGTTCCGCAATGATGGCATCCCGCTTGTCTTTCAATTCCTTTTCAATGCCAAGACTTTCTGCTTTAACCAACAACTTATCATATTTAGCAAGGCCATCAAACAGAGCATTTAATGCTTCATAAGGCATGTTCATTGCCTCATAGTTTCTATGGGATTCAAGTTTTCTGTCTAGAATTACAATCGTTCTGGCTTTTTCATATATAATCTGATCGCCTTCATTCAAATCCTTGCCATACATGGATAGAAATGCGCTCTTATAATCACCCTTATAAAATGCCTCTCGACCTTCTTTCAATAAAGTCATATTAGGCAAATAGCTATTTACCAGCAGAATGGCTACAATAATAGAGATTGCTAAGAACAGATTACCCGCAACATACTTCTTAGGTAACTTCGGTCCGATGGTAGAAGGATCCGGATTCTTCTTAATCTTTTCCTTCTTGGGTTTAGCCTTCTTTTCTTTCTTTTCCTTGGGCTTTTTCTCTTTCTTTTCTTTCTTTCCTTTTTTGCCCTTACCGTCCTCTTCGACTTCTGATTCCACGGCTTCTAGAACAGCCTTATTCTCATCACTTAAAGAATGAAGACCTTCTTCTGCGGATGCTTCACCGCCATCTTCACCCTCATCTACTTCTTCCGTCAAAAGATTCAGGAGTTTCTGGAAAAATCCAGGTTTCTTCTTTTTCTTATCTCCCGCTTCTTCCTCTACTTCTTCTGTACCAGCAGATTCTTCGGTCGTTGCTTCGCCCTCCGCTTTTTCTGCGCTAGCAGATTCTTCGGTCGTTTCTTCGTTCGATGCTTCGCCCGCTGCTTCTACTGCGTCAGAAGCTTCTTCAGTCGATCCTTCACCCGCTGCTTCTTCTGCCTCAGCAGATTCTTCCTCTTTCTTCTTCTTTCCAAAAAGACGCTTTTTCTTCTTAGGCTTTTCTTCGCCTTCCTCTTGCGTCTCAGAATCTTTTTCTTTTTTCTTTCTGCCAAATAATTTTTTCTTCTTTTTCTTACCCTCTTCCGGTGCTTCTGTTTCTTCTGAAACCTCTTTTTCCGCTTCATCAGGAACTTCTCCGATAGATGCATCAAGGAGAACATTCTCATCAGACTTATCTAACATAGCAGAAATATCAGAAAGTTCTTTGTCACCTTCTGCTGCAACTGCCAGGGACTGCATATCTGCATTTTCAATCGCTTCGATATCTTTCTTCGCACTTTCTGTACCAGTCTTTTCAGCCTGTGCTAGAAGTGCCTCAATATCCGGAGCATCCTCATCGTCATCTGCCTCTAACTCTAATTCATCCTTGTCTTTGGTAAGTAAAGCAAAGAGATCATCCGCCTCCTCTTTTGCTTCCTCATCGGTAACATCCTGAATGACAGGTTCTTCCTTCTTCTCTTCTTCTGGTTCTTTAACCGGCTCTTCTACCACTTCCGGTTCCTCTTTCTTTTCAGAAAGTGACTCACGAATAGCATCTGCAACAGACTTCTTCTCTGTTTTCTTTTCTTCCGCCGGTTCTTCTTCCACTTTTTCTTTCACTTCTTCTGCATCATGCAAATCCGGAGCAGTACTTATGGCGTCTTCCGCCCCCGTCTCTTCTGGTTCCTCTGAAACAGGCACAGAAACCGATTCTGGTTCGTTCACAGCAGTCTCCGTACCTTCCGCCTTATCTAAAAGTGCATCCAAAGCAGCCTCCCCATCGGCAGGATTACTTTCTGTTACACCAGCTAATAATTTGTCTAAATAATCTTCTGAAGTGGAACTAGCCATTTTCACAACCCAATCTATCTATTAGATTTAATTTACATAACACTTTATTTTAACATTTTTCGCTATTTTTGCATAGAAAAGAAAGCGCGTTTTCCTTTATCGAAATACCTCTGTCTTCTGTTTCCTTTGCATGCTGCCAGAGACTTTCATGCACTCTGTAAAAGGTTGCTTTTTGGTTATACATAGCAAGCTTATCAAAGGCAAAACGAATGATCGTTGGAAATTTCAAGGAGCAGCCAAGTTCAATAATACAGAGTTTTTTATTCACAGTCGTCTTTAACCAGTTCTGATAACTATCCCATGCCGGAAGATAGCCTTCCTCTAAATAATTTTCAGCATATAAATTGTTATAAACCATACGGCTTTGGCAAGCAGGACATTCCGGAACATCTCCATCCATAAAGGGATACGCTGGGATTTTCTTTGCTTCATAAAGATCCTTACAGCATGCCTTTTCGCACTGTAATAGGGATAAATCACCACATGGTAAAACAAGTCTATCCCGATTATCAAACACGCGATGAATCGCACTATCCATATTGA
The DNA here is from genome assembly GCA_045616465.1 of Lachnospiraceae bacterium. Taxonomy (GTDB): domain Bacteria; phylum Bacillota; class Clostridia; order Lachnospirales; family Lachnospiraceae; genus NK4A136. The sequence goes on along the minus strand of JAZLGW010000011.1, from coordinate 34,499 downwards.
GAGAAATCAAGTAATAATCTTTATCCTGCAACAAATCCTTTAGTATCTGATATGCCTTGTCCTGTTTTAGATGAATGCACTTTTCAAGGATTCTGGCCTTTTCATATTCATCCACATCCTTACCACCAGTCAAATCCGAAAAAGACACCGCGAGTTCATCACCGACTCCCACCAGAACCTTATCTGCCTCGGCAATCGATTCTACAATTTTTTCAAATGCTATTTCCATAATCTTATCCTGCTTAAAACTTAAAAAAGCCGGGACTCCCCGGCTTAAAAAAACTTTCTTAAACTCTTCCGAGTACGCGATCAATCTCCATAACCAGTCTGCCAATTTCAGGCTTACTAAGCTGTGCATCAGCGCCAAGAGCTTCTCCCTTTCTGCGCATCTCATCATTGACTAAGGATGAGAAAATAACGACAGGAATATCTCTGGTAGCCGGATCGTCTTTTACAAGTTTGGTAAGACGATGACCATCCATAATTGGCATCTCGATATCTGTAATCAGACAACGAACCTTCTCAGCTACTCTGCCTTCTTCTTTTGCCTTCTGAATGACATCGTATGCTTCTTTACCATTCTCTGTATGTGTAATTTTGGTATATCCAGCCTTAGCAAGAGAGTCAACAATAAGCTTATTAAGAAGTGCTGAATCCTCTGCAATAAGAATAGGAACATCGCAACGATCACGCATACCAAGTTCGTCAATCTCGGAAATATTAAGACCAGATGCAGGAGAAATATCCGTTACAATCTTCTCGAAATCTAAGATAATAATTAACTTATCATTAATCTTAACAATACCGGTAGAAACGCCATCATCACCAGAGCTAACAGTAGTACCAGGCTTAATAATGTCCGCCCAAGAAACTCTATGAATACCTACTACGCTCTCTACGTGAAAAGCAATATCAAGCTGATTAAAATTTGTAATAATGAAAAGACCACCAGGCTGTGATTCACCTCTTTGCAGACAATTGCGAAGATCAATTGCTGAAATCATCGTATCACGAGGCATAAAAATACCTTCTACACTGGGATGAGAATTGGGTACTGGTGTAACAGTCTGATAAGGAATAATTTCACGAATCTTTGCTACATTGATACCATAGGAATTCCCAGCTAATCTGAACTCAAGAATCTCAAGTTCGTTGGTTCCACTTTCCATTAAAATCTTAGAATCCATCTGTAAGCCTCCAAATCATTTTTATTCAGAAATACCATATAATATTATACTTTTTAAGTACAAAAAAGTCCACTAAAATAGCGTTGTCTTAGCAGATTCTCCATTCAGTTTCATATTCAGAACAACACTGGATAAATTCTCTGCGTCTTCCGCTGGGATTTCCATAATCATAACCAGTTCTTCGGTTACGTCAGCCGGAATATTGCCTTTATAATGCAGAAAATCATTCATAAGCAAGGTTGTAAGCACAGACTTGGTAGAAGTACCATTCACACGAAGCGTCACACGAGGTGCAATACTGCCCATATCTAGCATAAAATCTGCACCACTTTCGTTATATGCCGCAAACTTGAATACAACCAGTTTATTATTTCCTGTTGCTCTTGCTACACCCTGCCAGTCATTTTCTGTTGTCTCAGGATAACTGTCGCAGACTTCATAACCGGTATAGTTAATCTGTAAGCCGTTCATTCCTAAAAACTCGTCAATATCTGTATATAAATTCTCCGTAGTTGCTGTTTCCTGGCCAGAGGCTCCCTGCTCTTCTTTACTAGCCTCTTCTTCTGCCTTCATGGCTTCTTCAAGAGCCTTCTGTTCCTCTATCTGAATACGGAGTTCTTCCTTCTTTCGAAGCGCCTCTTCCTGCTTGGCCATTTCTTCTTCGGAAAGCGTATTCGCTTTATAATTCTTGTCATATTTAAGAAGAAGCTTGGCTGCATATTCTTCAACCTGCTGCATTTCCTCTTCGGAAAGCGCAGGAATCTGATTCTCACCGCACGCAGTAAGGATGGTTATACACAATAATAAAATTGTCAGAATACGATATTTCTTCAAGGTCATTCTCCAATTATTACACTCTGTAACAATTCATTTTACCACCTTTGTCCATATTATGACAACCAAATTTACTTCGTAGGAAGTTCAAAATAGAATTCTACGCCTCGGTCTCTGTTATTGACACCATAGTTTTCCCCATGCGCTTCCATAATCGCGCGCACGATGGATAAACCAATACCACTTCCGCCATAGGCCCTGGTTCTCGCTTTATCGACCTTATAGAACTTTTCCCACAATCGCTCCAGGGATTCTTCCGGGATACGTTCGCCAGAGTTGTAGACGGTTACCCTTACCTTTTCGTCACTCGGATGGGATATCGATACACTCACCTGTTTCATATCATTTACATGATTAATCGCATTGGTTAAAAAATTTCGAACTACTTCATCAATTTTAAATTCATCAGCCCAAACATATAACTGTTCTGGCTTATCATAATGAATGACCAAATCAGGACATTTTTCCTTTACCAGGAACTGCATGGAATTTACTGCATTTTGAAGAAGAATGGACAGGTCAAATCGTTCCAAATCCAGGTGATTTTCACCGAATTCTAATTGATTGAGCGCTAAAAGCTGTCTTACCATCTTATTCATTTTGGTGGTTTCATCCATAATGACGTCGCAGTAATAATTGCGATCCTCAACATTATCCCCCATACCTTCTTTTAGCCCTTCTGCATATCCCTGTATGAGCGCAATCGGGGTCTTCAATTCATGGGAAACATTTGCGAGAAATTCCCTTCGCTGTGCATCTACCAATGCTTTATTTTCCACATCCTGCTGTAATTCAAGATTCGCATTTTTAAGCTGTCTAATCGTAGCTTCCAGCTTCTCACTCATCTCATTAAAGTTCTCACCAAGGACACCAATCTCGTTCTTGCTTTTTCCTTTGTATTTGGTTTCAAAATCAAGATTTGCCATCTTTTCCGAGATGGCAGCAAGTTCCAAAATAGGTCCCGTAATCCTGCTGGACATTAAATCAACAATAATCGCGGCAACAATGGTGGAACCTGCGCCTACGTAAAGCAGGAACATATTCACCATTCGCACAGACGCCTGTACGCCCTCTACGGAAGTACGAAGCATGAAATAATAGGTGTCTTCATAGCCACCCCAAAGCGTGATATATTCCATTTGGGATATGGGGTCTATCATATTACCGATTCTGTAATCATTTTGAATCTCTAAGATATTCTCTTCGCTCTCCTGAATCATGGAGATAGCATCATATAACTGTCTGTTCAGTTCCCGCTCATCTCTAATAGACGTACATAGCGTATTTGCCTTATCATCTGTAATAATATAGGAAATATTGTAAGTGTTGCAGAAACGCTGCATATAGCTGTCAAATTCCTGACTTGCAATCTCTCCTTCTTTTGCATGATCAATCAGAATCCGATAAGCACTGATTAAATCATCTTTTTTCCCTTCGATATAATATTTCCCCAGGAAGAAAACATTAATAAGCCAGCACACGAAGACGGTGCCGGCTATCAAACAAATGCATGTAAAGGAAATCTGTTTTTTAATCGATGATTTCATAAAATTTAAGATTTAGCAGGTTCAAACTTATACCCAAGTCCCCATATAGTCTGAATATCGTTTCCTCTATTGCCTAATTTCGCTCTTAATTTCTTAACATGGGTGTCAATCGTTCTTGCATCCCCAAAGTAATCGTAATTCCATACAGAATTCAGGATACGTTCTCTCGATAAAGCCACCCCTTTATTTTCCAGGAAAAAGCATAATAGTTCAAATTCCTTATAAGACAGTTCAATCGGCGCTGAATCCACAAGTACGGTATGTGCACTCTTATCAATCACAATGCCATCTTCTGACAAAAGAACCTCGCCGCCACTTCTGCTTCTTCGAAGAATCGCTTCAATGCGTGCTACTAAAATTTTGGGACTAAATGGCTTACTGATATACTCATCAGCGCCCGCTTCAAATCCCTGCAATTCATCTTCTTCATCGCCCCTTGCCGTTAATATGATAATTGGAATCTTTGACTCCTTACGAATCTCTTTGCAAACCTGCCAACCGTCTTTTTTCGGCATCATAACATCCAGAACAAGTAATGCAATTTCCTCGTCACCATAAAACTTTTGAAGGGCTTCTTCACCATCGCCAGCCTCAACGACTTCATAGTCTTCCTTAACCAGGAAATCTTTAACGAGTTTTCGCATTCTGGCTTCATCGTCCACCACAAGAATTTTCGCTTTTGACATACTGCGCTCCTTAGGATTAATCTTAAGCCTAGTTTATCAACAGTCTATGACGAAACTGTGATTAAACAAAACATTCATAGATTCTGTATCTGCCGTTCTCTTTGTATTAATTCTCTCTCTTTTTCCTCAAGCTGTTGCTGCCACGAGCTATATTCATTTTGAATCTGCTTCTTATAATTTAAAATCGTAGGGCTATTGCTCATTCCAGTTAATACCAGCATGATGATAATCGCAACCAAAAGAAAAGCAATAATAATCTTATAAATAGCGGGATCTTCTTTATTTTCTTTAATCCGCTTCCATAATACAAATTCTCTTTTCTTCTTTTTCGGAACTTCAACTGGAACAGATACCATCTCCCGATGTATCAACATGCTTTCCGGAATGGGGGGTATTTCTTTCCCAATGGCAATCTGTTTGCTATTTAGATACTCGTTCAGTTTTAACAGGTATCCAATGCCCTCCGGTGTTTCGAATACACCACCCTCCAGGATTTTCTGATAGAGTGCATAGACAACCTTAGGCTTGGTATAATCCACCTGCGCCTTTAACTTTTCAATACGATACTGTTCTTTTACAGCCTGATCTGCCCTTTTTTCATCCTCATAGGAAAATGCACCCACGATAAATTCAACAGGTTCTTCCGTAACATCAACATCGATAACCGTTTCGCTATGTTTTGCCATATAAGCCTTCTTTCCTTAATGAAAAACTGCTTTGGCATGGGCCAGAGCAGCTTTCAGTAAGTCTCTTTATCGTTTCTTAGTTCAATACTTTCTTCAACTCATCCATAAAGGTATTAACATCTTTAAATTCACGGTAAACAGAAGCAAATCTTACATATGCAACTGCTTCCAAATCTTTTAATCGATCCATAATGGCCTCACCAATAACCGTGGAGGGAATCTCTTTATCTTCTCTTGAAAAAATCTCTGTCTCCACTTCATCAATAAGATGCGTAATCTTATCGGTACTGATGGGTCTCTTGTAACAAGCTCTGAAAAGACCTGCCTCAATCTTTGTACGGTCATAAGGCTCTCTGGTATTGTCTTTCTTAATTACAATTAAGGGGATTGTTTCAACCTTCTCGTAGGTCGTAAAACGTTTCTCACAATCATCACAAACACGACGTCTGCGGATGGAATTATTCTCATCAGCAGGACGGCTATCTATAACTCTGGTATTCTCATGACCACAAAAAGGACACTTCATCTCTTTATCTCCCTAAACACAACATCTATTGTTTACATAACAAAAACTATACAAATTGTACTATAACTAGGGTTTTATGTCAACGATGACTTCCTGGGTTTATGCATCAAAAAAGCCGTCCCTGTACGATACAGGAACGGCCTTCCATTCTACAATGATCAATCCCTTACTGTGGGCAATCCTTGATAGAGAAGCTCATACGGCCCATCTTGTCCTTGCCAAGGCATACAACCTTAACAACATCACCAAGGGTCAGAACATCTTCTACATGATTGATTCTCTCCTTTGCGATACGGCTGATGTGAACCATACCTTCCTTACCAGGAGCAAACTCTACAAAGCAACCGAAGTCCTTGATAGATACAACCTTACCGGTAAAGATCTGACCTTCTGCAAAATCAGTAACGATTACTTCGATAAGCTTCTGTGCTCTAGCCATCTTCTCAGTATCGATACCACATACGGAAACCATACCTTCTTCTGTAATATCAATCTTCACTTCGCAGTCTTCCTGGATAGCCTTGATTACCTTACCCTGCTTACCAATTACATCACCAATCTTCTCAGGATCAATCTGTAAGGAAACAATCTTAGGAGCGTAAGGACCAACTTCTTTACGAGGCTCTGCAATGGCAGGCTTCATACAGGTATCCATGATGAAAAGTCTTGCATCACGGCATCTGGAAATAGCACCTTCTACGATAGGTCTGGTTAAACCATGAATCTTAATATCCATCTGGATAGCAGTAATACCATCGGTAGTACCAGTTACCTTAAAGTCCATATCGCCGAAGAAATCTTCCAGACCCTGAATATCGGTAAGAAGTACGAAATCATCATCGGTTTCACCCGTTACAAGACCACAGGAAATACCTGCAACCATCTTCTTAATAGGTACACCAGCAGCCATTAAGGACATGCAGGATGCACAAGTAGAAGCCATGGAAGTAGAACCGTTGGACTCAAAGGTTTCGGATACGCAACGAATTGCATAAGGGAACTCTTCTTCGGAAGGAAGTACAGGTACAAGAGCCTTCTCTGCAAGAGCACCGTGTCCGATTTCTCTACGTCCGGGACCACGGCTAACTTTGGTTTCACCAACAGAATATGCAGGGAAATTATAGTGGTGCATATAACGCTTACTCTTAACACCCTCATCAAGACCATCAATCTTCTGCAATTCAGAAAGAGGTGCAAGGGTGGTAATGTCACAAATCTGGGTCTGTCCACGAGTGAACATTGCGGAACCGTGTACTCTGGGAACAATATCAACTTCTGCTGCAAGAGGACGAATCTGGGTAATCTCACGGCCATCAGGACGCTTGTGATCCTTTAAGATCATCTTACGAACGGTCTTCTTCTGATACTGATATACAGCCTCACCTAAAATTGCAAGCCAGTCTTCCTTATCAGCAAATGCTTCTTCGAGCTTTGCAGTTACCTGACGGATATTTTCCTCACGAACCTGCTTAACATCGGTAAATACAGCCTTCTCCATATCCTCGGGCGTTACAATTTCCTTCATAGCTGCGAACATTTCCTCAGGAATTGCACAGCTGGTATAAGCATGCTTTTCTTTACCAACCTCAGCACAGATTTCCTTAATCCAGTTGTTAATCTTCTGGTTAACATCGTGTGCCATGTAGATTGCTTCAATCATCTTTGCTTCGGGAATCTCGTTTGCACCAGCTTCAATCATAATAACCTTCTCGGTTGTAGAAGCTACGGTAAGCTGAAGATCACCATCGTTCCAAATCTTCTGGGAAGGATTGATGATGAATTCACCATCTACCATACCTACCTGAGTCATTGCACAAGGACCTGCAAAAGGAATGTCAGAAATGCAGGTTGCGATAGAGGAACCAAGCATTGCAACAACTTCGGGTCTGCACTCAGGATCCACGCTCATAACGAGGTTATTTAAGGTAACATCGTTTCTATAATCCTTAGGGAATAAAGGACGCATAGGACGATCGATAACACGGCTGGTAAGAATTGCATTCTCGCTAGCCTTGCCTTCTCTCTTATTGAAACCGCCAGGAATCTTGCCTACTGCATACATCTTCTCTTCGTACTCTACGGAAAGAGGGAAGAAATCGATACCATCTCTGGGCTTTTCAGATGCAGTTGCAGTAGATAATACAGTGGTATCACCGTAGTGCATGAATGCAGCGCCGTTAGCCTGTGCGGATACTCTTCCAACATCAACGCTTAATGTTTTTCCACCAATTTCGATACTAAATGTCTTCATTTGTTTCTCCTTTTTTCTCTTCTTCTCTTCTCACACTTGTCGTGGTGAAGGACAAATGCGGCCACAAAACCGATTTGTGACTAGAACAGAAACCACTCTGTTCCTAATTTCATAAATAAAAAGCCTTGGTAAGCCAGAAAACCGACTTATCAAGGCTTTGTGGTTCAAAATTACTTTCTGATGTTTAACTTCTCGATTAAGGTACGATATCTTTCAATATCAATCTTCTTTAAATAGTCAAGAAGACCACGTCTCTTACCGATCATCTTGTACATACCACGACGGCTGTGGTTGTCACCAGGGTGAGCCTTTAAGTGTGCGGTAAGCTCTTCAATTCTTGCGGTAAGAACTGCTACCTGTACTTCGGGTGAACCAGTGTCACCAGGGGTACGTGCATACTGCTCGATAATTGCGGTTTTCTTTTCTGCTGAAATCATTTTGTTTTCCTCCTAAATTGTAATTTGGCCTTCCTCAGAGTAGCGTCAGAGTCGTCGGTATTCCGGGGTAAGGTTATATGTGAAGCCTCTATCGGCACACAACCAAATAAGTATAGCACAAAAATTACTTTGTGTAAAACATCGTTTATACTTTTTCGCCTTCCTTATTCGCGTGAAGAATATAAGCGGCAATATTAATAGAATGATCTGCCACACGCTCTAATGTGGAAGCGATATCCGCAAAGATTAATTCACTTTCGGGAGATGCATCCTTGCTGGTCAATCTTGTAATGTGGCTAGTCTGAATCTCTTTGGTTTTATCATCTACTTTGTTTTCAATGTCTTTCAGTTTTGCCAGTATCTCCATACTTTCACCAGAAAGCATAAACTTGATAGCAGTCTGCAACATCTCATTAACCATCTCTAACATTTCAGAGAGTTCTTTTACAGCTGTATCAGAAAGTTCAATCTTCTGCTCTTTTCTCTGCTTTGCCAAATCTGCGATGTTCTCCGCATGATCACCGATTCGCTCAATGTCATTACATACATGGAACAAGGCACCCAAATCATTTAAGTCTTCCACCGGAAGTGTGGACTGGTTAATCTTAACAAAGTAATTGGTTATGGAGCGATTCAAAAAGTCAATATTCTTCTCGGTATCATACACGCCCGCTATATCATCTTCATCAAGCGTTATAAGTGCATTCATTGCTCTATTTAAGTTATCGGATGCAAGGGAAGCCATACGCTCTAATTCCTTCATACCGTCTACAACTGCGGTAGTAGGATTAAAGAGTGCCTTGGAACCGATGTATTTAAGCTGGAACGCATCCGTATATCCAACCTTCTCATCCTTACCAGGAACGATTAAATAAGTAAGCTTTACAATCAGGCTGGATGCAGGAAGCAGCACAATAACCTGCGTGATTTTAAAGATGGTATGTGCATTTGCAACAAAACGTCCATCATCAGCAGAAATGCTATGGAAGAAATTGGAAATCGGATCCATTGCAATTTTAAGCACAATGAACATCAGGATTGTTCCAATGATATTAAATAGAAGGTGAATCAGTGCTGCACGCTTTGCATCCTTACGACCTGCAAGAGAAGCAATTAAAGCGGTAGAACATGCACCGATGTTACAACCAAGAATAATAAATAAGCAAATATTAACATTTGCAAAAAGTCCTTCCTGCGCCATCAAAAGTACAATGGATACGGTAACAGAAGAACTCTGCACAATCGCAGTAATTACAGTACCAGTCAGGATAGCTACCAAAGGATTTTTAAGTCCCATCAAAATTTCTGTAATTTGACCAGACTCATTGAGAGAGCTCATAGAGCCCTTCATTGCTTCAATACCCATGAAGAGCACACCGAAGCCAAGAATTACGCCACCAACCTTTTTAATCTGCTCGCGCTTTACAAACATGCTAATAAGCACACCGCCAAGCAAAAATACAGGGGCATACTGTGATAGATTGAAGGATACTAACTGGGATGTAATGGTGGTACCGATGTTGGCACCAAAGATAATACCTGCAGCCTGATATAGACTCATAAGACCTGAGTTTACAAAAGATACAACCATGGCTGTACAGGCCGAAGAAGACTGAATAATACCGGTAAAGATTACGCCGACTAACATACCAAGTACGCGATTCTTGGTAAACATTTCCAGGATGCTTCGAAGTTTCGCACCAGCTGCTTCTTCGATACCATCACTCATCTGCTTCATTCCAAGCAAAAATAATCCAAGACCACCTGCTAAAGCTAATATATTTGCCAGCATCTTTCTGTCCCTTTCTCAAAGGAAGTAAAACAACGCAACCCGTAGGTATTTTCGAATTCTATATCTCAAACTCCTACATATACAAGTATATATAATGTAATGCAAAACATTCAATGGACATTTTTATGTAATTTTCATATCAAAAGCACGTAAAAGTTGTGTAAAATCGACAACGTGTTCTTCTGTTTTACTGAAGTGCTATTCCAAAATATTCCCGCCCTGCCTGCAAATCCAAAGACATCTGTTTCTTTAGCTCGTCCACCGATGAAAACTTCATCTCTGCTCTTCGAAACTTTTTACAAAATATGGTTAATTCCTTTCCATATTGTTCCCCTTCGAGACCATATATATGCATCTCAATGTTGACGGAGGAGGTATCATTTACAGTTGGCTTACAGCCTACATTAAAAATTCCAGAAAACTCTTTTCCATCTAGAAGTGCTTTTGCAAAATATACGCCAAACGGTGGCAAAAGTTTATCCTCCACAGGAATCAGATTCGCCGTAGCCATTCCGAGTTTTGAACCAAGCTGCTTCCCAGGAACGATTGTGCCAGAAAAGGAATAAGGAAAACCAAGCAGTTTTTCTACCTTTTCAAATTCACCCTGACTCACGAGCCTTCTAACGAGCGAAGAAGACACCTCCTCTCCAAAAGCAAAAATCTTTTGAATGCAGGATACCGTATAACCTCCGCGCGAAGCCATGGAAGATAGCAAATCATAATTGCCTTTCCCGCCTTTTCCAAAAGACAGGTCTGGTCCACAAACAATTCTAGATGCATTTAATTTTTCTACTAAAAAATCACGAATAAAATCTTCCGGCAAAATGGAAGCTGTCATTTCATTTAACGGGTATTCATAGAGAATATCTACCCCTAGCGCTTCAAACATTTTTCTTTTTTCATGGATGGGGGTTAGAACCTTTTCTTTCCCACCAGAAAAAAATACCGAAGGAGACGGATTAAATGTAAATACAGTAGCAAGGAGTCCCTCTTCCTTCGCCTTTATGATTTCCTTTAAAAGCGCCTGGTGACCAATATGCAGGCCATCAAATTTCCCAATGGCAACGGCTGTCTTTTCTGCGATATGAAATTCTGTTGTATCTGCAATAATTCTCATTTTATTCTGTATCCGGAAAGACTTTATCTGGATAGTATCTTCCATCACTTTCCCGTTTTGTATAGAGCGCAAAGAATTTTCCTTCACAGTTATATACTCTCAGGGTATCACCTGCACATGTCTCAAAGGCTTCCACCGGTAACGGATTTCCATTGTCCACCAATTTTTTATAATCGGGAAGTACATGCGCTTTCGGATATTCTGCAAGAGCCTCATCAACGGGTAAAAGGATTTCTTCTATCTTCCCCGCATCACGGTAGGTTTCTATATCTGCTAAGGTATGGGCATTTTCTAACGAAAACCTACCACTCCTTGTTCTTACAAGATGCTCCATCGCACCCCCACATCCCAGTTTCTTTCCGATATCATCACACAAGGAACGAATATACGTGCCCTTTGAGCAGTGAACCCGAAGCGTCACTCTGGGAAGTTCAATACGCTCTACCTCAAGTTCAAAAATCGTAACAGGACGTGCTTTACGCTCCACTTCTTTTCCAGCCCTGGCTAATTCATAAAGTCTTTTTCCATCCACTTTCAGCGCTGAATACATCGGTGGCAACTGGTCATAGTTTCCGACGAATTCCTGACAGGCTTCTTTTACTTCAGTTTCTGTAAGGGAGACTGTTTGTCTATTTAATACCGTTCCCGTTGTATCTAACGTATCCGTTGTCACGCCCAATAAAAGAACCGCCCGATATTCCTTCGTGCGGTCTGTAAGCATATCGCAAAGCTTTGTAGCATTGCCCACACATACAGGAAGCACCCCTTCTGCTGCAGGGTCTAAGGTACCTGTATGCCCAATTTTCTTTTGTTTTAATATCCCTCTTAACTTTGCGACCACATCAAAGGAAGTAAATCCCGGCTCCTTATATACGTTGATTATGCCGTTCATAAATTCCTCTCCTTCGCAAAATCTTATCTGGCTATGACAGTTGTTTTCCGATTTCTGCCAAAACCGTATCTATAACTTCCTGCAATGAACCTTTCATCTCGCATCCAGAAGCGCGCACATGACCTCCGCCGCCAAAGCACTCACATACCTTCGCAACATTTATAAGATCCGAGGATGCTCGCAAAGATAATTTATAAGAATGATCAGGCTTTTCATAAATGAACACCGCACACTCCGTTCCTTTGGTTGCGCGAAGTCTATTGACCATTCCATCATAATCTTCTTTCGTCGTACCGAACTCTTCCATATAAGCATTGGTAGAATATCCCAAGATTACTTTTCCATCAAAATACAGTTTGCTTTCTTCCTGTATTCTTCCCATGATACGATTCTGCTTATAACTCTTTTCATAGAATGTAACATCTAGCAATTTCGGAAAATCAAATCCATAGGAAATCAGATTGGCTGCATCCCGCATAACCTTGGGAGAAGTGTTGGAAAAACGGAACACGCCTGTATCATGTGAAATCCCAAGATATAGAAGTCTCGCAATTCTTGTATCTATCTTATCTTTTGGAAGCAAATCATAAACAAGTTCTGATGCAGCTGCCGCTTGGGGAACAATATATTCCACGTCAGAAACACCGCCTGCATTACTCTGGTGATGATCAATTACAATGGTTTTCTTAGACTTCTCATAATATTTCATAGCTTCTCCAATACGAGATGGTGCAGGATTGGTATCCACCACAAAAAATACATCAAAAGCCGGAAGTTCCGGAAAATCAGAGGTAATCACAGAAAGATCTTCCCCTAGAATTGAAAAGGAAGCGCCAGGCTGTTCCAGCACATTGACAATCTCCGTATCTGGCAATTCCTTACGCAGAAAGTAACCAAGACCAAGGGTTGCACCGATACAATCCCCATCAGGTCTTACATGACCGGTTATACCTATTCTTTTTGCGCCCTTTACTTCCTCTAAAACATCAAACATAGATATACCTATATCTTATTCACTCTCTTTATTTGTATGGTTAACTTTTTCAATCAGTTCAGCCATATGATTTCCATACGCGATGGAATTATCTGCATAAAAAGATAACGACGGCGTAATTCTAAGATTTAATTCCTGCGCCAATATTTTACGCATATATCCTTCTGCGCTCTTTAATCCCTTCAAAGCATCTGCCTGCTTATCTTCATCACATAAAAAGCTAACATATACTTTTGCAGTCTTTAAATCCGGTGCAACAATTACATCTGTTACAGAAGTAAATGCTGGCACTCTGGGATCCTTTATTTCTGAACGAATCACCTCGGAAAGCACTTTCATGACTTCCGAGTTGATTCTGGTATTCTTGATACTGCCTTTTCTCATGTTCTAGGAACCTCTACCATAATGTAAGCTTCTACAATATCAAATTCCTGCATCTTGTCAAAGTCTTCAAATACAAGACCGCACTCGAAGCCAGCCTTCACTTCCTTAACATCGTCCTTAAATCTCTTTAAGGATGCAAGACTACCTTCATAAATCTGTTCGCCTTCTCTGGTAATACGAATCTTACAATTTCTCTGGAACTCACCATCTAATACGAAGGAACCAGCGATATTACCAACCTGAGAAGCCTTGAAGATCTGACGAACTTCTGCATGACCAATGATCTTCTCTTCGTAAATCGGATCAAGAAGTCCCTTCATAGCAGCTTCTACATCTTCAATTGCCTGATAGATAACTCTATATAATCTTACGTCTACACCTTCACGCTCTGCAGTGGTCTTTGCCTGCGCATCAGGACGAACGTTGAAACCAATAATAATTGCGGAAGATGCACTTGCTAAAATGACATCGGACTCATTAATGGCACCAACACCACCATGAATAACCTTAACCACAACTTCATCATTAGAAAGTTTCAGCATAGACTGTTTAACCGCTTCAACAGAACCCTGTACGTCGGCTTTAATGATGAGGTTCAGTTCTTTTAAGTTACCTTCCTGAATCTTGGAGAATACGTCATCAAGAGACATCTTCTGCTTGGTTTCTTCAACAAGTTTTGCCTTATTCTGGGCAATGAAGGTATCTGCATAACGCTTCGCTTCCTTATCATCACCATGACAGATAAAGATTTCACCTGCATTCGGAACATCATCAAGACCAAGGATTTCAACAGGGGTAGAAGGACCAGCTTCCTTTACTCTTCTGCCCTTATCGTCTACCATGGCACGAACTTTACCATGTGCAACACCAGCAGAAATAAAATCACCAACATGAAGGGTACCCTTCTGTACAAGTACAGTCGCAACAGGACCACGTCCCTTATCAAGCTCTGCCTCGATTACAAGACCTCTCGCTCTACGATTCGGATTTGCCTTTAATTCCATAACATCTGCGGAAAGAAGAATCATTTCAAGCAGTTCAGGAATTCCTTCGCCCGTCTTTGCGGACACAGGACAAAATACCGTAGAACCGCCCCAATCTTCGGGAATCAGTTCATATTCTGCAAGTTCTTTCTTAACACGATCTAAATTTGCACTGGGCTTATCAATCTTATTAACTGCTACAATGAGTTCAACACCCGCTGCCTTTGCATGGTTAATTGCTTCCACAGTCTGGGGCATAACACCATCATCGGCTGCAACAACAAGGATTGCAATATCCGTAGAATTTGCACCACGCATACGCATGGAGGTAAATGCCTCGTGACCAGGGGTATCTAAGAAAGTAATCTTACGTCCATCAATATCAACGGTATATGCACCAATATGCTGGGTAATACCACCTGCTTCTCGGTCAGTAACATTCGTCTTACGAATCGCATCCAAAAGGGAAGTCTTACCATGGTCAACGTGACCCATAACGCAGATTACAGGAGGTCTCTCCTTTAACTTCTCAGCAGGTTCTTCCTCTTCTTTAAGAAGTTCTGCGATGACATCTACCTTCTCCTCAGGCTCACACATGATCTCATATTCAATAGCGATTTCTTCGGCCTTCTCAAAAGTAATTTCTGAGTTGACGGTCATCATTTCGCCCTTCATGAAGAGACTCTTTACGATGGCACCTGGCTGCATCTTCATCTTCTCTGCAAGTTCTTTAATGGTAAGGGTTTCAGGAAGAACGATTACCTTGATTTCGTCTTCATCTTCCTTTACAACTTCCTTAACTGGCTTCTGGAAAGCACCCGCTTTGAAGTTTCTACTCTGGGTTACATTGTAGTCATCTTCATACATTCTATCCTTGCGGTTTCTATCCTTATCTTTGCCACCCTTCTTGCTTGCATAACGATTGTCAGTAGAAACAATAATCGTCTCTGCAACAGGCTTGCTGCCACCCTGGGAACGACCCTGGCCACCAAAGCCGGGCTTTCCGCCCTGACCGCCGGGACGGTTGCCACCAAAGCCGGGCTTTCCGCCGCCCTGATTACCACCATTACGGTTATTATTAAAACCACCCTGGTTCGGACGAGGACCCTGGTTATTGGGACGATTATTATTAAAGCCACCCTGATTTGGACGGGGCTTATTATCATAAATATTTGGTCTCTTAATAGGCTGCTGTGGAGCAGTTTCTGTCTCTGCTACTACAGGCTTCGTCTCAGCCTGTGCACGCTGCATTTCCTTAGCTCTTTCTTCTGCCTGGATTCTTTCTTCTTCTGCACGTTCCTCAGCAATTCTTCTGTCAGTAGCAATTCCGGCACGATCCTTCATATTATCGCGAGGACGAATAGGACCGGTAGGACGCGCATTATTAGGTGCCTGATTACCACCCTGATTCTGAGGATGATAGCTTCCACCACCATTACGATTGTTATTGGGATTAGGACGACTGCCACCCTGGTTACCATTACCAGAGCTAACAATAATAACCTTCTTTTTCTTCGGAGGCTGGGCATTTGATGCTGCGGGTTTTGCCTCTGAAACAGCTTCTGCTTTACGCGCTTCTGCCTTCTCTTCTTTTTGAGGAGCTACACTCTCTGCTTCTTTCTTAGGAGCAGGTGTGGCAGCCTTCGGCGCTTCTGCCTTTGCAGATCCAGCGAGTGCTTTTAATAAAAGCGCTTCTTCCTCTTCGGAAATATTGCTGGCTGCTGTCTTACCAGTAATACCAATCCCTTCTAAAGTTTTCAGAACGGTCTTGTTATCAAGACCTTCATGTTCCTTTGTAAATGCACTAATTCTTTTTGCCATACGTTCTTTTCGTCCTCCCGCTACTTGACAATTACTTCTAATTTCTTTCGTACTGCTTTGGCAAATCCTTCATCATTTACCGATAGAGAAGCGCGCACCTCTTTTCCAAGTGCATGCCCCAGACTATCTTTGGTGCCATACTCTGCGTAGGGCACTTCGTAGTACGTACACATATCTTTAAAATTCTTTTTGGTTCCATCGGATGCATCTGTTGCCACAATTACCAGAAATGACTTACCAGCCTTCACCGACTGTTCTGTCATAAACTCACCACTTCCAAGTTTTCCGGCTTTCTGGCAAAGCCCCAGGGTTCCCATAATTTTATCAGGGCTATTCATTTTCTACCCCTTTCCGCAATTCTTCATATACTGACTGCGGTACCGCGCCATGAAATGATCGTTCAAGTCCACGCTGTTTTTGTACCTTCTGAAAGCAGGTCTGCGACTTACAGATATACGCGCCGCGTCCCGAAGCCTTCTGCGTGGTATCTATTGCATATGCCCCCTCCGGCGATTTTACAACACGGAGCATTTTATTCTTTTCTATCATTTCATTGCATCCCATACACTTGCGCATAGGAATGTGTTTTCCAGTACCTGGCATATCGTAGTCCTGCGAATTTATTCTTCAGTAGATTCCTCACTGCCCTCTTCAAAAGTCTCTTCGTAAGACTCTTCAAATTCATCATCATCGGCCATATAATCGCTAATCTTCCAGCCCCACTCATCGGTTTCAGAAGCCTGAGTTTCAGACTTAATATCAATCTTAAAGCCAGTAAGCTTTGCTGCAAGACGCGCATTCTGGCCTACCTTACCGATTGCAAGAGAAAGCTGATCGTCAGGAACAATAACCTTTGCTTCCTTCTCCTCAGGGTCTGCAAACACATTTACGATCTGTGCAGGGGAAAGTGCATTCTTAATAAAGTTACCAGGGTTCTCATCCCAAGGTACAATATCAATCTTCTCACCACGAAGTTCATGTACGATCGCATTTACTCTGGCACCATTTACACCAACGCAGGAACCAACCGGATCAACGGAGTCATTGTGAGAATAAACTGCCATCTTGGTACGGCTACCAGGCTCTCTGGCAATAGACTTAATCTCTACGGTACCATCAGAAATTTCTGCAACTTCCTGCTCAAATAAGCATCTAACGAGTTCTCTTCTCTTACGAGATACGGTTACAACAGGTCCGCGGCTCTTCTCTTCAACATTTAAGATGAGAACCTTTAATCTCATATCTACCTTATATTCTTCACCTTCCGTCATCTCAGCTTCGGTAAGAAGGGCATCAACAGAACCAATATTAATACTCCAGCCCTTTGAAACACGGCGAAGAATCTTACCGGTAATAATATCATTCTCTCTTGCGTGGAACTGGTTATAAAGTTCCTTCTTCTCTGCTTCGCGAAGTTTCTGCTTAAATACATTCACACCATTGCTTACAGAAACACGACGAAGATTCTTTAAATCAATAGGATACTCAACCTTGTCACCAACTACAGCATCAGGATTTTCTACCTTAGCATCTGCAAGGCATACCTGCTCATTCGCATCATCAATATCCTCTTCTAACTCAACAACTTCCTTTATAAGAACAGCAGAAATCTCATAAGTATCTTCGGTAATATCTACACGAACGTCGGTATTCTTGCCAAACTCTGTCTTACATGCGGTCTTCTGCATTTCACGAAGTGCCTCAACAACAGACTCCTTGCTAATACCTCTTTCCTTTGCTACCTGATCTACTAACTGCTTTACGCTTTCCTTAGGTTCATTTGCTTTCGCAGTAACTTTCTTTGCTGCCATTTTACTCTCCTCCAGTTTTATACTCTTGCTAATTTACTGTACTTTTAAAAATCTAATGCCAACTTTATGGTGGCTATTTTCTTTCGCTCAAAGGTCTTTTCTTCTGACTCTGCTTGTATCGTAATGGTATCTGCATCAAACGCTTTTAAGCTTCCTGCATACTCTTTGCTGCCATCCACAGCTTCAAAGAGTTTTATTTCCACATCTTCCTGAATACAATATGCCAGATGTCTATCCTTCTTTAATACTCTTCCAAGGCCTGGACTACTTACCTCAAAAATGTATGGATCCTTGATAAAATCCTCTGCGTCCAGAATCTCATTCAGAGCGCGACTGACGGTTTCGCAATCATCAATGGTAACACCGCCATCTTTATCAATATAAGCTCTCAAATAGTAATCAGAGCCTTCTTTCACATATTCCACGTCATAAACTCTGCAACCATGCGCCGTAGCTATGGGAGTCAGAAGTTCCTCGGTACGTGCTTCATATTCTTTCTTTCCAGCCATACCTCCTCCTATCTGTTTACTGCCCGTTATCCGTATCGATAACCATAATGCAAAAGAGTAGGTTCGCACCTACTCTCTCCATCGCCTTTTATGTTAACACATAACAAACATTTCCGCAAGCCTTTTCTGAAACCGGCCCAAATTTCGGACCATTTGTACCCGGTACATTTGGTCCGAAATTCTTTTGGCTAATTATTTCTTAATCAGTAAGCTCTTTCCAGTCATTTCCTTAGGCTGTTCCTTACCCATCATCTCAATCATGGTAGGGATGAGATCAGCAAGGCAACCATCCTCACGAAGCTTATAAGCTTCATCATAGTTTACTAAGATGAAAGGAACCTGGTTGGTGGTATGTGCAGTGAAAGGTGCGCCGGTCTCATAATCAACAAGCTGCTCAGCGTTACCATGGTCAGCACAAATGAGCATGGAACCACCATTCTCCTTTAATGCTTCAACTGCCTTACCTACACATTCATCAACGGCTTCAATTGCCTTGATAGCAGCGGCTTCTACACCGGTATGGCCAACCATATCAGGATTTGCGAAGTTGATAATAATAACATCGTATGCACCGCTCTTTAATGCATCGCAAAGCTTATCACATACTTCATATGCGCTCATTTCAGGCTTTAAGTCATAAGTAGCAACATCCTTGGGAGATGCAACGAGTACTCTCTCCTCACCCTTATTAGGTTCTTCTACACCACCATTGAAGAAGAAGGTAACGTGTGCATACTTCTCGGTTTCTGCAATACGTGCCTGGGTAAGATCATTAGCTGCAAGCCACTCACCAAAGGTATTGGTAACTGCAATCTTATGGAATGCAATGCTCTTATTAGGAATGGTAGGATCATATTCAGAGAAGCATACGAAGCAAAGATCAAGCTTCTTCTCTCTCTTGAATGCCTTGTCTGCAAAGAAATCATCTTCGCAGCAGAAGCATCTGGTAATCTCTCTTGCTCTGTCAGGACGGAAGTTAATGAATACTACGCTGTCGCCATCCTTAATGGTTGCAACAGGAGCGCCATCCTTTTCTACAACGGTAGGCTTAACAAACTCATCGGTTTCGTCTCTGTCATAAGATTCCTGAATTGCGCACATTGCACAGCCAGCCTTTAATCCTTCACCCTTTGTAAGGGCATCATAAGCAAGCTGAACACGATCATAGTTGTTATCTCTATCCATTGCATAGTAACGACCAGATACAGAAGCAACCTCTCCTACACCGATTTCCTTCATCTTTGCTTCAAGCTCTGCAACAAAATCCTTGCCAGATGCAGGAGGTGTATCACGACCATCTAAGAAGCAATGTACATATACCTTTGTAAGACCGAACTTCTTAGCCATTTCTAACAGGCCATAAAGGTGCGTATTGTGGCTGTGTACACCACCATCAGAAATAAGACCAAATGCGTGCAGTGCACTATCTTTTGCCTTGCAGTTCTCCATAGCCTTTACAAGTGCTTCATTCTCAAAGAAAGTACCATCCTGAATCTCTTTGGTAATTCTGGTAAGTTCCTGATATACAATACGACCAGCACCCATATTAAGATGTCCAACTTCTGAGTTACCCATCTGTCCGTCAGGAAGACCTACTGCCATACCAGAAGCATTACCTCTAACCCAAGGGCACTCTGCCATAAGCTTATCCATGTTGGGCTTTTTAGCCTGTGCGATTGCATTACCTTCGGTCTTTTCGTTGAGACCATAACCATCAAGAATCATCAGTACGGTTGTTTTCTTTGCCATTGTTATTCTCCTTATATGTAAATATTTACATTGTTTATAAAATTTCCACCTGTAATATTATAGCCTTTTTGTCTCATTTTCTCAATCAAAAATCGGGCCGAGAAATCTTTCTCTGGCCCGACATTCCTTTATTTAGCTGTTGCTGACACGTTCATTGATGTTATCTCTGTCAACCACATTTGCCTTACACTTGATACGATCCTTCGGTAATTCAATGCCATCCACCAAATGATTGTAAACATAGATAATGGAATCGTGACCCTGGCTGAATGGATCATGGTCAATCGCGGCTGCAATAATGCCCTTCTTTACATAGCTAAAGATTTCATCATTGTGGTCAAATACAACAGCACGAATCTTGCCTGTCTTTCCAGTATCCTCAATTGCCTTAGCAAGCTGAATCTGCATACCCGTGGTGGAGTAAATAATGTTGATTTCCGGATGCTCTTTAATCAACTGTACTTCCTGTCTATACGTCTTGTCCGCGTCGTAAGATACCTCGGTGGTATTCACGATCTTAATGTCGCGATATTTGTTCTTAATCTGATCCACAAAGGCATCATAACGCACTCTGTTAACGGTTGCCGTCTTGTCACCTAAGATAATTGCAACATTGCCTGCGCGGTTGATTGCTTTTGCAACCGCATCGGCTGCCATTCTACCTGCTTCTTCCTGATCGGGTTCATAGCAGGACATACGCTGAATAGAAGGATTACAATCACAGTTGTAGCAGAAAATCTTAATTCCCTTATGTACTGCATTCGCAAGTTCTTTATCCGCCTTGTTCATAAAGCCAGGGAAAATGATTGCATCCACGCCTTCACTTACAAGACGATTCACATCATTCGGGAACTCACATTCTTCAATATCATCCACATACGGAACGTAAATGACATCCACATTGTTATCCTTTAACTCCTTCTGGGCATACAAAACACCACGGCGAATTGCATACCAGAAGAAATTATCCAGTTTACTGAAAATTGCAATCTTCACACGTTTGGAACGATTCTTTGCAGACGGTACAACACCCGTCTTAAACTGTTTGATAAGATTGCGAATCCCAACCAGCATCTTTTCAAGGGACTCAACATTGTTAACCATCTGTGCAGATTCGGAAGAAGTCTTTTCAGATATCTCTGCCACTTCCTTGGTACTATCTGTAATGGTCTCAGAAGCAGAGAATACATTCTCCGCCTTTTCTTTTGATACGTCGGAGTTCTTGGCAATGAGCGAATACTTAGTATCCATCGTTGTCATCTGAGAATTGATATCGTTGGACTGGGTACTAATCAGTCTGAAAGAATCGCTTACATTGTTAAATACCTGCGCACCCTCATTAAATGCTTCGTGACAGCCATTGATGCTCTCATTTACAAGCTCGCTACTTTCTGTAACCTGTTTCAGAATTACAGAGATTTCATCCATACTCTCCTTTGTCTTTTCGGAAAGCACGCCCATCTCCTGGGATACAACCGCAAATCCTTTTCCTGCCTCTCCGGCTCTTGCAGCCTCAATCGAAGCATTTAATGCAAGAAGCTGTAATTCTTCACTGATATCTACAACCAGATTACCAATCTGGTTTACCTGCTGAATCTGCTCGTTAAACTCTTGCAAAATAGACACACTTCTGTCCAGATTCTCCTGGATGGTATGCATACCCTTTTCATATTCTTCTAGGTTAGAAATACCAATATTGCAGCTTCCAACCGAATCTCCTAAGGTCACCTGGATATTGTGCATAGCATCCTGAATATCAACCAGCTGACTATTATTCGATTCAATCAGCTCTAAGTTATCCTTAACGAGCTCTAACTGCTCCATCGCCTTCTCTGCCACAGTAGAGATGCTGCTGGTCGTCTGTTCAATGCCTTCTTCATTAGACTTCGTGGCACTGCTTAATGCCTCAATGGCATCAGATAATGTGATGACATTGCCTTTGGTGGATTCAATAAAGGCAAGCATATTTAACTTAATGAGATTAATAAGTTTCGCTAATTCCTTCAAATCAGAAAATCCCTTAATCTCAATGTCTTCAATCTCAATATTCTTATTTGCTATTTCCTGGGCATTTTTAAGAATTTTAGAAGTAGCGCTCTTTTTTAGAAGCATGAATACGCCAAAACCAATTAGAACAAGCGCTTCAAAAATCGCGATTCCAAGTACTACATAGAACATGATTGTAACCTCCCATTTTGCCGTCATATACCCCAATAATTTCAAACGGCATCTCTAATATCATACTTTTATATTATACAATGAAATAACAGAATATTGTGTGAATTTTTAACTTATTTACAACTCGGACGTCATATTCTTGCAAGCACTTTCTTCCTCACGCAGCGTTTTAAAATAATACATTGTAATAAATACAACCGGAATAGCCGCAATAGCAAAGCTAAGTGGCTGCGCTTCCTGAATTCCTGCAAATCCACGGTATTTCGCCATAATAAGAAGAAGCGGTACAAAAATAACACCATTTCGTATCACAGAAATCACAGAAGCACTAATTTTCCGCCCTGTGCACTGTAAACACATCTCCATGGCCATGCAAAATGGAATGAAAAGCTGCCCGATACAGTGTAACCGAAGTGCTCTAGTTCCCATTTCGATAACTTTGGGATCATCACGAAATATGTGAATAATATTGCCAGATAATAAAAAGCAGATGGAACTGGTAACAAACAGAATGACCGTAGAAATAATGACTGTAAAACGAAGCGCTTTTCGTAAGCGATCAAATCTTTTTGCGCCATAGTTAAATGATCCAACTGGCTGAAAGCCCTGTCCAATCCCTAACGATACGGAAAATACGAAAAATCCAATTCTGGCTACGATACTCATCGCTGCAACGCCTTCATCTCCATATTTACCCGCCTGCTCATTCAGTACAATACTGGCAACAGAACTAAGGCCCTGCCTAAGCAAACTGGGAAGCCCCGTTGTTGCAATACTTCCAAGATGCCTGCCAAAGGTTACATCAGCAATTTTTCCGCGCAGACACTTCATAAATATCCCAAAGGATATCTTCGTGGTGGTCTTTCCTCTCGCAAACATAGACAAAAGAATACTAAAAGATACCAACTGGGATACCGCAGTAGAAATCCCTGCTCCTTCAATGCCCATTCCATATACTTCCAGCAAAATATAGTCCCCAAGAATATTTAGTACCGCTCCGGTCATCATTCCTACCATACCAAGAAGGGCTCTACCCTCATATCGCAGGAAATTGTTTAGTGTAAAGCTCGTCACCAAAAAAGGGGCTGCCATCAAAATACAGCAAATATATACCGATGCGTAAGGCGCAATGGTTACGGTACTCCCTAAAAACATCACAATTGGATTTAAAAGAAATCCGCAGATAAGCGCTACCAGAAACGAAACAAAAAATGCAGAGAAAAATGCTACTGACGCGGTTACGCTTGCTTTCTCCTCTTCTTTTGCTCCTAACTGTCTTGATAAAATGGAGCCGCCGCCCTGCCCAAACATAAAGCCAATGGCCTGTAAAATGGCCATAAAGCCAAATACAATGCCCACAGCACCACTTGCACTGTTCCCAAGTTTTCCTACAAATGCGGTATCTGCCAAATTATATATATTAGTAATCAGCATAGAAATAATAGTGGGCACGGAAAGTGTCAGTACTAATTTCTCTACGGGGGTATTAATCATTTTGTCATATTTATTATTCTTATTCATATATCTTCTCAACGATAAGAAACGGAGGCGTTGGCCGCTTCGCTACCAAGTATTATACACCTCAAAAAAGAATACGGCTCCATGAAATCATGGAGCCGCAGGTATGTATATTAACCTTTAATCTAATCGTAAGCTTCGTGATGGTTTCTAGAATGCACCACTAGGCTGCTTGTATTGTTTGGTATGAATTAGAGCTGAGGACCAGCAGCAACGAGTGCCTTACCAGCTTCGTTGGTTTCATACTTCTTGAAGTTCTTCTGGAATCTAGCTGCAAGATCCTTAGCCTTCTCTTCCCACTCAGAAGCATTAGCATAGGTGTCTCTAGGATCAAGAATACCAGTGTTAACGTTAGGAAGTGCAGTAGGTACTTCGAAGTTGAACATAGGAATGGTCTTGGTCTCAGCCTTAAGGATGTCACCAGAAAGGATAGCATCGATGATACCACGGGTATCAGGAATGGAAATTCTCTTACCAGTTCCGTTCCAACCAGTGTTTACAAGGTATGCCTTAGCACCGGACTTCTCCATCTTCTTAACAAGCTCCTCACCGTACTTGGTAGGATGAAGCTCAAGGAATGCCTGACCAAAGCAAGCAGAGAAGGTAGGAGTAGGCTCAGTGATACCACGCTCGGTACCTGCAAGCTTTGCGGTGAAACCGGAAAGGAAGTAGTACTGGGTCTGCTCAGGAGTAAGGATGGAAACGGGAGGAAGTACACCGAAAGCATCTGCAGAAAGGAAGATAACATTCTTAGCTGCAGGACCAGCGGATACGCCGTTTACCTTGGAAGCGATGTTTGCGATGTGCTCGATAGGATAAGATACACGAGTATTCTCGGTAACAGACTTATCATCAAAGTCAATCTTTCCATCTTCTGCAACGGTAACGTTCTCAAGAAGTGCATTTCTCTTGATTGCGCCGTAGATGTCAGGCTCGTGCTCTTTGTCAAGACCGATAACCTTAGCGAAGCAACCACCTTCGAAGTTGAATACGCCGTTGTCATCCCAACCGTGCTCGTCATCACCGATAAGAAGTCTCTTAGGATCGGTGGAAAGGGTAGTCTTACCAGTTCCGGAAAGACCGAAGAAGATTGCGGTGTTCTTACCTTCCATATCGGTATTAGCGGAGCAGTGCATAGAAGCCATACCCTTAAGAGGTAAGTAGTAGTTCATCATGGAGAACATACCCTTCTTCATCTCACCGCCGTACCAGGTATTTAAGATAACCTGCTCACGGGAGGTAACGTTGAATGCTACACAGGTCTCAGAGTTAAGACCAAGTTCAGCGTAGTTTGCAACCTTTGCTAAGGAAGCATTGTAGATTACGAAATCAGGCTTGAAGTTCTCAAGTTCTTCTGCAGAGGGCTTAATGAACATGTTCTCTACAAAGTGAGCCTGCCAAGCAACCTCAACGATGAAACGTACAGACATTCTGGTATCAGCGTTAGCACCGCAGAATGCGTCTACTACGTAAAGTTCCTTGTTGGAAAGCTCTGCTACTGCCATTTCCTTAACCTTTGCCCAAGTTTCCTCGGTCATAGGGTGGTTATCGTTAGGATATTCAGGGGAGTTCCACCATACAGTGTCCTTAGACTGTGCATCCATAACGATGTACTTATCTTTAGGAGAACGTCCTGTGTAGATACCGGTCATAACGTTTACACAATCAAGTTCGGTGTTCTGGCCTTTCTCATAACCAGTGAGGGAAGGATCCGTCTCAGCGGTGAAAAGCTCTTCGTAGGAAGGGTTGTGGGACTTAATGGAAGCACCATTAATGCCATACTGGGTTAAATCAACTGTTGCCATTTCATTTACCTCTTTCTTAGATTTTTTATATTGCGATACTGATAAATTCAGTAAACACATGCCACAAAATATTTTATCATTTTTGTGTAATTATGCAAGAAAAACATGTTTGCCTGGTCCCTATCTTCGAACCCGCCGAAAGGTCTTTCTTCCATAGGCATCCGTTTCTTCCACAAAACGAAATGCATTTTCTTTACTTTCCTGCTTTTTTTGATATTCCAAGATGCAGTTCGCAATCTGTTCCTTTGTTACCGGATACGTACTCTTTTTTTCTATTTCTTCAACAGAATACCCCAGTTCATACAGATGCATAACGGCCTTCTTATATGCCACATCCGACATAAAATTATGCAGGGCCTCTTCAAATATTTTTTCTGCCATATACTATTCTATTTTGCGTCCTTTATGACATTGCCTTTTTTAAGGCGTTTTTCTTCATAAAGCATCTCATCAGCATGATTTAACGCCTCATCAATCGAGAGAACGTCGCCATTATTGATCAAGGTAAATCCAACAGAAACCGATACCTTATAGGGTTTAATGCTGGTTTCATTAAATGCCGTAAACATACTATGTATTTCATCTGCATAAGACGCAGACGCACTATTTACGGGTATGGTGATTGCAAATGCAAATTCATCACCACCAATTCTTGCCGCAAATCCGTTATATCCCGTCACAAAATCCGTCAGCGTGCTGGCAATTGTTTTTAGTGCATAATCCCCTTCATCATGTCCAAAGCGGTCATTGATAATTTTGAGGTCATTCATATCCGCATAACCAACAAGCAGGGATGCCTTTTCATTTGGACAAAGCTCCATCAGTTTCTCTGCGCGAACATAAAATCCTCTTCTATTATTTAGTCCTGTAAGCACATCGGTCTTTGACATATTGTCCAATGTAATATTGTATTCCTTAAGCTTACGAACAGATTCTTCATACTCGTTCATGATTCTATTATTCTCAATTCTGAGCTGAAGCATCTTTACTGCCGCACCAAGCTGACAGGCAAAAATATTGGTGAAGTCAAAACTTTTAGGCTGAATATCACACACAAGAATTCCATAAAGGAAATTGTCCGAGTTAATGGGAATAAGCGTGTAACGATTAACATTCGTCCAATCGATAACGTCATCGTTGAAAATATTATTCTTTTTTACCTTCTGCTTTCCCTTTGGAACGCTAACGGCCTGTCCATCTTTTAAATAGGCTTTTAAATAAAGATACTTCGGTATTTCGAATACTTCCCCCTGGAAGTAACCAATCTCCTTTTCATACAAATACAGATATGCATTCTTAATACACATAAAATCAAGATATTCAAGAAATCGTGCATAATTCGATTCCGTATTTCTAGCAAACTGCACCGTTTCTCTAAAAAAGGCTTCCATGTTGTATACGGCTGAGTTATTGATATTGCCCATACTTTCATCCGTTGTCTGGGTTACCTTCATGAGTTTCTCAATATATTCGGTGTACATAGAATGAACGCTCTCTCGAAGGTTAGCATCCGTAACGGACTGCAGAATTCTTTTGTAATAGTTGCCAACCATGTTTGAAAATATTTCCCAGTCAAGATACTTCATACAATGACTCGTAAATAAATCATCAATAATGCCAGAAAGCTGATTAAGAAGTTTTAACAAACCGTCTGCCGTTGCATACTCCAGCAAATCAAAAACAGTTCCAAAGCGTTCATCAAAAGAAAGGAGTTCCAGATGATCTTGAATATGTATATTAGTTTTTATAACATCTCTAAATCGAATAGAAGCACTATTTGCTAAGGCATCATTTGCATTTCTATGGCAAATAGAATCTCTTAATACAAATTTCGAAGGAACATATGCATGTCTGTGCGGTTTACCGGAAATCGTCTCCGTCAATAGTTCATAGCTCATTTTTCCCATATCCACGATATCTGTTCTAACTGAAGAAATCGTAGGATATGCTCTAATGCAAAAGTCACTATCGTCAAAGCCAATGACAGATACATCTTTTCCCGGTCTTCTGCCAAATTTCTCACAGCTTTCATAAATTCTTTTTGCCAGGACGTCATTTGCGCAAACATAAACATCAGCAGCTAAATTGTTGGAAACAAGTTTTTCAACATTTTCGGTACAATCACGCCAAAAACTTCCATGCTCGTAATTCTTTTCGGAAAGTGGCAGGTTATGCGCCCGCATAAAATCCTCAAAGCAGGTTCGTCGTTCAATCGCATCAACATTATTTTCCGGACCACCAATCATGGCATAGGTCTTCGCACCATTTTTAAATGTGTATTCCAGTGCATCCCTTAGCCCCGCCTTATTATCAATACTTACGCAGTTAAAATCTTCATGATCATAGGAAACAAATACATGCGGTATATCTTTAAATAAATTAACGTATTTTTCTTTTTTGGCATCGTCTGCATACATAAGTACAGAGGCCATCTCTATAATGAGACCATCAAAACAGGATAAAAATCCGTAAGAAAACAGAGAATTGTAGCAATGACCATTTTTGTCCTGGACGTCCGATTCATAATCAAATCCAACGTATTTTCCAGGCATTACAACGCACTGTACCCCATCCTTTGCTGCCATACTTTCTATGCCGCTGCAAAGATTTCTGGTATATTCTTCTATGATTCCGCTAACCAATACACCAATTAACATCGTAAGCAACTCCCGCTAGCTAAGCTAATATACTTTCCATGTGCATCCTTATAAAGATACTCTTCAATTATTATAATCGTAAAACACGCTGCTATCAAAAAAGACACACATTTTACACTTATTCAGCGCCCAAACCATACTGATAAATCCTGTTGACTGCAGCCTGCGCCTCTTCCATCTCATGTTTTTTCACAATGCGGTCGCGGTCGCTTAATATCGCCAGCATTTCGTCCACCACCAGTTCCTCGGTTAATTCATCCATACGATATAGATAGCCCAACATTCTGGTAGCCGTATAATCTGTATTCATATATTTTCCGACAATCATCTCTGCAAATTCCTTTGAAAAGCCCTTTTGCAGAAGTGCTGCCGTTAGCACTGCCTTCTTTTCTGGTTCCAGCATATGTCATCCTCTGTCTTTTTAATACGCTATAACGCATGGGGTTCCACCCCATCCCTATGCTTTTTTCTGCTTCTCCACATAGGCAATAACATACTTGCCAGCTGGTCTAGCAAGTAATTCATCTAAGTGTTTATAACTATAATAGGAAGGTGCTTCAAAATTCGGATCAGCCATAATCGCTTTATGCTTTTTCAGCCATACTATTCTGGTAATAATTGGAATGGCAATAAATGGAACCAGCACCGCTAAGAGAACAATATAAATATAGTCTCCATAAAGATTCCTGCCGACAATACTGCTTAATATGGTACGAATAATTCCAATGATAACAGCAATGAGTAACGAGCCCAAAGTAGCATGCAAAAAATAGAATTTTGTGAAATCCTTATTGTTATAGGGCGCTCCTGCTAAATGCATCTTTTTCTTACACTCTGGACACTTCACCTTTAATCTGCACGCCTGCCAGTTATTGTCAATATTAATGCGCTGGTTAAGCTTCTCTTCTTTTTCATTAATTTCTCTGGACTCACCCGCTGAAATATCTGCCGCTTTTACCGCTAAGGGGCTGGCAACTCTCTTTCCGCACTTTATACAGCTATGCTCCACAAAGGACATTCTTCTTTTTAAATATAATTTTTCCATATTACCCTTTTCCTCTTTCGTATAATAGTGGTCAACCAATGGAAACCCCTAACAGTATAATTATAAAGAAAAGAACAACCACGAATCAATGGTTGTTCTCATCAGTTATATCCTATGAAGAAACAGGGGGTATTTCCCTTCGTTCTTATTTGCTATAGCTTCCATAGAGGCTCTCCATAAGAAGTGGTCCATACCATGGAATATGAAGGTCAATTCCTTTTCCTGCTGGAATGACAATATTATAATCCTTACCCTTATATGTGTATGTGAGTTCCACATCAACATTACTGCCAATAATTCTCTCCATCATATATCCGGGTACACTGTGCCAGTTACCAAGTTCCAAGGATACATTCTCACCAGACTTCACCGTTCTAAACTGCTCCTCTAAACGATTGGCATAGGTCTCATATACAACGGCATCATTGCCAACACGCTGGGTCTCTGCAACATAGCCACATGTCTTACATCTAAGTTCCATCGTTCCCTTGGCATGCATGGTAGGTTTGGAAACGGTTACCCATTCAAGAGTATGGGTATGCGCGGAAACTGTGGTGGTTGAAGCGGCGTTATTGTTACCCTTTGAACCACTACCGCCACCTGTTGGTGCATTATCTATGATATCTCCCGCAGGATACCCAGCAGATACATAAGCAGCTTTTTTTCCAACAGGAACTTTGATATTAACACCTGCCGGAATACTTGATGTTCCTAATGTAGGTGGCGTTGCACCTTTAAATTCTACATCTGTCAACGAAGTACAGTTATTAAAAGCATTATCTCCTATATTTGTAACCGTATCGGGTATTGTTATGTCCGCTAAATTTGTACAATCGCTAAATGCAGTAAATTCAATTGACGTAACTCCCGAAGGTATCGTAACACTTGTTAAACTACTACAATAAACAAAAGTACCACCTTTGATTAACGTAACCCCGGAAGGTATCGTAACACTTGTTAAACTACTACAATTTGCAAATGCACTTCCACCAATCGAAGTAACTCCGGAGGGTATATTGATACTTGTTAAGTTATTACAATCATCAAATGCACTACTACCAATTGAAGTAACTCCGGAAGGTATCGTAACACTTGTTAAACTACTACAACGCAAAAAAGTACCATCTTTGATTGAAGTAACTCCCGAAGGTATATTAATACTTGTCAAATTACTACAACCACTAAATGCACGAAATCCAATTTCTGTGATACCGTCAGGCAAGCTTATACTACTTAATCCTGTACAGTCCTTAAATGCAATATTAGAAATGCCAGTAACTTGATATGTTTGCCCACTGTAAGTCTCTGTTGCCGGTATAGTTACTACACCAGAATATGTGCCAACAGTAACTGTTGCTTTATAATTTGAATCATCAAATATATATGTAATACCATTAACTGTGTCGGTAATCGTAGCTGCCTCTACTTTCATTGTAAACATTGGCATATTCATAGTAGCAATCACAACTACCAAACATAAAACCCACGCAGAAATTCTTTTTATTAATTTTCTTTTACCTTTCATATTTTCTCCCCTCTGAAACAAAAATTTCTGCATAAAATTATATATATATATATGCAAAGTCAATGTTTTCAAGGGGTTTCGGACATCCAAAATACCATTTTCTATGCGTGCTACGGAACGGGATCAAACGTTAATGATGATACCGTATTCTCACACAAATCCGTAAGTCGCATATAATGCGCAGTAAATTTCACGCCTTGGGAATCCCATACTTCAAAATAATAAATAAATTGACCGGCCGTAATTCCATAATCATATTGATAAAAATCTACCTTTTTAATCGTATAATCACCGCCATAGGTGTCATGCAAATATTCCAGCACATAATCGTATTCGGCATCATAGTCGATGTTCTTCCCACAAGCCGCAAGCACGCATGCCACAAACGACAACATCAATACCGCACATTTTATTCTTTTCATAATTCCAGCCTCCCATCACTTATATCCTATATTAAAGATACGAATGAGGCATCGTATTTTATGGAATAAATTGGGTTAAAAATGGATTTATAAAGCCTCTTGCTTCCTTAGTTCTATAAATGCATCTACCACATCTGGATCAAACTGCGTTCCGCGCCCCTCTAAAATGAATTGCCAGAATTTGATGGAGCACGATTTCAATCTCGTTCATAATGACCAAGATATCGCTTCTTAGTTTCCTGGATTTTGCGCAATATGAAAGGATTCCAAAATACAGTACGCTTACGATGCTATCGTCCTTTTTCATATACGCCTCCTACTTTTGCTTTATTTCATAAAAGGAACCATATAAGCTGGAATATAATTTACCCCATTTTCCCTTTTATAATCCTTGGTATGCACTACGTACTTTTCTTTGATGCGACCACTGAATTTTTCTCCAAATACATCCATAGATTTGTGTCCTCTATAATTGCCAGACTTCACTTCCAGTGGACATATTTTATTTTCTAGGGATATAAGAAAATCTATCTCATATAAATGATTCGATGTTTCACTCTCCATCGTATAGTAGAAAAGATTATTCCCTTTTGCTACTAACATCTGGGCTACAACATTCTCATACACATAACCTAAATTTGCTTCCAGTTTGTCAGAAAGTAATTTATTGTATATTACATTCTCTGTATATTTTTTATCTTTAAATGCGAGCGTTATGAACAATCCAACATCAGAAGTAAATAATTTATATCGTCCGGCATCTTTTTCTAGCGCCATACCCACGCTTGGATTATTTGCATGATATGCAATATTCACAGTATAAGAACTTAACATATCCGGTATTAGTTCTCTAACCTGTTCAGAACGTATTCCCGCTCTTGCACTTGATAACACGTATCTAGAAGCATTTCCGCTGAGGTTGGCTGGGATAACATCATAAATATCTCCTGCCAGCCCCGTTCCATCAATTTTCGTAAAATCTTCCTCGTATAGCTCAATAATTTCTCTCTTAACGACATCAACCTCTTGCAAATTGTTTTGCGAAATATATGTCTCAACAGCCTGTGGCATCCCGCCAACAAGCATATAAAGCCTAAATATTCTCATCAGATTTCTATGCAAAACATTTCCTGCCGATTTTTTCTTTTCTATCAGCATCCTTATTGTATCAGCGGTTACCTCATCATTTATTGCCCATAAGAACTCTTCAAAATCCATAGGATACATGGATATCTTATACTCTTCACTTGGTATTAATATATCTTTCGTATTTTTCTTTATGGAAAGAAGAGAACCGGTTTCAATATACTTATACCGTCCATCCGCAACAAGATACTTTATGGCCTGCCTAGCCTTTGGTTGCAGCTGTACTTCATCAAAAATAATAACCGATTCTTTCTCGTATAGTTTAACTCCTGTTAGTTGCTGAAGCTGTAAAAAAAAGAAATCCAAATCATATGTGTCGTCAAACAAAGCTATAATATCTTTCCGTGTGTGTGCAAAATCAATTAATATATATGATTTAAACTCATTTTGGGCGAATGCTTCCACAATAGTTGATTTTCTAACACGCCTAGCCCCTTTTATCAAAAGGGCATATTTGTCGCTACGTTTCTCTTTCCATTCAAGGATTTCGTTATAGATTTTCCTTTTAAATACTGTATTTCCCATAATTTATTATCACCCCTTAGAAGTAGTTTAACGCAAATCCCCATTCTTGAAACGCAAAAGCAACGCAAATCCCCATTCGTTAAGTCATAAAAACTACGCAAATCCCCGTTCTTCTAGATTTTTAAAAAAACTGCCCCCTTAGGGACAGTTGAATACTATAATTTACTATGTTTTTCTTTTCATAATCAAATTTAATACCTATGGTTATAACCAACCATGTGCACGCAAAAATTTATCTGGAATACGGCTAACCAAATCCTTTTCCAATTCAGCCAGCATTACATTGATATCCGCTTGATCCCACCACTGCTGTGAGTTTTTGAGCGGAATAAAATAAGTTCCGTAACAAATACTAAATCCTATACCACCTTTATCGTATACAAATTTCACAGGAAAATAATTATAGGCCAAAAACCTAACACTGAATGATTTGTTATTTACATCTTCATTCACATCATAAACTGAAAAATTAGAAGTCTTGTTGCCGAAAAAATCAATCATAGATTTTACCAGATAACCAGACATATCCCTCACTGTATTAGTAAGCATAATATTACCTCCTTGGTAAGTTCAATTTGAATTTTATCAGATATCTGCTCCACCTCTAATTTGATTAACTTTTGCAGACATTTCCATAACTGTTAATTTTGCAACTGCTGTTCTTGTTACTGTATCTTTATTGTATTCAAAGTTTTTCGTTTCTTCATACCTCGCCATAATAATATTATCTATGGCAGATTGCTTTTCCATCCCATCTAAAAACTCGACCTTACATTTACCCATAACTGATTTGTATCGCATTGTAACATCTTTTTTTTCAACAATGCAGTCCATTTCTAATGGAATATCCATTTCAAAAGAACAATATGGTTTTTTAGTAAACATATCATACTTTTTTCCAGCCATCGCCCCATGTATATAAAAACATATCTCGCTGCCTTCTACAGTGTATGCAAAATTAACAGGAACAATATACGGGAAGTCTCCATCTGACAAGCCAATTCTAATTATCTCACACTCATCTATAATACCTACAATAGTATTAAAATCTGTTACTTCTCTATCTTTTCTACGCATATTAGCAATCTCCTTAGTTGCCATCAAATTATCATTATAAAAATTGGAATTATCTAATACATACACCTACACTTGGAGTTCTTCTATCATAGAAGACTTCCGCGTTTTCTGGTAATTTTTCTTTATGTTTATCAAGCCATCCCTTGCAAATTTTATAATCTTCCTGCGTTACACTAAATGGTTCTCTTTTCACATTTGTACTAAGATGCGGTTCAATAATAATCATCCAAAGCAGGCTATCCTTAAAACAAAGTGCCGTATATATTCTTTCTGATATAATTTCAAACTCCCCTCTAATCCACAAATACCCATTATTCATATCCTGAACTATAGGTAAATCATTGGGCAATAACAATTTATTGACTTCTTCGAGAGTCATCCCAATGTAAAACTTC
>JAZLGW010000010.1:0-113462 GCA_045616465.1 Lachnospiraceae bacterium | reverse complement strand
TGATATGTACCCTCTTTACTGGACAACCAGTAAGGAGGGTATTTTTATGCGTTACAGTTATGAGTTCAAAAAGGCATGTATAGAAATGTATCGTCAAGGAATTCTTCCAGACATTCCAGAAGGAATATCAAAAAAAGAATTTCAAAGATACATTCGAA
This sequence comes from Lachnospiraceae bacterium, assembly GCA_045616465.1. Classification (GTDB taxonomy): domain Bacteria; phylum Bacillota; class Clostridia; order Lachnospirales; family Lachnospiraceae; genus NK4A136. The sequence goes on along the minus strand of JAZLGW010000010.1, from coordinate 113,304 downwards.
GATGGATGCGAATGGAGGACTCCCAAGGTTCTGACGCTTTGAAACATTCAGCTTTTAATAAACAATGGACACCAGAGGAAAAACTGGAATTGGTTGCTAAAGTGCTTTGTGGGAAAGGTATTCAGCCTACAGCGATAGAAGCAGGTATAAACTCAGGAATGTTGTATCAATGGGTACGAAAATATAAGATATACGGTTATAATGGGCTTGTACCAAAGCAGAAAGGTCGTAAGTCACAGAACGCTAATATGAAAAAAGTAGGCACAAGAAAACCACCAAAACCTAATGAATCCGAATATGAAGAATTAATTCGATTAAGAGCTGAAAATGAATATATGAAAGCTGAAATTGAAGTAATAAAAAAAGAGATCGCCTTGAGAGAAGAAAAGGAAGCTGCGCGACTCAAGGCGAAAAAGCAGCAATCATCAAAGAACTCAGAGAAAGCGGATACCAATTAAAGTATCTTCTTAAAGCTATGCCTTTGTCCAAATCTACTTACTATTTTGAAATTAGCAAGGAAGACGTAGTTGCTGAACGAAATCATGAAATGCTTGAAGAAATAAAAAGTATTTTTGCACAAAACAAATGTAGGTACGGAGTTAGACGAGTTCATCAAGAGTTGATAAATCGCGGATATCAAGTGAACCATAAGCGTGTTCAGCGTCTTATGCATGAAACTGGTTTGGTGGGCAAGCGTCCTAAGGAAAAATATCATTCCTATAAAGGTGAAGTAGGTAAGATTGCTGATAACATAATAAATAGAGATTTTAGTACAACTGCACCATTACAGAAATGGACAACGGATGTATCTCAATTCAATTTTTCTTGGGGGAAATGTTATATATCTCCTGTACTGGATATGAATACAAACGAGATCATTGCATATGATTTATCTTTGCATCCAACGTTAGACCAAATCCAAAGAATGCTTGATAAAGCTTTTAAAAAGTTTCCAACAGTGGAAGGACTTATTTTTCATTCTGACCAGGGTTGGCAGTACCAACATGCTTATTTTAGAAATGCATTACAAGAACATGGCATTATCCAATCTATGTCTCGAAAGGGTAATTGCTATGATAACTGTATAATGGAGACATTCTTTGGAAGATTAAAAAACGAGATGTATTATGGTTATGAAAAGGACTATGCGTCTTTTGAAGAATTTTCTAAAGCAGTTGAAGAATATATAGATTATTATAATAACAAAAGAATTCAGGCAAAAACAAAATGGATGCCACCTGTGCAATACAGGATAGCATCCATGTGTTCCGCCTAGTTCATAAATATGTGTCCAGGATTCTGGGTACATATCACATGAGGTGGATTTTTTCTATGCATTCTTCGCTTTATCAGCAGCACTAATTGCGGCACGCTTCCTCTTTAATGGATCCAGAATCTTCTTGCGGATTCGAAGGCTTTCAGGAGTGACCTCTAATAGCTCGTCAGTTCCGATAAATTCAAGACATTGTTCAAGAGACATGTTCTTTGGCGGAACGAGTTTAAGGGCATCATCAGAACCAGAAGAACGGGTATTGGTTAGATGTTTGGTTTTGCATACATTTAATTCAATGTCTTCTGTCTTAGGGTTAGCACCGATGACCATACCAGAATATACCTTTTGACCTGGTCCAATGAAGAGCGTACCACGCTCCTGGGCATTGAAGAGACCATAAGTAACGGATTCACCAGTTTCAAAGGAAATGAGGGACCCCTGCTTTCTATAAGTCACCTCACCCTTAAAAGGTGCATAACCATCAAAAATCGTATTCATGATACCGTTACCCTTGGTATCGGTCATAAATTCGCCTCTGTAACCAATCAGTCCACGAGAGGGAATTGAGAACTCCAGGCGAGTATAGCCGCCATTTGCCATACCCATAGAACGAAGCTCGCCTTTACGCATAGAAAGCTTCTCGATTACATTTCCAGAGAATTCCTCTGGAACATCTACATAGCAAAGTTCCATAGGCTCTGTCTTTTTGCCATTTTCGTCGGTGTGGTAGAGAACCTCAGCCTTACTTACTGCAAATTCATAACCTTCTCTGCGCATATTTTCAATTAAGACAGATAGATGTAATTCGCCACGGCCAGAAACCTTGAATGCTTCGGTAGTGTCTGTTTCTTCTACACGAAGGGAGACATCCGTATTTAACTCTCTAAACAGTCTGTCACGAAGATGTCTGGAAGTAACAAATTTTCCTTCCTGACCTGCAAGCGGAGAATCATTAACAATGAAGTTCATAGAAATCGTAGGCTCTGAAATCTTCTGGAAAGGAATGGCCACAGGATTTTCAGGAGAGCAAAGGGTATCACCAATATGAATGTCAGCAATACCAGAGATGGCAACGATGGAACCGATGCCAGCCTCCTTTACTTCAACTTTATCAAGTCCGTCATATTCGTAAAGCTTGCTGATTTTTACCTTTTTGCACTTGGTTGCATCATGTGCGTTTACGATTACAACATCCTGATTTACTTTAACGGTACCATTATCCACCTTACCACAGCCAATACGACCAACATACTCGTTATAGTCGATGGTAGAGATAAGCACCTGTGTAGCTGCTTCGGAATCTCCCTCAGGGGCGGGAACATATTCCAAAATGGTTTCGAAGAGAGGGGTCATATCGCTGCCAAGTTCAGAATCATCTAAGGAAGCGATACCCGTCTTGGCGGAAGCAAAGATGAAGGGGCAGTCGAGCTGGGAGTCATCCGCATCTAAGTCCATAAAGAGTTCCAAAACTTCGTCTACAACTTCCTTTGGACGCGCCTCGGGACGGTCAATTTTGTTGATACATACAATAACAGGCAGTTTTAGCTCTAATGCCTTTCCCAGCACGAACTTAGTCTGCGGCATAGCGCCTTCAAAGGCATCAACAACAAGAATAACGCCATTAACCATTTTAAGAACACGTTCTACCTCACCGCCAAAATCTGCATGGCCCGGGGTGTCAATAATGTTAATTTTGGTGTTTTTATACATAACTGCGGTGTTCTTGGCCAGAATTGTGATGCCACGTTCACGCTCGATATCATTGGAGTCCATGACACGTTCTGCAACTTCCTGATTTTCACGAAATACACCGCTTTGCTTTAATAATTCATCAACAAGGGTGGTTTTGCCATGGTCAACATGGGCAATAATAGCAACATTTCTAACGTCTTCTCTTTTTTGTTTCATAACTTTTCCTCATGCGTATCACGCAAATTTATCAAAATACACAAAAAACCTTAAAAATTATAGCATTATGCTACAAGGGGCGCAATGCAGGAAATATAGAAAATCACCATAAAATCAGCAAATCTTTGTCAATATGCTACAATAAATATATGAATAAGGAAATGATGCTATATATTCATATCCCTTTTTGCGTTAGGAAGTGTGCTTATTGCGACTTCCTTTCTTTTGCGATGGATGAAAATACCGTACAGCGTTATTTGGAAGTGCTCTGTAAAGAAATCGAAGGAAAGGGAAAAGAGTATAGAACTAAAAATATTAGCAGTATTTTTATGGGAGGAGGAACTCCCTCCTTACTTTCTGGTGCGCAGGTAAAAACGCTTATGGACTGTGTACGAGGGTGTTTTATCGTGCAGGAAGGGGCAGAAATTACCATAGAGTGTAATCCAGGAACCTTAACCGAAGAAAAAGCAAAAGCTTATTATAATGCAGGCATTAACCGGATTAGTTTCGGATTACAATCCTCGAACGATGAAGAGTTAAGCTTGTTGGGACGTATTCATACTTATCATGAATTTGAAAATAGTTATAATCTCGCCAGAAAAGCGGGCTTTACAAATATTAATGTCGATCTAATGGGTGCTCTGCCGGGACAAACAAAGGAAGGATTTCTAAGTAGTCTTGAAAAGGTAATCTTTCATAATCCTGAGCATATCTCTATGTACAGCCTCATTGTAGAGCCCGGAACCCCTTTCTATGAGAAGTATGGGGAAGATGCTCCGATGGAAGGAGATTTACCTTCTGAGGAAGAGGAGAGGGAGATTTATTACGCTGCCAGAGAACTATTAAAGGAGCATGGCTACGAACAGTACGAAATCTCTAATTTTGCTAAGAAGGGGTATGCGTGCAAGCATAATCTGGGTTATTGGGAGAGAAAAGAGTATCTGGGAGTGGGTTTAGGCGCCTCATCCCTAATTGAAAATCGTCGATTTAAAAATACGGAAGCCCTGAACACATATATGAAATCTGTATTTTCACCGAACGAACTGCAAGAACTATCTATAAGTGAACAGATGGAAGAGTATATGTTCTTAGGACTTCGAAAGACAGAGGGCGTATCCAAAACGCTGTTTCAAAAGTTATATGGAAAAGAAATAGAAACTGTATATGGCGATTGGGTCCTAAAAATGAAAAGAGACGGACTTCTACTGGAAGAAGGGGACAGTCTTTCACTTAGTAAAAAAGGCATGGACCTGGCAAACTATGTGATGCAGGGATTTTTGCTGGGATAAAAATTTATTTTTTCATAAATATACATAATTGAACATAAAATGAATATAATTCATAATTATACATAATCATACATAAAACGCTTATTATTTCATAAACGAACATATTTTGACATAAAATGAAAAAAGATGTATAAATGTACATAATCAGACATAATTATACACAAAGTGTAAACTATCTAGAAAAAAGGATGTTCGAGGTGAACTAATGAAAAAAAATAATCCCTTTTCAACAGCATTTGGAAGAATTCCGGCACAGTTCGTAGAAGAACCTGAAAATAATGTAGTAGAAGATATTATTTATAATTTAAAAAATGGAACGGACAATGTATTTGAGATTGTTGGAATTCGTGGAGCGGGAAAGACTGTAACGATGTCCGCTGTGGAGAATAAGCTGGAACAGGATTCTTCGTGGATTGTCATAGATTTAACAATTCGCGAAAATATGCTGGAATCCCTGGTAGCAAAACTCTATGATTCAGGCGAATATTTGTCCTCTTTTTTGAATGCATCGTTAAATCTATCGGCATTTGGAATAGGACTAAGCGTTGGTAGTTTACCACCAGTATCCTCTTTAGAGTCGGCGTTGTGTAAGATTCTGGAGAAATTGAAAAAAGATGATAAACAGCTTCTGATTGCAATAGATGAGGCAAATGGAACGAATGATTTTCTCGAATTTGCTAGAATTTTTAACATGATGAGTCGTAGATCATATCCTATCAATATGATAATGACTGGATTAAAGAAAAATTTTTCTGTAATAGAAGATAAAGACGATATGACATTTCTTAGACGTTCTGCAAAGATAGAACTGCAGCCATTAAATATTACGCTGGTACGTATGTCATATATGGAGACTTTTGGTGTAGATATGGAATATGCTAATGAATTGGCATATTTTACGAAGGGTTATCCGTTTGCTTACCAAGTACTCGGAAAGTATGTTTGGGAGTCTGAAGAAAACAAGCTTACAGAAGACGTTATCAAGAAATTTGATGAGACGATGGAAGTGAACTGTTACGGAAAACTGTGGAATGAATTCACGGAAAAAGAAAAATGGTACATCTGTTTTCTTTCACTCAAGGAAAATATGAATGCTAGTGAACTTTTGGAATTAACGGCGAAAAAAGCAAGTGATTTATCCAGACTCAGAGATTCCCTTTCTAAAAAGGGTGTGGTAGATGGTGTTAGCCGTGGCGTATTAACCTTTAAACTTCCAAGGTTTGGCGAATTTGTTAAGAAACAGGCAAAACTCGAAGGAAGATGCGTAGAAAATGGGTTTGTATGTGATTAAGTAGTATACTTTTGACTTGTATCCTATTATTTTGGCGATATCGTAAATATATGGTTTTGTGTGTTTTGCTATCTTTTTCTTTAGCGATTTAGATGTATTTCCAATAAGATTTCTCAACCCGGATTGTTATACCGAATGGAAACATCTTATTGAGTTTTGGAAATTATAAAATTGCTATAAGCAGATCGTTAAGACCGGTTAGTAACAACTTAAAGAATACAGTTGACAGATAGGAAAAGCAGGTTTATATTTATGACTGTAAGGTAGAGGTCGCGGGGCCTATGAGTACCTTTCTGGATGCGTCAGGCGCAGAAGAAAGAAAGGAAAAGGAGGATTCGCCGAAAGAGTAAGTTTCCTGAGGGCTTACGGCTTGGGGATGCGAAGAAGATTCGTATCACTGTCATCTCATAAGAGATGGAGGGCTATCAAAAAGAGATTTTTGGCCGCCTCACCTGAGGCGGTTTTTATATGCCTTACACTATAACTGTAGAAGGGAATGCATTTCCTAAACAAAAGAAAAGAGGAGTAAAGTTATGGCAATTTTTGAAGGCGCTGGTGTAGCTATCGTAACACCTTTTAAGCAGGACGGATCAGTAGATTATGAGCAGTTTGCTAAGAACATTGAAGAGCAGATTGCAGGTGGTACGGACGCAATCATCGTATGTGGTACCACTGGTGAGGCATCCACGTTAACCCATGAAGAACATTTAGATGTTATTGAGTACTGTGTAAAACAGGTAAATAAGAGAATCCCTGTTATTGCTGGTACAGGTTCTAACTGCACGGAAACCGCAATCTATCTTTCTAAGGAAGCTGAAAAGCGTGGGGTTGATGGTCTTTTACTAGTTACTCCATACTATAACAAGGCTACGCAGAAGGGCTTAAAAGAGCACTTTACAATCATTGCAAATGAAGTAAAGGTTCCTATCATTTTATATAACATTCCTGGACGTACCGGTGGTGTGAATATCATGCCGGAAACCATTGTTAGTCTTGTAAAGGAAGTACCCAATATTGTAGGCGTTAAGGATGCAACAGGTAACCTTTCTCAGGTTGCGAAGCTGATGGCTCTTGCGAAGGGTACAGTTGATGTATATTCTGGCAATGATGACCAGATTGTTCCCGTTCTCTCACTTGGCGGAAAGGGTGTAATCTCTGTACTTAGTAACGTTGCACCGAAGCAGACCCATGATATCTGCCAGCTTTACTTTGATGGAAAGGTTAAGGAGAGTTGTGCGTTACAGCTAGAGGCGTTAGAGGTTATTAATAACCTGTTTATTGAAGTGAATCCAATTCCTGTAAAGAAGGCAATGAATTTACAGGGAGATAAAGCAGGTGTTCTTCGTCGTCCTCTTACGGAGATGGAACCCGAAAATGCAGCAAAGCTTGAAAAGAGCATGAAGGAATTCGGCATTCTGTAATCAGAAGCATGCAATGAGATAGTGTAGCTGCTTGCCATTTATTGTGGTGAGCAGCTTTTTATAGGAAAAGAGGGAAATATGACAAGAATTATTATGCACGGCTGCAACGGCCGTATGGGACAGGTTATTACGGGGATTGTAAAAGCAGATCCAGATGTTACGATGGTAGCAGGTGTGGATGTTTCAGATCACATTCAGAATGACTATCCCGTATTTAAAAATGTTACAGAGTGTGACGTGGAAGCAGATGTAATTATTGATTTTTCCAATGCGGCAGCAGTAGATGGCTTACTTGCTTATTCCGCTGAAAAACAGGTACCAGTCGTTCTTTGTTCTACCGGTCTTTCAGAAGAACAGCTTGCAAAGGTTAAGGAGACCTCTGCAAAGGTTGCAGTTCTAAAATCAGCCAATATGTCTCTTGGAATTAATCTGTTAATGAAACTTTTAAAAGAAGCAACGGGCGTGTTAAGTCCTGCTGGATATGATGTTGAAATTGTTGAAAAGCATCATAATCAGAAATTAGATGCTCCTTCTGGAACAGCTATCGCTCTTGCAGATTCTGTAAATGAGGCTGCAGGTAACCAGTACGAGTATGTATATGATAGAAGCCAGGTGCGTCAGAAGAGAGAGAAGAAGGAATTAGGAATCTCAGCAGTAAGAGGAGGCACCATTGTTGGAGAGCATGATGTACTTTTCTGTGGAATCGATGAAGTGATTACCTTCTCTCACACAGCATACAGCAGAAGTGTATTTGCAAAAGGAGCTGTTCAGGCTGCAAAGTTCTTGGCAGGAAAGCCTGCTGGTATGTATGATATGCAGGATGTGATTGGATAATTACATAGTTTTACAATTACTTTTGAGGAGGGAGCTGTGCTCCCTCTTTTTTACGGGGACTAGGAAATTGTGGTAAAATACATAATGAGTAAATATATAAGTTATATTGAATATGAAAACATACCAGATTATGCATAAAAACAAAATAGTAGCAGAGATTTCCGAGCACGGTATTGTGCATATTTTTGATGTGCAGTTTATGCCCTATGGTTTGTATTTGGAAGAGGGAACAGAAGGGGATTTTGACGACTGTTTTAATAATTTGGTTAATTTCTATGCCTGGCTTGCCTCTCGTATTCTTACGCTGGATCGTAAGTATGCGAAAGAAATATTAAATAGTATTGGCGCTACGCAGGCAACAACGGATAAGGAGCGTGCGTTATTTGCGATAAAATACAAGGCGCTTTCTTTGACGGATGTGTTCTGGATTAGGGAAAAGGGCGATAATATATCCTTTGAAAAGATAAATTTATTTGATAACCATTTAAGCAATGCGTTTATAGATGTTTCGCTTCGTGGGCGTCAACTAACAGTTACTGGTACAGAATTCGATGCTGATATCGCAACGGCAGGACTTTATCCTAAAGCATGGGTCCGGACAGAAGAAGGGTTCGTGTTATATAAGGATGGTGGTGCGGACACCGTAAAAAAAGAGTATCTGGCTAGTCAGGTTGCCAGTTGCTTTGAGGTTCCGCAAGTTTCATATAAGCTAAAAAAATATGCAGGGAAATATGTGACAGAGAGTAAAATCATTACTTCCAAAGAGAGGTCCATTGTAAGCGTATCAGATTGGAATATTATGCTTATAAACCAGGATAAGGATTTTATATCAGAAGCAATTGCGCTTGATAAACAAGGCTATTATATGATGAATATAATTGATTATCTTGTTGGAAATACAGATAGACACTGGGCTAATTGGGGGGTATTAGTAAATAACAGAACCAATAAACCAATCCGTTTGTATGACCTGATGGATTTTAATAAGTCTTTTGAAGCATATACAAATCTTCGAGGGGGAATCTGTCAGACTGCCCATGTGCCAATCTCCCAGCAGGAGGCAGCCGCAAAAGCGGTTCAGGCGATTGGATTTAATATGATTAAGGAACCTGAAGAGTCGTGGTTTGCAGAAGGACATAAGGGTAAATATAAGGTATTAAGAGCTAGAATAGAGTATTTAAAGAGCGTATGCAGGTAAAAGCTGTGCAGAATACAAATAAAAAAAGTATGTTTGGGGCATTTGTTTTGCTCCATATAATGATTTTGATATATGCTGCCAATGGAATTTTTATGAAGATGGCAGCAACCAGTGAGAGATTCAGTCTGAAATGGTTCGGTTTTTATGCAATTAGTATTCTATGTCTTGGAATATACGCTATCGGATGGCAGCAGGTTATCAAAAGCGTGCCATTAACCACAGCATTTGCGAATAAGTCAGTTACGGTGGTTTGGGGACTGATATTCGGAATGATACTTTTTGGGGATTCCCTAAGTATTGGCAAAATTATTGGTGCAGCACTTGTGATTGCTGGTGCAATTTTATTTGTTATGAGTGACAATGCAGGAAAAGAGGAGAATACATGAATAAAGACATGCTTCCTTACCTCTTCCTTATGTTAGGGGGCGTATTCCTAGCAGCGATATCACAGGTATTATTAAAAAAATCGGCATTAAAGACCTATTCAAGTCGAGTAAAAGAATATCTAAATCCACTAGTAATTAGCGGATATGGTATTTTGGCATTAACAACGGTAATTAGTCTGTTTGCTTATCGCGAGATTCCATTGTCCATGGGGCCAATTATAGAATCGACGAGTTATATATACGTTGTTTTATTTGGCAGGCTAATATTTCACGAGAAAATAAACAAACAAAAGGTATTAGCACTTCTGCTAATTATTGTTGGAATAGTTGTGTTTACGCTTTTTTAAGGGGAGATTATGATTCCATTTAACCAACCGCCATTAGTAGGCAAAGAGTATGAATATGTTAGGCAGTCTGTAGAGAATAAGCACATATCGGGGGATGGTGTTTTTACTAAGAAATGTTCTGAAAAACTGGAAAATCTTACGAACTCAAAAAAAGTGTTATTAACTACCTCTTGCACCCATGCGTTAGAGATGGCTGCGATTCTTTCGGAAATACAGCCGGGTGATGAGGTTATTATGCCTTCCTACACGTTTGTATCCACGGCAGATGCGTTTGTTGCAAGAGGGGCGGTTCCTGTATTTGTAGATATTAGGCCTGATACTATGAATATTGACGAGCAGAAGATAGAGGCTGCTATTACAGAAAAGACAAAGGCAATTGTGCCGGTTCATTATGCTGGTGTTAGCTGTGAGATGGATACAATTCTGGATATTGCTAGGCGGAAGAATCTTTATGTTGTGGAGGATGCTGCGCAGGGAATTATGTCGTTTTACAAAGGAAGGGCACTTGGAACAATGGGGGATTTTGGGTGTTTGTCCTTCCATGAAACTAAGAATATTTCCTGTGGGGAAGGTGGTGCAATACTAATCCAGAATCCTGATTTAATCGAAAGAGCAGAGATTATTCGCGAAAAAGGAACGAATAGAGCAAAATTCTTTCGTGGACAGATAGATAAATATACCTGGGTAGATTGTGGCAGTTCCTATTTACCGTCCGACATGAATGCGTCCTATCTTTGGGCACAGCTAGAAGAAATCGACACAATTCAGAATAGAAGATTAACCATTTGGAATGAGTATTATAATGCGTTAATGCCTTTGCAGGAAGCAGGAAGAATTGCACTTCCAACCATTCCAGACGAGTGTACCAATAATGCGCATATGTTCTATATTAAATTGAAGAATCTTGAAGAAAGAACAGCGTTCATCAGCTATATGAAACAGCAGGATGTATTATGCGTATTTCATTATGTCCCGCTTCATTCATCACCGGCTGGAAGACGTTTTGGCAGATTTCACGGGGAAGATGAGTATACAACTATAGAGAGCGAAAGATTGGTCCGCTTGCCCATATACTACAATATGACAGACGAGGTTGTTGATGACATTATAAATAAAATCAAGTCTTTTTTTGCGATAATAAATTAATGAATGGATAAAAGGGAAGAAAATGGAAAGAGAATATACGTTGTCAGTGATAATTCCATGTTATAACGAGTTGAATTGTATCGAGAAAACGATTCGAAGAGTGAAAAATTCAGGGATTAAAAATTTAGAGATTATTGTTGTCGATGATTGCAGTACTGATGGTACGCGTGAATTATTAAAGAATAAATTACGAGGACAGGTTTCCAAGGTTCTCTATTTTAAAAAGAACCACGGGAAAGGTGCTGCCCTGCGCGCAGGAATAAAAAGGGCAACTGGTGACTTTGTAATTATTCAGGACGCAGATTTGGAATACAATCCTAAAGAATATAAAAAACTGGTTACGATGTTAGATGAATATGGTTATGAAGCCTGCTATGGTTCCAGATTTCTTGGTAATAAATCCAAAGGATACTTAATAAATCAGGCTGCGAACCATTTTTTGACTTGGCTTTCTAATTGTCTTACGGGTTACAAGTTAACAGATATGGAAACCTGCTATAAATGTTTTAGGCGGGAAGTTATTCAAAATATAAAGCTAGAAGAAAATCGTTTTGGTTTTGAACCAGAGGTTACCGCAAAGTTGTCTGCAAAAAAGATACAAATTGCAGAGGTTCCTATTTCGTATAATCCGAGAACCTGGGAGGATGGAAAAAACATTGGATTTAAGGATGGCCTAAGAGCGATTTACTGTATTTTGAAGTATAGAAGGAGACGAGCAAATGGAAGATAAAGTTCAATATGAAGATAATTGGCCCTTATTTGAACGTTTTTTGGGTTATCTGCGCTATATGAAAATCAGCAAATATATGAAAAGAAAAGAAAAACCGGTATGTATTGATATTGGTTGTGGTTTTCATGGACGTTTTTTAAAAAGTGTGTCTAAAAAAATAAAAAGAGGTTATGGATTTGATCTTCGTGCCAATGAAGAAACTTATAGAAATATTAAAGTAATTAATAATCAGAGGTTTGGTGGCGATATCCCATTAAAAGATGAGAGAGTGGATATCGTGTTCCTATTAGCGGTATTGGAGCACCTGGACCCTGACACAAAACTCATTGTGGAAGCAAGCAGAGTGACAAAAAAAGGTGGATTAATCATATTAACTACACCAACGCCTTTTGCAAAACCTGTATTAGAATTTTTATCATATAAACTTCATATAATTAGCGAAGAATCTATAAGAGAACATAAGCATTATTACACAAAGAATGAATTGGTCAGATTACTTGAGGATAATGGTTATGCTGTTAAAAAATACCAAAAGTTTCAGTTTGGGTTTAATGAATTAATTGTTGGAGAAAAAAGTAAGAGATGAAGGCTAAGAAAACGATTATTACTATATGTATACTAGTAGTTGTTTCTGTTCTTCTGGAAGTTTTTTTATTTAATTTATCTTTTTGGAAATTCAAAAATCTTACAGCTGATAAGGTAATGCTATCCGATGTTATATATTCACAGAATGTAAATTTGAGTGGAGAGAAACTGGAGGTAGATTTTAATGATGAAGACGCGGTGATAGGTATTCCAATTCAAGAGGCCAGCGCCAAGACTGTTGGTATATATGTAAATGGAAAGGAGAATGCCTTATCCCATGCTTTTGGATCTCCTTACGCTGTAACGCCAAGGTATACGGTATATACTAATCATATTCCTGTGGTTATTGATGAACTAGATGAAAATGGGAATGTTTTACAGAGTAATACTTCGTATGTAAATTTGAATTCATCTCGCGCACAAGTTTATGAAATAAAAAAAGGTAATGTCGCATCCTATATAAGATTATCTTTTTTACAGGATGAATACCTAAGCATGGAAGAACCATACGTGGTTGAATCGTTGACAATAAATGAGCGTAGACCATTTAGTTTTTCGATTGTTAGGTGTTTTCTCGCACTATTTGCTATGATAACAATCGTTGCATTTAGACCTAAATCTATCTTATGGTCAGTTGATGTAAAGAAAATGAAATGGATTTCATGGGCTATTCTTGGCGTTGTGACAGTGTTTTTTGTTCTTATTGGGACGAAGAATCCGGCGTGGTGGAGTGGAAGCTGTTTTGTAGATTCATATGGCGAATTAACAAAGTCTCTGGCAAAAGGACAGACTTATATAGACATTCAGCCAGATGCGTCTCTTTTAAATATGGATAACCCATATGATTATGAGGAGCGTATTGAAAAGAACGTCGATTTTCTTTTGGATTATGCTTATTTTGAGGGTAAATACTATGTGTATTTTGGCGTGTTTCCGGCGCTATTGTTTTTGCCTTATTATTTGCTGACTGGGAAAATGATATCGTACACATTTGTATTTTATGTAGTGCTCATTTTGTTACTTGTAGGAATTAATCGTTTTGTAAAGGAATATGCAAGGCGATACAAATACGAATATTCAATTGCAGAGTTTAACTTACTGTTTTTACTATTGGTTGTTCTAGCGGATATTCCCTATCTATTTTATTGCGGATATAATTATGTATTTCCACAGCTATTTGGAATGTTATTTTTATGTTGGGGAATAAACTTTTATCTGATGACAGGGGAGGGGAATAAACGGGCAGGCCGCAATATTTTTCTGGGTTCTCTCTGTATTGCTTTAATAGCAGCTTGCAGACCGCAGCTAGTTCTTGGGGCAGTACTTGCAATCCCTCTATTAAAGGACAAGATGTGTAAAAAAGGTACACTGAAATTGTGGGTGTTATTTATTTTGCCATATGTAATAGTTGCAGTTCCCTTAATGTTATACAACTATGTTCGATTTGGTAGTCCCTTTGATTTTGGGGTGAAATACAATCTTACTTTGGGCGAAATATATGATTTCCAGTTTTCATTGAGAGGATTGTGGGAAGGAGTAAGATATTACTTTTTTGCTCCACTTCAGATGAGTACGGCTTTTCCCTGGTTTAATTATCATATTCCATTTGAGGGACAAGCTACAGTTACTGAGATTACTGCGGGATATTTTGTAAGATATCCGTGGGTTTGTTTATTAATAGGCACCTTATTTATGCAAAGAAAAAAACGTCAGGAGTCAATGCTACAAACTATGACTTTAGGCCTTTCTATCGTTATGGTAGCAGTCGCATCGTTCTATCTTGGCGTTCGATATGTCTTTGATTTTGCTTTTATTATGGGTCTATTTGCGTTTGTCTCATATAATAAGATAAAATCCACAGGAAAATATGTATTAATTGCCAGAGCAATGCTGGGAGTATGTGTTATTTGCGGTATAGGCATTGGGATATTATACTTTTTCGGCGATTATATAAATATGTCAAGTTTAAACTGTTTTAATCGAGATTACTGGGTTCGTATAAGCCAGTTAGTTGAATTTTGGAAGAACTAAAAATAGTAGGTAGAAAAATGAATATAACAGATTTTAAGTATTTAAAACAATTGTCAGAGCGATTCCCGACTATCGCAGCAGCATCAACGGAGATTATCAATCTTCAGTCTATTTTAAATCTGCCTAATGGTACGGAACATTTCCTTACAGATATTCATGGTGAGTATGAACAGTTCAATCATGTGTTGAAGAATGGTTCAGGTGCCATTAGAAGAAAGATTGATGAAGCTTTTGGAAATACACTTTCTGAAAAGGATAAAAAATCATTAGCAACGCTGATTTACTATCCAGAAGAAAAGTTAGCAATTATATTAGAGACGGAAGAGAATCTGGATGACTGGTATAAGATTACGCTTCATCGCCTGGTTGCTATCACAAAGAGAACCGCTTCCAAATATACGAGATCAAAGGTTCGTAAAGCGCTTCCAAAGGATTTTGCGTACGTTATAGAAGAACTGATTACCGAAAAGGAAGAGGTTCACGATAAGGAAGGGTATTATAACGAAATTATTCACACAATTATCCGTATAGGCAGTGCGCCCGACTTTATTGTGGCTCTTTGTAATCTGATTCAGCGATTGGTTGTGGATCATTTGCATATTGTTGGTGATATATTTGATCGTGGACCAGGTCCTCATATTATTATGGATACCCTTATGGCGTACCATTCTGTTGATATCCAGTGGGGAAATCACGATGTAAGCTGGATGGGAGCTGCTGCGGGATGTCCTGCGCTTATCTGTAACTGTATTCGAATTGCTGCAAGATATGGTAATTTGGATACGCTGGAAGAAGGATACGGTATTAATCTGATTCCGCTTGCAACATTTGCGATGGATGTTTATAAGGATACTGATTGCAGTCGTTTTAAGATTAAGTACAATACGGATTACAATACCAAGGACCTCGACCTAGATATGCGTATTCATAAGGCGATTACGGTGCTTCAGTTTAAGTTAGAGGGTGCGATTATTCGTAGAAGACCGGAATTTGGTATGGAAGACCGATTGTTGTTGTCCGCAATTGATTTCGAAAGGGGAACGGTACGGATAGGAGGTAAGGATTATGCGATGCTTGATATGGATTTCCCTACCATTGATCCTGCAGATCCTTATAAACTTACCCCGGAAGAAGAACAGCTTACACAGCGTCTCATAAAAGCTTTTGCGCGCAGTGAAAAGTTACAGAAGCATGTACGCTTCCTCTATTCAAGAGGTTCCATGTATAAGGTACACAACTCTAATCTTTTATATCATGGGTGTGTGCCGCTTCATGAGGATGGTTCTTTTGCATCTATTCAGGTAGATGGCAAAAAGTATCAGGGAAAAGCACTCTATGATGTTTTGGAGTCTTATGCCCGAAAAGGCTATTACAGTACCAATGACCGTTTCGAGAAGAAAAAAGGGGAAGACATTCTTTGGTATATTTGGACAGGTCCATATTCCCCCGTCTTTGGAAAAGATAAGATGACGACTTTTGAGCGATATTTTGTCGCGGAAGAAGAAACGCACAAAGAGATTAAGAATGCATATTATTCTCTGATGGAGGATGAGAACGTCCTAAATCATATTTTGGAAGATTTTGGACTTAGCACAGAGAATGCTCATATTGTGAATGGTCATGTGCCCGTACAGGTTAAGAAGGGGGATACCCCGATTAAGTGCGGAGGAAAGCTGCTAATTATTGATGGAGGCTTTTCAAAAGCATATCAGGATAAGACAGGTATTGCGGGGTATACGCTTATTGCCAATTCTCATGGTATGTGGCTGGTAGCACACACACCTTTTGAATCGAAAGAAGCAGCAGTACTATCAGAAGCAGATATCGTATCAGAGTCCATCACAGTAGAGACTTACCCTGTGAGACATCATGTAGCCGATACGGATATTGGTAAGGATTTGAAAGAGGATATAGAAGAACTTGAGAAACTATTAAAAGCGTTTAGAGATGGTTCTTTAACAGAAAAGTAATATTGGTGTACTATGAGAAGAATCGGAGGCCTGTATGTGTGATGTAAAAAAATATTCAGCTATATATGAAGAAATCAAGAATCTGCAGCCGGAAGATACGTTAGAGTTGATTTTATCAACCAATGATCAGAAGGAGAAAGCATTCTATCAGTTGATTGGAGACTTTTTGTTGCAGGAAAAACAAAAGGAAGTTATAGCAGGTAATTTGTTTTAATGAAGCGGTATGTGATAATTGCTGGCGTGAATGGTGCTGGAAAATCGACATTATATCGAACGATTAATTCATTTCAAAATATGAATAGAGTTAATACGGATGAAATTGTGCGAGAAATTGGTTCGTGGAAGAATATGGATAATCTTTTACAGGCAGGAAAAATAGCCGTACGTAAGATTGCTGAATATTTTGACGAAGGAAGTTCCTTTAATCAAGAAACGACCTTGTGCGGGAACAGTATAATTAGGAATATAGATAAGGCAATATCCCTAGGATATCGAGTAGAACTTCATTATGTTGGACTAGAATCTGTTGATATTGCTAAGGATAGAATAGATTATCGGGTAAGTCATGGTGGGCATGGCATACCTGCTACTGATGTAGAAAGAAGATATATAGAGAGTTTTAATCAATTAGCACGAGTTATTCATAAATGTGACTTAGCAGTGTTGTATGATAATTCGGTTAACTTTAAACGTTTTGCTATATTTGAACAAGGTAAAATTGTAGGATTGGAAAAAGAGATACCAACTTGGTTTAAACGGTTAAATTTAATACCATAATATATGCGATGGTTGTTGACGATGGGAGTAATTATGCAGTTCAGACCTTGTATTGATATTCATGATGGAAAAGTAAAACAGATTGTTGGTGGAAGCATTGGCGGAGAAAAGATTACAGAGAATTTCACCAGTGATGCAGGTGGGGCATTCTATGCCGAGTTATATAAGCGCCAAGGATTAAAAGGTGGTCATGCCATTATTTTGAATAAGGTCGGAACACCAGAGTATGAGGCGTCAAAGAAAGAAGCTCTTGCAGCGCTTGGCGCATATAAAGGTGGACTCATGGTTGGCGGAGGGGTTACGCCTGACAACGCAAAAGAATATATTGATGCGGGCGCTAGCCACGTGATAGTAACTAGTTATGTGTTTTATGATGGACACATCGACTATGAGAGATTAGAAAAACTAGTAGGTGAAGCAGGCAAAGAACACCTGTGTTTGGATTTAAGTGTTCGAAAAAAAGATGAGAACTACTATGTGGTAACTGATCGTTGGACTAAGTTTACAGAAGTAATTCTCACGGAGCAGTTGCTATTAGAATTGGAAAGATACTGTGATGAATATTTGATTCACGCAGTTGATGTAGAAGGAAAAAGTAGCGGAATAGACAGTGTGCTTGTATCCATTTTGGCAAGTTATGCGGAAAACGGAAAGAACGCCATTACCTATGCTGGTGGGGTTCATAATTTCGAAGATTTGTCTGGATTAAAGGCTTTAGGAAAAGACAGAGTACATGTGACTATCGGAAGCGCATTAGACCTTTTTGGTGGCCCTATGGAGATGGAAACAGTTATGGCTTTTTGCCAAAAGTAAAAAATGATAAATCTAGGTATATTAGGTTAAATTGCATCAAAAGTATGAGAAAAGTGGGAAAAATATAGATGAAATATTCAATCGTAATTCCTTGTTATAAGACTGGAGAAAAATCTATAAACACAATTGTTGAACTGTTAATTCAAGAGTTTAAGGATAAAACAGATTCTTTTGAAATGGTTCTTGTGAATGACTGTTCGCCAGATGGGGGTAATACATGGAAAATTATAAAAGGATTGTCAGAAAAGTATTCTTTTGTAAAATCCATTAATTTATCTATGAATGTTGGGCAGCATAATGCCATTATGGCTGCACTTCGATATACGGATGGTGACAGGATACTGGCACTCGACGACGATATGCAGACACATCCTTCTGAAATGTGGAAGCTTGTTGATAAGATGGAAGAGGGATATGAGATTGTTTACGGATATTATCCTGATAAGAAAGAAAACGTTTTTAGAAAGATCGGAAGTGGATTACATTTTCTGACAGTCCGTATGCTTATCGGAAAACCGAAATGGTTAAAAAGCTCCAGTTATTGGCTAATTACAAAGCAGATTAAAAACTACGTAATAGAATATACGCATCCGAATGTGCATCTTCAGGGTATATTCTTACGTACCACAAGAAACATTGCCTGCGTTCCGGTAAAACACTATGAAAGGCAGGAAGGAAAATCTACCTATACGTTAAAGAAACTGATAAAGCTCTATTTTAATGTGATTGGTTTTTCAGAGGTTCCACTAAAATTCATGGTATCCTGTGGCTTTTCTTTCGCAATTTTAGGCCTTATAGGGATGTTTATTATCCTGATTAGACGTTTAATTGGAATAGATATTGCGCTTGGCTGGTCATCTACGATGGTTGCCTTATGTTTTTTTTCTGGAATAATGCTTTGCTCTATTGGTATAGTTGGAATATATATAGGAAGAATTTTCCAATCGGTAACAAGGTCGCCACAGTATGTTATTCGTGAGACGTGCAATATAAATGAGGATGATAAATGAAAAGTGTCTTAATAGTCGGTGCTGGTGTTTATCAAAAACCACTTATTATGGAAGCGGCAAAGCAGTATAAAACCTTTGTTGCAGCGCCTGTTATTCCGGATGAAATAATAGATATATGTGAGGATGTTCTTATATCAGATGTGACTGATAGAGATAGGATATTGGCGTTCGCAAAGAGCAAAGAAGTAGACGGCATTACGACAGACCAAACAGATATTGCTGTAAGGACGGTTGCTTATGTGGCTGATAAGATGGGCCTTCCTGGAATCGGATATGAAACCGCATGTTTGTTCACCGATAAGGCAATGATGCGTAAAAAATGTTCCGAACTTGGAGTTCAAGTTCTTCCGTATAAAGAAGTCTGTACATTGGAAGAAGTAGAGGCTTTTTGGAAACAGTATATATCTATTATTATTAAGCCAGCAGACAATCAGGGAAGTCGAGGTGTTTCCAAAATTGAGAAACAAGGTGAGTTGGCTGAAAGATTTGAAGAGGCGAGAGGATATTCGAAAAACAACAAAGTAATTGTTGAAAAATTTTTGGATGGACATGAGTTTGTTTTTGAGAGCTTTTGCCACAATGGAGTCTATACACCACTAATTATTGGAGATACACATTTTTTTGATATTCCCAATTTATTTGCTGCGAATACAAGGATTTTTCCAACCACTTATAGTGGCGAACTGCTAGAACGACTAAAGAAACTAAATGAGAAGATAGTAACTGGTTTTGGATTAAAAAATGGAATTAGTCATAGTGAGTATATAACAGATGGTGAAGATATCTATCTTATTGAGACTGCTGCGAGAGGTGGTGGCGTATTCATCTCCTCTGAATTAATTCCATTTGGTTCTGGGCTTAAAACAGAAGAGTTCCTTCTATCTACAGCTTTGGGGCTGAAAATGAATATATCTCTTGAAAGACCGAATGCTGTCTGCGGATATATTGCGTTCTTATTGCCTAAAGGGGAAATTGTTGGTTTAGAAGGTGTGCAGGATATAGAAAAGTTGCCATATGTTCGCAGTAACTTACTGTCGGATATACATGTTGGCGACAATGTAGCCTTTCATTACGATAAAACTGCCAGATATTCTATTATTGTTGTGGCAGATTCTCATGATGATTTTGCGAAAAAGAGAGAATATATAAAGTCAATTCTGAAAATCACTGTGCAGGATGGCAGTGAATGCAGGGGTATTATTTGGGAATAAATGGGTAAGAACATATTAATCTGTGATTTTGATGGAACTCTCATCAAGCAGAATATTGAAAATCAATTTTTGTCATATCTAAGAAAACATCACAAACTGGGGATACAGAATTATCTTCTGGCTTTATTGACAATTCCTGTTAATGGGCTAAGAAGACTAGTTGGAAAAGGTAATTTGATGAAAAGCTGGTCATGTGGGAAAAGTAGACACCAGGTTAATCAGCTTATAGAGGCATTTTTAGAAGAGAATATACAAAACATTGAAGAAATTCAAACAACATTAGACTTTGTTCAGAACTTTGAGGGAAAGCGGCTGTTATTGACTGGAAGCTACGAACCATTAGTTAAGCGATATTTGGAGAAAAAAGAAATATTCCATATATTTGACAAGATAGTAGGTAGTGATATTTCGAAGAACGGATTTAAAGTAGTGAAGCATCCCTTTGGAGTCCATAAAAAGCAGTATGTTAAAACAGACTGGAATAGTGTTGGTATTGGAAATGAACACTATGATCGATATTTTCTTGAAAAGTGTAGCCAGGCATACGTTGTGAATCCTGATCAAAAACTATATGCATTAGCAGTGAGAAATGGATGGAAAGAATTAAAATAGAATGTTTGGACCGAATACATATTTTGAAAATTTAGTAAATATTCATTATTCCCATAGGGATAAGGTTTTTTTTGATTTATTTACAGAAACGAGGAATCTCTTTTCTGAAAAGTTTCATTTGGAAGATTATGATATTTTATTTATTCCAGGTACAGGAACCATTGGAATTGAAGCTTTGTTTTATTCTTTAACTACAAAAGTGGAAGTTGTTGGTACAGATGGGACTTTTAAGAATCGCTGGATGCAGATTGAGAAGAACTATCGTAGAAAGCATATTGGTAATCCAAAGCAGAAATTATGTGTATTATACGAAACGAGCTGTTCAACATATCATTATGAAGAGGGTGCAATGGTGGATGCGATTAGTGCATTTCCCTATTATGATATACCGAAGGCAGCGCCTGTATTTGTGACGTGTCTGAATAAACAGTTAGGCTCCTATGTAGGACTTGCAGTTGTAGGGGTTCGTAAAGATTTTTGGCCGAATTTACTGGATGAGGGTAACATATCCTATCTGAATTTAGCCCGATACAAAAGCTATCATGATATTGGTCAAGCACCATCTACGTCACCAACTCATATATACGAGCATTTTTATGAACACTTGCAGTCCTTTAATCTTGCTGAATTACGCAAACGAATGGATTACATATCGGATTTGGTTGTTGAAAACGTAGGAGAGGAAAACATTATTGGCGATAAAAGAGGGCCTGCGATTACATTAAAAACGGGAGTCATTCCGGAGCAGTTTGCGCGAGAACATGATGTATATGGTTATTGGGCAGGGCGTCCCAATTATCAGATATTTACATATACAGACCGTGTTGAACAGTACGAAGCTTTCTTCAAAGAACTTAAAGAAAAGAGGTAAGGTTATGCGATTTCCGATTCTCTCTAAAAAACAAGATAGAATTAAAGCGTTACAGTTCAAAAAAATAAAGAGAATTGTTGCGTATGCATATGCGCATAGTGACTTTTATCATCAGTATTATAAAAATAATGGCTTTGAACCATCTATGTTACAAAACTATGAGGATATTAATAAAATCCCCATTGTTAAGCGTATTGCGCTAAAAAATACACCTGTAGAAAGTATACTTACCACAAAAGATATGCATAAAATAAAACTGCATACTACGAGTGGTTCTTCCGGAATTCCTGTGAAATTCTATTTTAATAAAAAAGAGGAACGCCAAAAGAATTACGGTGTTATGCGTGCCTACTTTATGATGGGGATGAAACCAACAGATGTTACGGTAGCTCTTAGAGACCCTATCGATATAAGAAAGCCTGGAATATTTGAGAAACTCCATATTATGGCTTATGATTATTACAATATTTTTGATGGTATGGAGAATATCTATCAGCGTATATGCGCCAAATATAAGAAGATAGATATTTTGAAGGGAATGCCGAGCGATTTGATGAATTTATGTTATCAAATTCGAAAGGGCGGTGGCGTTTTCCCGAAAGTTAGAATCCTTATTAGCGATTGCGAAGTATTAGATGAGTTTTCCAGAAAATACATTGCGGAAACCATTGGCACCCCTGTATTAGATTATTATGCTAGCGTAGAAAATGGTTGCATTGCATTTCAATTGCCGGGTTCCAACAAGTATTTCCTGAATGAGGATCAGGTGTTGGTTCAGAAGAAAGAAAGAGAAGATGGCTTATCAGATGCTATTATTACGAATCTAAGAAATACTACTTTTCCAATTATTCGCTACCAGATTGGAGATGTGATTGATTTCGGGGATGGGGTGAGTGATTTAAAAGATGTTTCACTCCGGACAATTAATCGTGTTGAAGGAAAATACTTGGATTTTATTGTGTTAAAAGATAAGACGATAGTATCTCCTCATGTTCCGAAACAGGAAATGACGCATTTAAAAGGAATAAAAAAATTTCAGATTGTACAAAAGGAACTGGAAAAAATATTGATTAAGATTGAAAAGGATGTGGATTACACGGATGATATAGAAGACAAAATTCGTGAAGCCATGAATAAAGCATTTCATAACTTGGCACAAATCCAGATTGAGTACGACGACAAGTTGAGTGAGAAGACAGGATATAGAAAATTTAAATGTATTCAGTCAGATATTGCCCAAGATTATATATCTGATAATTCATAAATAATGTTTACTTTATGCCGTTCCTGTGCTATATTTATAGGCGTTGTGGGCATCCACAAACACTTTTTTGGAGGTACTTAACATGCAAGGTACAGTTAAGTGGTTTAATGCACAGAAGGGATATGGTTTCCTTTCTACTGAAGATGGTAAGGATGTATTCGTACACTTTTCCGCTATTCAGAACGAGGAAGGTTACAAGACCTTAAATGAGGGCCAGGCCGTTGAGTTCGACGTAGTTGATGGTGCAAAGGGACCTCAGGCAGCTAACGTAATCAAGAAGTAATAGCTGTCAGACTTAGTATCGCTCGGAATGTGCTTTAAGATAGATAAAGTAGCTGTAGAAGTAAGTTTTATTAGTTGAAGAGCAAGTTTGAACGTAGTACAAAGTCAAAGGGAGCTGCAAGTCAGTTCCCTTTTTTCTTTAAAGAGAAGAAGTGATATGAAAAAACGTATGTTGGCTTATTTAGCCTATATAGACAAGATTATAAATTATGAGATTCCTACGGGTGCGGCCTTTTCGTTGGAAGGGGAATATAGTGATAAGAAGATGAAGATGGATGTCGTTCCTACCAGTAAGGACTACGATGCTCTTATTGCAAGGCATTTGGAACAGATTGCATTCTTTCAGCATGAGAGACTTATTCATCTGCTTGTAACGATATTGTTTGCGCTGTTAACATTTGCGGCATTCTTTGTAAATATCTTTATGTTTAGTTATGGACTTTTAGGACTTATGGTTTTGCTGTTAGCCTTGTTAATCCCCTACATTAGGCACTATTATTTGCTGGAAAATGGTGTACAGAAGATGTACAAACAATATGATATATTAGTAGAACGGAAGTTGAAATAAAAGAGGCACCTCAGTGAGGTGCCCTTTCTATTAGCGACGTTTTTTTACTGTCTTATTTTTGGATTTTGGTTTGGAAGAGGTTGCCTTTTCTTTATGTTTTTGAGCATAATCATCAAGAATCTTCTCCATAATCTGTTTCTTGACACAGATATCATGATTGAGCAGGCTGATGAAGGTAAACAATTCCAGGTAATCATCTTTGTCATCAAGAGATGCGGCAACTTCCTTTGCGGCAGCAAGCTTTTGATCGACATCCTCTTTAATGCTTTCAACCTGTTTTTTCTCAGCTTCCAGAATTTCTGTATAGAGCTTTTCGATGGTAGTACTGCGATTACCATTAAAATATTTATCCGTGAGTGGTCCAAGCAATACCTGGATATCATTCATGGACAGGACGTTTTTAAAATAGTAAATGAAAAGAAGTAGCAAAAGGTGATCTTTGCTGTATTTCTTTTTATCAGGAGCAGGTAGAAGATCATTCTTAGCATAATTGTTAATCATGGTCTTTGTGAGAATCTTATCGTACTCAGGGAAACGGGTGGTTCCTCTAAGGTATTTATCCATAAAGGTCGTTACCTGATCCATATATAATTCAATGTTGGGAATCGATTGGCAGTCAATAAAGGGAATGCTGTCAATGGCATTTGGAATGCTATCCCTTAATTTAGAAATATCTATTTCCATCGTTTTTTCCTCTCAGAGATGACAAAACTTATTCTAAAATTATATAGTAACCAATACTATGTGTAAAGGTATAGGGTACTATGGTATAATGTAAAAGAATATCACGTAGTGATATTCTTTTAATGAGCAACAAGCGAAGCGGTTGCGAATCTATAGGAATATCAAGGTGTGATATTCTTTTAATGAGCAACAAGCGAGAAGTATCTTTTGGAAAGGTAGGAAGCCATGCATTTTAAATGTAATAACTGCGGCGGGGATATGGTATATAATCCAGACCACCAAGGCATGTATTGTGAAAATTGTGACGGCGTGAATACAGAGACACAGGTAGAAGGAAGTCATACTTGTGCAAACTGTGGAGCACCGTTAGAGATATCCCAGTATGCGACCACTGCAAAGTGCGAACACTGTGGATGTCATCATGTTATTGATGAGAGAATTGCGGGTGATTATACGCCTCACGCAATGCTTCCATTTACCGTTTCGAAGGAGCAGGCAAAGCAGCGCTTTAAAGAAAACTATAAGCGATATGTATTTTTGCCAGATAATTTTTTAAAGGATGTTACCTTGTCCAAAATGCAAGGTTATTATGTTCCTTTCTGGCTGTATGATTTTAATGCATCCTATCATTACGAGGGCGAAGGCAGAAGAGTGCGCTCTTGGACCAGCGGGGATATGCATTATACGGAGACCAGCTACTATCGAATTATTCGTGATATGGATATTGATTATGATATGATTCCGGCAGATGCATCGATTGCCATGCCTGATGGTACGATGGATTTGATGGAGCCGTATAACTATTCGACGCTGATTGCTTTTGATCCAAAGTTCTTAGCTGGCTTTGAAGGAGAATACTACAATTTTACGCCCCAGGAACTGGAAGGAAGAGCAAAGGACAAGGCAGCCAAGTATGCTGATAAGATGATGAGTAATACCATAACGGGTTATGCTTCTGTCATTCCATCCGTTAAGGATTTACGTTTATCCAACCAGGGTGTTCGGTATGCATTATTTCCTGTATGGAAGCAGGCTTATTCCTATGGCGGAAAAGAATACGAAGTATATGTGAACGGGCAAACTGGCAAAATTGTCGGAAATGTTCCTGTTTCAAAAGCTAAAATGTTCTGGTATACCGTAGGCGGACTACTTATTTGGCTTGCAATCTTTTGGTGCGGTTTCCTAGCCGTAGAGATGATATAAGGAGGGGGAACACAGTATGAGAAACTTTTTACGCGTATTTAAAGTTCCCTTAATTATTTTGGGCGTAGTACTAATTCTTCTTGGTGCGATTTCTATCCGTTGTGCAACCACGCCGTCTTATGAATCACATTCTGTTGCGGATACCACGCAGCGTGTATTTGATTATGGTGATAAGCTTACCGATGTGCAGGAAGCAAAGTTGCAGAAGTTAATCGAAAAGCGCCAGGCACAGTGTCAGTTAGATATTGTAATTGTTACCCAAAAGGATTCCATTAGTGATTATTCTGGAAGCCGCGACTACAGAATGCGTGACTGGGCTGATGATTTTTATGATACACACCAGTTTGGCTTTGATGGATATGACACCAGCAATCCATATAGTGGAGATGGTGTATTACTTCTGGATAACTGGTATTATGACTATATTTGGATGTCCACTTCGGGTACGGCAGAGACCTTCTATGAGCGTAATGGCGGAAAGCCTACGACGCACGCGGTTGATATTGTCGGAGATTTGGATATGATTAGTCCCTATCTTGCATATAAGACCTTTGTAAATACGATTTACTATGATCAGACTGGTTGGATTGGATTTTATGAGTATGTATATCCTGCAGCTCTTTGTATCATTCCAATTATCATAGCGTTTGTATGGCTGGCAGCGGTGAAGAAGAGTGCGAAAGCGAAGGATACAGTTGCTGAGACGAATTACGTTGTTGGCGGCCGTCCGGATGTATACCCGGGGCAGGATATTTTCCTTCGTAAGAGTGTATCTTCTTATCGAGTATCCAGTAGTGGTGGCGGTGGTTCCCATGGTGGTCATAGCGGTGCTGGCGGACATCACCATTCCTCTGGTGGACACAGTCATGGTGGTCATGGCGGCGGACATTAATGCTATGAAATAATACAGCTGTATAATAAGACTTCTGAGATTTCTACTCGGGAGTCTTTTTACATACTAGCGAAAAATAAGAGTTTTGTTTAATATCGTGATTTGTTGAGAGGAAATTAGAAATAGATGCAATTCACAAGCCTAACCTTTTTACTGGTTTTCTTGCCACCGGCAATCATTGCATATCATATAGTACCCAGAGGGCTAAAGAACGTAATTTTGTTATTGTTTAGTCTTATTTTTTATTCCTGCGGTTCAAACTCATTTTTAGTGATATTGTGTATATTAACGACTCTAAATGTTGGTTTAGCATGGCTAATTTATAAGAACATAGACAAGAATAAAGTATTGTCAAAAATTATGTTGGTGGTTGGAATATTAATCAATGTAAGTACTCTGGGCTACCATAAATATTGGGGATTTTTGATTAACATATCCAATAGTATATTGCATACGAATATTGAGCTAAAGGACGTTCTGTTACCTTTGGGAATATCATTCTACACCTTTAAAGCAATTTCTTATTTAGTGGATGTCTATACCAAGAAGATAGAGGAGGTCTCATTTTTTAATGCAGCAGCATATATGACATTTTTCGCACAGATTCAATCGGGGCCTATTGATAGATATCAAAATTTTTCGAATCCCAGAAATTATTCAGGAGACTTCATCGCAGAAGGTGTAGTAAGTTTTATGAAGGGGTTTATAAAGAAAATCCTTATGGCTGACGTATTAAGCCAAATAGTAGCTGAGATTTTTGATGCTACGCAATTGTTGTCTACTAGTATGGCATGGCTTGGAGCAGCATGTTTTAGCATGGAGTTATATTACGATTTTAGTGGCTATTCAGATATGGCCATTGGAATTGGGAAAATGATTGGAATAGACTGTAAACTGAATTTTGATTATCCTTATTTGTCGAAGTCTATATCAGAATTTTGGAGAAGGTGGCATATTTCTTTGGGGGCATGGTTTAGAGATTATGTATATATTCCATTAGGCGGTTCGCGAGTAGGCAGAATTAGAAATTGTTTTAATCTTTTTGTAGTGTGGTTCCTTACCGGGTTATGGCATGGGGCTGGATGGCAGTTTATTGCGTGGGGAATGGGATATTTCATCTTGATTTCTATTGAGAAAACATTAGATATTCCTAACCGGTTTAAAACAGGAATTACAAAGGTACTGTATCGAATATTTACATTACTTATTGTGAACTTTCAGTGGGTTATTTTTAGGTCTAGAAGCCTTAAAGATGGGATGAGATATATAAAAAGAATGATTGTATATACAAAGTCAGATGTATCTACTATGAGGACAAGATTTTTATTACGTGATTATATCTGGTTTGTTATTATAGCCGTTATTTTCTTGATGCCAGTTTGCAATATGATTGAGAAAAAACTAAAAGGCAAAAAATGCAAGGTCGTTTATGACGTAGTAGAAGGTATTGTACTAATAGCCTTATTCGTGATTTCTGTATCTTTGGTTGTTAGTGGTCAAAATAATCCATTTTTATATGGAAATTTCTAAGCGTGAGGGTACTATTGTGAAAAATAAAATAATAGCAATATTATTCGCAGTTATTCTTTTATTTACCGTAATATGGCAGAGATCTTATCTTCAATTCGGTAAGATTTTACAAGGAATATTTTCCTCGCAGGTTTTGAACTCAAATGAGGATGGAAACAAAGCACAAGAATGTGACATGGAAATGAATATGACGATGAATAAAATAGGCAAGAGCACTTTGGAGACTCTCCCCTATAAAACGGAACTCATAAAAATTAACGGGTTATTTTTGAAATGTGCTGGTGTTAGAAGTTATTATAATAATTCTTTGGGAATGAATATAACAGCAGATGGCTATAACATAGGACGTTATGAAGAAACCTCTACAGATTATGAATTTGAAGAGGTGTTTTCCCTAAAAAAGTATCTGGATGAAAAGGGAATTAAACTGCTATATGTTAATGAACCGACAAAATATATTTCGGATGATTATTACAAGAACCAGTTTGGCGGAGAATCTTATATTAATCGAAATGCAGATCGGTTTTTAGCGCGAATAAAAGAAGCAGGAATCGATTATCTTGACCTGAGAGATGAAATTGAAAAGGAAAGTCTAAATTCAATGGAAATGTTTTATAGGACGGATCATCATTGGACCGTGCCAACATCTGAGTGGGCTGCTTTAAAAATAGCGAATCGATTAAATGAAGATTTCGGTTATAACATTGACCTTTCCCTGTTCGATATAGAAAGATTTAATGTTGTTAAATATGAGAACTGTTGGTTAGGAGAACAGGGAAGAAAAGTGTCTGATAGCTATATTGGTTTAGATGATTACGTAATGATGGAACCGTTATATGAAACCAGTTTTTCTATTGTAACAGATGATGGGGAGATAAGTAACGAAGGTACATTTGATATATTTGTTGATAAAACAGTATTTGATAAGCAAATAGATTTCTATGATTCTCCATCATGGCATTACATTTATAAGGAATATAGGAATAATACAATTCGCAATAATAACGTTAGCTATGGCAAAGTATTGATTTTGGGAGATTCTTATGAAAGGTCAATGGTTCCTTTTTTGGCATTAGGAATAAAAGATATAAAGGTGGTTATTCCGAGAGAAATAACAGATGATAGTGTGAGGAATATAATAGAAAGCGGAGATTATGATACGGTGATAATCGCATATGCTCAATTTATGATTGGGGCACATGATGATGAGTCGAATGCAAATTATAGGATGTTTATGCTAGACTAACTTTTTGGATTGTTCTGTGAGCGGGCGTATTTAATAAAAAAACTCCAAGGATGACGGGCCCTGGAGTTTTAAAATTTATATTACGCGGATTTTGGATTAAGCCATCTTATTAACAGCAAGGTTTAATCTGGAAATCTTTCTGGAAGCGTTAGCAGCGTGATATACGCCCTTCTGAGAAGCCTTGTCAATAATGCTGGTAGCACTTACAAGAGCCTTGTTTGCAGCTTCCTTATCTCCGCTCTCGATAGCAGCGTATACCTTCTTAATAGCGGTCTTAACGCTGGAACGAATGGACTTATTTCTCTCAGCACGAATGCGGCTTACGAGAACTCTCTTCTTAGCAGACTTAATATTAGCCATGTGGCACCTCCTATTCTTTCGTATTTACGAGGTGTGTCTCATCTAAAGTCGGACACGGACGATGTAAATGCCAACACACAAAGACAATTTTAGTCAAAATATTAAATTGTGTCAATTGTTTTTGTGAAAAGTTATCAAAATTATGTATAATGGTTTCTATGAAGATAAAGAAGTATTTTAAAACAAGGAAGAATGCATTTTTAGCAGCGGCGTTAACGGGCATTCTTTTTTATTTGATATTTGAAAGTGCAGGGCTTTTATTCTCTGGAACTGGAATCTTTTTGCACGATGATTTGTGGGCAATTTATCCCGCGGAGTATTTACTTAATTTTAAGACGATTCTTTCTGGAAATTTTAATAATTATTCTTTCTGCAGAGGGATGGGAGAAAGCATATCTTTCCCTTATTATACCCTTTTGAATCCTTTCTGTTGGGTTTTACTTATTATTCCGGATGTGAATGCGGCTTGTGCTATTATGGCCGTGTTGAAACTGATGCTGGCAGGTTATACCTTCCAGCGTATGTGCGCAAAACTTTTAAATCGCAATAATATGTTTTCTGTTGTATTTGCGTGTTCTTATGCATTATGTGGCTATACACTGATTTTCTATTACAATATTCACTATCTTGATGCTTTATATGTATTACCGCTGTTAGTTTTATGCTTGGAGGGCTTATTAAAGCATGGAAAGGTTGCACCAGTAGGTGCGTTGTTGGCATATCAGTTTATTATTTGTTATTACTCAGGTTTTATGATTAGTATCTTTATAGCGTTCTTAACAATCGCTGGTTCATATTATTTGAGTAATAGAATGGCTTCCTCATCAACCGGTTCAAGGATACGTTTTGTTGGTAATAGATTATTAAAACTGGTAATGGCAGGAATACTGGCTGTACTGGTTTCTTTTGCGCAACTCTTTCCATCGGCCTATGGGATTTTAACGAATGCGACATTTACTGAAAAAAGTGAGATTCATATTCCACTATTTGAAAATGGGATTGGGAATGGCATATTTGATTTCTTTAAATCTTTTCTCTTTTGGAATAAACAGTCGCAGAGTTCAACAGCCCCCGCTACATATTTTGGAATTCTTACCCTTATTTTTTGTATTTTATTCTTTGTAAAAAGGAAGAATAAAAATAAGATATTTATGGGAACCGCTTTTGCTTTCTTATTGGTTTGCACGTTTGTTCCATATTGTTACTTTGTAATCCATATGTTTGACATGCCGGATGTATCCTGTTATCGATTTGCTTATTTTTACGCATTTCTTGGTTGCATTTGCGCGGTTGAGGGCGCGAGTCAGATTTTTGTGTCGCCTAAGTACAAAAAGATAGGATTCTTGGTTTCGTTGTGCGTTATTGCTGAGATAGCGGTTGCAGGTGTTACTATAGAGAAAGCACAGGATAGGGGTGCATATGAGAATAAATATGTATACAGAACCTGGAAAAATGAAGTAAAACAGTTAACGGATGAGACACAGGCAAAGGATGAAGGACTTTATCGTTTTTTTGTCGATAAAATGTTGTATGAAAATGAAAGTGCCTATTTCACATATCCTGGCATTACCGAGTTTAATAGTGTGGTTAATGAAAAAGTTAGAAAAGTTAATGAATATCTTGGCTTTTCTTCAACGCCCAAAATTTTGTATAGCATTGGTTCGACTCCGGTTACCAGAATGCTTTATGGCCAAAAATATAGTATTCAGAATCAGAGAGATGCAGCTGCTGGAGATGCGAAACTGACGATGAATGATTTGTGCCTCCCAATTGTATATAGCACGCAAGAGGGAATTAAAGAATTCTGTTTAGAAGAAGATAATCCATTTGCAAATCAGAACAGTCTTTTATCCTGCCTGGTGGGAGATGAAGTGCAAGTTTTCACCCCAGTATCTCCAGAACGTATTGAATATGATATGCTGAATATGGAGATTGCATATACAGAAGGTTATGGAACAAGTTTTAGAATGGCAGACCCGACAAAGGGAGTTGCAAGAATTGATTTTGAAGTAGAATCTGACTTACCGGTATATATGCGCTTTAATCAATTCTCCTATGAGTATTATTTCATTGCGCCTTATATTGTTGGGGAAACACAGTTGGGCTCGATTGATACAGCAACTTTATATGCTGGACCTGTTATGAAGTTTCGAACCGATACGGAGAAGAATAGGGTAAGTATACTATTGAATGAAAATACCGTAAATTATGGCGGATTTACGAAAGTCCTTGCCTATGAATTCCATGAGGAAGCTTTAGAAGACAGTTACTTATCTCTTACGCCAACCCAGATGGAGCACGTAACCTATGAAAAAGGCCACATCACTGGCGATATCGAAATCATAGAAGGTAGGGAAGTCTTAATGACCTCCATCCCGTATCATAAGAGCTGGCATGTGCTGATAGATGGGAAGGAAGTGGAGACCTATGCAGTGGTTAACGATGCCTTTCTGGCAGCAGATATTACACCGGGACATCATGATATTGAGATGTACTACACGGATGATATTGGCAGGAAATCACTTCCTGTAAGTATTGTGGGAATTGTTATTTTGACGATGCTCACGATATATGAGAAAAAGAAATATAAAGAAATTAAGAAGTAGGAATATTTATGCAGTCACAAATTCGAAATTTTTGTATTGTTGCCCATATTGATCACGGTAAATCCACCCTGGCTGACCGAATTATTGAAAAAACAGGTCTGCTCACGGAGCGTGAGATGCAGGAACAGGTCCTTGATAATATGGATCTTGAAAGAGAACGAGGAATAACCATTAAGGCCCAGTCTGTTCGTACTGTTTATAAAGCGAAAGATGGGAAAGAATATATCTTTAACCTTATTGATACGCCGGGACACGTGGATTTTAACTATGAGGTAAGCCGAGCACTGGCTGCCTGTGATGGTGCGATTCTGGTCGTAGATGCTGCCCAGGGAATAGAGGCACAGACCCTAGCGAATGTGTATATGGCGCTCGATCATGATCTGGAAGTATTTCCGGTAATCAATAAGATAGATTTGCCTTCTGCAGAACCGGAACGAGTGCGAAATGAAATTGAAGATGTCATCGGTATTGAGGCGTCAGACTGTCCGCTCATTTCAGCAAAGAATGGTATTGGCATCGAAGAGGTCTTGGAAGCGATTGTAGAAAAGATTCCAGCACCAGTAGGAGAGAGTGATAAGCCATTAAAAGCGCTTATCTTTGACTCGGTATACGACTCTTATAAAGGTGTTATTATCTTTGTTCGTATTATGGATGGACGTGTTCGTAAAGGAACAAAGATTAAGATGTTTGCTACCGGTGCTTCCTGCGATGTCGTGGAAGTTGGAACCTTTGGTGCCGGTCAGTTCATTCCCTGTGAGGAATTGTCTGCGGGAATGGTTGGTTATATTACTGCGTCCATTAAGAACGTGAAGGATACTGCCGTAGGTGACACCGTGACAGATGCCCTGAATCCTTGCGAGGAGGCCCTTCCTGGATACAAGAAGGTACAGTCTATGGTTTACTGTGGTTTATATCCGGCAGACGGTGCAAAATATCCAGATCTTCGAGATGCCCTGGAAAAACTACAGTTAAACGATGCTTCCCTGTTCTATGAGCCAGAGACATCCGTAGCTTTGGGATTTGGTTTTCGTTGCGGATTTTTAGGCTTATTACACTTAGAAGTTATTCAGGAACGATTAGAAAGAGAATATAACCTTGACCTGGTAACGACGGCGCCGGGCGTTGTTTACCATGTATATAAGACCAATGGAGAGATGATTTCCCTTACAAATCCTTCCAATCTGCCAGATCCTTCTGAAATTGACCATATGGAGGAACCTATTGTTAAGGCAGAAATTATGGTTACAAAAGATTACGTGGGTTCTATTATGGAACTTTGCCAGGAAAGACGAGGCAATTATATTTCCATGGAATACCTGGAAGCGAATCGCGTTCTATTAAAGTATGAACTGCCATTAAATGAGATTATTTATGATTTCTTTGATGCATTAAAGAGCCGTTCAAAGGGATATGCTTCATTTGATTACGAGTTAAAGGGATATGAACCTTCGGAATTGGTTAAGTTAGATATTCTTATCAACAAAGAGGAAGTGGATGCTTTGTCCTTTATCGTGTTTGAGGGAAGTGCCTATGAAAGAGGTCGTCGTATGTGTGAGCGCTTAAAGGATGAGATTCCAAGACATTTATTTGAAATTCCCATCCAGGCAGCAGTTGGTGGAAAGATTATCGCTAGAGAAACGGTTAAAGCAATGCGTAAGGATGTCCTTGCAAAATGCTATGGCGGTGATATTTCCCGTAAGAAAAAGCTTCTTGAGAAACAGAAGGAAGGAAAGAAGCGTATGCGCCAGGTTGGTAATGTAGAAATTCCCCAGCAGGCATTTATGTCTGTCTTAAAACTGGACGAGGATAAATAAAAGTTCTTTTTGCATTATAGCGTTTAGTTTGATATACTTTTAAGGTAAAGGTTTTCTTATAATTCTTTTGAAAGAAGGGTTGGAGGTTATGGCTAAATTACAGATTAATGACATTTTGGCAACTGCACTTTCTGCAAAAGCATCGGATATTCATTTAACCGTTGCGTTGCCCCCTATGATGCGTACCAGTAAAGGTCTGATTCCGATGGAGAATTTCCCTGTTCTGCAGGCAGACGATACTTTGGAGATGCTTCTTTCTATCACATCAGATCATCAGCGAGAGATTTTCAATAGTAAGGGTGAATTAGATATGTCCTTTGCAGTAGATGGCCTTGGACGTTATCGAGTTAATGCATTCCGTCAGCGTGGTTCCGTTGCGATGGCACTTCGAACCGTTAATACGGTTGTGCCTTCTCCTGAATCCCTCGGATTACCCCCTGCATTTGTTAATCTTTATACCCGTAAGAGAGGTCTTATTCTGGTAACTGGTCCTACCGGTTCTGGTAAGTCTACCTCACTTGCATCCATCATTAACCAGGTTAATGAGAATCGTAACGAGCACATTATTACCCTGGAAGACCCTATCGAGTACTTACATCTTCATAAGAGCTCTATGGTTAACCAGCGTGAAATCGGTTTTGACTCTATGAGTTATGATGCAGCACTTCGTGCAGCACTTCGAGAAGATCCTGATGTTATTCTCGTCGGAGAAATGCGAGACTTCGAAACCATCTCTACTGCTATTACCGCAGCCGAGACCGGACATCTCGTGCTTTCTACCTTGCATACCATTGGTGCAGCGTCTACTGTCGACCGTATTATCGACGTATTCCCGCCTCATCAGCAGTCCCAGATTCGTGTACAGCTTGCGAACGTATTAGAGGCTGTTATTTCCCAGCAGCTGATTCCTTGTACCGATGGCCGTAGCCGTGTTGCAGTATTCGAAGTAATGATTAGTAACTCCGCAGTACGTAACCTGATTCGTGAAGGTAAGTCCCATCAGCTTCTTTCTGTTATGCAGACCACTCGTAAGATTGGTAATATTGCGATGGATGAAGCAATTATGCAGGTATACCAGGAAGGTAAGATTACTCGTGAGAATGCGATTGAGTATGCAGTTGATCCCGAGGGTATGGCAGCTAAGTTAAAAGCATTTTAGTTAGTTTGAGGGTGGTGCTGTTTTTCGGCACCACCTTTTTCTATTACCTTCTATATTCCAGAATAGAAGGTATCTACGCAGAATCCTGTATTTTTTCAAAGGAACAAATTGAATAGCAATGAGCTAGGACGGCTTGTCCTTCTTTTTGCGTGGAAAGGAAAAATATGATAGCGAAAGTAATGACAGGTGCAATCCGAGGGATTGAATGCACCTTAGTTTGCGTAGAAATTGCAGTAACGTCAGGATTGCCATGCATGGATATGGTTGGTTCTTTGGGAACGGAGGTAAGGGAAGCAAAAGACAGAGTACGCGTAGTACTTCGTAATGAGGGGATTCCCCTTCCACCCTGTCGTATTACCGTAAATATGTCACCGGCTGATTTACGAAAGGAAGGAACAGCTTATGACCTACCTCTGGCTATTGCACTGTTAGAAGCACTGGAAGAATTAGAGCAAAATGCTTGTGAAGGATATTTTGTTGCAGGAGAACTAGCGTTAGATGGTGAAGTGAAACCTGTGAGTGGGATTTTGCCTATGGTTTTGGAGGCGAAAAAGCAAGGACTTACAAAGTGTATTGTGCCTGAAAAGAATGCAAAAGAGGCGGCAGTTGTTGAGGGAATGCAGGTGGTTGGCATTCGAAATATGCACGAACTATTGCTGTATTTGCAGGAGAATGTGGAACGCGAAAAGATAGTACCCTATACCAAAATTAAGGCACGAAAGATATTTGAAGAGAAACAGAAGGGAATGGACCTGGATTTTGCTGATGTTGCCGGAGGAGAACTGGTAAAAAGAGCAATGGAGATTGCTGCCGCAGGCTTTCATAATATTTTAATGATAGGACCACCCGGTGCAGGAAAGACAATGGCAGCGAAACGACTGCCGTCCATCATGACGCCAATCACGTTTGAAGAAAGTTTGGAGGTATCCAAAGTATACAGCGTATGCGGTCTACTTGAAAAAGAAGACTATATGATTACTGGAAGGCCCTTTCTAAGCCCGCACCATACCATTTCGGATGTGGCAATGGCAGGCGGCGGCCGGGACCCTAAGCCGGGGATTATATCGAGAGCACACAAGGGTGTTTTGTTTTTGGATGAAATAGTGCACTTTTCAACAAAGGCGCTCGAAATACTTCGGCAACCACTGGAGGATAAAAAATTACAAATTTCCAGAGTGAATGGGAGTCACACTTTTCCAGCAGAGTTCATGCTTTGCGGTGCGATGAATCCCTGCCCCTGTGGATTTTATCCGGATCGTAATAAGTGTAGCTGTACTTCGGATATGATTGCGAAATATGTGGGGAGAATATCGGGACCCATCCTTGATCGCATCGATTTATGCGTGGATGTTCCTGCGACAAAACCATATGAACTGAAAGGAAAGGGACGAAGCAGTAGAGAAATCCGTGAAAATGTTATAAAGGCGGCGAATGTGCAGAAGAAACGTTACAAGAAAGAGGGAATCTTATTTAATGCGCAGTTAACTCCTAATCTGATTAAGAAGTATCTGCTTCTTGGAGAAAAAGAAGAGAAACTGATGAATGAACTCTATGATGCATTGCAGATGTCTCTTAGAGGGTATCACCGGGTATTAAAAGTTGCCAGAACCATAGCGGATTTGGCGGAAAGTGAAGAAATAAAGGAAGAACATATTATGGAAGCGGTGTGCTTTCGAAATGTAGAAGATAAGTATTGGAGGCGAAATGATGGAATCTGTAAAAATTGATGACGCGGAGTATCCGCTACGCCTTAGAAACATTCCGTCACCTCCGGAAGTTCTTTATTATCTTGGAAAACTTCCTTCTATGGAACGGCCGGCAGTTTCGATTGTAGGCTCCAGGGGATGTAGCGAGTATGGGCGGCAGATGGCAGCGCTATATGGGGCATATCTTGCGACGCATGGCGTGGATGTGATTTCTGGAATGGCAATAGGAATTGATGGGGAGGCACAGCGTGCAGCCATTATGGCAGGCGGTAAATCTTATGGTGTATTGGCAGGTGGTGCAGATATTTGTTATCCGAGAAGTAATAGGCCGCTATATGACAGCCTTCAAAAAAATGGGGGACTCATTGCAGAACATCCTGCAGGAACAAAGCCGTTATCTGTGTATTTTCCGTCCCGAAACCGTATTATTAGCGGACTTTCGGATTTGGTTTTAGTGATAGAAGCGAAGGAGAGAAGTGGGACGGGGTATACCGTTCGGATGGCATTAGAACAGGGAAGAGAGGTTTATGCCATTCCAGGGAGAGTAACCGATGCATTAAGCTGCGGATGTAATCGTCTGATTGCAGAGGGAGCAGGGGTTGCAGAAAGTCCCGAGATTGTACTTGGTGCAGCGCGCTATGCGTGGGAACTAAATCGGGATGCGCAGTATAGTGGGCAGAACACAGAAGAGCGTAAAAACGAACGAAGGGGACTGCTTATTGATAACCGTGTGAGTACAGCGCTAAAAGCAGGAGTTGCTTATGAAGATTTGTCACCTGATGAAATTCGAATCCTGCAGTTGCTACGAGAAAAGGAGAGAACAGCCGATGAATTAGCGCTGCAGGGGGGATTTGATGGTATGCCCCAATTGCTTGTTATTTTGCTTGGGCTTGAACGGAAAGGCGTTATAGAGAAGTGTGGGGGCTTATATTTTAGCAAAGTTGTATGAAAATACGAGTCTGTTTTAGAAATAATACCGAAAGTGTCAGCTTTTGTATAAAAAGACCAAAAAACATTTTATTTTTTAAGGGTTTTATGGCATAATAACAGAGAATGGTGGGTAAGTATGCCTATTCATGATTATTATTATGCAATTTAATATTGGAATTGCTTTATTTGGAGGGAAAGAAGATGGCACTTTTTGGCGAGAAGAAACGTCTGGGTGACATGCTGGTTGATGCTGGTAAGATTACCAATGATCAGCTGATGGCTGCTCTTGCGCAGCAGAAGGAACAGGGTACAAAGCTTGGTGAGACCCTGATTGCGATGGGCTTTATCTCAGATGATGACTTCGGTGATTTTATTTGTAACGACAGAGGCTATCAGAGAGTAAGTATCGATGAATTAAAAGCATTTGATCAGCGTGCTATTGATATGGTAGGCGAAGAAACAATTAAGCACCACGAAGTCCTTCCATTTGGTTTTGATCCAGATAACATCAATGTCATCTATGTAGCGATGTCTGACCCTATGAACCTTGGGGCGATTGATGATATCGAGTTGTCTTCTGGCATGGAAGTTCGTCCTTTCTATATCAACCAGAAGCCGATTTCTATGATTATCGATAAGCTTTATGGTAAAAAAGCTACCATGGAGGCTGCGGAGCAGTTCGAATTAGAGCACGCTAATGAATTTGGTTCAGAGGAGAAGGAAGAAGAGGATGATTCCATCGGCGAGTCCCCTATCGTAAAGATTGTACGTGGTATCTTACAGACCTCTGTACGTGAAGGTGCTTCCGATATTCATATTGAACCTCTGGAGAACAGAGTACGTGTTAGAAGCCGTGTGGATGGTATGTTGCAGGAAGATTCTACCTACTCTACCAACATGCTCGGTGCAATGACCGCACGTATCAAGATTATTTCTGGTTTAGATATTTCCGAGAAGAGAAAACCGCAGGACGGACGTGCGACTTACGTTGTAGACGGCGTCGAGTTCGATATCCGTGTATCTATTCTTCCTACTGTTTATGGTGAGAAGACCGTAATGCGACTTACCAAGAAGCAGGGTCTTACCCAGGAGAAGAAGTACCTTGGTCTTTATCCCGATGATGAAGCAAAACTTGATGGTATTATGAATAACCCTCATGGTATTATCCTGGTTACTGGTCCTACTGGTTCCGGTAAGTCTACCACCTGCTATACCGTACTTAATGAGCTTAACAAGCCTGATGTAAATATTATTACTGTAGAAGACCCTGTCGAAGCAAATATTGCAGGTATTAACCAGGTACAGGTTAATGTAAAGGCTGGTCTTACCTTTGCTTCTGCGCTTCGTTCTATCTTACGACAAGACCCGGATATCATCATGATCGGTGAGATTCGAGACGGTGAGACTGCGCAGATTGCGGTACAGGCATCCATTACGGGTCACCTTGTTATCTCTACACTTCATACAAACTCAACGTCTGCATCCATTACCCGTCTTATCGATATGGGTGTAGAACCTTATATGATTGGTGATGCGGTTGTAGGTATTATTGCACAGCGTCTAGTTAGAAGATTATGTCCGAAGTGTAAGCAGGCGCATGTAGCTACACCGCAGGAGAAGACGTTATTAAAATATACGGGCGCAGAAGATATTATGGTATATGAACCTGTTGGCTGTGATTCCTGTGGTACTGGATATAAGGGCAGAAAGGCTATTTATGAGATTATGCCTATTTCTGCAAATATTCGTCGTGTCCTTCATGATACGGTTACTGCAGAGATTATTGAGAACACTGCTGTACAGGAAGGTATGAATACCTTACAGATGTCCGGTGCAAGAAATGTTTTAGAGGGAACAACCTCTATTGCTGAGATGGTTCGTGTAGCATATGATATGGATGCCCAGACCGAAGCTAACCAGATGACGGTTGCAGAACAGGCTGAGCAGCAGGCATAATATTAACTAAATTGTATTTATAAGCGGAAAGCTTAAATAATAAAGAAAAGGTGGGTAGATATGGCACAGTTTGCGTATAAGGTTATGACCCCTTCCGGAAAAGAGAAGAAGGGACACATAGACGCTAAAACAAGAGATGCAGCGATTTCTATGTTAAAGGCTGATAAGAACACGGTAATTTCCTGTGAGGAAGCAACCGGTCTTAAGAAGGGATTTAGCCTTGGTAGAGCGAAGAAGATTAAGGCACGTGATTATTCCGTATTTTGCCATCAGTTTGAGGCAATTAACAAAGCGGGTGTATCAGTAGTAGACTCTTTCTATATGCTTGGAACCCAGACCGAGAACCCTGCGTTAGCAGCTGGTATCAAGGCGGTACATACGGATATTAGTAAGGGTGAATCTCTTGCAAAGGCAATGAAGAAGAGAAGCGGTATCTTCCCTGAGATGCTGATCAACATGGTTGAAGCAGGTGAAGCATCCGGTAGTTTGGACGTAGCATTTAATCGTATGTCCATCCAGTTTGAGAAAGAAGCTGCCCTTGCTTCTGCGGTAAAGAAAGCAGTAACATATCCTATCATCTTAGTTGTTGTTATGATTGCCGTTATTGCGGTTGTAATGTTATTCGTTATCCCTACCTTTATGGATATGTTCACCGACCTTGGTACTGAACTTCCTGCAATTACAATGTCCATTGTTAATATGTCGAACTTCATGCGAAAGTGGTGGTGGCTGCTGATTATAATTGTTGTCGCGATTGTTTCGGCTGTGAAAGTTTGGAAGACCACGGATGCTGGTAAAGAGACATTATCCGCCCTTGCTATTAAACTTCCTGGTATTGGACCTGTTAAAACCAAGTCTGCCTGCGCTCGTCTTGGCCGTACCTTATGTACGCTTTTAGCAGCTGGTGTTGCGATGACCGATGCTCTCGAAATTACGGGTAGAAGTATGGAAAATACCATGTACAAGAAAGCGATGAAGGAGGCTAGAGATCAGGTTATGCGAGGTGTACCTCTTTCAAGACCTTTAAAGACCTGTGGCTTATTCCCGGATATGGTTGTGCATATGGTATCTATCGGTGAGGAAACAGGTAATATCGAAGCAATGCTTGAGAACGTAGCGACCTACTATGAAGATGACGTTCAACTTGCTACTGAGCAGATGATGACCATTATGGAACCGGCGATTATCATCGTTATGGCGGTAGTTGTTGGTTATTTAGTACTAGCAATTTTAACTCCTATGTTCACACTGTACGACAGTATTGCATAAAGAGAAGAAAGATTGGGCGCACTTCGATGCGCCCGTTTTTATTTTAGGTATAAGATGCTGGTTTATTCTTACAATGAAATAGATGGAGAATTTTTTGCTTTTTGCCAGTTTAATACATAAAATAAACTTTTTAGAATTGCTGGGAGATATTTGATTATTCTTATTAAGATTAAAATTATTGTGCATAAACTAAAATGAATTAAAAAATGAATAATTTGTGAACTATTTATTTACAGTATTGCGTCTGTATGATAATATGTAACTATCTTAATAAGGTGCTACGTATGGTAGCAAATAAAAAAACAAAGGAGAATGTAAAATGAAGAACAACAAAGGTTTTTCCCTCGTGGAACTCATCATCGTTATTGCTATTATGGCAATCTTAGTAGGTGTACTTGCCCCTAACTTAATCAAGCAGCTTGAGAAAGCTAAGGTTTCCTCTGACCTTGAAATGTGCGATGCTGTAGTTAAGGCATTATCTACTGCTGAAGCTGATGTATCTGCTATGGCTTCTGTAAATGGTCCTACTGCTCTTGCTTCTGCATGTGATGCTGATACCATTAGCAATACTGATGATTTTGGTAAGGCTTTCTGGGAGACCATGGGATGTGCATCTGGTACCATTAAGGATCAGCTCAAGTCTTCTGGCGCAAAGGCAGGCGGTGTATCTTGCGAGCAGACCACTGATGGTAACTACAAGGCATGGATCCCTGGTACTGATTCCACAGGTAAGAAGGGTAAGAATGGTACCAACATTATCTCTGTAAACTAATTTACTAGTTAAGATGTTAAAAACGCTGTAGCTTGTGCTACAGCGTTTTTTTGTTTGACAATATTCCATGATGTAAGTACAATGTAATTATGAAGTTTGATTGGAATATTGATAAAGCTGAAACTAATATTTATAAACATGGTGTGAGTTTTGAAGAAGCAAGCACAGTATTTTATGATGAAAATGCAATCGTGTTTGATGACCCAGATCATTCAGATGAAAAGGAGGAACGATTTAATATTATTGGATTTAGTGACAGCGCTAGACTATTGATTGTTTGCCACTGTGTTAGAGGTGAGGATGAGGTAATAAGGATTATTTCTGCTAGAATGGCAACAAAACATGAGTCAAAGCAATATGAAAAGATTACTGGAAGATGGTGATGATATGAGAGAAGAATATGATATTGAAAAACTTAATCCGAGGAAAAACCCTTATATTTCAAAGAAACAGCAGGTTACAATTAGATTAGATGAAAGTACAGTTTTGTATTTTAAAAATATGGCTGATGAATCTGGAATACCGTATCAAACCCTCATTAATATGTATCTGTCAGAGTGTGCAAAGGAAAAAAAGAAATTACAATTTGTATGAATTAAAAAAGCAAATCTTGATGATTTGCTTTTTTAGTGAAATTATTTTGATTTCTGCGTTTTCTTTTTATGGGTTACTGCATTATAGAGTATTGCAAGTATATAGACTGATAATGATACAATACTGATTAATTGACCTGTTTCAGCTCCAGCAGCTTTGTATTCTAAGACGATATGATGTTCACCTTCCTCTGGTAGCACAACGCAACAGAACGCGTCTTCTAATGCTTTATATACGGTTGATGGTGTACCATCTATAGTGACTGTCCAGGAATCATCATATGGAATAGATAAAAATAAAACGTTTCTGTCTTTGGTTGATGTTACATTTCCTTCAATTCTATCATCGGAGAAATTTGTTATATTTAATTGGTTTTGACTTAAATCATTATATACATCTTCAATACTATCGCATAAATAATAAGTAAAATAAGCATTTTTATATTCGTAATCATTAACAGAACTGTTAAAATAAACACAAATTAGCTCTTGATCATTATTGTTCCCGGCAATCGTTGCTGTGATTATTCCGCCGCATGACATTAATTGAAGATCCCCTACACCAGTTACAGTACCATTCAGCAAGGGTGAAT
Organism: Lachnospiraceae bacterium; assembly: GCA_045616465.1. Taxonomy (GTDB): domain Bacteria; phylum Bacillota; class Clostridia; order Lachnospirales; family Lachnospiraceae; genus NK4A136. Next base: position 70,174 of record JAZLGW010000010.1, on the reverse strand, counting down.
ACCTTCCGTATGTAGGTGTATCTGTAGGGAATGCAGCCATAAATGTCTTTCCTTCGATATGGGGTACATTATAATAATATCCACCATCCATTATATCTGTAGAGATTCTATGAAATGCCAGTCCGTCCACAACGCGAATGATCTCAACGTTTTCTCCATATTCTGTAACATTTTCAGGCGCTTCATATAGTTTGTAATTTTTCCCCGTGAGCAATTTAACAAGATTTGTTTGATTGTCGAAAGGATTATTGGTGCTTTCGTAGTTCATAATGAGAGGGCTAACCATATATCCTAAAGATAATGCATAGGGATTTTCTGTATATGTTGTGTGCGCGGAATAACTAACTTCATCTGAAGTACTTGGTACTGTAACATTATATCGCACCCCCAGAAGCATTTCTGTTATTGGTGTTGAACCAGATGATTCGAGACATCTATTAGATACAGAAAAGCCGAGTTTGTTTAATAGCATTCTGAGCGTATAGTCATCAGATGAAGAAAATGTGTTAAAGGAAGCTATGTCAAACAAACAGGCACTATTATATGTGAAATCATTTGCTATTAGAATTCGATAGAATTCATTGTTTTTCGGAGCTAGTTCTTTTACTAGATTCCCCTCATCCTCAATCCATGCGTTATATTTTTCTTCGGCACATAGATTTTCTCCTTTAAAAGCGCACAAATATCCATTAATACTTAATTCTATAATAATTAAACAGAAAACAAGTACAGTATGAAGTATTTTTTTGGTTGTTTTTGGGAATAAACAGAGTAAAAACCACCATGCCACTAATAAAAGAGCATTTATACATAATAAAAAATTTGTATTAACTGGTTGTTCATATCGAATGATGTTCTTAATGGGGATTAGTGCGGAGTAAAGAACAATTAACGCAATGATATAAAGGGCTAAGTTACGTCGATTTATACGGCAATTATCCTCGTGTTCTTTAGCGGCAATGCATACGAGAATAAAAGAAATAACATATGAGAATCTAAAAGCATAAAAATTAGGATAATCAAAAGCATGTAAAAATTTATATAGAGGAAGAAGTAACATTGAAATAAAATAGAATAATAGTAAGATTCCAACATATATTTTTTCTTTTTTTCTACGATTATTGTTTAGGAAGTAAAAGGGAACCAATAATAAGACGGGAAGACCTGAATATAAAAAAGGAAGGCTATTGTCAAGCGAACTAGTTTGTCCTACAAATAAAGTATTAAGTAGTTCTGGAATATAGACAGTAAGTTCTTTAAAAGACACATTATCTTCGGCTATATGGCTAAATAGAAAACAAGCACATGGAATTAAAATAGCGGAGCAAAGTCCGGCCGCTAATAATACACTAAACAGGAATGTAAGTGATTTTTTGGCGATTCTGGAGATTTTTTCTTTATGGGTTGAAAGTTTATTGTTTGTATAAATTGTATATAAAAGGAAAACGATTCCTGAAAAAATACCGACAATGAATGCCATATAGAAGTTTGTGATGAACAGAAATGCGTATGCAGGAACCAAAGAAAGCCACTTTCCGGTTTTGACAAAGCGCATTATAAGATAAATGATAATGGGTGTCATATATATGGCATCTAACCACATTAAATGGTATGCAAGTGTTGCAACAAAACCATTAAGTGCAAAACACATAGAAAAGAGAATTGTATATGGCGAAGAGAGACTTAATCCTTTTTGTAAAAAATATTCTGTAGTATAACCTATTAGACTAATCTTAATGATTATAATAATCATAATGATTGTTGCGGGATTAGTTCCAGGAATAAGCAGTAGTAGATTAAGGGGGTTTAGCGTGTAATATGCATATGTAAGGATGGCACCACTTCCTAGATACTCTGAAAAGGTGTACCAAAGAGAGTTCTTGCCAATGAGAAGTTGCTTGAACATTTCGAGAAAACTAACATATTGTGCTAGCAAATCACTTTGTAGAATTGTGTTGTTGCCATAGCCGATGACTTTAAGAAAACATAAACATAAACAATAAGTAAAAGCGGTAAGCACCATAGCTATAAGCGGATAAAATTTTTTGGTGTCTTTTTTGAGGACGTTTATATTGTTATTTTTGGTTGGGAAAAATGATTTCATAATAAAACTCCGAAATAAATGATTAAAAATAGTTTTGACCAAGTAGGGCATACATTACTATATTAACATAGAAAATAAGTTGATTGTTAAAAATAAATCTTTGTTAAAAGATGGAATAGTTATTATAAAAAATAACCAAACTGAACTAAAACAATTATTAAAAATGTCAAAATTCTGCTTTTTTTGTGAAAAAAGTACAAATTTTCGTGGACGATACAAAAATGTTTTGTTATAATGTCTCATATATGGGTTTCTATGCCGTATTATGCCATTTTTAGGAGAGTTCTGCCATGCCAGAAGGATTGATTATAGGTTCGATATTGCTTGGCAGTGTGGTAACGGGAATATTCTCAGCATCGATGGCGCAGCATTTTATATTAAAAGACATAAAGATATTGTGCCCATTAACGTTTTGGACAACCTTAGCTAATATGGTTTTGTGGATGGCGATATGGACCTTTAGTGAAGAGTCGCTTTTAGTGATATTAAACCTGTTGGTTGCTAGCGCGCTGTTAAGTCTGTCAGTGGTTGATGGGTTCACATATGAGATTCCACCACAGATCAATCTGTTCATTGTAGGAATTGGAGTACTAAGACTGTTCTTTGATAGAAACAGGTGGTATGAATACCTGATTGGCGCAGTCTGCGTAAGTGGTTTGTTTTTGCTTATTGCGCTTGCTACAAAAGGAAAAGGAATGGGTGGTGGAGACATCAAATTGATGGCGGCACTTGGCTTTTTTCTCGGGTGGAAGAAGATTGTCCTTGTTATGGTATTTGGCTGTATTCTGGGAGCTATTATCCATAGCGTTATTATGGCTGTATCAAAGAAGGAAAGAATGCTTGCTTTCGGACCATATTTATCAGCGGCAGGCATTATCATTATGATTTGGGGCGATAGGCTTGTTGAGTTGTATGTGAAGTGGGTATTACCATCTTCAATGCAGTAAGCAAGTTCAGTGTTAGTTTGAAATAATTCCGTCCTTACGGATTTATTAATAAAATGATTTCTCATGAAAGGGGAGCAGTAGGATGGCATCAAAAAAAGTTTTGTCAATCTATGTCGGTAATGACGCAATTCGTGTTGCGGAAGTTATGTACAATGGAAAGACAGTTGTCCTAAGCAACGCAGCTGAAATACCTACTCCTGATAATGCAATTCAGGATGGTTATCTGAATGACGTCGTTGGTCTTGCAGAGCAGATCAGACAGGCAACATTTGGACGTAATTTCACTACAAAAGATGTAATCTTCACGATTACCAGTAAGAAGATTGCAAGTAAGGATGTTATTATTCCTTACAACAAGAACGAAAAGAAGTTAAAATCAATTTTACAGACGAACTCTAGTGAATATTTCCCTATGAGTAACTCTGGTGATTATTGCTTCGCATACTCTGTTTTGGAAGACTTTAACGATGAGGAAGGACACAAGACAAGAGTTAATGCTGTTGCAGCACCTGCTGATCTTGTTCGTTGTTATATGGAATTAGCGGAAGAACTTCATTACAATGTTGTTGCAATTGATTACTATGGTAACTCTGTTATCCAGTTGCTTTCTATGCAGATGCAGCCTGGTTCCGTAGATTTAGTTCTTCAGATTGAAAATGATATAACCTTCGTTAACGTAATGAGAGGTAAGACCTTGGTATTACAGAGATCTGTACCTATTGGTAGAACAGGTGTTATCTCTGCACTTATGGACGTTAAGAAGATTTCTGAAAAGGACGCAAAGACCCTTCTCTCTAACGAAATGCTTCTTGACCAGCACGTAACTGCTGATGAATATGCGAAGTCCATCGATAGCCTCGTTAATGGTATTGCACGTATCGTTGAGTACCACAGAACGAAGAATGCGGGAGATGTTCTTCAGAATATCCGTATCTTCGGTGAAGGTTCTGCAATCGCTGGTATTGAAAAGAACTTACAGGCTATTTTAGGAGCAGAAGTACATCACTTCCAGTCCCTTGAAGGTGTATCTGTAAAGGGTGCTGCGTCGTTAACTGCAGAAGAAGTTCTTAGATATCTTGCAAATATCGGTGCTTGTATTGCGCCTCTTGGCTTTGATGCAGAAGCAGGTGCAGGTAGCGCTGGTGTGACTGTTGACTCTAAACAGATTACGACAGTAGGGTTAATTATTTTGGGCATCGCTTTCCTTGGAAGTGCAATCTTCAATGTTAAGATCGCTCTTGATAAGAAGAAGGCAACTGATAGAGAAATTGAATGGCAGGCACAGATCGATAGAATTCACGATATTGTAGAGATTAATGATGCTTATGAACTTGCAAAAGCTAAGCATGCTATTGTAACGGAATTCGACGCTTCTTCTCATAACAACAATGAGTTACTCCTTACTCTTGTGGAAGACATGGAGAAGGCAATGCCTTATGAAACCTATGTTACAAACTTCACGGCAGAGAATGGTGAAGTGACTATGGAACTTAAGACTGGTTGGCATATGCCTGCGAAGAATGAAGTAGCGGACGCAATTATCACACTTCAGTCTTTTGATTATCTTAACAATTTTGATATTCCTAGTTTTACCGAGGAAGAAAGAATTGTATTCATCATTGATATGGATGAAGAGGGTAATTTTATCTATGCAAGACAGGAAAGCCAGAACGGTAAAGAAGGTAAAATAGTATCTTTTGGAATCGATGAAGATATCGATGAACAGTATGCAAATTATTATCGTCAGGAACAGTGTCAGATTACTTATACTGTAACCTTTACGCTTGATCAGCCTGTTACTGAAGAAACTACAGATGTTGAAGAAGGAGGTGCAGAATAATGAAAGATAATGAGAAAGTTATTCTGATTGTACTCGGTATTATTGCAGTTATTGTACTTCCTTATGTTTTATTCTCAAAACAGGCAAAAGAAGATACTGCAGCAATTAATACCAGATGCCAGGAATTAGAAGCTGAGTATAATCGACTTCATGAAATGGATTTAAATCGTAAATTCTATTTGGATGAAACCGAGAGATACGATACTGAGATTGCAGAAATTGTAAAGAAGTTCCCTGCTGATATTGCAGACGAGAACACAACATTAATGCTTCTTGATACGGAATATGGATGTCACGTTCCGGAAACAATGGAGGGCTACGTTGAGTATGAGATTCTTCATGGCTTTGGTATTCTTCCTGCTCTTGTTAGTCTTGCAGGAGAGGGTGAAAGAGATCTTGCGCAGAATGCAGATGATACCATTACATTAATGAGTTACGAAGGTCTTCCTAATGGTGCGCACTACAGAGCAAATGTTCCTGTAGTTTTCAATGATGTTGCATTTGGCGACAAGATTGAAACGCCTATCGCATCGGAAGGTATTGATACGGGTATGTTTGCTGTAACCAACGATACGCTTGTTTCCTACCGAACTTATTACCCTGGGTTTAAGTATCTTCTTGCACACTTTATGGAGATGGCTGATCCTATGACTTATCCTTCCTTCACCGCAGAGTTTGATGAAGAGACAGGTACCATTAAGGGAACCTTTATGCTCACGCAGTTCGCAATCATTGATGAAAATGATGAAACACGTAAACTTGAGCCTTATAACTGGGTTGTTGAGAAGGATTGGAAGGTTGATGTAGACGGAACCTATGGCCGTGGTAATGTATATGGACCAGAAGGTGATGGTATCTTCGGACCTAAGGAACAGGACTACAATGCAACCGAAGAAGATCTTGAAATTCTTACTGAGATTATCGAAGAAATTATTGAAGAAGAGCATTAATTAATTTAATGAATTTTAGCCTCTCGTAAGAGAGGCTAAGGTTCATTCTTTTATAAAAGAGTCAATCCATGGTTTTTTTATAAAAGAATGAGTATATTTATTTGAAGCGAGATATGAAGGAGAGGTGTATGGAAAAGATGAAGCGTATTTTAAGAGAAAACGGTGGTCTGTCTCTTGTCGAGATTTTGATTGCGATGACGGTATTAGCCCTTTGCATCGGACCTATTTTTAGAAGTATGACACTCTCCGAAGAACTGAATACAAAGGCTAGAGTTAGAATGGCAGCGAATGATGCAGCACAGTCTATCATAGAAGGCCTTGCTGATAAAACGTATGATGATGTTTTAAACACACTGGCAGCTGTTGAGGGAACCTCTGGTACCATTGGACATAGAACGATGTTTTCTACTGTAAATGATGGCGCATTTAATGTTGTTAAGTTTAGTGGGGCTACCGCTGGCGATACAGTTGGTAGAAAATTTGATTTAAGCGGAATAATGACAAGTGTAGCAATAAATAATGTTAATGGAATTCCGGCTAAAGATTTAAATAAGCCTGAGAATATTACAAAACTTTATGAAGCGCAGGTAAAAGTGCAGGCAAACTGTATGTTAAACCATTATGTAACAGTTGGCGTTGGCTCTTCTTTTGAACGTGGATTGTTTGTTTTTCAGGATTCTTCAAAGATTTGTACAATTTTGACATTTTATAATGTTGTTGAAAGTGGTAAGGCTTTTGATGTGACTGTTGGATTTTATCCTATGGCAGCAACAAATGGGGATAAATTCTTCCCTTATCTGGCTTATGTTACTGTGTACGAACACGAAGACGATGCAAGTGCAGTACATGCCACTGATGTATTAAATGGAACAACAAAGGCTATTGCGTCATACAAGACCGCAATTCGTAACAGATAACAGGGGTGGGTGAATCGATGAAATTATTCCAAATTTTCAAGAGAAAAAAAGAAAATAATAAGGGTGTAGCTATGGTAACCGTGTTAATTACGATTACTTTTCTTGGCATTTTAGCGACATCTTTAATGTATATGGCTTATATGAATTACCTTACAAAAGTAGTTCGTCAGAAGTCTACGGATAACTTCTATACAGATGAAATGGCACTTGATGAAATAGCCGTTACTCTGCAGCAGATGGCAACAGATGCATCTACTTCTTCTATTGATGCCTCTATTAATAAAATTAAACTTGCAACAGGAATTACTGGTTCAACTTATGACCCTAGTAAGCTTGCGGATCTTTGCGTTCGTACAAAGTCTGAGGGGTGTACAGTTACTGTTACCAGTGATACAAAAAAGGTTAGTGTAGCAAAAAAAGGTATTATTTATCACGATGTAAAAATTACAACAGATTCTGTGGATGGTGATTTTACCAATACAATAACGACAGATATTTGTCTTAATTTTATTACTAAGCCACAGGGAAATTTAAGTATTAATGAATTTTCTATTATTTCTGATGATTATTTGGATGTATGGTCTGGTAGCCAGGTTTTTGAAGGAAATTTGTACTTAGAGAATAAAAATGTAATCAATAGATATTTTAAGACAACAAAGAACTTTGCGGGAAATCCTCATAAGTATACAAGCGCTTCGCAGGCTGCTCAGTATGCATCAGTGTGGATTCATGGAACAGCACAGCGTGTAGGAACTGCTACGATTACTTCTCCCTATGCAATCTTTGTAGGTGATATTGTTTTACAGGATCAGACCTCGCTTAATATTGCTGGTAATATTGCTGTTTTTGGTAATATTATCGTTAATGATGGTTGCTTCTTATCAGTAACCGGATCCGTAAAGGTATATGGCGAGGTATATGCCAGCGATAAGAATATCATTGGAAAAGCAAATATTTCCACAGGTGCTCTTTCTGAAGATGACTGGAGAGCGTTACCAACAGAGTGGGATGAAGCAGATGATACAAAGTTAACCAATACACCTGGTATGACGGGGCTTCTTTATGCAGATTATTATGTTCATCATCCTTCTGACGGTAAGTGGTATGGACAGCGTGTAGATATGTCTCCGTTCATTGATCAGACGAACTATGATAAGAAGCAGGATACGGCTATTGCTGGAATAAAATATAATTTTGGTAATGGTGGAAGTACTGTACTTCACGAAGGTGATTTAAGGGATTCTTTGACCATTTTATATACCAAGAAAGATTATCAGTCTCACGGTGGTGATTTCCAGGATTGTACGATTATTACAAAGTGGCATATTTATCAGGATTCTTCTGCACCGAATAACGATGCATTTACTGGACATATGCTAAAGAAGAATTATGATGCGGCATATTATACAACTTTCCAGCCTAATCATAATCAGTTCCCGATGGTTACACTTAATAAGACATATTCAGGAAAGCAGACGAAACAGGTTACTGTTGGGGGAACAACGACTTCTGTTGAAGTAGACGTGTTTAAATTTGAGTTTACGAATACAAAATATACTAGTAGTAATAGTAATGATGCGCCAGCTTTTAGAGTTGAGAAATTTAAGGATGAAAAAGAGTGGCTTGAATTTGTCGATAAATGTTTGTTAGATTCTGCTAGATATGAAGTATTTATGGAACAGGATTCTGAAAGATACTATGTATATGATAAGACTAGCAAACAGAATATTTTACCTTTTGGCTATCTTTTAGCTTATGATGCAGATAATATCATTGCTGGAGTTTTTGGTTGCCTTGCTTCTGGTGATGATCCTTCTAACAACTATATTACTTATCGTAACTGGATTAAGGATTAAGGAGGGGAATTAAGTGAAAAAAGTTTTGAATGATGATCGCGGTTTTTCTCTCATTGAGTTATTGGTTGTAATTGCCATTTCTGCAATACTTATTGCAATGGTTACAGTTTCACTAACGCTAATTCATGGTGCGAACGTAGATAATTCTGCCAATAAATTAGATGCTTTATTTAATAAAGCACGTACCGTATCTATGGCAAAGGGGCAGACGAAAGGAAAGCTGACTTTGGAACTTGATGCAGATGGTACACTTTGGGGAAAGATTGGAGATGGTGATAAAGAGTCCATCTGTAATGGCATGCAGGAAGTTCATTTTGATGCAACCTGCGAAGCACTGAAAAATACTGTTGGTGGGTCCGCCTTTTCTGGAACTGTAGAGTATATATTTAATTCCGATGGTTCTGTTAGTAGTACTTCTACTGGACCTGCAAGAATTACATTTACTCGTAGAAAAAAGCATAGTCAAGTATTGTTTTATTTAGATACTGGAAAGCATGTAAAGAGCAGATTCTTTACAGTGGACTAATAGGGGAGTGATTCTATGAAAAATAACAAAGGGTACAGTTTGGTCGAATTGATCATTGCAATGGCTGTGTTTATGATTATGTTTGCACAGATTTCTGCATTTATGATTTTTTCACAAAGATTATATGTAAAGGATTCTGGTGATGTAAAGTTGCAGACAGAAGCACAGCAGATTATTCAGCAGCTGGAGGAATTATTAATTGATGCACAGGTTTCGGTTGCGGTTAATAATCAAGTTGATGATATGCCTTCCCGTGTGCAGAATGATCCTAAGTCTGATCCATTTAAGGTAAAGAACGTTAATGTCGGAGAAAAGTTTACTATCGAATGGTCAGAGAAGGATGAAGCTACTGGCAAGAAGTCAATTTCTTATAATTTTGTGCTAAAAGATGATATGGATGGTGCAAGATATGATGAGTTTGGTTACTTGTATATGACCAAGTATACTGATGGTGCTCCTGGTACTGAGCAGCTCATGGGTGAATATGTTAACAATATTCAGTTGGATATGAGCCATTTTGATGATTCCAGTAGGGTGACAATTAGTGTGTCAATGAACAATGGTACACGTGAGTATATTGCCACAAAAGATGTTTATCTTCGTAATGACATTGGTGGTTCCATGGGCAAGAATAATGATAACGACGATGAGGGTGATATTTATATCGATGTTCTTCGTTGTAAGGATTATAACCTTGTGGATTATACGGGTACGGGATTTACCTATGAGTGGAAGGATCCCACCAATACGGCAAATTCAGCATATTTTACTTTAACAACTGCTGGTTCACTTAAGCCTACGACGACTGCGAATAACACCAATAAGATTACTGGTAACTTTGTGGTTACAGCAGTAGCAACGTCTGGTGTTGCAGCAGATAATAAAAAGATTGTGCTTAGTTTTAAGGATGTAATGATTGGTACAGATAATGTTGGATTCTTCCATCCTGTCGTATCCCAGGAAAGCCCAAGTCTTCGAAAGGACTACATTATTGTACAGGGTATTGATATTAACGCTGTTAAATTATCTGAGTCTACCATAAACTTCTGGTACTGTAATGAAAACAATGGTGGCTCCGAAGATAATTATGTAATGAAGAGTGTTGCGATTACAAGTATTCCTAAACAGCCAGGTATTGCTACAACCGGAACAAAGACCAGTAACGATAATAGTATTCAGGGACCTTGTTTCCAGATGAAGCAGCATTGTATGTCCTTTGATACACAGGATAATCTGATTATCGTATATGCTGATGGATATAACAGTAACATTTCATCAAGTGACCCGATATGGACTTACTATGATAAGTTGAGTCATCTAAGAACCGTACGTGGAACAGATGCAAGTGGTAATCAGTTTGAAAATATCCATTTTGATCTTCAGTTAAAGTTTGATGGAAGAGCAGATAAGGTACATGCCAAGATTTATGCTGAGCCTGTATGTAACTATGGTTATAATGCAAAGCGTTGGGAAACGAATTTCTGGAAAGTAACTGACGAAAAGGTTTACTAAAATCCACAAAAGCAGGATACAAGTTATCCTGCTTTTTTTATGCTTTTTCATTTGTTCAGCCCCCTAAAAAATGATATACTATACTAGTCTGCGTGCCCCTATTTTACGGTGCAGAATATAGTTATGGAAAGGAGACGGATATGGCGAATTTATTAGAAAAAATGCTTCGTGATAAAGAAAGTATTTTGCCGCATAATCCTTGTCTTACTTTTCAGCCAGAGATGGTAGAGATTTCTGTTAATGCTGGGGATACGATTGTTGACAGCTTCAAGATTCGTGGTGAACACGATCTTTCTATTGAGGGTGCAGTGACAGCCTCTGATCTTCGTATGACGATTAATACCGCGGAGATTAAGGGAATGACTCGTACCATTTTCTTTCAGTATAGTGCAGTTGGTTTGAAAGAGGGCGAGTGCGTTGAAGGGGTGTTCCAAATTATTACCAATTATGGAGAATACACCCTGCCCTATAAGGTTACTGTATATAAGGAATCCTTAGATTCTTCTATTGGTCCTATTCGGAATTTATTCTTATTTGCCAATCTTGCAAAGTCTTCCTGGCAGGAAGCGGTAGATGTCTTCTATCAAAAGAACTTTGTAGAACTACTTTCTGGCAATGATGCCCACTATAAAACTGTATATGAAGGCCTTTCACAGGGTGAGCATAATCCTTTGAATGTAGAGAGTTTTCTGCAACTTACCAAGAAGAAGTCTGCGGTACGTTTTCTTTCTGATGAACATAGAATTGAGATGGTTGCTCCGAAGGAAACAAAACTGTACCAGTTTGGTCTTGTTAAAGACGGTTGGGGATTTGATGGCTTTCATATTAGTTCAGAAGGCAGCTTTATTCAGGTTGAAGATTTAGGTTATGAGAATGGCAATGTATTTAAGGATGAGAATTTGATTCAAATTCCTTACTACATTAATCCTGCTTTTTTACATAAGGGACGTAATGAGGGTGCTATCCGTATTAAGAGTTTTGCTTCTGAATTAATCATTCCTGTCATCATCAATACAGGTGAAGAGGAGCGTTACCATAGCAGTATTGGAAATCTTTATAGCATTAAGATTACCAAACTCTTTATAGAATACCAGCTCTCTAAGATGAGTAAGATTCAGTGGCTCAGAGAATGTAGAGAGATTTTAGCAAGGGGAAAGCATTTTAGCGATGAAGAGGTAATTTATTTTCTGTACGAAGCGCACCTTGCAATTTCTGAGAAGAAGTATGATGAAGCACAGGAACTTTTAGACCGTGTTTATCTTCTTTTAGAGACCGGCGTAGAGCCAGTAGTAAATCACGCTTACTATTACTACCTTAAGAGTCTGATTGAGAAGAATCCGGAAATTCTTAGCAGTTATATTACCAGAATTGAAGATTTATATATGCAGGATCAGGCATCCTGGAATCTGGCTTATTTCCACTATAAGACATGTCCGATATACCAGGAGAATGAAGAACGTGCGTATGATTTCTTAAAGCGTGTTTGCAGAGAAGGGGCCAATAGTCCAATTCTTTACATGGAAGCTTATGACATTCTATTAAAGAAACCCACGCTGCTAACAGAACTGAGTGATTTTTCTCTTTCTGTTTTACATTTTGCTTATAAGCATCAGATTTTGCAGAAGGATATTCGCAGTCGTATGGTCTTTCTGGCAGAAAGCGTTAAGGTATATTCTGATCGCCTGTGCAAACTGTTATGTGGCGCTTATGCGCTGGATAAAAAAGACGATACGCTATCCGCTATTTGTAACCTTTTGATGCGCGGCAATAAGATTGGTAACGAGTATTTTAAATGGTTCCAGAAGGGTGTAGAGCAGGAACTACGAATCAATGGCCTATATGAGTACTTTATGCTGAGTATTGATTTGGCTTATGAAGGAAAGCTTCCTAAGCTGATTCTTATGTATTTTGCATATCGTAACAATTTGGATTATGATCGCAGTGCTTTCTTATATTCCAATGTGTTAAAGCATGGTAAAGAGTATAAGGAAATTTACGAAGATTATCTTCCAGTAATTGAAACGTTTGCCAGAGAACAGTTATTGAAACGTCGTATTTCAGATAACCTGGCGTATATTTACGAACAGTTTGCAAGCCGCCTGTTAACAGAGCCTGAATTTGCATCGGCTTATGCTGAGTTAATATTTACTTACGAACTGACGATTCATGTACCGAATATTAATGCGGTAGTGGTTCATTATGCGCATTTGAAAGAAGAGGTTGTAACCCCGGTATTTAGAAATACAGTACAGATTAGTGTTGTTGGGGCCGCATCTGAAATCTTTTTGGAGGATGCGGATGGCAATCGGTTTATCGATGAAACACTATATACAAAGCGCAGGATGATTCCGGATCTTCGCTATGAATATATGGCGATGATGAATGCCAATTTGGATCTTATGCTTTGCCTTTACAGAAGTGAAGAGGCAGTAGAGCAAAGTGGTGTGACGAATTATAATTTATCCGCATTGCAGTTCCTAATTCACAATCCGGCGATTACGGAAGAATACAGAAGAGAACTTCTGATGATGCTATTACGTTATTTCTTTGAGAAGGACGAGTGGGAAGACATCGATGAACTCATGCTTCTTGTTAGACCTGCCGAATTAAGTGCCGTAGACTATGAGACCTGCGTGCATATATTGGTAGCAAGAGGCTATTATGAGGAAGCATATAGGTGGATTAACGAGTATGGACAGGAGATGCTTAGTGATCGTGTTCTCCTTCGTCTGTTCGACAGAATGTTGGTTCGTAAAGACGGTGCTGAAGATTTGGTACTTTTACGTATGGCGCAGACACTATTTATTCGTGGAAAGTACGATGCAGCCGTATTAGATTACTTATTAAAATATGATCAGGGAACCACGGCAAACCTCAAGAATTTATGGCGAGCAGCGGAAGCCTTTGAGTTAGATACCAGAGAACTGCTTGAACGGATGCTTATGCAGATTCTCTATACAGGTACGACGCTGGATGACGAAGAAAATATTTATCTGGCCTACTGTGAAAAGGGTGCCAATGCATTACTTGACCGTACTTTCTTAGAAAGATTATGTTACAAGGCTTTTGCATTGGATGAAAAGGTAGACGGTAAGGTCTTTGACCGCGTATTGAATTTTGCAAGACAGGGTGAAGCTTTGGGCGATGACTGCAAGCTTGCATTCCTAAAACATTCTGAGGAAATTCTTCGAAGAAAAGAGCGCTTATTTGATGCAGAGAAGCAGCTCATTAGTCAGTTTACACAGGAGTTTATGGGACGAGGGGTACGTCTTCCGATGTTCCTATCCTTTGCATCGTTTGTACCGGGTCTTACCTTAATGCAGGATAGAGCATATATTGAGTATCATGCCAAGCCTGGTAGCAGAGTGATTCTGCATTATGTCCTTGAAAAGAATGCTGAGCATGATCGGGAATACAAAAAAGAAGAGATGACAGAGGTATATACCGGTATTTATACATATTCCTTCGTTCTCTTTGAAGGCGAGAACGTTTCCTATTACATTACGGAAGAAGATGGAAGACAGGAGAAGCTTACCAGATCTGCTACGCTTTCCGTGGGTGAACGGGAGTTAAGTCATGCTTCGAATCGCTTTAAGCTTTTAAATGATATGGCAAGAGTTCGAAATTCTCAGGATGATGTTGCCTACGTGAAACTGACGGAAGAATATATGCATAAGAGTTTTATGGCAGATCGTTTGTTTACGGTATTTAGCGGTTCATAGAAAGTGTTTATCGGATAATTAGTATGTTAAACAGAGAAATTATAACAAGTCTTGTAAGTGCATCACCAAAGCCCACCAAAGGCCCTGTAATCGGTATTGATTTAGGGGATGATTTTTCTTTGGTTGGTTATATTTATTCAGGTGAAGATGAGCCACAGACAGCCAGTGAATTGCCGGGAGAAGAGCATTATGCGATTCCTTCTGTGATTGGAAAGAAAAAGGGCGAGAATCTTTGGACCTTTGGAACCTCCGCTGTGAATGCGCATAAGACCGGCGAGGGAGAGTGTGTAGGAAATCTTCTTTCCAGAGCAAAGGAAGGGAATGCAACGCCCATTGATGGAAGAGACTATGATCCTACTGACTTACTCAGTCTCTATTTGAAGAAATGTATTGGACTTCTAGCTGTTACTGCACCGGTTGAGAAGGTAGATGCTTTTGTGATTACAGTAGCTGATGCCAGCGCAGAGACCTTGGAAGTTCTTAAAAATGCGGTAGCAACACTTCGCATTAATCCGGAAAAGGTATTTTATCAGTCCTATTCAGAAAGCGCCTATCAGTATATGCTTAGACAGTCCCAGGATTTGTTTGTACATGATGTACTGGTGCTTTCTATGGACAAGAATGGTGTATTTGCAAGAACATTAAGAAAAAATACCCATACCACACCCATTGTGGTTCTTATGGAAGAGCATTTGTTTGAAAACTTGAAGGAAGATAACTTTGTGGCCATGCCGGAAGGAAAGAAACACCGCATGGATCAGGAGTTTTACCAGATTTTATTCAAACTAATGGATGGAAAGTATATTTCTGCCATTTATCTCATAGGTGAAGGTTTTGACGGAGAATGGTATCCGGAATCTGTAAAATACATGGTAAGAAAGTCTGCCAGAGTCTTTCGTGGAAATAATCTCTTTGTAAAAGGTGCCTGCTATGGTGCTAGAGAAAAGCTTGGTTTTGAAAAGCCCGGTCCTAAAACCGTCTTTCTTGGAAAAGATAAGGTGAAAGCCAATGTAGGTATGAAAGCCGTTAAGGAAGGGGAAGAAGCCTACCTTGCACTACTAGATGCCGGGGAAAACTGGTATGAAACCGCAAGAGAGAAAGATTTGATTCTGGACCGTGTGGATACGCTTGATTTTATAATTACGCCATTAGATGGCAAGAATTCTTGGACGGCGCAGATTTATCTGACGGGTATGCCAGTTAGACCTGCGAAGGCAACCCGTGTCCATTTAGAGATGCGTATGCGGTCTGAGAAGAAGTTATATATTAAGGTTACCGATAAGGGCTTTGGAGAATTCTTCCCAGCAACCAATGAAGAATGGGAAGCAGAAATTATACTAGATTCATAAATAGGAGATCCTGTGGGACGCGTATTTACCTGTGTTGGCCGTTATGCTGGCACGCCCTATACAATTAAAAATGCTTTTGTGAAGGTTTATTCCATAGAAGAATTGTGTTATTACATCTGCAACAACGCTTATATTATGGAGGAGCCTTTCTTTGACGATGAAATTTTTACATGGATGGCAGAAGAGTGCGATTTAATTGCTCTAGCGAAGAAACTGAAAGCCAATAAACGTCATGGTCTTTCCGATACGGTACGAATGCTGCTTACAGAAGTTCATTATGCTTCTGAAAAAGATATCGATGAGGTTTGTCGCCTAATTATGGCAAATCGTAATCTGTCAGACACGAAGAAGCAGAAATTGCGTGCGGATTATTTCTTAAAGAACAATCGTCTTGCCCTAGCGGAAGAGATTTATCTTCGTCTCTTATCAACCTTAAAGGAGGGTGATGAGATGCTTCCAGGGGTATATCATAATTTAGGCGTGGTATACGGAAGACTATTTCTATATGAAAAGGCAGCGCGGTATTTTGAAAGCGCATATGCATTAGATGAGAAAGAGGAACACCTCATTCAGGTACTTGCTGCAAAGCGCCTATATATGAGTGATACAGAGTATTTAAGTGGTTTAAGCTCCATAGCAGGAGGCTATGAAGCATCTGATGGACTTGAACAGAAAATTAAGGACATTGACGCGGCTTGGGAGAAGAGCGAAGAGTTAGAGCATTTAACCAGTATGAAGCGCCTTAAAGGAAGCAGTATCACGGCCTTTTATAGAACCATGGATTTCCATGCAGGTGTTTGCAGGGAAGATTTTAGAACCAAAATGATTAAATAATGGAGTAATGGTTTGAACATTTTTAAGCGTATAAAAAAGAAATGGGATAACTGGTACTACCACGATTTGGACGATGGCATCGAGGAAGAGTGGGAAGAAGTCGTTCCAAAGGATGCGGAAGATTATTTTGCTGATGCGGACCATCGAACGGTCTATGTTCTAGAAGCACTTGGACAGATGGCAGAATCTGCTGAAAAATGCGATGCTGTGCAGGCCGAATATGATGCTGTAACTGGTCTTTTAAAAGACATAGAAGAGATTGAAGCCTTACCAGTTAATGAGAAGCGAGATGTTATGGGACTCGCGGAGCATATTGTGAATCTGGAAAAGGATCGCAAGATGAATCTTCGTAAGTCAACCTTTATTCCAGAAGAGGTTGTAAAGGTGATGGAGCGGTATGAGAAAGAGATTCCATCCGCGATTAAGAAGATTGAAGAAGCAGAGAATTATCGCGTTCTGGTAAAACGTGACTTAAAGAAGTTAGATAGAGAACGTAAGGCGAACCGAATCAAAAGACAGCGTCTCACGATGACCCTGGGCAATGCCAAAGGGGTAGCAACCATCATAATGGTAGCCCTTGTCTTTGTACTGTGTATTTTGCTATTTATGCGGTACCAGTTTGAATATGATGTGAAGATTGGGTATATTCTTGCTGCGGGTATGGCCGCCGTATCCCTAACCATTTTGTTTGTGCAGCATAATGATGCTGGGCGGGAACTAAAAAGGCTAAGTAAGGCAGAGAATAAGCTAATTACCATACATAATACCGTGAAGATTCGCTATGTGAATAATACCAATCTTCTGAATTACTATTATATGAAGTTTGAGATTGACAGCGCGGAGAACCTTGCACAGAACTGGCAGATTTATAATGATGAATCAGAAAAGCGTGTGCGGGATGAGAAGATTAAAGATGATTTAGAACGCTATTGTGATAAATTAATGGCGACGCTTCACAGGTTTCGTGTTGGTGATCCAGAGATTTGGACAAGACAGGCAGAAGCGCTTGTGGATCCCAGAGAGATGGTAGAAGTCAGACATGCGTTAAATGCAAGACGTGGAAAACTTCGTGATCAGGTGGAATACAATAAGCAGATTGCCATTACGGCAAAGGACCGCATTGCGGAGCTTGCGAAGAATTATCCACAGTATTTAAACGAAATTAATGCTTTGCTTGATAAGTACGGGAATCCCGAAAGTTTGCTATAAAGAAAGAGAAGAATAAACCAAAGGAGAAGAATTAAAATGGCAACAGATATTTACACCAGCCCTTTATCAGAACGTTATGCAAGTAAGGAGATGCAGTACATTTTTTCTCAGGATATGAAGTTTCGTACCTGGAGAAAACTTTGGATTGCACTTGCTGAGACAGAAAAAGAACTGGGTCTTGATATCACCCAGGAGCAGATTGATGAGTTAAAGGCGCATCAGGACGATATCAACTATGATGTAGCAAAGGAACAGGAAAAGAAGGTTCGTCATGATGTTATGAGCCATGTGCATGCATACGGTGTGCAGTGTCCCAAAGCTAAGGGTATCATTCACCTTGGTGCTACCAGCTGCTACGTTGGAGATAATACCGATATTATCGTGATGAACGAGGCATTAAAGGTTATCAAGAGAAAGCTGGTTTCTGTAATTGATGAACTTGCGAAATTCGCTGAAAAATATAAGGCACAGCCTACTCTTGCATTTACGCATTTTCAGCCAGCACAGCCTACCACGGTTGGTAAGCGCGCAACACTTTGGTTAAATGAGTTTATGATGGATTTAGAGGATCTTATTTACGTACAGGACTCTTTAAAACTACTCGGCTCCAAAGGTACGACTGGTACCCAGGCTTCCTTCTTGGAACTCTTTAAGGGTGACGAGGAGACCATCGATAAGATTGATCCTATGATTGCCAAGAAGATGGGCTTTAAGGAGTGTTATCCTGTATCTGGTCAGACTTATTCCAGAAAAGTTGATACCAGAGTATGTAATATTTTGGCAGGAATTGCTGCTTCCGCACACAAGATGAGTAATGATATTCGTCTTTTACAGCATTTAAAGGAAGTGGAAGAGCCCTTTGAAAAGAGCCAGATTGGTTCTTCTGCTATGGCATATAAGAGAAATCCCATGCGTAGTGAGAGAATTGCTTCCCTTAGCCGTTATATTATGATTGATGCGTTAAATCCCGCGATTACCTCTGCTACTCAGTGGTTTGAGAGAACCTTAGACGATTCTGCAAATAAGCGTATTTCTATTGCAGAAGCGTTCCTTGCATGCGATGGTGTGTTAGACCTTTGCTTAAATGTAGTAGATGGTCTTGTAGTATATGACAAGGTTATCATTAAGCACATGATGGCTGAACTTCCTTTCATGGCTACGGAGAATATCATGATGGACGGTGTAAAGGCTGGTGGGGATCGTCAGGAGTTACATGAAATTATTCGTACCCTTTCTATGGAAGCAGGTGCTAATGTTAAGAAGGAAGGCAAGGAGAATAATCTGTTAGAGCTCATTGCCGCTTCTGATAAGTTCCCTATGGGCTTAGAAGAATTACAGGCATCTATGCAGCCTGAAAAGTATGTTGGACGTGCTGTTAGACAGACCGAGAAGTACATCGCTAACGTTGTTCAGCCTGTTCTTTCCGCAAACCAGGATTTACTTGGTGCAAAAGCCGAAATCAATGTATAATGTAATAGAATGCCACGTAGGTGAGAGTGGCATTCTATTAATGAGCAACAAGCGAAGCGGTTGCGAATCTAGGGTATATAATGAGCAACAAGCGTAGCGGTTGCGAATCTATGGTATGTATTTTTTTATGAAATAAGGAGACTTAAGTCATGGTTAAAGCTGTTGTTGGTGCCAATTGGGGTGATGAAGGTAAGGGTAAGATTACCGATATGCTCGCAGAGCATGCTGATATCATCGTTCGTTTCCAGGGTGGAGCGAATGCTGGTCACACCATTAAGAACAAGTATGGTAAATTTGCATTACATACGTTACCTTCCGGTGCATTTTATGACCATACCACCTCTGTAATTGGCAATGGTGTTGCTTTAAATATTCCCATTTTATTCAAGGAATTAAAGGACATTACTGACAAGGGCGTTCCGATGCCTAAGATTTTAATTTCTGATAGAGCGCAGATGGTTATGCCTTATCATATTCTTTTCGATGAGTATGAAGAGGAAAGACTTGGAAAGGCTAGCTTTGGTTCCACGAAGAGTGGTATTGCACCTTTCTATTCTGACAAGTATGCAAAGATTGGTTTCCAGGTTAATGAACTTTATGATGAGGAACGTTTAAAGGAAAAGATTAACCGCGTCTTAGCGCAGAAGAATATTCTTTTAGAGCATTTATATCATAAGCCTGCTATCGATGCAGAGGAACTCTTTAAGACCTTAATGGAATACAGAAACATTGTAGATCCTTATGTATGTGATGTATCTTCCTACCTGGATAAGGCATTAAAGGAAGGAAAGACAATATTATTAGAGGGCCAGCTTGGTACATTAAAGGATACCGACCATGGTATTTATCCTATGGTAACCTCTTCCAATACCATTGCAGCATATGGTGCAGTAGGTGCAGGCGTTCCCCCTTATGAAATCAAAGAGATTATTACCGTATGTAAGGCTTATTCTTCCGCAGTAGGTGCAGGTGCATTTGTATCTGAAATCTTCGGTGATGAGGCAGATGAACTCCGTAGACGAGGTGGTGATGGTGGTGAGTATGGTGCTACCACAGGTCGTCCTCGTAGAATGGGCTGGTTTGACTGCGTTGCCAGCAAATACGGTTGCAGATTACAGGGTACTACGGATGTAGCATTCACAGTTCTTGATGTACTTGGCTACTTAAAAGAGATTCCCGTTTGTGTAGGTTACGAAATTGATGGCGAAGTAACAACGGACTTCCCTGTAACCTATAAGCTTGAAAAGGCAAAGCCTGTTCTGAAAACACTTCCTGGTTGGGATTGTGATATTACGGGCATCAGAAAGTATGAGGATCTTCCTGAAAATTGCCGTAAGTATATTGAGTTTATCGAGCAGGAGATTGGTTATCCAATCACGATGGTAAGTAATGGTCCTGCCAGAGAAGATATTATTTACAGAGAGAGTCCTTTAAAGAAATAGGATTTTACTATGGAAAATACGAAAGAAATGGTTTCTGGTGGAAGAAGTCGCGCAGTTAGGGTCATTGCGCTAATTGGCGTCATACTGCTCGCTCTTATGGTTATTGCCACCTTTATTATTACTTTACTGAATAAACCGGAATTGAATACTGTACGAAATACACTGTTCATTTGTGACGTAATCGTTCCTTTTATGCTTTGGATGTATATGTATCTCTACCAGAGAGCACGAAAGACCGATGCAGAGATAGAGAAAATTGCCGAAGGCGAATTATTAGAGGAACAGGCAGAAGACAAGGAATAAGTATGTGGATTTGGCTAACCCTTAGTTATGGACTGATTAAGGGCGCAAGAGAAATTGTAAAGAAGAAGTCACTGGGAAAAAGCACTGTTATAGAGGTGCTTTTTTTCTATACCCTTTTTGGCTTCCTGCTTTTGTTACCAGATGCAGTGATAGGAATTAGAAAGGGAGAAGAATTATTATCATTAACAGGTCCTGAGATTGGTTTCATTGCATTAAAATCCTTTATTATCTTTTTAGCGTGGATGGCGTCTTTCCATGCTATAAAGAAGATTCCGCTAAGCCTTTATGGACTACTGGATTTGTCCAGAGTTCTTTTTGCTACGTTACTAGGTGTTTTGATTATTAAAGAAACACTATTTCCACTACAAGTTGTTGGGCTGCTTCTCGTTGCGACTGGTTTAATTATGCTGAAATTCCGAAAAAGCAGCGAGGAGAAGGAAATCAAACTCAGGTATATTTTGTTTACTTTCGCCTCCTGCCTGTTAAATGCCCTTTCAGGCACCATGGATAAGCTTCTAATGACCAATATATCTTCCCGTAAGGTACAGCTTTGGTATATGTTTTTCCTGATGCTCTTGTACCTTCTTTATATACTGGTAAGAAGAATAAAGCTAAATATAAAGGTGGCGCTAAAAAATTACTGGATTTGGATTTTAAGCCTTCTGTTTATTGTCGCCGACCGCGCATTGTTCTTAGCCAACGAGTCCCCAGATTCCAGAGTAACGGTTATGACGTTAGTCAAGCAGAGCGCCTGCATTGTTACCATTCTGGCAGGAAAGTTTATTTTTAAAGAAAAGGGAATTGCCTATAAGCTGCTATGTGCCGCGATTATTATAACGGGTATTGTTCTAGGTGTGCTTGCAAAGCAGTTGTAATTCCTTGTAAACATAATATTTTTTCGGTATAATAAATAATAGCTGTTTGCGGTAAAATGCCGCACAATTATTTTTGGAAAAACATAGTTTAAACACTTAAGGAGGGTATAAAACGATGGGTATTTTATCAAGATTTAAGGACATTATGGCATCCAATTTCAATGCTTTACTGGACAAGATGGAGGATCCTGAAAAGATGATCGATCAGTACCTTCGTAATTTAAATAATGACCTTGCACAGGTTAAGGCTGAAACTGCTTCCGTAATGGCAGAAGAGAAGGCTGCAAAGCGTTCCCTTGATGCATGCGATGAAGAGATTGCTAAGATGACCGAATATGCAAGAAAAGCAGTTGCAGGTGGCAATGATTCTGAAGCAAAGATGTTCTTAAACAAGAAGGCAGATTTAGAGTCCAAGCGTGGTGTATTAGAGCAGCAGTATATGGTATGTGCTGAGGCTTCTATGAAGATGCGCGAGATGCATGATAAGTTAACTACCGACATCGCAACCTTAAATAGCAGAAGAGATGTATTAAAGGCTAAGATTAAAGTTGCACAGACCCAGGAGAAGGTTAATAAGCTTACTGGGGCAGCTTCTGCAACCAATAACTTATCTAAGTTTGATGATCTTGAAAGAAAGATTAACAAGAAGATTGACGAAGCTGACGCTATGGCTGAACTCAACAGCACCAACGTTGCTAGTGATGTAAATATGCTCGCAACGAAGTATGACGATGGCGCAAAGAGCATGGCAGTAGACGCTGAACTTGCTGCATTAAAGGCTGAGATGGGTATGACTTCTGAGGGAGGTGCCAATTAATGGGATTTTTTAAAAATCAGTTAGATGATGTCGTTGAATGGAACGAAAGTACGCCTGGCGTCCTTTTCTGGAAATGGACAAACAAGGAGATTAAGAAGGGTTCTGTCTTAATCGTTCGCCCTGGTCAGGATGCTGTATTTATGTATAATGGCCGCGTCGAAGGTATCTTCGAGGAGGAAGGCCGTTTTGATATTGAAAGTAAGATTCTTCCTTTCTTATCTACGCTTGCAGGCTTCCGTTTTGGCTTCAACTCAGGCCTTCGTGCGGAGGTTGTATTTGCGAATACCAAAGAAGTTCTTTGCAAGTGGGGAACCAAGAATCCAATCTGTTTACCCGCAGCAGGGCTTCCTGGCGGTATGCCGATTCGTGCATTTGGTACCTTCAATGTTAAGATTGCTGACATGACCACCATGATTGATACCCTTGCTGGTGTTAAGCAGATGTTTACTGTGGATGATGTTAAGCAGCGTATTATGGGTTCTCTTGATCAGCTCGTAATGCAGTGGATTGCAAAAGAAGGTAAGGACATCTTCAATTTACAGATGTATGCTGGTCAGATTGCAAAGGGTATCGAGGCTGATCTCGATATGGATTTGCGTAAGATTGGTATTTCTATTCGTGATTTCCGCATCGAAAGCTTCTCTTATCCTGAAGAAGTTAAGAAGATGCAGGAGAAGGCAGCTGCACAGGCAATGATTGGTGATGTAAGCAAATATCAGCAGCTTGCAGTTGCAGATGGTATGGGCCAGGGTGGCTCTAGCAACATTGCTGGTAACATGATGGAGATGAGTATGGGTATGGCTATGGGCCAGCAGATGATGAACCAGATGAATGGTGCACAGGTTGCAGCAGCACCTGCTGCCGCACCTAGCGTGGCTCCTGTTGCTGGTGGTGCATCCCCTAAGTTCTGTCCTGAGTGTGGAACGCCCACAGGTGGTGCAAAGTTCTGTCCTAACTGCGGAACAAAGTTAATCTAATAAATTTGTAATGAAGTGAGCGGAGACCGGTGAGTAATCGCCGGTCTCTTTGTTTAATCGGGCCACGGGGACGAGTTCCTTTGGTCCGTATCATTTTGAGGAAGTCATGGGTATTTTAGACGGATTAAACGACAAACAATATGAAGCGGCAATGCATGTGGAAGGACCAGAACTCATTATTGCTGGTGCTGGTTCCGGAAAGACGAGAGTGCTTACGCACCGTATTGCTTATTTAATTGATGAATGTGATGTGAATCCTTATAACATTATGGCCATTACCTTTACCAATAAAGCGGCAGGGGAGATGCGTGATCGTGTGGATAGAATTGTAGGATTTGGCGCAGAAAGTGTTTGGGTAATGACCTTTCACTCGACCTGTGTAAGAATTCTTAGGCGTTATATTGAACGCATTGGCTATAATAATAATTTTACAATATATGATACAGATGATTCTAAGAGCCTGATGAAGGCGGTTATGAAGAAATTGCAGATCGATCCGAAGACGCTTAAAGAAGCGACGGTTCTTCGTGAGATTGGAAGAGCCAAGGATGAACTTCTTGGTCCTGTTGAGTATGAAGAAAAATACAGAGCAGATTATAGCAAGATGCAGTATATTCACTGCTACAAAGAATATCAGGAACAGCTTCGAAATAATAATGCTCTCGATTTTGATGATTTAATTCGAATGACAGTGTATCTTTTTAAGGATTGTCCAGATGTTTTAGATAGCTATCATGAGCGTTTTAAATACATCATGGTGGATGAGTATCAGGATACGAATACAGCGCAGTTTGAACTCGTGAGATTGTTGGCAGCGAAGTATCGAAATCTATGTGTAGTAGGTGATGATGATCAGTCTATCTACAAGTTTCGTGGTGCCAACATCATGAATATTCTTAATTTTGAGAAGATATACCCGGACGCAAAGGTTGTAAAGCTGGAACAGAATTATCGTTCTACGCCTGCGATATTAAATGCTGCGAATGCTGTTATATCCAATAACAGAGGAAGAAAAGAAAAAGCGCTTTGGACAGAGCGGGAGGACGAAGATCTCGTAAGGGTGAAACGATATGATTCTGGTCTGGTAGAAGCACAGGAAATCGTAGCAGAAATGTGCAGAAAGAACAGTCGAGGCGTTCTTCCATTTGGCGATAATGCAATTTTATATCGAACCAACGCCCAGTCTCGTGTATTAGAAGAACAACTTGTCAGGGAAGGGGTTCCTTATAAGCTGGTAGGCGGTGTTAATTTCTATGCCCGTAAAGAAGTAAAGGATTTACTTGCTTACCTAAAAACGATTGATAATGCAAAGGATGATTTGCAGGTAAGGCGTATTATCAATGTTCCTAAGCGAGGTATCGGAGATACAACGATTCAGAAGGTTGTTGATTTTGCCGATGACAATCATATGGATTTTTATGAAGCATGTTGTGTAGCGGAGGAAATCCCTGGATTAAAGACGGCTGCAACAAAGATTAAGCATTTTACGGAGATGATTGAGCATTTCCGGGAGACGCTGCATGCAAAGGGGATTGCTGCTGTATATAAAGAAGTGCTTTCGGACACTGCTTATGAGGAAGAAATCATTCAGGCTGACGAGGAAAATAGTGAGGATCGTCTGGAAAATATCAACGAATTGTTTTCAAAGATTGTGGCTTATGAAGAAGAAAATCCGGAAGGAAGCTTGTCAGAGTTTTTAGAAGAAACAGCGCTTGTATCTGACCTTGATAGTTTAGATGAGAATGTCAGCGCTGTTACGTTGATGACCATCCATTCTGCAAAAGGATTAGAGTTCCCCAATGTATATCTGGTAGGTATGGAGGATGGAATATTTCCTTCATATATGACCATTAATAGCGAAAATGAAGAAGATATTGAGGAAGAACGAAGACTTGCCTATGTAGCGATAACGAGAGCGCAGAACAATCTTACTATTTCCTACGTAATATCACGCATGATTCGTGGGGAAACCCAGTATAATCCCCCCAGCCGTTTCTTGAAAGAGATTCCTGACGAATTTTTAGAGGGGGATGTTCCAGGGAAAAGGAACGATTCTTATGTAAGGTCAGAAGGCTATGGAAATGGATACAGTCAGGGCACTTCAAATCGTGCATTTGACGAACTGCATAGTAATCCTTTTGCGGTAAAGCCTTCCTTTATTCCAAAGAAACGGCAAAGTATTTCCGCAAGGGAAACTGCGACCACGACTTCTGCAAGTCCTGCATTTTCCACAGGTGCCAGTCTCGCCGTGGGAGAAAAGCCAGCCTACGCCGAAGGGGACAGAGTGCGCCATATTAAGTTTGGCGAGGGAACGGTTTATGCTCTGGTGAAAGGTCCCAGAGATTATCAGGTAACGGTTGATTTTGATGCAGCGGGCCGGAAAATAATGTATGCGGCTTTTGCAAAATTACAGAAGATTTAAAGGGGAAAAAGGATGAAAATTGTTCAGAAAATCCCCGGAATTTTATGGAACAGAATTCGAAAAAGTGATATAATGGTTTACATAGTAAGGCACTTGCCGAAGAAAAGAAAGAGAAAGGCGGACGATTCCATGAGCAAAGTAGATGATGTATTAGCTGGAATGAAGATTAGTGAAGCAATCAGCAAGAAGGAAGAAGAAAAGAGCGATAATCGCATTAAGACTATCTTTATTATTGTGGGTGTTGTAGCAGTTGCTGCAGCCATTGCGTTCGCTATTTATAAATTCCTTACCCCTGATTATCTTGATGATTTCGATGACGATTTCGATGATGATTTTGACGACGATTTCTTCGATGATGAGGATGATGATATTGCTGCTGATGCAAAGACCGAAGCTAAGTAGTATTTGTTAGTTTTCTTTTGAATTGGGGATTGGCTATGCCAATCCCTTATTTTTTGAAAGAAGATAAAGAACGACGCGAACCGGGAGTGACCATGACGATTAAAAAGGGCGAGAAATACATTGGAATATGCAAGGAAATAAACTTCCCCAATCAGGGTGTGATTGAACAAATTAAGACCGTGGATGGTGAAGCGCTTTCTGATGAATGCAGAGCGATTGTAAAGAATGCTCTGCCGGGGCAGACGGTGGAATTTCTCTGCAATAAAAAACGTTCTGGGAAAGCAGAGGGCAGACTTCTTAGGGTATTAGAAAAAGCATCCTGTGAGGTTATAAATAGTTGTAGCCATGCTGGAATTTGTGGAGGCTGTTTATACCAGGGCTTTCCCTATGAAAAGCAGCTTCAAGTTAAAGAAACGCAGATTCAAAAACTGTTAGCCCCCTTTACGAAGGAAGCATTATATGATGGCATCCTTGGTAGTCCTTGTTTAACTGGATATCGAAATAAGATGGAATTATCCTTTGGAGATGAAGAAAAGGATGGACCTCTTGTTCTGGGGCTTCATCGCCGAAATAGTACTTATGATTTATCCAAGGTGGATGGCTGTCAGATTATGGATGATGATTATAATCGAATTATTGATTATACAGAGAATTATTTCAAAGCGCAGAATTTGAAATTCTTTCATAAGCTGACCCATATAGGGTAC
The DNA here is from genome assembly GCA_045616465.1 of Lachnospiraceae bacterium. Classification (GTDB taxonomy): domain Bacteria; phylum Bacillota; class Clostridia; order Lachnospirales; family Lachnospiraceae; genus NK4A136. Next base: position 42,993 of record JAZLGW010000010.1, on the reverse strand, counting down.
CTCCGTCATCTTCTTGTACGGAAAGCAAAATTTACCGGAGAGATTTTGGTAGCGCTTGTAACCACAACGCAAAATGATATAGATTTATCAGGATGGTTGGAAGGACTTCAAAATTTACAATTAGACGGAAAACTGACCGGTATATTACACATGAAAAATGATGCTGTCTCTGACGTTGTGAAGGCAGACGAGACCGTTATACTATATGGACAGGATTATATTACGGAGAAGTTATTAGGATTATCCTTTAAAATATCCCCTTTTTCTTTCTTTCAGACCAATTCAGCTGGCGCGGAAGTGTTATACAGTAAAGTGCGGGAGTTCGTAGGGACCGGCGGTAATGACGGTGTTGTTTACGATTTATATTCTGGAACAGGTACCATTGCGCAGCTCATTGCACCTGCTGCGAAGAAGGTGATTGGTGTTGAAATTGTAGAAGAAGCTGTAGAAGCAGCTAGAGAAAATGCTGCATTAAATGGGTTAACCAATTGTGAATTTATTGCAGATGATGTGTTTGCAGCCCTGGATCGCATAGAAGAAAAGCCAGACTATATTATTTTGGATCCCCCTAGGGATGGCGTGCACCCCAAAGCGCTTCCCAAGATTATTCATTATCAGGTTCCAAATATTGTGTATATATCCTGTAAACCCACCAGTTTACAAAGGGATTTACCGATGTTTATAGAGCATGGCTATAAGCTTACGAGATATGCCATTGTTGATATGTTCCCGTTTACCGGAAATGTTGAGACGGCTGTACTTTTGACCAGGGAAACATAAGGCGACTAGATGAGTCGTATTATAATGTGATTTTTTTATTAAGTTAAAAAAATATAAAAATATTTAATAGGAGAGAAGAGGTTATGAAAAAATTATTAGCAGGATTATTGATCGGTACTATGGGCTTTGCGTTGGTTGCATGTGGCAAAGAGGAAAAGACTACTGAAACTACAGAAGTAGTTGTTGAGGAAACGGAATCTGCCAATGTTGAAACGTCAGAAGAAATTTATGAGGGATTTAACATGAGTAATCCCTGGGTTGATTCTGACCAGGCAGGAGTGCTTTCAGCAACAGGATTTGATATGGTGCCACCCGCAGAAGCAACAAACATATATTACAGCTATATGCCAAGTACTGGTATGGCTCAGCTGAACTTCAATATGAAAAATGCTATGTGGGTTTATCGTATGATGCCGTCCGAGGAATTTGAGGATATTTCTGGCGTATATTGCGAATGGGATATTACTGAGGAAACCCAGGTAGCTGGTATGGAGGCTGTGGAATATGGATACGCAAGTGAGACGGAAGGCGAGTCTATTGATGGGATGAATTGCACAAGAGTTCTTAACTGGTATGACGCGCAGAATAAAATTGTTTACTCACTTTGCATAAATGGTACAGACTTAGATGGTTTAGATACGGTCGTATATGCGGAGAGCCTTTTTAAGTAATTGTAGGAAAGGTGACATATGTGAAGCAGAAACCAATTGTATTATTAAGGCCTATATATAGTATGATTGGCTGTGTGAAATACAAGATGAAATGCCTGAATGACCCACCCAAAATGGTGCAGTGTTACTATGCTGCACCATTTTTTATAATAACAAAAGTAATCGCAAAAACTGTAACATGTTACAGAATTGTCGAATGAACTATTTACATTGATAATCCGCAATGATATAGATAGGATGCCGAATGGTAATCACGGAACTAATGAGTATGATAGCTTAAAGAAAGTGCCCGGTTCTTTCAAGATAATAGCAGTTATTAATACACAATTTAAGTCATATGTAAATGGAGATGGTATTCTATTTATCTCTTTAGAGGAACTCCTTTTAAATTCAGACTCACTTAGTTTATAGGTATATTATTATGAAAAAAGGATTTGCTGTTTTACAACGAATACGAACAGTTTTATAGGTTTGCTGAAGAGTCAGAAGCATTTAAAGAATTTTGCAACGAACTCCTAATGTGGATAGATATAATAGTGATAGAGCAATAAAAGATATGTTTATATATTTATTTATTGAAAGGTTAAGTGATATAAAATGACAGGAAATGAGAGATATGAAGGTTACGCATTAAAAGCGTTAGAAATGGGAGATTTAGGAATCTTTTTAGATATGGCTCCTGAAATGGAAACTAAGACTATTGCAAATGTTTATGTTAATTTATCGACTTTATATAGACTTCATGCTAAAAGACCTGATTTAAAAATACCTGAAAAGTTTGTTGAAGCAATAAAAGAGTTTTTAGAAATGGATTATGTTTTAGATTTAATTAAAGCTATGGAATATATTAAAGCTCAATTTGAGTATGAAAAAAGCGGTAAGGCTAATTTTAAACTTGTAGATCAGGATTTATTAGATTACTTTATTGCAGTTACTCAACAAGATAAATCTTTATTTGATCAAATACATGGTTATGTAGAAGAAGAATATGGTTCAGGTATGGGGATGGCTAATAATATAATAGAAGAATATAGTAGAAGAATATTCACCTGAATGCCCCACCCCAAATGGTGCATCTCAGAATAGACTGGAGCATTCCTACGTTTTTTGTAGTGACTGGGACTGCGTTAAAAATATTTTATAGCAGATAAGGAATATATGGATATGCAAAACAGTAGATTAAAAAGGCTAGGGAAAATATTAAATATCATAGAGTTTTCTTTAATATTTGGTGTCATTCTTTTGTTCATTGTCATATGTGCCAAAAGTAAGAAGGATGAATATATTCACGGAGAATATGCGTACTATCGTGATGGCTGGAGCCTGATATTAGAGAACGGTGATTTGCTGCCACTTGAGGGAAAGACGGCGCCTGAAGAATATCAGTATGAGGAGTATAGTTTTGCTCATGACATTGATGCGATGTCAGTAGATTCGAATTTCTACATACTGTCTAAGAATAGTCTGAAGGTATATGTGGATGGCGAACTAAGATATGAGAAGCTTTCTTATGACAGTCCGTTGCATATAAAGCCCGTGAAAAGCGTATATCATTCGATTCAATTATACAGAGAGGATATAGGCAAACAGTTAGTTGTTACCCTCTGTGATGACCACTACGCAAATAATAAAGTGAGCGAAGTTATTGTGGGGGATTCTTTGCAGATTTTCAAGGTGCTGTTTGCAGAAGGCGGCTTGTCTTTGGTTTTATCGATTATACTGCTGATTGTGTCAGTCGTGATTTTGATTTCTAATTTTATATTAAACATAAAATATAAAAACAGAATTCAGGCATATGCATTAGGACTGGGAATTTTTATGGTTGCCCTTTGGGTCATCGTAGATAACTTCACATTTCAGTTTGTGTTTGGCCTCGCGGTTGTGGAAGGGTTTACAGGCTATCTCATTACAATGCTGCTTCCGATTCCGTTCATGTATCACTTGAATAAAATGCAGAATTACCGATATAGCAAGGTGCATTATGTGATACAACTAGTGCTACTTATTAATTTCTGCACATTTACATGTCTGAATTTCTTTAGTGAATATACATTTAGGGACAACCTGCTGTATATCGATTTGGTGGTTGGAATTGCTTTGGTGGGCCTCATCACGACGCTTGGCATTGATATAGTAAAAAAGCGAGCGGATGCATATCGTGATATTGCCATTGGATATATTGGATTAATTATATGCAGCATGTTAGAAATGGTTGTGATCAATGTGCACCTTCCTTTTAAAATGTCAGATGGCATCTGTATTATTATTGGTATGTATTTCTTGCAGGCGATGACGGTAATCTCCGTGTTAAGAGAGATGTCACAGGCATATCTAAAGGCTTCGGAGGCAATTCATGCAAGTCAGCAAAAATCGAATTTCCTGGCGAATATGTCACATGAGATACGAACGCCGATTAATGCTGTACTTGGTCTTGATAAAATGATTTTGCGGGAAAGTAAGGAAACGGAGATTAGAAGGTACGCAGCAGATATACAGAGCGCAGGAAATACATTGCTTTCTCTCATCAATGACATCCTGGACGTTTCTAAGATTGAGTCAGGAAAAATGGAACTTGTTTGTGGAGAATATGATGTGGCAAGTATCATTAGTGATGTTGTCAATATGATTCGACCCAAAGTGGATGATAAGCAGCTTGAACTTGTGGTTGATGTGGCAGAAAGCGTTCCCTGTAAATTATATGGGGATGAAGTTCGCATCAAGCAGATCTTAGTTAATTTACTTACAAATGCAGTGAAATATACGCATCAAGGAAGTGTAAAACTAGCGATTCGTGCAGAAAACGCTGGCGATGACGCACACGTCACTTTTTCTGTGGAAGATTCTGGAATTGGTATTAAGCCAGAAGATATTGAAAAATTAAGTGAGAAATTTGTTCGTATTGAAGAGGCACGAAATAAGAATATAGAAGGCACTGGCCTTGGCATGAATATCGTAATCAGCCTATTACAACTCATGGGTAGCAAAATAGAGGTTGATAGCGTATATGGAAAGGGATCAAAATTTTACTTTACCATATCGCAGCCAATTCGGAGTGAGAAATTGGTTGGTAATCTGAGTGAACAATTAATGCATACTGCGGAAGTGGAAGAATATGCTGTGCCCTTCTGTATTCCTGATGGCAGAATTCTTGTGGTAGATGATAATGCGATGAACCGAAATGTATTTAAACACCTGCTAAAAGAGATGCAGTGTACTATTGATGAAGCAGAATCAGGAATACAATGTCTTGAACTAGTGAAGAAGGAAAAGTACGACATCATTTTCATGGATCATATGATGCCAGAAATGAGTGGTGTTGAGACCTTTAGACGGATGAAAGAAGTAGGGGATTACTGTAATGCCGATACTCCGGTAATTATTCTGACAGCAAATGCCATTAGTGGTGCCAGAGAAGAATATATTGCAGAAGGATTTTGGGACTACCTCACGAAACCAATTGATGTAGATAAGTTAGAGAAAATGATTGGAGAAATTATTCCCGAGGAAAAGAAGAAAGAAGCACCCGAAAAGCGAGAAAATGAGAAGACGATAGTGGAAGATTTGCCATATATTGACGGTGTTGATTGGATTACGGCGATACATAACCTGGAGAGTAAAGAATTATTGCTGGAAATTATTGAGGATATGTCCGCAGAGGCAGCAGCAGAAATGCAAAGTCTTAAGGATATGTATGCTGCAATAAAGGGGGAACCAAAGGAAGGAAATTATAGTGCATATCGTATTCAGGTGCATTCTATGAAATCATGCGCGGCAACTATTGGGGCAAGTCACGTTGCAGGACTTGCAAAATACCTGGAGTATGCGGCGAGGGATATGGATGCAGAAACGATAGAAAATATTATGCCGTTATTTGAAAAGGAGTGGGATCGCTTAAAACAACTTCTGGATAAGGCATTTGGCTAGAGCGAAGAAAAAGCCATGTGAGAAAACTTTCATTTTTTCACACGGCCTTTTGGGAAAAATTGTATCCTATAAATTTGAGTAATAAATTCCTGTCAGATTCTGTACCAGTATAGAGACCAATGTAATCATAACCCAGCAGGTAAAGCCCATGATGATAGGTTTTCCGCCCTTCTTTATAAGCTGCACCACATTGGTGTTTAATCCAATGGCGCACATAGCCATGGCAATAAAGAATTTTGCTAACCATTTCATTGCCTTTACAAATTTATCTGTATAGAAAATAGTAAAAGTGCTTTCAGGCATTTTGCCAATAATGGTAGTAATGATGGAGGCAGCAACAAAGAACAGAATGAACCAGGGGAATACCTTCTTGAAGGAAAAACTGCTTGCCTTCGTGCCATCCTTCTTTGCTTTACGCATTCTGTAAAATGCCAACACTAAGGTAATCGGAATAATGGCTAAAGTTCTCGTTAATTTTACAGTTACGGCCGTATTTAAAATCTTATCGCAGTCATAAATCTTTTCTGCAGTTGATGCAGCTGCCGTAACAGAAGAAGTGTCATTAACGGCTGTACCAGCGAAGATTGCAAATCCTTCGGATCCCATACCAATTCCATGCCCTAGTGTAGGGAAAATTAGCGCAGCCAATACATTAAATAAGAAAATGACGGAAATAGCCTGCGCCACTTCTTCGTCACTTGCATCTACAACAGGTGCTGTTGCTGCTATGGCAGAACCACCACAGATGGAAGAACCAACTCCAATTAGGGTGGATGTGTTTCCGTTCATTTTTAGCAGCTTTCCCATAAGAAAAGCAACCAGTAAGGAAGTAGCAATGGTGCAGACAATAACAGGAAGACTCTGTGTTCCAACCTTAGCAATGGTTCCGAGATTCATCGAAAACCCAAGGATTATAACTGCCCACTGCAAAATCTTTTTGGATGTGAACTTTATTCCGTCTTTCATAATGCCGTGGGTTGCGAGCTTTGGGATACAAAGGGTTAAAAGCATACCGATTAGTATGGAGAAAACAGGGGCTCCCACGACCTCCAGATTAACCTTTCCGATGGTGAGTCCGCCAAGAAAGGTTGCAAAGCAAGCAATAGCGGCTGATAGAACGATTCCTAGTATGTTTTTCTTAATAAAATTCATAATCATAATTCTCCTAGTTCATTATGCGATATCATTATACAATAGTATGAGAGAAATTTATAATTTGCAGATGTGAAAAAATGCTTGCACAAAATATATTATCGTGATAATATAAATGGTTACCCAAAATGAACTGGTAACCAATATGACATTTATTAAATAGTTTTGTACCAGAATTAAGGGTGGGGAAATGGGAAAAACAAAAGGAAAGCCAATTGATAAAAAGAAGAAAACATTAATTGCAGTCATTGCAGCAGCGGTCGTTGTTGCGATTGCGGTCGTTGTTGTAATTATCATTGCGAAAAACAAAGCACCTGCATACAGAATCATTAAGGTGTATGAAGTGCAGGGACAGGCAACTGTAACAAATACTACAAAGGGCGACATTGAAGCCTATGAAAATATGGTTTTGGAGTCTGGCGATACCGTAACCGTTGGCAAGGGTAAGCTTACCCTGAAACTGGACGAGGATAAGTATTTATACGCTGAATCCAATACAACCTTTGAACTGCTTGCAAGCGGAACCGCAAAGGACAGTAAGACGACCATTAATCTTCTTGACGGCAATATTGCCAACGAAATCCAAAACAAGCTAAATGATGATTCTTACTATGAGATTAACACACCGAACTCAACGATGTCCGTTAGGGGAACTATCTATTATGTTTCAACCTATATCGGCGAAGATGGTAAGCGTTATACCAAGGTCAGCGTATTTGATGGTAGCGTGGAAACAAACCGTATATCCCCTGGTGGAGAGAACTATGGCGATAATGTAATGGTTCAAAAGGGTAACGAAATCATTATTTACGACGATGGTGACGAAACGGAATTTGTTGGGGAGGGTATTCGCGACATTGATTACGATGAACTTCCTATTGAGTTAATTGATACACTCGATACCATTAATAAGGACCACGGAAAGAGAGTAGATATTCCGGACGAGGTTTTAGAAGTCTTAGAGGAAGCCCGTGAAAATGGTACCCTTGATGATTTTGAAAATGCAAAAGGTCCATTTACGGTAACATTTATGTTTGGTGACCTTGAATTCGCCAGCCAGACTGTAGAGTATGGTGCGCTTGTTACAAAGCCCAGCCTGCAACCGGCACCTACAGGCCAGTGGGATTTTGATTTCACCAAGCCGGTTCGGGATGATGTTGTCATTAAGTGGAAATAAGCAGAAATAGGAACAAAGATTAGTTAGGGACATGTTAACCATCTGTAAGGGGGGAGATAATTATGGATAGAAGAAACATGAAACTGTACAAGAAGTTTGCCCGAAAAGTTGTAGCATTTTTAACAGCTATTGTTGTTTTTGTGCTTTCATTTAATCTTAATGAGCTGAGGGTGAAGGCTGAGGCTGATTATGTTATTTGGCTTCGCATTGACGGTCCTGATGTTAGCAGTATATCTTTGGATAACAGAAATGTAGGTGATTCTTTCCCAGGTGTTTTCCTAGAATATAGTACTCTTACTGGACAGTCATATTTAGCTACAACATCAGATTCTAATATCACGCTAGAGCATAATGTTTCTTCTGAGACGTACATAGTTTCGTTTAAAAGTAATATTCTTGCTGGCGAATATTCCTCTGTAATAAATGTATCAACTTATGATCCAACTAGATATCCGGAAGAAAAAACATACGATGTTACTATTAACTACACTATTCTTAAGAAGAATCCTAATCTGTCCGTGTCCCTTTCCAATTATAAATACTTATCCCCTGGGGCATTAACAGTTACTTCTGATAATCCAGCAATTAAAATTTATAACTTAGATAGTGAGGGAGATCATTATTATGATCCTTTATATTATAGCAGTACCCCTAACTTATTGGCTCTTGAACCAGGCTCTCATACAATTAAGTTTACGCAGGATGAGAATGACACGTATGAGGAAGCTGTAGAAACCGTCAACTTCATCGTATCAAAGGGTGATCCTTCTGTTCATTTGTCAAAAACAAAGCTTACACCTGGAGAAAAATTACCCATTAGCGTATCTGTGTACAGTTTAAATGTTGCTGGAGATGGCATATACACAGACATCTTAGAAGAGCCTTCCTATTCCCTGAAATACAGGTCAGTAACAGGCCCTGTTGGAGAATATACGGACACCATGCCTACCGCAGCTGGAAAGTATGAAGCGTTTGTTGTAATGGGAGATGATTATAAAGTTTATTACAACAATGCTACGGTAGAATTTGAAATTGTAACGCAAAAGGGTAAGGGAACCGTAAAAGCCGAAGATGTTAATTACGGCGAAAAATTCAAAATTAGTGTAGAGACTGAGGACTATGAAAAGGATAAAGTCGTTTACTACTATAAATTACAGACGGAAGACGATTCTAAGTATACCAAGACCGAACCCAAGAATCCCGGTAAATATACTGTAAAAGCAGTATTTCCTGCCAATACAAAATATGAAGAGATTGAAGCAACCGCTAATTTTGAAATTAAGCCCGTAGAAGGTAAGGTAATACTAACCATAAAAGAAACAACTTACGGTGAAAAGGTAACACCTGTTATTGCCACAGAAGACTATGATGTGACAAAGGCAGTCATTCGCTATAAGGTAGATGGGGCTGCTGACAGTACCTACACAGCAACGGTTCCCACAAAGCCAGGCAAATATGTGGCACTTGCCTATTTCCCTGCGAATACGGTGTTCTCAGAACACACGGAGACCTGCAAATTCACGATTAAGAAAGCAGCTGGCGAGGGAAAAGTAACAGCGAAAGACCAGTATGTTGGTATGGAAACTTCCGTATTACCCGTTTCTACCAAGAATGGTATCGAAAATGCCATTATAGAATATAAGGTTTCAACTGCTGCAGATACGACCTATACAACAACTTATCCTGTTGAAGAAGGAACCTATAAGGTAAGAGTGACCTTCCCTGAAAATGAATATTATCTTGCTTGCAGTGCAGAAACAACCTTTAAGCTTACCTATATGCCAAATCCTGGATACAATTTAACTGGAACCATGGGATTAAATGACTACTATACCTCTGATGTTGTTATAAAGGCACCAGCTGGTTATGAGATTTCTACTGAATTTGGAAAAGGATATGTAGATTCCATTCAGTATACTGCGAACGCTAGGAAGAAATATCTCTATTTTAGAGATAAGAAAACAGGCGCCCTTTCCGATAAGGTGGATATGCCCACCTTTAAGATTGATCAGGATGCTCCTGCACTTACTGAAAAGTTAGAGGATAAGAGCGTCATTTACGAGGATACCAAAGAACTTACAATCAAAGATGACTACCTGGATAAGGTATATGTTAATGGTGAAAGCGTGCAGGTTACTGACGGAAAAGCCAAAATTACGCTAGATTCCAAGGGCGGCCGAACAGAATATGAGATTAAGGCCGTCGACCAGGCGGGCAATGAGATTACCTATACCATTGTCGTTGCTGCTGAGTGGACAGAAAGTGGCATTATACCAGTTGGCCAGACGGTTAAGCTTGAAACCGGAACGGCGTATACACTTGAAGAGGGCGAGTGGAAAGTAAGTGGTGACGATACGGTCTACAATGGTGGAATGGAATTTTATGTAGCCGAAGAAGAACAGCTTGAGTTTACCAGAAATTAAGTAGTGTTTTATTGCTATTAAATGGTAAAATAATAGTGATGTTTGATTTGGAGGTATAAAACATGGGTACAAAGAAAATTGCAGCTCTTATTGCGGATAATATGGCTGTGTATGAAGGAAAAGCGAAGCTATCTTTTGGAAAACTTGTGCTTCTTGCGATGTTTGCAGGTATGTTTATTGCTATTGGTGGTTCAAGCAGTAGTGCAGCAATTTATGGGATTGCCAATACTGGTCTTGCAAAGACCCTTGCAGGTGCAATATTCCCGGTTGGACTAATTTTGGTTGTATTAATTGGCGGAGAACTGTTTACCGGAGATTGCCTTATGATATTCGGTGTGTTTGATAAGCGTGTTAAACTGCTTGATGTCATTCGCGTTCTCTGCCTTGTGTTCATTTTCAATATGGTGGGCTCTCTGATTGTTGTTGTTCTGGTAAATCAGTGTGGGCAGCTTAATTTTGGAAATGGTGCATTAGGCGCAGCTACCATTAAGACTGCCTATAATAAGATGAATCTTTCCTTTATGAAAGCATTCACCTCTGGTATTCTTTGTAACATACTCGTATGCCTTGGTGTATTAGTTGCAGGTGTATGTAACGACGCAGCCGGTAAAATCCTTGGTATTTTCTTCGCAATTTGGGCATTCGTAATCGGTGGCTATGAGCACTGTGTGGCCAATATGTACTATATCCCTGCAGGTCTTATGGCAAAGATGAACCCTGCGTATGTTACGGCTGCAATTGATTCCGGAATGACTGCGGAGCAGATTGATTCAATGAATTTAAGCGGTTTCTTTGTGAATAACTTAATTCCTGTTACACTTGGAAATATTGTTGGAGGCATGTTCTTTATTGCGCTTCCTCTCTATTTGATTCACAAGAATAATTTAAAGTCCCAGTAAGAAGGGAGGCCTTTTATGGATGAATTGAATGCTACACTTAAAGAGATTTTGGCCGAATTAAAGGCGATGAATAAAAAAATGGATTGCCTTTCAGATGGCGGCTATACGGTGTTAGATGTCTGTTCCAAATTAGATAATATATTACAGAATAGAAATTTCCTTAATAACAACGAGGAGAAAAAAGATGCCTAAAATTCTTGTCCTTTTTACCGGTGGTACCATTGGCTGTAAAGTTTCTGGTGGGGAAATAGGACTTGATGGTGAAGACCGATTTAAACTTTTAGAATTGTATACAAACAGGTATGGAAAGGACGATGTGGAATTTATTCCATTGTCGCCCTTTTTTATGCTTTCAGAGACCTTATCTGGATTAAAAATTAAACAGTTGTGTGAAAGCGTTGAGGATTCAATTGCAAAGCACGGTGAGGAAATAGCAGGAATTATCGTTACGCATGGAAGTGATACCTTACAGTATAGCGGCGCAGCATTAGCGATATATTTGGTAAAAGTGAAGGTTCCGGTTATTCTGGTAGCAAGCAATTATGTGCTGGAAGATGCGAGGGCAAACGGCTTAGCGAATTTTCGCGGGGCAGTATTAGGCATTTGTAACAAGATATTACCACGTGTTTATGTTGCCTATAAAAATGTAAATGAGCCGGTCAATATCCATATTGCGACGCGTTGTCTGCCACATGGACATCTGGATGATCGCTTATATAGTTTAGCGGGGATATGTAACTCTTATGAGGAAGACGTAGAACATTGGAATTCTTTTTCGGATGCAGGCGAGGAAATCGCAAATGCATCACTGTCGCTTCCACAGAAAGAGTATTCTCCTGTAATGTGGTGCCCGATTTATCCAGGAGTTGTTTATCCAAAGGAACTGGATGAAATGTCTGCTGTTCTATTATCGACGTATCACTCCGGAACACTTACTGGTGGGGCGGAGCTAGCGCGGTTTCTTTCTATGGCAAAGGAGAAGGCGATACCTGTATTTCTATGCGGGAATGGCGTAGAGGAGAGCTATACCTCTGTAAAAGAATGGGATAATAGCGTCTACATTTTGCCTGCTGCTTCTCCCATTGCTATTTATATGAAATTGTGGCTATTAACGGAAACGTATCAGCAGAACATGCTTTTGCAGAGAAAGGAAACGTTACGAGACTATTTGAAACACAAAATTCTTGAAAATATAGCAGAAGAATTTGTTTAAATATAGTATAATAAAACATGTGTCACGAAGTGACATTATTTTAATGAGCAACAGATAAAGCGTTGTAATCATTTTATGAATTTTGTGTTCATCTTGTGGGGATGAACAAATAATATAAAAAGAGGTAGGTAAAATGGTTATTTGTCCTAAGTGCGGTATGAACTATCCCGATGGAACACAGTTTTGCGAGGGTTGCGGTACGAACCTGGCAATGACTGTACAGCCTGGTATGCAGAACCAGAATAATATGCAGATGCAGAATAACATGCAAATGCAGGGAATGATGCAGAACAATATGCAAATGCAGAATAATATGATGCAAAACAATATGCAGATGCAGGGAATGATGCAGCCTGGTATGGTGCCCAAAAAGAAAATCAACTCTCTGTTCTTTATTATTCCTGGAGGTGTGGCTGTTGTAGTTGCCATTATCTTAATTATTTGCTTCGCTGGTAAGGGTTATCAGAAACCGATTAAGAATTTATTTGCAGGTATTAAGACGCAGGATTTTGACAAAATGGTTTCAAGTTATCTTCCTGAAACGCAGAAAAAGATGAAAGAAGTGGTTCGCTATTACTACGACAGCAAGATAGAATATATGGAGTCGGCGTTTGATTCGGATGATGTGCAGTATAAAAAGATGACTATCATTGATAAAGAGGAATTAGACCACGATGAGTTAATCAGTGTCGAGAAATCGTATAATAATTCATATGAAACCCATGCTGAATTTACAGAAGGATATCGTGTTTTCGTACTAATTCATACCGTTGAAGTCGAAGGTTATGGTGAAGAAAATAAAGATTATGACCTTTCGGAGTTTTACATAGTGAAGTACGATGGTAAGTGGTATATTGCTGATTAAGCGGTATATTGCTGACAATAATGAACCATTGTTTAAACACAGTATGTAGTTAAAAATAGGAGAAATATATGAAACCAGAATACATCATTTTAATTGCCCTTGGCGTTTTACTAATTGCGCTTATTATTGTGATTATTATGCTTGCAGGTGCTTCTGCTGGTATTAAGTTCTTAGAGCAGAAGAAAGCAGATGCATTAAAGGCAAATGCCAATGCTCCGGCAACGCCTGCATTTGCAGGCATGGGCGCTGCGCAGCCTGTGGTAGGTGCAAGAACCGGCGTAGGTTCCACAGTTGCTTTCTCTGGTGCAAAGCCTGCTGGTGAGGAAACCCTTGATTTCTTAAAGGGTGGTGATGATGATAAGACAGAGTCTTTGGCGCAGGCAACAGCGAATAATTCTGATAAGACCGTAATGTTAGGTATGGGTGGTGCAATGCCTGGTCAGAGTATGATTGAATTAAAGACGATGGACGGAAAGACATTCAAGACACCCATCAATAAAGAAATTACCATTGGACGTAAGACCGGTGAAATTTTATTGAATTTTGAGCCTTCTGTGTCTGGTTCCCATTGTAAAATCTGTAAGTTTGGTTCTACCTATACCATTACCGATTTAAATTCCAGCAACGGAACCCAGGTAAATGGTTCTAGTATTACGGGTCCTACCGCGATTCATTCTGGGGATAAGATTATGCTCGGAAGACTGGAAATGTATGTTACTATTGAGAACTAAGCTTTTTCGGACTCGTATTTTGTAAGGAATGCATGGCTTGAAAACCATTTAAAAGGGCGAGGACAGATCGAAAAGCTGTTTCGCTCTTTTTTTGTGAAAACACAGTATTTTCGCAAAATAGCATTATAATGATTTTTGTTTAGGGGGAAATGAAAATGGCAGTAGAGGGAAAAAAGGTTCTTGTTGTAGAAGACACGGCTTTAAATCAGAAAACATTAATTAGACTATTGGAGAAGAAAGGGATCGTGGCAGAAGGTGCGGACAATGGAAGCATTTGTTTAGAAAAGATTAAGACGACCCAATACGATCTCATTTTTATGGACTATTTAATGCCTGATATGGATGGCGTGGAGACCTTTCAAAAAATGCAGGAGATGGAGCATCTTTGCAAAAATACGCCAGTTATTATGCTGACTGCGGCAACAGATGGTGGCAATAAAGAAGAATTTTTGGCAAAAGGTTTTGCTGATTTCTTGGGAAAACCAGTTCTTCCAATGAATCTGTATGCTGTTGTTGAAAAATTTTGCTCCTAGAATATCGTTAGGAATTATGATTACCCATGGTTAATGAATTTAAACAGAAAATTGCAATAATCTCTGATTCCTGTGGTGATATTTCGCAGGAAGACATGGTTAAGCATTCTATATTTATTCTTCCTATGCAGATCACCATTGATGGGACTTCTTATCGTGATGGTATGGAGATTAATGTAGAAGATATTTACAAGAAGATGAAGGAGGGGATTATTCTCCAGACTTCAACGCCTCTTTTAGGGGGTATGGAACGCCTCTTTGAGCATTTAAAGAGCAATGGTTTTACGCATGTAATAGGCATTATGCTATCGGAAGCTCTGTCTGGTACAGCAAATGCGCTTCGAATCATTGCTGAGGACTTTCCAATGGAAACCTGCATCGTTTCTTCTAATCAGGGAAGTGTAGGAGAAGGTGCCATTGCTTTGCAGGCGTCTTTATGGAGAAAAGAAGGACTGGCTTTTAATGAAATTTGTACGAGAGTAAAGCAGCTTGCAAAAGAGACGGCGTGCTTCTTTTCGGTTGACACATTAGAGTATCTGGCTAAGAGCGGTCGAATCGGAAAAGCAACTGCCATGATTGGAAATGCATTAAGTATTAAACCCATTTTGTCTTTTGATGAGAATGGTGGAATTTATACGGCTGCAAAGGTTCGTGGTAGTAAGTTTGTCGAAAAACAACTGGTATCCTTAATTGATAATCAGTTTGCCAAAGAGGAGTATGCAGGTAGGCCCTATAACCTTCTTTTTGCAGATGGTGCATTCCCAGAAGGACGTGAAAGTCTTATGGCTGCTATCTTGGCAAAACACGGTGAAGCAGAACATGTATTTACCGCTAAGATCGGCGCAGCGCTATCTGTTCACTTGGGAGATCATCTATTAGGCGCAGGGGTGCAGTTCTTATAAAGTTTTTTTGAAGATTTGCCCTGAAACAGGTTTACAAAAGATGTCTTCTGTCATAAAATAAATGAAATCGTTGATGGGAAGAGTACTTCCAAAGGCCACCAAGAGAGAGTGCTGTCACCGGCTGAAAGCAGCATGGAAAGGTATTGGAACGAAGACCACCCCGGAGAGGACCCAATCCGTCCCGGATAGTTCCGTTAAAGACTAGAATAAGTGATGCAGTGATGCATAATTAGGGTGGAACCGCGGATTATATCAATTCGTCCCTTACACAGATTGTGTAAGGGATTTTTTATTTTAGCAAGGTTAATTGTATTTCTGAGAAGGAGGAAATTTTATGATTATCACGTTGAAAGATGGCAGTACCAAGGAGTATAGCGAAGCAAAGTCAGTGATTGATATTGCTTTTGATATTGCAGAAGGTCTTGCCAGAAATGCTTGTGCTGGTGAAGTGGATGGTGAGGTTGTTGACCTTCGTACCGTTATCGATAAGGATGTAACCTTAAATATACTTACTGCAAATGATGAAAAGGGACTTGCTGCATATCGTCATACCTGCTCCCATGTTCTTGCAGAAGCCGTAAAGAGATTAAGACCAGAAGCAAAATGTGCGATTGGTCCTTCTATTGATACTGGCTTTTATTATGATTTTGATACCGAGCCTTTTAGCCGCGAAGACCTGGATGCTTTGGAAGCAGAGATGAAGAAAATCATCAAAGAAGGGGCAAAACTTGAAAAGTTTGAACTTCCCAGAGATGAAGCGATTAAATTCATGGAAGATAGACAGGAACCTTATAAAGTAGAACTCATTCAGGATCTTCCTGCAGATGCTAAAATTTCATTCTATAGCCAGGGGGATGGCTTCACGGATCTTTGTGCAGGTCCTCATTTAATGAGTACCAAACCAATCAAAGCATTTAAATTAATCAGTTCTTCTATGGCATATTGGAGAGGAGATTCCAATAAGGCAAAATTACAGCGTATCTACGGTACTGCTTTTGGTAAGAAAGAGGAATTAACGGCACATCTTGTAAAATTAGAGGAAGCAAAGAAGCGCGATCATAACAAGCTTGGCCGTGAAATGAAGCTGTTTACGACCGTTGAATGTATTGGCCAGGGTCTTCCTTTGTTTACGCCTAAGGGAACCAAGATGATTATGAAGTTACAGAGATGGATAGAAGACCTTGAGGATAAGGAGTGGGGATACATTCGTACCCGTACCCCTCTTATGGCTAAGTCTGATTTATATAAGATTTCTGGACACTGGGATCACTATATGGATGGAATGTTTATTCTGAACAAGGATAGCGAAGATAAAGAGGTTATGGCACTTCGTCCCATGACCTGTCCTTTCCAGTATTTTGTTTATATGAATGAGCAGCATTCCTATAGAGATCTTCCTTATAGAATGGCGGAAACCTCTACTTTATTTAGAAATGAAGATTCTGGTGAAATGCATGGTCTTACCAGAGTGCGTCAGTTTACCATTACAGAAGCACATATTATTATGACGCCAGAGCAGGCAGAGGAAGAACTTACCCGCTGCGTAGAACTTTGTAATTATGTTATGAAGACGCTGGGTATTGATGGAGATGTAACCTATCGTCTTTCCAAGTGGGATGCAAGCAATACAGAGAAGTATCTGGGTGATGAAAATTACTGGAATACTACCCAGGACTACCTGCGTCAGGTTATGAATAAGAATAACATCACCTATACGGAAGCAGATGGTGAGGCCGCATTCTATGGCCCTAAAATCGATATTCAGGCAAAGAATGTTTATGGTAAGGAAGATACGATGGTTACCATCCAGCTTGACTGTGCAGCTGCAGAGAAGTTTGGTATGTATTACATCGATGAAAAGGGTGAGAAAGCGCGCCCTTGGATTATCCACAGAACTTCTATGGGATGCTACGAGAGAACACTTGCATGGCTTATTGAGCATTATGCTGGAAAGTTCCCGACATGGCTTTGCCCTGAACAGGTTCGTGTCCTTCCTATTTCTGAGAAGTATGAGGCATATGCAGAAGAAGTTAAGAAGCAGCTTTTAGCCGCTGACATTGATGCAACGGTAGATCATCGTTCTGAAAAGATTGGCTTTAAGATTCGTGAAGCACGTATGGATAGACTTCCTTACTGGGTAATTGTAGGTGAACAGGAAGAGGCAGATGGTCTTGTATCTGTATCTTCACGCTATGCAGGCAATGAAGGACAGAAGTCCGTATCCGATTTCATTGCACAGCTTACCGAGGAAATTAAGAATAAGACAATCCGTGAGGAACTCCCCCAGGATCAAAAGACGAAATAAGTCTAGTAAAAAGTTCTACTTACTAGCTGCAAGCTGTATATGCTTGCACAAGCAGACAATTATGAGCCGCCGGTTCTTATGAGCGTTCTTTGCGAATTAGAACCGTTGCGTGCGAATATTAGCGGAAGTGTGTCTGCGTTGCAACATATACAGCTTGCAGCGTACGACAAAAAACATTTGACATAATTCCTAACCTATGTTATATTATGTCCTGCAAGAAGAGCATTTGCTCTCACCCTGCGACCAAAGGTTTCAGGCGTTACACTTTTTTAGTAAACTGTGTAGTGAAAGATTAACTATGTTGATTTTTGTGGGCGAATGCGATTGCAATCGCCCATTTTTTGTGGGTAGTCACGAGTGTACCATTTTGAAAGCGGGGTAAAAAACTATTAAAGAAAAAGACAGTGGTTATTTAATCAATGGCCAGATCAGAGAAAAAGAAGTTCGCGTAATTGGCGCTGACAATGAGCAGCTTGGTGTTTTATCAATTCAGGATGCTATGAAGAAAGCAGAAGAAGCAGAACTTGATCTGATCCTTATTGCAGCAAATGCAACACCTCCTGTATGCAGAATTGCAGATTTCGGAAAATTCCGTTATGAGCAGATGCGTAAGGAGAAGGAAGCGAAGAAGAATCAGCATGCAGTTGAAGTGAAGGAGATTCGCTTATCCCCCAATATTGATACGAACGATCTTCTAACCAAAGAGAACAATGCAAGAAAGTTCTTAACCAAGGGTGACAGAGTTAAAGTTACACTTCGTTTCAGAGGACGTGAGATGGCACATATGCAGCAGAGCAAGCACATCTTAGATGATTTTGCTGAGCACTTAGCTGATTGTAGTACCGTAGAAAAAGCAGCCAAGACAGAAGGCCGCGCAATGACGATGTTTTTAGCCGGAAAGAAGAAGTAAGAGATACGGTTAAAATATAAGAAGAAAGTGATTTTAGGAGGAAAGAACAATGCCCAAAATGAAGACAAACAGATCTGCCGCAAAGCGTTTCAAGGTTTCCGGCACTGGTAAATTAGTAAGAAATAAGGCTTACAGACGTCATATCTTAACCAAGAAGTCTACCAAGAGCAAGAGAAATCTTCGTCAGGATATCGTGGTTGATCAGACCAACGTAGCAAACATGAGAAAGATTTTACCTTACATGTAATGAGATAGATTTTTAGGAGGATAAAACCATGGCAAGAATTAAAGGTGGCGCTAATGCCAAGAAAAAGCACAATAGAGTATTAAAGCTCGCTAAGGGCTACAGAGGAGCGCGTTCTAACCAGTATCGTGTTGCTAAGCAGTCCGTAATGCGTGCACTTACCAGTTCTTATGCTGGACGTAAGGAAAGAAAGAGACAGTTCAGACAGCTTTGGATCGCTCGTATCGGTGCAGCTGCAAGAATAAATGGTCTTTCTTACAGCAAACTTATGCACGGCTTAAAGCTTGCAGAAATCGATATCAACAGAAAGATGCTTGCTGAGATGGCAGTGAATGATGCTGAAGGCTTCAAGGCACTTACTGATATTGCTAAGAGCAAGATTGCTTAATATAACTTGATTTGAGCCCCTGCGGGGGCTCTTTTTTTAACCATTTTTGGAAAAGCGGTTGCAATATCGTTTTTTTTATTGTATAGTTTTACGCGTTGACCGATTTGTCAGAAAATTAGAAGAAGTTTTTCTGGTTTCTTCACAATTTGATCAAATATCAATAACAGAGGTTATAGCATGGCTAATAATTTAGTGATTGTAGAGTCTCCTGCCAAGGTGAAGACGATTAAGAAGTTCCTGGGCTCTTCCTATGAAGTTACAGCAAGCCAGGGACATATAAGAGATTTACCTAAGAGTACCTTAGGTGTAGATGTAGAGAATGATTATGAACCCAAGTACATTACCATTCGTGGAAAGGGGGATATTCTTGCATCTCTTCGAAAAGAAGTGAAGAAAGCAGATAAGATTTACCTCGCAACTGACCCTGACCGTGAAGGTGAGGCAATTAGTTGGCATTTATTAGAAGGATTAAAATTAAAGGAAACTGGAAAGAAAATATATCGTATCGCATTCAATGAGATTACGAAGGAAGCGATAAAAGAGTCCTTAAAGAATGCCAGAGAACTGGATATGGATTTGGTAGATGCACAGCAGGCTAGACGTATTTTAGACCGTATGGTGGGTTATCGGATTTCCCCTCTTCTTTGGGCGAAGGTTAAGCGCGGTCTCTCTGCGGGACGTGTACAGAGTGTTGCGCTTCGTATTATTGCAGATCGTGAGGATGAAATTGCAGCATTTATTCCTAAGGAATATTGGACATTAGATGCTACTTTTGGTTCTGGAAAGAAAGCATTTACCGCACATTTTGCTTCGGATGAAACAGGCAAGAAAGCCATTGATAATGGACAGGAAGCAGATGCCATTGAAAATGCATTAAAGTCTGCAACCTATTCTATTAAGGAAGCTAAGCACGGCGAGCGCAGTAAGAAACAGCCTCTGCCTTTTACAACGTCGACATTGCAGCAGGAAGCAAGTAAGGTTCTTAATTTCTCTACCAGTAAAACGATGCGTATTGCTCAGCAGTTATACGAAGGCGTAGAGATTAAGGGACAGGGTACTGTGGGTGTTATTACTTATTTAAGAACAGATTCTACCCGTGTATCCGAGGAAGCGATTGCTTCTGCAAAGAATTATATTGATAACACATTTGGTCCTGCTTATAACGGGGAAATGGAAGCAAGTAAGAAGAGCGGAAAGAAAATCCAGGATGCGCATGAAGCGATTCGTCCTACTGACTTAATGCGTACTCCCGAGATGATGAAAGCCTCTTTGGAAAGAGATCAGCTTCGTTTATATACTTTAATTTATAAACGCTTTTTGGCAAGCCGTATGGCTCCTGCCGTTTATAATACACTAGGATTAAAGATTGAAGCGGCATGTGATAAGAAGTCTTACTTCTTTACCGCTTCTGCCAGCAGTGTGAAGTTTGATGGATTTATGAAGGTCTATACAAACGAAGAAACAGAAAAAGCAGAAAATACCTTTTTGTTAAATGATATCGATAAGGATACCAAGCTTTCCTTTAATGCACTAGAAAAGAAACAGCATTTTACCCAGCCACCCGCACATTATACGGAGGCGAGTCTGGTAAGAGCGTTAGAAGAACTTGGAATTGGAAGACCGTCTACCTATGCACCGACCATTTCGGTTATCCTAGGCAGACGATATGTAATTAAAGAGAACAAAAATCTTTACATCTCCGAGCTTGGGGAAGCGGTTAATGGCATTATGAAGGAGCAGTTCCCTTCTATCGTGGATGTGAACTTTACCGCGACGATGGAAAGCCTTTTGGATAAAGTAGAGGAAGGCGAAGTAAAGTGGAAAACCATTTTACGAAATTTCTATCCTGACCTTGAGGAATCGGTAAAAGCAGCAGAAAAGAATTTGGAGAAAATCGAAATTCGTGATGAGGAATCCGATGAGGACTGCGAATTATGCGGTCGTCGTATGGTTATTAAATATGGTCCTCATGGAAAATTCCTAGCATGCCCGGGATTCCCTGAATGTAGAAATACCAAGCCTTATCTGGAAAAGATAGGTGTACCTTGTCCGAAATGCGGAAAAGATGTAGTGGCAAGAAAGACCCAGAAGGGTAGAAGATATTTTGGCTGCTGTGGTTATCCGGATTGTGATTTTATCTCTTGGTCTCAGCCGGTTGATGAAAAATGTCCAGAGTGCTCTGCATATCTTGTTGTAAAAGGCCAAAAACTTGTATGTAGTGATCAGCAGTGTGGTTATACCAAAGACCGCCCGAAGAAAGAAGAGGAGTAAGGATGAGCAGCGTCCAGCTTTTAGATAAAACCAGAAAGATTGGGAAACTACTGCATAATAATTCCTCGACCAAAGTCGTTTTTAATGACATCTGCAATGTTATGACGGAAATTTTGGAGTCCAATGTGCTGGTTATCAGTAAAAAAGGGAAGATATTAGGTCTTTGTCAAAGCGCAGCACCGAAACTTATGGGATTTCCAGTATCGGCAGTGGGACAGCTTGCATCCCCTGAACTTAGTGACAGACTTCTTTCTGTACTTTCCACCAAGGAAAATGTAAATCTCGAAACACTTGGTTTTGAAAGAGAAGAGGCAAGGAAATATTGTACGGTTATTTCGCCTATTGATATTGCTGGGGAACGTCTGGGTACGCTCTTCGTATATCGCGAGAACAATATGTATGACATTGATGACATCATTCTTTGTGAATACGGAGCAACTGTTGTAGGCCTTGAAATGATGCGTTCTGTGAATGAAGAGCAGGAAGAGGTATTTCGCGAGGAACATATGGTCCGTGCCAGCTTAGATACCTTATCTAAACTAGAACGCAAAGCAGTGGGACTTGTTATGCGCGAACTTCCAGAAGGAGAAGGTCTTCTTGTAGCTTCCAAAATTGCAGATAGAGAAAGGATGACACGGTCTGTCATTGTGAATGCACTCAGAAAACTAGAGAGTGCAGGCATCATCGAATGTCATTCCGCAGGAATGAAGGGAACATATATCAAAGTAATTAATGATATGTTCTATGAAGTTTTGCAGAATATGTAAAGAAATCCCTGAAAAAGTCGATATAATTTGTAGTAACCACGGAAGAAATCATAGGAACGGATTCTATATATAGGGTCCGTTTTTTGTTTTCTTTGGATATTTTGTGGTTTCTTTCATGGTTTTAGTTTGTAAATACAAAATATTGTGTTATAATGTTTCGTGGCACACAAATTGTGTGGTTTACGAAAGAGAGGAGTTTTATGGTTAATACCCATGTTTTTGACTATATAAATGTCCTGGATAAGGCGGCAGATGCTGCCTGGCTTCGTAACGATGCGATTGCAAATAATATTGCAAATATTGATACACCAGGCTATAAAAGACAGGATGTTGCCTTTGAACATGAACTGCAGCGAGCACTTGGCTATCATGCTTTTCAGTCCATGGATGACAAAGTATATAATTTGAACACGAATGATATTACCCCCAAGGTATATACAGATGCGGCCGCTTTTTCCTATCGTCTGGACAAGAATAATGTTGATATTGATACGGAAAGTGTATATATGGCGGAGAACCAGGTGGTTTATAACGCTTTGTTAGACTGTATTACCAAGGAATTTACCAATTTGAAGTCCGTTATGAAGTAAAGGGAGTGTAGCCTATGAGTATGTTTACTGCTTTTGATATATCTGCAACTGGGTTAACGGCGGAACGTTACCGTATGGATATTATTTCGGAGAACGTTGCAAATGCCAACACTACCCGTACTGCAGACGGAACACCTTACAGAAGAAAGGTAGTTACTTTTGAGACACAGGAGACTGACAATAGTAAGTCTTTCAGCCATGTACTGGATCATGTTGTAGGAGAAGGTCATACGTCGAAGAGTAGAAGTTTGACGGTTCGAGAAGACCAGATTGGTTATGGTGTGAAGATTCCTAAGGTTTCCGAGGATTATGAAACGGAGATGAATATGGTCTATGATCCATCCCACCCTGATGCAGATGAGAATGGTTATGTGACCTATCCCAATGTAAATACCATTACAGAAATGACCAACTTAATCGATGCTTCGCGTGCTTATGAGGCGAATGCGACCGCATTTAGTGCCAGCAAGAGTATAGCGATGAAAGGTCTATCGCTAGCAGAAGGCAATTAAGGAATTAGATTAAACAGAGATTGATTATTGAGAGGATACGAAGATGAATGCTTTTGAACCATTACAATTAAGAAGCCAGAGTGTTGCACCCGGTGTACACCAGGCTGTTAAAAAGGGCTCTTATACAGAGGATATGTTTGGTTCCATCTTTCAGTCCGTGGTAGATAATATTAATACGACTAATAAATATTTAAGTGATGCAGAAAATGAAGAGATTAAACTTGCTCTTGGCCAGACCGAAAGTACACACGATCTTGCGATTGCATTGCAGAAAGCTTCCACAACACTGCAATATACGGTAGCCATCAGGGATAAGTTTATGGAAGCTTACAAAGAGATTATGAACATGCAGTTCTAGAATAAAGGGCGCGTTTTATGATAGACAGAATTACAAACTGGTTTAGAACCTTACCAGAAAGACTCAAAGAGTGGTGGGAAAAGTTCACCCGAAGACAGAAGATGACAATCATTGGCCTCATACTTGGGGTCATTGTTGCTGTTGTTATTTTGATTGTTGTTGTAAGCCGTCCTGATTATGTAAAAATTTATACAGCAGAAACACCTGCCGATGCACAGACTGTTATTGATTTGCTGGAAAGCAACGATATCGCTTACCAGACAGACAGAGAAGGTCTTGTGATCAGCATTAATGAAAAAGATTATACGAAAACCAATCTTCTGCTTGGAACCAACAACATTTATTCTGATGCATTTGGTATTGATAATGTTGTGAGTGGAGGTTTCTCTACGACGGAAGCAGACAAGCAGAAGAAGTATGTTGTATATTTGGAACAGGTTATTAAAGAGACCCTGGAGTCTTATACATTTGTAAAGAATGCCCGCGTAACACTGAATATTCCGCAGGACAATGGTACGCTGATTGCAAACAATAAGGAGTCCAGTGCCTCCATCGTTTTGGAACTATCAGATACCTGTACAAATAGTATGGCACAGGCAATGGGACGACTGGTTTCCACTGCGCTGGGCAATGCGTCTACCGAAAATATTGTCATTGTAGATAACCGAGGTTCCCTCTTGTTTTCTGGCTTGTCTGACAATTCTACGTATGGAACCGCTGCGAGTCAGTTTGGCCTTCAAGAACAGATTGCCAACAATATTTCGGCCAGAGTGCAGGCACTTCTTATGGGAACCAATGAATACAGTGTGATTGAAGTGGCTCCGAACATCGTATTAGATATTTCTGTAACGGAACTGTCAGAGCACCTTTATTGGGGAGATGGAGGGCCAGGAAGCGGAACCCAGGGACCTCTTGCAGAAGAGGATAATTATAATTCACAGTCCCAGGGCGGTGTTACTGGAAGACCTGGTACAGATTCCAACACTGAGACGGGATATGACTATGAGGATTATGAATCCAGCAGTGCGACGACGCAGGAAGACCACAAGGAATATCTGCCGAATGAAAGCACCATGTTTAAGCAGATTCCCGCTGGCGCGATTGATTACGACAAGTCCTCTTTATCTGTAACATTATTGACCTATGATATTTTACGAGAGGAAGATGCGAAAAAGCGTGGCCTATTAGACGGCATTACCTGGGATGAATATAAGTATAATAATGATGCCAGAACCAAGATAGAAGTGGATGAATCGATTGTTGCTGCTGTTGCAAAAGCAACCGGTATTTCACCGAATGATATTACCATTCTTGCCTATATTGAGCCTGTGTTCTATGACAAAGAGGGACTGGACATTGAATTATCTGATATTTTAACCGTCCTTTTGATTGTTCTTATTTTTGGCTTACTGGTATTTGTAGTATTTAGAAGTATGAAGCAGCCGAAGGTGGAAGAGGAAGAAGAAGAGATTTCCATTTCCGATATTTTACAGTCTTCACCTGCGGAAGAACAGTTAGAGGATCTTGGATTAGAGGATAAGTCAGAAGCTCGAAAGGCTGTGGAGAAGTTCGTTGAGGACAATCCTGACGCCGTTGCGAATTTACTACGGAACTGGCTAAATGAGGATTGGTCATAATTTGTAAAGAGGAAGCAAAAATGGCAGAAGAAGAATTAACTGGATTACAAAAAGCCGCAATACTTTTAATTACCCTTGGACCTGAGAAATCAGCTGCTGTTTTTAAGCATCTCAAAGAAGAGGAAATTGAAGATTTAACCTTGGAGATTGCCAATACGAGAAGTGTCTCACCACAGGTGAAAGAGCAGATTATAAATGAATTTTATGAAATCTGTCTTGCACAGCAGTATATTGCAGAAGGTGGTATTGGTTACGCAAAAGAGCTTCTTGAAAAGGCTCTTGGTTCAGAAAAGGCCAATGATGTTATTGGTAAGCTTACGGCTTCCTTACAGGTTAAACCTTTTGAATTTATGCGAAAGACCGATCCGTCACAGCTGCTTTCCTTTATTCAGGATGAACATCCGCAGACCATTGCCCTTATTTTGTCGTATTTGTCTGCCCAGCAGGCAGCGATGATTATTTCTGCTTTGCCTCCTGAAAACCAAGCAGATGTAGCGAGACGTATTGCGCAGATGGACAGAACCAGTCCGGATGTCATTAAAGAAGTAGAGCGTGTATTAGAATCGAAACTTGCGAATCTTGTTAACCAGGATTACACCGTTATTGGTGGTGTCGATCAGGTTGTCGAGATTTTGAACTCTTCCGATCGTGGTACCGAGAAACATATTATGGAGATTTTGGAAATCGAGGATCCTGCATTGGCAGACGAGATTCGAAAGAAAATGTTCGTATTCGAGGATGTTTTGCTGCTTGATGATAGAGCAATTCAGCGTGTACTTCGTGATGTAGATAACTCCGACCTTGGACTTGCATTAAAGGGTGCAAATGAAGAGGTACAGGGTGCAATCTTTAAGAATCTGTCTAAGCGTCTTGCTGAGATGATTAAGGAAGATATGGACTTCATGGGACCTGTTCGTATGAAGGACGTTGAAGAAGCACAGCAGAAGATTGTAAATGTTATCCGTAAGCTTGAAGATTCTGGTGAAATCGTCATTTCTCGTGGTGGAGGTGACGAGTTAGTTGTCTAGGAATTTTATTAAGGGCGGCTATGTGGTCATGCAAAAGACCGAAACCGTCCCGATTGACACCAATGAGGCTTTTCAAAGAAGGATTGAAGAACTCCAGATTTTGCAGGAGCGTTCTTTTGGTTCAGAAGAAGAAACCGATGGTTTTTCAGAAGGTCTAGATGCCTTACAAGTGGCAGAACTTGTTGGGGATGATGATGGTACAGGATTATCGCTTGCAGAAGCAGAAGCTGCCAAAGCACAGGCGGAGAATCTTCGTAAAGAAGCAGAGATGAATAGCACCCAGGTCATAGCTGAGGCAAATGCAGAAGCGGACAGGATTCGAAGGGAAGCTACCGAAGAAGCAAATCTGATGCGGCAGGATGCCTATAACAAGGGGCACGAAGAAGGTGTGTCCGCAGGCCATGCAGAAGGACTTAAGCAGGCACAGGAACAGTACGAAGCGAAATTCGCAGCATTAGAGCAAGAACAAAAGCGCTTGCAGGAAGAGTACGAGCGAAAATGTAGCAGTATCGAGATGTCTCTTGTAGATACACTAACCGATATATATAGTCACGTTCTTGGGGTTGCGTTAGAGGATCAGAAGGAACTGGTGGTAAACCTTTTACATAAGACGTTAACGCCTCTTGACACATCCAAGAATTATATCATTCACGTTACCAAAGAGGATATAGCCAGCGTTCGCGAGAAAAAGTCTTATCTCAGTAAACAGACAGGTATCCCGGAAGGAAATATGGAAGTCATTGAAGATAATACACTTCCTGCAAATGGATGTCTGATAGAGAGTGATAGTGGAATTTATGACTGCGGTCTTGGAACGCAGCTTGAATTATTGTCCAAACAATTAAAACTAATCAGTTATGAAAAAGAGGGGAACGAATGATTCCCCTATCCTTTTTTAAGAAGAAGTTCTTAATATGGCACTAGATAAATACTATAAAGCCACAGAGCGGCTTTACTACAAAAAATTAGGGAAAATCGTAAATGTGGTAGGACTTACCCTGGAAAGTGCTGGACCAGACGCCAAGATGGGGGATGTTTGCCGTATTTATGTGAATTCCGATAAGGGTTCCATCATGGCAGAGGTGGTAGGCTTTCGTGATAATAAGACCTTGCTTATGCCCTATGAGGATACCGAGGGAATCGGACTTGGCTGCATTGTAGAGAATGAGGAACACCCCTTATCTGTACAGGTTGGCGATTTCCTTCTGGGGCAGATTGTCGATGGTCTTGGTCGTCCGGTTTCAGATTTTGATAACCGGTCTGATCTGTCATTCCCCTTGGAAGCACCTTCTCCGGATGCAATGAGTCGAGCCATTATTAATGAAGTACTTCCTCTTGGAGTAAAAGCGGTTGATGGACTCATCACGGTTGCAAAAGGACAGCGAATTGGTATTTTTGCTGGTTCCGGTGTTGGAAAGTCGACCCTAATGGGAATGTTTGCGAGAA
This sequence comes from Lachnospiraceae bacterium, assembly GCA_045616465.1. Lineage (GTDB taxonomy): Bacteria > Bacillota > Clostridia > Lachnospirales > Lachnospiraceae > NK4A136. Next base: position 15,267 of record JAZLGW010000010.1, on the reverse strand, counting down.
ATACCAAGGCGGATATTAATGTCATTGCGCTCATTGGAGAGCGTGGCCGAGAAGTCCGCGAATTTATTCAGAATGATCTTGGTGAGGAAGGTATGAAGCGTTCCGTAGTAGTAGTTGCGACATCGGATAAGCCTGCGCTTGAACGAAAAAAAGCCGCACAGACAGCTACTGCGATTGCTGAGTATTTTAGAAGTAAGGGAGGAGATGTCCTCCTTATGATGGATAATCTTACTCGTTTTTCTATGGCGCAGCGTGAAATTGGACTAGCAACGGGAGAACCTCCTGTAACAAGAGGATATCCGCCTTCTGTATATTCCGAAATGCCGAAGCTTTTAGAGAGAGCCGGAAAAGATGATAAAGGTTCCATAACGGGACTATACGCGGTTCTTGTAGATGGTGATGATTTTAACGAACCCATTACCGATACTGCCAGAAGTATATTGGATGGTCATATCATGTTAAGCCGTAGTATGGCGCATAAAAACCATTATCCTGCCATTGATGTTTTGCAGTCCATCAGTCGTTGTATGAGTATGGTGACAGATAAAGAGCATAAGGCACTGGCTGGGAAATTAAAGAATGTTTTGGCTACATACGCGGAAGCAGAAGATTTAATTAATATTGGTGCTTACAAAAAAGGTACCAATCCGAATATTGATTATGCGATTAGTAAGATTGACGCAGTAAATGATTTCCTGATGCAGGATGTCAATGCAAAGTATACGTTTGAAGAATCACTGGCTATGATGCAGGATTTATTTGCGTCATAGGTTGAAAAGATAAGGCATTATGGGCAAATTCATTTATAAAATGCAGAATATCCTGAAAATCAAAGAAAAGATGGAAGATCAGGAAAAACAGAATTTTGCTTTAATGCGCATTCGCCTTACGGAAGAGGAAGAAGCCTTAAAAAGAGTAGAGGCAAAAAGGGACCAGATTATTGCCGAAGGAGAGAAACTTCGTGTTGGTCCTGTGGATGTTTTGAAGATAAAAGAAAATGAGCATGCGCAAAGAGATGCAGAGAATGAAGTTAAGGCGCAGGTTCTTAAAGTGAAAATGGCAGAGCGAAATCTGGAAAGCGCCCGTATCCGTATGCAGGAGGCGATGCAGGAAAGGAAAATTCACGAAAAACTTCGTGAGAATGCGTTTCATCAGTTCCTGAAGGAAGAGGCGGAGGCAGAAGCGAAGGAAATTGATCAGCTTACCAGTTACACCTATGGGCGTAAAGCACAAACAGAGGATGAGAAATAATGGCAGAAGAAAAGAATGAAGCACAATTAAAAGCCGAGAAGAAAAAGATTCAGGACGAGAAGAAGAAACTGAAGAATGACCAAAAGGCGCACCAGAAAGAGGCAAAGAAACGTGCCAAAGAACTGGCAGATCAGGAAGCGGAATTAGAGGACCAGTCAAAAAGCGGTGGTTTCAGTGTTTTTATGGTGACATTGTTCATCATTTTGATTTGGCTAGTGATCTTAGGCATTATTATTAAGCTGGATGTAGGTGGCATAGGAAGCAATGTAATGGCCCCCTTATTAAAGAATGTTCCAGTTCTTAATAAGATTTTGCCCGCTGATTCGATTACGGAAACAGATGACTTAGAAGCCTACTATGGCTATACCTCTTTGTCAGATGCTGTGGATCAGATTAAAGCATTGGAAATGGAATTAACCAACGCGAGAAATGCCAATACTACCAATATTTCTGAAATCGAAAGACTAAAAGCTGAGGTTGAGAGATTGCAGACCTTTGAACAGCAGCAGGTAGAGTTTGCAAGAATCAAAACAGAATTTTATGAGTCCGTGATTTATGCAGAGAATGGGCCTGGCCCTGATGCCTTTATTCAGTATTTTGAGTCCATTGATAAAGCAACAGCAGAGGAACTTTATAAGCAGGTGATTAAGCAGAAAGAGGTAGATGAGGCTTACTCTGATTATGCAGATGCTTATGCTCAAATGGATCCGGCAGCAGCTGCTGCAATCTTTAATACAATGGACAATAATTTGGATTTGGTAGCGAACATCCTAAAGGCGATGAGTGCGAACAGTCGTGGTAATATTTTGGCTAAAATGGATGCCAATATTGCTGCCCAGGTCACCAAACTTATGAATCCTGAAAATTAGTGAACAGACACTAAATTTCCGTTTTATATTTTCCGATATAAAGGTTGGTAAACATAGTTTTGGAGTATTCCAAAGAACAACCCGTTGGAGGATTAGATATGACAAGTGCACCTATCAGTGAACTGACAAACATGTATGCCGGTCTCATGGGGGCAGGGAAGCCAAATGGGAATACAAAGGGTGAAAATGACAATGCTTTTCAGGACCTGATGAACCAGGTTGCGGAAGGAGTAGATGTTGTTAAGGAACTCACCCCTACTGCTAAACAGGATGTGAAGAGTAATAGTACGGCTGTTGACAGTACTGCGCATGAGCAGGGGGAGACAACGGCTACAAAAGATACTGTAAAGAATAATGAAGCTGCCGGTGCTGATAATAAAGAGCGTATTACGGATAATAAATCAGAAAAGGCAGATGGAGACACCTTGGCAAAAAAGACGGTGGAAAAGTCGTCCGCTGATGCAGAAGAGCAGGAGGTACCTGAGGAGGTCGCCGCAGAGGTTGTCGCTTCTATTATGGCAGCGATAGCACAGCAGTTAGATGTCCCTGTAGAAGATATTGCAGAGGCTATGGAGACGCTCGGCTTACAGGAAGCAGATCTTTTAGATACGGAAGCATTAAAGAATATTGCTGTATTTGTAAAGGCGGATGGAGATCCTTCTGCATTACTTACCGATGAGGAATTACTTCTTACGGTTAAGGATTTGCAAAATGCCATTACAGACCTTGTTGAAGAAGAGACTGGCAAGTTAGAGATTACACCTGAAATGTTAAAGAAGGCGCTTTCTGAAAATGAGGCTTTTTCTGTTTCAGATGAAGTAGTGGAGCGTGATGCAAATCCTGGTGTTGTCGTAGAGTCTGCGAATAATACCGGTGCAGGTGCTGCATTAAGTGATATCGCAGAACATAAAGATGCGGATATTAATGAAAATCTTTCTGATATGAATAATAACGGTTCCCAGATGGCGTCTGTCTCTGTGGAAAAGAATGAGGGCACAAAGGACGGTGCATCATTAAAGGATTCTAGGAAAGAAGATTCTGATAAGCAGGAGACCCCATTATTTGCACAGAATACTGTAAATACCTATGAGCAGGTAGAGACCGTAAAAGAAAACGTGGAGGAATTAAATCATTCCATGCTTTCTGATAATGCAAGAGAAATCTTAAACCAGGTTCGTGATCAGATTCGCGTGCAGGTGACAGATGGATTAACTGAGTTACAGATGAAGCTGAATCCTGAGAATTTAGGAAATGTTCATCTTTCCCTTACTGCCAGAGAAGGTGCTGTGACTGCACAGTTTACGGCGGAGAATGATTCTGTCAGACAGGCACTGGAAATGCAGATTGCACAGCTTAAAGAAAGCATTGAACAGCAGGGTGTTAAGGTAGAAGCTGTAGAGGTTACGGTGTCTTCCCACGCATTTGAACAGAACATGCAGCAGGGAAATGAGCAGAATTTAGCTGAGGAGCAGGAAAAAGAAGCGCTTCGCAAAGCAACCAGAAAGATTAATCTGTTTGACGAGAACGGGGAAGCAGCGCTTGAAGAGTTAAGCGAAGAAGAGGCGGTTACCGTTGATATGATGAAGGCTGACGGTAACTCTATGGATTATAAAGCATAAGAAAGAGAGGCTGTGGATATGCCATTAATAGCACCAGTAAAGGACGGTGAAGTTGTACAGAGTACAGCTTCTTCCAATTCTTTAAAAAATGCAAATAAAAACGATTTGGTTTCCTCTGATACATTTTTGCAGCTGCTTGTTGCAGAAATGCAGAATCAAGATCCCTTAGAGCCTACCAGCAATACCGATTGGATTGCGCAGTATGCAACCTTCACCCAGGTATCTGAAATCCAAAATATTGGTAAAGATATGGAATCCATGTCTGCACAGGGCCTGGTTGGTAAGAATGTTGTATTAAATGTTGAAGATGCGAAGGGAAATGTGGAAGAGGTCACTGGCCGTGTAGAATACGTTACCTACGAGGATAAGAAGGCTTTTGTCAGCATTGATGGAAAGCTTTATTCTGTATCGGATGTATCTGCGGTTATGGATGAAGAGTATAACGAAGCCTATAATCTTGCACAGGATATTGCAAAGATGATAGAAAAGTTGCCGCATTTGGATGATCTTACCATTGGCAGTCGTGATGATGTGGCAGGCCTTAAAAATGTTATTGATAATATTTCCGATTATCAGAAGGGATTTTTGCCCGAGGGTACAGAGGAAGCGATTAACAAATACTACAATAAGATGGTCGAACTTGTAGCGGCTTATAATGAAAAGCTCGCGGCAGCAGAAGCAGCCAACAAGGAAAATGCGGAAAAGGAAGCAGCAGAGAAGCTTGATGCTGAAGAAGAGGCGAAAAAGGCTGCTGCGAAGGAGCAGGCTGACCTGATTGCACAGGCGGTTAAGGATGCAGTAAATGAAGCGCTTTCCGAAAAAAATGCTGAAAATGCTACCCAGGAAACGGGTGCCGGTGTAGCGGCTTCGGAAGAGACGGAGGCAGAAATTTCAGAAGAAGAATCTGCTGGTGAGAATTTAGTATAGATATTGTTAAAGTTTTTAGTCGGAACACCGATATAATAATTGAGTGCAGGATGCACCGTAATTCGAAATAAAATGAGTAATTTATCTTCCTGAGTGAATGGATGCGCATAGGGGAGAGCGCGATACGCAGGAGGACAAAACTATGATGAGATCACTTTATTCTGGTGTAGCAGGTCTTCGTACCCACCAGACCAAGATGGACGTTATCGGTAACAATATCGCTAACGTTAATACAACCGCGTTTAAAGCACAGTCCATCACGTTCTCTGAACTGATGTATCAGACCACAGCAAAGGCATCTGCACCTAACGATACAACAGGTACTGCTGGTACCAATGCAAAGCAGATTGGTCTTGGTGTTGCTTCTGCAGCAATTTCTTCATCCATCACAACGCAGGGTTCTACCCAGAATACAGGTAATGCATTCGACCTTTTAATCACTGGTCAGTCATTCTTCGTTGTTTCTGATGGTTCTTCCAATTTCTTTACAAGAGATGGTTCTTTCTATGTTGACTCAGTAGGTAATCTTGCTATGAGTTCAACTGGATATAATGTTATGGGATGGCTTCCTCAGACGGATGCAGAGACCGGAGAAGTTTCGATTCGTCAGGATACCGTTAAGCCCCTTAGAATTATGAGCGCTGAGAACCTTACAGCAGCTCCTGCAGCGACTACTGCTGCAAGAATTACTGGTATTCTTGATAAGAATGATACCAACGTACAGGGTGATGGTAAGAAGATTTCCTTAAGCTTTTATGATAACCTTGGTTATTCCTATACCGCGAAATTCTCCATTAAAGCAACGGATGGTGAAGGCGTATATTCTATGGAATTAGAGGATATTTTGGATGCGAACAATGATACGATTTTAGATAAGTTCGATGCAACCATCTTCACTGGTGCGAATGAGGAAAGTGCAACGGCAACATTCTCTAAGAAATCAGCTGATTACACGATGGTAGCAGGTTATACATATGCAGACGGTGTGGTTAGTAAAACCGTAGATGGCACACAAGTTGATTATAAGCCCGCTGATTTCCTGGATGCTGGTTTTAAAGTGAAAACCGACGAAACGTCTATAAAGGCAGCTACTGCATATGCTGAAGCGTTCGGATTTGATGATCCAGAAGAATTCTTTAATCTTACCGTTCTTGTAGATGAAAGAAATAATGAATATAAGACGATTGGCGAAGTGCTTAAGGGTGGCGGAAAATTTGACCGTAAGACCATTGATCCTAACGACCCTACTGCTGATGTACCTGAGACAGGCGTTGAGTTAGTTTCCTTATCTGGTGCAAACCGCGTGATGAGTGTTGATGGTTATTCTCTTCCTGCAGGTGATGGTGTGTCCATTTCCTACAACCAGGCAACGGGTGCTTTTACCGGTATTAATGGTGCCAATAACATTCAGGCGTTTAACCTTGGCTTAAAGCCTAAGAATGCAAATTCTGCAAATCCTTTTGATACCATCAGCATTGATATGAAGGATTCCCTGAATTATAACAACAACCAGACTTCCACGATGGCGGCAACCTCTGGTGATGAGAACAATGCTGGTTCTGGTTGTGCAGTTGGTAATATGACCGGTGTTTCCATTCAGAACAATGGTATGATTTACGGTGCCTATGATAACGGTCAGACCAAGCTCCTTGGACAGATTGCAGTAGCAAGCTTTAGTAATGCAATGGGTCTGGAACGTAAGGGAGATAACCTTTATGCAGCTTCCATGAACTCTGGTGAGTTTGATGGAATTGGTGTGGATATTACATCTGATGGTGGTTATATGTCTACCGGTGCTCTGGAAATGTCCAACGTTGACCTTTCCCAGCAGTTCACAGATATGATTACCACACAGCGTGGTTTCCAGGCAAATTCCCGAATCATCACGGTATCCGATACCTTACTGGAAGAACTTGTAAACCTTAAGAGATAATAAATAGCATTTCATTGCCCTCCGAGTAATCGGAGGGCTTTTGTGCTTTTGGGACAGGTTGCATTATGTAAACCAAGATTTTACTTTTTTTATCTGTTCATTTCCTATATAATAAAAGTGTTGACATAAGAACTTCTGTTATGGTAAATCATGGAGATTACATATGATTGAAGTGACGAAATTAAATGGTATGCGAATCACCATCAATGCAGACCTCATTGAGACGGTGGAAGAGACGCCAGATACCCTAATTTCCTTTACAACGGGCAGGAAGCTGATTGTAAAAGAAACTAGACAAGAACTACAAAAACTAGTAAAATTGTATAAGCGTCAGATACTGTTGACGCAAGATATTGATGAATAGGTTTGAAGCAGGGAAGCTTTAGGGCTTCTCTTTGTGTGTTTTGAATTTTAGAGGGACAGCCCTCTGCAAATACGAAAAAAGAGAGTAGAGTAGGATGGATTTAGCTTCAATAATTGGAATGATCATATGCTTCTTTATGATCCTCTTTGGTATTGTCTTCGGTAAGAATGGACTTGATTTTGGAGCAGTAAAGAATTTCTTGGATGCCCAGTCCGCGATTATTACCTTCGGTGGTGCGTTCTGTGCGGTACTTATGATGAATACCGTGAAGGACTTCCTTGCAGGTCTTAAAGCAATTAAGATGATCTTTAAGTCACCACAGTTAGACACAATCGGGATTATTAAGAAGATTATTGATTTGAGTAATGTTGCACGTAAGGAAGGTCTCCTTTCTCTTGAAGAAGCGGCTGGCGATATTGATGATGACTTTTTAAAGAAGGGCATTATGCTGGTTGTCGATGGTACAGATCCTGAACTTGTCCGTGCCATTATGGAAACAGAACTTGCCGCAATTGAAGGTCGTCATAAGAAAAAGGCAAAGTTCTGGGAAAACGTTGCATCCATGGGTCCTGCCTGGGGTATGATTGGTACCCTGATTGGTCTGGTTAACATGCTTCAGAACATGTCTGATGCAGCGGCAATCGGTCCTGCGATGGCGGTAGCCCTTATTACGACGTTGTATGGTTCCATGCTTGCGAACTGGATTGCAACCCCTACTTCAACAAAGCTTGGTGCTTTAAATGACACCGAGATGATGTTAAAAGAAATTATGGTTGAAGGTCTCCTCTCTATTCAGGCAGGTGAGAACCCTCGTGTTATTGAAGAAAAATTAAAATCCTTCTTAGCCCCCGCAGACAGACCAACGGGCGAAGAAGGTGGAGAATAAGCATTGGCAAAAAAACAAAAACAGGAAGATGCACCCGCTGGATCCCCGGCGTGGATGGCCACCTTCTCGGACTTAATGAATCTACTCCTGTGTTTCTTTGTGCTTCTGTTCTCAATGTCAACTGTTGATGCCCAGAAGTTTGAAGAAGTTGCAGCTTCCTTTTCTCAGACATTTTCCGTATTCACCGCAGGTGCGTTGTCTATCGGAGATGGACTTCTTATTAGTAATGGCGTTAGCCAGTTAAATGAATTGGATGAGTACATTAATTCCACAGGAAAGAGTGAAGAAGCAGAAGATCAAAGTTCTGTTGGTGCGGATGGCGAAGAGACGGAGATGAGTGAAGCCGAGATTCTTTCCGAAATGGAAGCGATGAAGATGGCGGAATCAGAAGAATTAGCAGAACTTGTTGGAGAAGCCATTTCCGAAGCTGGTATGGAAGATATGATTGAGATGGATTTTACCTCTCAGTATGTTGAACTTACCTTAAATGGTGCCTTACTATTTGAATCTGGTTCAGCAAAGCTTTCAGAGAGTGCGTATGCCGTTCTTGATCAGGTTGGCGTTATTTTGGAACGCTATGGTGAAAGTGTTGTGGAAATCGAAGGACATACGGACTCTGTACCGTTTGTAGGTGGCGCGTATGCCAGCAACAACGAACTCTCATCTGCAAGAGCGTTGTCTGTGTTCTATTATCTGATTGAGCACACGAATTTGGATCCGTCCTTACTGAAGCATTCTGGTCGTGGTGAATATTGCCCGATAGCAGATAACTCTACGCCGGAAGGAAGAGCGTTAAACAGACGTGTTGAGATTAAAATTTATAATTCTCTCAGCGGTTATTAAAGATAAAGGGGAACCTATATGAAAAAGAATTTATTATCTATGGTAATTTTGGCATTACTCATTGTAAATTTGGTACTTACAGTAGTAATGATGTTAAACGTTACAAAGACAAATGCAGCAACTGCTGAAATTGTTACGGATATTGCAAGTGTTTTGAAGCTGGAACTCGACAATGGAGATGGCGCTGTAGCAGGTAGCGTTTCCTTAGCGGATACAGAAACCTATTCTATCGCCGATTCCATGACAATTACATTAAAGAAAGATGAAGGCGATACCAAGGATCATTATGCGATTGTTGCGGTTACCTTATCGATGGATACAACCCATGAGGATTATGCGACCTATGGTCCTACCATTGATACGAGAGAAGCGCTGATTAAGTCTGAGATTATCTCTGTTATTTCCGGTTATACCTTATCTGAGGCGCAGTTATCACAGGAGCAGATTTGTGATGAAATCCTTGAAAAGATTCAGCAGCTCTTTGGTTCTACATTTATTTACAAGGTATCCTTTAGTGAGATTATGTTTGGATAATCCCAGTTCTAAGCTCATATGGGCTTTATAATTTAACATATTGAAAAGCCTGTATAGAATGCTAGGAAAGGGGGCATAAATCTTGGGCGAGGTACTATCGCAAAGCGAAATTGACAACCTCTTATCAGCCTTGACCAGTGGCGAGATTGACGCAACAGATTTGTCAAACGCCAGTGAGAAGAGTGTTAAGAATTATGATTTTAAGAGACCGGCGAAGTTCTCTAAGGAACATCTTAGAACACTTGAACTGATCTTTGAACATTATGCAAGACTATTATCAACGAACCTTCCAGTATATTTGAGAAAGAATATTCAGGTTAGCGTAGCCAGTTCCGAGACGGTTACTTTCTCTGAATTTAGCAACTCCCTAAGTAATCCGGTAATTTTAGGAATTATCAATTTCCAACCACTTACAGGAAACATATTGCTGGATATGAGTGCAAATATAGGATATACCATGATTGACCGTATGCTTGGCGGGCAAGGCGAACCGATGGAGAAGCTCAGGGAGTTTTCGGAGATAGAACTCGGTATTCTTGATAAAATTATGTCTACCTGTACGCAGCTGCTTAGGGAACCATGGAAGAATGTTCTGGATGTTCGGCCGGTGCTTGAACGTATTGAGACGAATACGCAGTTTGCACAAATCATCGCGCCTAGTGAAATGATTGCCATCGTTATGATGAACATTACTATTGGGGAGGCCGAAGGATTTATTAATGTATGTCTTCCGTTCGTAACGATTGAAAGTATTGTGGATAATCTAAACACGAAGTTCTGGTTTGCAAATATGATACCGGAAGACGAAGAGAGCAAGCGGGTTATTATCGAAAGTATGCTTCGGCATGTGGATGTACCCATTAAGGCTGTTCTTGGTAAGAGTCAGATTGCGGTAGGAGATTTCCTGGAATTACAGGTTGGCGATATTATTCGACTGGATACCACGCGTGAAAGCGAGATGGAGGTCTATGTTGGACAAATCAAGAAGTTTGCTGCTATGCCAGGTACGGAGAAAGATAAATACGCTGTAAGAATTACGCAAGTTTTTAGGGAAGAAGAAGAGGAATAAAGCATGGATGGAATGCTTTCACAAGACGAAATTAACGCATTATTAAGTGGTATGAGCTTAGACGATGGTCCAAGTTCTCCAGATTCCGCTGGAGATGCACCTGGAAATGATGCGGCACCTGCATCAGGTTTTGCTTCGGGTGGTTCTGATATTGATCAGAGTCTCTTAACGGATGTAGAAAAGGATGCTATTGGTGAAGTTGCGAATATTTCTATGGGAACATCAGCAACGACGCTGTTTAATCTTGTAAATCAAAAAGTAGATATTACAACACCTGTTGTATCTTTAGCAAATTGGGAGACTGTAACGGTAGACTATCCAAACCCTTGTGTATTTATTCAGATTAAATATACAGTTGGTTTGAACGGTTCTAATATTCTTGTATTACAGGAGAATGATGTTAAGATAATCACCGACCTCATGATGGGTGGTGATGGTTCTAATACCAGTGGTGAGCTTGGAGAACTGCACCTCAGTGCAATATCTGAGGCAATGAACCAGATGATGGGTTCTTCTGCAACGAGCTTGTCTACAATGCTTGGTAAGAAGATTGATATTTCTCCTCCGAACGCTTCTCTTGTAAATATTACAGAATCCAGAGAAGCTGGTGATATTGATTATTATATGGAGGGTACCTTTGTTAAGGTTGCATTCCATATGACAATTGGAGATTTGGTGGATTCCAACATTATTCAGTTATATCCACTAGATTTTGCCAAGTCTTTATATGATGTATTTATGAATAATCAGACGGCATCTGCACCCGCGCCTGCGCCTGCTGCTCCGGCTCCAAGCCCGGCACCTGCTCCAGCGCCAGCACCTATGCCTGCCGCTGCGCCTATGCCTGCACCTGCGCCTGGTGCAATGCCCTATATGATGCCGCCAGCAGGTTATATGCCGCCTGCGCCGGATCCTGTTAATGTTCAGCCTGCTTCATTCCAGGCATTCAGCAAGGAAATGGCTGCAATGATCGGACAGGAGAACATCAGCCTCATTATGGATGTTCCTCTTGGTGTTACGGTTGAGCTTGGTCGTACCAGTAAGACCATTAAAGAAATTCTTGAGTTTGCACCCGGTACCATTATCGAACTGGATAAGATTGCTGGTGAACCCATTGATGTTCTTGTAAATGGAAAGTTTGTTGCAAAGGGTGAAGTTGTAGTCATCGAGGAAAGCTTTGGTATTCGTGTGACGGAGATTATTAAGGACTAAGGGATGATGCTTGCGCTTTTATTATCTGGTAGCGCACCTCAGTTTGCGGATTCTGCTACTGTGCAGACGGGAACGAACTCGGTTGCCAGGTTTTTCACATTACTTCTCATATTTGTCATTGTTTGTGCCATTTGTTATTTCACAACGAAGTTTGTTGCAGGCAAAGAAAAGAACAAAATGGGAAGCAAAAATATGCAGGTCTTGGAAACGACGAGGCTGGCACCGAATAAATACATAGGTCTTGTCAAGATTGGAGAGAAGTATGTAGCGGTTGCCTATGGTAAAGATTCCATTAGTATGCTTTGTGAAGTGCCAAAGGAGGAATTGTCGTTACAAGCCGAAACTGATAGCAAGGGTTCATTTTCAGATATTTTTAAGAAGGTGGCGAAAAAGGGAACACAGACAGAAGAACCTGTTAAGAAACTGCGTCTTGCTGATCGGGCAGCACTTGGCAAGCAATATGAGAACGATGAAATTGAAGAAGATACACCTTCTTGCGAAGACTTAGAAGATAAGAATGAATAAGACAATACAAGTTTTCAAAAGAATATGCACGATATTATGCCTGCTGGTAACAGTAGGCTGTTTGTGTTTTATTAGCAGTATGAAAGTACATGCGACAGAGGACGGAAATGGCCAGGGGGACGAGAACCTAGAAGAGCGTACCTATGAAGACGACCCAGGAACAAGTGATGATGCAGATTCGAATTCCGACCAGAATATAGGGAATCGTTTTACGGTTACCGTAGATAATAATGGCAATGGTTCCATTGCGGGATCATTGCAGATTTTAATTACATTAACCTTAATTGCGTTAGCACCGATTTTATTAATCATGCTAACCAGTTTTACGCGTATTATTATTGTTCTTCATTTTACGCGTACCGCGCTAAATACCCAGACAGCACCGCCGAATCAGGTTTTGCTGGGGCTGGCATTGTTTTTAACGATATTTATTATGGCGCCTGTATTTAGTCAGGTGTATAACGATGCGATTGTTCCATACAATAATGCACAGATTACGCAGGAAGAGGCCCTTGCAAGAGGCATTGAGCCGATTCGTAATTTTATGATTGGACAGACCCAGAGAAAGGATGTTTCTGTCTTTATGGAAATTGCAGGGCATGATGATTGGGACGGCTCAGCTGAGTCGGTACCCACCAGCGTGCTGATTCCGTCCTTTATTGTGTCAGAACTTCGTACAGCATTTATTATTGGATTTGTAATTTATATTCCTTTCCTTGTAATCGATATGGTTGTCGCTTCGGTTCTCATGAGTATGGGTATGATGATGTTGCCGCCAACCACAATATCGATGCCGTTTAAGATTTTGCTATTTGTATTAGCCGATGGATGGAATTTGATTATTGTTAATCTTGTTCGAACGTTCTACTGACGGTGAAAGTAGAAGAAAGCGTGAGATATGAATATTTCCACAGTTACACAGCTCGTTTCTGATGCGCTGTATACAATTATTATAACCGCAGCCCCCCCTTTACTGGTTTCTCTTGTACTTGGACTTGCCGTTAGTATTTTCCAGACCGTTACCAGTATTCAGGAGCAGACATTAACATTTATACCTAAATTCTTAGGTATTTTTCTGGTTTTAATGACTGCAGGTGGGTGGATGATTGAGCAGATGACAGGACTTATGACCACAATGTGGAATAGTTTTTCTGTATATATTAGGTAAAACGTATGAATCTTGGCATGATTGATTACTCTTTTCCATTAGAGGAATTAGAGTATTATCTGCTTATTTTAACAAGAGTTTCATTTTTCATTTTTTCAGCACCCTTTTTTGGCCAAAATGGTAGTGTGCCAAGAAGAGTGCGTGTTTTAATGAGTGTTTTTATCTCTTATTTGCTATATGAAGTATTGTCACCGCATGTATATATTTCTTATAGTACGTTACTTGATTATGCAACCTATGTGATAAAAGAGGCACTGTGCGGCGTTTTGCTTGGAGCTGCCTGCCAGTTCTGTATGATGATTGTTTCCTTTGCTGGACAAATGGTAGATATGGAGATTGGACTCTCCATGGTCTCTCTGATGGATCCGTCAACCAGACAGAATATTACCATTACGGGCGCAATGTATTCCTATGTATTCATGCTTTTGTTTCTGGTTACGGGCATGTATCAGTACCTGCTCAAAGTATTATCCGAAACATTTATCCTGGTTCCGATAGGGGAAGTACAGTTTAATATGTCCGTTTTATATGATGGACTGGTGACATTTTTAACAAGATATGTACTGCTTGGTTTTCAGGTAATGATTCCTGTATTTTGTACAATCCTTCTGGTGAATTGTATTCTGGGTGTAATGGCAAAAGTGTCCCCGCAGATGAATATGTTCTCAGTAGGTATTCAAATTAAGGTTCTCGCAGGTCTTGGTGTACTGTATATTACCTGTACGATGCTTCCCAAAGCCGCTGATTTTATCTTCAATGAAATGAAGCTCATGATGGTTACGATGGTGAAGGCCTTTGGAGGCAGTGCCTAGTGGAAGCCAATGTGTTCTATAAACAGCCAAATGAATATGCAATGAATCTGTGCATTCCCCTTGATTTGCAGTTTTTTGCAAAAGATGGTCCGGGTGGTGAAAAGACAGAAGAGCCAACCAGTAAAAGATTAAGTGATGCCAGAAAAGACGGGCAGGTTGCGAAAAGTAAAGAGATTGGCAGTTCGCTAACCCTGTTTGCACTTTTTATAATCTTAAAGATTTATGTTGGAAATATGTCGGTTCTCCTTCGAGAGAATTTTGCAATGGTTTATGGGAAAATCCCAGATTTAACCACATTTACTGGCGGGGAACTGCAGATTGGCGTGTTTTCGACAATGGTTAAGGAAATGATGAAGCGGGTTCTGTTCATCATATTGCCCTTTATAGCGGCAGCCTTCCTCATTAATTTTGTGGCAGATTTAGTGCAGGTGAAGTGGAAACCAACCACCAAACCTATGCAGCCCAAATGGAGCAAGCTAAATCCAGCGCAGGGTATAAAAAAGATTTTCTCGCCGCAGTCTTTGGTCGAATTATTAAAGAGTATTGCCAAGATTGCCGTCATGGCGATTGTAATATATAACGCATTAAAGAATGAATTAGAAACGCTATTTATTCTTTATGATATCTCGGTATGGGCGTCGGTATATTATGCTGGAAATCTGCTGATTAATATAGGGATAAAGATTGCCGCAATCTTTATGGTTATAGCGGCGATTGATTTCGGATATCAGAAGTGGAAATTCCACCAGGATATGAAGATGACCAAGCAAGAGGTCAAGGACGAGTACAAGCAATCGGAAGGAGATCCTGAGGTTAAGGGTAAAATCAAGCAGAAAATGATGGAGGTCTCCAGGCGTCGAATGATGCAGGCACTTCCTCAGGCAGATGTCGTTATTACCAACCCTACTCATTATGCGGTGGCTATCAAATACGATCCCAAGGTTGCAGATGCACCTTTGGTTATTGCTAAGGGAGAGGGATACTTGGCAGTTAGGATAAAAGAGGTTGCCAAAGAGCATCATATAGAAATTGTTGAAAACAAGCCCTTAGCCAGGATGATTTATCATAACGTGGAAATTGGCGAGGCGGTTCCCCCGGAGCTGTATCAGGCGGTGGCAGAGGTCCTTGCATTTGTATATCATCTTCAGGGAAAAATATAGATAATGAGATACATCTATCTATAATGTGTATAAGAGAGATTATTTTAGATCTGTATTTGTTCTATGGTTATCATTAGTCTTAGAAAGGAGGCATG
>JAZLGW010000009.1:0-4103 GCA_045616465.1 Lachnospiraceae bacterium | reverse complement strand
CTTAACAACATTGGAAGAAAAATTCATGATAGAACCGTCTGGCATAACCGCTTCAATGCATCTGACAAAATCTCTTGTAAGACCATAACGAACCGCTTTCATTCCGCCAGCATTAGTTATGATATTACCTCCAATAGATGCTGTTTTTTCTCCTGGATCTGGCGGATAGAACATACCCTCTTCAGCCGCTGCAGCTTGCACATCAATCAACAGTGCTCCTGGCTCTACAGTTATCGTCTGATTCTTATGATCGATTGGGAATATCTTCTTCATACGCATAACAGACAACATAATGCCTCCATGCTTACAGGTTGCTCCACCTGCTAGACCAGTTCCTGCACCTCTGCATACCACTGGAATATTCTCTTGATATGCGTATTTCATTATTTCTGAAATTTCTTCTTTATTCACAACCTCAACATAAAGTTCTGGTTCATAGATACCATATTCTGGCATCTCATCTTTAAAATATTCGTTTGCAATCTCATTGCCTACCCAGACACGTTCAGGGGCAGTCACAGACTTAATATATAAAAAGTCATCCTGGGTCATCTTTTTATAAGGGAAAGCCATGGCCTAATTCTCCTTTCTGTTTCTGACTAAATCTGTCAGCTTTGGTACCACAACATTCATGTCATCTACAATACAATAATGTGCCACACCAAAAATCTGTGCATCTGGATCATCATTGATTGCAACAATACAATCTGCCGAATTCATACATGACGTAAATTGAATTGCCCCAGATACTCCGCAGGTAATAATCAGCTTCGGACGAACTGTACGTCCAGAAAGACCAATCTGCCTAGACTGATTTCCAAATCCATTCTCAACCATAGGTCTGGTAAATGCTAACTGCCCACCAAGCGCCTCAGCAAGCTGCCGACACATTTCTACGCCTTTCTCATTTTTTGCTCCGCGCCCAGCCACAACAATAATATCTTCTTCCTCTAGACTCTCTTTTTTGGCAATAACAGTCGATGAGATAATCCGTATATCACTTTCATACATCTTTTCTGTCACTTCACGAATCACAACTTCTCCTGTAGGATTTTTTACCTTTTCTGCTGTGTCCATTACTCGATAACGAACCGTTGCAAACTGAGGACGTGACTTTACAATAGCGATTTGTGCCATGATATTACCGCCAAATGCCGGTCTTATCTGAATCATGTCAGTATTAGGTTTAATATCCAATGTTGTACAATCAGCTGTTAATCCTGTGTGAAAACGCGTAGAAAGTCTTGGCGCTAATGAACGGCCTAGCGATGTTGCACCAATCAAAACTGAACTCGGTTTCATCTCTGCTATACAGTCTGCTACAACCCTCGTGTATACACCAGCTCGAAAGCCTTCAAGCTCTTCATGTTCATATACGTATACTTTGTCCACACCATAGTGTAATAATTTCTGAGCATTTTCTGTCGTACCTTTTCCACCTAGAATTACACAGTTCACTTTAAAATCGACCTTAGCTGCCATTTTCTTTGCTTCGCCGATCAATTCATAAGCCACCGGATGTATATCTCCTCTTTCCTGCTCTACAAATATAAGGAAATCCTTCCACTGACTCTTATCTACTTCATTGGCTTTCTGTTCAAAGGCAATTGCTTTTTCCGGACAATTTCTTACACATAATCCACACATACGACATGTGTCCCCTACAACTATCCCAGAACCTTCCATTTTTAATGCGCCGAAGGGACACTTATCAATACATGCCCCGCAAAGTGTGCATTTTTTTGCATCAAATTTAATGAGCTCCATGCTAGTTCCCTCCTATATAACTTTCTTTCCTGTTAATATTTCGAATAATTTTTCAGCCTTTTGATTCGCATCCCCTTCCAGATAAACTTGGCTTTCCTTTTCTGGGGGCGCAAACATTCTCTCAACTGAAGTTGGCGAACCAATTAGTCCATATCGATCCAAGTTCTGATTCGGCATATCATCAAAGGTCAAAATTTTAACTTTTTTCTCCGCTGTTTTCTTTTTCAATATATACGACGGCAATCTTGGTACATTGATATCTTTATCAACCGTAATAAGACATGGATATGGAATCTCTGACACTTGGCTAACGCTCGCCAAATCCTGTTTGACTTGAATACTTCTCTCACTAACATCTATTATTTCAGATACCCATGCAGCATGTGGCAAATGCATATGTTCTGCAATTGCAGGTCCCACTTGTGCTGTATCTCCGTCTGTTGTCTGACGTCCACAAATAATCAAATCTGCCCCACCAAGAATCTGAATTCCTTGTGTTAAAACAAAAGACGTTGCAAGAACATCAGCACCTGCAAATTTTCTATCAGAGAGAATAACTGCATCATCTGCACCCATAGTAAATGCATCTTTCATCATACTCTCCGCCTGGAGTGGTCCCATCGTAATAACAGTCACTGTCCCCCCAACTTTTTCGCGTATCTGGAGCGCCGTCTCAAGCGCGAACAAATCATACGGATTCGTTCTAACAGCACCAGACATTCTTTTTAATGCACCAGTTTCCTGGTCTATGTCAACCTTGGTTCCTGCCGGAACCTGTTTCATACATACAACAATCTTCATATTAATGGTATCCTTTCACCAGTATAATTCCTTCTTTTACACTTTTATGCATTATCAATTCAAAGTGTTAAATCGCTTTTATTTTAAAGAAATTTAAACTTTTCGTCAATTAACCTTTTCCATATTGTATATATGCTAAGAAAGACACAACTGGCATAACTGCTAATAAGAATTCATTGGCTATTAAAGAGATAATCTTTCTTTGTATTTAGTTTTTTTCTAGTTGACTAAAACTATAAATACTCAACGAGAAAGCTTCAACTGCCCTTTTAATTTATATCTTTTAGAAAAAATAAAAACTGCACGACGTAACCTAAATCAGGCCGTCGCGCAGCGACTTAGTTCAATCGGAATTTAGCTGCACAATATTATCAAAATGTGCTGAACTACTTATATACCGATTGCTGCAAGTATATATTTAAGAATAATTGCTAAACCAAAAGCAGCTAAAATTGCAAAAACGATCTGAACTGGCTTTGGCAGACCTATTAGCTTATTTTTTCGATTTATTTTGTATGACAATCCTGTAGAAAACATTAATATCATAAAAATCGAAACATAAACTAAAACCTGTAAATAAGTATAAATGTTGCTAACAACGACATTCTGTTTCAAATCTACGAGTTCTAAAATCATTAACCCTATAACTGAAGCAGCTCCAATAATACTTTGCTTTTGCACATCCTTAATAATCTTACCTTTTTCAACTCCTGCATAATCTGCCATTACTTCTGCAGTTTCTTTTACTTCTTCTTTCATATTCTCGCTTTTCCTTTCTCCATTGATGATTTCTGGAATACTAACATCAAAATACTCCGCAATTTGAACCAATAAACTTATATCCGGCAAATTAGTTCCTGTCTCCCAACGAGATACCGTTCTTCCAGATACATTTATTTTATCTGCAAATTCTTCTTGTGTAATTCCTTTTTCTTTTCGAAGTTCTTTCAAAAAAGTCCCTATTTTCTTCTGGTCCATTTGGGTGTCCTCCTTTCATCACCAGACTATCTTAAACACCAGATTTATAACACGACACAAAGCGAGAAAATGCCGTATTTATGCCATTAGACAAATCTGTCTAGGATTATTTATACTAATATAGCGTGTAAAATCGGAATCTATTTCACTTACCAATAACCATTTTTGTTTGATCCTATTCTCACAATAAATCTTTAATAGGAATAATCTGTGCCATAAAATCACCTCGAGTTTATTATGGTATAATCATGCATAATTATACCATGTATCAACTTTTTTTGTTAATCATCACGTTATGTGATTTTTAAATTCTATACTTACAAAAAACGCATTAAAAAAGCCCCACAACCTGCATTTCTACAAGTTATGGGGCTCATATTATTTACTGCATAAACTTTTGTTTACTTAATAGAATTTTCGCCTACTTGTTTGCAATAGCAGCCTGTACTGCAATTAAGTGTGCTAGGTAAATCTAATATATTAACGTCCGGATTATTATTCTTTCGGCCGTTAACCACACATTTAATTCCTTTTTCATCAAAGAAATTCAAATGCCA
>JAZLGW010000008.1:0-39659 GCA_045616465.1 Lachnospiraceae bacterium | reverse complement strand
AATATATTTATAATGGAGTGTTCGGGCATTCTCTTGACTAGAGATTCTCTGACAACTCAAAAATTCGATTAAGCACACCGCGTGTATCTTCCATGGTAGAAACACAATCCTGTGAAACTGCGTAAGAACTTTCAGCAGATGCAACAACTTCTTCAGAAGAGGCAGAGAGGTTTGAAATAGAATCCATAACCTCGTCATTAGCTGTGGCAGATTCATTTACGCGCTGCTTGATTTCGTTAACAGCTTCAGCTAAGGCAATAACAGAATTGTTGATTGATTCAAACTGCTCGCCTGTTGCGGTGATGAGTTCTGATTCAACCTTTGTAGCTTCAACCGTTTTTTCCATATTGACGCTGGCATTTGAAATGTTTTCAACCAAAAGGTCAATGACCTCGGCAATTTGCTCTGCAGAAGTCTTTGTGGTGTCGGACAAATCACGGATTTCATCAGCAACAACGGCAAAGCCGCGACCTGCTTCACCAGCTCTTGCAGCCTCGATGGAAGCATTTAAGGAAAGTAAGTTGGTCTGGGATGCGATACCATCGATTAATGCGGTAGCACGCTGTACATCTTCGATAACCTGAGAAATTCTGTTAATTCCCTCTGCTACTGCATCGGCATTCTTAGAGGATTCCTGAGATGCCTTAATTAACTGACGAAGCATTTCCTTAGAATCGCTTGCCATCTTATCTACTTCCTGAGAAAGAGATCTGGAAGAATCGGTACCCGTTGCGATTGCATTGATACCATCACCAATAGCACCCATATCGTTTGCGGTAGACTCGGTGTTGTGTGCCATATCGGTAGCACCCTGTGCAATTTCATCTACTGCTACGGTAATATCATTGGAAGATGCCTTACACTGCTGTAAGATATCTGCCATAGAAGCGGCAACGGCATTGACTTCGTCTGCGGTTCCCTTTACGCCCTCTACAACCTCTAAAAGCTTCTGGCGAAGTTTCTCAGAGCTTTCTGCTACCTGAGAGAATTCACTTACAATCTGGTTGTTGATAATCTCATTATTTACATAACCATCAGCCAAATCAGCAAGGCACATATTGATGAGGCGAGCCTTTCTTCCAATCTGCGCACCGATAATTACAAAGATAACAATCAGAACGGCTGCTACAATTAAGCTGGCAACAATAATCGTAATGGTAGAACTATTAACTTCCTTCTGAATATCGGTTAAAGGATATCCTGCAAATACCATACCGATAATTTCATTGCCTTCGGTTAATGGTGCATAATATACGCAGTAATCATGGCCACCAATCTTAAGGTCATCTGCAGAGTACTCTGCGCCGCCCTTTAATACGGTTGCCTTTACTTCATCAGAGCACTTCGTACCAACTACATCAGGAATGGTAGAGAAAATACGTGTATCATCATAGAAGATGGTAAAATCGATTCCTGTATTCTTCTGTACATTCTTCATTACAGCAAGATCATTGATACTGCGATCTCCCTTATACAGGACACCTGCCTGTCCTTCATCTGCTGCAAAGCGAAATTCGCCATTAATCTCTTCAACTAAATCATCTAACAGTTCACAGGAAGCCTTTAATTCATTAATAACTTCTTCCTTAACAATGCCATCTGTCTTCGTTCTGGAAACAAGAACTGCAGCTACTGCGGTTCCCACGATGGCAATAATGCCGCCCAAAATCAAAATAAGTGATATGGGAAGGGTTGCTCTTTTCTTCATTTGTTGTCCTCTCTCTCTCTTAAAATAAACGCCTTTTTTGTTGCATATTTAGTGAATTTTACCATATAAAACAAAAAAACGACACAATTTTTCGTCATAATTTGTGTCGTTTTTGTGAACAATCCTATTTTTTTTACTTTATGTTATCTTTCCTGCACTAATTTTCCCTCTTCCACACGATAGACATGGTCACATTTTTCAATCGTCTGCAATCTGTGTGCAATAATAATAAGGGTCTTGTTTCCATGGAGACGGTTAATGGAATCCATAATCGCCTTTTCCGTTTCACCATCTAGTGCAGAAGTCGCTTCATCAAGAATGAGGACCTCGGGATTCTCATATAAAGCTCTTGCAATACCGATACGCTGCCTCTGTCCTCCAGAAATACGAATACCACGTTCTCCAATGGTCGTCTTATCCCCATCTGGAAGAGAATCCACAAATTCATCTAACTGTGCTTCTTCTAAGGCATGGCGAAGCTTTTCTTCATCAATTTTATCCTCCGGAACACCAAAAGCAACATTTCTTCGGATATCCGAATTTAATAAGGAAATCATCTGGGGGATATAGCCAACGTTTTTCAGCCACTCTCTGTAATGCTCCTTTACCGGAACACCGTCCGCATAGATTGCACCATTTTCTGTATTTAACAATCCCAGAATAATATCAATCACGGTGGTCTTACCCGCACCAGAGCCACCTACTATACCAATGGCAGAACCCACTGGAATCGTCAGATTTGCGTCTTTAAATATGTAGCGTTCTGTATTGGGATAACGATAGGTAATATCCTTTAATGTAATCTCCTTTGTTACCGGCAACTTCTCTGTTGCCTCTTTTGCATAAGAAAGATCTATCTTCTCATCAGAAATATCCGAAAGAAGATTATCACTTACATTCATAAAGAAGGGCTCACAGAAAGAAATCTGGGTAAGCTGGTTATTAATACGGCTGGCAGAAGGCATCAGTCGTACAGCTGCCATCGCGAACGCGGAAATGGACGGAATCATCGTGGAAACATCGGTCCCACGAAGCACCTGCACCATCATATAAAGAATCATGCCCGTAATACATACTGCCTCGATAAGAAGCTTGGGAGTATTGCTGAACATCGAATAGGTTTCCATGGCATTGATATAGCCTTTGCCCTGCCTTAAATATTCCCCGATAAAGAATTGCTCTTTACCATTTACTTTCACTTCTTTAATACCGGTTACCGTCTGGCTAATCCATTCATACATTCTTGCGCCGTAATCCTGGTTCGCCTTGCCGGTCTTATTCATAATCGGCTTAATGATATTTTTAATCACTACCAAAGTAATAATCAAAAGAACAACTAACGTTGCCGTCATAAGCGGATCCACAATTACAAGGGCTACACCAAGACAGGTGAAAACCACAATCTCAGAGGCCATTTGCAGCATCGCAAGCACCAGGGCATACATATTGTTAATATCTGCGGTAATGCTTCGCTGAATAACGGAAGTCTCTGCATTTAGGAAATATTCATAATCCTTCTTCACATAGCTTCTAAGGAGACGCTCTGCGGTTTCAAACTGATTGGTATATACAAAATGATAGATTTTTTTATATTCCCAGAATAAAAAGATATCTTTTAGAATAAAAACCACTACCAGACTAAGCATCGCTACCACCGTGAAAGTCGTGCGATCCGTGAGATGTAAGAAGCCTGCTATCTTCGCAAGTAATCCGTCACCCGTGAGTACATCGGGCTGCATAATGGCACTGACTACGGGAATAATGAGAGACACACTCATCGTTTCTAAAATAGCACCGATGAACATCATAAACACAAGGACGCCCATCTGACGCTTTTGTTTCTTGCTCATCAAAAGTTTTAATTTTTTTAAATCTTTAAACATATTCCGATTCCTTTATCAAGCTTTTCTTCACTGCCTACCGATTCACCATAAAGGCATGCTTCTCCGGATCCTCATAAGCATCCCAGATGCCCGGTCCCAAATTGATTTTATCTTCACAAAAACCGATGCTGTCTAGCGCAGATGTAATAATGGACACAGCTTTAGCAAAATGAATTCCCTCAACAAAGTTCAGTACCTCAATCGGGAACTTGCCGGTAACCACCGTACACTCTGGCAAAAGTGTTTTATAATCCACATCATCTCTTGGGTGCGGCTTTATCACCACTTTACTGCCGCCGCAATATTTGGCAACAATTTCTAACGCCACTTTCTCGCGAATTTCATTTTCTTTCGGATAGGCCTCAGTAAGGAATAAAACACAATTCTCCGCACCAGAAAGTTCCTTTGTAAGAGCCTCTGCATCAGGAATGAAAATCTTCAAAATAATTTTCTTTTCCGCAGCGGTCAAAGCATCCTCCAATTCTTTTCGGGGAACCACTTTATATTTTGAAAAATGATAGTCGAAGAAAGAATCATCATTAATCTCCATATCCAAGCAATATTTATCATACCCGTTCTGAATATGAATGAGTCCTAACTTTGCCATAAAGGCCTTTAATCCGAAGTGACCTCTATTGTCATAGTGCGCTGCGTCAAAGCGTTTTAAGCAGTCTAATCCATCCTCCACTGCATGGTACTTAATCTTATGTGTGTGAAGATAGTAACCAATGGGATCCGAATCGCAGAAAACATAAATATCCTGGTATTTGCCAAAATCAATATCAATAAACTGCTCCTGGCGTTTCCCGTATGCCTTTGTGAATTTTATGCGTTGGGAAAGATTTTTAAGTAAGCTTCCCTGGTCTTCCTTCATCGCTAATAAATCTGGAAAATCCGTAAATCGCTTTTCATGAAGCGGCATTACGTGCTGAAATACATTTGCCTGTTCAAGGCTACTAGGAAGGTCTCCAAAATCCATGAACATCGAAGAAAGGGCAATGTCTGCTTTCACAGTTTCCCCTTCCCGCAATTTTTTCATCTCTTTTAGTAATGTCACGTACACATGGTACATCGTGTGACAAACGTAGATTCTTCCCTGTTTCACGCGTGCATCCTTTTCCGCAGTCGTCTTTCATCCTTTGTCATATGTCTTCTGGTATAGGCAAGTCCCTGTGAAGGGAAAATACGTACTGCCTTCGACAGAGGTCCTTTTGCCGGAACAAGCTGGTATCCAGATGTCATAAAGGCATATAGTACCTTTGCCGCAACACTTGGATTCCAGACATTTTTCATATAGTGATAGGCTTTTTCTCCCATCTCTCTGCGCGCTGTTTTATCTCCCCAAACAGCAGAGGATACCAGTGTGGAAACCATTGTTCCCGGACGTCTTCCATCAAATACAAGTCCACTTACCTGGTCTCTAATTAACGTAGGAACAGCACCGGCAGTACTGCTGCCAACCACAACGCAGCCACTGTTCATTGCTTCATTCACCACGGCGCCCCATCCTTCTTCCTGGGTGCTGGTCATAAAATAAAAGTCACTTGCTAGCATAAGCTGCCGTACTTCTTCCGGAAGCACAAAAGGAAGAAACGTAACCTGCTTTTCCAGCCCTTCCTTCTGCACAAATTCCTGTAAGGTATTATGATAAGGACCTTCTCCAACCATAATCAAATGGAAATCTGCTTCTAATTCCCTGAGTTCGGCCGCCAGGGCCACCATCATCTCTGGACGCTTCCATGTAATTTGTCTTCCTGTCCACAGAAGTAATGGGGCTTCTTCTCCTATTTTTATTTCATATTTTCGAAGAATTTCTTCTCTCGCATCCTTCTTTTTCGAGGCAAGATCATCGTATACAATAACCTCCGGAAAATATCCCCAGGTATACTTTTTATCCGGATAAGCATGTATTAACGAATAATCGCCTGCCACAAACGCTCCGGCGCAAAGAAGGTAGGCCGGACTTTTTCGAAACTGTCCATGGTCATGATATTTCTTTTTCAGTCCTCTTGGAGAAAGAAACTTCCACTGTCCTTCTTTGTAAATGCTTTCTGAATAACGAATGGTGGGTTTTCCTGCCTGTAATCTTGGCTGAATGATTTCCTCATCTCTTGCACCACCAAAAATCACATGGTCGGCATCCATGAAAAGCTTGTCACACTTTTCTTTTTCCTTCTCGTACGAAATCACAAATTCCGGAAGCTCCTGCACACCCCAGCCCATGTTTCTTCGTTCTTCTTCCATGGGTTCTGTTTCTACAAAAACAAAGTCTCCCTGGCATTCCTTTAACATGGCTCTGCAAAATGGCAGCTGATGATGATTGATATAATTGGAAACAAATACAACCATGAACTATTCTTCCACCCACTGTCCGATAAATGATTTCCCAAGCTTCATATACTCTGCGTGGGACATAGGACCTCCCGAATAAAAACGTTCTTCTCCCTTTGTTAACCCTTCGCAGAAATCAAGCAAGCGGTCCGCCGCTTCCTCCGCATTCCAAAGGGAAGCAATGCTCTCATAGGCGCGCTCTGCCATATTTTCCCGCTTATCATCCTCTGTAAGCAAATCATAGATACAGTCTGCCAGTTCTCCAACTTCGCCAGACGTATATACATATCCATTGATGCCGTCGTCCGGGATTAAGTAAGGCGTTACGCCTGCTGCGTGAGATGCCACCACAGCACAACCACTGTTCATTGCCTCATTCACGACAGCGCCCCAGCCTTCCTGTCTGTCACTGGTCATCAGATAGATGCTGCTTTTTCTCATATACTCCCGCACTTCCCCGGGCTTCATGAACGGCAAAAGCGTAATCGTGTCCTGCAAATCATTTTCCGCAATCAGGTCTTCTATAACAGGGCGCATCTCCCCTTCCCCAATCATCGTCAGGTGAAAGTTCTCTACATGCCCTTTCATAAGTAGTGCTGCATACACAGCTTCCTCTGGATGCTTCCACGCAAGCATACGGCCTGTCCACAAAATGGACCCCGCCTCCTTTTTCGCCAGCATTTCAGAAATGGGAGTTTTGTCAAAAGTCGGAAAATATCCCCACTTTAACATCTTGCCAGGGTATGCCCCAAATCGTTTGAAATCTTCATGCACATAAGCACCCGCACAAAGCAAATACACGGGCGCATTTTTGTAAGCCGTATGCTGGGCTCTGTAACGAGCCAGCGTCCGGGGATTATAGAGTCTCCTTGCACCCGTTTTGAAAAGTCTCTCAAAATACCGGAAGGTCGGCTTCCCAGCGTTTAAACGCGCTTTTATAAAGTCATGATGCGTTCCGCCACAAATCGCAAAATCTGCGTCCATAAGAAGCGCGTTCGCCTTGGCAGCATCCGTATCAAACTCCATGAAGTATGAAAGTTCTTTCACCTTCAACCCCCAACCCATTTTGACACGTTCCTCTTCCATAGCATTGGTCGCAATGAAACAGAAATCTCCTCCCAGGCGCTTATACATCGCGTCACAAAAGGGTTTCTGATGCGGGGTTAAATAGTTTGATATAAATACAACTTTCATTATTTCTTTCCTATATCTTCCAGTATGCTCTCATAAATCCAGTGCAGCATCTTATAATTTGCTTTTGGATCATGAATACGCTGGGCACGACTTCTTGCCTGCTGTCCCATCGCGTCTGCACTGCCAGGATCATCAAATACTTTTATAATCTTCTCCGCTAGATCCTTCGCGTCTTCCTTCTGACAAAGAAGGACTTCCTTTCCATCTTCTGCAAGCGACGGCACGCCGCCTACATTGGTCGCCACGCAGGGCATTCCGAGAATCATGGCTTCTCCCAGTGAGTTGGGGGAATTTTCCAGAACAGAGGTAAGCGCAAATACTTCGGACTGCTGGAATTCTAACAACATTCTCTTTCCATTGATACTGCCTAAGAATGTGATTGCATCTTCTAAATGGTATTTCGCTATCAGTTCCCGCAGATATTTGCCATAGGAAGAAATTTTTAATTTCTCCTTTAATGTCTCATAGCCAGTAATCTTATCTCCCGCTACAAAGAGATGTGCATCCTCATACTTCTTTCTGATTTCTGCCATAGCTTCTATCATAAAGTGAATTCCTTTTAGCGGATAATTCCCCTGTGAAGCAAAAATTCTATGCGGCGTAATCTTATCTCTTTCCCACACCGGTCCATAAAAGGTAGGGCGCAAGGTCTCATTTAACATATAGTAAGTTGCAGAGGGATTCACCTTTTCTACATAGGTTCTGTCAAACTCTGTTCTCCCTGCAACATGCATCGCAAGCTTTAAGGCTGCGGTTTCATTTTTCCCTCGTTGCAGGAACTTTTCTTTCTGCTGCCAAATGGCATCTCTTTTTAATAAATCCCGGAAGGTTGCGCGTTCCACCACATCCTTTGGAAGCCCCGCCTCATATACTTCACCACAGGGAACCATGAGTCCCTGCAAGTGTACCAGGGTTCTTTTACACCATTCTTTTTGTTTTAATAGCGCTAGCGTGTGGGGAAATTCCGTACCAAAAGTGTGAATCACATCCGGGGAAAAGGCCTCACAAATGTACCCAAGTTCTGCTTCCAGACTGGCAACATAATTCTCTGCTTTTAGGCCATCTTCATGAAATCCATAATAGGAAATCCCATCCGCTTTTCCACTTACCTTTTCGTCCTTTCCAACAGGAAATGCCACGCCAAAGGTCACCTCATCTTCCTTCAGAAGGGCGCTCATCATGCCGGTTACCCAGCCTTCTTTATTGCCGGCTTTCCGGTATAAGCTCTGGGCTAAAATCGGGGGTATAAAATTACAAATCCATAGAACACGCATTGTTTTTTCCACTATTTCTGCAAAGTGCCTCTCATTTTTTGATAAAATCCTGCAAAATGTTTGCTTCCTGCAAGTTTCTTACGCAGAGGCTGTAAAGTAAGTATCATCAAAAGTCGATAACGAAACGCCTTACTTCCTAAGTACTTTTTCGTAATCTCCTTATGCTCCTTGGCCGCTTTTTTCTCATGTTCTTTTGTTTCTGAAAAGCCGCCACCTTCGTAAAGCGAAACCAGTTCTGGAAGATAGGTGAACGAAGCTTTTCTCTCATATTTGCAATATAAGAAATGCTCATAGTCCGCCCGCACAGGGAACGCTAAGTCATATCCCCGCTCAGCGAATAACTTTCGGTGATAGTAGCACACCTGATGACAGGGAATATTTCGATAGCACACAGAATCCGTAATTTCTTTCGGTGCTGTAATTCTTCCCGGCACATCTCTTCGCTCCATATCGCCATACAGAATATCTGCTTCTGTTTCTAGGAGTCGCTTTTCAACTTTTGAGAGAACTTCCGCATCATAGAGAAGGTCTCCACAATTCAGGAATAAAAAGTATGCACCCTTCGCTTCCTGCACTGCCTGGTTCATGGCATCATAAATGGAACAATCCTTCTTCCGCACAATTCGTATATGCGCATCATCAGGAAGCCTCTCCACAGAGCCATCCGTACTCAGACCATCTTTTATAAGAATTTCATAATCTTTGGTGGTCTGTTTTAACACAGAATCCACCGTATCTAGCAGTTTATCACCAGGATTTAAACAAACCACAATGATTGAAAACTTCATCTGGCACCCCCCTATGTAAACAGCCAGGAGGCGTATGGCAATATTTTCACTGTCTCATCTCCTGCCTTATATAGGAATAATGCAAAATACAAAACACCGGCTAAAATTAGTCCCACACGCCAAACCTTCGGTGAAATCTTTCCACCAACACTTTCCTGTTTCATTTTGGCTAATAGGCCGGGTAGCAATAAAAGCTGACTCACATTTAAGTAATACCCAATTCTGGAACAGAAGGGAATAAAGGAAAAGCATGCATAAAGAAGAAGTGCACCAATATTCAAATTAAAATAAAAGGACAGTTCCCGGTCTTCCCGAATTCCCCTTTTGTAATAGAGGAGGCAAAATCCTAATACAAGAAGACAGCGAATAATATTAATGACACTGAGGCCACCTTCTGCCAAATATTCTTCCTCATGCACATAGGATGGATACAAGCGTATGAACAGCTCCAAATACTTTGCTTTCAAGAAGATGCCCGAAGCACCTAATAATGCAAGGACTATAAAATGCACCGGCCGCAGACGAATCGTTGCTAATGCGTATAAAGGAATCACAATAAATGCAGTTTTATGAAATAGTGCTGCTACGAGTACCCAAAATACAAAAGCTATCCATCTTCTGTTTCTGGCAAATTCCATCGCAAAGAATACAATTGAAAGCGCAAAGTAATAACGCACCGTGTTGTAGGATGTGAAATACAATCCCAAGGCCATAAAGAGGAAAAAGCTTATGCCAAAATCTTTGCTCTGTCTATAAAGTCCAATCAGAAAAAACGCAACAGTTCCAAATGCATAAAACCCAAATATAACCAGGGGCACCTCCCGTCCAGCCAGCGTATAGGTAAGCTTCACCAATCCATTAAACCCCGGCTCGGTTACCACATAATTCCCCACAAATACATCATGGCAGTGGGATACATATTTATAATAGTCATTTCCTGTATTGATTCGAAGCGCAGACGCAAGGAATAGAATCAGAAAAAGAGCAAGCAGTAAAATACCATTTCGTACCTGCTGCTGGGTAGGCACTTTTCGTCCAGCAAAAACACCGGACTCCGTGGGTGCCGGCGTTACTTTTGCCGCTATGCATATCGTTATCACCGCCAGGGTAATATATAGTATCACCGAAGTAATC
The DNA here is from genome assembly GCA_045616465.1 of Lachnospiraceae bacterium. Classification (GTDB taxonomy): domain Bacteria; phylum Bacillota; class Clostridia; order Lachnospirales; family Lachnospiraceae; genus NK4A136. The sequence continues at coordinate 29,347 of JAZLGW010000008.1, read as the reverse complement.
CTCTGCCTTCTTTGATTCCTTTCTTCATAAGCGAAAGGGCCTTTCCAGGTTTTACATCCTGGCACATTACTTTTTTCTTTTTCAAAATAAACCGTACCGACAACGGATAAGCAAGCGCACCATAGAGAAATGCATAAAGAACACCTCTATCAAAGAAAAACTTTTCCGTGTATCCGCGAAACCAGGTAGATTCCCGGTATATTTCTTCCCCTAATGTAATGGGAAGCGCCATCATATGCAGTCCCTTTTTCGCACATTCCATAAAGAACAGGCTATCCTCTCCTGCACTATACGGGGCACCTCCGCCAAAATATGGAGAGAAGGTGATTCCTTTTTCCCGCAGGGATTCTATTCTTGCAGCCGCAGCATAGGCCGGATATCTGCCACAATTTCTTTTTCCAACCACTTCTTCTTTTGTAATATGGTAGGTTGCGCGTCTTTCATCTACTCGAAAATTAAAAAACAGCACATCCACCTGAGGATGGCTTAAAAATGCTTCTTCCACCTTTTCCCGGTAACCCTCGTCATAGCAAAGATCATCGTCTGCGAAAAGGACAATCTCGCTGGAAGCCCGAACCATTGCCGCATTTCTGGAATTTCCAACGCCCTTTTCGTTATAAGCATAGTGTTTTACCTTATAATCTCCTAAAGCGATTTCCTCGTAATCATTACGACCGCACTGATTAATTAAAACGGCATCCGAAGCAATATGCATTTTTTCAAGGAGCTGTTTTGGATCTTGATTTACTGCCGAAATCAAAACCTCTAATCCTTTTTTCACGATGCCTTTACTCCATAGTATTTTTTATAGAAAGTAGGGTCAGCCTGCACAATGGCTACTCCCTTATATGGTTTATTCTCTGCCTTCGCTTCCATAATCTGGTGCTGCAATAACGGCGCATTCTGTCCATAAGGGACCTCTATAATCGCTTCCTTTTCCTTCGGCGCATGGAAGCCTTCGACTTGAGCATTCCCCTTAAAGGTCACACCGTAAACCGGTAACCCCAAATAAGATTCTGCATCTTTCTCCGTGTAAATTCCATTGTCGGTTGCATTCCCGTACCAAAGAAGAAGAAGGCCAAATATAAGGCCTAACACCGCACCACCTACGCCATAGCCCAGATAATTGCCACTTGGCTGTTCAATTCTTACTTCTTTCTGATCAAATGCCGTAATGTTCTGAAGCGCTGGGGTCTCGGCTGCAAAATCCTTTAATGCCTTCTCCATCGCTTCCTGCACATTTTCAGCCTGTGCTTTATCGGTACTTCTCACCTGTATCCAGAAAAAAACAAGATCCGACATCGTAGGAACATTGGTCATCGCCCCAACCTCTTCTTTGGAAAGATTTCCCAGAGATATAGAAGCTCTTCCAGCAACTGCATCACTATCAATAATTTCGTTCCAGGTATAATCATTATAGTAATGCTGCATCTTCTCAAAGAGGTCTGCGTCAAACTCAATTTCATACATTGTTTCAGAAAGGTAGCTTGTAGGGCCTGCAAACACCTTTGTTTTCAAAAAACACGCAAGCAAACAAATCCCTGTCAAAAGCAGAATCGTTACAGGAACCTTCCAAAATTTCTTTCCATTTAATAAAAAGAATCGTTTGAAATCAAACGGTTCTTTTGCATAATCTGTCATGATGACTCCTCATTTTTTAGTGCAGTGGTCTGGCCGCTGTCTACACCTTCTGTACTGTCTGGTGTCAGTACGGTCTTAAAGGTAAGCAGCATCAATTTTAAATCCAGCCATACAGAATAGTTTTCAATATATGTAAGATCTAATTTAAGCTTATCGTATGGGGTTGTATTGTATTTTCCATAGACCTGCGCATAACCGCAAAGTCCGGCCTTAACCTTGGTACGGAATGCAAACTCCGGCATTTCTTCTACATACTGGGCGATGATTTCCGGGCGTTCGGGTCTGGGACCAACAAAGCTCATCTCCCCTTTTAGAATATTAAACAACTGTGGAAGTTCATCCAGACGACAAGCACGAATAAACTTACCAATGGGCGTAATACGACTGTCATTCTTGCTTGCTAATCTAGCCTTTCCGTCCTTCTCGGCATCTACACGCATACTACGGAACTTCATAATTCGAAATTCCTTATCTCCTCTGGTAACGCGAACCTGCTTGTATAGTACAGGGCCACCATCATAGCATTTAATCAAAATAGCCGTTAGTAACATAAAAGGGGATGCCAAAATTAACAGAATGATGGAGCATAAAATATCGATTACGCGCTTCGCAAGGCGCTCTTCAAATGTAAGGGCTGTCTCCCGCACAAGATACATAGGCGTATCAAATATATGCATCTCCTCTGCGCCTTTGGTAAGCACATCATGAATCTTGGGCATGAGATACACGCGAATGGATTTTCCATAGCAATACTTTAATAACTGTTTTCGATCCTTCGCAGGAATGTCCCACAAAACAATACCATCGTAGCGCTGCCCAATCTCTTCGACAATTCGGTCATATCCCTCTTCCATATGCATGGTTTTACAAATGTTGTATTTGTCGGGACGAGATGCAAACTTATTCAAAATATCTTCGGGGGAACGCTCACCCGTAACAAGTAGCAAATCTCTTGGAGGGAAGAACATCGAATACAGTCCGTTCGCAATCGCTGTCCAAAGACCAATCCATGCCAAATCAATGGCAGACATAATGAGAATGTACTGCGGTAAAACAAGCTTCGCACTCATTAGGGATACTACGGCATAAATGATTAAATTCGCACCTAGGGTAGATATCGTCTGGGAAAAGAATACTTCCCAGGCCTTCAAATAACCAATCCGCATGCCACCATACATTCTGGAAAAGAAGAATACAAGAACAAAATAAATGGCGATAATCAGTAAGTCACCCTTAATCCAGAAAATACCATTCACCATCTGTTTATAGTAGTGGAACCAGACATAAGCAAAAATGCCTGCCTGCAATACCAAACTAATGGTAGATAAAATTAAAATGAGAACGCGTCTCGAAACATCCAGTTTCTTCACTAAATATTCCTATTCTGTATCTGTCGTAGATACTGAAAATAGTTGACATAATACAGTTGAATTATACCATTCCTATACTCTTCTTACAACCGCGCGCAGCGCCCAGCCAAAGAGATAGAAGAGTTTTTGAAAGAAATTTAAATCTCCCTGCATACCATATAAATTCCAGATTCTTTTTACGGCCTCTACCTTATTGGATGATAAGCTCTTGGCTCCGGTCCTATATCGGACTAGATTTTCATTTAGTCCATAAGCTATGGTTCCGCTTTTTAGAATCTTCCACCAAAGCGCCGTATCCTCGCTTTTCACCGCTGGCATCATAATGTCCTGTTTTGTCAATTTATGCAGATCAAAGATGACGGTAGAAGTAAAGATGACAGTCCGAGACAGTGCCTTCTTATACGTCAAGGTCTCTGGTACTTTCACCACTTTCCCGGTTCCATTCCCCTCTACATCAGCAAACTCATAGGAGGTAAAGGCAAATGCGCAGTCCTTTTCCCGCATGAACGAAAGAGTCTTTTCCAGTTTCTCCGGGCACCAGTAATCATCACTATCCAGATAAGCAATATATCTTCCTCTCGCTTCCATAACGCCCTTGTTTCGAGCATTCGCCGCACTGCCGCCCTCTCCTGTAAGCAGACGAATTCGAGGATCCTGCATTGCTTCCATAATAGCCGCACTGCCATCGCTTGACTGGTCATTGACTAGCAGAATCTCAAAATCATCCTGGGTCTGTGCCAGGATACTTGCTACCGTATCCTGCAATGTCTTTTCTGCGTTATATACGGGTACAACGACACTCACCAAAGGAGTCTTCGTGTTTTCTTTATCGCACATAAATCAAATACTCCTTCGTCTGCTGCCAAAGCAAAAATACTTCTTCTAATGAGCCTGGCGCTGCCTGCCCTTCTTTCACAAAATCTTCCGTTTTAAATACTAATACATCACAGTGCCTGTTTATTGCCTCCACGACAATCTGCACCTCATAGGTACTTGGCTGCTGCATCATTTGGAAAAGATTTCCATAAGCCGGTTCGTAAACCTGGGTTAATTCAGCATCGGCTCTGCCTTCCCACAAATCCCTTCCATACAGGGTATAAAAACGTCCATCCACTTTTCGGGCATCTGCCATAATACCATTGTCCCCCCAAAGAAGGAGTCTGTCCTTCTCCATAATATCCAAATAAGCCGTGAGGGATTCGTATACTTCCAGTTCCTCCGAAGCAATGTAGGAATCATTTGTAATTTCCGGATGTTCACTGGGCGAATAGGACGTCGTCGCTGCCAAGAGAAGAAGTGCAGACGCACCTACCAGGAAATATAAACGATGTACCCAGGTCTTAATCAGATTCAGATTCAGTACCACAACGTACATAATAACGGGGGCCGTGGGGATAGACCATAGATAGTAATTGTCTACGCCCAGTTTTACAAGATAGTGAGATACCACATATAAGGACAGGGGATTTAACACCAAAACGGTGTAAAGTACGGCATACCAGAACAGATAACCTGCCTCTTTTCGTGAGGAAAATTTGTTATACCACAGCGCAATAATCCCTGCCAAATAAAGGCCGGAAAATCCGACGCTTCCACCAGACATTTGGAATGCATATTGTAAGGAGTCAGCTACGTTTTGCATGAATCTTCCTCCTTACATGACTGAAAGAAATAATGATGCATCCTGTGAATAGCACATATAAAAGCATCAATAGTCCTTTGGTATAATCCACCACAACCAGACTGGAAAGGAGTAGCGTTCCAATTACAAAAAACGCTTTTTTCTCTTTGTCCATTCCAAGTCGCATTAAGCCGTATAGCAGAAGCGGGTAAAAAATAGAAATCAAAAAGCTTTCACCGGAAAAGCCCTTTCGCATACGGTAGAAAAAGATGCAGTTCCTTGAAAAAACACCAAATAGGTTCAGAATGCCGATTCCCGTTGCAAAATATAATGGATATCTCTCCTTATCAGAAAACAGAGCCTTGCCCAGCTGTATAAAGGAGAGCATACTAAGCAGCAGCGCCCAAATTGGGATGATCTGATAAACCACCACCGTTGCCTTTAACCCCGTCACCTTTGTCAGGAATGCATAGAATAGCGGAAGCGTAACCAGCTTTCCGCGGAAAGTGATTCCATACTGAAAAGTAGAACCCATATAAGGATTATTCTCGTAAATCAGATCCGATTCCAAAGTTGTATTTACGGTCTCTACTGTATAATCTGTTGCGATATCTGGAAATACATTCAGTATATAGATACACTGCAACGAAAACACAACGAGGAATAGAATGGAAGGCCACAGGAGTTTCAAATTCTTGAACACCAGGCTCTGTACCAGTTCTTTGCGACAAAGAATCATACTGACAATGGAGAGAATCAGCAAGATTCCCGCATAGAAGCGGCAAAGCAGGTCAAAAGAAGCCAGCATTTTAATCCCAGGGAGCATAAGACATTCCCACAAAATCAGCATAAAAAGTGTGCCGATAAGACTTCTTACCCCAGGACCATCCTCCTTGGTAGCAAAAAATTTCATCGGCAAACTTCCAATAATATAACTGATTGTAAGTAGAATCACCGGGATCAGAAATACCATTTCAAAATCCTTTAATTATCTGGCATCCATACGTGCATCATCAATATTTTCTCTAAACCAGTCGTACGCTAACTGTACGCCCTCTTCCAAATCGATTTTGTGCATAAAGCCCATTTCATGCAATTTCGTAACATCGGTTAACTTTCTGGGGGTTCCATCAGGCATTGCGCTATTCCATACGATTTCGCCAGTAAAGCCAACCGTCTTCTTAATTAACTCTGCAAGCTCTTTGATGGTAATTTCCTTACCAGTACCAATGTTTACATGCTGTTCGCCGTCGTAGTTCTCTAAAAGGAATACACAAGCATCGGCCATATCATCTACATATAAGAACTCGCGAAGAGGAGAACCGGTTCCCCAAAGTTCTACGGTAGGCGCACCATTTACTTTTGCTTCGTGGAATTTTCTAATCATTGCAGGAAGTACATGGGAGCCCTGTAATTCATAGTTATCATGAGGGCCATACAGATTGGTAGGCATACAGCTGATGAAGTTGTCACCATACTGACGCTTAAAGAACTTACACATCTCGAGACCAGAAATCTTAGCAATCGCGTAAGCTTCATTGGTCACTTCCAAAGGACCTGTAAGGAGTGCATCCTCTACGATAGGCTGCTGTGCCATCTTAGGATAGATACAGGTGCTTCCAAGGAATAACAACTTCTTTACTTTCATGTCGTGACAAGCCTTGATGACGTTGCACTGAATCTGCATATTCTCATAAGCAAAATCGGCGGGGGCTGTGTTGTTTGCGTTAATACCGCCAACCTTCGCTGCCGCAAGAACTACAACATCCGGCTTCTCTGTTTCAAAGAAATCTCTTACAGCCTGCTGGTTTAATAAATCCAGTTCCTTATGTGTACGGCCGATCACATTGGTGTAACCACTTCTCTCTAAACTTCTGCAGATTGCGCTTCCAACCAGTCCTCTGTGACCTGCCACATAAATCTTGTCTGTCTTTTCCATGATTTTGCTCCTTTATCTATTCATTTCTGTAAAAAACAAAGTCTGTACGTGCCCATTGCACGTTATTTTTATTATACACCATATTCCCTCTTTCTTGCCATTTGTAGGTCTTAAAAGTATAATAAATGTTGGCCTTATGCCAAATGTTGTACAGGAGTAACTTATGCATTATATTATCGGTTGGCTTACCAATGAAATGGTTGTTTCCGCTGCCACAGGCTGGATTCTGGCACAGATTATCAAAACCATCATTCACCTTATTAAAACAAAAGATTTTAATCCAGAGAGGCTTTACGGAACTGGCGGTATGCCCAGCAGCCACTCTGCTACCGTAGCGGGGCTTGGCATTTCGGTCGCATTAAACTGTGGAACCAATGGTCCTGAGTTTGCCATTGCCTTTATTCTGGCCGTTGTTGTATGTTATGATGCACTTGGAATTCGCAGACAGGCCAGTTATCATGCCATGGTCTTAAACCAGATGGTGGAAGACTTTAAGAAAGAAGGCAAAGATTATTCTTCCCCCAAAACGATGAAGACCACCCTGGGACACAGTTTTCTGCAAGTCCTTGCCGGTATCCTGCTCGGCGCTGCTGTGGCTATCATCTATCATCTGACGATTTTCGCAAAATAATTTTTCAAATAAAAAACACCCTTATGGGTGTTTTTTATATTGTGATTTATTCCATTTCTTTTAGATATCTTCCAACCGCATCCTGCCAGGTGGGAAGAGGCTTAAAACCATTCTCCACCAGTTTGCTCTTATCGAGTCTACTGTTGCTTGGTCTGGCAGCTTTTGAAAGGCCATACTCTTCTGTGGTTACGGGTAGCACCTTGGTGGAAAGGCCTGCCTGCTTGTAGATTTCTACGGTAAAATCATACCAGCTGATGTAACCGCCTTCGTTGGTTGCATGATAGTAACCATACTTTTCTGTTTCAATCATATCTACCAAAAGGCGAGACAAATCCAGCGTATACGTCGGTGTTCCAATCTGGTCATTTACTACACGAACTGTATCGTGCGTCTTTCCGACATTTACCATAGTCTTGATAAAGTTCTTACCATTCTTACCAAATACCCAGGCAATACGAACGATGAAATACTTGCTTAGAAGTTCACTAACTGCCAGTTCTCCTTCTAACTTCGTCTGTCCATAAACATTCAGTGGTTTATAGTCCTTGCAGTCTGGCTCCCAGGGCTTCTCTCCCTGTCCATCAAAGACATAATCTGTACTGATGTATACCATCTTACAGTCTAATTCCTTGCAGACGCTGGCAATGTTACGGGTACCACCTGCATTTACCTTACGAACCAAGGCTACCTTATCATCATCCTCTGCCATATCCACAGCCGTCCATGCTGCGCAGTGAATAACAGCATCCGGCTTACACGCGCTTATTACATTCTTTACAGCAGCCTCGTCCGTAATATCTAGTGTCACATACGGTGCTGTACACACAGCAGAACCATCTGCCACCCCGGCATACTGCTCGGCTACATCAGAACCAACTGCTTCATAGCCACGGCTCATAAGTTCATTTACAACATCGTGACCTAACTGTCCATTAACCCCGGTTACAAATACTTTCATCCTAGTCCTCATTTCCAATTATTTACTGACCAAGTTCCAGTCTGTTTAATGCGGAGAATACCGCTCTGACAGACGCTCTGGTAATATTAGAGCTAACACCTACACCATAGGTAACCTTACCGCTGTTGACATCCAGCATATGAATATATGCAGCTGCCTGAGAATTGGAACCACTCTGCAAAGCATGCTCTTCATAGTCTAAAATCTTAATCTTAATATCAAAGGCTTCCATAAGACCTCTCTGCACCGCATCCAGAGGTCCATTACCAACTGCTACAAATGTCTTCTCTTTGTCGCGATTGGTGTACGTTAAGGTTACCTTTGTATCAAATTCAGACTCTGTTTCCTCAGATAAATCATCCACCTTTAACTTTCTAAAATGGATGGGCTCCTTCTTCATCAAATATTCCTCGCGGAATTTTTCCATAATGGTCTCAGGAGCAACTTCGCCCTGCTTCTCAGAAATAACCTGAATCACATCAGCAAATTCTCTCTGCATTCCCTTGGGTAATTTAAAACCAAAGTAAGTGTCCATAACAAAGGCAACACCACCCTTACCAGACTGTGAATTAATACGCACAATCGGCTCATACTCTCTTCCGATGTCGGCAGGATCAATTGGCAAATAAGGTACCTGCCAAATTTCGCTGTTTCTCTCGCGCATCGCCTTCACACCCTTGTTGATTGCATCCTGGTGAGAACCTGAGAAAGCGGTAAATACCAACTTACCTGCATAGGGATGACGAGGGTGAATGGGAATCTTACAGCATCTTTCGTATAATTCAACAATCTCATTGACATTGGATAAATCCAGTTCGCAGTCAATTCCCTGTGAAAACATATTGTAGGCAATGTTGCAGATATCCACATTACCAGTACGCTCTCCATTGCCAAACAGAGTACCTTCCACTCTGTCTGCACCAGCAAGAAGGGCAAGTTCTGCGGTTGCCACACCGGTTCCGCGGTCATTGTGTGGATGCACAGAAACAATGACTCTGTCTCTATCTTTGAAATTCTTAATCGTCCACTCAATACGGTCCGCAAAAACATTGGGCGTCGTCATCTCCACCGTGGAAGGCAGATTGATAATCACAGGATTTTCCTTGCTTGCACCCCACTCGTCCATAACAGCTTCACAAACCTTTAATGCATAGTCGGTTTCTGTGCCGGTATAGCTCTCAGGAGAATACTCCAAAATAATCTTGCCAGGGAACTTTGCTGCACGCTCTTTTACCATCTTTGTTCCTGCGATGGCAATCTCCATAATTTCTTCCTGACTCTTTCCAAACACAACATCGCGCTGTAAGGTTGAAGTGGAATTATAAATGTGAACGATAGCCTGTGGAAGTCCTTCGATGGACTCAAAAGTTCTGTCAATCAACTCCTCACGGCACTGGGTAAGCACCTGTACTTTTACATCATCAGGAATCAGTTTTCTCTCAACAAGCTGACGCAAGAAGTCAAATTCAATCTGGCTGGCAGCTGGAAATCCTACTTCAATTTCCTTAAATCCCATCTTTACCAGATACTCAAACATCTCTATTTTTTCGGAAACAACCATGGGATCAATTAATGCCTGGTTGCCGTCTCTAAGATCCACGCTACACCAGATAGGAGCCTTTACGATTTCGTTATTCGGCCATGTTCTCTCGGGAAAATTCTCCACAGGATTTCTCTGGTATCTCTTATAATTCAGCATCTTTCTACCTCCAACTGGAAATTGTAAAAGCCCACCTCTTGGCGGGCTCATAACCCAACCATTCCGTGGGCGAAAATGTCTATCTGCTCTTCGGTTTAGTCTATAACTCTTCTCCCAAACCGCTTTCAATGAACTGCGCTAAACTCTCTAGCGCTTCCTGTTCATCCTCTCCCTCACAGGAAAGCATAATGGCATCGCCACACCGCACACATGCACTTAGGACACTTAGGACACTCTTTGCATTTGCGTTATTATCACCTATCTGAAACGTAATGAGTGACTTATATTTCATCGACTCTTTACATAGGTTCCCTGCTGGTTTTAGATTTAACCCCGTAGGATTTTTGATGGTAACACTTCTACTAACCATACAAAATCTCCTTTCTCAATATGAAAATCATATTCCCCTTTGATTGTCTGTATCAGTCCTTCTCTTCCGATACAATCACCCCAATGCCCTATCATCATTTTGGCATTTTAATTCTATGCATTATACCATAAATTTAAGGTTGGAACAAATGACATTCCCCCCTTTCAGGTCTACGCATTCTTTAAAATTACAAGGACTTTTAAGCTTCCTTTCTGTCTGAATCCTTCTGGAAGAATTAGCTTCACTTCAACTTCATACTCTCCCTCTGTGAGACTCTCAACATCCAGGGATTCTGCCAGTGCCTGCAAATCAACAACGCCCGTTACATCTTGTAGTTCAACCGTTTCCAACGTCTCGGGAAGGCCTTCCGCAGTAAAAGCAATTTCATCCTCGTCCTCAGGAAGACTTACGATTTTCGCCGATAGCCCATCCGGAAGTCCACGAATCGTAATCTTATCCGCTTCTATGGTTGCAGAAATCTCATCGGTCTTTTCAACCGGTACTCGAACCGTAACATTTCCCAGAAAATCCGGATCTGCAAAATCTACGCCTTCCGGAAGGTAATCATGCAGATTAATCTTCTTAACAACTTCTTCCCTGGCACCCTCCACGCTCACTGCCTCAGCGGGAACCTCTATGACCGTGATGTTTCTTAAAACGTCTGACCTGCCAGACAGATAGATGGCGTTACGATCGGAGGTCGGCTGTCCGCTTACCATAAAGCCTTCCGCTGTTTCGCCCTCATAGCCATAATGTACTTCCACAGCCTTCGTAGCTAATATCTCCACGCCAACGCTCACATTGGTTGCGCTGATATTCAGGCTGCCGTGTTCGATTAATTCCCCTTGGGCATTGTAGCATTTCAGCGAAGACGTCGTGGTCATATCACTATTTCTTCCAGCCACAGATACCACGCCTTTTACAGAGTCGATGCTACTGACCACAGATGCAGGACCAGATACTGCTACGGTATTTAGATTCGATGTAACGTTGCCAATGACGTAACCTTCTTCGGGCTCCCCGGTGGTCTCCACGCTGACAGAAAAATGTTTCGTCATAAGGTCCTCAATGGATAACTGCAGAGCGGTAATATCACTCTTCATGCCCTCAATCTGGTTATTGTTCTTATTGGTCGAAAGAGAAATCGCAACCGTATCTACTAAGGTTAAATCCTTTAAATCTGCCGTTGCACGAATATTCTCTTTGGAAAGTGCATCCAAAATAGAACGCTTTCCCGTTACTGTTACGGTAATCACATCCGTCTTATTAAGAACTTCATAGACCTTTCCCTGGTCTGTAAGTGTTTCCGCATTTAATACTTCCACAGGAATGCCACTGTATGTATTACTGATAATGGGATCATCAATATTGACCACCACGAGCCACAAAGCAATCGCAACCACTAAGGCAAGCAGTTTCAGGCCAATATTATTCGTTATCTTTTTTCTCATTGGCCTTCCTTTCTGCCTTTTTGAGGAAGCCTCTCTTCGGCACATTCTCAACAGGCTTATCCTGAATCATTTCTAACTTTTCGCGTAGCGCTTCTGGGGTAATTCCAGGGAATAGTTCTCCGCCATAAGCCACAGATACTTTTCCATTCTCTTCCGATACAATAATCGTCAGGGAATCGGTTTCCTCAGAAATACCAACACCGGCTCTATGTCTGGTTCCCAAAGCCTTGCTCAGGGAATTATTCTTTGTTAATGGTAAATAACAGGTTGCAGATACAATACGATTCTCTCTGAAAATAACAGCACCATCGTGAAGTGGTGTGTTGTGTTCAAAAATATTGATAATCAGCTGACTAGAAATCTCTGCATCCAGCATAATACCGCTCTTTACGGTATCGGTTAAATCATCATTGCGTTCAAAAACCATGAGCGCACCGGTACGAACCTTCCCCATCGCAAAAGAGGCCTTGATTACCTCATCAATGGTATGGTCTGAATAACGGCCTTCCTTTCGCCCTGCATCCGTCACAATAATGTTGGACAGCACATTTCGCTTACCAAGCTGCTCTAAGGCTCTTCTTAACTCCGGCTGTAATACAACCACCACTGCAATAACGAAGATAGAGAACAACTGCTCTGCAATCCATAAGATCGTGGTCATATTAAAAATGGCTGCGAGAAGTAAGAAAGCCAGAATGACAAAAAGACCCTTTAACAGGGACCAGGCTTTCGTATTTCGCACCCATACGATAATCTGATATACACAAAATGTAATAATGAGAATCTCGAAAATATCCGTAATACGGATATTAGGTAAATGAATAACCGATAAATATTTTTCAAAAAAACTGTTAATTCTATCGATCATGGTGATCTCCGGATTTTATCATCCCATTACGACCGGCTTTTTCTTGCCTCTCTGGCTTTATGCATTGCCTCTCTTTCGATTGGCGTAAGTCCTTCTGAGTCTTTTCTGACAGCACGGTTGCTGGTATGTTTTACACTATAAGCTTCTGTATCGTCTTTTGGAAGTACAATGCGTTTGGTAGCACTTTTATTGCCCTGCGAAGATGTGCCCGCCCGTTTTACACTGTAACGTCTCACTTCTTCCTCTTCATCCTGTTCCTCAATTGCATCGGTTGCCTTAATGGTACGAACCACCTTTTCAGGAATGGATACGGTATTCTTCGGAACGGCCTTTACAAAATATACATATTCGTCGTCTTCAAACTGCACATGCTCGGTTCGGCCATAATCCACATTGAATACAAAGAACTTTATCACGATGGTTACTAGTACTGCTGCTATGCTTCCTAAAATAAGTCCCGGAATGGAAATATAGGTTCCAAACTTTAAGTCACCAGCAAGCACAACTACCATATCCGCTAAGGAACCGGTCACGATGGCAATGGGCCATGCATGGTCTACCGGGAGTCTTCTGATAATATTGACCACAACGATGGTAATCGCAAAGGCAACAACTAGCACCATCATCTCTTTATTCTTGATAATCGAATCTAAAAGCACGCGGAATTTCTCAATCATCTGGTCGCTTTGCGCACCCTTAATCATCTCTGCATTATCGTGAATAAAGTCGAGTACACAGTAAATCATCGTACTACAGCAGATAGAGAATGCCGAACCAATGCCGGATACAAGTCCCGCAGACAGGGCAGCTACATAGGGAATACCCATGGCATGCAGAAGCGGTGTCAGTAAAAACAGAATCGTATCCTTCGGTGAAAACCGGAAGTAAAGCAGGAATATGATTAACAGCAAACATCCTACCACGATGACGCTCTCTAGGGATATCGCATATAGATGCAAGAGTATCAGCACCGCATCCAAAATGATAATGAAATTCATCGGCAGAAAAGAGCAGATAATTCCCAAAATAAGTACCACAGGTACCTTCGTAAATAATGCTACCTTTCCAATGGCACCATTGATCATGCAGAAGCTGATAATTGCCAAAATAGCCTTCCCGATAGGATAAGCAAAGGTGTCGTATTTGTTGATAAAATTCTTGATTCTTTCCCGAATCATGAGCAAACGGGCCATCTTAAAAACCTCGTATTCTTATTCCTGGTCTCTTCCCAGGGCTTCGTCTTCTTTCCGATACATCTGATGAAGACGGCGCAGATTGTTGTAATAACGGCGTAGATTATTTCTGGCTCTGGTATAGCGCATAGAATACACGATAAAAGTAATCACGCCATATCCCAGCACTAGTTCCAAATAACTGAGAAGTACCCTCTTGCCAAACTCCATCAAATCCATGCTATAGATATCGCTCATAATGAACTCAAAGTCGTAGCAAATGTAAAGTCCCACAATGATAAAGAAAGTCAGTGTGGCATAAATCACTGACTTTATGATTTCCTTCCAGATATAGTCTGACTTAAAGTAAGTACCAATGGCGGTACTTTTCTTTCCTTCCGTCTGTTCGAAGGAAGCCAGTCTGGTCATAAGTTTTACACGGGCTTCATTAATCATTGTTAGTTTTTAAATGTATGCATACGAATTCCAGATGAGGTTGCCTTAGAAGCAGCAGGTTCTGCTGCCGCTGGTCTCTTGTACACATTGCTAAATACATTGGCCTGGTCCTTCTTGCACTTATCGCAAAATCTACCAGTGTTAATCACAGCGCCACAATGTTCGCAATTGAACTTAATCAAAGAGTTGTCTGCAAATACAAGACGCTCCTCTCGTACCCACTGCTGTACCTGCTTCTGGTCAACTTCGCAGTCTTCACAAATCTGTGTCATGGCTGCAACCTTATGCTCATCCACATACTTCTTAACTTCCTGAAATTTATCTTCCAAAGCTTTCTTGCAGTCTGGGCAAATCTTCTCTCCGTTAAAAGGATTGAACATCTTGCCGCATTTTTTACAGTTACTGATTCCCATAGTCTCACCTCTTTGCTAATTCCTCATATACCCTTTCCACTTGCCAGTGTCACAAAGTATATTTTCTGAACCCCCGATGCCCGCAAAGTCCTGCTGCAAGCATCTAATGTCGCACCCGTGGTATAGATATCATCCACCAAAAGTACACTCCTTAATTTTACATCATTTGCCCTTATATGAAAAGCATTCCGGAGATTTATTTGCCGCTCCGCGGGGCCCAATTCTTTCATGGGACGCGTCTTTTTCTTTCGGACAAGAAGATGCCTGTTTACAGGAATCGCCAGTTCTTTTCCCAGGTATTTCGCAATTTCACCAGCCTGGTTATACCCTCTTCTTCTCTCCTTCGGCGGATACATTGGAACTGGTATAATACACTCTATCTTTAATGCCTTTAATTCCGGCAGATGGTTCTTCACTTCCCACGCATACACCGATGCATAAGCAGGCCTATCATGAAACTTAAACCGGTACAAAGAATCCTTTACGCTTTCATAGGTGTATAGCGAGTACCCCTTTGTAAAATCGTGATGCTTCGTCTGGCAATCCTTACATAATTCTTCCCCAGCTTGCGCTAGTCCCTTTCCGCACCGATAGCAGCGCGGCTCCTGCACATAACAAATCTTCTTTCTGCATGACTTACAGATTTTTTCGTGGCCACCAAGCACGCCGTCACAGAAGGGACATCTTCGTGGGAAGAATAGTTCCAAAAGTTTCGTTGACACCCATTCTATTTTCTTATTCATAATGCCTTTCCGCGGTTCTACGGCAAAAAGGTTTAAAGCGCATCCATCTCCATAATACGCTGTTTTAGATTGGTATAGCGATGACTACCCTCCCCAGCCAAAATCATACTGTTAAAGGCATCCGGGTCGCCCAAAAGCACTACGCAGCTTTTGGCTCTGGTAACACCTGTGTAGAACAGATTGCGGTTTAAGAATGAAGCCCTGTCTGCCCCCATGTTCCCAGCCTTTTCTAATAATGGCATAATAACCGCAGGATACTGTCCTCCCTGAGACTTATGAATGGTAAGCGCGTAAGCAAGTTCCAGTTCCGATAGTCCTTCGAAATTGTATTCCGCCACTCTCTCATCATCAAACTGCACGGTCGTCGTCTTTAAGAAAGTATTGATTTCCATAATAACGCCCAGATCACCATTAAAAATACCCTCTCCGTGATCAATGGGGATTCGTTTCTTTCCGTATACCTCCCAGGGAATATTATAGTTATTCTTAATCTGCATCACCCGGTCCCCTACACGGAAGGTCTTTTCTCCATATACCAGTTCTCTCTTTTTCTCTTCCGGCGGGTTCAGATACTTCTGCAAGATTTCATTCAGCGTATCTACCCCTAGTGGTCCTTTGCGCTTAGGTGCCAGCACACAGGTATCCAAAACACCGACGCCAAACCGTTTGGGAATCACTCTACGCATAAGTTCTACAATATACCCATATATATTCTCCGGACCACCCGGACTAAGTAAAAAGAAATCCTCGTATTTCTCCTGATAGTCCAGAAGTTCCCCACGGTTAATCTTGTGTGCATTCTCAACAATATGCTGACTGTCACCGCCCTGCCTGTATATTTTCTCCAAAATGCAGTTTTCAAAAGCTCCACTACCAAGCACATCCGAAAGTACCTGGCCAGGCCCTACGCTGGATAACTGGTCCCGGTCTCCAATTAGGACAAGTTTTGTTCCCGGCTGCATGGCCTTTAATAGCGCATATAAAAGATGAATGTCCACCATACTGGCTTCATCCACGATCACGGCATCACATTCAAGCGGATTATCCTCATTTCGAGAAAAACCATATCCCCCGTCTTCTCCGCCCTGTAATTCCAAAAGACGATGAATGGTGCTGGCTTCGTAGCCGGTTGCTTCTGTCATGCGCTTGGCAGCGCGCCCCGTTGGTGCCGCTAACACAAAGCGAAAACCAAGGTTTTCAAAAAAGTGTAAAATGGTCGCAATGGTCGTCGTTTTTCCTGTACCGGGACCGCCAGACAGCACAAAGACACCGCTTCGCAGGGCTGCCTCTACCGCCTGCTTCTGCAAAATGTCCAGTTCTATATTCTCCGATTCCTCAATCTCAGCAAGATGTTTTTCGAAGAACCCTGAAACCATCAGTTCCTGTACAGGGTCATAGGTTTCTTTAAGTTCTACCAGCTTCTTGGCACAATAGACTTCCTCGTAATAAAAGACGGGCAAAAAACAAAGATCCTTTAAGAGCTTTACAGGCGGTCTGTCTTCCATCGTCATCTTCATCAGATAGTTATCGATATATTCCTCTGGAAGTTCCAAAAGAAGGGATACTTTTCTTAATAATACCTCTCTGGGATAACAGCAGTGTCCTTCCACCGACACCTCACGCAGGGTATAAATAATGCCACTTCGAATGCGAAGCTCCGAGTCCATGGGTACTTCACTAAGCTTTGCGATTTCATCCGCTCTCCTAAATCCAATCCCTTCTATCTCTTCTACAAGTTTATAGGGATTAAAACGAAGGATTTCTTCCACCGAAGAGGCAAACTTTTCTATAATCTTTGCAGACAGCTGCGGACCAATTTTATATTGCTGCAGCAAAATCATACTCCTCTGAGAATTCTTCTTTTCCAGGATTTCCTGTCCAATTATTCTGGCCTGACGAAGGCTGATGCCTTTCAGTTCAGCCAGTCTTTCTGGCTCACGCTCTATAATTTCAAGTGCATCTTCGCCAAAGAAGTCTACGATTTGTGTCGCCTTCTTGGGGCCTACTCCTGCTATCGCGCCACTCCCCAGATAACGTATAATAGCTTCCCGTCCGCTAGGCTTAACACTTTTTGCACTCTCAACCTGAAACTGGCGACCATATTTAGGATCCATTACAAACTGCCCGGAAAATTCAACATTCTCCCCTTCCGCAATTCCTGGCATAGAACCCTTACAAATGAGTTCTGTGCTGCCGCACTGCAAAACAAGGATCTTAAAAGCATCCTTCTCGTATATAAAATGATCAATATAGCCTCTGACTGTTTCCAAATCTTTCTCCTACACTTTGACCTTCTTATGGCCGGGTGGTACAATATATAGTAGTTTTAATTATGAGGAACACATTATGAACGTAAATGAACTTGCCTCTTCTGTATATGGCAATTATCAGACAACCCTAAATAAAACATCCCTTCTGAAATTAAAGCAAAACGCTGAGGAAGCGGATACGGAATCTTTTGCAGATGTCCTGACAGGTCTCGTAACAGAAAAGAGTGCTGACGTTGCTTCCATAAGCGATAGCGTTAAAGAGATTGCCGATGGACTTTTGTCTCTTACCGAAGAGGATGACGACGATTCCACCAAGGTTATCGATTTACTCTCTGACGCAAAGAAGGCACAGGAGTATCTCAGCAGTCAAAGCGGCAAGAACCTGCTCTTCGCTATGGCAGAACGAGAAATCAGTTCTATTGTAACAAGCGGCGAAGCTTAATGAATCCTGCACCAACCGGCCAGCCCAGCTGGCCTTTTTTATTTCCTTCGCCGTCGTCCTTTATGTCCAAACTGTAATACCATTCCAAGGATCGTGAAGGTAACCACACTAAAGGTGTACCATGGACCAGCGATTGGAATAAATACGGATAAGAACATAGACAGTATCGTTGCCCCGGAAGATGCCGTCATGGTGATAATAAAGAAGTCCACTAATAGTAGTGATAACAATCCCACCACCAAAGATGCAATAAAGGCCCACAACAGTCCTTTTTTCACAAGAGCACTAATCTCTTCGAACTCCACAGAATAATTTGAGAACGAGAAATTGGTTAGTCCTTCTAGTGACTCTTTCACATCTGTTCCGCAGAGAATACTGCGAACATACACTTTTAACAATGTAGTCGTATCCACAATGTCTCCTACAATCTTATGCAGGCATAACGTTACACGCCGCCAGAAAGCAGAGAACACCACTATAAAGGTCATGAAGCTACAACACAAAAAGACCCCAAACTTATATTTCTTAAAGCCCAGTATGCCTCCCAGTACTGCCAAAATTCCAACCACAATGTATAACCAGGAATACCCAAAATAGGATTGCAAACGAAGCCCTATCATCCCAAAAGCAAGGGCGGAGAGTATCATCGACAAAAATTTAAATAAGGAGAGGCCTCTGAAACACAGGAGAATCCCTGTCAGCAAAAAGGCTATCGCCAGAATCAATATATCACGCATACAATCTATATAGGAAAAAAGAGAGCCTTAACTCTCTCTTCCTTTCTGAATGATAAAGAAATCATCAATGGTCTTTACAATTTCTTCGGGAGCCATCGTCTTTAAGAGATATCCCTCCGGTTTTAACTTCGTAACGTTCATAACACTCTCCTTATCTCCCTTTGAAGTTAAGAAGAATACTGGAATCTTCGCAAAGTCTTCCTCAGAACGTATCATTTCCAAAACAACCTTACCATCAATAACAGGCATTTCGTAATCAAGAAGGACTAAATCAGGACGATTTAGGCTTAAATACTTTATGGCCATCGCACCAGAGTTCGCCAGGATAACCTGATATTTATCCTCAAACCAGCCCTTGATGTTCCAAAGCATCGCACCGGAGTCATCCACTACAAGAATCTTTTTCTTTTCTACGGAATTGAGCAAATTAATTTGCTCATCAACATGCTTTGCAAGATCCTTTACATCAATGGGTCTTTCAAATATACCTTTCACCAAATTGGGGGTAATGGTTCTCTCTAATCTTCTAATCTCATTGATATCGCCCACCACAAAGAAAAGCTTATTCTCCATAACAAGCTTATCTTTTAAAAAGGTAAGTACACTAACATCATCTGCAGTCTCTTCATCTGCATACATAAGAATCGCCGCAATGTCTTCTTTCACTTCACTGATGGCATCCACAGACGGCGTAGCAAAAAGGATATTATAGTCACCGCTTTCTGCTATCTTATCAGCAATGGACTTAATCAAATATGTTCTTGTTTTTGAAAGAATTAATATATTATCACTTTTCATACTGACTCCTGCCTTTTCTTATTATACCCTAATTGGGAAAGAATGGAAAAAGCATTTATTGGTTCTTTAATAATTCAACCATTTCTTTTGTGGTCTGCATAACTTCTTCCATGGCCACGTCTGCCACATAGGCTTCTAGGAGACGTTCCTTTTCCTTTACACACTCTGGCACACGCATCCCCTGAATCTTCTTCATCAGTACTGCAACCGTATCTAAATCGAAGGTGTCCATTGCATGATCCATATTCTGCAAATCGTTGATGAGTTCATCAACATCCGCTTCCTGTTTGTTTGCATCTCCTGCATCCATAAAAGGTTCCAGTACACGCTTATAGCTCTTATACAAAAGCAGTAAATCTTCATTCTCTGCCTCAATAGCCGCTACATCGCCAGCGTTACCATATTCTTCCATCTGCTTAAACCAGCCAGAAAGCTCTGTTGCGCCAATCATACGAGAGGTATTTTTTAATGCATGTACTTCAATGGTATAATCCCGAATCATCCCATCTGCCAAACATTTTTCAAGCTTTGTGGATTTTAAGTCGATTAATCTGCAATAATCTCCAAGTAGTTTTCTAAATAGTTCCTCACTACCGCAGGCTTCGATACCCACCTGCGTATCGATTCCATCTAGGTGCTCAATCGATAGTGTCTGACCTGCTTCGTCAGACGGCTTTTCTTCCTCTTCAAAATCCGCCTCTGTTGCTTCCCGAATAAGACTAGGATCCATATACTTTTTAAGCATTTCACATAATGCCTTTAATTCTACGGGCTTGGTCACAAAATCGTTCATGCCGGCTTCCATAAATTCCTTTTTGGATTCCGACAAAACGTTGGCTGTAAAAGCAATAATGGGAAGATTTTGGTAGTAAGATCCCGCAATCTGCCGAATTGTCTTCGTAGCTTCCACACCATCCATAATCGGCATCATATGGTCCATAAAAACAAAATCATATTTCTTTGCTTTTACCTTTTCAACGGCCTGTTTTCCGTTCTCTGCACGATCGATTTTCATTTTCGTGGGCTTTAATAACGCTTCCGCCACAATGAGATTCATCTCGTTGTCATCTACCAGCAAAATATTTGCCTCAGGCGCAACAAAATCGATAACACCCAGCGTTTTGCGCTCCTCCGATTCCTCGCGCTGTCCCATTTCCCCTAGTAGAACGCCAGCAATATTTCTGGTGTACAGAGGCTTTTTGATTGTCAGAACTTCTTCTGGAAGTCCCTCTGGTATTTCCTCTGAAGGATTATAGATATAAACAAATTTTACATCATCAATGTCTATCTCGGCTCTGGCATCTACACTCGTAAGATACTCCGCATCATCCGTGAAATAGAACTGCGTCTCCTGATCGGGTTCTGCATCTCTCCAACCAACCCCAAGACGCTTTGCTGCCGTAATCATTTCCAGCGTCACGGCAGTGTGCTTTGCGTGCCCGCCAATCACGATATCGGAAGGCAAGTCATAGGTAAACATCGGCTTATCCGAAACCACCTGCTGCACAATTGAAAAATAAAACGTACTACCCTTTCCTTCTTCACTCCTGGCTTTCAGCTCGCCACCCATGAGTTGTACAATCTCTCTGGATATGGAAAGACCCATACCGGTACCTTCCTGCTTCCGATTCCTTTTGGTATGAATCTGTTCAAAGCTTGCAAAGGCTCTTTCCAGATCCGTCTGCTTCATACCACGACCCGTATCCTCGACTGCAACCAGCATCTGTATATTTCCCGCATCTGACAATTCCTGCTTCATTGTCAGCTTTACAAAACCTGTGTCTGTATACTTAATCGCATTGGTCATCAGATTGGAAATAACCTGCTTGATACGCCCCACATCTCCTAATAACGTCTCTGGAATATTGTCATCAATATCGAACAGAATCTCTACATCTTTTCTTCCAATACGATTCCAGAACATATAAGAAAGTTCTTCTACCAGTTCCGCCGGTGCATATTCTTTCTCGGAAAGTTCTATGGTTCCCGACTGCATCTTGGAAAAATCCAAGATATCATTGATGATAGAAAGAAGAGACTCCCCGGAAGCCTTTATGCTCTTTGCATAATCGTCTGTGTTCTCACCCTTCTTCTTCCTGAGCAATAACTCCGTCATTCCTACGATTGCATTCATCGGGGTTCGGATTTCATGAGAGATATTGGCAAGGAAGGCCATCTTTGCATTATCCGCAATGGCTGCCTTCTCCTCTGCCGCAACTGCCTGCTGGTTCGCACGAAGCACTTTTTTATTTTGTTCCTGAACAAGTTTAATTACAATTCGCACAATAATAAAGGCAACCAGAACCAAAAGACCGCCTAGTACACCATCCAAAAGCATCTCATAGTGCTTAAGATTTCCTCGAACAATGAAATGTGCCCCACTGGTTAAAAATATAAGGATCTCTGAAATAATAAACACAATGCGTGCAAGTTTCTTATCTGTGTATATAACGGTCATGACTACGGGCATTGCCAGGAACGCATCCAGTGTATTACTTTTATAGGTGAAGGAAGCGTTTACAAATAGAATCAGAAGCATTGCAAAGATGGGAACAGAATTCTTTAAAGAATCTTTCGACTTTCCCATAAATAGAATCAGACTTTCCACGATTAGTACTGCGGCATCAAAAATAGACGTATTCACAACCTGTCTAAGCAGAAGTTTCTGTTCCGCATCTGTAAATACACCTGCACGCAGACGAAAATAGTAAAGTGCTATCTGACAAACTGTTATAACACCTACTACAAGGAATGTTAAATTTCGATAAGCCCTCTGCCATCTTTTAAAATCTGGAAGAAGATTTAATTTTTCCTCAGTCATAGTTCCTTCTATTTCTTTTCCTTTATTTCTTTGCCTGATCAGCCCGCCTTCTTTTCCTGCAGGAAAGCTACCGTTTTATCAAGCGGCATCGGTTTTGCAAAGTAGTATCCCTGAATATAGTCACATCCAAGTTCTGAATACTTTTCTACCATATCCGCCGTTTCTAAACCTTCTGCAACAATCAGAAGGTCCAAATCCTTAATCATGTTGATGGTATCCTTCAAAATAATATCCATACGCTCACTGCTTCTAGAATTGGTAAAGGACTTGTCCAACTTAATGATATGAAGTGGCATCGTTGCAATGCGATTCATGTTGGAGTAACCGGTTCCATAATCATCTAACGAAAAGGTAAGTCCGGCATCCACAAGATGATCAATATTCTCCTTCATCGCTTCCTGAGAGTAGGAGGATGCCGTTTCTGTAATCTCTAAGTTAATCTGATTTTCCCTAACCCCATAGTATTCCATAATCGAAAGAATATTCTTCGCCAATTCTTTCTGCATACACTGGGCCACGGACAGATTTACCTCAATATAGGATAGTCCTGTCTTCTCATATTCGTCGCTGGCAATGAATTTACAAACCTCTTCCATTACGTAAGCGCCAATACGATGAATCGCGCCTGTCTTTTCGGCTGCTGGGATAAAAAGTTCCGGTGAAACAAAACCATATTCATCATCAATCAGACGAAGCAGCGCCTCAGCGGATAAGAACTTCTTTTCCTTTACATCATAAATAGGCTGATAGTATACTGCGAATTTATGATTCTGCAAGGCATTCTCAATAACCTCGTCCAAATGCATATGGAGCTGTCTGTCCATCTTTGACAGGATATCTGCGGCCATTACCACGTTGCCCGTAAACTTAATCGTCTGCAAGGTCTTTCCGAATCCCATAATCTCTTCAAAGGTCTCAAAATCCTCTGGACACTTCGCAATACAAATTCTGTGTTCCAGGGATAAGGTCATTCCATCGAGATTGAATTCCTGCTGCATAATCTCATTTAATATCTCTGCTATTTTTTCTGTTTTTGCAAACCACTCCTGCTCAATAACAATTCGAAATCTACCGGTTCCCCGATGGTAAATATCCGCCAGCATATTCTGATTTTCAATCTGCTGTTTATATATCTCAGAAAGACGTCCAAGCAGCGTCTGCATCGCATCGTGCCCCACCACGCTCCTAACAGAATCATAATTGATTACATCCAGCATAATGATGTGCATCGGCTTTTTCATATAAAATGCCAGGGGCAAATCATTATGAAATCCGTTATTATTAATCATCTTTGTGGCATGGTCAAGTCTGGCATCTGGACGCTGCACAATTTCCAGCATAAATACGATGGCTACACAGGTTGCTGCCATCTCCACCAAATACTGTGGATAAATAAACTGTACTGCTGCCGCAAAAACCATAAAAATTATCATAGACTCCAGACAGACGCTTTTAATTTTGCCAAGCTGTCTGCGCGCCATAATAATCCAGGCAAGTGCAAACCCTCCATAAACAAGCGCATTGGAATATAGCGTAACAAACAGTGGCCCGCGAATATATTCGCCTGCTTCTCCAAAATAAAATATCCATTTTGTAAAAGGAGAACTTACGATGAGTGGAAAGGTAACTGCGTGCGGCAATATAAAGACAACTTTAAAAAATTTGCTTGGAAAGAACTTATGTCTGGTGTCCGTAACGAAACTGATGTATAAACTATATACCACCAGAATCATCATACGGGCCTCTAAGTATAAAATATGCAATATATTTTTAACGACGGGATGCGTAGGACCAAGTCTGTCAAATGATACCGCCTGAATATCAAAAATTGTAGCTATAGTACTAACTAATAAGAGAGACGAAAAAAGACGATCTATGCGCCCAAGTTTTCTAGTGCGGCCATAGTTCGCTATCAGCAAAACAACATATATAACTAATGCTACGTAATCAAATTCAAGAGACTTTTCCATCGATCTCCTTATATGTGCATATTAATAGACTATTATCTTTATTTTATCATCATTCGTAGTATAAGAAAACAACCGCCTACCGCTCCTCTACTACCTGAAAAATGAAAAATTTCAGATAATAACTCTCCTCTGTTCCTGGCGCACTATTCCATAAAATAGGGTGATCTGGTGACTGGGTTCTGAATTCCACCTGACGAAGTCGCTTATGTACTGCCTTGGCTGCCTGGTGCATCATATTCGTAAATAACTCCTGCGTCATAAAATGCGAGCAGGAACAGGTCGCCAAATATCCACCATCCCTTACCAGCTTTAAACCTCGCATATTAACTTCACGATATCCCTTAATTGCATTCTTGGTTGCCTCTCTGGATTTTGTAAAGGCAGGAGGATCCAGAATCACTACATCATATTCTTTTCCCTGCTCATGCAGTTTGGGAAGTTCCTCCAATACATTCGCTACCCTAAACTGTACCGTACGCTCCAGTCCATTCAGTTTTGCATTGTGGTTCGCCTGTTCCACGGCATATGCAGAAATATCTAACCCGGTTACTTCCTTTGCTCCGGCAATCCCAGCATTTAAAGCAAACGTTCCCATATGTGTAAAGCAGTCTAATACGGTCTTCCCAGCACAAATTCTCTGCATAGCCAGTCTGTTATATTTCTGGTCCAAAAAGAAGCCTGTCTTCTGGCCGCTCACTACATCCACCTCATAGTGAACACCATTCTCCACGATGGATACAGGGGGAATCGGGCAGTCCTTTTCCTTTCCGCAATCATTGATACCAATCCGTTCCTTGAACTTTTCGTCACTGGTATATAAAATTCCTTTGAACTTCGGTAGCCCTTCCTTTTCTCTTTCTCTGGCATCACTTCTTTCATAAACCAGACGAATGGCAATACCATCTTTTTGCAGCACCTCTAAAAGGAGTTTTACAATGCGCTGTTTTAATTTCTCCATACCAAGCGCCAGACACTCTAAAACCAGAACATCTCCGTATTTATCTACCGTTAACCCTGGAAGAAAATCTGCCTCTCCAAAGATAATACGGCATGCATTTAAATCATACCGCCCCGTATTGCCTGTATGGGGAAGCATTTTCAAATTTCCCCCAAACATAACATTTTTTCGATAATTCCACGCATTTTGCACCCGCTCGCGAAGAAATGCATCATCCAGTTCCTGTTCAATATTTCTACTAAGCATACGAACCCTGATTTTGGAATTCTGATTAATAAATCCACGACCCATAGGATAACCATCAAAATCCTTTACAAGCACTTCATCTCCATTTGAAAAATGTCCTGTAATCGATGCAATTTCATTATCAAATATCCAGGCTCCCCCTGCCTTAATGGTTCTTCCTTCGCCTTTTTTTAACGTAACTATTGTAGGCATATTAACCTCCACATTCTTCACGCACTCTCAAAGAAAACCACCATTCCTCGGCCCTCGAAGTGGGTCCTCGAAATGATGGCTTTTCTAACAATATTTTAACAGATAAGTGGTATTAGGGGAATAATTTTCCCAACCTCGTTCCCTTTCTCCTTAAAAATGTATTATAGGTTCTTGACCATTACTATTATATCGTATATTCTGTTTATATAGTAATGAGGTGATGATTATGGAAACGGAACAAAATCTTAAAACAATCATCGGCAATAATATATTTACCCTTATGTCTGTATATAATCTTTCCCGTAAAGAATTATGTAGTGATACAGGAATAAAATATACGACGCTGTGCGACTGGCTAAGTTATAAATCATACCCTAGGATAGACACATTAGAACTTCTCTCTGATTATTTTCATATTGAAATCGAGTATTTTTTTAGAGATATTCAGAAGGATGAGGCTCGTTATATTCGCATAAAAGAGTATGCAGAAAGGCTCCGTATGAAAAAAAATTATAAACACACATATCCGGAATATTTTTCAGATTTATTTGGTTCATTGGAAGGCTTTGATATAGAAGAGCCAGAAGACGCCTTCCCCGAAGAGGATATAGAAAAAGTATGAAATATATTCTTGATACAAATATTATTATCTATGCGTTAAAAAGTAAATATGAGAATCTACGAGACCATTTTTTCAGTATTCCCGCAGATCACATATATATTCCCTCTATTGTTATGGCAGAGTTAGAATATGGTGCCATGAATAGTTATGACTACGATAAATCCATTTTACCCATAAGAGCTTTTACAAATGCCTTTGAGAAAATTGATTTTACCCAAAATTGCGCAAAGGAATATGGAATACTTCGTAAGCATCTTAAAGACGCAGGGCAGCCCATCGGCGGTAATGATATGCTCATTGCTGCGACAGCACTGGCAGAAAATGCAGTTCTTGTTACCCATAATACACAAGAATTTTCAAGAATTCCTAAACTTCTGCTGGAAGATTGGACGAAATAATATCCATCTACTCTGTAATTCTTCAAAAACCTGTTTTATTAAAAAAGCCCTGACAATGAAGTCAGGGCTTTTTCTTTGAAATGGTGAACGCCTAATTATGTTCTTTCCGCTTTACATTCCAACTTTTATAGTATCATCATTTTCACAATATACCGTTACCTTGGTGCCTTCAATAACGACCATAATATGACCGCCTGCGGCTTTCGAAGATTGTAGCAGCGCCTCAGTGCTTGCTGCATCCGCACCAAGACACTCTACTACCACATCGCCAAACATTCCCTGATTGCATATTTCTGCTAATGTATACTCACCATCGGAAGGAACCGCAGAGCCTTGTCCTATTACCGCTGGATCGTAGAATGCTGTAATAACGGCTGATCTTACCGTATCACAAATCTGCAAATCAGAAGATTTCCTCGTCTTTTCGATATAAGCTAGTAGCATATCATATTCTGGCTCGGATATTCCAACATTCTGTGTAACTGCGGTCACCACTTCTGTAAAGTGCACTTTATACTCTTCTGGTGACATCCCTATCATTTCATTGACTTGCTCATCACTTTGATTTTCTGTTGCATAAACATACAGGCTCTCTGCATCACCATAAACTCCAAGCATTTCAGTTAATACAGCATTGTATTCTTCGCGAGTGCTCGGTATAACGCCACCATTATATCGAACGACCGCCGATGACAGAATTACAATATCACTTTCCGTAATCGCACCTTCAACAGCTTCTGCGGTGTCTATATCATTCGCTGCTTCCTCCGCAGCTTCGGTCGTAATTGTCTCATCAATTACATATACCTCTTCACCTGCATTTAATGTGATCTCTTCTATATTCGTTGCTACGTTTACAACACCCTCTGTAACAATTACATGCGTCTGTCTGATAGCTGCATCATATAACACTTCAAAGGTTGTTCCCCTGACACTAATGGTGGCATTCGGTGTATGAACCTCAAAGGTTGAATCATCCGGAAGCTTATTATCTATCGTGAATAATGCATCACCCTTTTCTAATTGAATGGTAATATTACCACTCTTTTCGGATCCATTTGCGCTAATAGAGAAAATTGTATTTTCCTTTGCAACAATATGCTTGTCTGTATCTGCAAGCAAATCCAGAAGAGAATCCTGCTGAACAGATACCTTGTCACCGCTAATCAGGTTCATCGGAACAACAACATCAAGCGTTTCACTGTTTCTGGTAAGCGAAGCTGTTCCTTCTACACTATTAACCTGGATAATTCTGTACGATTCTTTCTTTTTCGAAAGAACAATCACAAGCACCACTGCTACGATTACCAAAATCGCAACAATACCTATGATCATTGGTTTCTTACTATTTTTTGTCTTTTTAATTTCTTCTGCCATTTCGGTCTCCCCTTATTAAATTAAAGTTCTCTTACCTATACAATATTCTACTCTATTTCCTTCGTAATGCAATTCCTCATAAAATGTCAGAGATAAATAAAACATTTCAAATGTTTGTTTTCAGTATTATATAGATAAATTTATCATTTATACAAAAGAAAAACACCCGCAAATGTTCAATTACGACATTTACAGGCGCCAATCTTTTATGAGACACGGGGGATTCGAACCCCCGACAACTTGATTAAAAGTCAAGTGCTCTACCACCTGAGCTAGTATCCCATCTGTTTTGTATAAAAGGTGTACCTTTTAAGAAATAAAGGGCTTTTTGAAGCCCTCTTACAAAACAAAGTGCCCAGAGCCGGAATCGAACCAGCGACACGAGGATTTTCAGTCCTCTGCTCTACCAACTGAGCTATCTGGGCAAAAGAGAATAAGTAAACTTATAATCTCTTAGTAGCGGGGACAGGATTTGAACCTATGACCTTCGGGTTATGAGCCCGACGAGCTTCCAGACTGCTCCACCCCGCGATGGTAAATGCTCTTATCAAGATCCCCTTAATAAGAAACTGGGCGGAGGTGGATTCGAACCACCGAAGCTATCGCAGCAGATTTACAGTCTGTCCCCTTTGGCCACTCGGGAATCCGCCCATATTAAATTTTGAAAAATAATGGGGCCTACAGGGCTCGAACCTGTGACCCTCTGCTTGTAAGGCAGATGCTCTCCCAGCTGAGCTAAGACCCCATATATTGTTATGCAAAAGCACAACGAGGAAATTCATTAAAAATTTCCAAAAAGAATTTTCAGAGAAAATTCTTTCGTTTTTCTTAGAATTTGTCTGCGAAGGGCACATACGCCCGAGCAATTACAAATTCTGAAAAACAAGCGACCCGGATGGGGTTCGAACCCACGACCTCCGCCGTGACAGGGCGGCGCTCTAACCAGCTGAGCCACCAGGCCAAATATGTACCTTCAAAACCGAACACAATAACGATTATTAGAACCTTATTACCCTTATCAGGATAAGCCCTCGACCTATTAGTAACATTCAGCTGAGTACATTACTGCACTTACACCTATGCCCTATCTACCTTGTCGTCTTCAAGGGGTCTTACTAATTGGGATATCTCATCTTGAGGGGGGCTTCACGCTTAGATGCCTTCAGCGTTTATCCCTGCCGGAC
>JAZLGW010000007.1:0-36342 GCA_045616465.1 Lachnospiraceae bacterium | reverse complement strand
GGCAAAACTGCCTGTTTGGGATTAGAATAAGTTTGTGTTTGAGTTATCATTGCAAATTAATTTTAACACAAAGAAGGACCTTGGGCTCTTTACGAACCCTCGGTCCTTCTTTTTTATGGACTATGCTTTTTTCACAGCCCCCCTTGCAGTACTCTCACTATCCTCTCATTTCAATGAGCGGACCACCTTTCCCTTCTATATAGTCTTTGGTAATCGTTACGGTACCAATATTACTATCTTTCGGGATTTCATACATAATATCCAGCATAAACTTATCAATAATCGCTCTCAGTGCTCTTGCACCCGTTTCCTCTTCGCTAGCCTTCTCTGCAATGGCTACCAGACAATCCTCTGCAAAGACAAGTTTTACCTCATCGAGCTCCAAAAGCTTCTGATACTGCTTTAAAATGGCATTTTTAGGCTCTGATAGGATCTGAACATACATATCCTTTGTAAGTGCCTCCAGGGTAATGACCATGGGTAGACGGCCAATAAATTCCGGAATCATACCATACTTACGAATATCTTCTGTCTTAACTTCTTTGAGAATATTCTCTTTATCAAATTTATCTTTGAGTTCTGCAGAGAATCCGATGTTGCTTTGTTTATTAAGTCTCTTTTTAATAATTTCGTCAAGTCCCGCAAATGCGCCGGCGCAGATGAATAAAATGTTGCTTGTATTCACGATTGTGGTGGGCACCATAGCATTCTTCGAGGAAGATCCGATTGGAACTTCAATATCTGCACCTTCTAAAAGTTTTAACATTCCCTGCTGTACAGATTCCCCACTAACATCTCTCGTGTTGCTGTTGGGCTTCTTAGCAAGTTTGTCAATTTCGTCAATAAAGATAATTCCCTGCTCCGCTTTATTCACATCATTGTCTGCTGCCGCTAAAAGCTTGGATACGACGCTCTCTATATCATCACCAATATAACCAGCCTCCGTTAAGCTGGTTGCATCGGTAATTGCAAGCGGAACATTTAAAATACGTGCCAAGGTGCGCACCAAATAGGTCTTACCAGAACCGGTAGGTCCTATCATAAGCATATTAGACTTCTCGATTTCTATATCTTCCTGGGTTCCGGTCGCAATACGTTTATAATGATTATAGACCGCTACAGAAATGGCTTTTTTCGCCTGTTCCTGACCTATCACATAGTCATCCAGCTTTGCTTTCATCTCATGCGGCGCTGGGATATCCTTTAACTCTATCAGAGGCTTATACTCACCTTTTTTCTTCTTTTTCACCTGACGAGAACCAGAAAAACCACCACCTAATAAGTCATTCATATTTAGGAAGCTAAATCTTGGCATTCCACCAGTTACATTACGAACAGAGTCTTCTTTCCCAGGCTTCTTCTCGCTGTCAGGCGTCTCCTTATCTTTCTTTTCCTCGCCTGTCTCTCCCTTTTCGTCACTGTTTTCCGACAGGGACTTTCCCTCTTCCGATGGATTCTGTGGCGGAACTGGCATTCCCATCATTCCCGGAGGCATTGCAAAGCCAAAAGGCATACCAAACGCAGGAGGGGGTGTCTGACCATTTTCAGGGCTCATATACGGTCCAAGATCCATATGATTGACCATATCCATGGTCTTCTGCATACAGTCATTGCAGATATACATGTTCCCCGGCATCTTCAGCATCTTTCCGGCGTTCTCTTCCGTACGATGACATACAGAACAGACTACTGGAAATCCATTTTCATTCTGGTTGTTTTCTTCCATCTTAAAACCTCAAAGCGAAGCGCCGCTACAACTTACGTATTCACAGCGCTTCGCACTTTTAATTAAATATCAATTTATCTTTAATGCAATTTTAATTTATTTCAGAATCTGAATTCCACCAACTACAGGAAGGCTTCTTTCCTGGCCAGTTGCTGCATAAACAATACCAAATACCATCAATACCGTTACACCAAGAGCAACAATTCCCAAAATGCTTGCTACAATCCAGCCAAAGGGAATGCGGAAGAGAATACCCTCTATAATAGAGATTGCTGTTCCGATAATGTTGATTACAAGTCCCTGATTCAAATGGAATTTTGATTCCTCTCTGGATCCAGCAAAAAATGCGATTAACCAGCAAATCCAACCAGGGTATGCCAAAATGTCAGTAGGTTTCTTGTTCATAATATAATTACCACCTTTCTTTAATTAGCTTTTTTATTTTTTCTTGAAATTCGATTTTGAGACCACTCGTCTTCACGCTTGCTTCTTCCATAGCCAAAGCTCGGATCAATCCTTACCTCGTCTTCTCCCTGTTTATCGAAGAAGATTGGGCTGGCTGTGCACTTCTTTATAAGCCACCTGGGAAGTTTCTTATAGTTCTTTCCAAGAGTAAATCCGATGTACTTATATGCGCTGGTGACGTATAATCCCGGAATCATTTTCCCTTTGCCTTTTTCTTTTAAATGATTAGCAGTCTCCCGCACCAGTTTCTTTCCTTCACTGGTAGCTGGTACTTTTTTAAACACTTCTGGATGCATTGCCTGGGATACACCATTGTCAAAATTTCTCCGGAGCTGCGCAATATTGGTATATTTATGGAAATGTTTCACCTTTGCATCTGCTGCATATGCGATTCTATATCCAGCATCCATTGCTCTTGCCGCAAAAAGCATATCCTCATTAAAGATTGCCCGTTTCACAAAGCCACCCAGTTCCTCATAAATTGCCCGATTATACATCGCACACACATCTGAGCAAAAGTATGTCTTAATACCTAATTCCGGCAAATCCTGTAAGGATTTTATGCGGGACGTACTCGGATAATTAAAGCGTCTTGAAAATCGCTCAATTTCCCCACATTTCTTCGGCGCACACTGTCTGGCATAACTAACGGCAACCTTTTCCTCTTTGTGATAAACAAGTAACTTCTCAATCAACTGCTCATCTAACGGCACTGCATCATCTGTCATGCACACAAAATAATCAGCGTCCGAAAGCGAAACCCCCAGTCGTCTTGTTGCACCATGATCAAATTCGTACTTTGAAATATGTCGGACGATTATATTCTTATACTGTTCCAAAAAGCCGGTAGCATAAAAGAAGTGGTCAAAATACTTTCTCTCCGTATTAATCAAAATAATCTTCTGCACCGGATATGTCTGGTTTTCTAACAGCGTGATAATCTTTTTTAATTTTTCCGTTGGTTTATAGGTAGGTATTACCACATCAACCGTCTTCATATATTGCTATATACTCCATAAAAGGACCGGTCAGACCGGTCCCTTTTCTTACTCTCCAATATAAGGTGCTGTATCCTGATGAATCTTATCGCTGCATTCCTGCACATTTTGAGATGGTACATAATCTGTCGTTCCGTATAAGAATTCATGTAACCGAACAACATTGTCTCTCAGTGATTTGGGAACAACACAACTGCCCTTCGCACCAATCATACCGCCGCCTCTCAAATCATCAAAGGGGAAGCAATAAGACTCTTCACAGATGGTATAAGCCGTAACATTACCAGCTAATGCAATAATCTCATCAACATCTAATGAGGTTGAAACATTACCAAGCGTATCTCTAACAATCTTGGTTAAGGTTGCTGGATTTACAGTCTTTGCTTTGTTGATAATCTGGGTTACTACAGTACGCTGTCTCTGGGTACGCATAAAGTCATTACCAACATAACGGATTCGACAATATGCAGTTGCCTGTAATCCATTCAGAGTCTGCACACCTGCATGCTCAACAGGGATGTAATCGGTTCCCGCAGTTGCAAAGAAGTGCTCGTTATCTTCTGTCTTACCAACCATGGAAATCTGATAATTATTCAAATGGCTGATTTCGCTATCAAGTACATTGATTTCCACACCACCAAGGGCATCTACCAACTCCGTAATACCGGTAAAACCAATGGTAACGTAATCTTTAATATTCAGGTCTAAGTTGTAGTTAAGCATATTCAGCGCCTGTACAGGGCCACCGAATGCATACGCTGCATTACACTTGTTGTAAGATCCATCGGTTAGATTCAGGTAACTATCTCGAAGAAGAGAAACCATTCTTACTTCGTTGGTGTCCAAATTAATAGCTGCAATAATAATGGTATCCGTGCGGGTGTTGGAAGAAAGCTGTCTGTTTCTGGAATCAACACCAAAAAGCGCTATGGTTCTAAATCCTTTGGAAGTCACCGTCTGACCAGTTGCCTCGTCCACCTTAGTCGTCATTTGTTGGAAATATTGTTCAACACTAGAATCAACCGAAACGCTATCCTCGGTATTTACTTTCTCAACCTTGCTGGTTCCCTGGAACACCAACCACACAACTAATCCAACCACAGCAAGCAATAATACTTCCACTACAACTAAGATAATTCCGCGTTTGCGTCTTGCTGCGCTTCTTCTCTTCTTACTGCTGCCTTTCTTAGCAGAACTTGCCTTTACAGTGCTGCTCTTTACACCCGTACTGCTTTTACTGGAACTACTTTTTCCAGAACTGCTTTTCTTACCAGAAGAACTCTTTGATGAACTGCTGCTCTTCTTCTTTCCATCTGTTGCCATAATTCATACTCCTCAATTGCCTGATCGGCATTTAATATGCATTCTTATTTATGAATCCTTTGAAGATTGTTAAAAATGCAATTTTTATATCAAACCCTACGGTCCAATTCTCGATATAATACAGATCATGGTCAATACGTTTCCGAATGGAAGTATTTCCGCGGAAACCATTAATCTGTGCCCAGCCAGTAATTCCTGGACGAACCTGGTGCTTAATCATATAACCAGGGATTTCTTCTTTATATTTTTCTACAAACTGTGGTCTCTCAGGTCTTGGTCCAATTAAGGACATATCCCCTTTTAAGACATTAAACATCTGCGGAATTTCATCCAAGCTAGTAGAACGAAGGAACTTGCCAATGCCAGTAACTCTTGGGTCTCCCTTAACCGTCCAGCCTTCCTTCTCTTCATCCTCCGTCTGCTGCCGCATGGTACGGAACTTGTACATCTTAAAGGTACGATTGTGTAAGCCCACTCGTTCCTGGCAGAAAATAATATTGCCACCATCACAACATTTAATAAGAATTGCACTAATCAGCATAATGGGGCTGAAGAACACAATACAAAGCAGTGAGCCAATAATATCTACCAGACGCTTTACCAGTATATTCCATGTATTGGTGAGTGGCACATAACGAATATTTACCACAGCAAGTCCAGAAAGTTCCTCAACATAGGGCTTGGTAGGAATTACGCTATTGTAGTCTGGAATAAACTTTGTATGTACACCCGACTTCTCACAGATTGTAACAAGTTCTTCCAGTCGCTCATAGTCCTTAAGCGCCAGTGTAATAGCAATTTCATCAATTTTGTTTTCAGGCAAAATAATATGAACGTTGTCAATCTTTCCAAGAACCTTAACGCCCTTGTACTGGGTGCCTGCTGGAATATGGTCATCTAAAATACCACAAACCACGTAACCCCACTGCGGATTTTCATTAATACGACGAATGTAGGTCTCTGCTGCTCTTGAGTATCCAATCAGAAGCACATACTTTAAATTGTGACCGCGCTTGCGAATCGAACGAAGCACAGCACGAATCACAAAGCGGGAAAGCATCTCAAATCCTACGGAAAAGCCATAAAACATACCAATCATGGAACGGGAGATATCCGTAATTTTTAGTACATACAAAGCGGCTGCAAAGAGTAGCAAACCAATACTGCAGCCTCTGACGATATTAAATACCTCTCGGAAAATCGTCGCCTGTCGCTTGGACATATACATACCGCTGCGATAAAAAATCACAATGTATAATGGCACGATAATTACCAACAGCTGAAAATAGTCTTCTTTGGGAAGAACACCCACCGTAGGCGACTGGGTATCCATAATTTTGAACTTAATAAACCACGAAACAAGATAAGCCGCTATCAACATAATAGCGTCCATCAACACATGAATTCTATTCAGAATTTTCTGATTATCTTTTATCATGTGAATCCCCTGTTCATCCCTTATGGTTTACCCACGACATACAGAACTTATTTTACACGTTTTTCCCGTAAAATTCAATATTTTCACATTATGTTAACACAAGATACTGTGTTCCAATACCATCCGATTTACTACATAAAGGACTACCCTATAAAACGACGGATTGTCCACACAAACATCCGCATTTGTATCTCCCAAAGCCTTCGGAGCGGAACCTTTTGAAAGTCTACACGATTTTTCTTACATGTCTTCGTAAGCTTTAATCCCTCACGTAACCCTAACTGATATTCTTTCCAAAGACCTTTCTTCCCATAGAAAATGGATTTTACGCAAAAGCCCGCAAGAATACCAAAACCATTTAGCAAAAGCTGCCAGGTCGGCATATTCTTAAACAGGAAATATACATTATTTCTGGCCGAATAGCGTGCTTTAAACGCATTATATCTTGATCCGGTTGTACCACTACCCGCATGGAGGACAACCGCCTTCGCCGCCAGGACATTCTCATAACCAAATAATCGCGCTCTGTATCCTAAATCAACATCCTCGAAGTACGCAAAATGTTCTTCGTCTAAGCCTCCTAACGACAAGTACACATCCTTTCGATAGATTACGGCACCGCCACAGGCGCTAAATATCTTTCGATTTCTGCATCGGTCTGCTGCCTTATCCTTCCCCGGCGCAAACACCCAGCCAAGCATCGTCAGCTCATCACCGCCATCATCCAAAATCTCTGGATTTTGCAGTGAGACCATCTTCGCCTGTGCGGAAAAATAGCGCGTATCACGTTTTATCATACGATATAAGTGTTTTGCAAAATCCTTATCGCATACCGTGTCATTGTTTAGAAGAATGACATACGGAGCCGCCGCTAGCCGAACACCGTCATTACAGCTCTTGCAAAATCCCTGATTCTCTGTGTGATAAAGCACTTTAATCCCCGGATACTTCTGCCCCGCCTCCGCTGCACTTCCATCTGAGGAAGCATCATCGACTAGAATCACTTCTATCCCAGGAAGGCTCTGCTCTCCTAGGCTTTCCAGGCAGGCATCTAGATATTCTTTTCCGTTAAAGTTAGGAATGATAATACTAACAATCGGCTTCATTTTTCTCAACCTTCTCCATGGGATCGTATACAATCGTAATGCTCATTTCCTTTAATTTATTGCAGAATTTAATACTTTTTTTCACAATCTGCATATTCTTTTCTTCGTCCTTAAATACTTCTCTTTCCTCTTCTGCCAGAGGATAAGAATAACCGGTCACCTCCTGAAAGAGGTCTCTTAATTCCGGCCGAACTTCCATACATCTTATATCGCCATACTTAATCTGCTGCTGCAACGCTGCACGATGCAGGTATCCGCTGTATCCTTTTTTGAGACCACCATACAAAACCTTCGCTTCCCCTTTTACAGACTGTAACCCGCCAAGTGCAAGTCGACCTTTCTTATATATGGGTCTAACTACTACCCCCACATCTGGGCGCGTTTCAAACAAATTGGCATATTCCACACGATAGAACCCCAAATGTTTTAAGGACACCACTTCTGCATCCCAGCCTTTGATCGTCAAAAAAGATTCTATTGCTCTTCCCCCTGCCTCATACGCATAATTTTTTGCATCCGTATTTTCCGCAGTAGAAGAAGCGGAACTTCGCCAGTGGTATAACACTTTTCCAACATGTACAATGTAGTCCTTAACGTTATCTTTCCCTACCTGTTCTTCTGTCACCAGAACGGTTCGAAGCACTAAGTCAAAGTCCTGGGCTCCATCATAGGCCTTTCGAAGTCCCAAAGCCTTGATAATATCCTTTCGGTACATGGAGAGGTGGCATACATAGTTATTCGTCAGCAGCAAATCCAAGTTATATCCTGGTTTAATATTCTGCGCAAAGTAGTTCTCCATATAGGCATTCACTTTGTCTTCATCCGAATATAACAGGGTTGGTCCCTGACTATATTGCTTTACTCCCAGTTTTTCCATCTGGCGATGAAGCGCCGTAACCATGTGATACAGTGCATCTTTTGTAAGAACGTCATCATGATCCAGGAGCGCTACGTAATCTCCCTGCACTATTTCCAAAATAGCATTCGTATTTTCAGATATCCCACCATTTTGTCTAATCCTGATATAATTTATTTTCCCATACTGTTCCTGGAATTCCTTAACCACCGTTTCCTGTACAGTTTCCTCAGAAGCATCTCCAAACACAAGTTCAAAATTCTGATAGGTCTGGTCCATCACAGACAAAATCAAATCTTCCAGAAATACCGGTTCTGTATTATAAAGGGGAACAACAATACTAATGAGCGGCTTTGTTTCCATCGCCTCATACTCTGCCGTTTGCTTTTTTAATTCTTCCTCTGACGGCTCTTCATAAGTATAGCGTCCCTTTTTTCTGGCACGGATTTTTTCTTCTAACCGTTCTCCTGCGGCCAGGAAGGTATCCTTTATGCCATTTCTTTTACAATACCGAATGGTCTGTTTGATTTCTGCAAAATTCATTATGGTTCTCCCATTTTATAAATATGACCATACCCTGTTAGGTATGGTCATAGTATACTTCTTTCTTTACTTCGCTTCCACAAATTCTATTACAGCTGGGCCTGTAAAGCGTCGGTTAATGCTTTTACTTTCTCTTCTGCATCGACAAGGCTACTTCCCTTTACACCCATGTAGAACTTAATCTTAGGCTCCGTTCCGGAAGGACGAGCGCAGCACCATGCGTCATTCTCTAATTCAAAGTAGAGAACATTGGAGGAAGGAAGACCGGTAGAGGTAGTTTCTCCTGTCGCATTATCTACCACAACATCCTTCTTATAGTCACGGAATTTAAGTACCTTGTACTCACCAAGCTGCTTAGGAGGGTTATTACGAAGCTTTTCCATCATCTGCGCGATTTCCTCTAAGCCTTCCTTACCCTTCTTGGTAATGGCAACCTGGGTCTCCTTGTAGAAACCATACTTTTCGTACATTTCCATCATCATATCCCAGAGGGTAATACCCTGCTTCTTGCAATATGCGGCAACTTCGCAGAGACACATAACTGCAACAACAGCATCCTTATCTCTTGCGTGGGTACCAGCAAGGCATCCATAGGACTCTTCCAAACCGAATACATAGTTGTTAGAACCACTCTGCTCAAAGAACTTAATCTGCTCACCAATATACTTAAAGCCAGTTAATACTTCGATTTCTTTAATACCATACGCTTTGGTAATCGCCTGTGCCATATTGGTGGTAACGATGGTCGTTACAAGCGCAGGATTTGCAGGCATTGTACCAGTTGCAACTCTTTCTCTTAAAATATATTCTGCAATCAGCATACCAGACATGTTACCCGTGAAAGGAACATACTCACCAGTCTTGGTGTCTAAGCAGTAAATACCGAGACGGTCTGCATCGGGGTCAGTTGCCATAACGACATCTGCACTCTTCTCCTTAGCAAGCTTTAATGCAAGTTCGAATGCCTTAGGATCTTCAGGATTCGGATATGCAAGGGTCGTGAAGTTAGGATCCGGCATCTCCTGCTCAGGAACCACATATACATTCTTAAAGCCAAGTTCGGAAAGAACACGTCTTACAGGAATGTTACCCGTTCCATTGAAAGGAGAATAAACAATCTTAATATCATCTGCTACTGCCTTGATTACATCAGGGTGGATAATCTGCTTCTTGAGTTCTTCCATATAAGAATCATCAATATCCTTGGAAATAATCTCATATAAGCCCTGTTCCATTGCAGCAGCCTTTTCCATCGTCTTTACGGTATGATAATCGGTAACTGCCTTTACCTCATCGATAATTTCTTTATCCTTAGGAGCTGTAACCTGTGCGCCATCTTCCCAATAGCACTTGTATCCATTGTACTCCGGAGGGTTGTGAGAAGCCGTTACAACAATACCGGAAATACAACCAAGTTCACGAAGCGCATAGGAAAGCATGGGAGTAGGTCTTAATGATTCGAATACATAAGCCTTGATGCCATTTGCTGCAAGACATAATGCTGCCTCATCCGCAAATTCAGGACTCATTCTACGAGAATCGTAAGCAATTGCTACACCCTTCTTCTCGCCGCCCTGCTTCTTAATATAGTTTGCAAGACCCTGGGTAGCCTTACGAACAGTATAAATATTCATTCTGTTGGTACCTGCTCCGATTACACCACGAAGTCCACCAGTACCAAACTCTAATTCCTTATAAAAGCGATCTTCAACTTCCTTCTCGTCGTTACGAATCGCAAGTAATTCATCCTTAGTTGCCTGGTCAAAATAATCATCATTCAACCAGAAATTAAAATCGTCCATGTAGCTCATTGTACGAGTTCCTTTCCACACATATTTTTTAACCACACTATCTTGTGTCTTGTCATAACGCAGGACACATACATTTGTTATTTTACTCTTTTTGTGCGCATTTTTCAACAAAAAACAGGCTACCTGGTAGCCTGTTCATACCCGCTTCAGTAAAACATTTTTGCCTGAATAATACGCATACCGCAGAGGCTACAGTCAGGATCGGCAATAATCCTAAAAGTAATAAGGAACTGATCAGGATAATCCGGGGACTTTACCGTTTCCCACCATTCATTCTCTTTCTCCACATAATATTCTACTGTGTATGTCACATTACAAATGGTGTCACTTTCCATCTCCAGTGTGTAATCCAAAAATGCCATACCGCCGGCTCCGTCTCCCATTCTGTACGCGCCTGCAAAATAATAGATATTGCCATCCTTCGGCATCGTGCCAAAAGGATCATACATATAGAAATCTGCGAAGCGGGAAAGGTCTCTGTCCCCATAAGCAAAATAGGAAAGTTCTTTCAGATTTTCTTCCGTTACATATATATCGCCTTCCACATCCTTAACCATTTCCTCAGGAATCCAGCCAATGGGTAGTTCATGGCATAAAATAGTACGCTTCTCATAGTCATTAGTCATTGCATCCAGAAAGCTCTCTGGTGAATTTCTCCCTCCATGACATTTTATAAATCTTCCAACAACGCCTTCCAAAGCCTCTGCTACCATTTCCTCGGTAAGGACTCCTTCATTACCCACTGTTGTTTCTGCGCCACCAGTTTCTGTTCCAGTTCCGGTTGTTTCACCGGTAGTTTCAGCCTGCTGTTTTTCCTGTGCAATCGCTTCTAATTCTTCTTTTCTCTCTTCTAAAATAGGACGATGAATTTCTTCCTGTACCTCGCCAATGTACTCAGCGGCTATCATTTCCCCTTCCGACACAACCTTTTCCTCTACAACAAGGCTGACCGCTTCGCCAAGCACACCATAAACTTCTTCATCTTCCGTCTCGTTATAACCTGTAATCAAAACAGAGACTGCTTCATCAATGTCACCCGTAGCAATATAAACATCAGACAATCCAATATAGGCATCTGTATTCTTGGGATCAATTTCTAAAATTTCTTTATAGGTTGCAATGGCCATATCATAATTCATCTCATCGAGATATTCTCTGGCCACTTCTAACTTTTGCTGTAATTTATTTTTTCTTGCTGCCTTTGTACCAAAAAGAACGCCTACCACTGCGCCTGCAATAACAATAAAGCAAAGGAGAATAATCAGAAGCTTATTTGCTTTTCTTTTCTGCGCTATTTCTCCTGCGGTCTGTGATGACATCATCTGGTTTTCTATGGG
Source organism: Lachnospiraceae bacterium (assembly GCA_045616465.1). Lineage (GTDB taxonomy): Bacteria > Bacillota > Clostridia > Lachnospirales > Lachnospiraceae > NK4A136. Next base: position 24,739 of record JAZLGW010000007.1, on the reverse strand, counting down.
TGCAAGTGTCCCTCCACAGCTTTCGCAGAATTTTGCATCGTCATCATTTTGTCTTCCGCATTTCTCACAGAACATAAGATTTCTACTCCGTTTATATTATTTAGTATAAGGGGTGTGAGCCGTTTGTATTTAGTCGCCTAGGCAGGTCGCGCAAATGAAATATTTTGCTCCAGCTTGCCAGGCGTTCCAGCGAACTAATTTAAGATTTTCTAATCGCGCTTCCAGGAGAGCCTTCCGCGCGAAGAAAATCTAAAATGGATTTCGCTTCCACGGCAAGCAACGTCGCAAAATATTAACATTTGCGTGGCCTGCCGAGATATTGATGCATAAAGGGAGTGACTATGCTTACAACTTCAAAAATATGTAGCAGCAACCTTAGTCGTATCTAGACCACTCCCATACATTTTAATAGATATAACCAGGCGGTCAGAGTAAAGGCTGAGAATAATGTTGTAATCATAACCGTGCTGGCAGACAGTGTTCCCTCGTGGTCCATATTCTTTGCCATAATAAAGCAGGATACCGTCGTAGGACTTCCCAGCATAATTAGTAGCGCGATGAGCTTATCTTCTCTATATCCGAGATAAATAGATAATGGCAGAAAAATTGCGCAGAAAATAATCAGTTTAAACACGCTTGCCACAATCGCCGGTTTTAAATAACCCTTGGCACTACTAAATGTAAAGCTTGCGCCTAGCGCCATTAATCCCATAGGAGTTGCAAGACCAGCAATAGACCCCACCATTTTTTGTAGAATTACAGGCTGTGGAATTTTCAGTAACGACCACACAATTCCCACAAGAATTCCGAGGATAATCGGATTGGTCACAATTCCAAGGAGCGTCTTTCGAAGCGCTGCCTTCGTAAGACCACTGTCTTCCTTTTTCTCTTTGATAACCGAAAGAAGAATGACGGCGGTGACATTATAAAGCGGGACTGCCCCAATAATCATAAGCGGCGCATAACCACTGTGCCCATAAATATTTTGAATAATTCCAATGCCTAGAAGTGCTGCCGAAGACCGAAAAGACGCCTGCACAAATTCTGCAATAATCCCTCTCCTACGAAATAGAAGTGCGGTCAGAAAAGCTAACAGAATAGATATAACGGTAATTCCAAAACAAACCAGAACATATTTCCCGTCCCACATCGATTTAAAATCGGCCACTGACAAATCCTGAAAAACCAGAACCGGCAGAGCAATTTTAAACACGAAGGAGTTCATATTCTTCGTAAAAGCATCCGAAAAAACATGTATTCTTTTGAAAATGTAGCCAAGTACCATCAGTAAAAAGACTGGTACTGTGGCATTTAAACAAAATAGTAAGTTTTCCATTGTTTTATTTTCTAACGAACTGTACAGGAATCAGAGGTGCACCGAGTACTTGAACCATCCGTAAAGATATGAAGAACATATCCGCTAGCTCCCCCAGCTGGAGGATTCACATATGCAGTCGTCTGATGCGTCTTTCCAGCTGCTATGGCATCCCGATATGCAGAGCAAGCGCCACTTCCGCCGCTACCACCATTTCCGGTATCTCGTCTTGGCTCCTCACCACCGCAGATGGTACACTTACCGCTCACATAGTCATGGGAAATCATTTCCTTTTTCTCCGTGTAAGTATCCCCGCAGTTTGTACAGGAAATAGTCGTTACGCCTTCCTTCGTACAGGTCGGTGCCACGACGGACTTCGTTACATAATGATGTCCACTATGGCGAATGGTTGAAGTGTAACTATTTCCGCATCGTGAGCAGGTATAAAGCATTCTTCCATCTAGCTCACAGGTTGCCTCTTTATCAACAGACTCCACATAGTCATGTCCTAGCGCAGGAAGGAGCGTCACCTTATAGTCTGCGCAGTTTTTACAGGTAAATGTCTGTGAGCCATCCACCTCACAGGTTGCTTCAATAAGCGCCTCTTCATACTGATGGGTTAATGCTGGAACAACAATCTCAACCGTTTCCCCGCATTCATCGCAGATATATACCTGCTTTCCAGCACGTTCACAGGTTGCTTCCACAGACTCTGTTTCCTTTAAAACAAGATCTTCGCTTCCCTTTGTATGCACGCAGGCTGTCTCCGTAACCTCTACAACCTCTTCCGGCTCTTCTTCGTTTTCCTTCGTGCCATCCGTCTCTTCAGCCAGCTCCGTTTCTTCCTCATCCTGCTCAGGCGTGGTCGTACCCGTTACCGCATTTCCTGAGATTACCTGGGCAACATCATCGGGCTCAATGATGATACTGTCACCCGCATATAAAATATGTACCGTATTATGAATTTTGTCTGTTACTTCAACCACACCTTCTAAAACTTCCACAATGGTTTTATAAGGGTGATAGGATACATAGAATTTGGTTCCGCGAATACTAATGGATGCATTGGGCGTTTCCACCGTAAAACTATCCTCTTCGTTTAACTTATTCTCTACATGAAACAGACAACGTCCCTCTGTAAGGTCTATGGTGATATTTCCCTTTTCAGGACTTCCCGTTGCATTCACATGAATCTTTGTGTTCTCTTCCAGAAAAATATGCTTATCATCGTCTGCCAGAATTTCCATCGTAGCACTAGCACGCGTTTCCGCAGCATCGTTCGCCTGCAGCTTAAGTCCCGTAAAAACTTCTACCGGTGAGGCTTTTCTTTCTACGGACACCTCTCCTGTAAAAGCGTTTACAATCGCATTACGATAGCTCTCCTTTTTATGTGTAAGGATTAAAATAAGCGCTACTACAAGTGCTACTACGACTGCGCCGATCAATATTACTTTCTTGGAAGGGACTTTCTTCATAGTATTTTATTTCTCCGCTTTCTGGGGCATGCGTCCATAGGTTTCTGCCAGATTTCTAATAGAACCAGCAAGTGCATCAGACAGGAAATTCGGTTCCAGTCGCCACTCCCAGTTTCCATCTAAGGTACTCGGCATATTAATTCTTGCTTCCTTTCCCTTTACCAAATAATCCTGCAAGGGAATGATAGAAAGGAATGCTGGCGAATGATATGCTTCTCGAATCATATCCCAAACAAAGCCGCCAAAATCAGAATTCATAGAATTGATATATCTTCTGGCGAAGCCTCTGTCCCCTTCGCTGATTTCCTGAGCCCACGCCATTAATGTGGTGTTATCATGGGTTCCTGTATAAACAACAGAATTCTTCTCATGACGATGGGTCATATATTTACTATCCCAGCTGGTGAACGCATACTGCAACACATTCATTCCCGGAATTCCGCTCTCCTTTAAGAGTGCTTCGTTCTCTTTGGTTACCGTTCCCAAATCCTCTGCGATGAGCTGCACATCACCAAGCTTTTCTTTTAAAGCCTTAAAGAAATCCATTCCCGGACCCTTTTCCTGCTTTCCTTCTTTTGCATTCTTCGCCCCATAAGGCACGGCATAGTATTCAGCAAAACCATGGAAGTGGTCAATACGAACCACATCGAAAAGTTCGTAATTTCTTGCAAGACGCTTCATCCACCAGTCATAGCCGTCTTTTTTCATACCCTTCCAGTCGTAAATAGGATTTCCCCACATCTGGCCATCTGCAGAGAACGCATCCGGAGGGCAACCAGCCACAACCTTAGGCACTAGGTCCTTATCCATTTGGAACACTTCAGGATGTTGCCATACATCGGTACTATCTAAGGATACATAAAAAGGCATATCGCCAATAATCTTTACATTCTTTTCCTTTGCATAGGTATGCAGTGCTTCCCAGTGCTGTGCAAACATAAACTGTCTGAAATAAATAAAGGCAATATGGTCGGCGCGCTCTTCTCTTACCTTATCAAGCGCAGCTTTCTTTCTGGTCTTTAATTCTGCTGGCCACTCATACCACGCCTTGCCACCTTCTGCTGCCTTAATCGTATAAAACAGTGCGAAGTCTTCTAACCACGCGGCATTTTTCGCAAGGAACGCATCATACTGCTTGCTTAATGTCTTATCCTGATTCTTTTTCTCTAAAAATCTTTCAAATGCTTTTCGAAGTAACGGCGCACGGTTCTCATAGATTTTTCCATAGTCAACGCGCTGACAGTCCCCGCCAAAATCGCAGGCATTACACTCGTCATAGGTTAAATACCCATCTTCTACAAGCTTAACAGGATCAATAAAATAAGGATTGCCTGCAAAAGCTGACACGGGCTGATAAGGGGAGTTACCAAATCCCGTAGGTCCTAGGGGCAACACCTGCCAAAATCCCTGCCCAGACTTTTCCAGAAAATCCACAAACTGATATGCCTCTCTTCCCAGTGCCCCGATTCCATAAGGGGAAGGCAACGAAAATACCGGCATTAAAATTCCACTTTCACGCATTTTTATAGATACTCCTTTTCCACATTGTTTACATAATATTATACCACAGCACCATCGACATACTACTCTGTCTCTTTCCCATTCTCTTTCTTTTCCCGCACTTTTCGAAAGATATATCTGGACAAATGCCATGCGCCCCGCACAAACATACATACTGCAAACATCGCCAGGAATCCAACCACGCCAAACATGACATCCGCAAAATCCATCGTCCCTGTTCCCGTAATACGCTGGCCAATTTCGATGGCAAAGGTTAGCACCACAATCAGTGTAAAAACATAAATCCAGGTAATGATCATGACGCGATTATGCTTTGCTAACCATTTAAACAGCGGATAAATTGCCAGAATAAGTAAAACGCCTAAAATACCAATCACTAAAAAATGTAATTCCTTATCGGTAAAGTTCGCTTCAAAGTTATCATTGATTCCCAAAATAAACTGGTGAATCTTTGTAATAATTTCTACAATGCCATATAAAAATGCTTTCATTATGCCTCCTATCGTCTCACCTTACCGCTGGAAAGTCTCTGTATTTTATCTATGCGCTGTATTTTTTTCGGCATCTCATAACCAGCTAGTGTTTCCCGAAGACTGCTTTTCATTTTCTCTTCATGATAATTTTCTGGTTCCATCTCCACCACGGCGATAATACCATCTTCCTCATTAAACGAGACTGCTGCCGCCAGAACCCCAGGCAGCTTCCGCAAATGCTCTTCAATTCGCATCAGAGATATTTTGCGACCATGCAACAGCACAATATCGTCCTTTCGTCCTAACAAAAATAAATTCCCCTCTGCATCCATATAGCCACAGTCCTTTGTCGCAAAAGGGCAATTTTCGCCCAGGATCATATACGGGGTGTTTACATAGATTTCATCGTCCTGTATGGTTATATCTATCCCCGGGAAACATTTTCCAACGCCCTTCTTATCTGCCGTCATCTCTCTGCCGCGAAGATAGGAAATGTAACTTGCCTCGCTGCTGCCATAATATAGGGTTACTTCACAGGATGGAAATCGTTTTTTTAGTTCTTCAACATCCGCTATCCCCAGAGACTGTGAACCGGAAACAATCGTCTCTATTCCCGGGATACTCTGCTCCCCCACACGCATAAGTGCCCGCAGCTTATCTGGAATCATATAAATCGCGTTACAATTATATCTTTCCAGCTGCTGCATCCACTCTTTCGGTGCAAACCGTGAGCAGGTAACAATCGTGGCACCAGCGGACAGGACGCCCATATAGATATTCAAATTCCCGGTAAAGGAAAGAGGACCTTGCGCAAACAGCACAGTATCCTGGGTAATATCAAAAATGGTATTCTGTACAGTGAAGAAATCAAACCAGCTGGCGAAAGTTCTATAATAGATTTTGGGTGCCCCCGTGCTTCCACTAGTAGCCACACCAAAGCTGACTTCTTCTTTTTCAGGAACTGCCCCCATCTGAAATGTTCTTTTTTCGTCACCCGGGATTAGTACTGGTATTTTGCCGTTCTTTTGAACCTGCAAAAATGTAATCAGGTCTCTTGCCGGAGTATCCCCTTTAATAATCTGGACTTCCAAATCTTCCCTGGTAACACACCCTCTTTCCGCCTGCTTTATCAAATCGCCGTACGTATAAATGACGTCGTCTTCTATCAGCGCTGTCTTATCAGACGGCTGTTTCTGTAACATTTCATAAAAGTTCCTAGGCATTACAACTCCTCACCAAAATAGCGTTTCCTACGCCGCCAGCAGCTGCGATTGCCGCCACACCGTAAGTCTCCTTCCGAACATCTAATGCCTTTAACAGATGCAGCATTATGATTCCACCAGAAGCACCATACGGATGTCCGTAGGCTAGGGCACCTCCGAAAATGTTATAACGATCCATGTATTCCGGATAATATTTATCAACGAGTGCCGTGATTACAGAAAAGGCCTCATTGCATTCTAACGCCCCCATTTTATGAAACGCTTCTGGATACCGCTCTTCCAATTTTTTTAAGGCTGCAATGATACTTCTGGGACTTTCCATAGCATTCGCTCCTGCGGATACGCATCCTATAATTTCGGCTCTTGGCGTGAGCGCATACTTTTTGACTGCTGCCTCAGAAGCAAGGAGCACAAAAGCGGCACCATCATTTTTGCGGCAGGCATTTCCTGCGGTAATTCTTTCCCCATTTGAAAGGACAGGCGGGAGATTACGCAGTAGCTTCTCGCTAATATTTGCTTTAATTCCCTCATCGCAGGCTTTTCCATCTGGCATCCTTAATAGGAACTCCTGCAAGCATCCACTCGCTTTTGCCAGCGCAGCTTTCTGGTGACTTTGCAAAACATATTCATCCAACTGCTGTCTGGAAAATCCTTCTGTCTTCGCAGCTTCTTCCGCACCACGTATCATGGTCATCGCATCATGCTCTTCTGGAACAAACTGTGCCACCTGATAAGAAGCGTTCCCCTCCTGGTATGCAGGATGATTTTTGTGATGCGTACGAAGCGGAGCAGTTGAAGCACTGTCAAAACCACCCGCGATAACCATCTCGCACTGCCCCGTTGCAATTTTCCCATAGGCTACGGCAATGCTTTCAAGTCCCGATGCGCACTGTAAGTCAACGGTCATTGCTGGGATATTTTCTGGCATTCCCGCTTTTAACATGGCAAGTCTCGTAATATTTCCGCCAGCACCTACGGCGTTCCCGCCAATCACGTAGTCAATCGGAATTTCCTTGTGTCGCTCCCACAGGCATGCTAAAACACCGGCAGCCAAATCCTCTGCCGGTGTAAATTTATACATATGATTTTCTAAGCCGATATAGGTCCGAAGACCGCTGGCCACATATACTTTTTGCATTATTTCTTAATGATACGCGCTTTCCAAAGAAGTTCCCCATTTCGTACCATTCCATAGCTGGTAGCGCTGTCTCTGCAAAGGCAGAGTTCTTCGTCGCCAAACGCAGGCGCTGTCAGACGAATGTCTACCATATTTTCCTTTAACACAGTGGGCTCATTTTCATTTAACCATTTGAGGAAAAATTCTGCCATCTGAAGGCCGGGAACAATGGGATGTTCCCCTCTATGAATGGTATTAGGATCATTCATAGATTCAACAAATTCAATAATCTCAGCAGGATTAAAGGCTACCTTCGCCAGTTCCTCAGCAAACGTTACTGTCTTTGCAGGTGCTGCGGTGGGATCTCCCGTAGGTTTTAACAGGGTAATCTCTGCAAGCATTCCTTCCCGTCTAACTTCAACCTTGGTAAAGAGCTGGTTCTTTGTGGTTACTTCCACACCTTCCTCTTTATCCGTCTCCGTAAACATCAGCTTACCGATCATGCTGCCATCCTCGAAAGGCATGGTGGTGAACAGGGAAAATAGTTTTCTGTAATCCATGGTTGTCTTCCTTTTCTACTTAATCAGATTCATTTTCATAAGTTGTCTGCGTACAGGAATTCCGATGGCCATAGCAACTACGATTTTTCCAATATCAATTCCAATGAAGGGGTATACGCAGGCTGCCATCGCTGGTGCAAGCGCCACTTTTGCGGAATACATGTACCAGGCTGTACCTAACAAGTATACCACAATAAGACCTAATATTTGTCCTACAAATACCAGAGGAATCTTCTTAATAAATTTCTGCGCAAATAAACCACCAATAAATGCGTGGAAAATCCAGCCAACCAGATAACCGCCAGAAGGACCTAAAAGCTTTGCAATGCCTACCACACCTCCGGAAAATACAGGAACACCTGCGATTCCTAGCAGTAAGTAAATAAGAACGCACAGCGGAGCCTTCACAGCGCCTAAAATAATTGAACATAATGCCAGTGCGAATATAAACAAAGTAATCGGAATGGGACCAATGGGCACTGTGAGCGGACCACAAATACATAGTATAGCAGCCATCAGCGCTACACTGGTAATCATATATACCGGAGATTCTTTCTGCTTCTTTTTCTTTACCTCTTCACTCATGGTAAGTACCTCTCTTTCGTTTCTATGTGGTATCTTACCCAATTTGCTCTCGATTGTCAACTTGTTATATTGCGTGGTTGACAATCGGACCATTTGTACCGGGTACGTTTGGTCCGATTGCACTACCCGAGCCGGCTGAAAGGTCTCCCAAATAAAAAACCGGGCCGAAGCCCGGAAAGATAAATCTGATTTTATTTTCTGGTATCAACCTCGATACAGGGACGAACACCAATCCCATAGGCATCTGAACTAATACCCCAATAATCAGCACCACCGTCCGCATAAATCGCCGTTGCATAGGAACTGTCTGCACCTAGTGTACGAAGCCAGTAATAGCCATAGCCACTCTCACTCGAACATCCCTGATTCTTCGCATATTGTGTCACAGGTGCTCTTAGGAAACTGCTCTGCTGAGAACACTTATTAGCATACGTGGTCCAGCTCATATCACCATCCATATATTTCTCATAGTTTCCTTTTGCTGCAACCCCAAGCCCGGACATCGTATAAATTTCATTCATCGACAAAATAAATACACCATCGTTGGAAATCGATCCGCCTCTCGTTCCATAGACCTTGTTCACATCCGCCGGATGACTATTGCAGTACAAATAAGGAGATTCTTCAGAATTAAAGGCCTGATAATAAAAATCACCATTTAGGAAATTCCTGAGGCTACAATTTGCCCAGGCATTTCGTGCATTGGCATCAAAAGGTCTGCAATCCAAAATATAGTAAGACATTAGTATAACTGCCTTATCATCCTTACCAATAACAATCCACTGGATAGGCTCTGAACCATTTCCAAAATCGCCATCCTGCTCATAAGAACCAAAAAGGACTGAATCACCAATATTCAGGTTCACAAAAGGATTTTCCACCTTTTCTTCCTGCTGGGTGGGCACCTCTGTTGTCTCAGTTCCCGTAGTGGTTGTTGTCGTAGTAGTTGAAGTTCCCTCGGTATTCGTCTGTGCTTCCAGTTCGGCCTTAATTGAATTCAAACGATCCTGCAATCTATCACTGGATACCGTAGCAAGGGTGTTCATAAGAAGATCCATTGCACCCCTTCTATCGTCCTGCGAAACCATATTTTCTACCTTGCCAAGAACTACATCCTCTAATTTTTCTTTTAACGCAAGACTACCATTCTTTGCATAGGCATCTTTAAGTAGCGTGATGGCCTCATCGTATTGTCCAAGCTGCACATATAAATCTGCAAGTCCCAAATACGCATCCTGGTTCTTACTGTCCATTGCAATGGCATCTTCATAAGCTGCAATCGCATCCTCATAATGTTTGGAAGATACATATTCTTCCGCATTTGTAAGAAGTTCCGCATAAGCTTCATCCGACGTTTTATTCTTGGAAATCAGCAAAATAGCGACCACAACGCCGACAACCACTAACGCTGAAAGTGCAATAATTAAGGGAAGAATCGGGCTTGCCTTCTTTTTATAAGAGGTTACAGCATCTCCTGCACCCGCGCTTTCTAAATACTTTCTGGTTGCCGCGCTGATTTGGTTACCGGACTGGCCTACAAGTTCTGTTTCCGGGGTAGCGACCGGTGCCTGACTACCACAATACTTGCAAAAATATACCCCATCTATTAATTCTTTTCCACAAACCTGACACTTCATAACTGTACTCCACCATATCGTATCTAGTCCCGCCTTTCGTGGCGGCACAACCAACTTATTCATTATACAATAGGTATGTTTTTTTTCAAAACAAACTTCCCATGTTATACTTATAAAAATAAGTATCCACAAGGAGGGGCCTATGTTTAAACGCAAACTATCAACAGAGAATAAACCCAAAGTTAAATTACGGCTGGACTACAATTCTCCCGTCATTCTTACTTTTACATTTTTATCCCTAGGCGCTCTCATCCTGCAATTCATTTCAGGTGGCCTGCTTACTATGGCATGCTTTTCTGTTTACAGAAGCTTCATTACGCCTTTATGGTTTGTTCGCCTCATCGGACATGTCTTAGGGCACGCCGATTTTAATCACTACATTGGAAATATGACCATGCTTCTTCTGGTCGGCCCTATGTTAGAAGAAAAGTACGGCAGCAAAATTATGATTGAGTCAATTCTTATCACAGCAGTAGTGACTGGTCTTGCCAACATCCTCTTCTTCCCGCATTCCTATCTCTTAGGTGCCAGCGGTGTTGTCTTTATGATGATTGTTATGAGTAGTGTTACCAGTGTAAAAAAGGGGACCATTCCCCTTACGCTAATTCTTGTGAGTGTTTTGTTTATCGGTGAACAAATCATTGCAGGAATTACCTCCAAAGACAACATCTCCCAGCTCACCCACATCATCGGGGGTATCTTAGGCGGCATCTTTGGTATGGTACTGCATGAGAAAAAAGAAGTCTAGTTAGTGTTTAACCTTTTCCCAATCAGAGCGGAAGTGACTCTTCCGATACTGGTTGGGGGTCATTCGCACGCGTTTCTGAAAACATGCAATAAAATGACTTTCCGATGAAAAGGCCAAATAGTTCGCAATATCCGTTAGACTATAATCAGAATAGCGAAGCAGGTTGCATGCCTTATCTATTTTGACATCCTTCACGTAGGCGCTAATCGTAGTCCCCATTTCTTTCTTGAATAGTGCAGATATATAATTGGGTGATAGCTGCGCTTCCTGTGCTAAATCTTCCAACAAAATCTTATAATGTAGGTGCGTGTAAATATAATCCAGACAAAGCACAATCGGCTTTGAAAGAACCTTACTCTTCTTAATTTCATTCATACGATTGCAAAAATCCATACACATCACATCATGCAGTTCTGAAATCGCTGTAACACTTTCCAAATGGTCCATCTTCAAAATATAGAAGTCGCTCAAGGAATACGCTTTATCCTGTTCCATACCGCCGTGCACACAGTACCTCGTGATCATCGCCACCGTAACCACAAAGTGATAGCGCAGATTTCGCAGCGCATCATCCGACAATTTTCCCATTCCCTCCGGATTCGAAAAATCCTTCTCCTGACAATTCTTTTTTACTAATGCCAAGTCGCCCTCTACAACGGCCTCATAAAAAGACAGCTCCCGTTCTAAGGAGCGATGCTCATCAACATACTCGTGTTTTATAAATTCACTTCTATACCATTCTCTATCAATATTCATACCTCTATTTTGCCCCATTTTCTCCAAAATGCAAATGGCAGGACCTTTCCTTTTGGAAAAATCCTGCCACTGCGTTAGAGAGATAGGGGTTAAAGATGAATACTATTTTAATTCTTCAAATACGACATTGGTGATGTAAATGGTTGCGGTAGAACCCTGTGCACCCATATTGAACTCCAATCTTGCGGAGGGATCATCATTGTCGGAGATTGTAAACTCATAAGTGTATGTCTGCCACTCTGTGGTTAAGTCAAGAGAGGTATCAGCCAGATAGCGAATCCAACCTACATTAGGAGCAGATACGCAGGTAATCATCTGTCTTTCTTCGTCTGCCTTTGCCTCAAAGCTAACACGATAAGTGCTACCGCGACGAACAGGCATATCGGGCTGTACAAGCTGTACAGAATATTCCTTATCACCTTCTTTGATGGAAGTAATTACAATGGCACCATCCTGAATGGTTGCTTCGCCATCACCACCATTTAAGAGAATAAACTTCCAATCCACATCATCGGTAAGATCTTCCTCTTCGGCGAATGAAGCATTATTTACATAGTTACCATTCTCATCAGGATCTCTGAATACAACTGCAGGTCTTTCTACATTGGTATCATATTCAGGCTTCTGGTATACACGAACATAGTCGATTTCAAAATCAGCATTTTCAAAATCCGTCGTTTCATCAGGATTACCGGGCCAGTCACCACCAACTGCAAGGTTCATCTGTACAAAGAAGTTCTGGTCAAAAGGTGCGGGATAGGGTTTCCACTCTTCACCCTGTACGCAGGTGTACCAATCATTTACAGTGAGTACTAAATTCTCGTCAATATAGTAACGAATTTCACCAGGCTCCCATTCTACGGAATACTCGTGGAAATCAGTTGCGAAGGTTCCATCGGTGAGCTTCAATAAGCCCTGCTGCTCACCATGAGGCTCTCCGTAATGAATGGTAGAATAAGCAACCTCTGTCTGATCGCCTAAAACTTCCATAATATCAATCTCACCGCACTTCGGCCACTGACCATACTTCTCTTCTACCTGAGGCATCATCCAGATTGCTGGCCATAAGCCCTTACCAGCAGGTACCTTTGCTCTAGCAACAACCTTACCATATAAGAAATCTCTCTTATTCTGGCTGTTTACCTTACCAGAAGTATAAGAAATACTTCCATCTTCATTCACGGTCTTTACTGCGTGAAGATGAAGCATACCATCTTCTACATAAATATTTGCTTCGTCAGCAGTATATGCCTGTAATTCATTATTGGTCCAACCAGGATCACGAAGTTCTTTGGTCCAGTTGCTTTCATCAAGAGCAGTTCCATTGAACTCATCGTGCCAAAGAAGCTCATATCCCTCAATAGCTGGAACCTCTTCCTCGGCTACCTGATTAACAAGATTTGCTGTATTATCGGAAACATTATCCCCACTAGCCTTTTCGCAGCCCATAACGGATAAACTGGCTACTACACCTGCAATAACCAATCCCATGCGCTGTACTAACTTTCTTTTCATGAATTGCTACCTCCTCTGTTATTTTTGCTTTTCTATAAATTACCATAGAGGCTCATTGACCAAATATCATTTTTTTACTATTTATATCAAATTTTCATCTTTTCGGGCCATTTGTACCCGGTACATTTGGTCCGATTTTGCCATTTCAGACCATTTGTACCCGGTACAAATGGTCTGAAAATGGTCTGATGGCACTTGCGAAATCCTGTATTTCTGTTATAATCCATCTGTCTGCAAAGGTCGCAGACTGTCTGTTCGAAATTCCATCCAGACATAAAACAAATACTAGGAGGACAATCTATGAAAACCAATTCCAAAGCCCTGGCAGTCGCCCAGGCAGGCATTATCGCCGCTCTTTATGTTGCACTCACCTTTTTAGCCAATGCATTCGGACTTGCCAATTATGCTATACAGGTAAGATTTTCGGAAGCCCTGACCATTCTGCCCCTTTTTACTCCGGCAGCTATCCCCGGTCTTTTTATTGGCTGTCTCCTCAGTAATATTCTGACTGGCTGTATTATTCAGGATATTATTTTCGGCTCCCTTACTACCCTAGTTGCAGCAGTATTCACCTACCTCATTGGAAAAGGAAAATGGAAAAAGCGTTTCATTTTAGGCCCCATTCCGCCCATTGTAGGGAATACAATCGTTGTACCTCTTGTCTTAACCTACTGCTATCATTTTGAAGATGCACTTTGGTTTATGGCACTTACTGTATTTATTGGCGAAGTGATTTCCTGCGGCATCTTAGGCATTCTTCTTTACTTAGCACTTCGTAAGCCTGCTGCCAAACTATTTGGATCGCAAGCATAATAAACATCCCATTTACCATCAAAAAAAGCCCATGGACACTCTCTCCTTGGGCTTTTTATTTTCGCTATTCAAACGGCTTCTCCGCTTTCTTTGCAGACGCATCGCCATCGTATGTTTCTGGATAAATCCCTGTCTCTTCAGGTGTTGCAAACTGAACCGTTAATTTTTCTTCCAATTCCCGTTCTATTTTTTCATACGCCTCAGACAAATCGCCTAGCGCTGCGAAGGGCGCAAATTGTTTCGCCCGCGCCTCCATACTCATCTTGCGTGCAGGACGTTTTGGCATATTTCTACCTCACCTTACATGGTTTCAGAATTCTTCTCATCACAGTACTTGCAGCGATATACTTCCTTCTTTGCATCCGCAAGATAGAAAATATGAGGCAGTTCCTGCTCAATAGAAGTAATACAACGAGGATTCTTACATTTCATAATCCCCTTTAACTCCTGCGGCAAAACCAAATCCTTCTTTGCTACGATTTCGCCATCTTGAATCATATTTACCGTGATAGTGTGATCAATAACAGCAAGCACGTCCATGTCCAGTTCATCGATTCCACATTCCACCTTAATGATATCCTTCTTGCCAAGCTTGTTGCTCTTTGCGTTTTTAATAATTGCAACACAGCAGTCCTTCTTTCCAAGCCCTAAATGATAATATATGGACATGCTCTTTCCAGCTGGAATGTGATCAAGTACATAACCTTCTTCAATTTGTCCAACATTTAACATGATTATTCTCCTTTTATTCCCTTATCAAACAACCTTAAACAAGTTCCAGAAGTGTCAGAATTAAAGCCATTCTTACGTAGCGTCCAAATAAAACCTGCTTAAAGTACACTGCTCTGGGGTCTTCATCTACTTCCACAGAAATTTCATTCACTCTCGGCAGAGGATGTAATACTAACATATCCTCTTTTGCAAGTGCCATTTTCTCTTTATTCAGAATATAGAAATCTTTTAGTCGAACATAATCTTCCTCATTGAAGAAACGCTCTCTTTGTACACGAGTCATATATAGAAGGTCCAGCCCCGGAATTGCATCATCTAAACTCGTTACCTCTTCAAAGGGCGCCCCCGCATCAACAAGCTTCTCCCTAATATAACTGGGAAGTTTTAATTCTTCTGGGGATATGAATACAAATTTTACATTCTCATATCGGAGTAATGCATTGATTAATGAGTGAACCGTGCGTCCAAATTTTAAGTCTCCGCAAAGGCCGATGGTAAAATCTCCCAATCTTCCTTTTAAGGATCGAATGGTTAATAAATCGGTTAATGTCTGGGTAGGATGCTGATGACCACCATCGCCAGCATTGATTACGGGAACAGAGGATTTGGTAGCTGCAACCATAGGCGCACCTTCCTTTGGATGACGCAT
Source organism: Lachnospiraceae bacterium (assembly GCA_045616465.1). GTDB lineage: Bacteria > Bacillota > Clostridia > Lachnospirales > Lachnospiraceae > NK4A136. The sequence continues at coordinate 9,620 of JAZLGW010000007.1, read as the reverse complement.
GGCACAGATATCCGCATAAGCACTGATCATACGAATGGTATCTGACACACTCTCTCCCTTTGCCGCTGAGGAGGATTTTGCATCCGAAAAGCCAAGTACCTTACCACCTAATTTAATCATCGCACTTTCAAAAGAAAGTCTGGTTCTTGTACTAGGCTCGTAAAAACAAGTGGCAAGAATTTTCCCATCGCACTTATGTGCATAAGCAGCTTCATTCTTTTGAATATCCGTAGCCAAATCAAATAATTTGTCTAACTCCTCTACCGTAAAATCAAGAGGGCTCATCAAATGTCGTAACATAGTATTCTATCCTTTCCAAAATATCTATCTCAAAAAAAGGGAGAGAAAAATCTCTCCCTGAAATTAAATAATGGTAAGCAAGTCATCAACTGCTTTTCTTTTAGGTGCAACAGGTGTCTCGTCAGGATAACCAACAGGAATAACAGCGATTAGCTCCCTGTCTTCTGGAATCTCTAATACATCCTGTGCATCGGGATCAATAAGTCCCATAATGACAGTTCCAAGGCCGTGCTCGTAAGCAGCAAGGCAGAAAGTCTGTGCAGCTACACCTGCATCAAACATTGTCCAGCGATCTTCACGAACAGTACTAAAAGAACCATCTCTCTCGTATCCACTACGATTCTTCATAGCTACAACACAACATACCGCAGGTGCATTTTTAATAATTTCACCATTGCCAGCCCAAATGGTAGTATGCGCAGCAAGCTCTGCCTTCTTTGCTTCATCCTTTATAATGACATAACGGGCAATCTGAGAATGTTTCCAGCTTGGTGCGTAGGACGCTTCTTCTACAATCTCACGAAGCACTTCATCACTTACTGCCTCGCTCTTAAACTTGCGAATGCTACGTCTTCCCATAATACACTCTTTTGCGTTCATGATCTGCCCTCCAAATCTGTAAATTATGTATGGTACATATACCACATCTAGTATTTTTAACCTTATTTATGATACCACTTTTGCTATTATCGAACAAGGCGAATCCCCACAGTTTTCCCGGCCGTTTCCCCCTTCCTTCCTACCAAGTTAACATAAATCGTGTTATAATGGGGTCGTAGTAAATGCCCACCCATTCAAAGGAGGATTAGGGAGATTATGAAAAAGAAATTACTTGTTTTTTTATCACTATTGACAATGGCTTCCTTAACAGCCTGCACGATTAAGATTGGTGACAATGTCACAGCCTCAACATCTGAGGATACCACCACTACCACAGAAATCGAGGAAGTGAAAGAAACTCCCGAAACGACAGAAGAAACCCTTCCCGATGAAGACCCTGTTGAAGAAGAAACCACAGAAACAACCGAAGAAGAGGAAGATATCGAAGATGAAGATGTGGTTGAAGAAGACGATGAGGATGTTGTAGAAGAAGACGAGCCGGAATACGAGGCGGAATCATTCTTTACATACATTCCTTTTGGCGAATATACGAATGTTGTCTATGTTACCTCTACGGAAGAGTTCTTCGATGCCATTGCTGATGACACCCTAATTGTCGTAGGTTCCGGTATCTACAACATAACCGCGTATCGTGAAGAAAATCCACGTTTCAAAAACCGCAAAGTAAAATACTCTGAGTATGATGGAACCATTATTTCCAAAATCAAACATCTGGGTATTTATGCAGAACAAGGCAGCACACTCTGTCAATTTGTTGAGGAAAGCAGTGAAGACAGCGTCTTGATTTTTGATAACTGCAAGGATCTCACCATCAACGGTATTGTATTTGGACATACCTACATCGATGAGTTTGCCTGCTCTGGTGATGTTCTTGAATTCAGAAAATGTTCCGAAATTTCGCTGCAGTCTCTAAATCTATATGGCTGCGGTACCTATGGAATTCGTGCATCTAAATCTGACACACTCAGTGTATCCAGATGCTGGATTCACGACTGCACCAATGGCCTGATTGACTTTACGGAAGTGAAAAATGCTTACTTTGGCGGCTGCGTAATGAGTTACAGCGGTCCCTATACCATTCTGGATCTCGACGAGAACTCGGATGCGCTCTTTGAGTTATGCACCTTTGTTGGAAATAACGGTTACTGCATGTTAGGAGAAGATGGGCACTACACCTTTAATGCCTGCACCTTCCACGACAATATCTGCGAGACTGGTATTGATGATATCGACTGCACCTGCGATGATAACTGCGTATTCGATGAATTCGAGCAGGCTATGAGCGTTGGCTAATTAAAAAAATGATTCACACTGCATCCCCTTGGTCTCAATGAACCAGGGGGATTTTTATTTGCGTACTACGATATGTATTATTTTGCTACACTGTCTATGGTAAAATAACACCTATGAAATCACAACGAATTTTTCTTGCCCCTATGGAGGGAATTACAACTTATATATTCCGCAATGCGCTCCATAAGTACTATGGTGGTGTTGATGCTTTCTACAGCCCGTTTATCTCTACCCACCGCAATAAGAACCTAAGTAACAAAGAATTACGAGATATTCTGCCTGAAAATAATGCAGAGCTCACCTTAATTCCACAAGTTCTTAGTTCTAATGCGCAGGATTTTCTAAGTACCATTCCGCAGATTACAGAACTCGGCTATAAACATATCAACCTCAATTTCGGTTGTCCTTCCGGGACAGTCACCGCCAAAGGAAAAGGCGCTGGCATTCTTTTAGACCCCCACAATGTGGAAATGTTTTTGGATGCTATCTTTACCAAAGCGGACTATTCCATCTCCGTCAAAACAAGACTTGGCTTTGACTTTTACGAAGAGTGGGAGGATCTTTTAAAAGTTTATAAGAAGTTTCCATTAAAAGAACTAACCATCCATGCCAGAGTAAGGCAGGACTTCTATAAGGGAACGGCAAAGTGGGAAATCGTTCGCGATACGCTAGAGGATTCTTCTATACCCTTCCCTATCATTTATAACGGTGATATCTTTACCCCTGCCGACGCTTCCCTTATGCAGGAACGTATGCCTTCGCTCTACGGTATCATGATTGGCCGCGGTCTCATCACAAATCCTGGCCTGGCCCTTTCTATCAAAGAAAACAGGCAGACGGACATGACAACCTTTAAAGCCTTCCATACAGAACTCCTTGCAAACTACCAGAATCTCCTCTGCGATGAGCGCAATACCCTTTTTAAAATTAAGGAGCTGTGGCCCTATATGGCATCCCGCTTTGAGGATAGTGCTAAACTTCTGAAAATGGTACAGAAGTGCAAATCCATTCGCGAATATGAAAGCATCCTGCGAAGTCTTTGACGTACAAATTGCCTATGCGCTCCTACTTAGAAGATTTAGAAGTCCAACACCAAACGTTGATGTTGCTACCAGTTCAAGTAACTTTTCCATCGCAATATCCTTCCTCGTTATCTCCTCAGCCTCCTCTAATTCAGCAATGAACTGCGCAAAATCCATTTTCAAATTCGCAATGGCAAAAGAAATAGGATAAGCAGTCGTTCCCTTCGCCTGTTCAATATACCTGGCCATATTGGATACATCCAAATCTGAATAAAGTTCCCTTCCCATATATGATTCCATCGTCTTTTGAAGCTGGCTTAAATATACCGCATTTACTTTATCGCATCGATTGGTCAGTTTTCTTGTTTCATTGGTAAATACCACGAGCTGCACAATTTTCAGATAGGGAACACTCATTTTCTTTAAACATTCTTTTAAACAAACGTACCTGTAATGCATCTTCCACCTAATATTTCCCTCATCCGTTTCATGGGTTCCTAATGTCGTATAACACCCCTTTTCATCAATGTAAACATCCCGTTTCGTGTTCTTAATCTCTAAAATAAAAATAGCTTTTCGCGTTAATACAATTCCGTCTATTTCGGTTCTTCCCTTTTCTCCATCAAGCTCTACATTTCGAATAAGCTTATACGGTCCGCTCATAGCCTCCAGTTTCTGAAAAGCAAGGTTCTCCCCCCATCTTCCGGCCTGTTCAGCCTGCATCCGATTGTCCAGTTCCATAAGGTCCTTCTTTATGCGGTGAAACGACTCGCACCCAGTCATTCCACATTCCCCTGCTCTTTCCTTTAATCGTTTAGCAACATCCTGTACGGTGTGTCTACATAGTTCTTCCTGTCTGTCTCCAAAAATGACATCTGCCATAGTTTCTACCACACGATTATATTCTGCAAGTACCTCCTCATGTCTGTAATAGCCTTCCCCTGCCCCTTCAAAACATTCTATAATTTCCTGCGTTCTTGCTTCCTTATTCATGTCAGCCTCCTTTCCGCTTTTCCCTTTTCTATATTCTACCCGTTCCGAGCCCAACATCAGTCCCATAAACGAGACGCAAAAAAGAGGCGCTTCTCGCGCCTCTTTCCTCTAATTCTTCCAGGGTCTTTTATTCCCTATCCATCCATTTTCTTTCCAATACGTCATATCCGCTGCATTAAAGCCATTCTTCTGTAACATACGCATAATCGAAAAGAATCCTTTTGTTTTTAGCCCGGGTTTTACTTTTCCATGGTGCCGAAGAATACGCTTTGCAATACTTGTTGTCGCCTTGTCCGTCGCATTCTTTTTCTTATCACTCACATGGTTCCAGTCGGTTGCCGCTGCGGCAAGACCATATCGGTAGGTTTTGGGAACGCCCCAGAAAAACAGACTGTCTGCCATGTCCTTATTCGTGGACTTCATCCCCGCGCCGGCTGCTGTCGAAATACATACACCCTGTTTATGAAACATAGACTTTAACGGTCTGTGTACCATCCATCGATATCCATAGTGATCCAGAAATGCTTTCATGGCACCGGTTGCATGATAAACATAGACAGGACTCGCGAGTATAATGACATCTGCCTCATCTAGCGCCGTCGTAATTGGCTTCAGCATTTCATAATGCGGACATTTTGTCTCTGATACCATGAAACACTGTGTACACCCCACACAAAACTGCCCAAAGTCTCTCGGCAGAAAGAACTCGATTGTTTCCCCGCCTATCTTCTCCGCTACCTGTCGCGCAATATAGTACGTCGAACCCTTGTGATTTTGTCCATGTATGATTACCGTTTTCATCCAGTTATCCTTCTTTGTATCTAACTTTGCAAATTCATTATACGCTTATTACAATTTTAAACAAATTCTAAGGTGTCACTTCTCTACCCTATAATTTCCCAATAACTTTTCGTAGCGCTTTTTCTGTTGCCACCGGGCAGATTTGTTCCATCTGTTTTAGGATACGCTCATAACTTTTCTGCGCGGATTCCGTATACGCTTTTGAAACCATTTCTCTTCCAAAGATTTCTTCCATCGGGGAATAGATAGCAATGGCCCATCCATAACTTTCCCCCTTCTTATTTACCTTCTGTCTAAAATCTTTTACAGTCAGATACGTGCGCATTTGCAAATCCGTAAGGGTTCCTTCAAAATTCTTTTCGCCGCCTTTGGTAAAGCCTGCCTTTTCTTTTAGTTCAAAGGAATAGTATTCATTCTTTTCAGCAAAACAATCCATAATTTTCTTCATACGAATACTGGCTTTCTCATCATCCCAGAGAGCATCGAAATCATAACCATCCCTTCGGAAATTCACAAAATACGGCAACCATTTTTTTGATATAAATCCAGCTTTTCCATTAAAAAATTTCCCATAGGCAATCTTACCACGACGAGCAATTACCGCGCGCCACTCCCATGGGTCCTTCTCTTCATCGCCGCTCCACCAATATGTTGGAACGGTTCTCTCTTCTACCGAAAATGCTGGAATATCATTTCGAAATAGTGGTAAGAAACCAACTTCATTTATATAGTTTTCTAATTCCTTAACGGTATGCAGACAGTAGGGATCATCTTCCTCTACACCATACATAATCCATTCGCCATTTTTTACGGACATAGTAGTCCCTCCTTCATTTCAACCAAATACATAACTTAAATGAATAAAGGAACAGATGCGCGTAACCGCTCAATACTGTTCCTTATTATCCAGGAGAATCTGTTTCTACTGCAAAATTTATACGTGCCGTTAAGTCATACGCATAAATATGGGACTTGTCTTACTGTTCTTTCTTGTTTAGCAGATCAAGATAAGTCGCCCATTCCGTTTCAGGTACATCCATAAGCTGCAATGCTTTTTCTGCACTGCAATTCATGTTTTTCATTAATCCGGTTAAGGCAAAAAGTTTTCCTTCTTCCACGCCAGACGCATATCCTTTTGCATGTCCTTTTGCATACTCTTCTTGCATCAGTATCTCGAATTTCATAAACTCTTTCTTCCTTTCCTTGGATACCTTCTGCTTCGCTACCGCCTCGTCTAGCCTTCTGGTAAAATCGTCATTGGGAATTCCACCACTGATGAAATTTAGAAATTCTTTCATCTTTGGTGATACGTCATCCGCTTCCCCGTCTGGCGTCAAAAAGACTTTGACCGCTTCGTCTCCCAATAGAATTGTCTTGTCTTCCAAACACACATTTTCAAAGCTGTATTTGTGTCGTTTCTCATCTTTAAATGGATTCTTACTACAAATAAAAATGACGTATGATTTCTTCAGTTCCTGATACGCTGCACCCTTCTCAATCAGATCAAGATCTATCATTCCCTGATAGTATCTTGTTCGCTTGGGAAGCTCTAGAACCGGAGCTGCCTGCATTTCAATATCGTATACAGTATTCTCTCCATCTTCTACATAGACATCAAGCCTTATTCCTTTTCCTTCATAAGCTACATCTATGCTCTTTTGCTTGTCTCTTAACTGAATCCTATGAATAGTTTTTTCCAGAATTAATTCGAGGAGTTCTTTACACAGATCCTCATTATCTTCCAGGACTTTGCAGAACATAAAGTCATCTACAAAACTTAGTTCTTCAAATGTTTTCAATATCTATCTCCTTCCTGTAATGGTGGAAACAGATAGCTCCTGGATGTTTTCATTATAACACAGAACTCTACAAGACTTTCCCACAAAAAGAGGCGCTTACTGCGCCTCCTGTGCATTTTCCTCATTTGATTTTTAACCTTTGTACCAGGTACCTCTGTTACTAATACCTCCACAGTTTGGTTATAATTTTGGCTAGTATTTTTAGGTGCGCCATACCTAGCCATATAATACACTTTGTATCTAATTATAAATAAATTGTCACTTTTTCGTAATGGTTAATTTTTTGGCAATATAAAGAACAATAAAAAAGAAGGTAAGCAATGCTTACCTTCTTAAAATAATAAATAGTGAACTCAGATTACTTTAAGTAAGGAGACACTATCTGACCAAAGTAGTTTGTACTATGGTTAGCACTCTCTATATTGGTCGTCACTCCACTAACAACCCTAAAAGAAGTGGTATGGGTTGGATCGTATGCAAGCCTGCTAGAAAATGAACTTGCGTACATCCTCATCAGGTCTGACGGAACGAAGTTATCGTCAAACTCTAAAGGGATTGATTCGATGTGCGAACCCCTGGGATAGATACTGGCAGAGGTTATGCAGTTAAACCCCACTGCTGCATAGAGCGTTTCGGTAAGCTCTGTTTCTACAACGCAATTGACGCGCTGTGTCACGCCAAAGAATCGATTTACAGTAACACCACCACGAGTATGAAGTGGTGATGGTGCTGGAATATTCAGCCACGCAGAAAGTACAGGATACTTCTCTGCCCCACCATAAAGGAGTGTACCATTAGGGGTAATTCCTGTAGGGGGGATTGTGTACCATACCCAGTAACCCTTGCTCTGCGTATAGTAGTTGTATGCAGCTGTGGCATCGCCATGTTCTGCATCATAAACAGCCTCGTCCCAGGTATAAGGAATAAAAGCAAAAGCCTTATGTGTTCCACCTAACTGGCTGTAATATGCACTATAGCGCCAAGGGATATTATCAAGGTCATTTAGACCATTGATAAGCTCCTGATACTTTACCGGCGGAATTTCCATTGACGGTGTACCAACGTAAATAGGCGCAGCTACACCAATCACATCAGAACTCGCTATAGTCTGCATCGACATGCCAGCAAATACAGAGATAATGGCAGTTAATAGTCCTACTACGGCAAAAATCCCCTTTTTTCTAGTAAACGTCATGTCTTTTCCTCCCTTTTTTAATACACAGCAAATTAGTTTTCAAGATTTTGGAGTTCAAAAAAACATTAACTCACAACATCAAATTCATAAATAAACATATATTTCATAATCATTCCCGACCTATCTAATCATCGAAAATAATTAATTACCGAAATACCTGCTGCAAGCCCGGCGTTATTAGCAGCTCTTCTGGAGGCATCCGCCGCTTGTTTTGCTAACATTTGCAATCTAGCAAAATTTGCATCCACATTCATTGTATTTATTGCTTCCTTAACAGAATACGCCCGTCCAGACAAAATTAGATTTTTAATATCCCATAGGAAGGACGGGTTTGTATATTCTATGCCTAACAAACAAGGACCATAGTTCATATAATGTTGAATAAGTTCGTCAGAAATATATTGAAATTCCTCTTTGCTGCGGGGAAGTCGATTTTTTCTCGCGGAATTCGCCATAATATAGGCTATAATCATAGCAATTCCATGAATTATCACAACAATTCCAATTACAATGTCAGCAGCAGATCTATAGTTGAAAGACATTCCCATCATTGCAATGCAAATGATGTAAATCCCTATAACCAAAAGAGGAACTAACTTTACTCTTGAATCAGATTGGATACTTCTAGCTAATTTATAGTACTGATTGTACATATCCTGTTTAGGTCCAAAATAATTAAGCATGCGATCAATTTCTGCCAAACCACTCTGTCTTTCTAGAATTTGTCCCTGTACCATAAATGATTGCTGACTTTGTAGAATGGGTATCATACCATTTTGCGGAGTTCCACAATTTGAGCAAAATACCGCACCATCTAATAACTGGCATCCACACGATGTACAGAACATTCTATCACCTCATTATTCAAGTTTTTCTCAATATCCCGTCCTACTCATCTCTTCATTACCATTAACAAAAACGAAAATGGGTATAGAGGTGCCGTCAAGGCAACTCTATACCTTGATAGATGTAGTATATCAAGCCGTTTCTTCGATTCTCATCATCTTTTTACCCCACAAAAAAGAGGCGCTATTTGCGCCTCCTGTGCATTTTCTCATCTTACTATTTCAGACCAGCGACGTCTGAGTTTTGTAATAATCCATCTTATAATTGCAAATGGATTCTTCATATTATGCGCTCCCCTCTCTTAAATAAATAAAGGAACAGATGCGCGTAGCCGCTCAATACTGTTCCTTGTTATCCAGGAGAATCTGTTTCCACCGCAAAATTTATACGTGCCATTAAGTCATACGCATAAATATGGGCTTGTCTTACTGTTCTTTCTTGTTTAGCAGATCAAGATAAGTATCCCATTCACCTTCTGGTACATCCATAAGCGCTAGTGCTTTTTCTGCACTGCAGTTCATGTTTTTCATTAATCCAATTAGGTCAGAAATCCTTCCATCTTCCATACCTTCCACTCGACCTTTTGCACGTTCTTCTTGCATCAGTATCTCGAATTTCATAAATTCTTTCTTCCTTTCCTTGGATACCTTCTGCTTCGCTACCGCCTCGTCTAGCCTTCTGGTAAAATCGTCATTGGGAATTCCACCACTGATGAAATTTAGAAATTCTTTCATCTTTGGTGATACGTCA
>JAZLGW010000006.1:0-3296 GCA_045616465.1 Lachnospiraceae bacterium | reverse complement strand
CTTAAGTTCTACCACGCCTAAATGGTCATTTACAATTACCTTTCGAAACTTGTCTTTTTTTCCAAGAACGAATATTAGAACAATAGCCACAATGACTAACAATGCGATTATTGCGATAACTAACACCTTTTTAGTAGGTGGATTCTTGCCCGTTGCATCTTTCTTTGCGGAATCATCTTTTACCAGTGCTTCCGTTTCTCCACGTTCCATTTCTTCACTCACTATTCAAAAAGCAAAATAGAAAAATGTGATTTATGACGCCGAACAAAGCGGAAAAATGTGATATACTGTGATTGTAGAAGGCGAAAAATGTGAAAACCATACAAAATAACCATAAAGGAAAAGGATATGTACTTAAAAAGGAAGCTCGACGAATACTTAAAGCAATGGAAAAATGATACACACAAACTCCCGCTGATAATTAAGGGTGCAAGACAGATTGGCAAAACCCACTCTGTCCGTAAGTTCGCCTCAGAGAACTATAACAATATAATAGAAATTAATTTTGCCTTACAACCGGAATACAATAGCATATATGAGAATGGATTTGCAGTAGACACAATCATAAAAAACATATCATTCAAAAACCCAACCCTTCAGTTTATCCCCGGTGAAACGCTTATATTTTTTGATGAGCTACAAGCAAACCCCAGCTGCGCAACCTCGCTCAAATCATTTGCGTTAGATGGGCGCTTTGACATAATCTGCTCAGGCTCGCTCATGGGACTATACTATAAGGAAATTGAGTCAAACAGTGTAGGTTATAAAAAAGACTACCAGATGTATTCTATGGACTTTGAAGAATACCTGTGGGCAAAGGGATATAGTAATGCCCAAGTAAGTGAGTTACTTGATTACATGATTAATATAAAACCGCTACCAGACGCATACATGTCTGTGATGATAGAAAACTTCCACGAATACATGGTGCTAGGAGGTATGCCCTCAGTCGTGGCGAGGTTCATAGAGAACAGGAACTATTCTGGTATCCTAGATATGCAAAAACAGCTGATAGCAGATTATGAAGAGGATATCACCAAATATGCCGCTGGCCTTGATAAAGCAAGAATATTAAACATTTATCGAAGTATCCCCGTCTTTCTTGGAAAAGATAACAAAAAATTCCAAATATCAAAGGTTGCAAAAGGGGCAAGAAATAGAGAATATATAGGCACAGTAGATTGGCTTAAAGATGCAGGCATAATTAATGTTTGTTACTGCATGTCAGAGCCCTCACTGCCAATAAAAGGGAACTTCAACCTAAATACATACAAGATATATTTCCACGACACAGGTCTCCTTATTGCATCCCTTGATGAAGAAGCGCAGACAGACCTTCGTAACAACAAGAATTTTAATGCCTATAAAGGGGCAATCTACGAAAATATAATAGCAGAGACACTATACAAGCAAGGCTATAATATATGCTACTATACGAATGAAAAAAGCACGATTGAAATGGACTTCATGGTAAGAGATACAACATCATTAATCCCTGTTGAAGTAAAGGCGATGGACGGAGCAACAAGATCCCTTAATAACCTTATAGAAAAAGAAAAATACACAGATATACAGTATGGTATAAAATTTGCGGAAAGAAATATAGGATTTAACGGGAAATTCTATACATTTCCCTATTTCTTATGTTTCTTACTGAAGAGATACCTAACTAAAGGAAGTGCTAACCCAGAAAATCTGAGTTAGCACCTGCTTATTCGACTAGGCTGTCGCAGGGACGGTCCTTCTGTCACAGGGACACTCCATGTTGCAAAGGGACACTCCGTGCCCAGGCTCAACAACGCCACCCTAGGAGATCCGGACTGCTTCCCAGTCCAGATTATAAACTAATTTTTAAAGCGGGACGCACGCCCCCATAGCTGTGGACAGTGAAACCACTCACGCCGACGCCGCCGTAGTCGTCGACACCCGCTGCACTATCGCTAACGTGGCCGGGCGAGCGCAGCCACCACAACCTGCCTCCGCCTGCTTCTGGATTTTCTGCAACCAGGATGCCACCTGACTTTTTATTGCAGAGCGCTCCATAGGCTACCCAATCCCAGTCTCCAAAGTCTTCCTGAGAGGCCATAGAATCCCAGTCAGCCATTGTTATACCAAAATACTGCTCTATCTCTGCTAAGGATAATAAATATACCTTATCCTGGGTAGTATTTCCTCCGGCGGGATAATACTCCTCTCCAGGCTGATTCCATCCATGACCGCCTGCTGCGCCATAGTAGGGATTATCCTCATTTTCACAGGTGGTTGTCTGGATATGGGCTTTTTCTGTTTCTGTAAAGGCTATGTTATAAAAATCATTATTCAGCCATGCTCTGATTTCACTATTTTCCCAGGTCAAGGGTTTATACTCATGATTGTATGGAATAATATCTAATACATATTTACTTAGAAGCGTTACACTTCCACCATCCTTGGCAAGCACAATCCACTCAATGGGGGTTTCGGGGTTACTTTGTTTCCCCGTTTCTATTAATATTGTATCGTTTTCAGTATACTCATAGCTTCTGTAGGTAATCCCATAGGTACCGTAGGTTACGATATCCCCCACATTAGCCTGCATAATCTCTTCTGCAGTCATGCAGGTGAGGATTCCTGTGTCGTCACCTTCTGTTTCATTACCACCCCCGTTATCTGCATTCGCCTCCTCCGTTACAGAATCACTTTCTTCTTCGGTATCTCCGCCTATGAACACGTTTACAATGGCATCCATTTCCTGTTGCGTTAATGTACTTGTGGTCATAGTATCAATAACTTCTACCACGTCACCGGCAAGAAGATCTATCTCATCTCCGCTATTAGAAACAACATTTACTTTTCCCTCCACACACTCCACGCGGGTAATGCCCAGGCTAGGATTGTAATCTGCAGTAAATGTGGTTCCTCTGACACTGATGGTTGCATTCGGTGTTACGACCTGAAAGCCATCCTCTGGCTCAAGTGCATTATCAATCTTAAAATATGCTTTTCCTTCTGTGACGTTAATTGTAACAAGACCTTCTTTCGGACTTCCAACAGCATCCACTGAAAACTTCGTAAGTGATCTTACAGCAATATGCTTATCATCATCCACAAGAAGATCAAGCATAGATTCATCTCCTACTGACACAAAATCCTTAGGTATAAGCTTCATATCCTTCGAAATATCAAAATCACTTTGGTCTCTCTTAAGTTCTACCACGCCTAAATGGTCATTTACAATTACCTTTCGAAACTTGTCTTTTTTTCCAAGAACGAATATTAGAACAATAGCCACAATGACTAACAATGCGATTATTGCG
>JAZLGW010000005.1:0-11747 GCA_045616465.1 Lachnospiraceae bacterium | reverse complement strand
ACTGCCTGTTTGGGATTAGAATAAGTTTGTGTTTGAGTTATCATTGCAAATTAATTTTAACACAAAAAAGGACCTTGGGCTCTTTACGAACCCTCGGTCCTTCTTTTTTTTATGGACTATGCTTTTTTCACAGCCCCTTTTCTATGGAGAATGTTAGGGGTTATTTAGCGCTTGGTTCCTCTGCCTTTTCTTCTGCTACGGGGGTAGGATTTGCATTTGCTAAAGCTTCCTTCTTAGCAAGTTTCTTTTTTCTGGCCTTCTTAACATTGGTTACAATGATGATTGCTGCAATACCATGAGGAAGTAAGAAGAGGAAAATCTTGGGAAGATTAACAACAAACCAAACACCGAAGTTTGTAAAGCCTTCCTTAATATCTTCCAGACTCTGTGCAAAGCCTTCGTCAATTCTTTCACCAGGGGTCTGCTCAACAACAGGAGTGAGTTCTTTTACTTCGTCTACGGATAAGTAAATGGTTGCATAATCAATCTTGTTGTCATAGGTACGAAGCTGAGATTCCATACTTTCAAGCTGATAACGAACTTCGCTCATTCTGCTTTCAATGAGAATCATATCATCAATGGTTTCTGCCATTTCTAGCATTGCAAGAAGATTTTCCTGCTCGATGAGAAGTGCGTTCTTTCTGCTTTCCATATCAACGTAAGCAAGGGTAACATCTTCTACCTGGGTATTTTTGTGCGTAATATTAGATACGGTGTCAATTTCTGCAACAAAGCTATCTAAATTTTTAGCAGGAATACGAATGGTTAGGTTAGCGCTTCTAACAGAAGAAGAGTAGTAGCTGCCATTGTAGGTGTAGCTACTTTCAATATAACCACCGAGAGAAAGTACCTTCTTTTCAATATTTGGAATGAGTGTTTCAAATTCTTTGGTTTCAACATCCAGGCTAACCGTAGAGATTAGTTTACGACCTGTATCCTGCACCTCAGGGGCTTCGGTGGTGCTTTCATATTCTTCATAATAGCTTTCTTCATAATCCGCAGTAGTTTCACAGGCTGCATATTCATAAACATCTTCTGTTGCGTAGTAAGAATTGGTTGAGGCGGTCTCACCCTTTCCGGTAAAGTAGTCGTCACCTTTATTTCCACAAGCCGTTAACAGGGAAAAGGTTGTAATGCCGGCAAGGCAAAGGATTAATTTCTTTTTCATAATGGTTTTCCTCCTAAATGGTTTCTATATAAAGTATCTTTTTCATAATCAGGCTTTTTTGCCCCTTCTGTATTAGATACGGATGATTTTTGGGGTTTTATGGAAAAAATATAAAAAATTTTTTGAAAACTTGCAGGAACCGAGAATTATTGATAAAATAGCAAAACTTTATGAATTTTGGAAGAGAAAATGGAAAGAAATAAAAGTTCAATTTATAAAAAGGTATTACATCTTGCCGTTCCCATGATGATTCAAAATGGAATTACCAATGCGGTAGGACTTGTAGACAATCTTATGGTAGGAAGCCAGGGAACAGAAAGCATGACGGCAGTGTCTATTGCCGGTCAGCTTCTTTTTGTGTTCTTCTTAGCGGTTTTTGGAGGCCTTTCAGGTCCGGGCATTTATGGGGCCCAATATTATGGACAGAATAATGAAGAAGGCGTTCGCAATGTATTTCGCCTAAAATGGATGATGGCTCTTGTAATTACTGCCATCGGAATAGCCATCTTCTATTTCTTTGGTCAGTTCTTACTCCTTCGTTATTTGCAGGGAGAAGGGGAGGATATTGATCCCGTTTTAACCTTAGCGTTAGCAGAGGATTATTTGCGTATTATGCTTATTGGGTTAGTACCGCTTGGTATTACCCAAATTTATGCGGGAAGCCTTCGAGAGACCGATGAAAGTGTAAAACCTATGGTAGCAGGTTTATGCTCGGTTGTAATAGATATCGTATTTAATTATTTGTTGATCTATGGAAACTGGGGACTTCCTGCACTCGGTGTAAAGGGAGCAGCAATTGCTACCGTTATTGCCAGATTTGTAGAATGCTTTGTTCTTGTGATTTGGGCACACGCAAGTAAGAAGCATAGCTTCCTGCAGGGTGTTTATAAGACCTTTAAAATAAAGAAAGGTTTTTCAAAGCCTATTATTATAAAAAGCTTACCTATATTTTTAAATGAATTTCTATGGGCAGGCGGCATTGCAACAATTACCCAGTGCTTTTCCATTCGCAGTTTATCTGTGGTAGCAGGCCTTAACATTAGCAACGCACTGTGTAATCTTCTGAATGTAGTATTTATTGCAATGGGAAATGCGGTGGGAATTATTGTAGGTCAGATGTTAGGTGCATCGCAGTATGACCGCGCCGAAAAAGATTCTTTGAAACTAATGCGATTTACGGGGCTGATTTGTCTTGTATTAACTGGAATTTTATTAGCACTTTCCAAAGTATTTCCGAATTTTTATGACACGACCAAAGAGGTTCGGATGTATGGTCGATATTTCATTATGATTACTGCATTTTTCTTTCCTGTGCAGGGATTTTTAAATGCATTATATTTTACCTTACGCGCTGGTGGAAAAACGCTTGTAACCTTTTTGTTTGACAGTGTTTATACCTGGGTTGTCTGTGTTATGGTAATGTTTATTTTGTGTAAATACACAGCGATTCCCGTACTAATCGTATTTATTATTAACCAGTCCCTAGATTTTCTAAAAGTAGCCATAGGTTATGTACTTCTTAAGAAAAAAGTATGGATTACCAATTTGGTAGAAGAAAATCCTTAGGCAGCCTCATTTTGCTGATCATGAAGACTAAAACCAAAACAGGTATATAAAGCAAAACAAAGAATGTAGGCGGGATGACCAATCCATTCGGTAAGCATTCCAATAAAGCAGGTTCCAATCATTAAGAAGGAGAAGACACGGTCCCCCGTAAGCTCCTTCTTTTTTAATACCTGCTTTCCCGTTTGGAAGAGACTGTACATCGTTAAGAGAAGGAGAAGAAGTCCTGCTGGAATACCGAACTGGTATGCCGTCTGAAAATAGGTATTGTGTGCATGGAAAATAACTTCTCCATCTTCTTCCCTAATGATATGTCCCGGGTCATGGCCCAGGAAACGCATACGAGGAAGAAAATCTTTCCAGATACGGGTGCGGCCATTGGTAACATCACGGCTGGTATCAATGGTAACACCATCGTTGCCGTGTTCCTGTTCAAATTCATTGGCCTCAACATCGTCTACCTTAATATAAATTCCCCACTTGCCAAAGAACATACGCAGATACTGGGTCATACTGGTATATTTCGGAGAATCCACAGGATCTCCTTTCAGCACATTTATTTCTTCGTTGCATTCCCAGGTAAAGAAATGGGGATTATCCGTCTTTGCAGGAAGATAGCGGATTGCCAGATAGGTAACATTAAACAGGGCAATCATAGAAATAAGAACGAGCGCATAGCGAAGAACCAAAAAGCCCTTTTTCTGTTTTCTTTTTTTAATAAGCTCTAAGACAAAGAGAACGAGGATAGCAAAAAGCATTCCCATTAGGGTGGTTCTTGTGTAGTTAAAGAGATTGATAGCACCGAAAATACCAGTATACAGGTAGAAAAGAATAAGAACGGGTACCTTAATACGCTTCTTTAAATTACAGTTCCACCAGTCTGTAATTTTCGCAAGAAGAGCCAAAAAGACACAGGTATAGTAAAATCCTGCATTGTTGGAATTGTGGAAGAAACCATTGTAACGGTCTGTATCATAGGGTCTGTATCGCAGGGATTTATAGAGCACAATGAAGGAAGAAAAGATGAGACCATAGAGCAGAGCCTTCATAAACAGACCTTGTCTTTTTTTATTGGAAAAAACATAGTAAAGGGAAGAAAAACCAATACTAAAAAGTAAAACATAAGCATAACTCTTCTGCTGGAAAACGGTTAACCAAAGGGCATAGAGTCCCCAAAGAATAAGAAATGGTTTTGGAACATTTTTAAGATTTTTCCAGGTCTTGTTCTTAATAAGATCAAAGAGAAGTGCGATGATAACGAGGCCCCATACTAAAATGGTTACCTTATCCAGTCGTAATACATCGACATGGGTGTAGTTACATACATCGGGAATCCAGTGTTTCTCATAGGCAATGCGGGTACCAAAGAACCATAAGGGAAGGTAAATAAGTGAAAATGGCTGGAACCAGCATTTTACATCCATGAGAATCAGAACGGCCAAACCAAAAATAATACAGATATGCTTTAATGGAACCTGTTGTTCGTAATAATGCATGGCATTCATGTACATAACGCTGAAATATGCCATTTGTGTCAATAATATGGTTAATAGAATAAAACGGATGATTTCCGGAAACGATTTCTTTTGCATATTGGCCTCTTATTTGGTGTTATGTCTACCACAAAATATGGCATGTAATAACAAAATTATAGCATAGATATATGGAAAACTATATAATGTTACTAGGGGAGAGGGCAACATAAGAAAAGGAAAGTACGTATGAAAGAACTGGACAGATTTCGTAAATATTTAGACAGCCAGCTAATGGATTTTGAAGAACGACTAAAAAACTGTAAAAAGGTGATACAGGAAAATGCCCTGCAAATTAAACAGCAGGAAAAATTTATGGAGACGATGAACCAGGATAAGGAGGGGGAGTTTGTCTCCCGGATTAAGCAGGAAACCATTGATAAAAATCGGGAAGCTGAGGAAAGTCGCTTACAGAAGTTAAAGGAAGAAGGCAGACAGCGCGCCTTTTTATATAAAAGTTTGGAAACCCAGTATGCTCAAATAGAAAGTATAAAGCAGGACCTTCTTTTGTTAGAGAGTGAAAACTATGTTTTCTTAAAGAAAGAAGAATTTTTAAAGCAGGTTGAAGAAAAAACCAAAGAGGCTGTTAAAGAGGCTAAGAAGACTCTATTAAAAGAAGCGAAGGAAAATCAGAAGAAAGAAGCAGCAAAAGAAGTTAAGAAACAGCAAAAGCAAGAAGCCGAGGCAAGTGAAGAAATGAAAAAAGCCGTAGAGGAATATGCGCAGGTTGTAAACGAATATGCGTTTATGGATCCAGGCAGAGTTCTTACGGAATTAGAACTGTTAAAAAATAAACTGGGTATTTCATCATAATGAAGAAACGTATTTTCCCCTATCCTACAGCCAAATATATGCCGGAAAGTGAGAATATTCCTTATATTCATTACCCCTCTCTTGATGCACTTTCCTTTGTGTCTCATTTATTTACGACCAGAGACGGAGGCGTCAGCGAAGGGATTTTTTCTAGTCTTAATCTTAGCTCTAACCGGGGAGATGACAAGGAAAAAGTATTAGAAAACTATAGAAGGGTTGCAAAGGTACTTGGTTGTACCAATGAAGATTTTGTATTTACAGACCAGACCCATACCACCTGTGTACGGCTTGTTACAGAAGAAGACAGGGGGAAGGGAATTACAAAACCGCAGGATTATAAAGATGTAGATGGACTCATTACGAATGTCCCAGGTCTTGCACTAGGTACCTTTTATGCAGACTGTGTGCCACTTTATTTTGTGGATCCGGTAAAGAAAGCCATTGGCTTATCCCATTCTGGCTGGAAGGGAACCGTGGGGCGTATGGGAAAAGTGACGATAGAAGCAATGACGAAGGCATTCGGTTCTAATCCGCAGGATCTTATCTGCTGTGTGGGACCCTCTATCTGTGTGGATTGCTACGAGGTCAGCGAAGATGTTGCGTCGGTTTTTATAAAAGAGTTTGCAGTTGATGTGATTCCTAGATATGAAGGAAAAGCAATGTCCTGTCAGCATATTCTTTATCAAAAAGAAGGAGGCAAATACCAGCTGGATTTGCACGCAGCCAATGCCCAGGTTTTGTTAGATGCAGGAATTTTGAAAGAGCATATTTCTATGCCGGGATACTGCACCTGTTGCAATCACGAGACCCTTTTTTCGCACCGAGCAACGCAGGGAAAACGCGGAAATAATGGCGCTTTTATGATGATTCGTTAAGATAGAAATGACGTTTGTGATTTTTATTTGATTTTTATGTATTTGTACACAGAAATAAACGTTTTTTGATGTATAGTTATAAATGGATAAATATTTAAAGCAGAGATAATGGAACTATAAATCTCAATCGTAGGAAAGGAAGAAAACTATGAATGCAGAAATTTTAAGACATATACCCACCATTGCAGAATTTTTTAAAATAAAAAAGGATAAGCCGCTTGCAGAAGGCACCAAGCAGTTATTAGAGGCAATGACGGAAAAAACCTTTGCTTCTGGACAGAATATTGTGACCGTTGGTGCAGACAGCAGTGATGGTATGTATATTATTCTTTCTGGTACTACGGATGTACTTAGTAATACCGGAGAGAAAATTAATGCTCTTTCTGCTGGTGACTTTATTGGAGAACTTGGACTCATTAATGATGATGTGCGTGGCGCAACCGTTCGTGCTACCTCAGAAGTAGTTTGTGCCAATATTTCCAGAGAACTCTTTGATGAAATTGCTTCTGAGAATCGTAAGATTTATGGAAGCTTTATGAACATGCTTTATACGAAAACTACAAAGCTTGTTACGGAGCAGCAGCGCATTAAGTCTGAGCTTGCAATTGCAACGACCATCCAGGATAGCTCTCTTGAGCATGATTTTACAGAATTTAATAAGTTGTCTCATATTCAGTTACATGCAGCGATGCGTCCTGCAAAGGAAGTAGGCGGCGATTTTTATGATGTATTTATGATTGATCGCAATCACCTTTGCTTCTTAATTGCAGATGTATCCGGCAAGGGTGTTCCTGCTGCATTATTTATGACCATGGCAAAAACACATATTAAGAATTTTGCTTCGGTTGGTATGCCTCTTTCTGAGGTATTGTTTAGAGCAAATAATCAGCTCTGTTATAAGAATGAGCAGGGAATGTTTGTAACTGCTTTTGTTTGTGTAATGGATTTAGATACCGGCGATGTAATTTATGTTAATGCAGGACACAATCCTCCATTCGTAAGAAGAAGAGGAGATTTCTTTGGTATGATGAATATTAAGGCAAATCTTGTTCTTGGTATGATGGAGAACATGAAATATAAAGAAGAACATCTTATGTTAGAGCAGGGCGATACCATTTATCTTTATACCGATGGTGTAACCGAAGCCCTGAATCCGAAACAGGAGTTTTTGGGAGATGATAAACTGGGCGAGATGTTAAACGCACATACGCAGGAAGTTGATAATCCTGAGAAATTCGTAGAGAAGATGTACGAAGAAGTGGATAAGTTTGCAGATGGCGAACAACAGGCAGACGATATTACGATGTTGTACTTAAGTCGTATTTAGGAGTAAATACGGCGTCGTATATTCTGTATTTGAAGTTATGTAAAAGTTTTCCATAAAGGAGTATCCATGAATAATCTTCTGATTATTCCTGAACGGAATCAAATTGATAAGAGTTTAGAGCTTGCCAGAGAAGAAGGCGTTGGTTTTGAATACAATGATTTCTTTTTGCCCAGCGTACTAGATAATGAAAAGCAGGTGGAAGAGATGATTGCCTTTTACAAAGGGGTAGAAGAGCTTCCTTCCTATACCACAATGCATGGTGCTTTTTTAGATATTACGTTACATTCTGATGACCCCTATATTGTGAGTGCTTCAGACAAGCGGGTTCGGCAAAGTATGGAGATTGCCAGAAAGCTGGGTGTAAAGGGGATAATTTTTCATACAGGCTTAATTCCAGGATTTATTTTACCTAGCTATTTGGCTGGCTTCGTGGAAAAAAATGCAGCCTATTATAGACAGCTTTGTAAAGAGTATTCCGAAATCAATGTGTATGTAGAGAATATGTTTGATGATTCTCCTATGCCTCTTGCAGGACTTGCCAAAGCGTTAGAGGATGTATCTAATTTTGGCGTATGCTTTGATTATGCGCATGCTCATATTTTTGGAAAGCAGACTTCTATTCAGGACTGGGTGGAGAATTTAGCACCCTATGTGAAGCATATCCATATTAATGACAATGACTTTTATAATGATTCTCATGATATCTTGGGAACAGGAAAAATTAATTGGAAACGCTTTTTAGAATATTATGAAACCTTTTTCCCAAAAGCGTCGGTACTATTAGAAGTAACAGGATATGAAAAGGCAAAAGCATCGCTTGCATATTTAAAGGAGCTTTTAGATGATAAATAAGGAAATTACCTTTCCCGCAATCAGACAGGAATTAGGTACTGTAATCGGCTTGCTGGAGCAATGTTTAGAAGACGAAGGATGTAGTCCAAAACTAATGATTGCCATTGCAGTGGCCGTAGAGGAAGCTTATATCAATATTGCAGATTATGCTTACCAAGGAGAGAAGGGAAATTGTACCTTTTTGGTGCATATTGAGGATGGGACGGCAAAAATGGTATTAAAGGATGAAGGGGTTGCCTATAATCCATTGGAAAAGGAAGATCCAGATATTACATTGTCAGCAGAAGAACGTCCCATCGGTGGTCTTGGTATCTATATGGTGAAAAAAACCATGGACGAAGTAACCTATGAACGGGATGGTAAGACCAATATTCTTACCATAATTAAGAAAATTCAATAAGTAAATAATAGTAGGAAACGAAGGAGGATAGAATAATGATGGAAACCGTTAAGACGACAGAGGGAAGCAGCCTTACTCTTTTATTAAAGGGAAGACTAGATACCACAGCAGCACCGGAAGTGATTAAGGAGTTAGATACGCTTTTGGTAGAGGGAGTGGAGAGCTTTACTTTGGACATGGCAGAGTGTGATTATGTAGCTT
Source organism: Lachnospiraceae bacterium (assembly GCA_045616465.1). Lineage (GTDB taxonomy): Bacteria > Bacillota > Clostridia > Lachnospirales > Lachnospiraceae > NK4A136. The sequence goes on along the minus strand of JAZLGW010000005.1, from coordinate 3,016 downwards.
CTTCCGGTCTTCGTGCTGTTCTTGGCGCCCAGAAAAAGATGAATGCACTTGGTGGTACCATGGTTGTAAAGAATGTATGTGATTCTGTTATGGAAGTTTTTGAGATAACGGGCTTTGCGGATATTCTTACCATTGAATAAGGAGAAACAGCATGGATTTCACAAATGAAGTAGCAAGTTTTATCATTGACCGCGTAGGCGGAAACCTGATGGTTGATGTCGCAAGTGGCAGTATTGTTTATGCAGATCAGTTTTCTACAGACATCTATGGAGAACTCATCGGAAAAGATGCTCTTCAGTGTTTACCCTGGTTAGAGGACTGTCCTGCACTTTCTGAAGAAGGAAAGGGTGTGGAGTGGGAATGTCTTGATATGATGACCAAGAAGTATTTTAAGATTAATTCTGGTCTTATAACAAGAGAAGGAAAGTCCTACGCTATACATATTATAGATGATATTACGGAATATATGAGTTTGAACCGTGATATTACCAAATATATGTCTTTTTTCAAGAAGTTATCTGCTTTTCAGAGTGTTATCTTGTCAAAGCTTTCTGAAACTGTATACGAGCTTCTTCCAATGCTTTGTGACTATTTCAAAGCAGAGAAAACCGTTTATCTGTTACAACGTGAACAGAACTTAGATGTTACCACTTTTGCAAAGAAGCAGTATAACAATGATCGTATTGACTTAGGCAAAGGAAATGTAACGATCTTTGATATTAAGAGAGATGAAGAAATTAAGGTGTCTGTAATGACAGAAGAGTTGAAGAAGGTCTTCATGGAAAATGGATGCCAGGAAGAAGATAACTTCATCATGCTGACAAGCGGTGATGTATCTGGTCAGCGTTTTGCCCTTCTTTTACAAAACGGTAAAAAATTAGATAGAGATTCTTTCAAGGAAAGTGCACTTGTTGAAGTGGTTCGTATGTACATTGAGAATGGTATCCTACACGAGAGGCTTGTTTACAACAGCGAACATGATTCTTTGACTGGTCTTTATAATAAGGGCAAGTATCTGTCTATGCAGGATGATACATACAGAAACCTTGATTCTATCGCCATCTATAACTTGGATGTAAATAACTTAAAGAAGATGAATGATACCTACGGTCATGAGATGGGTGATAAGCTACTTATTAAGGCAGCGAACAGTATTCGCAAAGTAACAACCAATATGATTCACGGATATCGTATGGGTGGTGATGAGTACCTAATGATTGCCTGCAATGTTTCCAAGGAGGAAGCAGAAATCATTAAGGTACGCTGGGAAGAAGAGCTTGCGAAGTTAAATACTTTAGATGATGGAATTGATTGTGTCATTGCTTGTGGCCTTGTATGGGGAGAGAAAGGGTATGACTACGATGCAATGTTTAAAGAAGCCGATGCATTAATGTACGAAGACAAGAAGTCTAAGAAGAAACCCGGCGAAGAAATTCGATAAACCAAAAGAATATAAAAAGAATGTTGAAAACCTCTCACATGTATTTGTGGGAGGTTTTTGGTTTACATAACAATATTATGTGAAGTATAATAAAGTGTTACACTAGGCGATTTTTGCCGAGGATTTTTTGATATGCCCATTGTAAGCGAGCGCGACTGGTCTAAAAGCAAAGCTGTCAGACGGGCCAAAAAGCGCAAGAAAAAAAGAATAATGGTATTGATCCTGGGTCTGTTTGACTTTACGGTTCTTTTATTTGTGGCTGGCATTGTAGCGGGCATGGTTCGTCATGGCGGTCCAGCAGAAACGGAAGAGGATTTTATTAAGTATTATTTCTTTTGGGGAGATACGAAGCAGGGAGAAGAGGAGCCCGAGGAAGAAGGTCCTGTAGCTTGGGGAAATGGTCTTTCCGATATTATTGATACAGGTGGCGATGACATTCCAGAAAGTGAGCAGATTGCTGCTGCCCAGGGAAATCAAGGAACCAGTCAGGCCGTTACAGAAGGTGGTACAACGACCACAACCACCTCTTCGCCGGATGTTGTGGTGGAAAAACCGGTTACCAATTACAGTGCTTATATTTCTACTGCGGGAGGAACTTTATTTACCAACCAGCAGGCGGGCACCATTACATATGATTTATATTTGCCAAATGGTGCAGGAACCTACCCTGTCTTATATGCATTTCATGGAATAGGAGCCTCTTCTGGTGAATTAGGAGATGGAAGCTTTGGTCTTTATAGTTTTGTGAAGAATGGTGTGGCAAGGCCCAATTGCATCATTGTCTTTCCACATAAGGGAAGAGGAAACTGGAAACAGATTAGCCAGTTCAATCTGACCAACTTTGTTAATTCCATGCATAACAGTATTTTGCCAGATCTTGGTTACAATGCAGATACCAGCAGAATCTGGTATTATGGTTTCTCGCAGGGTTGTTACGATGCGGTATATAATATTCAGGCCTTTGGCGGACTTGTAAAACGAGCTGTATTAAATGACGGTCGCCCCGGCAACTTAAGTGGTTTAGGACTAGAGGCGGTTTACTTTATAGAGGCTTATGAGACCACGATGAATATGCCCAATCTGCAAACCATTTACCATACCGGAAACGAACCAGGATATGCAGCATTCTTTAATGGATTTAGGGGCTTTGTTACCGTAGCAGATTTGAATAGCCGAGGATGGGGTGCAGGAAAAACCAGAGTACATGCCTATGCCAATGGCTGGATTTGTGCTGTGGCGGGCGGTATGATTCCCGGTGGAAACCGCTGGGGTGTAAATCCTAACGATACCTTCTATGATATCTTTACATGGCTGAACCAAGGATTTTAGAAATAGATATGATATACCGACTTTTGCGACAGAAATCACGTGTTATACTGTAAAAGTTGTAATACTATCAGGGAGGCAAAAATAGTGAGTGAAGAAATGAAGAAGCCACCTACTAAAAAGGTGTTAGTTATCGCAATAATCGCATTGTTAGTCATTGTGGCTATTGTTCTAATATTCGTTCTTGGAAAAAAAGACAAGTTTCGAAAGGTAATTGTAAATGACCATTTAGGCGTGGTAGAACTTAAG
>JAZLGW010000004.1:0-171933 GCA_045616465.1 Lachnospiraceae bacterium | reverse complement strand
ACTGCCTGTTTGGGATTAGAATAAGTTTGTGTTTGAGTTATCATTGCAAATTAATTTTAACACAAAAAAGGACCTTGGGCTCTTTACGAACCCTCGGTCCTTCTTTTTTTTATGGACTATGCTTTTTTCACAGCCCCTTTTTTGTAAAAAAAAGAATGCTTTAGAAACCAAGATCCTCATTTACCAGAATGACTTTGATTCGTCCGGTGTGTCTTGAATAGCGAGTGATGAGGATTTCACAGCAGATACACTGCTCGTGCTGGCAGTCCATGCATTTCCCTGTTTTGGCACAGGGGGTATCTAATCCAAAACGCTGGGCGTTGATAGGCGCAGCGACATACTTGGCTCTTCGGTAAGCATCCTCTTCCGTGTGAACCACCTTGTTCATGCCGACAATAACGATGACATGCTTAGGACCATATGCGAGAGCGGAGACGCGGTTGGAATTGCCGTCAACATTGACCATGACACCATTCTCACTCATGCCGTTGGCACTGACGAGATAGTAATCGCAGTCAGTAAATACGCGGTTCTCAATTGCCTTCTTTTCAGCAAGATCACTGGAACCTTCTCGGTCAAGGGTAGTATAGTTGCCGGCCTTTAAGGCTTCAATAAGACCGATCTGGTGCGCGCTCTGCACACCGCCCCAACTGACTACGCTGCCTTCGGGAATGAGGTCTAACGCAGCTTTTAATGCCTCTTCCTTGGTTTCGCAGAACTGGGCCTCCATATTTCTGTTTTGCAGAGCAGTTATCAGTGGACCGGCAAGGTTTCTATTTCGGATTTTTTCGGGTTCTAACATAGGACTCTCCTTTGCTTTTTTACCATTGTACCATTTTTTTAACATTTGTACCGGGTACAAATGGTCCGATTTTAACAAACGTACCGGGTACAAATGGTCCGAAGCGGGAAGGATTTATGTTAAAATAGTAGCGATGTTTTTTTTGAACAGGTAAGGAGAAAAAATGAACAAAAGAATCAAAACAATGTGTGTTTCAGCAGTATTTATGGCATTAACCTTTGTCATAACCAGATTTATCCAGATTCCGATTCCTTTGGGGTATTTTAATATAGGTAATACGGTTATTCTATTGGGATGCTGTTTTGTCCCGCTTCCATTTGGTATTGCGATTGGTGGGCTTGGTTCTGCACTGGCTGATTTAACATCCTATCCAGAATATACCGTGCCGACACTCATCATTAAGAGTATTATGCCCCTATTATTTTATCTGTTCATCAAAATTCCGATTAAAAAAGATTTTGTGAAGCGTCTTGTAGCATTTGCGATTGCAACTCTCATTCCACTATTTGGTTATACGCTGACAGGTTGTATTTTATATGGCAGTTTTGTAGCGGGAATTGCACAGTTCCCGGGACTACTTTTAGAATATGCAGCAAATCTTGTGTTTTTTGCAGTAACATATGGTGCTTTGGGGAAAGCCCTTCGTAAAGTATTAAAGGATTAAAGATTTTTATGGCACATATTTTTTCGCGAAGTGCCCTCTTGCTAGGGGAAGAAGGAATTGAAAAATTAAAAAACGCTACCGTTGCGATTTTCGGAATTGGCGGCGTAGGTGGCTATGTGGCAGAAGCACTTGCAAGAACGGGTGTGGGGAATTTTGTTTTGGTGGATAGTGATACCGTTAGCGTAACCAATATAAACCGTCAGATTATTGCAACAAGTAAGACGGTTGGGCAGTATAAGACCGAAGTTATGCGAGAACGAATTCTGGAAATCAATGAAGCTGCAAACGTAGAGGTCCGGAACTGTTTTTATTTGCCAGAGACAGCGGGTGAATTCGATTTTTCAAAATATGATTATGTGGTGGATGCCGTAGATACCGTCACTGCTAAATTGGAAATCATCATGCAGGCCAAAGAAAAGGGTGTTCCTGTAATTAGCTCCATGGGGGCTGGAAATAAATTGGATCCTACGAAATTTCAGGTGGCGGATATTTATAAAACCAGCATGTGTCCGTTAGCGAAAGTGATGCGCTATGAATGTAAGAAGCGTGGCATTCGAAAACTGAAAGTGGTTTATTCTACCGAAGCGCCGATAGAGATAGCGCCGGAAATGCAACAGAAATTAAAGGCAGAAGAGGGCGGAAACAGCAAGAAAACCATTCCTGGCAGTGTGGCCTTTGTCCCTTCCGTTGCGGGGCTTATTTTGGCTGGCGAGGTTATAAAAGACCTTGTAAATGGAACCGTATGACTGAAAAAAACAGAAGAATAAGTCAATTCGTGGTAGAATAGAAAATAGATATTGAATATCAGATATCGAAGGGAGAAAATTATGGCTTTTTGTACAAGTTGTGGAGCACAGATTGTAGAAGGAACAGCGTTTTGCGTACAGTGCGGCGCGCAGCTAATTCAAGCGCAGGCACCTGCACCTATGCCTATGGCACCTATGGGAGCACCGGTAGCACCTGCTACACCTGTAGCACCGATGGGTGTAGACGTTAGTAAGTTTTCCAAAATTACGGTAAGACATTGCTGCCAGCAGGGACATGTATTTGATGGCACAGAGGATCAGGTATCTTGTCCGAAATGTAACAGTCCACTAAACAAAGGTGGATATATCCAGCTTTATAGAATGGGTAATTTTATGGGTATGGCTGTTGGTATGGGTGTTTATGTAGATGAGATTCCTTACGGACACATCGGTAACAAACAGAGTATTCGAATCTCTGTGCCTTATGGAACCCATAAGTTACATGTTACGCACACCACTACCAGATCCTGCAATGATCCGCTGATTACAGTAACACCAGAGATGCCTTATGCTTGGTGTAAGTGCCATTTTAGCGCAGCTGGTTTTGCGATTACAGTAGAGCCCGCAGATCCTGCTAGCATGCCTACAAGATAATGAAATAAGAAAAGCACCCGCGGGTGCTTTTTTATTTGCAAACTTTATGATTAATAGCGGCTGTTCATTTGGGTGGGTGCCATTTGCATGGATTGCATTTGCATATTTCGTGCCATAGCGCCTGCCATGATTTTTGACTGTTTCATTTCGATTGCTTTGTTGAGCGCGGACAGGACAAGTTCGACATGAGGGACGCCACGAAACTTAATTCTGTTTACAACAAGCACATCTCCAATGACAGAGAACTGTGCGATGTTTTCGATGGGAATTACAAACTTGCTTGCGGAAGCACCCCAGCAGGCAGTGAAGTATTCCGTGGATACGGCAACATATTTTGAAAAATAATTGCTTAAATTTACGATGAAGAAGATGCCGGGAACGATAGCCCAAAATCGCATGCCATACATTCCATCAAAAAAATCCATATATAAACAGCCCAGGGTAATAATGGCAAAAATGATAAAGCCAACTAAATACTGACTTAGATGTCCTACTTTGATGATGCGGGTTGAGTTCATGTACGCAATCCCCTTTCTTAAAAATAAAAGATGTATCTTTCTGTCATTCTAGAAAGAAGGGGCCTTGCTGTCAAGGTTAAGGAGGGGACAAAATGGTGGAATTAAGGGTATAATGTAGGTGCCTGGCGAAAAGCCACAAATTTATGGGTAATTTTAGGATGAACAGGAATATGCAGACGAAACCTCGCAAAGTATACATTGATTTTCTTCGGATTATGGCAACCTTCTTGGTTATTTTTAATCATCTTCCGGGGAACTATTTGTATGAGTCATCCACGGGGGTGGCGACAAATGTTTATCTTTTTATTTCGACTTTTACCAAGGTAAATGTTCCGCTCTTTTTTATGATATCCGGCAGTATGCTGTTATCGAAAGATGAAGATTACAAAACTATCTTAAAGAAACGTGTCCTTCGCATAGCACTCGTGTTGGTCCTCTTTGAAATCGCCGCCTACCTCATGGTTTTCTTGCGAAATCTGCTAGTGATAAAAGAAGCACATTTTAGCGTGAAAGAACTTTTTCTGTCCATTCTTGCGGGAGATAGCAAGGTCGTTTTTCAGTACTGGTATCTATATGCGTATCTTGGATTTTTGCTGTTACTTCCTTTTATGCGTGGCGCGGCAAAACAAATGGACAGAAGTGGGTTTACGGTACTGCTGGTATTAAAATGCCTTTTGGCAATCGTACTTCCCTTTGTTAATAAACTGTTGCAGGAACGTGGGGCATCCACCCTTTCGCTTTCCGAGGATTTTAAACTTCCTTTGGTTGCCTTTGACGCCTTCTTCTATCCTCTCATGGGTTACTATATAGACCAGAAATTAAAGCTTAATGAGTGGAAAGGCGGCCGCGTTCTTGGCCTTGTGATTCTCGGTATAGCAGCAATGGTATCCTCTGTTCTTTTGACCGGTTATGACCTTCGGGTAAATGGAGTCGCTTCGGAACGATATATGGATCTTATCGCCTTTGCGGAAACCTTTGTTGTGTTTATCACTGTTAAATGGTTATTTATGCAAAAAGAATGCCCGGAAAGATTGGGGAAGGTTATTTGTAGTATTGGAAAACTGACTTTTGGAATTTACCTTTTGGACTCTTTCGTGAAATATCTGTTGTACTTCTTCTATGTTGGAAAAGTAGAACGGTTCCTGCCAACCATCGTCATATCTTACGGATGGTGTATCATCAGCATGCTGCTCGGCGGACTGATTACGCGGGTATTTAAGAAACTGCCGGGAATAAAAAAATTATTATAGAAACAGCATTAAAAAAGCACCTCTTCACACAAAGTGAATCGAGGTGCTTTTTGTTTGCCTTTAATTAGATACCAAGCATTTCTGCATATACGGTAAGTGCGCCGTCGGTTTCTTTTGCAAGAACCTTCTTAGCAAGGACTTTACCAAGCTGAACACCTTCCTGGTCGAAGCTGTTGATATTCCATGCAAAGCCCTGGAACATAACCTTGTTCTCAAAGTGGGAAAGGAGAGCGCCTAAGGTTGCAGGGGTTAACTTATCGCCAACGATGATAGAAGAAGGACGGTTACCAGCAAATGCCTTATTGTTGTTGTCATCTTTCTTTCCAAGAGCGAAAGCTACGATCTGTGCGGCAACATTTGCACAAAGCTTCTGCTGAGAGGTGCTTCCCTGGATATCTACATCCATCTCTGCCTGGTTCTGCTTGAAGCCGATGAACTGAAGAGGAACGATGTCAGTACCCTGGTGAAGAAGCTGATAGAAGGAATGCTGTCCGTTGGTACCGGGCTCACCAAAGATGATAGGTCCAGTTACGTAACTGATAGGTTCGCCGAAACGGTTAACGCTCTTACCATTGGATTCCATATCAAGCTGCTGTAAGTGAGCAGGGAAACGGGAAAGTGCCTGAGAATAAGGAAGAACTGCGGTTGCAGGATATCCTAAAATATTTCTCTCATATACGCCGATTAATGCGTCTAACATAGCAGGATTCTTGGTAATGTCGGTGTTTAATGCAGTCTTATCTTCGGCAGCAGCGCCATCAAGGAATGCTGCGAATACTTCGGGACCGAAAGCGAGGGAAAGAACTGCGCCACCTACTGCAGAGCAGGAGGAGAAACGACCACCAATGTAGTCATCCATGAAGAATGCATCTAAATAATCGCTGGAGTGAGCGATAGGAGAGGTCTCACTGGTTACAGCAATCATATGCTTGGAAGCATCAAGACCTGCGTTCTTTAATGCATCCTTTACGAAAGATTCATTGGTAAGGGTCTCTAAAGTAGTACCAGACTTACTTACTAAGATGAATAAGGAATGTGCAACATCAATAGAGTTTAATACGCCTGCTGCATCATCAGGATCAACGTTAGAGATGAACTTTGCTTCCATTTTGAAAGCGCCATTCTTCTTTGCCCAGTTCTCTAATGCAAGGTACATAGCACGAGGACCAAGGTCAGAACCACCGATACCAATCTGTACAACGGTAGTGAACTTTTCGCCGTTAGCATTTGCGATTTCGCCAGCATGTACTTTCTTTGCAAAATCAGCAATTCTAGTCTGCTGGGTTACGTAGAATTCTCTCTTATTAACGCCGTCAGCAGTAACAGTGTTACCAAGCTGACCACGGGTGAGCTGGTGCAGTACCAATCTCTTCTCACCAGTATTTACAACTTCACCATTGTAAAGTGCTGCAAACTTGTCAGTAAGCTGTGCTTCGTCTGCAAACTTCTGAAGGGAAGCCATAATAGCGTCATCTACAGGTCTAGCTGCATAGTTGAATGCGAGGCCTTCTGCCATAGGAACACAGTATGACTTTACACGATCAGCACCTGCCTCGCCAGCCATAGCGGTGGTAAGGTCAACCTTTGCTGCATTTTCTAATTCTTTTGTTGCAGCAAGACAATCAAAATTTTTCCAATCTGCCATGATAAATATCACCTTTCTTGTAGTAATAAAGACATATAAATAATAGTAGAAATGCCCTTATTTTTCAAGCCAAAGGATGCGGGGGAAATAAGTTTACATTTTGGGTTAAATTTTTTACAATATAGATTAGTGAGTTTTAAACTAAAAAATTTATATAAAGGAGAAAAATCATGAATCTTTCACCACTTCAGAAAGCCAGATATGAGTATAGCCCCAAGCTTCCCGGCATGCTCAGAAACGGTGTTGCAGAAATCTGTGTACAGGAAGGGGCTGATACCCAGTCCGTAGCAGACCAGGACAAGATTAAGGCTTTATTCCCTAATACCTATGGTAAGAAGGAAATCACCTTCGTTAAAGGCGCAAGCACTGCTCCCTCCAAGAAGCAGGTTGTAGGTGTTATCCTTTCTGGTGGACAGGCACCTGGTGGACACAATGTTATCACTGGTCTTTATGATGCATTAAAGGCTGCAAGCAAGGACAATGAACTTCTTGGTTTCAAGGGTGGTCCTGACGGTCTTCTTAAAAATGATTATGTTACTTTTGATGATGCTTTCATCGATGCATACAGAAATACCGGTGGTTTCGATATCATCGGTTCTGGTCGTACCAAGTTAGAGACCAAGGAGCAGTTTGCTAAGGTTGCAGAATATGCAAAAGAGAATGGACTTACCGCTATCGTAATCATCGGTGGTGATGACTCTAACACCAACGCAGCTACTCTTGCTGAGTATATGGCAGCAAACAATACTGGTATCCAGGTAATCGGTTGCCCTAAGACCATCGATGGTGACCTTAAGAATGAAGATATCGAAGCATCCTTCGGTTTCGATACTGCAACCAAGACCTACTCAGAAGTTATCGGTAACATTGAGCGTGATGCAAACTCCGCAAAGAAGTACTGGCACTTCGTAAAGGTTATGGGACGTAGTGCTTCTCACGTTGCACTTGAGTGTGCACTTGAGACCCAGCCTAACATCTGCTTAATCGGCGAAGAAGTTAAGGAAAAGAAGATGACTCTTTCTCAGATTACCAGCTACATCGCTGATTCTGTTGAGAAGAGAGCAGCAAATGGTGACAACTTCGGTGTTGCAATCATCCCCGAAGGTATCGTAGAATTCGTTCCTGAGTTCTCCGTATTAATCGCTGAAATCAACGAACTTCTTGCTGGCGAGAAGACCGATGCGTTCAACGCACTTCCTTCTTGGAACGACAAGTATGAATTTATTAAGAAGGGCTTAACTGCAGAATCATTTGCAGTATTTGATCTTCTTCCTCAGGGTATCCAGCAGCAGCTCTTCTTAGAGAGAGATCCTCACGGTAATGTTCAGGTATCCTTAATCGAATCTGAGAAGCTTTTCTCTGAACTTGTTAAGGGCGAACTTGCTAAGCGTAAGGCAGCAGGTACCTACAAGGGGAAGTTCAGTGCATTACATCACTTCTTCGGTTATGAAGGACGTTGTGCATTTCCTTCAAACTTCGATGCTGACTATTGCTACTCCTTAGGATACAACGCATTTATGCTGATTTCCTATGGTTATACCGGATATCTTTCCAAGGTTTCCAATATCTCCAAGCCTGCTGAAGAGTGGGTTGCAGGTGGTATGCCTATCACCAAGATGATGAATATGGAAAGAAGAAATGGTGAAGATAAGCCTGTTATCCGTAAGGCACTTGTTGAACTTGATGGAGCACCTTTCAAGTTCTTTGCTGCAAATCGTGAGAAGTGGGCTGTTGAGACTGCTTACACCTATCCCGGTGCAATCCAGTACTACGGACCTTCTGAGGTTTGTGATATCACCACCAGAACCCTTGCACTTGAGCAGGGCTGCTAATCATTAAGACAATGACTGCCACAGGTTAACCTGTGGCAGTTTTTTTATGGAAAAGCTTTGTCTTTACCGAAAACCCTATTTTTATGTATAATGGAATGTGGAAAAAGATATGGAATGGAGTAATACTGTTTGAATATTGCAATTGTAGATGATGAGCCTACGCTGCGGATTCTTTTAAAATCTACGCTAAGCGCATATGGTGCTGAAAGAAAAATCGCCATCACCACAAGTGAATATGAGACAGGGGATGCGTTTCTTCATGATTTTGAACCGTCGAAATTCGATTTGATTTTCATGGATGTGTATATGCCTGGAACGGATGGTATTGAGGCAACACTGAAACTCCGTGAGGTAGATCCTAGTGTAGCTGTTATCTTTTTGACAGCTTCCGAAGAACATACCCGTATGGCACTTACCTGCCATGCCTTTGACTATATGACAAAGCCGGCAGAACCAGAAGAAGTGCACAGGGTTATGGATGAGTGCATCAAGATGATGGGGGCAGAACAGTTATCTGCTTCTAAATATCTGGAAGTGTTTTCGGAAAGACTTACGATTCGAATTCCCCAGAAAAAGTTAGTGTCTGTATCGGTTCGGGGACATGCAATCTATGTATGCGATGACGAACAGAATATCTACGTGGCAAAACAGAGTTTTACATCTTTGGAAGAAAAGGTGTCTGACTGGGAGAATATACTTCTCATTAATCGAGGGGTATTGGTAAATATGGATTATATTGATAGTTTTAGCGATGGCGTATGTATTATGAAGGATGGCTATCGTTTTCAGGCAAAGGTTCGTGCTGCAAAGCAGTTGCAGCAGACGTGGCTGGATTATAAATATCAGAACAAGAAGTAAAGTACATTTTGAAAGGCACCCCTTCGGTGCCTTTTCGTTAGAGAATGAAGACGACAGATAGAATGGACGCAGGTGAGCGCACACAAAAGAATAATGGCTTGCAGATTTTACGGGCTGTTGCTGCTTTTTCGATTTTCTTTTATCACAGCAGCGGTTTACATGGCGTAAACAGTGAGGCAGGCGCATTGGGGGTAAGTATTTTTTTAATGCTCTCTGGCTATCTTGCTATGGAAAAACAAAAGCAAAATCAGACTGCGGTGAACAGAAAGACGCAGCCTGCTGTTTGGCGGAACATCGTAAGACGAATAGGAAAACTCTATTTTCTACATATACTGATGCTGCTTGCTTCGATTCCGTTTATGGTTAATCAGGTGATGGAGGCGGAAAACCGCACGCTTGCTGTACACAAAGCAGGTCTATCCTTTATTGCCAACATATTTATGGTGCAGGGACTTGTGCCAGATTATCATGTGTATTTTTCTTATAATGGTGTGGCGTGGTATTTGACAATTGTGCTGGCAATTGCAGTATTCGGGGATGTCCTTCTGAAATGGATGAAGCGATTGGCGGAACATATAAAAGTTGTGCCAGTACTGCTACTACTAATTTTAGTCGATTTGGGCTGGACGATTCTTTTTAGAAATCATAGAAGCGCAATGTGGCTGATTTATATTAATCCCCTGTTTCGCCTGGTAGATTATTTAATAGGCGGAATGCTATGCGCTTTGTCTTTGGATAGCAAGATCCGTTCTAGGACAGGAAGTGCAGTATTATTATGCGTTTCTTTTCTGGTTGCCGGGGCAGTATCTGGTTTGGCTGCCTACATGGGCGCAAATGGTATTTATACAAGTTTCATCTACGTCGTTTTAGAACTTCCGGCAGCGGCACTGCTTCTTGTTGCATTTGCAACAGCAGGAAAAGTGTTTGCAATACCAAATCGAAGCCCCTTTGTTCTCTTCGGCAATGTTACTATGGCATTTTTCCTGATACACCAGGTACTTATAAAGTATGTGCTTAATTTGGCTGGGAAAATATGGCCATTTGGATTTCAAAGAGGGATTGGCATTTTGCTTTGTCTTTGCACGTTTGCGTTGACCCTTGTATTCTCTGCGCTATGGCAGAAAGGTTTTGTTAGCCGTTATGAAAGAAACAGAAAATAAAAAGTTTACAATTGTAGCAGCAATTCTCTTTCTTTTGGGAGTGCTCTTTTTAGCGTGGAAAGCGCCTATGGGATATGCGGCAAAGGATGAATGCTTTTATTTGGCGCTAGCAAAGCGTCTAGCTGGGGGAGATGCGCTATTACTAAATGAATGGTTTATCAGCCAGCCGTTTGGAATTTTGCTAGTACCGCTTATGAAACTGGTGTCCCTGGTAAAGAAAGACAGCGAGGGAATCATTTTACTGTTTCGTTATCTGTACGTAGCGCTTCATTCTTTTGCAGCGCTATATATGTTTTGGAGATTGCGCGGAAAGTATGGCAACAAATGCGTGCCGGGAATTCTTTTGTTTCTTGTTTATACACCATTCAACATGATGAACTTTAATTACAATGGAATGGGAATTACCTTTGTTTTGCTGAGCGGGGCAACGCTTCTTTCTTTGCCAGATGCTGGAAAAGGGAAGAATTTCTTCTTGTGCCTTGCTGGTTTCTTTTTCGCGGCAGCAGTGATTTGCTGCCCTTATCTGCTGGCAGTATATTTGCTTTATACAATAGGGTATTTCGCATGGATAATAAAGAAAAAAGAAGGAAAGAAGAGTGCTGGTAACTGGCTGTTTTTTACACTGGGGGCCGCGATTTTAGCGTTCGCAACGCTTCTTTCGATTGTTAGCCATAGGGGTTTTAGTGTGGCCTTGCTGAAAGACTGTTTATCCAGAATTCTCTCAAATCCGACGCATGGGGGAGCCGGCATTTGGGAAGTTAAGGTATATTTTGAAACGTTGTTTGGCAGCCGTTCTGTTCTGATTGCAACGGCGCTACTGATTGCCTGTCTGGTATTTACCACTATAGCGGTGAAGAAATATGCGGGAACAGTCAGTTTGCTACTTGCGGTAGTTTATTCAGCGTTATTTTATGTATCAAATGATGGGTATGTAAATTTCTGTGTGCTTCCACTAGCAATTCCTGGATTGGCAGCCTTTTTTGCACTGAAAAAGAAAGACTGGAAGACCTTTTGGTTTATGTATGTTCCAGGCGTTTTGTATAGCTTTTGCATCAGTCTTTCCACGAATCAGAAGAGTCATAATATTTATTCGGTGATGGTCATTGCCTCCGTGGCGGGCAGTTTATTTATCTTGCAGTATTTGGCAGAATGTTTGCAGGCTGAGAAAAAGAAGGCAGAGAAACGGCTGGTGTTTATATGCAGTCTTCTTTCTATTCTTGTCGCCCTTGGTACAACCATTACATTCCGGGCAAAGGATGCATTCTGGGAGCCGCTTGGAGTAGCGAGTCTTCAGGAAAAGATTGCGGAGGGTCCAGAAAAAGGACTGAAAACGACGGCGATAACGAAAACTTCTTTGGAAATGGTTTTAGCAGATGCTGCTGTGATGAGAGAAATGCAGGGCGAGAAGGTTTGCTATATGGATGTGGAGTATGGAGCTTACCTCATGCTGGCAGATGGGAGAGAGAATGCAAGCTATGCGACATATTATGAGGGGGAAGAAAGTTACAGAAGAGAAATGTTAGCTTTTTATTATGCATACTTCCCTGAAAAGACGGCGGATCTTATCTGGATACAGGGTGAGGACGATTATGAAAACTGGCTTACAACCCTTTCACGAACGGATTATGACACCGAAAAGACAGGGCTTGGAAACCACATCATTTTCAAACGGTAAACATAATGTGTAAACGAGTGATTTGGGGCTTTTTCAATTTACAAGCCCCTTTTTCTTTGCTATAATTTTCATTAACTGCGTGCACCTGTAAAGCTGTCAGGAAGACGCGAATAAAAACTATTTTAGGAGGGTTATACAATGAAGTTCGGACACTTTGATGACGTCAGAAAAGAGTATGTCATCGACACGCCCAGAACCCCTTATCCTTGGATTAACTACCTTGGAACACAGGGATTCTTCTCACTTATTTCTAACACGGCAGGTGGATATTCTTTCTACAAAGATGCTCGTCTTAGAAGAATCACAAGATATCGCTATAACAACGTGCCTATCGATATGGGCGGTCGTTATTTCTATATCAATGACAATGGTACAATCTGGAATCCTGGTTGGTCTCCTGTGAAGACTGAACTTGATGCTTATGAGTGCCGCCACGGTATGGGTTATACCGTTATTACCGGTAAGAAGAACGATTTAAAGGCAGAGGTTACCTTCTTTGTACCCCAGGATTATAACGGGGAAGTACAGCAGGTAGTTCTTACCAACGAAGGTTCTGCAGCAAAGGATTTCTCTCTGTATTCCTTCGCTGAGTGGTGTCTCTGGGATGCACAGGACGACAGCAACAACTTCCAGCGTAACTTCTCTACTGGTCGTGTTGAGATTAAGGATTCTGTAATCTACCATAAGACAGAGTATAGAGATCGTCGTGATCACTATGCATTCTATTCTGTAAATGAGCCTATTGATGGTTATGATACCGATAGAGATTCCTTCATTGGACTTTACAATGGTTTCCACAACCCTCAGGCAGTTATTGATAACAAGGCAACCAACTCTCTTGCAGATGGTTGGGCTCCGATTGCTTCTCACTACAAGAAGATTTCTTTACAGCCTGGCGAGACAAAGACCTTAGTATTCGTACTTGGTTATGTTGAAATGCCTGTTGCTGAGAAGTTTGAAGCTGATGGAAAGACTATCAACAAGGTGAAGGCTCTTGAGATGATCGAGAAGTTCAACACCCCTGAGAAGTTTGCACAGGGTATGGCAGACCTCAAGGCATATTGGGATAAGCTTCTTTCTATCCTCAATGTTGAAACACCTGATGACAAGGTTAACCGTATGGTTAATATTTGGAACCAGTATCAGTGTATGGTTACATTCAACCTTAGTAGATCCGCTTCCTACTTCGAGTCCGGTATCGGTCGTGGTATGGGATTCCGTGATAGTAACCAGGACGTTCTTGGTTTTGTACATCAGATTCCTGATAGAGCAAGAGAAAGAATCTTTGATATCGCTTCTACCCAGTTCCCAGATGGTGGATGCTATCATCAGTATCAGCCTCTTACCAAGAAGGGTAATGCTGACATCGGTGGTGACTTCTCTGATGATCCTTTATGGCTCATCCTTTCCGTTGCTGCTTACATCAAAGAAACTGGTGATTGGGACTTCTTAAATACGATGGTTCCTTATGACAACGATATGTCTAAGGCTGAGACTATGTTGAAGCACTTAGAGGTTTCTTTCTATCACATCGTTAACAACTTAGGACCTCATGGTCTTCCTCTTGCAATGCGTGCAGACTGGAATGACTGTGTAAACCTTTCCTGCTATTCCGATACGCCTGGTGAGTCCTTCCAGACCTACACCAATCCTAAGTTTGCCGCAGAGGGTGGTTACTCTAAGGTTGCTGAATCTGTAATGGTAGCAGCACTCTTCACCTATGCTGGTCCTAACTACGTTGCAATTCTTAAACATCTTGGTATGGATGCAGAAGCTGCAAAGGCACAGGCTGAAATCGACAAGATGAAGGCTAATATGATGGAATCAGCTTGGGATGGCGATTGGTTCCTTCGTGCATACGATGCAGAAGGCAAGAAGATGGGATCTAAGGAATGTGAAGAAGGCCAGATCTTCATCGAGCCTCAGGGCTTTGCAATTATGTCTGACATCGATGCTGATGCAACCAAGAAGACGCTTGCTGCAATCGATGAGAGATTAAATACCAAGCACGGTCTTGTATTAAACAATCCTGCATTCACTAAGTACTATGTACAGTATGGTGAGATTTCTACTTATCCTGGTGGATACAAGGAGAATGCTGGTATCTTCACACACAACAACGCATGGATTATCTGTGCAGCTGCTTACGCTGGTGAAGGCGATCAGGCATTCAAGTACTATTCTGAAATCGCACCTGCATTTACCGAGGAGACCTCTGATTTACACAAGACGGAGCCTTATGTATATGGTCAGATGATCGGTGGTAAGGATGCTGGTTCCGATATCGGACAGACTGGTAAGAACTTTGGTCAGGGTAAGAACTCATGGCTTACTGGTACTGCTGCATGGAACATGGTAGCAATTTCTCAGTACATTCTTGGTATTGCCGCAGACTTCGATGGCTTAAAGGTAGATCCTTCTATCCCTGCAGCTTGGGACGGATTTACTGCAACCAGAGAGTAC
This sequence comes from Lachnospiraceae bacterium, assembly GCA_045616465.1. Lineage (GTDB taxonomy): Bacteria > Bacillota > Clostridia > Lachnospirales > Lachnospiraceae > NK4A136. The sequence continues at coordinate 157,666 of JAZLGW010000004.1, read as the reverse complement.
AGAGGCGCAACCTACAAGATTACCGTTAAGAACCCTAACCACGTATGCAAGGGTGTTAAGAGCCTTACCGTTGATGGTAATGCAGTAGAAGGTAATGTTGTACCTGCTATGGCTTCTGGCGAGCACACCGTAGAAGTTGTTCTTGGCTAATGAGCATCTAGATTCATAAGTGTTTTAGAAAGCCTTTCCACGAGAGTGGGAAGGCTTTTTTTAGTTTATTTTCCTAGGGAAAAGGAGTAAAATAGAAGGTGAGTTTTTGTATGCAGTTTTTGGGAGTGTTAGTTTGAATCTTAAAAGAAATTATATCTATCTTTTTTCTTTCATGATGTTCACAATTCTGGCAGAACTAGTCTGCCAGCTTCTTATGGTGCTGGGCATCTTTTCGAACGGAAACAGAGATAATGTGCTTTTGGGAAGTGCATTTCTTCTTTTGATTCCGCTTATTATGATTTTGAGCCGTCTCACCTTATTTTCCAAGATGTTTTATTTAACTGCCGTTTCTATCACTGCCTATACGGTGGGGCTTATTTTGAAACGGATGTACCCTGAACAAGTGTTATCGGTTGGCTTGCTTCGTGGTATATCCAGCATTGTTGTGCCGATTTCTCTGGTGGCAGGTATGTTGCAGATTGCTAAGTTAGACAAGGTGCAATCGCATTATAAAAAGTTACGTTTGCCAAGTCTGGTGATTTATATACTGTCTACAATTTATGTTGTAGCACTTGTTGTGGCTTTGCGTGTTGGCATCAGCTATCAACTGGATGTTGATAAAATTATGCGCTGGCTGAATATCCCTATTTACGTTCTTTGGTTAGTGGGCCTTTGTACGCTCGTGATGGAGATATTTAACATCAAGAATATATCGTTGTACAGACGGTTAGATGTTGTAGAACTAAACAAACTTACGGATGATATCGCATTAAAGACGAAGATTACCAATGCTATGACGAAGAATTTTATCTCCTGTGTTGCAATTCGTTTGCAGGAGGATCGTTGTGTTGTAGTTGCTGCGCAGCCTCAGATTGAAAAAGAATTGCAGTCAAGCAGCAGTGCGCAGGAATGTTTAAAATCAACCGTTCGCGCATTTACGGAGCCGATGTTCTTAACGAAGATGTTGGAATTCTTTGATGTTGCGACCATAGCGGAAAGACTGGGAAAGAAGAATATATTAAGTGTTGATTTTGTGGACGTGAATACAGGAAAGTGCCGCGCCAGTTTGCTCCCGCTCAGTTATGATAAAGAGGGGAATGTCATTGAGGTCCTAGGCACAATTCAGCATATTTCCAAGGAACTTTTGTCCTTACAGGAACAGCTCTATCTGGAAGAGACGCTAATACAGTGTGTAAGAGTCACTACAACGGGCACAGATTTTGATAAGGCAATTCAGGAACTTCTTGGTCTTGTGGGCGAATATTACAGTGCGGATCGCTCCTACATCTTTGAGATTGATTATGAGAATAATAAATTAAATAACACCTATGAGTGGTGTAAGAAGGACGTTATTCCACAAATCGAGAATTTGCAGAACGTTGAATTAGGCGATTGGCTGCGCTGGCTTGAAGAATTCGAAAAGAATGGATTTTTGCATATCAGCAGTCTTACGGCAGATCTTGATCCGGATGGCTTTGAGGCGACGTTCCTTGCAGAGCAGCAGATAGAGAGTTTACTTGTGGTTCCTATTATGAGCGTGCATGGGAAGATTACTGGTTTCATTGGAGTGGATAATCCTACCAGACGCGTGGATGCGGAGGTTCTTATGAAGTCTATTACGGCTTTTGTGGAATCTGAACTTCGCGAAGAAAAGCATAAGAAAGAATTATACAATTTAAGCTACAGGGATATGATGACGGGCTTAAAGAATCGTCATGCATACCACGAGAAGATTAAGGAATATAATGAGGAAAATCAGCGGAATGTTGGTGTTATTTTTGCGGATATTAATGGGTTAAAGAAGACCAATGATACGTATGGACATCAGGCAGGCGATGATTTGATTATGGAGGCTGCACGTATTTTAAAAGAGGTATTTACTGCAGATGAAACGTTCCGTATTGGCGGTGATGAGTTCGTAGTACTGTGCCCGGATATTCCAGAGGATGAACTGCAATTAAAGTATAAAAGACTTTTAGACAGAATTGGTAAGAAAGAGATATTAGCCGTCGGAAAAGTATGGATTGGCAAGTGTACCAATCTGGAAAAGCAAATTCATATTGCTGACGAAGAAATGTACAGTATGAAGAGACTGTATCACCTGAGACATCAGGCAGATTAATAATAAAATCATCATGATATATAGGAGGGCCTTACAATGGGCGGATTTTTCGGCGTAGCACATAAGATGGATTGTGTATTTGATTTGTTCTTTGGAACAGACTACCATTCTCACTTGGGAACAAGACGTGCAGGTTTAGCAGTATATGGCGAAGAGGGCTTTGAGAGAGCAATTCATAAGATTGATAATGCGCCTTTCCGTACGAAGTTTGACAAAGAAGCCAATACCATGAAGGGACAATATGGTATCGGTGTTATTTCTGATTATGAAGCGCAGCCTGTATTTATTCGTTCTCACCATGGTTCCTTTGCAGTTGTTTCCGTAGGAAAAGTAAATAATGCGAACCAATTAATCAATGATATTCTGAAAAACAATTCCCACTTCTTTGAGATGAGCAATGGGGAGATTAACCAGACAGAATTAATTACCTCCCTAATCAACCAGAAAGAGAATTTTATTGAGGGTATTAAGTATGCGCTGGATGTTATTGAAGGTTCCATTTCTCTTATGATCTTAACCCCGATGGGCATTTATCTGGCAAGAGATAAGTATGGCCGTACCCCTATTGCAGTGGGTAAGAAGGATGACGCTATGTGCGCTGCTTTCGAAGATTTCTCATTTAGAAATCTTGGCTATGAGAAGGTAAAAGAACTCGGCCCTGGTGAAATCTGTGTAATGAATGAAAAAGAGATTAAGACCTTAGTTCTTCCTGGGGATAAGATGAAAATCTGTACCTTCCTTTGGATTTATTACGGTTATCCTTCCGCAAGCTATGAAGGCGTTTCCGTAGAGGAAATGCGTTATCGTTGCGGTGAGGCACTCGCAAAGCGTGATAATGTTAAACCCGATATTGTGGCGGGTGTTCCAGACTCCGGTGTAGCACATGCTGTTGGTTATGCCAATGCATCTGGTGTACCATTCTCCAGACCGTTTATCAAATACACGCCTACCTGGCCCCGTTCCTTTATGCCAACAATCCAGACACAGCGTAACCTCATCGCAAAGATGAAGTTAATTGCGGTTCCGGAATTAATTAAAGACAAGAGCCTGCTCTTGATTGATGACTCCATTGTTCGTGGTACCCAGCTTCGTGAGACGACAGAGTACCTGTATGAGAATGGTGCGAAGGAAGTACATATTCGTCCTGCTTGTCCCCCTCTTGTATATGGATGTAAATATCTCAATTTCAGCCGTTCCAATTCCGAGATGGAACTGATTACCCGTGTGGTAATCAAGGAACTGGAAGGGGATGACGTATCCGAGGAAACCATTAAGAAATATTGTGATCCTAATACGGAAGAATATGACAAGATGGTGGATCGTATTTGTGAAAAACTAAAGTTTACATCTCTCCGTTTCCACAGATTAGATGATATGGTAGAGTCTGTGGGAATTGATCCTAGTAAACTTTGTACGTATTGTTGGAATGGTGAGGAATAAATTAACAACAATAACGTAGAAAAGAGAAAAAACATGTCTCAGGATATTAAAAAAACTATTAATGAAATCGGAAATACTTTGGCTAAAAATTATGCATCAGGAGATATTGCGTTTTTTGGCGCAAGCGGACATATGCCTGATAGGGCACGCATTATTACGACCCTGGAAGAAATTCGAAGACTGATGTTTCCCGGCTTCTTTGGAAATGAAAACACTTCTCTGGTAGTGCCTGAAAATTTTGCGGGGAATACATTAGCCGGCATTTATGAAATGCTTTACGAAGAGATTCGCAACAGTCTTTTATTTGCTGGAAAGACAAAAGAAGAGGATGCGGATGAACTGGCAAGGCAACATACCCTTACCTTTTTACAGAAACTGCCTGCTATTCAGAGTATGCTTATGAAGGATGTGGAGGCAGAATTACAGGGCGACCCTGCTGCAAATAGTAAAGAGGAAATTATTTTCTCTTATCCAGGTATATATGCTATTTTTGTATATCGTGTGGCGCACGAGTTATATGCGCAGCAGATTCCACTGATTCCTCGCGTTATGACAGAGTATGCGCATGGAAAAACCGGAATTGATATAAATCCCGGTGCTACGATTGGAGAATATTTCTTTATAGACCATGGTACAGGCATTGTAATTGGTGAAACAACGGTTATTGGAAATCATGTAAAGATTTACCAGGGCGTAACACTTGGTGCTTTGTCCACACAGGGCGGACAGAGCTTAAATGGCGTTAAACGTCACCCAACCATAGAAGACAATGTGGTAATTTATTCCAATACTTCTATTCTTGGTGGCGAGACGGTAATTGGCGAGAATTCTGTGATTGCCGGTAATACCTTTGTAACGAAATCCGTTCCAAAGAATACAAAAGTCAGTGCATTGATGCCAGATTTAAAAATGCGCACCATCGCTGAATAAATACAAAAGGAACCTTATGAAAGAAAGTAAACAAAACTTACAGACAAGATATCAAAAAAATCGAATGAAAATGATGGTTATTGCGATTGGTGTTAACATCGTGATTGCCATTGTATTTATGTTTTCTTTTTATTCTGTGATGAAGAATATGAGACAGCAGGCTTCTGCTGGTTATGAATTTTCCAATCATAACAGGATAAAGGGTATGGTTATGCAGTTTGAAGGCTCACTAAATAGCCAGAATGGAATCATTCATGGGTATTCTACGTATATTTCTGGTGAACAGTTATCTCTGCCTGAAACGATAGCTTATCTTTCTTACTGGAGTGATTTTTATGGGGAAATCGCACTTGTTCCCATGAACGGTGAGACGGCCTACGAACTTTTCCCAGGAGAGAAGGAAGCCACAGAAACTGTAGTGTCTGAGTCGGAAGGGATTTTGGCAATTCAGCAGGAAATTCAGACAAATGGCTTTGCAAACCATTTTACAAAACCCTATGAGATGGTTAATGGAGGGCTAGGTATTGGTATCTATGCACCAGTGACTGTCGAAGGACTGCCCTACGCACTTGTATTTGCAAACACTATCGATAGTCTTAGGGAGAGTAGCATGAAGGTGGATGGCATGGACAATGCCAGAGGCTTCTTTTTAGACGAGAATGATCAGATTATAAGTGGCGCCGCTGTTAATGGAGCGGAAAGTTCTGTGGGAGAGAATTATTTGACGATCCTTTCTGGACTTGCTGGTGAAGAGGCGGCGAAGGAGGCACTTGAAAAAGCAAAGACAGAAGCGGTAGCTTTTTTGAGTTACGAACTTACATCGGGTGAAAGAGAAGACATCTTTGTACAGAAGTTGGAAGGCGCGAATTGGTTATATGTATATCGTTGTGACCCGAAATCTTTTGATATGGGAAACAACGCTGGTGTTGTGAAGGCCACGATTTTTACCATCGCGTTTTTCACAGTTTGGATTATCCTGATTGTTGTTACCTATACGCTATACAGTCGCGGTTTACGTCATCTGCTAAATGTTGTCGCAGAGCAGAATGATCAGTTGCAACATGCCAGTGACGCAAAGACTTCTTTTGTATCCAATATGAGTCATGAAATACGTACGCCCATTAATGCGGTGCTGGGTATGAACGAAATGATTTTGCGGGAAAGCAAGGAAGAAAATGTCCTTGGATATGCTGCAGATATTCAGCGTTCTGGAAAAACGCTTTTGGGAATCATCAACGATGTTCTGGACTTTTCTAAAATCGAGTCAGACAAGCTGGAAATTATATTATCAGAATATAGTTTGCAGGAGATTATTAAAGACTTATATCGTATGATTGCTGTTCGGGCAAAGGATAAGCAGCTTACTTTTGAAGTGCAGGTTGCAGAAGATATTCCGACGCTATTAATTGGTGATGACGTTCGCGTTAAGCAGATTCTTATGAATTTACTGACCAATGCTGTGAAATATACAGAAAAAGGTACGATTAGGTTGTTAGTCGAGAAGCGTGACACAGAGGAAGACAACACCACCGATATTTTTGTCTCTGTAACAGATACGGGGATTGGTATGCATAAGGAGGAGATGGATAAGCTCTTCACTCCCTATGAGAGATTAGATGAGAAACGCAATCGTACCATAGAGGGAACGGGACTCGGTCTTGCGCTTGTTACCAGACTGCTTACGATGATGGGCAGCAAGTTAGACGTAGAAAGTGAGTATGGAAAAGGATCGACATTCAGCTTCACGCTAAGACAGGAAGTGAAGGACGAAACGCCTATTGGAAAGTTTGATTATAATCTGCGCGATACAGCCAAGGTTTATAAGTCTGTACTATTTGCACCCAAAGCAAGCGTGTTGGTTGTAGATGATGTGTCCCTGAACCTAAAGGTGGTTACAGGACTGTTAAAGAATTCTGGAATGCGTGTGGACACAGCTGACAGCGGAGAAAAGACGCTGGCTATGACGAAGAGTAGAAAGTATGACATCATCTTCCTGGATCACCGCATGCCAGGTATGGATGGCATTGAGACCTTACATGCGCTGAAAGAACAGGGTGGACCAAATACAACAACGCCTGTCATTGCTCTCACAGCCAATGTGGTATCTGGCGCCAAGGAAAGCTATCAGCAGGAAGGATTTTCTGATTTCCTGCCAAAGCCGATTGATTCCGAACATTTAGAAAAGGCAATTATGGATTATCTTCCGGCGAACTTATTAGAGGATAAGGATGCACCAGCCAAGGAGCCTGTTAAGGAAGAAAAACATAAGCTGAATTTAGAACAGGTCATGGATCCGGAGAACATTCGTATAGCCCAGGAAAAGATTGCCGCAAACAAAGCAAAAGAAGAGGCAGAGAGACTGGAACGGGAAGCGAAGGAAAAGGAAGAAGCGGAAAGACTTGCAGCAGAAGAGGCTAAAAAGAAGCCGGTTCGTGTGGCATCCGTAATCAAGCAGCCTGCTCCCGTGCGTATGAGTATTCGTGACGCCTTAAAGGAGACGACTACCAGAGAAGAGGAACTTGTTTCTTACGAGGATTATGAGGAAGAGATCACTTACGAGCCGCAGACAGAATTAGAAAGTAAGAGCATAGCCATTCCTGCTGAAATCGATATAAACGAAGCCATTCGTTATTGCGGCAGTGAAGAAATGGTATCCATCATTATGGAAACCTTTAAGGACGATGTGCCTCCCATGGTAGTGGCATTATATGATGCCTTGACGGCGGGAGATGTAGAAAGTTTTACTCTACATGCACATTCCATTAAGAGCTCGGCGCGTACGATTGGAGCGAAGGATTTAGCGGAAGAAGCCAGAATCTTAGAGGTAATGGGGAAGGCTGGCAATATCTTTACGGCAAGAGAAAAGGTCGAAAGACTGGAAAAACATGTACGTGATCTGTGCAATCAACTGCCATAAATGGGAAAATAAAAAAGGAGCTTAGGCTCCTTTTTTTATGCTGCTTTAAAATCTGAAATAGAGGAATGGATTGTTGGTGCTGATTGCGATCTGATAGATGCAGTAGCCAAAGAGTGCAAATAGAATGAGTTTTAAAAGCGTAGAGTTTTTAAAACGTTTTAACAGATACATTGGCAGCGGGGTAGCACAAATAAAGCAGATGAGTAATAACCACCAATAAGTACCGATAAGCCCTCTAAACTTAATCCAGCCATCAAATGCGGGCGCACCATCAAGGGGAACGCCAAACATACGCTTTAAGTATTGCACAAGCAAGGTAAGATCGGATACGTTGAAAATTAGCCAGGAAATGGGAATCCAGAATAGGACATAAAGATGTCCCAGAGGTTTTACCTTATCAAATACTTTTTTTAGTCCAAGCTTCTCAAGCATTAGAAGAAGGAAGAAGAATAGCCCCCAAATGATAAAGTTCCAGTCAGCACCGTGCCAAAGTCCGGTGAGGAACCATACCACAAAAGTGTTGAAAATCAGACGTCCTTTTCCCTTACGGTTGCCGCCGAGAGGAATATAAACATATTCTCTAAACCATCTGCCTAGGGTGATGTGCCAGTGTCTCCAAAACTCTGTTGCAGAGGTGGAGATATAAGGGCTGTCAAAGTTATCAGGGAATCTAAAATGCATGACTCTTCCGAGTCCAATTGCCATAAGAGAATAGCCAAAGAAATCAAAATAAATCTGCATGGAGTAACCCCAGGCGCCAAGCCAGGCTGTTGCTGCATTGATGCCAAGCGGGCCAGTAGACTCCACGTCTGCCCATAGAGAAGATATTTTGTTGGCGAGGAGAATCTTAAATGCAAGACCAAGGATAAAAATCATAAAACCTTGCTCCACATCTTTTAAGGAAGAATGGCGATCCTTCATATCTTCTGCCACTTCGTTGTAATTTACAATGGGACCGGCAATAAGCTGTGGAAACATAGAAACATAAGCTGCAAAATGAATGAAGTTCTTTTCTACGTTATATTTTCTTCTATAAATATCAATAACATAGGAAGTCATCTGGAAGGTATAGAAACTAATTCCCAGTGGGAGAGAAAGTTCGGGCGGATTCAGATTTGTCTTACAGAGTCCGTTTATGATACCACAGACAAAGCCAAGGTATTTAAAGAAGAATAAACAGCCGAAGTTTACGACCATAGAAAGAATGAGCATAATACGTCTTGTACTGTTTAATTTGAATTTATAGATACACAGGGCGAAGAGGTGATTGATGACAATGGATCCAATCATAATGAATACGTAGAGGGGTTCGCCAAAGGCATAGAAAAAGAGGCTACCTGCTAGAATGACAAAACTACGCCCTTTTGCTGGGATTAAAAAATATAAGAGAAAAAAGATTGGGAAGAACCAAAAGAGGAACTCCAAGCTTGAAAAAACCATAGGTACTCCAAATGTATAAAATCAATATATACTATACTGATTTTGCATAAGAAAAGCAATGAAATGAGCCTTACCCTTGCGTGATAACGCGGTTTTGTGTAAACTAAATTTATTGTGTATTTCGGCAATAATTTGATAAATAAGGTGAGCGTATGAAAATTCTAAACCTGCCCCCCTATGAACATTTTGTAAATTATTATGAAACCGACCAGATGGGAATTGTACATCATTCCAACTACATCCGTTGGATGGAGGAAGCAAGGTGCGATATGCTATCCAAACTAGGACTTCCTTATAGTGAGATGGAGAAGGAAGGCGTTATGATTCCGGTTCTTTCTGTAAGCTGTAATTATAAAGCGATGAGCTATTTTGAGGACACCGTAGTAATTAAGATGGTCGTGGAGAAGTATGATGGTCTTAGACTAAATATTTCCTACGAAATGACCGATAAAAAAACTGGACAGCTTCGTGCAACTGGCGAGAGTAGTCACTGCTTTTTAAGTAAGCCCGGTGCAGAGATTGTATCTTTAAAGAGAACCAATCCCCGCATGCATGAAATCTTTTTACAGAATGCAGAGAATGAGAATAAATAGAGTGGTCTGGTAGAACCCTCATATTTATATAAAGTGGAAAAAAGAAAAGGAGAATGAAACATCATGAAGAAGTTTTTGGAAGAATTTAAGAAGTTTGCTTTAAAGGGCAATGTAATGGATCTCGCTGTCGGTGTAATTATTGGTGGTGCTTTTCAGGCAATTGTAACTGCACTTACCTCTGATTTTATTACCCCCTTAATCCAGGCAATTACTGGTAAGACAACGGAAGATGGCGGCGTTGCAGTAGGTGGTTCCTTTACCATCAATGGTGCTGAGTTTTCATATGGACATTTCATTTCTGCAATCATCAACTTCCTAATCATGGCACTCATTCTTTTCCTTTTATTAAAAGGAATTAATAAGCTTATGACGATTGGTAAGAAGAAGGAAGCAGAACCTGCAAAGACCACTCGTATCTGTCCTTTCTGCCAGAGCGAGATTTCTAAGAAGGCTTGCAAGTGCCCTAACTGTACTTCTGACGTAGAGCCCGAAGCATAATTTTAGAATAATTGAAAGCCCTGTGCCAAAAGCGCAGGGCTTTTTTATGAATATAGAAAATATTGTTAAGCGATAAAGAGAAACAGGGAAGAATATGATTCCAACACAGTACAGCATCAACAAACAAAAGACCAAAGAAGCCTTTGCGGACTATGTGAAGGATTATGATGTAAAAGACCCCAAGGTGGATTTGAAAATCAGACATACCTATAAGGTTGCTGAAATTTCAGAAGAGATTGCTAAGACGGTTCCGAAGGTAGATCCAGATTTAGCGTGGCTTGTGGGAATGATGCATGATATCGGGCGTTTTGAACAACTACGCCGTTATGACACCTTTATTGATGCCGAAAGTGTAGACCACGCCAGCTTTGGCTGTGAGCTCCTATATGAGCAGGGGCTGTGTCAGAAAATGTATGACGACAGAGGACTAGACAATTTTGTGCGCTCTGCGATATCGGTCCATAGCATGTATCGTATTCCAGAAAGCGTAGAAGAGGATGTTCTTCCTTATGCCAAAATTCTTCGAGATGCCGATAAAATTGATATTATCCGTGCCAATATGGAGACAAAGTTAGAAGATATTTATAATGTGACACATGATGAACTGTATCATGCAGAGGTTACCAAGGAAGTTTTGGAAAATTTCGCGAAAAAGCAGGCAACGCCAAGAGCGCTTAAACGCACGGCAATCGACCACGTTGTAGGACATATTTCATTAACCTACGAATTAGAGTATCCAAAAAGTTTATCGATCATGAAGCACCAGGGATTCCTCACAAAAATGATGGAGTTCCCCTCTGAAAATCCGGTAACCAGGCAGCAGTTTGCCGTGATACGGGAGATGATGGAGGATTTTTTGAAAACGGTAGAGTAAGTGCGTATACCTTGCAAATAGGGTAGTAAGCCCCAACCACAACATCTTGTGGTATGGGGCTATTTTATTTCAACCAGATAAATGATAATTTGATAAAACGTCAGAACCGCGTAACCACAACAAAATGTGGATAATACCGCGAAAAAACACAAAATATATGGGTTTTAGGGTGGCAAAATCCCTATTTCTTGTGTATAATAAGCCTTGTGGTTTTGCTTTTAGCCACAGAGGAGAGAGAACCGTGCGTAACAGAGGCTACAAATACATGATTAATAGTGGCAGTCATGGCTATTTATTGCTGTGTGTGAATGCCACCTGGATTAATCTGATGCTGAAGGAAAAGGGAATTGTTCCAAGAGACTTTAGAGCCCTTTCCTATCAGGATATTGCCAGTGCAATTCCGTCAGATTATACCCGGGCTCTGTTTATGACGTTGAAGCCAAAGAATTTCTGGCAGATGTGCGATGTGCTAGCTTTGTCTATGGCGACCTATGATGAGAAGGACATCCGCAAGATTTATCGAAGTAAGTGGTTTGTAAAATATCCGCTCTTTACAAAAGAGGATGTTTTCGAACACCTGATGGAAGCGGACTTCCAGCAGGAAGATGCTATTCGTGTTATGGAGTTTGTACGTCGTGGCAAGTGTAAGACATTAAAACTTGGACGCAGAGAATTCCTGGAATTATATAATGTTCCGGAGGCATTAGAAGAGGCCATTCTGCATTGCAGAACCCTTCCATCCCGGAATGAAATTATAGATGTGATGATTGAAATCATCGGAGCTGCCTTAGCAGTTAAGGAAAGTTTAGAATAAACGCCAGTCTGAAAGATTGGCGTTTTTTACGAAATTCTTAGATTACGAGGTAATAAAATGGTCGGCTATAATGTGAATATTATGCTTCAGACGGGTGAAATGGAAGAGTTATGGTTGCCCAGTGAGCCGAAGGGAAGACTTTGCTTTGAAGATATTGGTAATATCAGATTGAGCGAGGCTTTTTGTCTTATTGCAGAGAATGGCAAATGGTATCTGGAAGGAATCGGAAGGGTAGATTTTAGTGCTTTTGATGGTGAAGTATACCGAAAAATCGAAATCGCTGGGGAAACCATTGTAGCTGCCAATCATATTGGAATCGGGAATGCATTATTCATTGAAGAGTCTACCAGTGAGTCGGCTGTATTGTATAACTACAAGGCGTACAAGCAGTCCGATATTTTAATTGGTGGTTCGCCGGACTGCGATATTAGGATTGATACCAGTTTTGTTTCCAAAAGAAGACCCCATGCATATCTTCGTTGGAGTGGGAATTCTTGGGTTGTTGCTGATAACGATAGTAAGAATGGTACCTTTGTTAATAAGCGTCTCGTAAAACAGCAGACACTGGCCGTGGGTGACGTGATTTATATTGCTGGCGCCAGAATTGTTGTAGGCGTGGATTATCTGTCTATTAACTCCGGCCACAAGAGTGTTAGCATCCAGAGTGGAAAACTGACGCTCAAAGAAGATGAGTTTGAGGAAAGAAGCAAAAAAGCAATTGTTGAAAATAAAGAGGACGAACTCTTTAATCGTAGACCCAGAAAACGCGTTGCATTTAAGCCGGAAAATATTCAGTTAGATGGTCCGCCGATGTCCATGAATGGTAATGGTCTGCCGCTTATGTTGCAGCTTGGCGGTTCTATGTTTAGTGGTGCTATGGGTGCTATGCGTGGTAATGTTGCGACTTTGGTAAGCTCGGTAGCATTTCCGTTAATGTCTAAAAAATACACCGAGAAAGAGCGCCAGGAATATGAAGATACGCGTGTCGCAAAATATACGGCATATCTGAACCAGAAAGAAGTGGAAATCGAAAAAGAGCGTCGAGAAGAAATGCGCGTTCTTACCATCAATTATCCGCCCCTTTCCAAGGTATTAAGCTATGCGCAGTATAAAACAAATCTTTGGGAAAGAAGAAAGCAGGATGATGATTTCTTAGAGGTACGATTGGGCTCCGGAAAGCTTCCTTTGGTAGCAGAGATTGTGTACCAGAAGGAGAAATTTACGTTAGATGATGACGTGCTTCGTGACCGGATGGAGGCGCTGGCAGAACGTCCAGTTTATCTTGATGATGCGCCGATTCGAACTTCGCTTATTGAAAACACGGTCTGTGCAATTAAAGGACCGCATGATCTTGCGATGAATCTGATTGAGCGTCTTGTTATGCAGATTTCACTCCTTCATAGCTATGATGAAGTGAAGATGATGTTCATATTAGAGCAGGAAGATTTGGACCGCATTGAATTTATTAAATACTTGCCGCATTGCTGGAATGCGTATAAAGATATGCGTTTTATTGCAACCAATAGCAGTGAGGCATACCAGCTCGGTGAGGAAATAAAGCGTGAAATTGGTGATAGTGTTGACGATGCACCGAAGTTAGTGGAGTATTTGAAGACAAAGCCTTACTATCTGGTATTTGCTTTAAACAAAAAGATATTTGATGGTATCCAGATTATAAAGGATCTGATGCAGGAGGATGTTTCCCACGGCGTTAGTGTCATTACTGCATTTGATGATTTGCCAAAGGAAAGCCGACAGGTTTTTGAATTGTTCCCTTCTGGCGAGAATGCGCTTACTTACATTAGAAACATCGAAAAGAATGATGATTATTTTAGAATGGATCATTTCGATGCCGCGATAGCAAAAGAAAGTATGCGTGTTTTAGCGAATACCAATTTAAAGACGGCAAGCCGTGCGCAGGCTCTTCCGAAGACGGTGTCCTTCCTCGAAATGCTTGGGGTAGGTAAGATTGAACATCTTAATATTGCGCAAAGATGGAAGGAAAGCAATCCGATGAAGACGCTTTCCTGTCCGATTGGTATAGCAGAGGATGGCACCCATTTTTGCCTGGATCTTCATCAGAAGTTCCAGGGACCGCATGGACTCGTTGCAGGTACGACTGGTTCCGGTAAGTCGGAGTTTATTATTACCTATATTCTTTCGTTAGCGGTAAACTATCATCCCGATGAAGTTGCTTTTGTTTTGATTGACTATAAGGGTGGTGGTTTAACTGGTGCATTTGATGATCCAGACAGAGGCATTCATCTTCCTCACCTTGTAGGAACCATTACGAACTTGGATGGTGCAGCCATTCAGAGGTCCATGCGCTCGTTAGAAAGTGAATTAAAGCGCAGACAGGCAGTCTTTAATCACGCAAAGAGTGTGGCCAATGAAGGTACGATGGACATTTATCAGTACCAGCGTTTATATAGAAATCATGTAGTGGATGAGCCTATGCCGCATCTGTTCATTATTTCTGATGAGTTTGCGGAATTAAAGGCACAGCAGCCAGAGTTTATGGACAACCTAATTAGTGTTGCGCGTATTGGACGAAGCCTTGGGGTACATCTTATCCTTGCAACGCAGAAGCCGGCTGGTGTTGTCAACGACCAGATTAAGAGTAATACAAAGTTTAGCGTATGTCTTAAGGTTGCCGACCGGAATGATAGTAATGATATGATTGGTCGTCCTGATGCAGCGATGATTAAAGAGTGTGGACGTTTCTTCTTGCAGGTTGGTAACAATGAGTTCTTTGCAATGGGACAGTCTGCATGGGCAGGAGCTCCTTACGAACCCCAGGACCGCGTTGTGGTGAACAGGGATGATGAAATCAGTATCATTGATGCGGTAGGACAGAAGGTTCTTTCTGTAAAGCCAGAGGTAGTGAAGGTTGGAACGGGTAATTCCCAGCTTGTTGAAATTGTACAGACATTATCGGATATGGCGGAGGAGATGCATATTTCCCCCAGACAGTTATGGAAGGAACCCCTTTCTGATAACATCGATGTTAAAGAACTGACGCAGTACTATACGCCCAAGGAGGAGAACGAACCATTATATGCCTATATTGGTATGATTGATGATCCGGAGAAACAGACACAGTTTCCTTATAAGTTTGATTTCCAAAATTGTCGAAATCTTCTTCTTGCGGGTGAGACTGGATTTGGTAAATCTACGGTATTGCAGACGATGGTTTTATCTCTTGCAGAGAGATATACACCGGAAGAATTTAATTTTTATATGATAGATTGTTCCGGTAAAAATATGAACTGCTTGCGTAAGCTCAAGCATTGCAGTGCGATGGCCTGCGAAGGGGAAGATTTATATATTAAGAAGATTTTTGAAACGCTGGATTCCATCATTAAAGAAAGAAAAGCGTTATTTACAGAATTGGAAGTAACCAGTTTTGAAGCGGCAAGATCCTTGCAGACGCTTCCGCTGATACTGGTATTTATTGATAATTTCCCCAGTATGAGCGACACTACAATCGGTGCTGCACACGCAAGAATGGTACATGAATACGCTAAGAATGGTACCAATTATGGCGTGAAATTTATTCTGACCTGTAACCATTTTGGGGATACGTCTGTTAAAGAACGTCAGGAACTGGGAAGCAGACTGACCTTAAAATTAAAGGACTCTTATGAAATTGGAGATATTCTGCTTGTCAGAACCAGATATATGCCGCCCGAAAAGAATGGTCGTGGTACGGCTGTTGTTGATGACAGACCTTTGGAAATCCAGTATGCAAGATACTTTGCGGATATCGATGACAAAGAACGTATAAAAGTAACAAAAGACTATGTACAGCAGATTAATGAGCAGTACAAGGATTTTGCGCAGGCGCGCGGCATTCCGGTAGTTCCGGAAGACCAGACATTCCAGGATTTTGCAAAGAATCATGTACCTGGAACGCTGTCGCTTGTGTATTCACAAAAAGATGCAAAGCATATCCGGTTGCCACTTAAACAGTTTACAGGCCTTTCTGTGTTTATGGGTAATGCAACGGGTGTACAGCCGATCATTAATAACCTGCTTTATGCGCTTTCACAGGAAGATGCAGATGTTCTCGTGCTTAAAAAATCCAGTGGTTCCATATTTGATAAGGAGCATACGCTGGACAGCAATGAGAAAGTGAAGCAGGTTACGATAACAAGTGATAAGATTCCAGAACTCGTGCAGTTCTTCTCCAATATTTTGGTGGATCGTGGCGGAAAGATGACCAAAGTAATCCAGGAGGAGAACCTTGTAGAGAAGAAAGCCGCAGAGCGATTTAATCGTGTATTTGAGTATATGCAGCAGAATACAAAGCCGTTCTTCTTCTTTTTGGAGGATCTCGACGACTTTGGTGAAATCTTCAAAAATGATCCTTCTTCCATGGACGGATTGTGTGCGATGTTTAGCCGTTTGCGTGGTACCAATTGCTATGTGATTGCTTGCATGTATCCTTTGGATAGTGGTAAAATTAGTAATACAAAAATGGCTGTTGCGCTTAAACTTGACCAGGTTTCCCTGCTTGTAGGTGGTAACTATTCAAAGCAGAGATTATGCTCTTTACCGCGTGATGATGGCCATAATATGTTGCAGGCAACCCAGGCGAATAAGGGTGCTATGAAGTACCGTGAAATTTATCATTTGGTACAGATGCCTTGTGGAGATTTACTGACGCAGGAAAGCGACGATCCATTGGATGCTAATATTTTCGAGTAGAGTGAAATGATGTTTGAAGATGCAGAAACTGAAGAAATGCATAAGAAAATCAATGCATTAAAAGAAGTGCTGGAGAATGATGCTCGGCGCATTGAGAACTATTTAGGGGACGACTTTTTGGATGCTTATCGTGCTTTGGTACAAAAGGAGATGGGCATGCTTGATGAGTCTCTTGATAGAATAAAAAGAATTAAAATAACAAACTAGGAGGTATTGAAATGGCTGCAGATTTTAAAATGAACGAAGCCGAAATGGAAGCATGGAAGATTGAGTACGATGCTGAAATGAGGAGAATTACAGACTTACTGGCAGAGGTTGCACAGTATGTTGAAGAAACTCCTTTCGAAGGTGACTCTATCCTCAACATTTTCCATGAACTTGGTAAGGGGTTAACAACAGGATGGAATACACTTACAAATATGTTCCAGAATGCTGCAAATGGCGTAGATGATATGCTTAGAAACCTTAGACAGGGCGCAGGTAATATTTTCACCGGAATTGGCAACTGGCTTTCAGGTGGCGGCAAGTAATTCTAGATAGAGAGGATAAAAACAATGGCAGAAGAAGTTGTATTAAAATATACCGCAAGTGTTTATCAGGAAAAGATTCAGGGCTTAGAGGCATACAGAGATCGTTTAGCAGGTCACTTAACCGAGCTCCAGAACTTAAAGGAACGTGTTTCAAACTACTTTGAAGGTGACGATGCTGTTACTTATTTCCAGGAATTACAGAAGCAGATTGAAACGGTTCGTGATCAGCATGAGAAGATTGATTCCCTTCGTATGAAGTACAATGATACTATGCAGGATTTAGGCAGACAGAGTGAGGCTTTAAATACCAGCATCAATAACTTTAGAGAAGTACAGAAGGATCAGCTTGAAGTAGTTGATACTGCAGTAAAGGCTGTTTCTAGTATTGTTCCCTTACTGTAATGAATATTAGTATCGATTATAAGGGTGTTAAGGCGCATAAGCTTGATGTTCATGAAAACGAGATAAAAGCTCGTGAGACGAAAGAATATTTTGAGGAGTATCTTAATACCCATAAGGGAGACGTATGTGTTCGCCATAGTGTCTTAACGGAAATCATCGATGATCTTTCCTGGATTGAACGTTGTGAAAGAGCGAAGGTTGAGATTTTAGAAGACATGGCACACTGCTTCGAAAATTTGTCGACGACAAGTAAAGATTTCTTCATGGATGTCATGAGGAAATTAGATGCTTTTAGAGATGACTTTTAGAGAATAGGCGTAGAACGTGGTTCTACGCCTAATTTTCGAAAGATAACTTGGAGAGAAAAGCAAATGGATAAAGTATTAGTTACATTAACGGTACCCGTTATTTCTGAAAAATATGACATTTGGATTCCTACTTTTTTGGAAATTCGTGAAGTGAAACGCCTTCTTGCAAAGGCAGTGGTGGAACTCAGCGGTGGAAGATATGTATCTTCTGGGAATGAGATTCTTATTGAGAAAGAAACCAATCATCAGCTTGCGGAGTCTGATGTTATTCAGCAGTACGATATTAAAAATGGCAATAATCTGATTATGATGTAAAAACGATTTCATAGTCAGTGAAATGATAGATTTTGCCCCGATGGGATGCCGCTTGGCATTCCTTTTCGTTTTGTGGACTATACATTTAGGGGGCGTCAGGAAAAGGGAGTATAAAGACAGTTATGCCAGAGCGTGAGAATTATCCATTAGCGCTGCCTATCGCAGCACTATTGCAGGAAAGATATAGAATAGAAAAGGTTCTTGGACAGGGTGGGTTTGGAATAACATACCTGGCAAAGGATGAGAAGCTTGGAAAGAGTGTAGCGATTAAAGAATACTTTCCGAGTTTTTTATCTACCAGAGCTGGGAGTACAGTAAGTAGTCTGTCGGGAGAAAGCACAGAATACTTTAACTATGGAATAACCTGTTTTATCCAGGAAGCAAAGACACTGGCACAGTTTTCCAATGTTAGAGGTGTCGTAAATGTGCAGGATTATTTCGAGGAAAATGGAACCGCATATTTCATCATGGAGTATGTTGATGGAATTCGATTCGACGAATATATCAAAGCGCAGGGCGGCAAGATCACAATGGAAAAGGCGTTGGAAGTCCTTCTTCCCGTTATGAATGCACTGGAAGTTGTGCATTCTCAGGGGATTATACATAGGGATGTTACGCCGGATAATATTTATATTACCCATGATGGGGAAGTGAAACTTCTTGACTTTGGTGCTGCAAGATATAGCCTTGGCGATAAGAGCCGTAGTCTGGATGTGGTTCTTAAGCATGGTTATGCCCCCAAAGAACAGTACAGCCGAAGAGGCCGTCAGGGCCCATACACAGATGTTTATACATTAGGTGTTTGTTTTTACGTTGCATTAACGGGAAAGAAACCGTCGGACTCTATCGAACGTTTGGATAAGGACGACTTAATTCCGCCAAGTCAGTTGGGTGTGGATATTACCGATAGACAGGAAAGCGCTATTTTAACTGCGATGGCGGTGAAGGCGGAGCAGCGTTTTCAGAATATGACAGCCTTTAAGGCAGCGCTTTTGGGAATCGCGCAGGAATTCCATCCTGTAGAGGTAGCGAAGCCGGTACAGGAAGTTACAGACGGCGGAGAAGATAGTAAATCATCGGCTATGCCTTCGCAGGAGACAATAGGACAGAAGTATTCGCGCAGCTATGCAAATGATGGCGAAACGGTAGCATTTATAGCACCCATGCAGATGGCGAAGAACAAGGCGCAACAGAGCATTGCAATCGTAGAGGATGAAGAAGCGGAGGCAATCACCGAGCAAACGGCTGTGGAGCAGAGTCAGGAAAACCTTAGTTTAGAGCAACAGAGCGTTGCAATTACTGCGCATGAAGAAGAAATGGTAGCCCCCGCAGAGCAGACGCTCGTTGAGCAGAGTCAGGAAAAGCAGAACTATACAATTACTGGGAATGAAGGCGAAACAGTAGCATTTATTCCACATAAGCCAGTAGACCAGGTTCGGGAACCGCAGTGTGCTACTGTGGAAGCAGATAATAAGGAAGTGCTTATACCATTCGTTGAAGAACAGGCAGACAGCAATCTTTCGGGAGAAAAAGAGGAGGAACCGATTAAAGAGTCAGAAGAACCTCCTGTATCAGATGTTGCGAATATAGAAGTTGCTGCGAATCAGGAGATACAAATAGAGAGCAGCAGAAGAAAAAAAGTAATTGGGAAAAGAGTGACATGCCTGGCTTTGGCAGCAGCCAATCTGGTTGCACTGATAATGTATCCAGAAGCCTTATTCCTAATTTGTTGTTTGCTATTTGTGGTTTATGCTTTTCAAACACCTGTGCGTAACAAGGTTTTCACGGCCAAAAGATGGGTGGCATTCTATGTTATAGGCGGAATTGCTTCCGGCATAATGCTTGTATATGATGTTTTAATCTTTGCATTTGGGATGGTGTTTAATATATTCTCGATTTTGGAAATACTAATTCATCCGCTGGCAGTGTTTGCATTTATCACAACTCGTAAACAGCAGAAAAAATATAGTAGAAGAATTGAGAAAACAGGAAGCAATGAATAAGGCTTTATAAAACAGATCCGTATATAGAGCTTGGAGAAAAATTATGAGTGGTACATATCATTTGGCCTTACCTATGGGTACAGTGCTGGCGGAAAGATATATTTTGGAAAGAGTACTTGGTCAAGGCGGTTTTGGCATTACCTATATGTCCTATGATCAGGTTAAGGAAAGCAAGGTTGCAATTAAGGAATATTTCCCAGATTACCTGGCCACAAGAACAGGAACAACGGTTACGAGTTTTGCTGGGGAGCGCGCAGAACATTTTGCTTATGGATTGACTTGCTTTTTACAGGAAGCGGATACGCTAGCTAAACTCACCAATATTAAAGGCGTTGTAAATGTTCTGGACTATTTTGAAGAGAATGGCACCGCCTATTTTGTGATGGAATATATCGAAGGAATCAGCTTTGATAGTCTGTTAACAGCGCATGGTGGGAAAATCGAGTACGAAAAGGCATTGGAAGTGCTTCTTCCTGTGATGGAGGCGTTAGAGGCCGTTCATGCTAAGGGGATTATTCATCGTGATGTAACACCGGATAATATTTATATTACCCATAGTGGTGAGGTAAAACTTCTTGATTTTGGGGCTGCCAGATATAGCCTGGGAGACAAGAGCCGCAGCTTGGATGTTTTATTAAAACATGGTTATGCCCCCAAAGAACAGTATAGTCGAAGAGGTCGTCAGGGCCCATACACAGATGTTTACACATTAGGTGTTTGTTTTTACGTTGCACTAACAGGTCAGAAACCATCGGATTCTATTGATCGTATGGATGAAGACGATCTTGTTCCCCCCAGACAGCTTGGCGTGAATATTACGGAGGCGCAGGAGAGAGCCCTGTTAATGGCGATGGAAGTGCGTCCGGAAAACCGTTTCCAAACGATGACCAGTTTTAAAAATGCTTTATTGCAGATTTCGGGGAAGAGAGCTTCGGCTGGAAATAGACCTGTTCCTTACGAAAGAACGCCTGTGTCTGTAAATGAGGATAAGACAGTATGTGTTGCAAAACGACAGCCAGTTGATAAGACGGTGCCCTGGTCTGAGGTAAATTTTATAACGCAGCAAGAAGTCATATATGAAGAGATAGAAGAATTAACACAGGAGGATGTTGCGTACGAAGAGATACAGCCAAAGAAGAAAGAACGCACAAAGGAAAATAAAATTGGATGGGTTGTATTTTCTTTTATTGTTTTTATTTGGAACGTTATTATGGGAATGAGCATATTTAGCTGCGTACATGGTGGATCGACCGAGCCTGAACCTTTACGCATAGAGCAGGCGGATGAGTAAGCATAGAATCCGTATGTATTAATATAAATATCAGGGAGAGAAAAAGATGGACAGCAATGAAACCAATCTATTAGAGAATCTATATCTTAATGCGCCGATAAATAATGCAGAGTCTGACTTTGCTACTGCAAAAGATGAAGAGGAAATTCAGACGGCAGTTTCCCAAAATGGTGACGAAGTAGACAAAGAGCTTTAGTTAGTTATGTTTTCACTGCCAGCTCCGTTTGCCCTAGCATTTTAGAAATGTGTGAGCGTAAACGAAAAAACAGGAATTTGGAGTATGGAATTATGAATAAAAAAGTATTAGTCCCAGGAATTATTGCAATTGTTCTCATTGTGACAGGAATTGCGGCATTCATTATTATCAGTATGAATCGTCCGGCGGAAAAACTTGCGAGAAAACTTGCAGCAGCAAGGGAGTATTTAAATGAAATGGATTATGAGCAGGCGCGAGCTGCGTATGATGCTGCCATTCATATTGATCCAAAATGTGAAGAAGCATATCTTGGTAAGGCGGAGGCACAGGAAGGTCTTGGAGATTATGAGGGCGCCATTGATACGCTGGCAGATGGTTTCGTAGAAACAGATAGTACGGCGATTCGTGACGAACTGGAAAATACCGTAGAAGAAAGAGTTAATGAATTGATAGAAGTCGGAGAAATCGGAGATGCGATTAACCTGATGGAAAGAATTCAGGAGCAGATTGGCGACAATATTTTTGAGGGAAAAATAGATGCCATAATCATGCAGGAACTTAATGATGAGGGGGCAAGTGAAACGTTAGCTGAAGAGCAGACTGGTGAGCCTGTAGCAGAGACAGAAACAATGGATGCGGCAGTGCAGGCATTTTATACGATTCTAAGTGCAATGCCAGCGGCAGAAATGAACGACGATGATTTCTATGATGCTGCGTTCTCGTCCGATGAAAATATTGCAAAATATGGAAGCCACATAGAATACGCCGTAGTCAGAGATCTCAATATGGATGGTATGCCAGAACTGATTTGTATGACTCTCTATAATTTCAGATGGGAGAATATCACGATATATTCTTATATTGATGGACAAGCGGTTTTGGTGGGTGAATTAGATAATCGCCATACAGCAGCAGGGGCCTATAATACCTATGTGTGTGGGGATGGCCATATACATAATGTTTGGAGTGGAACGGACCCTATGGGAAATTATGTAGAGGAATTAATGGTTTATCAGTTTGACGGACGAAATCTAGTGGAAACCACCTGCGAGGAGAAAAGCACCGGCAATCCTGCTGATGACTTTTATCAGATGAATTATAACGATGAGACTTATCGGGAAGCACTAATATATTAGGTTGGAGGACAGCAAAGAGCTATAATAAATAGTAGTATGCCTATGCATGCACTAAGAAATACTAGGAAAATTCATTATGACCAGAAAAAACATAAGCATCCCTATTGTTATAATTGCAGTCATTCTCATCGCTGTTTTTGTGCCCCTATATGGGTCAATTGATGATGGAGTCATTGTTTCTATTTTAGATGGCCGTATGACGGGAACGCCTTCAACCGATACGATTTATATGGGTGTTCTTTTCTCTGGGATTATGGCGGGACTCTATCGTATTATTCCAGCGATCCAGTGGTTTGGAGTATTCCAGCTTGCAACGATGGTTGTCTCCATCTGCGTAATTTCCAGACGACTAGCTCTGAAAGAAAAAACAAAGAGTGGAACCCTTTTCCTGACCTTAATGAGTGTGTCTGTATTTTTGGGTTATTTTTTAAAATATATATTAATGCCGACTTACACTTTGACTGCCGGTTTTTTGGCAGCGACAGGATTGGTTATTTTATTAAATCCTTATGCGGAAAGAAAAGATTGGAAAGAGTATGCAGAGGCCTTTGTATTTTTCCTGTTAGCTTATGAACTTAGAGACAAAGTCTGCTTTATGGCGATGCCTTTTGTGTTAGTTGCCCTTTGCACCCGTTTCTTATATTCGGCAAAAGAAGAGCGGAAAGCAAAAGGAAGGGGACTGCTTCTTTTCTTGGTGGGCCTACTGGTCGTTCTGGGACTTATGGTTTTCGCTGACCATGCGCATAATTATCGGGATGAAGCGCATACCGAATATATGGAATATAACAAACTTCGTACAGAAGTTTTTGATTACTATAATGTTTATGAAGATGACGCAGCGATATCTTATTATGAAGAGCATGGACTAAATGAGAAAGAAATCGCTATGGATCGCAGCCAGCTATTAATGCTGCGAGAGGATTTTGGAAAGAATGCATTAGAAGTATATGCAGAGTACGGAAGAACGCAGAATGATTTTGGACTGATTAAGCCAATGCTCTGGGCAATTCCAAGATATGTTAAAGAGTCCTTAAAGGGAATGAGTTTATATTACAACATTTTCTATGCATTACTCTTTCTTGCATTTCTGGCAGAGGGTATCCGTCATAGAAAACAGTTCCCATTTGTGCGAAGCCTTCTGCTACTTTTAGGTGTCTTTGCTTGCCGCAGTGTAATTATGCTCTATCTTATGGGCACGGGAAGATATCCGGAGCGTGTGACCGTTCCCCTATATCTGTGGGAAATGGTTATTGCTGTCTCCATTTTGAAAAAAGTAGTATTTCTGGAAGAAGAACCATTGAAGAAAAAAATGCCTTTGTGGATTTTACTTGGAATATTTACGATTTTTGCGGGGATGTATAGTGGATTAATGGCACTGCCTGCTTATCGCTACCAGTACACGTTAAATCGTTCCTTCTGGGAAGAAAATGATTATTTGGAAGAAAACCAGGAACGTTTTCACTTGTTAGATCCATATGCTTTTTGCAATGCAACGGAGAGGGTATTTAGGGCAACGGAGTATCTGGATAAACCAGATAATACGCTTCTTCTAGGCGGGTGGCTAACGGCGAGCCCTATGGTAGAAAAGAAACTTATGGAACGATTTGGGAAGGCAGATCTCCAAGAACTGATGCAGGAAGGCAAAGTGGCGTTTTATACCAGAAAGGGAACCCAGTATGGCCCGGCCGAATATTTGGTTATGCAGACCATGGGGATTGCAATGCACTGTCAGGAATCCCATGCTTACGAAACGCATCCTTTGGTTGCGAAAAATCTGGGGTGTGAAAAGTATATTACCTTCCGTGTATATATAAATAAGTAAAGTAGAAATCATGATGAAAAAATTATCTCGCATTGTAGTGATAGGTCCCGTATATCCTTACAAGGGTGGAATATCTCATTACACGGGTCTTCTGGTGAGGGCTCTCTCAAAAAAATATGAAGTGATTCCCGTTTCTTATTCATTGCAGTATCCGAAACTACTTATGAAGAAAGAACAACGGGATTATTCAAATAAGGCGTTTGAAATTCAGGACACAAAGTTTCTGATTAATACAGCCAATCCTTTTAATTGGGGAAAGGCAGCAAAAGAAATCCTGGCGCTTCAGCCTGACCTAGTGCTTGCGCAGTGGTGGCATCCCTATTTTGCACCCTGTTATCAAAGTTTGCTTGGCCGCATACGCAAGAAAGTACCGGTGATGTTTACCTGCCATAATGTTTTTCCACATGAGCGATTCCCGATGGACAGAGCGCTTACGAAGGGAACCTTAAAGAAGGGGGCCTGCATTGTGCAGTCTTCGGAGGATGAGAAGGATTTGCTTTCTATTTTTCCGGAGAAAAAATATAGGCGAGCATTACATCCGACGTATAGTGCCTTTTGTATGCGTGGATTAAATCGGGAAGATGCCAGAAAAGAATTGGGAATTGCAGAGACAGAGAAGATGCTGTTATTCTTTGGCTTTGTGCGTCCCTATAAAGGACTAGACTGGCTGTTAAAGGCGATGCCGGAAATTGTAAAGAAGCTAGAAGATTGTAAGCTCTACGTGGTGGGAGATTTTGGCTCTGCCAAAGAAGAGTATATGGCGCTAATTGATGAGCTTGGCATAAAGGAACATCTTGTTATACGAGATGGTTATGTACCTGACGGGGAAGTAGAACCTTACTTTGCGGCTGCGGACTTATGTGTGTGCCCTTATGTCTCAGCAACCCAGAGTGGTATTGTGCAGATTTCTTTCGGCTCGAATTTGCCAGTTCTTGCAACAAGAGTTGGTGGTCTTCCGGAGGCTGTGGATGATGGCGTTACGGGTATGATTGTGGAACCGGAAAGTGTACCTTCCTTAACCGAAGGTATTGTTAAATATTTTGCAGAAGACCTTTCACCAATTTATCGCGCGGGAATTATGAAATATCAGGAAAAGTTTTCCTGGGACCGCATGGTGGAAACAATCGAAGATTTGTATGAGGAATTATAAATGCGCTGCGTTGTGATTGTTCCTATCTATAAAAAACAATTTGATTTCAATGAAGAAGCCTGCGTTCGCAGGTACTTTACTGTGCTGCGGGGAGAAGATATTGTCTTCCAGTGTCCGGAAAATCTGGATAGAACTTATTATGAAAAGACATTTCCGGAGGCCGCCTATAAGACCTTCCCTGACAAGTTTTTTAAGAACATTAATGGGTATAATAAACTGCTTCTTTCTGCCTCATTTTATGAAGCATTTTTAGAATATGACTATATGCTGATTGCGCAGCCGGATGCTACGATTTTGCAGAATGAAAACCGTTTGCAGGAATTTATGGATATGGGGTTTGATTATATTGGTGCCCCCTGGCAGCCTGCAAGACGTATTTGGGAATGGAGTATTGCCCGCGATGAAAAGGGCAGGATGAAACGAATTCGCTGCTGTAAAAAAGAAGGGGATGGAATTACCATGGGGAATGGTGGTTTTTCCCTGCGAAAAATAGATAAGTGCAGAGATTTGGTTCGTGCCCACAGCTGGCGAAAAATATACTGGTATATTAAACGTAATGAAGATATATTCTTTGGCGTTCTGGGGCGAGACAATAAAATTGGCTTTAAGCTTGCTGATGTGGAAAGTGGTTTTATCTTCGCAAGAGAATATGACGTGAAGGAGAACATTCAGAAGGGAAAGGTTCCTTATGGGGTGCATGGATACCAGAAGGAATTTGCAACCTACGAAGAAATGCAGACGTTTATGGCACAGTACGGTGTGCAGATATAAGCCGGGATAAGGATGTAATACAGCGTATGATGAAGGTTACGTATCTGGCGCATTCTGGCTTTCTTGTGGAGACCGAAAGTGCCACCATGTTATTTGATTATTATGAGGAAGAAATTCCCGCGAGAGATCCAGGGAAGCCGTTTTATGTCTTTGTAAGCCATGCGCATGCAGATCATTTTAATCCAGATATCTTTGCGCTTGCTGACGCAAGGTTCCTGCTTTCCTATGATACAGAGAAAAAGATAACCCAACGTAATATTCTGCATTATGTGGGTGCGACCTCACAGCAGATTCGCTATGTTCGTTATGATGAGGAATTTACAGAGGGTAAGTTACAGATTCGGACGTTAAAGAGTAATGACCGAGGTGTGGCGTATCTCGTTACGGTGGATGGAAAGACCATCTATCACGCGGGAGATTTAAATATTTGGATGAAAGAATCCTACCCGAAGTCCATTAACAACAACAGTAAAGCTTTGTTCCTGCGGGAAATGGAGAAAATAGCGGGGGCAACCATTGACGTAGCCTTCCTCCCAGCAGAACCGGGGCTGGGAACGTATATTTTCGAAGGCATCAAAGCCTTTTGCAATATAACGACGACACGGTTTATTTTCCCTATGCATATGTGGAAAGAATATGCGTATATTGAGGCCTTACAGGAGGAAACACTGGAACATTCGCCTGTCATCATGTGTGCTGACGAGGCTGGAAAAGTGTTTAAAATTCCCCTATAAGAATTCGTGCTGGTACACACTTCGTAACCCCGTGGGATTTATGCTAAAATGATAGTAATGGGACCACATGTATTCCCAAGATTTATTCATAAAGGAAGAGAGATATGGCTGGAAGTATTCGAGGAATTTATACCTCTATCAATGAAATCAGACAAAAGGTATACGCAGAAGTAGCAAGACTTTCTTATGAGTATGAAGGTGGCGATCTTCTGGAGATGGAAAAGGTACCTTATCGTATCATTCCGGGTGAGGAAGCTGTGTATAGAGACTCCGTATTCGTAGAGCGTGCTATTGTCAGAGAGCGTATGCGTCTCGCAATGGGCCTTCCGATGCGAAGTGCTGATGAGGAAACGGCAGTCTCTTATGGCGCGTTAGAGTGCGCACAGCCGGAAAAGTATTATCAGCCACCTTTAATTAATATTATTAAGTTTGCCTGTCATAAGTGTCCTGAAAATTTGGTCCGTGTAACCAATACCTGTCAGGGCTGTCTTGCGCATCCTTGTATGGAAGTTTGTCCTAAGGGCGCCATTAGCTTTGTGGATGGCAAGGCTTTTATTGATCAGGAAAAATGTATTAAGTGCGGACAGTGCGTGAACGTATGTCCTTACAGCGCTATTAATAAACAGGAACGTCCCTGTGCAAAAGCCTGCGGTATGGATGCGATTCATTCTGATGAGTATGGCAGAGCAGAGATTGATCAGGATAAATGTGTATCCTGCGGTATGTGCCTGGCGAACTGTCCTTTTGGCGCGATTGCTGATAAGGCGCAGATTTTCCAGTGTATTCAGGCAATTAAGGGTGAGGTGCCAGTATATGCGGTGATAGCACCTGCGGTAGCTGGACAGTTTGGAAAGTCCATCATTCCTGGTAAACTTCGTTCCATGTTTAAAGCGTTAGGCTTTGAAGATTCGTTTGAAGTTGCGATTGGTGCAGACTTGTGTGCTATTGAAGAAGCAAAAGATTATTTAAATGAAGTGCCGGAGAAACTTCCTTTTATGGCGACCTCCTGTTGTCCTGCCTGGGCTGCAATGGCAAAGAAATTATTCCCGGAACAGGCAGAATGTATTTCCATGGCATTGACGCCCATGGTATTAACGGCGCGGTTAATTAAGAAGGAACATCCTGGATGTAAGGTTGCCTTCATTGGACCCTGCGCAGCAAAGAAGTTAGAGGCAAGCCGCAGAACCATCCGAAGTGATGTGGATTTTGTTTTAACCTTTGAAGAAGTTTTGGGTATGCTTCGGGCAAAGGAAGTGGATTTTGATTCGCTTCCCGAAATCGACTGCATGCATGGTGGTTCTGGTGATGGCCGCGCTTTTGCTTACAGCGGCGGTGTAGCAGAAGCGGTTGTGAATGTTATTAAAAAGATGGATCCAGAACGTGAAATCAAGGTAGAGAAAGCAGATGGACTAAGAGATTGCAGAAAACTTCTTGCTATGGCAAAAGCTGGCAAGTATGACGGCTATCTGTTGGAAGGAATGGCTTGTCCTGGCGGATGTATTGCAGGTGCTGGCACCGTACAGCCGGTAGCGAAATCTTTGGCAGCCGTAAAGCTTCATAAAAGCGTTTCTACCAGAGCGCATTCCTACGAAACACCTTATGGCGATTGGCTGGAAAATCTTGAAGAGAGAAAGTTGGATGAAGCATCCAAGCAGTATATGGGCAATGTGCTGAAACACCCAGACGAAAATTAGTTGTTTTTCTTTGTGCAAAATGTGCAAAAATGTATTATAATTAGATATTGGGTATGGCTATTTTGCTGTGCCTAATATCTTTTTTATTATTTTGCAAGGAGAGGACATGTTATGCAGAGAAAGAAAAAAATGAACTTGCTGCTGTGCTTCGTTCTTACGATTTTTGTAGCAGTAGCCGCTTCCGTTGTGCTGATTATCAGCTTAACCTTACCAAAGTCAGAAGAATTATTAAAGAGCAGTATTCTGGCTAATATGAAGAGTGAAGCAGAAACTGTTAAGTGGGAGATGGAAGAGAAAATAGGAGAGCGCTGCGTAACGGCAGACGATTATGAAGTGTTAAATTCTCTTTTTGGAAACACGAAGCTTGATGGTATGCCAGGTTCCTATGTATATATTGTATCCTCTACGACTCTTGTAGATGGTAGTGGTATGATGATGTATCATCCAGACAGTTCTAAGATTGGCAATGCTGTATCAAACTCTTGTGTAAAGAGTATTGTAGAGTCTCTTGTATCTGGCAAGAAAGTTGCAGACGCAGCGGTATCTTACGAATATAAGGGTGAGATTAAGTACGCTGGTTTCTCTGTTACCGAAGACGGTGATATCTGTGTAATCACAGCTGATGAGAAAGAAGCGCTCGCAGAATGTAAGAGCCTTACCACACGTGGTATTGTCTGCGGTATTATTGTATTCGTTGTATTCATGGGCGTTGGTGCTCTTGTTGCATTCAAGATTGCTTCTTCCTTAAAGAAGGTTGCAGCCGTTACCAAGTCTTTATCTGAAGGTTATATTAACAATGATATGAACTTCTCTAGTGCAGTAGAAGAAGGACAGCAGATTATTGATGCAGCAGTTATTCTTCAGAACAACTTACAGAGTATTGTTGGTGAGATTCGTTCTGCGTCCAGTAACCTTGTTGATAATGTAAACAATACCAATAATCTTTGTAATGAATCTGCTGATCGTGCAAGCCAGATTACTTCTGCAGTAGATGAACTTGCAACCGCTGCACAGTCTATGGCAAACTCCGTGCAGGATCTTTCTGAAAATATTGTAAATATGGGTAATAGCATCGAGGTTATTACGATGTCTGTTGAACAGTTGAACTCTGTATCTGACGAGATGTCTGCAATCTCCGATGAAGCAGCAGCTGATATTAATGATGTATTTGAATCTTCTAGAAAGTCTGTTGAAGCTGTTGAAGCAGTAGCAGAACATATGGAATCCTTAACCAGCGCAATTGCTGAAGTTGCAAATGCTACCAAGTTAATCTCTGATATTTCTTCTCAGACCAATCTCCTTTCTCTGAATGCTTCTATTGAAGCAGCAAGAGCTGGTGAGGCAGGAAGAGGTTTCGCAGTTGTTGCACAGGAAATCGGTTCACTCGCTACCCAGTCCTCTGAGAGTGTTGGTCAGATTGATTCCATTGCAAATAACATTATTCAGCTTTCCAGAACTTCCAGCGAATTAACCAGCCGTATTCGCTCCATTATTGAAGAAGAGCAGACCAAGGTTCAGAAGACTTTGGATTCCTTCTCAAAGCTGAAAGATGAAATTGAGAAGTCTGTTAGTCATATCGAAGGCATCTCTCAGGAAGCTACTCAGCTTGATGCTGCAAAGGAAAATGCAATTTCCGCAGTTAGCGATCTCTCCGCAATTTCCGAAGAGAACGCAGCAAGCAATGAAGAAGTTACTGCTTCTGTTACCAGTCTTGATGGAAATATTTCCGATATTTCTGTTCGCTCCGACGGTATGGCTTCCATGGCAGATTCCCTGTCTGAAGCAATTAAGGCATTTAAGGAATAAAACGTCTATTTTTGAGCCCCTGTCACAATTGGCAGGGGCTTTTTTTATTCTTTACGCAATAGTCTGAGTACATTTGTTGAATTAGGTATTCATATTTCGTACAACCACAAAATATGGTATAATACAGTTTGGCTTATTGCGTTTACATAAATAGATGTTGTATATGGAGACAGTTAGTGATGGACGAGAATATTCAGGATTCCTACGAAGCGCAGGAACAGGTTATTGAGGAAGCAGAAGATGACGGAAAGTCTGTTAGTTTTGATGCGCAGATGACCGCCGCTGTTTTGTATGATTATCAGATGCATTATGCATATACGAGCGCTTCTGGGCTTCTTGGTACTTGCTTTGGCATCTTAGGTATTCTTTTATATTTGAGACACAGAGAGACGATTTTGTTTCTCATAATTGGAATCCTGCTGATTTTATATTTACCCGTGATTTTGAAGTACAGAACTTTTACTGCCGCAAAATTAAACCCTGTATATCGTCATCCCCTGCACTATGTAGTGAATAAGCAGGGTATTACCGTATCACAGGGGGAGGTACAGGAAACACTGCCTTGGGATAAGTGTACGAAGGCTATTACAACACCCAAGTCCATTGTGGTTTACAGTGGTAAGAAGAATGCGACGGTATTCCCTAAAAAGGATTTGGGAGAAAAGATGCCTGCGCTTATTGCTGTCATTTCAGAAAATATGCAACCGTCTCAGGTGAAAATATCTACCAACATTACGATTTAAGATGAAAGAAACGATTATTGAAAGCCAGTCTCCAGAGGAGACCATAGCGCTTGCGCAGAAAATTGCAGAAGAAGTAAAGCCAGGAGATGTTGTAACGCTCATTGGAGACTTGGGTGTAGGAAAGACTTTGTTTGCCAGTGGATTTGCAGTAGGACTTGGTATTACGGAGCCGATTTCTTCTCCGACCTTTACGGTGGTGTGTGAGTATGAAGAGGGGCGAATGCCTTTTTACCATATGGATGCTTATCGATTGGAAGACCCGGAAGAAGCATTGGTTATTGGAATAGATGAGTACTTAGCAGGTACAGGGGTTTGTCTAGTTGAATGGGCGGACCAGATTGAAGAGATGATTCCGGAGAACCACCTTCGAATTGAGATTACAAAGGATTTGGAAAAGGGATTTGATTACCGAAGAATCCTTTTGAAAGATGCTAGATAGAAATCGTGGATGAATTATGAAAATACTTGCAATAGATTCTTCCAGCTTAGTGGCAGCCGTTGCAATTTATGAAGATGGCAACCTTTTGGGAGAATACTTACTAAACAATAAGATGACACATTCAGAAACTATACTTCCTATGGTGGAGAATCTGATTACATTATCAGGCGTAGATAAACATAGCTTTGATGCGATCTGCGTATCGGAGGGACCGGGGTCTTTTACAGGACTTCGTATTGGCGTAGCGACGGCAAAGGGGTTAGGTCTAGCGCTTCAAAAGCCAGTAATCGGTGTACCAACGGTGGAGGCTATGGCATATAACTTCTATGGAAGTGAAGCTGTGATTTGCCCCATGATGGATGCCAGACGAGGTCAGGTTTATGGCGGTGCGTTTGGTTTTGGAAAGGCAGAGAATGCGCTGTTTCAGGACGAGGATGGTTATGGACTACTTCCATATATTTCAGCAGATGCGCTTCCTGCACAAGAACTGGTACAGCAGGCTGAAAAACTGGTAAAGGAAGGAAGAGCTCAAAAGGTTATTTTTCTTGGAGACGGTGTTACTCCTAACCAAGAAGTAATAGATAACTGTAAAGTTCCGTACCAGGTTGCACCGGCATCACTTTCCAGACAAAGAGCAGCTTATATTGCACAGGTCGGAGAACGATTACTGGCGCAGGGTGTGCTGACCTCGGCAGCGGATATGAAGCCTAATTATTTGAGACCTTCTCAGGCAGAAAGAGAACATGCAGAGCGAGAACATGCATAAGGTTTATATAAAACCCCTCATGATGGAAGATGTGGAGAAGGCAGCAGCCTTGGAGGAAATATGTTTTTCTTCACCTTGGAGTAAACAGTCTTTTGCAGATACAGTGACAAAAGATTGTTATCAGTATTATGCGGCATATGTAGACTCTGAATATGTAGGAACCGCCGGACTTATCTTAGGGTATGATGAAGCGGATGTAAGTAATGTTGCTGTGCACCCTGATTGGCGCGGGAAAGGGATTGCCTCCATACTGATGGAACATATGATACAAAAGGCGCAGGAGCAGGGACTACATAGTCTGCTATTAGAAGTTAGAGAAGGAAATACCAGTGCAAGACGTTTGTATGAGAAGACCGGTTTTGCCATAGATGGTGTGCGAAAAAACTATTACCAGAATCCGGTGGAGGATGCGGTGCTTATGAGTCGAAAACTCTCTTAAATAATGGAGAGAGGTTTCGCAAAGAAGGATTTGAAAAATGCTAGATATTTGTTTGCTCGGCTGTGGAGGGATGATGCCACTTCCGTACCGCTATTTAACCAGTCTGATGGTACGATATCGCGGTGAGAACATTTTAATAGATTGTGGAGAAGGAACGCAGATTGCCCTTCGAGAAAAAGGGTGGAGTCCCAATCCCATCAGTGTGATTTGTTTCACGCACTTCCATGCAGATCATATTTCAGGATTGCCGGGGATGCTTCTTACGATGGGGAACGCAGAGCGTACAGAGCCTCTGCTTATGATTGGACCAAAGGGATTAGAAAGAACGGTGCGTGCACTTCTTACCATTGCGCCAGAACTTCCTTTTGAAATCCGTTTTAAGGAAATTACAGAGAAACAGGAAACGATTTCTCTGGCAGAGGATTTAGAACTTACGGCATTTCGCGTGCAGCATAATATTGTTTGCTATGGATATAGTTTGGAAGTGAAGCGTAAGGGACGTTTTGATGCGCAGGCTGCCAAGGAACAGAATATTCCGTTAAAGTGCTGGAATAAATTGCAGCACGGTGAAACGGTTATGATGGATGGCATTACCTATACACCGGATATGGTTATGGGTGCGGAACGAAGAGGCCTTAAAGTTACTTACACCACGGATACAAGACCGACGGAAAGTATCGTGGAGAATGCAAAAGGTTCCGACCTTTTCATCTGCGAAGGAATGTACGGTGAGGCAGATATGATTGCCAAAGCCAAAAGCCATAAGCACATGACATTTTTAGAAGCAGCAGGCTTAGCTGCGCAGGCAGAGGATGTGAAAGAGCTTTGGCTCACCCATTATAGTCCCTCTCTGCCAAAACCAGAGCCTTATATGAAGGCTGTGCGTGAAATATTTGCAAATGCTTTTCCGGGAAAAGACGGAAAAACGAAGACTCTATTGTTTGACGAGGAGTAGTATCGTTGGCTACGAAGAAACGTCCGACCAGCGGACTGAAAGCCACAATTTTAATGCTTGTAATGGTCGCCCTAGTGGTAGGCTACTTTTTGTATCTTCGAAACAAGGGAGTGAAGGCGAACGAGAATGCAGCACTTGAAGAGAGCGCGCAGGAAAGTCTTACCTATGTGCAGGAGTTAATTGCCAGAGCACCCTATAAGGAATATCCTTCTACGCCGGTTCAGGTCCTTAAATATTATAATGAGATTACAGCGTGCTTCTATAATGAAAAGGATTATTCCAATGAGGAATTAGAAGGTCTCGCACATCTCGCGCAGGGACTTTATGATACGGAACTTATAGCAAACCAGACCTGGGATAGTTATATAGCGGGATTAAAAAATGACATCCAGACTTTCAAGGAAGGCAACATTACGATTTATAAATCGGAAGTGACACCATCTACGGATGTTGTTTACTTTACGCACAACGGTTATGAGTGTGCGAAGTTATATTGTATGTACACCTTGAAGAGCGGCACTGTATACCAGTCCTCTCGAGAGGTGTTTATTATGCGAAAAGACAGTGAAAATCACTGGAAAATTTATGGTTTCCAGTTAGTGGATCAGATTGAAAAATAATTATGAATAAAGATATTACTATACTTGCAATTGAATCATCCTGTGACGAGACGGCAGCGGCCGTAGTTCGTAATGGACGAGAGGTGCTATCTAACGTCATTCATTCTCAAATTGATTTGCATACTTTATATGGTGGTGTTGTGCCAGAGATAGCATCACGTCAGCATATTGAGAAAATCAACCAGGTGGTAGAAAAAGCATTAACAGACGCATCCCTGTCGTTACAAGATGTGGACGCAGTGGCCGTGACCTATGGACCTGGTCTTGTAGGAGCCTTACTTGTAGGAGTCAGTGCTGCCAAAGCAATCGCATACGGGGCAGATAAGCCGCTCCTTGGCGTACATCATATTGAGGGACATATTTCAGCAAATTATATTGAGAATCCTGATTTGAAACCACCTTTTCACTGCCTTGTGGTTAGCGGTGGTCACACCCATTTGGTACATGTAAAGGATTATGGCGACTACGAAATCTTAGGCCGTACAAGGGATGATGCGGCGGGGGAAGCCTTTGATAAAGTCGCAAGAGCAATTGGTCTAGGTTATCCCGGTGGACCAAAGATTGATAAGCTTTCAAATGAAGGTAATCCAAAAGCAATAGAATTTCCGCGCGCAAAGTTTGAAGATAGCGTTTATGATTTTTCTTTTAGTGGACTAAAAAGTGCTGTGCTGAATTATCTGAATTCCTGTGAAATGAAAGGAGAGACCGTTGTTCCAGCCGATGTGGCAGCGTCCTTTCAGCAGGCAGTCATTGATGTATTAGTTGGACACTCTATGGAAGCATTAAAGCGGTGCGGTGGCGATAAGCTCGCTATAGCAGGTGGCGTAGCAAGTAATAAGCATCTGCGGGAGGCGATGGAAGAAGCATGCAGAGAACGCGGAATTGCATTTTATCATCCGAGTCCTATTTTATGTACAGATAATGCTGCTATGATTGGTGCAGCAGCCTATTATGAATTTGTGAAGGGTGTGCGAAGCGGTTACGATTTAAACGCTGTTCCAAACCTTAAACTGGGAGAACGATAAAGATGAAAACCTATGCAGTTATTTTAGCAGGTGGGAGAGGGAAACGCATGCAGTCAGATACACCGAAACAGTATCTGGAGCTTTTGGGTAAACCTCTTCTTTTTTATGCAATCGATTCTTTTGTCCGTTGGGGCATTGATGAAATTGTCCTGGTTTGCGGCGAGGGTGAGCAGGAATATTGCAGGCAGGAATTTATAGAGAAATACGGTTTTGACAGAATTACCCACATTGTGGTGGGAGGAAAAGAACGGTATCATTCCGTGATGAGAGGATTGCAGGCGATTGAGGAAACGGAAGGCATTGTGATGATTCATGATGGTGCCAGAGCTTTTGTGAGCCAGGAAACCATAGAACACTGTTATCAGGATGCGCTTACATTCGGTTCGGGTGTAGCAGCCGTTCCCTCCAAGGATACGATTAAGATTGTGAATGCGCAGGGATTTGTAGAAAGTACACCGCCAAGAAATGATTTATATGTGGTACAGACTCCGCAGACGTTTGATTTATCCCGTATAAAAAAAGCCTATGCTATGCTGGAAAAAGAAGAAGCAAAACTTCTGGAAGATGGTGTACAGATTACGGATGATGCGATGATTGCAGAACGTTTCCTGGATGGAAAAGTCAAACTTTCGGAAGGAGACTATACCAATATTAAGGTGACGACCCCGGAAGATCTGATGATTGGTGAAATGATTTTAAAGCATTAAAAAAGAGGCATTGCCTCTTTTTTATTTTGGGATATTGATGCTAGACACCACGATTCTAATTTAGTTAAATGGTGCATCCAAGGGGAAATAAATATTCATATCCACGTTGCCATTGATGCCATTGACAGTACCAGTTGATGAATACTGCCAGATTGCACACTGGTATGGATTATACAGATAGGTATTGAAAAAGGCATACCACATAGGAACATCGGCAAGTTCGTTCATATCCAGCATAGCAAAGAAGGAATAGTTGTTGCCATAAATCATAGGGGTGTAACCAGCATCCCGAATGGTGTTGCAGAAGGTTCTGGCAACGATGGTACGTTCTGCGGTTGTAAGCGTCATACCTCTTGCATTTTTGTCATCCACAGTCTCGATATCGATGGCAATGGGATAGGTTATGTTGTAGCCGGCAATACGCTCTAAAATAAACTGCGCCTCTTCAACGGCCTCCTGTGCATTAATAGCTTGGTCAAAGAAATAAACGCCAACGGCAATTCCGTTGTTAAGGGCACCTTCGATATTCTGTCTCCATTTATCGTCTTCCACCATGGCGCCACTACCGTAGCCTCTGAATCCCATACGAATGAAAGCAAACTGAACACCAGACTGTGCTACCTTGGTCCAGTCGATGTCTCCCTGGAAAGCAGATACATCGATGCCTTTGATAGAGCGAACCTCACCGCCGGGTGCATAGCTGATTTCGCCATTGGGTGCATAACTTAGTCCCTCGTTATCCACGGGATTTTTAGGGATGGCAGGAGAAAGGGGAACAAAATGATAACCGCTACTATCACTATAAACGGCTTCATCAGGATAGAGTCTTCTAAGGATTTCGTAGAGACCAGCACCTCTTGTCGTGATGGCACTGCGAATATAGTCTTTTACCTCTGCGGAGCCTTCCTCCTTCGCATCGCTGACAGCAGATGCTACCATTTGCTCGGCATCTTCTTGGGTATAAATATACGGAGAAGAAATTTCCTCAATGACTTTTTCTTCTGCCTGTAAGGCTTTGTATTCTTTTAGCAGATAGAGACAGAGAAAAAGAGAGAGGAGAGAAATCAGGGATAAAAAGACCGTAACAGCGGTCAGGGGATTTTTCTTCTTACGACTACTCTTTTTGGGAGCCTCTTCTTCTATTGTTTTTTTAATCTTTTTTTCTTTAATGGGTTCCATATTTTCGCTATTCATATCATTTTATTGTAGTTATGTTAACAAGGTGTTTTCATTATAACAAAAAGACGGCTATTATGCTATGAATGGCTGGCTATTATATGGTACAATTTTAGTAATTCTATGAAAAAGAAAGGGGATATAGTATGAAAAAAGTAGTAAAGAAATTATTGGCCTTAGTAATGGCAATTGCTATTGGCTTTACAACACTTAGTATTAATTCCATGGCAGCACCCACCACAGATGAACCGATGGCATCCTATCTTCCTATGTGGTATTACATGTTCAATGGAAAGACTAGCCCAGAAACACATGAATCTTGGACGAGCTATTATTACAGCTCATACACGGGGTATTTAAGAACGACAACCATTCCGGGTACTATGTATATTGCACAGAATGGTATGAATACCTATTGCACAAAAGAAACATTAGACCTTCCGCAGTTCCTCGCTGACAACCCAGATCTTGTAGCCAACGGAATTACGGATCGTGACGCGGTATGGAATTGGATTTGTACCTATGATGCTGTTAGCCCTAGAATTATTCATTCTACCAAGCAGAGTGAAGAATTCTACTGTATTATTCGTGACTGGTGTATTTACCTTGGTACTTATAACTGGGCAGGCAATCCTTACTCCTTGGCAGAGCGTACACAGATGATTGATGATTATCTTTGCAAGGCTTACTGCTATGATTACTCCTTCTCCGTATATGACTTCCAGACTATGATGTGTGCTGGAACGGGTGTATGTAATGCATACGCTGGTCTTTTTGACGCCATGGCTTCCATGAGTGGAATTAATGCCGGTGTTATGATTGGTCCTGATCACATTTGGAACGTTGTACAGATGGAAGATGGTCAGTGGTATGAAGTTGATTCTACATGGAATGATGCAGGAAACAGAAGTAACCGAATTTACCTCCTGAAGAAGAATCATGGCGGCGGTATGAGAGGTTACCAGATGAGCTGGTGGATTACAGAAGATTTATATTAATGTAGGTGTAAGACACAATGCATTGTAAGATTTGTTGGGCAGACTGTGACCCAGGCGCGAAATATTGCCCTGCCTGTGGTGCACCATTATCGCTACCGGATGAGCCGGTAGCTGCTGCGAATATTGGTACGCAAAGGAAAAGACTGGTGGACCACTCAGTGCCGAATTATTTTGCTTCGCACCCCGAATTGTTTGGTACGTGGATTCCCGAGAATGCCTCTGCCTCCAACGGAGGTGTTTCCAGTCCTGCAAAGAAAAAATTAATTAGTGCAGTGGTTGGAATTGTCTCCCTATGTGTGTTTATGGCCCTCGCCGTGGCTGTGTGGCATGCTGAAAGCATGTTTGTAGGCGGTATTATAATTTTTGCTTTTGAAATGCTCTTTGTAAAGGTGATTTCTCCTAGGTTCTGCGGTGGTGTTTGGGGAACCATTGTATCAACCATTGGTGGCTTACTTACATTTTTAACCTTACAGAGCTTTTAGTGTTTGATAATCAGGTAGTGAAATGACTCCGGAAGAAATGAAGGCAGACCGCGAGGCGCGGGAAGCCTATGAAAAAGAAAGAAAAAAAGCGGATCTCTTAAATGAGCAGAAACAGCGCATTATTGAAGAGAGAGCCCGCATTGAAAATGCGATGCCCACCTATCAGGAAAGTGGTTTATATAAAGCGACGGCTCCTGCTAGATTTGTTTTGCGTAAGGCAAAAGGTGCATACAGACGTGTAAAGAATTATGGCGGTCCCAAGGGATTTGCTAAAAAACTTCGCGCAAAAAGGATTGAGCGAATTGCCATGGCACAACATGGTACAAAGAGTTTTCCCACGGCGGAAGAAATTGCTTTGCAGCGGGCGACAAAATTTTCAAAGGATATTGTGATATCGATTCTGGTCCCCCTGTTCAATACACCAGAGAAATTTTTACGGGATATGATTGAGTCCTGTATAAACCAGACCTATGGTGGCTGGCAGCTATGCCTTGCAGATGGATCTGATGAGAAACATCCTGAGGTAGAAAAAATCGTAATGGAATATGCGACGAAAGATAAGCGTATTACTTACGGCAGACTCGAGAAGAATTATGGTATTTCTGGAAATACCAACGAATGTATGAAGATGGCTACGGGGCAGTACATTGGCCTTTTTGACCACGACGATATTCTGCACCCGGAAGCACTTTATCATTATATGCATGCAATCTGTGAAGAAGATGCAGATTATATTTATTGTGATGAAGTTACCTTCTTAGGCGATGACATCGATGATATGGTGACGCTACACTTTAAACCGGATTTTTCGCCGGATAATCTTTGTGCGAATAACTACATCTGTCATTTCTCTGTTTTTTCCAAAGAATTATTAGATGGACCGGATCTGTTCAGAACCCGTTACGATGGCAGTCAGGATCATGATGCGATTCTGCGCCTTACTTCGCGTGCGAAGAAAATTGTGCATATTCCTAAAATGCTCTATTACTGGCGTGCTCATAAAGGTTCTGTGGCAGCAGATATCAATGCAAAGACCTATGCTATTGATGCGGCCAAGAATGCAGTGAAAGATTATTTAACGGGCCTTGGCAGAGATGTAGTGGATATTGAATCCACCCGAGCATTTGCAACCATTTTCCGCGTGGTATATAAGGTAGATGCGTCCCAAAAGGTTTCTATTGTTATTCCTAATAAAGACCACAAGAATGATTTGGAAAACTGCATTCAGTCCATTTTTGAAAAGACAACGTATGAAAATTATGAAATTGTTGTTGTTGAAAACAACAGTACTGAGCAGGAAACCTTTGATTATTATTCGCTTCTGGAAATGGACGAATGCGTGAAGGTTGTAAAATACGATGGTGATTTCAATTATTCTAAGATTGTAAATTATGGCGTTTCGCAGGCGAGTGGCGAATATGTCATCCTGCTAAATAATGATACGAAGGTGCGTACACTGGATTGGATTCAGGAACTTCTGATGTTTGCTGGAAGAGAAGATGTTGGTGCCGTGGGTGGTAAACTCTTTATGGCGAACGAGGAAATCCAGCATGCAGGTGTTATCCTAGGTCTTGGTGCGCACGGTACGGCTGGTCACAGTTTCTATGGTCATGCCTGCCACGAAATTGGCTATATGGGAAGGCTTTGCTATGTGCAGGATGTATCCGCTGTTACAGGCGCCTGCATGATGGTTCGCAAGAAGTACTTTGAAGAACTTGGCGGTTTTGATGAGCAGTTTGCAGTATCATTAAATGATATTGATTTCTGTTTAAGACTTCGTGAAAAGGGTTATTGGAATATCTTTACGCCTTTTGCAGAATTGTATCATTATGAGTCTGCTTCCCGTGGTAAAGATCAGAAGGGTGCAAATGCAGAACGGTATCAAAAGGAATGTGACTTATTTAAGGAACGGTACAAAGAAGTTCTTGCAAAGGGTGATCCCTTCTATAACCAGAATCTCAGTCTTAAAGAATCCTGGGAATTGAAAATTTTAAAATAATGGTTGACAAAAATGAGCAGAATACCTATAATGTCTATTGTGCTCACGGCGGGGTGTGGCTCAGTTTGGTAGAGCACCTGGTTTGGGACCAGGGGGTCGCAGGTTCGAATCCTGTCACCCCGACTAGCAATTATATATATGCGGGTGTAGTTCAATGGTAGAATGACAGCCTTCCAAGCTGTACACGTGGGTTCGATTCCCATCACCCGCTCTCAAAAAACCTTATAAATAAAGGGTTTTAGTGATTAAAAGGTAGGTCAACATGAGGTCAACAATCATAAAGCCTACAAAATAACAAGAAATTACGGAGTAGTGACTAACTACTCCGTTTTTTATTTTACTATTTATCATTTATTATTCCTTTATCTCGGGTGAGGTATTAAATAATATGTTGGTAACAGATGCACCTGCTATCTTTTTAGAAAATGATTTAAAAACAATCGATGTAATAATATTGGTGAATGGTTTGAAGTGTACATGCAGAAAGATTATGTTTAAATATTTTTTAAAATTTTTTA
This sequence comes from Lachnospiraceae bacterium, assembly GCA_045616465.1. Classification (GTDB taxonomy): domain Bacteria; phylum Bacillota; class Clostridia; order Lachnospirales; family Lachnospiraceae; genus NK4A136. Next base: position 116,153 of record JAZLGW010000004.1, on the reverse strand, counting down.
TTGTGCAACGCTTCTGCAACAGATCACCTGATATCATAACATCATCAAAAGGAACACAGAGTTCACAAACATAAACAAAAACAACAAACAAATAACGAAATGAAAGGAGATGACGAAATATGTACCCAGAAGGAATTATTAACTGGATTATGGAACACCTTGGCCTGGAATAGAAGTGATATCTTTTGGTATCCTTACATCATCAAGAGGAACACAGAACACCTCAAAGAAAAAAACAAAAAATAATAAATTGAAATAAAAAATGATTGTACAGGGAGCTATCACATCACAGTAATGGCTCCTTTTTCTTTGTCTAGTTATTAGCTATATTAAATTAACTTTACTAAAGTCACAAAATAGAGCATAATTTTTATGAAAAGGTACTGATTAGTTTTCTATATAAAAATATGTAGGTATTGAATCATGATAATTTATGCAATTGATGATGAAAGAAACGCACTTGAACACATAACAAGAAAAATAAAAAGTGTAGAGCCAGACGCAGAGGTTTATAGCTTTGATAATGCTAAGGATGCTATTGAATCAGCTAAAACTATAAAATTTGATGTGGCATTTATGGATATACAGATGCCAGAGATGGATGGCATTACTCTTGCAAAAACATTTAAGAAGATAAATCCTAAGTCAAATATGATTTTTGTAACAGGGTATTCAGAGTATACAATGGATGCATTTGCAGTAGATGCAAGTGGTTATCTACTGAAGCCTGCAACGAAAGAACAAGTAAGACATGCTCTAGATAATCTTAGATATCCTCTTTCTGTACCTGGAGGACCAGAGGTGTGTGTTCAATGTTTTGGTGACTTTGAGATATTTGTAAATCAGAAGCCAGTTCATTTTAAATATGCAAAATCTAAAGAGGTAATAGCGTATCTTATTGATAGGAAGGGTGCGTTATGTACTAATTCAGAGGTCATTATTAATCTTTGGGACGATGATGATGATCACTCGGCATATTATCGTTCACTTATGAAAGATATACGTGACACATTTGAAGAGCTTGGAGTAGAAGACATATTTAACAGGGAACGTGCAGGAGCATCTATTATTACAGATAAAATCAGATGTGATTACTATGATTATCTTAAGGGAACTCCAGATGGAATAAATGCATACAAAGGCGAATATATGCTTCAGTACAGCTGGGCAGAGACGACAGGAGCAGCGTTATATGATGAGTTCTAAAAATGTTCGAAAAATATATATAGGCTTGTTTACTCTTGTTGAGATAATGACTGCAATAGGAATTTACCTATATTTCAGTGTAGACTATACGAATATATCTATGGGATATGCAAGAGACATGGCGGTAGACTGCATAAGTATGCTGGTTTGTGGAGTGCTATTAATAGGTATATTTGCGGGCAATAATGAAGACAAGCAAAACCATGCGATGTTTAGGATTATTTTTTCGTTAACTACTCTATTTTTAGTTGACTTGATATCATCGTGCATAGAGGGAAATCCTAGATTTGTTGCTGGAATAATAATAGTAAATACTTTTGGATTTATATTTGAAGATATACTAGGATACACTTATTGGACATATATTAGAGATCAACTGAATCTTCGTGGTAAATTTCTTCAGGTTGCAAATAAAATTGTTCGAATAGCAATTAGTATAAATATTATTCTTGATATTTTAAACGTGAAACTTGGTATGTATTTTACAGTATCAGAGGCTGGAGAATATATAGCCTCACCGCTGGAGTTTTTAACTGACATAGCAATAATTATTGTTTTTGTAATTGCGATAATTGCCATACTTCATACAAAAAATGTTAGTTTTAATGAGAAGCTTATTCTTATGTCATTTGAAATATTCCCATTTATTGGTTACGTCGCTGAAGACCTTATGGAGGAATATATGTGGATATACTCGGCGTATCTTTTATCGGTATTGCTAATATACATTCGTATATTTTCAAATAAAGAGAAAAAAATCGCAGAACAGCAGGTGCTACTAACAAAACAAAGTACGGCTCTCATGATTTCACAGATTCAACCACACTTTCTTTATAACGTTCTCACAACTATTAGCAATCTTTGCGTTACGGATCCTGAGGAAGCTGAGGAAACAACAGTATTGTTTTCACAATACTTAAGAACTAATCTTGATTCTTTAAGAAAACAAGATCCGGTTCCATTTAATACAGAACTTATGCATATAAAGACATATGTAGAGCTTGAAAAGAAAAGATTCGGAGATATTTTAAATGTTGAATATGATATAAAGGAACAGAGTTTTAATGTTCCTTCATTAGGACTTCAGCCTATTGTTGAGAATAGCATTAAGCATGGAATACGTGGAAAAAATGCACCGGGGCATATAACAATAAGTACATATAAGGACAGCGATAGCTACAAAATCATTATCGAGGATGACGGTATCGGATTTGATATGGATAAACCTCATAAAGATGATGGCAGGAGCCATGTTGGCATGATTAATGTTAGGGAACGTTTAAAGCAGATGTGTAATGCTTCTATGAAGATAGAGAGTAGTCCTGGAAATGGTTGTCGTACGGAAATAACTATTCCGGAATAGAATAGGCTTAATCAGCTGTTTTCTTATATAAATAAAGATATAACTAGAATTGGAATTATGAGTAATCATAATTCCTTTTTTATGAAAAAGTATACATCCAACTTTTGGGGGGCACATCATAATCTTAGCTTTTTTCTTATTATCCTTATATTTTCCTTTTTAAAAAAATATTTTTTGTGTTGCAACACTTTTGCAACACCTCTCCGAATATACTAAGTACATAACAAAAACAAATACAAAAAACGCTCGCAAATGACGAGAGAAAAAAGGAGAATAATTATGAAAAACAAAATGATTAAGATTTCAACAAAAATTTCAACTGCAATGGTTATAGCAGCATCAGCAATGACTATGGCATCTATTACTGCATTTGCAGCAGATGATACAGTAATGGCTGATGAAACAGTTGCCATTGAAGAAGTGACAGTAACTGAAGAAGCACCTGAGTGCGAAATGACTGTTCCAGAGACAGAGGACCAGGGAGATATCATTGATGATGAGTTCGCATATGTTGAAGGTCAGGGCGATGTAATCGATGATGAGTTTGCAGTTGATACAGAAGGTGAAGGCCAGGGCGATATCATTGATGATGAGTTTGTATATGTTGAAGGTCAGGGCGATGTAATCGATGATGAGTTTGCAGTTGATACAGAAGGTGAAGGCCAGGGCGATATCATTGATGACGAGTTCGCATATGTTGAAGGTCAGGGCGATGTAATTGATGACGAGTTCGCAGTAAGCGAAGAAGCATGGATTGGTGCTTGTGAAGCCCAAACTGCTGGATTGGCACAATTTTGTGGCGAGATTGGTACTGTAGAGATGGATTATCATAATGCTGAATGGTATCAAGAGTATCAGAAGACAGAAGAAGCAAAGAAGATGGAAGAAGAGAGAGAAAAGCAATTAGATGAAATTGTAGCTGAACTTAATGAGTCTATGAAGCCTGTTGTGGAAGCTATTACTCAAGCTAGATTAATGGAAGAAACGGAAGCTGCAGTAAAGGAAAGCGAAACTAAAAATGTAAAAGCCCCTGCAGTCGATATGAGCTTCTACCATTACACTTTTATAGGATATCATGGTGATAGAGTTGACTATGAGGATCTTGTTCCAGGTAAGTTTTACCTGATGCAGATTCCAGGAAAGACATCACTTCCATCTTTTTCTTATAAGGTTGTAAAAATCAATGGAAGCTACACAGATAATGGAAGGGAAATGGTTACATATGACAAATATGATACTAACGGAAAATTAGAGGGACGCAACAGAAAAACTCAGGGAAATGTAACTCCCACTCATTTGAAGCCAAATCACTTCTTTGAGCTTACAGACGACATTCTTGCTAAATAATGTAGATCTTCTAAGAGTACAATTTGTTTTTCATAATTATAACTTCCGGGATTCGCAAGTTATCAAACGAATCTCGGAAGTTTTGGATTATTCAGGTAAAATGATAATGTTATCTTTCCTTTCTTTTAAATATTTAGTCGTTACTCTTTACTCCCCACTTTACTCCATGCTATAATATAGTCAGTAAAACCCTTATAAATAAAGGGATTTAGGGTACGGGGATTCTTTCGATTCCCATCACCCGCTCTTTACTTTCTTGTAAAACCCCAGAGTTTATACGGACTCTGGTTTTTTATTTGCCAGGATTTAATCTAAAGTTAATAATAGCCTTGCGTTGTGAATTCTTTTGCTATGGTGTAATATTGTTCTTGGTTTGCGTGCCATTCAAGGGTAGCAGGTATTAGTAAAATTCGTACTAAAGACTAGGCTGATAGGTATGGAGAATTAGGTGTGAATTCAGATTACGAAAATGAACTCTATGAGAAATATGAGTATTGTATCGAAAGAAAGATGTTGAAAGAGAATAAATCTTTACATCAAAGCATGAGAGATGCAGTTGCAGTACTGGAAATTGCATTAGACATGTTTAAAAACATTTTTCCGACATTCACAGATCATTCGTTGCTTCATTCGCAGAGGGTGTTACAGCTATGTAATGTCCTACTAAAAGAGCGGACGCAGATGCTAAATGCAGATGAATGTTATATTTTGGCGATGGCATGTTACTTACACGACTCGGGCATGGGTATTACAGAAGCGGACTATCAGGAGTTTATTGCGCAGATTGAAATGGGGAATTATCTTGAAGAACATCCTAATGCGTCAGTAGCAGATATTATTCGAAGCTTTCATAACGAGTTTAGTGGCTGTATTATAAATAAATATTCCGATTTTTTCGAGATTCCAACAAAGGAACATACTTTTGGAATAGCGCAAGTATCCAGAGGACATCGTAAAATGGACCTTTTTGATAGGGCAGAATATCCGGACATTGTTTTGGATAATGGAAATACTGTACATTTACAATGCCTTGCAGCCATTATCAGGTTGGCGGATGAACTTGATGTTACGGCGGAACGTAATTCTCCCCTTTTATATGGCAGAATGGAATTAACGAATCCTAAAGATATTGAGGCATTTGCACAGCACGAGGCTATCAGAGAGATTGAAATTTATGATGATAAGATTGTGCTTAAGTCACATGCACAGGGGAACATTTTAACATCTGTAGAAAACCTGCGTTGTAAGATTAAGGAGACTCTGGACTATTGTAGAGAGGCTTCTGAATATGATGGTTTAAGACTTCTTACACAGATGAATATAGTGCTCGATAATTAATTGCCTTTTAATTTTAAGTCATCAACAAGGCTTAAACACTCAATCAGACGGCGTAGACAGGTGTCGAACATGTGCTGATCTTCGGGCTTGTTTACGCGGTTCCAATATACCATGTTGAAATATCCGCAAACTTGTATTTTCTTTATATTGTCGGAAAAATCATTCTCATTTAATCCTCTGAAATAGTGCCTTAAAGTGTCATAGAACAGTCTATTCGTAATTGGAACATCCAACATTAGAAATGCAAGGTTGTTTCCCGGGTAACATTCTTCAAATACAACATAGGTGGCATACAGAGCTGCTAGTTCAAAGATTGGGTTGCCAGCACACAGCGTATCCATGTCAATGATTATAAGTTCATCATTTTGTAGCATAATATTACCAGTATGACAGTCTGTATGGACGAAGGTATGGGTATCCTCGATGTCTCCTAGCATTGAAGAAAGTTTCTGATAGTCGGCACTACTTAGATAGGGTTTGATAGTCTCGAGTTTCTCGCCTGCAATAGTGGAAGCAAGCGGGATGTTTTCAGAAGTTGATTTTGTTGTATTAACGGTTCTTAACAGCTCAGCATAGTTTATAATATGCTGATCAAGATGCATGGTGTCCGAGAGTATCTTATGGGTTAATGTACCACCATTTATGGATTCAAAAAGTAAACCATATTTTCCATCTACGTCAACTATATCAAAAGTGATTGCGGCAGGGATACCCAATAGGAAGGCATTTTTTGCAAGTTCGCGCTCCCGATTGATCATATCAAGAGATGTATCACGAATATACACCTTAACGATTGAATCTTCGCTAACACGGTAAACTTTAGAAAAGAAGCCAGAACCAATTAGCTTACAACCATCGATGGATAGTGTACGCATTTTGCGCGTAATCGGTAACATAGAAGTAAAACCTGTGATATCTAATATTTCATATACATCAGAGCTTGCATTCAGAATTTGCACGTTAAATCCATTCTTTGTAACTGTCAATATTGTCCGAAGACCTGAACTAGAAATATAGTCTACTTTATCAAAATCAAAGACGACATTCTTTATATCCGGTTCCTGGGTAAGAATAGAGACTTCCTGTTGAAATTGATGCGTATTAGTAGCTGTTAGAGCTCCTTCACAAAAAAGTGTAATTGTTTCATTATCTCGAATATATTCCATGTTTTCTCCATTCCTTTATAGCAGTATCATCAAGTTGTTAATACCAAAAGCATTAACATAGTGTACTTCCTTAGCTAACTGCATTACGATTTTAATGCCGTTGGATTCAAAATCACGTTTGTCCTTAGATGCTTTATAGTATTCTGTGGGATCAAAATAGTTAAAGTAATCCCGTAGTGTAATTAATACTTGCCCCTCGTTTATGAATACGCGTAAACTCGTACTAATTTGCTTATTGTGTATGCCGTGTTTAACAATATTTCCAGCCATTTCTTCAATGAAAAGAGAGATATAGTTTGTTCTGGTAGCATCAATATTGTTGTGCTCACAGTATTCCTTAATTCCAATACTTGAGGCCATCACATCATCTATGGTATTGATTTCCGCATAGTAGTTATGATCTGTACTTCCGCCAAAATCATCTGGTAAAAACATGAAGTCGTTAATGTTTTTGGGAAGTCCCTTTCGGCGGATACATATGATGACAAACATCATTAGAATAATTAGGATTTTACCTACGGCTATAGAGGCTAAAATACCTTTGGAACCAAAGGATAAGCCTAGAACTACCGCAGTGATGACGGGGATGACGAATCTTTCGCCAAAATTTATTATATTGACAAGCTTTAATTTTTCGATACCTTGTAGGTAATTCTGCAGAGCAACTGTAAGGGTGTCAAGCGGAAGAACAGCGGCAAGACAACATATGGCAAATACGGAATATTCAAGAACCTCTTTCTCATTAGTGTATAGTCTGGAAATAGGATAGGACAAAATTATCATTATAATCCCAGTAATCGACGAGACGATGGCGGAAAACTTGAGCGCGTAGATATATAGACGTTTCAGTTCCTGCATGTCTTTCGCACCATAATACATACCAGTCATTGGGATGAGTGTTTTTCCAATGCCAAGACCTATAGAAAAAAGTAGTAGACCGATATCGTTCTGCAAGCCTCTTGCTACAACTGCTGCAGAGGAAAGAGCAACCGCCAAATTTAGATGATTAATTGCGATGTCACGCATGACTGTTGCCAGCTTCAGTACAAAAGTAGGGGAACCTCCGATTACCATACCTCGTACATTCTCTGCGCTGATTTTTCTTAAATCAAAGTGGAAGTGCGATTTTTTTCGTATAAAATGGAGCATCATAATAGAAAACTCCAGTATGTATGAAATAGAGGTTGCAACACCCATTCCATATACGCCACCATGGAAAATAAGTGCATTTGCTATGTCTCCGACTACATCGGCCACACAAAGCACCAGAGCGGAAATCTGCACCAGACTTTTATTGTTGTCTATAATCAGGATAGGACTTACAATCTGCACCAGCATTACGGCAGGCGCACCAATTAAGAATCCTTTCAGATAATCTGACATGGGCATATAGAATTCAGGATGCTTTTCAATTGTAACACCACAGATTCTAAACATAGTAAGGGGAAAGGCAAGGCAGACAACTATAAAAAGGACAGAAACAACCAGCCCGCCTATGATAGCGGCAGTAAATGCTGCGTTTGCTTCCTCTTTTTTGCCCTGACCAATTTTCTTAGAACAAACAACCTGACATCCGGTGGATATAAAACTTGCTAGGAGTACGAGCGTATTTACCAGTGGATAGGAAAGAGAAATTGCTGAATAGGCTTCTTCCCCAAAGTAAATACTAGTAATAAGTCCATCAATGATTGTTGCCACCACACCTACGAGTTGGGTGAAAATCATTGCAATGGCAGCAGGTAGAAACATACTGGATATAATGTCCTTATGCCTGGAGGCGTGTGTTAGCTTCTTTAGCATGTACGCTCCCACCTTTCAATAGCTAAGCCACGCATATCAATTAGTATTCGTGATATTGTTTTGGCGTTAATCATTTTCATATTCCTCGCTACAAAGTAGCTTTATTATACTTCAATTATTTCTTCTTAAATATCTTCGATTTGTATTCGCCTATTAACGTAAGTAGCACTAGCGCTATAGTAGACACTAGTAGTCTATAAGGTACATACCCTTGTATGAAGAGCTCAACATAGTATTTGTTTGGGGAAAAGGCTACGCCAAATATTTTGTGCATAATCACATCTCCCACGAAAAAGACAGCCATATGCCATAAGTATAGTGTCAAGGTATTTTTGCCAATTATTTTCAAGACAGTATTTAAAGGCTTTATGTTTATTATGTGTATCAATCTGAAAACATAAATGCTAAATAGGATGCACACACACCACATATATATGTCAAAAACACACTTATGATGCCATAAGGTCCATAATAAGAACCGACAAGGCTTGCGCAGTTGCTACCAAGTTTAACACAAAGGACAACGGCAATTGCAGAAGTTATAATGGCTATTACTAGTTTTAAGATGCTTTTTTCTTCAAGGAAATTTTTGATTCTACTACCTGTAAGCATGTAAGCGGCACATAAGAAACCTCTTCCTAAACCGTATGGAAGCTGAAACATATGTGGTATTGTTTCTATAGATGTCAAAAGCAATAAAATAATAATCATTAAGACATCTATAACGAGACGATTCTTTTTATTCACTTTTTTACAGCAGTAAAATATAATACAACCAGAAAAAAATGCCGTTAAATACCACAGATGACAGTCAAGCGGTAGTATTACTTCAACGGTTGCTGGGTCTACTTGTTGCTTAAAGGACATGATTTCAACCAATTTCTGGCCAAATGATCCTATTACAGGAATTTTCCCGCTTCCATAAATTGTATTTACTAAGCCTGGAAATATGATACTTATATCGCCATATCCTACAAATTGCGCCCTAAAGATTTCCAGTATGGTATATACCAACATTGCTATCCAAAATGGTGGAAGCAATCTTTTAGAAAGATGAGTTAAATATTCTTTAAAACTGTATTTGCTAATATTTGTTGTAATTCCGGATGACATAAAAAAGACTGGTAATGCACAACTAAAAAGTATCGTTGATTTTATACAACGATGGTCAAACAATATTAGCGCTACTGCAATAGCCTTTGCATAATCAATATATTCAATTCGTTTAGTATTCATCATAATACCCTATTTTGAAAATAAAAAGTGTTCAGCAAATTGTATATATCAATTACCAAACACCTTTGTCTACTATATTTTAAAGGTATATAAATTACTTTGCAATAACAAAGAAATATAGTTGGATAAAACCCCAATTTGCATTATTATATTTTGTAAGAGATGTAATAAAATATGCATTTTGAAAGGATAGTAGTGGAAGACTAATGACATTTAGATTTAACGAGCAATTTGAAAAAATGATTTTTGAAAATAATCTAGATACGGTGATTATTCTTGCACATATGAATCCGGATGGAGATGCAGCTGGATCAGTAATGGGTTTGGCTCATTACATTTATAGGAACTATCCTGAAATTCAGGTACTGCCATATCTTGCAGATACCTTAGATAAGGGACCGAAAAGCTTAGTAGCAAAAGATAGAATCTTTCATCCATTTGATAAACCGGAAGCAGAAAGATATGGCATAATTGTTTGCGATACTGCAACAAAAGCCAGAATGATCGGATTGGAATTTTACGAGAAAGCGATAGCCACTATGGTGATTGACCATCACGCTGGAAATGAAGGCTATGGAGCGGTAAACAATACAAAGATTTCCGTGGCATGTGCAGAGAATATCTATTATATGTTGGATAAACAATGTTTGTTGGAGGCGCGGCAGGAAGAATATCCAAATGCAGCAGATTATATCTATCTTGGTATTTTACATGATACAGGGGGATTTGCACGTGCGCAGGTAACAACGATGCAGGCAGCAACGGACTTACTTTCAATGGGGGTGGATCACAAAGAACTGATGAAAACTCGTCAGACGGATACCTTGGAAGACCTTGAAAAACGGGCATGGCTGCTTAGGAATACAAATCGTGAATTTGGTGGTGCAGTGGCATATGTTATTGTGGATCAGAAGATGCTTCACGAGCATAATATCACGTATGAAGACATTCACTGTATCAGCGATATTTTGCGTAATTGTGAAGATATATATCTTGGATTTACAATGTATGAAGAAGCACCTGATATCTGGCGATGTTCTTTTCGCTCGGATGAAAAATGGATAGATGTAAATGAACTTCTGAAGCCGTTTGGAGGTGGAGGGCACAAAGCAGCATCAGGACTTCGTAAGAAAACGGATGATGTGAACAGCCTTTGCAAAGACATTTTAAAGAGCATTTCTCTTCAGCATTCGCAAATATAAGATAGGAGAAAAGTATGTATCGATTATATATTCATATGGGAACACCCAAAACGGGAACGACTGCCATCCAATTATTTTTACATTCCAATCAGGAAATCCTGCAAAAACAGGGATATCAGTTTCCGGATCTTGCATCGGTTTTTACTGGAATTGATGGACTTTGCCGAATGAATCCAGAGGAATCTCTTTTTTGTAACGGCAATGTAATTCTGGATGCTTATGCAACAACCGCCTGGGAACAGGGACAGGAAGCCTTTGAGACGTATGTTTCCCACATTTTTGAGGACTTTAGGGATATGTACCGAAGGGTTACCCCTGGTAATACCCAAAATATGGGGGATTTGATTGCATATCTGAAAGAAATGCTGGAAAAAAGCAATGTGGTCATTTCTTCCGAAAATCTCTGGGCTATCGATTATGACTGGTTACAGATGTTCTGCCAGGAGATTGGACGTGACAATATATCGCTGATTCTCTATCTTAGACGACAGGACTACTATGCTGAGTCGCTCTGGAATGAAGTTGTAAAACTCGGTTCTACGTCAGACTCTGTGGAGGAATTTTGTGAGAGCCTTCTGACAGATCCGCAGGATTCTCATGGTATGAAATATCTGGAACGACTTAATCAGCTGAGTACTATCGTAGACAGGGGAAATATTATCCTGAAAACTTATGAAAAAGAACGCTTTGCACCAGGAAAATCCTCTCTGATACAAGATTTTCTTACAGATATTGGCGTTACATACGATGGCTATGACTGGATTGTTCCTAAAAAAATCTCCAATGCCCATCTGAATGGTACTTCCGTGGAATATAAACGAATCTACAATGAGGTGCTTAAAAGGGAGGCTGAAAGAATACATAAATATCCTACAGAATGCAGCTTGACTCTTAGTTTTGAAGAATTTTTCAATAATCCGGATAATAAAAACGGTCATACTACAGAGTATTACTTTACACCGGAATACAGAAAAAACATGCTTCAGACTGTTCAAAAGGAAAATGCTACCATTGCAGAAAAGTATCTTGGAGAAGCCAACCTGTTTTTGGATCAGGAATGGAATAAAGAGAGTACGCTTCGGAAAATAGATCCAGTAGAGCAGGAACGGTTGCGCCAGATCCTTAAGACTGTGACACTATCTGAAGAAATTAACAGCTAAAAGAATAAAATACGAAAGGGTACGATTATGACAATAGAAACGCGAGATAATTCACATCTTGATGTGTTGGAAGCAGAAGCAATCTACATTATTAGAGAGGTGGCAGCCGAATGCGAAAAACCGGTCATGCTATATTCTATTGGAAAGGACAGTTCGGTGCTGCTTCATTTGGCTCTGAAGGCGTTTTATCCAGAAAAACCGCCTTTTCCGTTCATGCATATTGATACCAGCTGGAAATTCCGGGATATGATCGCATTCCGTGATGAGCAGGCAAAAAAATATGGTCTGGATATGATTGTTTATCGAAATGAGGAAGCAATTAAGCAGAATATCAACCCCTTTGATCATGGATCCGCATATACAGACATTATGAAAACCCAGGCGCTGAAACAGGCACTGAAAAAATACGGGTTTACGGCAGCATTTGGCGGCGGTCGTCGTGACGAGGAGAAATCCCGTGCAAAAGAGAGAATCTTCTCATTCCGAAACCAGGAGCAGGCATGGGATCCCAAAAATCAGCGTCCGGAGATGTGGAACACTTTCAATACCCAGATTCATCAAGGGGAGTCTATGCGTGTTTTCCCGATTTCTAACTGGACCGAAAAAGATATTTGGCAGTATATTCAGAGAGAAAAGATTGAAATTGTTCCTTTGTATTTTTCAGCGGAACGTCCGGTGGTTTATCGCGATGGAAACATTATCATGGTGGATGATGACCGCATGCCACTAAAGGAGGGGGAGGTGCCTGAGATGAAAAAGGTTCGCTTCAGAACCCTTGGCTGCTACCCATTGACTGGTGGCATCGAATCTGAAGCAGAAACCCTTGATACTGTGATTGAGGAGATTCTTGGCAGTGTTTCTTCCGAGAGAAGCAGCCGAATCATTGATACAGATGGCGGTGCTTCAAGCATGGAAAAGAGAAAGAGAGAGGGTTATTTCTAAGATGAAGGGATTGTTAAAATTTTTAACCTGTGGAAGCGTTGACGACGGAAAATCCACATTGATTGGACATATGCTGTATGATGCCAAACTTCTGTATGCAGATCAGAAACAGGCATTAGAATTGGAGAGTAAGGTAGGAAGCCGTGGCGGTGCTATCGATTACTCACTGCTTATGGATGGTCTTATTGCCGAGCGAGAGCAGGGCATTACCATCGACGTAGCATATCGTTATTTTACAACCGATCACCGCAGCTTTATCGTAGCTGATACACCGGGACACGAAGAGTACACAAGAAATATGGCGGTTGGTGCCTCTTTTGCGGATCTTTCTGTCATACTTGTAGATGCCACCAAGGGCATTCTGCCTCAGACAAGAAGACATGCCATGATTTGTGCGTTGATGGGTATTCAGCATTTTGTGTTTGCAATTAATAAGATGGATCTGATTCATTACGACGAGTATCAGTTTCATCAGATTGAGAATAGCATTCGCAAACTGGTGATTGATTTGAACCTGTCGTTTGTAAAAATCATTCCTGTGTCTGCCACAGAAGGAGCGAATGTAAATCATACCTCCCCGTTAATGCCCTGGTATAAAGAGGAGACCTTGCTGGAATATCTTGAGAATGTTGATATTGAACAGGAAACAGAAGAAGAAGGCTTTGTGCTTCCAATTCAGCGCGTGTGCAGACCGAACCGTACATTCCGTGGCTTTCAGGGACAGGTTGAGAGCGGTGCTGTATCTGTAGGGGATGAGATTACTGTCATGCCGAGTGGTGAGAAAGCACACATTTCTGAACTACTAAATGCAGACCATTCGGTTGATACCATCAAAAAAGGTCAGGCTGTTACCGTATGTCTGGATCGAGAAATCGATATGTCCAGAGGATCTGTTATGGTTAAGGACACCCAGCTGAAGAAGCAGGATATGTTTGAAGCGACGCTATTGTGGATGGATGATCAGAAACTGGTGGAGGGAAAGAGTATTCTTCTGAAACTGGGAACCAAAATGATCCCAGCATATATCATGCGTGTAAAATACCGTTTGGATATTAACAACGGAAGTCGTATCCATACAAAGCAGGTCTATAAGAATGAAATTGCCGTGTGCGAGATTGTTACATCAGAGAAGATTGTGTTTGATCTCTTTGGTAATCACCGGGCACTTGGCCGGTTTATTATGATTGATCGTGTCACCAATATGACCTCTGCCTGTGGCGTGGTAAATCATGAAATAAACAGATCAGACTACCTGTTCTGGCATGAAATGGATATTACAAGGGAAACCCGCGCAAAGATGATGGGCCAGAAACCAGTGACCCTATGGTTCACGGGTCTGTCCGGAGCAGGAAAATCTACACTGGCCAATGCCGTTGAGAAGAAGCTATCCCTTGAAGGCAGACATACGATGCTTTTGGACGGCGACAATATTCGAATGGGTATTAATAAGGATCTGGGCTTTAGTGACGAGGATCGTACAGAAAATATCCGTCGTGTTGCAGAAATTGCAAAACTTATGAATGATGCCGGTCTGATTGTACTCACATCCTTTATCTCGCCATTTAGGCTGGAAAGGGAGAATGCGAAAGCTCTGATTGGAAATGATACTTTCATTGAGATTTATGTAGCAACCAGCGCGGAGGAGTGTGAAAAACGTGATGTAAAAGGCCTTTATAAAAAGGCACGAAATGGAGAAATTACGCAGTTTACAGGATATACATCTGCCTATGAGCCTCCGGAGCATGCAGATATTGTAGTAGTGACAGATGGTAAAACCATCGAGGAGTGTACGGAATATATCTGTGAGGAAGTGAAAAAGATAATGGAGGCATGATGATATGTCTGTAGACAAACCTAAAAAAGAAAAATCAGGCTTGCTTTCGTTCTTTTTCTCGATGTTGCGGATCGGTGCCATTGGTTTTGGTGGTGGCAGTGCGTTAATCCCCGTGCTTTATCAGGAGTGCGTCAAAGAAAAGAAGTATGTAAATGATGAGCAGTTTGAAGAGATGGTGATGATCGCAAATATTACCCCAGGTGCCCTGCCGGTAGAAATTGTCGCAGGCGTGGGACATCATCGCTTCGGATGGAAAGGCGCTGTAGTAGCTGCCTATGGGATGGTTCTTCCCGGCGTGCTATTGTCGGTGCTCTTTCTATTGTGTATTGGATTTTTAAATGAAACGGTTCTGTCACAGTTTCGGTATTTATCGGTAGGAATCTCCGCTTACATTGCAATTATGCTTGTGGAATATATTCGTGGAACATTTAAGAAGAGAGGGGATGTTAGTGAATTCCAGGGAAAGCATATCCATGCAAATATTGTGAATCTTCACAGTATGGCAATGATTCTTGTGGTCTTTATGCTGACAGGAGAAAAGAATATTTATCGGTTATTTGATCTTTCGAGGACACCGTTTTTTAATCTTGCCACCATTGATATCTTCATCATTGCCTTCTTCCTGATTCATGCAAATGCCTATTATATTCATCCATTCCGTGTCACTTGTTCTTTTTTGATTGGCGTGGCTTATGTGGTTTTTAAAAGTCCGGGCATTCCGGTTAATTCCACCATAGGAATGTATATTGTTTATGGTCTTATGCTGTTTTTTTCTATCTTTGGACTATCCATTCCCACAAAGAAAAAAGAGGAATTCCTGAAAGAAAAGAGAAAAAATCCCTGGTATAAGGATATTAATGCGCTATTTATAATTGCCGGTATTGTAACCGTGATTTCTATCTTATTTACAAGAAAGTCGCTTCATTTTGCATTGAATTCTCTGCTGGCGTCCAATATGTCCTTTGGAGGAGGCGACGCATTTGTTACCATAGCAGATGGAATGTTTGTGCGTACCGATATCATTCAGGAGAGTGTATTTTACGAAAAACTGATTCCAATCGTAAATGTCAATCCAGGATCCATTCTCTGCAAGACACTCAGTTGTATTGGATTCTGTATCGGAAAAGAAAGCCCTGCGGGAATTGTGGGAGGCATCGTGCTGGCAATCCTGGGCATGTCTGTCAGTATAGCCGCTTCCTGCGGAATCTTCTCTTTGCTGTACATGATCTATGAAAAATTTGGAGAAATTCCCACCTTCGTAGCAATCAAGAATTGGATTCGTCCCATCGTGGCGGGACTGATGCTTACCGTCATCGGAACCCTGCTCTATTCTGTGAAAAAGATTGGCGGCGCGCAGGCTGGCGGATCTCTAATGATTGTATTTGTGGTATTATTTGCCCTGGGAAGTATCCTTATGAAAAAAAGATGCTCTAAGGTTATGGTCACAGGAATTCTGGCTTTGCTTGCTGTAGTCGCGTGTAATATTTTATGCTGATTGAAAATGCAAAGTGAGAGAATATTTATAATACTTGTTTGGTGAGGGCAGGAGAAAAATATGGTTGTAAAGTGTAATTATTGCGGGCGAGAAATAGACAAAGAAATACTGGATGCACAGCAGCATAATACTTGTCCCTTTTGTGGTGGCAACATTGATTATCAGTCTATTCAGAAAGAATATGATTTTAAAGAGAAGGAAATATTATCGGAAGAAAGAAAGGCTGCACACCGTTCGAATAATAAAACCGTTTTAACATTTGTCTTGATAGCGGCTGCCGCAATTGCCTTAACGCTTGGAATTCATTTTCTTGTAACGAAGGGCCTGGGAAGCGTGGCGAGACCAGGACGTCCAAATTATGAAAGTAATAAAAACTACGCCGGATATTATCTGTACGAGGATACCTATTATCGAATGAGCGAGTTGGGACGTTGGTTTGAATATACGCCCGAAACAGATATATGGTACCCCTACAATTCTGAAACGCCTGACTGGGTTATGGAAATCTGGGATATTACAAAGTATTCTTCTTCGGAAATGGATTTTTCAAAAGCATATCCAGAGGGAAGAACCTATAAGCAGTATGCGGATGATGAATTAAAAGAAAAATACGGGAATTGAAAGCAAAGTAATTCATGTATATTTCAGTCTCTTGGACTGAAAATGTAGATATATTCTGTGATAAAATAAAGACGGATGGTAGATATTGTTGCTTAAAACGATAGAAGGTGATAGATATGGAGAAAATAATATCCGTAGAAGTAACTAGCCAAGCTGATAATATTTCTGTAAGTGAAGCGGAGATGGATAAAAGAGCAACTTGCGCGGTGAAGGCAGCAATTGCTAGAGCAAAAGTGTGCAAGAAACCAATTGCAAAGTATGACCCCAAATTGAAAAAAGCATATTTAGAATATGCTGATGGGAGCATAGAGTATGCAAAATAAGAAACCAATGCTCTTGATTTTGGCGGGGCCAAACGGCTCTGGAAAGAGCACTATTACGAATTACTTTGAAGTGGTTGGCGAGTATACAAATGCCGATGATATAGTGCGAGCGACGGGAATGGATAACCGAGCAGCAGCTGAGTTGTCTGATGAGAAACGATATAAAGCGATAGAGGAAGGCCGAGATTTAAGTTTTGAAACAGTTTTATCATCAGAATATAAGTTGGCAATTATTCGAAAAGCAAAAGAAATGGGGTATTTCATTAAATGTGTGTTTGTTTTAACAACAGACCCACAGCTAAATGTAATGAGAGTTCGTGCTAGGGTCGCAGATGGTGGACATGCAGTGCCGGAAGAGAAAATTGTTGAAAGATATTATAAGTCTTTGGATAATTTAAAAGAACTGGTGAATTTGTGCGATATTCTTCATGTATATGATAATACAGATGAATTAGAGGCTGATAATAGTCTTTATAGGATTTTTAGAAAACACAAAGATCAACCATATAAAATTATGCCTAATCTGTATTGGGATGAACAACGGATTAGAATGTTGGTTGGGCTTGAATAAATAGTATGAAAATAGAAAAAATAATGTAAAGAATTCCTGCGCGGTTGTCGTGGGAGTTTTTTGTTTTTGCTGATTCCCTTTTCTTTTAGAATTTTCTCTATATTAAGCGAAAGTGTGCCAAAAAACATATGCGTTTAAAATGTGGCAACTTATGTATGGGATGTGGCAACATATGTCACATCCTATTTTTTTGCTTTTTTTGTGTGATAAATTCTATTCATCGAAAGAAGAAGTAATGTACGGAGGATATAAATATGATACAGGCTGGCTACTGGAAGAATTGTTGGGCCGGAAGCATCGGAGATTTCCACACTATTTTCAATGGCAGGTGAAGGAATTGGACAGGCAACCATTTTGCAGATATTGCTTCTGTCTGTCATAATCACAGCCATTCGGTTTCTGTTTTTTACAGATGTGCTTATCAAGAATATGAAGATTGCAGCGCGTACAATCTGTATGTTCCTGTGTATTATTTTGACAATTGTTGTGATGGTATTAGCCTTTAAGTGGTTCCCGGCTGACAACCTACGCGCGTGGATTGGATTTGCTGTTTCATTTGCTTTGTGCTCTGGAATCAGTTTCCTGATTAGTTATCTGAAAGAGAAGAGTGATAATCAAAAACTCGAAAGAGCCCTGCAGAATATACAAAAGTGAAGAAATAAAAACAGGGCGTAGACCATAACGGCTACGCCCTGTTTATTTATTCTAAGGCATGCACCTTCCTCATCGTCATTACTATATGTGAACCAGTCATAGTAGGAATTGTTGATAATCAGATAGTCAGGATAGGTTTTTCCCGTATTATCTATAAATCTTCTGCAGGGGATGAGCTATACGGAATCAGCATCAGGAAGCTCTAAGAGTCCATCTTCTGTATACAGTTCAATAGGACCGTCAAAGGTATATACCACACCGTAATCCTCTGTTATGGTATTGTTCTCGTTGTCAAATACAAAGGAGCACCAGTAGGTACCATCGGTTTTGTAAAGGACAATCTTGCCATAATCGGCTTCAGCTTGACCATATGCCATTAGGGTATCGTCGTGGAACATTTCCCAATTGTATTCTCTGTCGATAACAACAGAGGTGTTTTCACTGTCAGATACCCATCCGCCAATAAAATTGGTAAGGGAGAAATTGCCACCGCCCTGAGCAAGAGCTAAAAGGTTTTGGTCTGCCTGTTCTACAAAACATTTATTGGTATCATCCCAGATAAAGGAAACTTTATAGGCATCGCCCTGCTGGTCAAAGACATCAATTTGTAAATCGGTGTATCCATCTCCGTCTGCATCAATAAAGGCTAAGGAATCGACGGTCTGCTGTAAGCTTGTTGTCTCGTAGGTGAGGTCAGCTGTTGCGTATACCTTCTGATCAGGCTTGTCATAGTAAACGACGATTTTGGATGCATCCATACTTACGAGAACATCGATTGCACTGTTATGGATAAGGGTGCCATCGGTAAAGGACGCGGTCGTTCTCCAGTCCATGCCGGTAATGATTGTTTCGTCAGCGCCTCCATTTTCTCCTGTACCCTTACTGCCGCAGCCCGTGAGCGAAAGCCCGAAAGCTGCTGTTAAGAGCATTCCACCTAAAAGTAGTTTTCTTTTCATTTTTCATCTCCTCCTACAATTCTGTTGGCTTAATAAATAGAAATAATATAATCCTAGATAACATCTGCCACAGCATGGATAGAACCATTTTTCAATTATAATTGTTGCCGCTGCAAGCCGTCAATCCTGTTAACTTGCTTCCGGCCAGCAGCATGGCGATAAGCCACTTTACTGCCATTTCCAAAATAAATCACTCCTTGAAAACAAAGCAAAAAAGGATTTCTATATGATAGTAAAAAAGATACCACCTGGTAAAAGGTATCTTTTGGTAACCTGCATGAATACATATCTAGGGCATTATTATGGTATAATAATAAGGTTTACAGGAGTTATAATATGATACATATTTTTATCCTTAATAATAATGCAGGCAACAAGGATCGTGTAGGGAATATTCGAGAGAAGCTGGCTTCCAGAAATGACATCAAGTATTTTATTTTTAATACGATGGAAGCTGGCAATGAGATGAGAATTATGCAGCTCATCAAAAAGTATTTCCCGGATGAACGGATTCGTGTATATGCCTGTGGGGGCTCGGGGACAATGCGAAACGTATTCGAGGGGGCAGGAGATGCCCTATCCAGAATGGAGTTCGCCTTTTTTCCATGCGGTTTGTCCAATGATTTTCTGAAGGCATTTCCGGGAGGGGAAGATGCTTTTCGTTCTATTGATGATCTTATTGATGGAAAAGTGGTACATCTTGATTATATGAAGACGAGTGGAGGCATCTGCCTGAATTCTGTTTCGGCAGGCGTGGATGTTGATATGTCCAGATATACAGACGAGAATAAAGCGTTTGCTATGATTTCAAAGTCCCTGCCATATTTACTTGGTTCTATTCAGGCAGCAGTAGAGTCCAAAGCAAAAAAACTTTTGATTACGGTAGATGAAGAAATTATTGAGGCAAATTTTGGAGAAGTATTTTTTGCGAATGGCCCGGTGCTTGGGGGCAATATAAACGTGTCGGAGGATAAGAATATTACAGACGGAATCGGTTCTGCTATTTTGGTGGCAAATCGAAGTGGTGTAAAACTGTTGCCCCTCTTATCCATGCTTATTCAGGGGGACTTTGATAAGTTTAAGAAACAGAAAATGTGTTACATTAAGCAATTCTCAAAAATTGAGATTAGAGATCTTAGTGGCGGAACTCTCTCTTTGAATCTGGATGGTGAGATTCAGGAAGCGCGTGATTATTGGAGCATCGAGATTGTTCGTCAGGGCCTGCCTTTTGTAATTCCAAAAGGGATGCAATATGATCTAGAAGGTGGTAGGGCTGATGAGTGAATATTTTAATGTCGCAAAAACATACGCCCTAATCAGTCATCTGGTTGTGGGACTCATTACGACAATCCTTTCTTATTTTGTTCCTGTGGAGAATCCACAGTTTTTCCTTTCGTTTGGAATCGTCTGGATAGCGGGATATGGATGCTTATACTTTGTGAAGAAAATAAAGCGCTTCCCGCGCTACGTTTTTTGCGTAGCCTATGATGTGTTCTACTTAATCATGGCGACATCCATCGGCCTGCTTTTTGACAGTGATGTTTTATTCTATGGATTATGCGTATTAGCAGGCGTCCTGGCGTTCTTATATTTTGATAAGAAGGTTACCACGATATTGCTGATTGCTGAACTGGTCTGTGTTTCTGTATATTCTGTTGCCGTTGTGAAACCATCTATTTGGGGAATCATAGGGTTTGTGGTATTTTTTGTGATCTCCTGGTGGCTGCTTGGAATATACCTGGATATTTATGCAAAGCAGATGGAGATTGGTAAGAACCACAGACAAAGTCTGGATGATATGTTGCAGCTTGTCGACGAGAAATACGAGGAGGCCAGTCAGGCAACAAAGGCGAAGAGTTTATTTCTTGCCAATATGAGTCATGAAATCAGAACACCTATTAATGCGATTCTGGGATTTAACACAATGATTCTCCGGGAAAGCAAGGAAGAGAGTATCAAAGCCTATGCGTATGATATCGAGGGCTCGGGCAAATCCTTGTTATCCCTCATTAACGACATCCTGGATATGTCAAAGATAGAATCCGGCAAGATGGAGCTGGTATTAGAACGTTATAGCTTATCCAGCCTTCTAAATGATGTAATTAATATGATTTCTATCAAAGCGGAAGATAAAGGACTTTCTCTTGTAGTGGATGTGGACGAAAGCTTACCTGCGGAACTGATTGGCGATGATGTTCGTATACGTCAGGTTCTTGTAAATGTCTTAAATAATGCTGTGAAGTATACACAGGAGGGAAAGGTTACCCTTCGTGTGACCGAGGAAAGAAAAGATAGTCATTCCTTACTCTGTTTTACTGTAGAAGATACAGGCGTTGGAATCAAAGAAGAGGATATGGGTAAGCTCTTTGAGAACTTCTCACGAATTGAAAACGAGAGGAATCATCAAATCGAAGGTACCGGACTTGGTATGAACATTACGACCAATCTGTTAGCACTTATGAACTCCAAACTGGAAGTAGAAAGTGTGTATGGAGAAGGCTCTACATTCCGATTTGTGATTGATCAGGAGATTGTAGATGCTGCGCCCATTGGAAATCTTCAAAAACGAATTAAGGAAAGCAAGGTTCATTATTCATACAAGGAGCGGTTTAAGGCACCTTCCGCAAAAATTCTGGTTGTGGATGACAATATGGTAAATCGCCGCGTATTTAAAGGCTTGTTGAAACCGCTGCAGATGCAGATTGATGAGGCGGATAGTGGTAAGCAGGCGCTTGCTATGACCATCGAGAAGCAGTATGATTTGATTTTCCTGGATCATATGATGCCAGAGATGGATGGCATAGAGACTTTGCAGCGGATGCGTGAGCAGGAGGAAGGCCTTAATAGGGATACCTATGTAATTGCGCTTACAGCCAACGCCATTAGTGGCGCAAAGGAGATTTATCTGTCCGCGGGATTCCAGAATTATTTGTCTAAACCGATTGAGCCTGTAAAGTTAGAGGAACTACTAGACAGGGTGCTGCCTGACAAATTGAAGGAATACATGGACCAGCCAGAAGAGGAATCGGTAGTCGACACAGAGAGCGTAGAAGAAACAATAGAGTTCCCGCTTATTGAGGGCGTTGACTGGGCAAATGCAAGACTCCATATTCCTGATGATGAAGCAATTTTAGATGTTGTTAAATCATTTTACTATACCATCGATGACGAAGCAGATTATCTGGAAACGATGTTTAACAGACTGGTGGCGAGTCAGTTGGATGAGGAAGCATTAAACCTGTATCGTGTGAAAGTGCATGCGATGAAGAGTACCTCCTATCTCTTTGGTGCTTTTCCTATTGCAGGCCTTGCAGCAACGCTGGAGTATGCCGCAAGAGATGAAGAGCTGGATTATATTTTATCTACGACTCCGTTTTTCCTTGCCAGATGGCGAGCGTATAAGGAAAAACTAAAGCCGTTAGTAGCAAGTGATGATTCGGCGAAAAAGGAAATTGCAAATCCAGCGGAGATTGCAGAAAAATTAGACAGGCTTTATAAGGCAGTTGAATCCTTTGATATGCATGCAGGCGATGCCATTATGGAGGACTTGCAGTCCTACGATTTTTCAGGGGAGCTTGCGGAAGATATAGAAAAGCTAGCGAGTGCGGTTATGAATTTTGATGCAGAGCGTGTGAAGCTTATTGGTGAAGAGATCGTTAGGAAGTTATAGGAGAAGAGAGCATCATGATGGATGATATTTTGCTTGTTTCAAGTAACAACAAGAATTTTACAACGACAGCGTTAAAAAGTGCCTTGGAAGCGGAGCATATAACCGTTCAATCTGTCTCTGCCACAAAGGAAGAAATTGATATGCTAGGGAAACTGGCTCCTGTTTGCGTTGTGAATGGTGGAGATTTTGAGGATGCGGGAAAGATGGCTCAGCTGATTCGCCTGCGGGATATGTGCCTTGACCAGAGAACACGGCTGATTCTGATTGCTTCTGATATTGATAATATGGACACCTTTAATAAAACCTTTGCACCTGAACTTGTGGTGGATAAATTTATTCGTCCAATTGTTCCGGCGGAAATCGCAAAACTGGCAAAGGAACAGGTTCTCGTGGCAGAAGAAATGAAGAATCGGAAATCTGTTTTAGTTGTGGATGATTCCGGTATGGTTCTTCGTTCTATGATGACGTTATTAGAGAAGGAATATAATGTGGTTCTTGCGAACTCTGCGACGACAGCCTTGGCGGCTATTAGTAAGCATGATCCAGATTTGATTTTGCTGGACTATGAGATGCCGGTGGTATCTGGCGCGAAGCTGTTAGAGATGATTCGAGATGAGGAATCCATGCGGGATATTCCGGTTATTTTCCTAACGAGCAAGGGAGATCCTCAGGCAGTAAAGTCTGTTTTGGCATTTAAGCCAGAAGGATATTTATTGAAAACCACACCCAGTAATGAAATTTTAAGGACCATTCGCGAGTTTTTTGCGAGCAGAGAAGAGTAAAATGGCTGTATTTGCTTGAAATCTGACTTGTTTTATGTTAACTTAGTAATATTATTATTAGAAAACGGAAGAAGTACGTAGGTATGGATAAGACCGTTGTTGCGGCAAAAAATGTATATAAAATCTATGACCTTGGAGAACAGAAGGTTCGTGCATTAAACGGTGTCAGCCTGGAAGTTCCCCAGGGATGTCTTTGTGCCATATTTGGTACCTCAGGTTCTGGTAAATCCACATTACTTAATATGCTTGCGGGTCTTGAAAAGCCCACTAAGGGGGCGGTTCGTATTGCAGGCGGTCGTATTGATTTAATGACCGAAAGTGAACTGGCAATTTTTCGACAGAAGCACATCGGTTTTATTTTCCAGTCCTACAATCTAATGCAAAATATGACTGCAATAGAAAACGTTGCATTGCCACTCACTTTTCAAGGTGTTGGAAGCAGTGAAAGAAAAGCACGTGCCATCAAAATGCTAAAAATGGTTGGCCTCGAAAAATATATGGACCACAGACCGGGACAGATGTCCGGTGGACAGCAACAGCGAGTGGGTATCGCAAGAGCACTTGTAGTTCGCCCAGAGATTATTTTCGCGGATGAACCTACAGGAAATCTTGATTCCGCGACAACCGTGGAAGTTATGAATATGATGCAGAGGCTTACCAGGGAGAAGGGACAGACTATTATCATGGTAACCCATGACAATTCCATCGCTTCCTATGCGGATATGATTGTAAGATTGATTGATGGAAAAATTGTAAGTGTTGATTATAAGACGCAGCAAGTAAGTAGCAGTGATAACAGCGAGCAAGGAGAATAACAAAATGAAGAAAAGAATTTGTGCAATACTTGGAGGAATCCTTCTGGGACTAACCGCTGTGTTTGGAACCGTTATGCCAACCCATGCGACTGGGAATTCTACCTCAGAGAATGAAACCAGAAAAACAGCGAAAGACAATGACCGCCAGGATGCGTATGTGATGCTGGTAGATCACAAGAAAAATCTGGAAATTAAATACAGTATTTCTGATGCAGCGGAAGAAAAGATGAACGCCATTATGTACGAGGCGAATATTTATATTGCGACCACAAAAGACATCACAAGAGATGAACTGATGGCTTATGTGGAAGGTGTTAAACGGGATATGACCAGTGTTGTAGGCTCTGGTAGCATTTACACTTCAACCAGCAAATTCTTGTATCTTGCAAATGAAGTTCCTGTTACCACAGCAAACTATGGTCAGCAGACCAATTTGCTTCTTTCTATTATCAATTTAGGAGAAGAGAATGTAACAAGTCTTGTTATTACCCCTAATATATCTACGGATAATGAAAAGTGGCCCTTTGTGATTCAGACCGCTTCTGATGTCAGAACCATTGCAGATGTTAAGGCAGCGCCTTCTGCTTCTGACGCGTATGCATTTCGTCAGGAAACAGCCTGGACTTTTGTTGTGCGTAATGATGTAAAGAGTGGAACATACCCCATCTCTTTCCATGTTCGTTATTACAGAAATGGTGCATTGGAAGAAACCGATTTAACCACCTTTATCAATATTAATGGAGCGCCTGGAAAAGGTAACCTTCCCGTAAATGAGACAGACAAAACGGAAGAAACGAAGCAGACTTCGGTTCCTCGTATCATTGTAACGGGCTTTACCACCGTCCCTGAGAAGGTGAAGGCAGGAGACACTTTCCAATTAAATATCACGGTACAGAATACCTCAGCTGTTACAAGTGTATCTAATATTCAGTTTGATCTTTCTGCAGATTATGTTGGTGGTACGAATGACCAGAACGGTTATGCAGCATTTTTGCCTACCAGCGGTTCTGCAACCATCTATGTACCCAGTATTCCAGCAGGTGGGTTTGCTGAAATCACGATTGAGATGACAGCTCGAAGTGATTTGTCTCAGAAGCCTTATGTAGTTAAGTTAAATGCTAATTATGAGGATAGTAAAGCAAATCCTTATAAGACAGAAGCAGATATTTCAGTGCCTGTATATCAGGAAGCAAGAATGCAGGTAAGCAATGTTGAGATTTCTCCTGAAGCTGCAAATGTTGGGGACAGCGTCAACATCATGTTCGATATCAATAATCTTGGAAAGACGACCCTTTATAATACACAGATTAGTTTTAAAGGAGAGACGATTTCTGGTGGTGAGATGTTCATTGGAACAATTGAAACTGGAAAGACTGGTAGCGTAGATACGAATGTAAATTGTATTGCGCCTACCACCGATGACGGAATCATTATTGCTGTGGTTTCTTATGAAGACGAGGCAGGAAATGTAAGTACTTATGAGCATGAACTCAATCTTAATGTTTTTGAAGCAGTAGACTATGAAGATGTTTATGTGCCGGACCTTGTTGCTCCTGACGAGGAGACTAAAGCTAAGATTCCACCCATTGTTCCGATTTTGGCTGCACTTGTAGTTGTTACGGTGGTAATTATTGTTGTAGTGAATGTTAATAAGAAAAAGAAGGCAAAACGTCTTTCTGAATTAACGAGAGACGACGACGTATAAAGGAGTAATCTATGCGCTTTGGCGATTTGTTTCGCATGAGTATAAGTAGTCTCTGCAAGAGAAAGGTCAGAACCATTCTGACCGTTCTTGGCGTTGTCATTGGAACAATCTCTATTGTCCTTATGGTTTCATTAGGAATTGGCTTGAAAAGTTCAATGTTAGAGGAAATTGACAATATGGCCAACCTCAAGAAAATAGAGGTATCGATTGACGAGTATTCTGCTGGGAACAACAGTGATAAAGAGAAGGATGCAAAGCGTCTAGACGATGCACTTGTGAGTCAGCTTGCAACTCTTCCACATGTAGAGATGGCATGTCCTCGTATGAGCAGTTATGTGATGATGAAGTATGGAAAGTATATATGTACTTTCCCCTTGGTTGGAATTACCGCGGAGGAGATGCTGGCTATGAATTTGGAAGTAGGAGAGGGAGAACTGCCGCTCAATCCGAATGAATTTTCTATATTTATGGGAAATCTTGTCATATGCGACTTTTACGCAGAAAAGGATTATTCTAGACCTTATGATATGAACGGAGAACCGTTGCCTGTCGATTTTATGAAGGATAATGTGTATTTAATTATCGATACAGATGCTTACTACGCATCGCAGGGGGGCGTTTCTGATGGAACGCAGAAGAAAGCGAAGAAATATCCACTAGTTTGCAGTGGTGTTATGAGCGGTAGCCCAGAAGAGTTTAAGAGCGAATTCAGCTACCAAGGAATTGCAAACATTGATGCAATGATTGCGATGCTAAAGAAGGTTTACAAAGGACGTGCGATTCCTGGACAGCCCCTAAACAAAAAGGGAAAACCCTACAAGGATGTCTACTACAATATGATTGCTGTATATGTAGATGATATGAGCAACGTCAGCAGTGTACAGACCGAGATTCAGAATATGGGATATCAGTGTTTTTCTGTTACGGAATTTATTGAGTCCGAGATGAAGAGTCTTAGCTTAATCGAACTCGTGCTTGGTGGCATTGGTGCTGTATCCTTGTTCGTTGCTGCAATTGGTATTGCCAATACGATGATGATGTCCATCTATGAAAGAACCAAAGAAATTGGTGTTATGAAGGTTATTGGCTGTCGAATTCGTGATATTCAGCTTATGTTTTTATTTGAGGCAGGTCTTATTGGCTTCTTTGGTGGCATAATTGGTGTAGGGATTAGTCTGGCATTAAGTCGCTTAATTAACATGTTGATAGCAGGTTCTGATATGGGATTTTCCTATATTTC
Organism: Lachnospiraceae bacterium; assembly: GCA_045616465.1. GTDB lineage: Bacteria > Bacillota > Clostridia > Lachnospirales > Lachnospiraceae > NK4A136. Next base: position 88,727 of record JAZLGW010000004.1, on the reverse strand, counting down.
CACCATTCCGATGTGGCTAGTGGGATTAAGCCTTGTCTTTTCAACGCTGATTGGTATGATGGCAGGTTTCTTCCCTTCACAACGCGCAATGAAACTGAGCCCTCTGGCTGCAATTCGCAATGAATAATTGTGAATTTTCTGTGGAAAAATTATCCTAGAAAAGGTATAATAAACCTAGGTATATTATGTGTTTTTGACACTACGTTATATTTATGTAAACGGGTTTTTGTATTATGGATTATAGTAAGCTTTGCATGCGATGCATGAAGAAAAGTGATGATATAGGGATTTGTCCATATTGTGGAAAGGAGAAGGCTGGATCAAAGACTTGGTCTAAGGCCCTTGCTCCTGGAACAATTCTTAACAAAAAAATTCTGATTGGTAATATCCTGGGCAAAGGTGGCTATGGTATTACTTATATTGGCTATGATACTTTGCTTGAGTATCCTGTGGCCGTCAAGGAGTTCTTCCCAGATGAAATGGTAGATCGTGCAGACGATGAGGTTTCCGTTCTTGTTCTCGATGAAGTAAACAAAGAGGAATACGAGAGAGAGACCGAAGCATATCTTCGCGAGGCACGAGTACTTGCTGAGTTCAGTAAGTTTCCAGGTATTGTATCCATTAAGGATTTGTTCTATGAGAACAATACCGGTTATCTTATTATGGAGTTTTTGGATAGCGGTAATCTTCGTAAGTACATTGATAGCCATGGTGGATGGCTTGGTGTTAAGGAATCCTTGGAATTGATGGAGCCAGTAATCAGCATTCTTGGAAAACTTCATTCCGCAGGGCTGATTCACCGTGATGTGTCTCCTGATAATATTATGATTGATGATGATGCTGTTAAGCTTATTGACTTTGGTGGCAGCAAGCGTCTTGGCGTATCCAGCCAGCAGGTATTCTTGGGTAAGTGGGGATTTGCACCGCTTGAACAGATGCTTAGCAAGATATCTGAGCAGGGGCCTTGGACAGATATTTATGGAATATGTGCAACACTTTACTGCATGATGACGGGCGATGTTCCGCAGTCTTCCTATGAACGGAATGAGAAAGACGAATTGGTGGATATTGCCAATTATACCATTACCATTGAACCAGGCATTGCAAGGGCGATTATGAAAGGTCTTTCGATGGACGCAAAGAATCGTCAGCAGAGCATTGATGAGTTATATAAAGACTTATATGGTATCTATCCCGATGAGAAGGGGATGGTAAAGGCACCGCAGGAAGCTTCGGTTGAAATTTTGCGGGAACGTTCTGGCCGCGTTTGGTTTGGTGAATATCCGATGAACGAAGTGGTTGGAACCCATGTAACCAGCGATATTATTTATGCGGATTATGATGAGCACGATGTGGCACTGGTGGGAGAGACAAGATACCTTCGTCTGCCCATATTAAAGGATGTTACACCTTCTAGTGGACTGACCTCTATGATGAGAGGAAAGCAGGAACCAGAGATTAGTGGATATCGTTATTTCGAGTTTACCAAGCTTCCATGGAGAGTGGTAGAACAGAACAAGAAGCGTATCACGCTGATGAGTGAGTACATCATTGATTTCAGACCTTTTGATGATGCAAAGTATTTAAAGATGTCTGATAAGGATGTGGCGAGAGTTCGAAGTGGTATATTCTGGGAAAAGAGTAAGATTCGTGAGTGGCTTAATGCTGTATTTGTGAAGCGTGCCTTTACAGAAAAGGAAAGAGCAAAGTTACAGGTTACGCCTGTAAATACGCCAGTATCCGCTCTTTCTGATCGCACCACCTACGATAAAGTATATCTTCCCAGTATCGAAGAACTTCGTTACGGATTTGATAAGAATACGACTTTGCAGCGAGGCAACCGTATTGAACAGCCGGATGAGAATTCCCCCTGCTCTCAGTACGTTGGAGCGATGGCCAATGGTTCGCTTTCTAATGCAAGTTATGGGCTTCGTTCCCGTGGTAATATTGATATTGACGGATCTTATAAGGTGCAGGAAGGGTATGAAGGACACGCAATGATTGGTGGTCGATTATCTCCCTGGAACTTAAATAAAAATATGGGCATACGTCCTGTTGTCTGCGTGAATGTTGCAGATATTACGGATATGGCATAGGAGAGAAGAAGATGAGTACCTATGTAATTAGTGATATCCACGGACAGTATATTGCCTACGAGAAGATGCTTCGTCTGATTCATTTTGGCTCGGAAGATACCTTGTATGTATTAGGTGATGTTATCGATAGAGGTCCGGATGGTATCCACATAATCGAAGATATTATGCGCAGGGATAACGTCTGCATGATTCTTGGAAATCATGAGTTAATGCTTCTGAATGCAGTGAACTATTTGGAAAAGAAGGAAAAGGGTGAGGATGACTACATCGATTCCGATGCGATGAACCCTTTGGAACTTTGGACCCACCCCTGCAATGGCGGTGAAGGAACCTGTTTAGAGTTTTCGAGCCTTTCAGAGCTTAGAAAACAGGCGTTGGTTTCTTTTTTGAGAGAGAGCTTACTGATTAAGCGACTAAAGGTTGAGGGCAGAAAGTATCACTTGTCCCATTCTTATTCTATGGATCGTCCTTTTGCGAAAGACGAGATTCGATTAAGAGATGTCAGCGTGAAGCGGGCAGAGATGATTGTTTGGGATAGTTTGTTTGATCCACAGTTTGTTCATCATGAGGGAGAGAAGCTTCTTCCTTATAAGCGTGATAATTATATTGTGGGGCATATTTTCACCCAGAGAATTGGTCATATGGACGAAAGTGGCAAGGGCGTTATTTTCCACTCCGATGATTTTAGAGGTTACAATGTGACCGATATTGATTGCGGAATGGCATTGAATAGTCGTTCTTCGCAGCTTGGTTGTATTTGCTTAGATACTGGAAAAGAGTACTATATTCCACTATTAGATGATAGAAGATAAAGAAGGAGGGAGCACGTGTTGCTCCCATCTTTTTGAAAATGGGGTTGAAAGGAATTGTGATTATGGAGAAAAGCTATATTCCAAAGGGTATGATTGTAATTGGGGATGTAGAAAGCGATGGAGATTTGCTCCTTGCTGGTGAAGTGCAGGGAAATGTTTCTATTGGCGGCAATCTGGAATTAAATGGTGTTGTTCGTGGGGACAATTTAAAGGTCGGTTCCATATCCTTGTCAGAAGGTACCATCGAGAGCAGTATTGAATGTGCAGAGGATATTACCGTAGGACCGGATGTAAAAGTGATTGGGAATGTTAAGGCAAAGAATGCAACCATTGAAGGCGGTGTAAAAGGAGACCTGAATATTGCAGAAAGCTTAACAATCGGAGAGCATGCTGTGTTAAAGGGCGGCGTAGCGACGAAGGATATCAGTATTGCGAAGGGTGCACTTTGCGAGATTAGTCTGAATCAGATTTATGCGGACAGATCTGCTGAGGACTTCTTCGCAAAATAGGAATAAGGAAGAATATAGACCATGAAAAAAAGAATTTGTATAATCGGTCTGCTTTGTGCCATATTAGTAAGCATAATGGCCTGTGGTAAGAAGGCAGAACCAGTTAGTATAAAGGTAGCATCTTTAAAAGGACCCACGACAATGGGGCTTGTGCAGATGATGGCAAATGCGGAAAACGGTAATGCCTCAGAAGATTATACATTTTCGATGGAAACCGATGCGAGTGTGGTTCTTGGTCAGATACTCGCAGGAGACGTGGATATAGCACTTGTACCTGCGAATGTTGCAGCTGTTTTGTATCAGAAGACACAGGGCGGCGTAACGGTACTCAATATCAATACCTTGGGCGTTCTTTATTTTGTTAGCGGTGACGAAAGTATTGTAAATGTTTCTGATCTTAGAGGAAAGACGATAGCACTTACGGGAAAAGGAACCACCCCTGATTATGCGTTACAAAAACTTCTTTCGGCAGCAGGAGTTTCCCTAGACGAAGTACAATTGGAGTATAAGGCAGAAGCAACGGAAGTTGCATCCTTACTCGCCAGTGATAGTAGTGTTGTAGGTTTTCTTCCACAGCCTTTTGTAACGGCGGCTTTAAAGCAAAATGAAGCGTTATCCATTCGAATCAGTGCGCAGGAAGCATGGCAGGAGGCATTTGGAATGGAACTAGTTACCGGCGTCACAATCGTACGAAATGCATTTTTGCAGGAAAATGAAGCAGCGGTAAGAACTTTTTTACAGGAAGAAAAAGCGTCTGCGGAAAAAGCACTTGCGGACGTAGAAACTACGGCTGAACTAGTAGCGCAGTATGGAATTGTGGAAAAGGCACCCGTTGCTGCGGCAGCGCTTCCTTACTGTAATATTACGTATATGGATGGCACCGCTATGAAGACGGCTTTGGCTGCTTATTTGGAAATGTTGTTTGAAATGGACGCAGCATCTGTTGGAGGTGCGCTTCCGGAAAATGATTTTTACTATAATGGATTATAGGCAGGTGTATGCTTGGGTAAAACAGGTTTGCCAGTACAGAACACGAAGAAAGATGTGAGGGTGGGGAGAAAACTTCTCATCCTTCTTTTTTGGATTCTGCTTTGGCAGGGATGCGCCCTTCTTGTGAAGAATGATATTTTGCTTCCTTCTCCGCTACGTGTTTTACAAAGTCTTTGGGAAAATGTGCAAACCTATGCTTACTGGCAGCGGTGCGTTGGAAGTGTATTTCGGATTCTTCTTGGGTTTGGCGCTGGCACGCTGATTGGGTTTGGATTGTCACTGTTATTTGAGCGATTCACCTTGTTGCGGGATTTGTTTAGTCCCATACTCTATTTGTTTAAAACGATTCCGGTTGCCTGCGTAGCCGTGCTTATCCTGATTTTTGCCAATGCGAAATGGCTCGTGTTTTGGATAACCTTCTCGGTAGTGACACCGCAGATTGTAATGGTAATGGAAAGCGGACTACGGAATGTTCCTGCCCCCATGCGTGAGATGGGGAAGATGTATCATTTCTCCTATCTGGAAACGCTTTGTTTTATTAAACGACCGTCGTATGCGGAAGGGTTAAAACAGGGACTAAAACTATCCCTGGAAACTAGCTTTAAGGCTGGTATTAGTGCAGAGATTATCGGATTGCCTCTAAAAAGTATAGGAGAAGGCATTTATCTAAAAAAAATATACTATGATACGGCAGGGGTCTTAGGGTATGTATTAACCATTCTGCTTCTTGCCTTTATCTGTCGTGTTTTGCTGGGATGCGTGACATATTTGACGGAGAAGCGGGCTTACGGGTATCATTTGGTAAGCAGGAAAAGAAGAATAAAAGAAAATTATGGCTTTCTTTGTCTTGACGGGATAACGGTATGTTATGGTGAGCGGGTTGTTCTGGCAGAAAAAAGTATGGATTGTAAACAGGGCTCGCGTTATTTAATAACGGCGCCATCGGGCAAAGGAAAAACGACACTTCTAAAGGTGCTTGCTGGTATGCATAAGGTACGGGAAGGAACGTGTAAGAATGCCATACCTGTGACTATGTTGTTTCAGGAAGATCGGTTGGTGGAGAAGGCAGATGCGTTAACCAATGTACTCCTTGGAATGCGCGAGAGAAACCGCGGAGAAGCCTTAGCGGCCTTAAAGAGGATAGGGATTGAAGAATCGGACTGCACGGGAAAGTTAGTGCAGGAATTTTCTGGAGGCATGAAGCGAAAGGTTGCTGTCGCCAGAGCGTTACTGTCTGCACCCGCAAATGGTCTTATTCTTTTAGATGAACCCTTTGCATCTGTTGACAAAGATAGTGAAGAAAAAATATTTTCAGAAATTCTTGCAGGAATTGAAGGAAAAACCTGTGTGCTTGTTAGTCATACAAGGGATAGCGCGGTAACATTTACACGTATAGATTTATAGGAAGGTTATTGGGAAAATTACGATGAAAGATGTATTTATATCGTTTTCCTCAAAGGAAACAAAAGAAGCAGAGGCGCTCTGTGACTTTTTGGAAAAAAGTGGGTATGACTGTTTTATCTCTACCAGAGATCTGGTTCCGGGACAGGAGTATGCTTCCCAGCTATTAGATCATATTGATGAAGCGTCCTGCGTGGTGCTGCTTTTATCAAAGTCTTCCAACGCGTCGCCTCATGTTCTTCGAGAGGTGGAATATGCGGTCAGCCATCATACGCCAATTCTGGTATATATGCTGGAAGAGGTAAGCTTAAGTAAGTCTATGGAGTATTTCCTGATGACGCATCAGTGGATTACTCTTGGCTCTAAGCAGAGAGAGAAACTGTTAGAGGGGATAGAGAGACTTCCAGATATTACAAAGGAAGCAGTGAAAGTGGAGGCTGATAACCGGAGGGAGCAAAGGACTAGGAAAATCGGATGGATTCAGATTCTGGCAGGGGTTGCCATTCTTGGCGGACTGGTTGGAATCGGTTGTATTTTATACACTTCCGGACGCAATAGTAGAAATTACCTTCCGGAAAATACCATTTCGGAAAATGTCGCAGCAGTGTCAGTGGATGTGGTTACGACGGTTGTGTCCGAAAATATCGTGCAGGAAACGGTTGCGATTTCAGAAAATACAGTGGAGGAAATTACGGAAGGAATACAGGCTGTAGTAGAGGAGGAGAAACCCGCTGAAACTGTGACAACGACTACCAATACAACAACCACTACGACGACTACAACGACAACGACTGCTTCACAGCGTGTAGCGGATGTACAGCTCGGGGATACGGTTGTTTTTGGTAAGTATTTAAATACGCCCATTTCCTGGCGTGTAATCGGAAAAGAAAATGGTGTTGTCACACTGATTTCTGCTGAAATTCTCTCTATGAAAATTTTTGATGCGGCAGAGGGGGGACAGTACAATTATTATAATGGTGTAGATTATTATAGTTATGAGAATCACATTATCACGGATCCAACCATAGCTGTTATGGCCAGAGGCAGCAACAACTGGAGTACCAGTAATTTGCGTACCTGGTTAAATGCGGATAAGGAGTTAGTGGTTTATACGGATCAGAAACCGGATCGTGTGGCAGTCGGAAAGAATCACTATGATACAGAACCTGGTTTTTTATACCAGTTTTCTGCCGCAGAAAAAGGGGCGATTATTCCTGTTGAACACGGTGGGCAGATGGATCTGGTTTATCTGCTATCCTCAGGTGAATTGTCTTTATTATCGGGAGCGGGCATCCATATTTATGCAAAACCCTCACAGGCCTGCATAAGCCAGGACAAAGACCCAGAGGGTTACGCTAGTTTTTCAAAAGATTATGGTGTGGATACCTATTATTGGTGGCTCCGGGATAATGCTGGCGATGATCCAAGCAAAGGCTATATCGTAGTGACAGAGTATGAATCGGGATATACCTATGTTACCGCATCTGTTGGTGCGGGTAGCTATGGCGTTCGTCCTGTTGTAAAGGTTAGTTTGGGAAGCGGTGTCTTGACAAAATAAAAATTTTCGGCAAAATACCATAAATGTCATTTATGAGGACGTATCTATAATGACTAGATAAAGGCACGAAGTTGCCAGGGAGGATGAAAATTATGAAAAAAAGAGTACTTGCAGGATTATTAGCAGTTTTGGCATTAACAACCGTAGGTTGTCAGAAGAAGGGTACAGACGGTGGAAATCAGGTACCAGGCCTTTCTTATGAAGAAGAAGTTATCACGCTTGCAGAACTAGATGATGAAACAACCGCAGACATGATGTTAGGTATGAATGAATTCTCTATGGATTTGCTAAAGGACATTGCCACCAGCGATACGGAGAATGTTCTTCTTTCCCCTTTGTCTATTGGCAGTGCGTTAGGAATGACTGCAAATGGCGCTGAGACAACGACGCTAAGCAGTATGATGGATATGCTTACCTCTGGTGGGGACAGAGATACCTATAATGCATATATGAAGTCTGTTTGTGCAAAGAACGATGTATTAAAGCTTGCAAATTCTATTTGGATCAATGAAGAGGGAAATATTCCAAACATTGCAAATCACTTTCTTGCATTAAATGATCAGGTATATGGTGCGCAGGTATTTTATAAGCCATTTAATGAAGAGACCAAAAAATTGATCAACGATTGGGTAAATACGAATACCGATGAAATGATTCCTGAGATTATTGATAACCTCAATCCTCTCTGCCAGTTAGTGCTTGCTAATGCGGCAACGTTTGAGGCAGAGTGGCTACACGAATACGAGGAAGATGATATTCGTGAGAACCAGGTGTTCCATGGTGTAAATGGTGACCAGGATGTGGTGCTTCTTTACAGCTTTGAAGATAGCTTTATCAAAGATGATATGGCAATCGGATTTATTCGCTATTATAAGGATACACAGTATGCATTTCTTGCGATGCTTCCCAATGAGGACGTTGCGCTTACGGACTATGTTGCTTCTTTGGACGGAGAGAAGTTCCTTTCTTATATGCAGGATTATACACACAAGGATGTAAATGTTTGGATTCCTGAGTTTACCTTTGCCTATAACTGCGAATTAAACGAGACATTAAAGAGTCTCGGTATGGGAGAAGCGTTTACGGCAAATGCAGATTTCTCAGGGATTACAGCACCAGAAGATAATAATCTCTGCATCAGTACTGTTTTGCACAAGACCTTTATTGCGTTAGACAGGAAGGGAACGAAGGCGGCAGCAGCGACTGTAGTTATGCTGGATGAGGCTATGGCTATAGAAGAAGATCTTCCAGAATATGTATGTTTGGATCGTCCTTTCTTATTCGCGATTGTAGATATGCACAATAAAATTCCGGTATTTGTCGGAACAGTAAATAACATCGAATAGGTTGGTTTTTCTAGACGAAAAGGGCCGGTTATGCTATAATACTAACGTTGCTTTTTGGCGAATCGCTGAAGGGCTATCGTCAAAACAATATTTCAGTATTTTGGAGGAATTAGAAATGAGTATCCAGGTAGAAAAGTTAGAACACAATATGGCGAAGCTTACCATCGAAGTATCCGCAGAGGATTTTGATGCAGCTGTAAATAAGGCATATTTAAAGAATAAGAACAAGATTAGCATTCCCGGTTTCCGTAAGGGTAAGGTTCCTCGCCAGATGGTAGAGAAGATGTATGGTAAGGAAGTATTCTTTGAGGATGCTGCAAACATCGTTATTCCCGAAGCATATGACAAAGCATTTGATGAGTGCGAAGAAGAAATCGTATCCGCTCCTGAAATTGATGTTACCCAGTTAGAAGCAGGAAAGCCTTTCGTATTTACTGCTACCGTAGCATTAAAGCCTGCTGTAACCCTTGGCGCATATAAGGGCGTAGAGGTTGAGAAGGTTAGTACCGAAGTTACAGACGAAGAATTAGAAGAAGCAATCCAGAAGGAACTTGAGCAGCAGTCCAGAATGGTTCCTGTTGAAGGAAGAGCAATCAAGGATGGCGATCAGATTAGCCTTGATTTTGATGGTAGTGTAGATGGTGTTGCATTTGATGGTGGCAAGAGCGAGAACTACTCCTTAACCATCGGTTCTGGTGCATTTATTCCTGGCTTTGAAGAGCAGTTAATCGGCAAGAACGCTGGTGAAGAGTGTGAAGTAAATGTAACCTTCCCCGAAGATTATCATGCAGAAGAACTTGCTGGTAAGGCAGCAGTATTTAAGTGCAAGATTCATGAAATCAAAGAGAAGCAGGTTCCTGCATTAGATGAGGACTTCATCGATGATGCTGGCGAATTTGATTCCGTAGATGCATATAAGGAAGATCTTAAGAAGAAGCTTACCGAGAAGAAGGAAAAGTCTGCAAAGGATGAGAAGCAGGAGAAGGTTCTTGACGTAATCATCGAGGCAGCAACCATGGATGTTCCTGATGCAATGGTAGATACGGAGTGCAAGGCACAGGTTAACCAGTTTGCACAGCAGCTTCGCATGCAGGGTATGAACATTGAACAGTATTTCATGTTTACTGGTCTTACCAAGGAGAAGATGGCTGAGCAGGTTCGTCCCAGAGCAGAGAAGAAGATTAAGTCTACCCTTGTACTTGAAGCAGTAGCTGCTGCAGAGAAGATGGAAGCTTCTGAAGAAGAAGTGAACAAGGAAATCGAGGATATGGCTAAGGAATTCAAGATGGATAATTTAAAGGATACCTTACGCGATGAAGATATGAAGAACATCAAGAAGGATATCGTATTAAAGAAAGCACTTGATTTCGTTACCGAGAATGCAAAAGAGAAGTAATTGATAAAAAGGAGGCAGAAGTAATATGAATCCTATTATGAATGAACTTGTGCCTATGGTTGTTGAACAGACCAGCCGTGGCGAAAGAAGTTATGATATTTATTCCAGACTCTTAAAGGAAAGAATTATCTTCCTTGGCGGAGAAGTGAATGATGTATCTGCCAGCTTAATCGTTGCACAGCTTTTGTTCTTGGAGGCAGAAGATCCTGAAAAGGATATTCACTTATATATCAATAGCCCTGGCGGTAGTGTTACCGCAGGTATGGCGATTTACGATACAATGCAGTTTGTAAAGTGTGATGTATCTACCAACTGTATCGGTATGGCAGCGTCTATGGGTGCGTTCCTCTTGGCAGGTGGTGCAAAGGGTAAGCGTTTTGCACTTCCCAATGCAGAAATTATGATTCACCAGCCTCTTGGTGGTGCGCAGGGTCAGGCTACGGAGATTGAGATTGCAGCAAAGCATATCTTAAAGACCAAGGAAAAATTAAACCGTATGCTTGCAGAGAATACCGGAAAGGATATTTCGGTTATTGCCCAGGACACGGAACGTGATAACTGGATGAGCGCAGCAGAGGCAAAGGACTACGGACTTATTGATGAAGTAATTGTAAAGCGTCCGCAGACCGAAGAAAAGAAATAAGATAGATAAAAGATAGCGTAAGGAGACGATGGAAATCGCCTCCTTGCCATTTTAGGAGTAAGTATGTCTAATAAAAATATGGGGAGTAAAGTACGCTGCTCTTTCTGTAATAAGACTTCAGAACAAGTGCGCAAGATGATTGCAGGACCTGCGGGTGTGTATATTTGTGATGAGTGTGTAGAAGCCTGCGCAGATATTATTGACGAAGATATTTTGGGAAATCCCTTTGATGAGGAGGGAGAGGAAAAGAGTTCTCCGAACATCAATCTGCTTAAGCCTGCCCAGATTAAGGATTTCCTGGACAGTTATGTAATTGGTCAGGAGGAAGCCAAAAAGGTGCTTTCCGTGGCTGTCTACAATCATTACAAGCGTGTTATGGCACCCAAGAATCTGGATGTCGAGTTACAAAAGAGTAACATCATTATGATTGGACCGACTGGTTCTGGTAAAACCTATCTTGCGCAGACGCTAGCCAAGATCATTAATGTACCATTTGCAATTGCTGATGCGACGACATTAACAGAAGCTGGTTATGTCGGAGAAGACGTTGAGAACATTCTTTTAAAGCTAATTCAGGCAGCAGACTACGATGTAGAACGTGCGCAGTATGGTATCGTTTATATCGATGAAATTGATAAGATTACCAAGAAGAGTGAGAATGTCTCCATTACCCGTGATGTGTCCGGTGAGGGAGTACAGCAGGCACTCCTTAAAATTGTGGAGGGTACAATGGCTTCTGTTCCGCCGCAGGGTGGCAGAAAGCATCCTCATCAGGAACTGATTCAGATTGATACAACGAACATTCTCTTTATCTGTGGTGGTGCGTTTGATGGTCTGGAAAAGATTATTGAAGCAAGACAGAATAAGAAGTCGATCGGCTTCTCCGCAGACTTAGGCGTTCGCGGTGACAAAGAGATTTCTGCTCTGTTAAAAGATGTATCTCCCGAGGATTTAATTAAGTTCGGTTTAATTCCAGAGTTTATTGGTCGTGTACCTGTGAATGTAACGCTAGAGGGTCTGGATAAGGAAGCCCTTGTTAAGATATTAAAAGAGCCCAAGAATGCTCTTGTAAAGCAGTATCAGGCACTCTTTGGAATGGATGATGTGAAACTGACCTTTGAAGATGCTGCAATCGAAGCTATTGCTGAGAAGGCACTGCAGAGAAAGACGGGGGCAAGAGGTCTTCGTTCTATCTGCGAGATGTTAATGATGGATGTGATGTTCCGCATCCCGTCAGATCCTACCATTGAAAGCTGTGCGATTACGAAGAGTGCAGTGGATGGAGAAGGCGAACCGCTGGTTGTGCATAAGGAAGCAGGAGCTGCCAGCAAGCGTGGTCGCAAGAAAGCATAAGGAATCGATGAGCGTGACAGTCTTTGGGTGACAGTATCTAAGGAAGGTCACGCTTTTGAAAATGGTGGATGGTTATGGTTATAAAGAACGCAGTTCTGGAAACAGTTATTGGAATTACAAGCAAAGTGCCTGAAAATGATAAGCCGGAGTTTGCATTTGCAGGAAAGAGTAACGTTGGCAAGAGTAGTTTAATCAATGGACTCATGAATCGTAAGAGCCTTGCTCGTACCTCCTCACAACCAGGAAAAACCCAAACGATTAATTTTTATAACGTCAATGATGCTTTCTATTTTGTGGATTTGCCGGGGTATGGTTATGCCAAGGTGGGCAGAGAAACAAGCGCCAAATGGGGACAGATGGTAGAGAAGTATTTGCATAAATCTCGCCAGTTAAAGGCGGTTTTTTTGCTGGTAGATATGCGTCATGAACCGAACGCCAATGACAAGCAGATGTATGAATGGATTAAAGCAAATGGCTTTGAACCAATTATTATCATGACAAAACTTGATAAGCTGGGAAAAAATGAACGCGTAAAAATGGTGAAAGTCATTCGGGAAGGACTTGGTGCTGGTAAGGATGCAACCTTGCTTCCATATTCTGCGATTACTAAGGAAGGCAGAGAGGAAATATATCGGGTTTTGGATAGCTACTTATAAGGAAACAGAGGGGTTCTGCCGAACTCCTTTTTTGCATTATTTTGCCAGGGAGAAAGATATTTGAAAGTAATAAAGTCCAGAAAAATTAGTGATGCCATTGAGAAGCATATGAGTAAAATGGGGATTGAAAGTTTTCTAAACACGACCATTATTACACCGGTTACACAAAATGAGGTGGTGTTTAAGGAACGGGGAAAACTCCAGGATGCAGCGGTCGATTTTAAAAACCAGATGGCAAAGCAGGGGCTGCTATACACGGAAGATGAATCTTTGATCGGTGCGATGTTAGTTGCGATGCTAAATGAGTCTGGGAACTTAAATGAACAGGCACCGCTTTATATGAATCTGCTGATAAAAAATAGTTTTGTATTTCATAAGGGTGACATAGAAGAAAATCCCTATTATCAGAGCATTCAGTTTGAAGATGTTGTCGCCGGCAGATATACATTGGGACATAACAGCTATGCAAAATATGAACTCTTTCAGTGTGACCTAAAAGAGATCGCTGGAATGCTGTTTATTCCAAGACTTGCAACTTTTGATCATCGGTTTAAGTATCCTGCTATTATGGAAGGAAATGAAACCTGGATGAGTGTGACTCCTGGTGAGATTATCACGATGAAGGCAGGCATTGAGCATGCAAAGGGACGGGTTCTAACCTTAGGACTTGGTATGGGATACTTTGCATTTATGGCTTCACAAAAAGATGAGGTATCCTGCGTTACAATTATCGAACAGTCAGAGGAAGTAATCCGTCTGTTTAATACACACATTTTGCCACAGTTTCCGCATGCGGATAAGATTACCGTCATAAAAGCCGATGCGCTGGATTATATGAAGGGCTTGGAAGGTGATATTTATGATTACTGCTATGGCGATTTCTGGATAGGAACGATGGATTATGTACCCTATTTGAAACTAAGAGCCATCGCAACGAAGTTTCAAAAAATGCAGATGGAATACTGGATTAAAGAGGAACTGGATTTTACCATTAGTATGTCTGTATTTAAACTCATCATGTCGGAACATGACGGACTAACCGGGGCTGGCTTTTATGAGAGCCTGACGGAGGAAGAAAAGTATTTGTGGAATCTTCTTTTAGAAGAAGTGATAGAAGAACCGGGAAAGATTGAGGAATTGATGAAGACGGAGAACCTGGTCAAAAGGATAAGATAAGGATCAATGCAGGAAATCAAAGTAATTGCCAAAATACATACAGATTTCAGTGATAAATTTGGTATTCCCAGGCAGTCGGTTCTTGGCAGTGCGCTAAAAGGACGGATTGTGTTTGAGACACCATATCGCAGCAAAGAAGCCCTAATGGGTATGGAAGAGTACTCGCATTTGTGGCTCCTGTGGGGATTTTCAAAGGCGGAAAGAGATTCCTTTGTTCCCACAGTACATCCCCCCAGATTAGGCGGAAAAGAAAAGCGAGGGGTATTTGCCACCCGCAGCCCTTTTCGTCCGAATCCGATTGCAATGTCTGTGGTGAAATTAGAGGAAATTCTATGGGATGAAGAAAATGGTCCTGTGATTATGGTTTCGGGAATTGATATGTTAGATGGATCACCGATCTATGACATCAAGCCTTACCTGCCTTACGAAGACAGTGTTCCAGATGCAAAAGGAAGTTTTGGGGAAGCTGGAAAGAATCTTTCGATTCCGGTCGTGTTTCCCGAGGAACTACTTGCAAAGGTCCCGATGGAAAAACAGCAGGCACTTCTTGCAGTACTAAGGCAGGATCCAAGAGCTGCCTATCAGAAGAACCCGGATTATATCTACGGGATGGCCTTTGGAAACCAGGACATCCGGTTTGTGGTCAAAGAGCAGGAGCTTGTGGTTGTTGATGTAGTTGCAAAAGATACGGAAAAAGTGAAGTAAGAATGGCTGGCGTAAAAGAGACAATTAAAAATATAATGAGTGCTTCTGCGCGGAAGGAATATTATACGCTTTTACAAAAAGCACAGCTGGCACAAGGCCAAAGCCAGAAGGAGAAAGAAGATGCGCTTATGAAGCAGCCTCTCCCGCTATCGGTGGAGGTGGTTTCTTTGCAGGCATTTTGTGCGGGTGAGCTGCCACAGACGGATATTATTTTGGTGCAGGACGAAGAAAGAGGATTCCTTTCTCCAGTCGCGAAACAGTTTGTGGCAAACTATTTTGCAGAACATACGGAGCTTCTTCTTGCTTACGGGGATATGGATTTTGTTGTATGCACTGAAAAAGAACGGGAAGAAATTGCTGTCCCGATAACAGAGGAAAGGAAAATATGCCCCTATTATCGGCCGTGCCCCTCTCCAGAAACTCTGCGCTCCTTTCTGTATGTAGGTGGTACCTTTGCATTCCGAAAGGAACTGTCTGTTTCTTTTCTGGCAGGTGAAAATGCTGCGGAAATGGCATATGCATTTTTACTGGAAAAGTTTTATACCCTCTCTTTGGAGAAAATTGGCCATATACCAGAAATTTTGGAACACCAGTATTACGTAACGGCAGATATAAATAGCGCTGCAAAAATAGAGAAAGAACTGCGAGAAAAGGATATTTGCGAAGGGACGAGTGTGCCGTATCAAAAAGTGAAAGAGCAGGTTCTTCATGCGCTTGGGAAAAATGGGAAAGTGGTAGAGGGACATTTTAGGTATGCACTTCCTGCAAGCCATCCAAAGATATCCATTCTGATTCCATCCAAGGACAATCCGAAGGTACTGCAAACCTGCATAGAGTCTATTTGCGAGAAAACCACTTACGACAATTACGAAATCATCGTTGTAGATAATGGCAGTGCGCCGGAGAATAAAGCCTGTGTAGAAGGCATGGCAAAGCAATATGGTTTTGGGTATCTTTATGAGCCGCAGCCCTTTAATTATTCCCGTATGAACAACCAGGCTGCAAAGGCGGCAGCAGGGGTATTATTCCTGCTTCTAAATGATGACATGGAAGTGATGCAGGCAGACTGGCTGGATATTCTGGCTGGTGAGGCAATGCAGGCAGACATTGGAGCAGTGGGGGCGAAACTGTATTATCCTGGTACGAAGAAAATTCAGCATGTGGGAATTACCAATTCGTCAGAAGATGGGCCCATTCATAAATATATAGGAGCAGAAGATGTTGGCTCCTACGGCCACGGAAGGAACCTGTACGACCAGAATGTCATTGGGGTAACAGGTGCCTGCCTTATGGTTAAGAAGGCGGATTTTGAGGCTGCTGGGGGCTTAGATGAGACATTGCAGGTAGGCTATAATGATGTGGACCTTTGCTTTACGCTATTAGAGCGAGGAAAACGAAATGTTCTTCGAAATGATGTATGTCTATATCATCATGAGTCACTCAGCCGTGGGCATGATATCAGCAGTGAGAAAGTGGCGAGGTTAGATGGTGAGCGAAGAATTCTGTATGACAAACATCCAGGTTATTATTTTGCAGATCCTTATGATGTAGTAGCACCTGACAGCCAGAATTTGGGTGATAGCAAACAGTATTTTGAAGCGGTTGGAAAACACAGAAAAGAGGTTAGCGGTAGTGTCCTGAAAGCGCCAGAAGGGATTTCTATCAATCTGGAATGGGCAGGAAAGATTCCCGGAAATGATGATGGGATTTATACTGTCAGGGGAACGATGGTGGTTCCGGATGTTGACAATGCAACCTATCGCATGTCCCTTCTGTTAGCTGCAGATGAAAAAGTATATGAATTACCTGTGCAGCGATTGCTACGTCCAGAGCTGACAGCACGACATACTACCGCTGAAAATGTAAAAATGGGTGGGTTCGCTGTTTTTGTGAAGGCAGGGCAGCTACCGGCAGGAACTTATAAAATCTTGGGAAGAGTCGTAGATACGAGTTCCAGAAGAAGACTTACCCATGATACGGGAAAACAGTTACGCATCGAATAGAGAATAAAAAAAGCACCGCTACGGCGGTGCTTTAATTTGAAAATTACTTGGTAGTAGTAAGATCCTTATACCAGATGAGCGCATTGTCATAAGCTGCCTGCACATCTTCCAGCTTAATGTTGCCAATTAGCATCGTGCGGGAAACCTCTAACCAGTTCGCACACTCATAGTTTTTGATGAATTCATAAACTGGTGCAAGTGCGCCGCTGTTATCAACAAGTGCTTTACGGATATCATCAGATACCTTCATAAGATCTAAGGCTTCGGTCATAGGCTTGTTTAGGATGCTGTCTAAGATGGAGAAAAGACCCATTAAGAACAATTCATCCTTCTTGATTGCCATCTCAAAGTTCGTAGCCAGATTCTCTGCAAACTTTGCACGAAGGAGGGAAAGTCTGGTCATTTCGCCGGGCTTATCAGCATACAGTTCATTGGCAACCGCTGTATTAATCCACTTCTTTAATTCCTTCTGTCCGAGCATAGCAGCTGCATGACGAATGGTAGTAATACCAGAATTTACAGTCATACGATTTACCATTTCTAACAGACGAATGGTTAGTGCCGTATCCTTACTGATAACATCTGCTGCTTCCGTCAGTTCAAAGTTAGGATTGTTAACGGTATTAAGCAACTCAATATAGGTCATTTTAAGAGGTGCAACCTCCTCATGCTTACCCTGGGTAATGGGAACGCGATAGAAATCACCTTCGTAGTAAGTATAACCGCCATTCTCACGAAGCTTTTCAAAATCTTCCATGGTATCGATATTTCCAGCACAGAGAGATACGTTGGGGAAAATCTTACCAAAGTAGATACGTGCCTTATCAATGGCAACCTTCTTGCTGTTTAAGAAGACAAAATCCATCAGCTTAAGGACTTCGCGATAGTTTTCAAACTCTGTAATTGGGAGCTTACGAATACCTAACTTAAAACCTTTATCATGTAATTCCTGCAGCCTTGCAATGTAGCTGGGCAGAGGAGGAACAGAATTGTCAATTAAGAAACAAATCTTCTCGTGAGGTGCGGAAGTCTGTGGATCGACATCAGCAAAAATGGAAACATTATTGGTGGGAATGAAAATCATAGCATCACCGGCTAAGGTTTCATAGCCAACCTTTTCGAGAAGCTCCAGCGCATCAATTCTGGAAGCGCCATCAAAGCGTCCTGTTCCAACACTGAAAGGATTTAACAGATAGTTGTCTTTCTGAATAAACACAGAATAGGCTTTAACAGCCATCTTTTCATCAAATAAGGGAATTAATACTTCTAACATAGAACCTCTCTTTTGCCCTCTGGCAATCTTAATCTAGTATTCCTTAATTATACATCAAACTAACATGCTTTTGCATGTTCTTTGATGAATTCGTAGAAGACAGTCTGCGGAAGGGGCTTACTGAAATAGTAACCCTGAATATAGTCAATACCCTGTTCTTCCATCTTTTCAAGCTGATCAGCTGTTTCTACACCTTCTGATACCACTTTGAGAGATAAGTCATGAATCATCATAGTGGCAGCACGCATAACGAACTTACCCTTATCATTCTTGGGATCAAAGTAGGACTGCGTCATATCGCGGTCAAACTTAACAATGTGAACGGGCATATCTACGATATAGTTCAGGTTACTTTGACCAGATCCAAAATCATCAAGAGAGAAGGTTACGCCATAGGAGATGAGCTTCTGCATATTGGAAAGCAGGATGTCACGCATGTGCATAGAACCTGTCTCTGTAATTTCCAAGTTGATTTTGGAAGGGCTTAATTTATATTTGTCCATAATACCGATGTAGCGGTCTGCTAAGTCTTCCTCTTCGCACTGGTATACAGATAAGTTGACTTCAATATACTCTAAACCGTACTGTGCCATATCCTTGGTAGAAAGGAAGCGACAGGTTTTGTCAAATACGATTTCCCCAATTTTAGAAATGAGGCCGGTTTCTTCCGCAACAGGGATGAATGCACCGGGAGGTAAGATTGCACCATCCTCCTGACGAATACGAACTAGTGCTTCAGCAGACGTGAAGACCTTCTTGTGCGTGCTGTAGATTGGCTGATAGAAGACCTCAATACGGTCTTCTTCAATTGCCTTTAAGATGGTGGCCTCCATATCTTCAAAACGCTTGCGCTCTGCAATCATAGCTGCGTCAATTGCAAACTCCTCAAATTCTGTCTTGGGATTAATCTTGGCAGTTACGAAGTTGAAGAGCTTTAAAACTTCGTCCGCACTGTTGGCAAAACTCTTATCGGTAAATGTGATATAAACAGGTTTCAATATAACATTTTTGGTGTTTGATAAATCTCCAATTGTCCAGGGGTTCTTAAAACGCTGCTTAATCTGAGGAAGGTTGTTGAGCAGGGTGTTCTCATTCTTGAAAACAAGATATAATTCCTTTTCTTCGTGACAGAAAACCTTAATGTCAGCGAAGAGGTGGAGGAAAGAAACAATGGGTGTTAAGGCAAGTTCTACATCTTCTTCGGCATCAGAGTCTTTTCGGTCCTGTTCGAAGTTCAGAACAAGAATGGCGAAATCTTCACCAAGACTGTAACACTGCTTAATGTAATCACGCAGAACGTGAGAAGTAAAGGCACCGCTGCATTTATCAATATTCGTAAGAGGGTTCTCCAAACGAACAAACAGAATGGTTACAGAGAGTGCGATAGCATAACCAATGATTAACAGGTCGTTGGCAAGACCTTGCAGAATCCCAGCTGTGAAAAGAACAACTGCCGTGATGAGCATAGAGAAGAACTTATTATCGGCAAGTCTCTTCTTATAAAGGAAGAGATGAACCAAAATCATAAGGAAAAATGTTCCTGCACCAGCGTAGGTAACGAGTACAGAGGGACCCGCAGTAAAATAGGATTCTTCTGCCATGTTAATCTGGATAGGAAGAAAACTAATACCTAAGCATGTGAGAAGTGTAAAAATAGAGTAGATGCGATTGAAAGTCTTACGATTCTTTTCGGAATGAATATCTAATGTTGTATAAGTAAGAATCAGGTACGCAACAGCAACAATGGAAAGAAGATACAGCTTGCAGACTATATGCACAAGCACGGGGAACAGCAAATCCTGGTAATGGATACAGATAATAGAGCCAATATCAAGGGAAAGGCTGGCCATAGATGCGAGCATCAGGTGATAGAAAGTAGATGCTGTTTTTAGGCCGGTGGAGCGCTGCCTTTTATAGAAAAAGAAGGTAAGAAGCAATAATACTAAGGCACAAACCTGTACTTTAATATTCATAAAAGCCTCCTTTCTACTCTTTTTACATCTATATTTGGTAGTGCGATTCAAGATGAAAAAGGTCGCCGCTATAAACGTCGCCTATTTGTATATATTGTAACAGAAAAAAGAAAAATCGCAAATGAAATTTGGTAAAAAATACAACAAAATGACACGGTTGACATAATACCTGGAAAGTGACGTTTTGTTGCATGCAATTGGAAATTGTGCTAAAATTTCTCATAGTTTTGTGCCTTTGAGGACACATAAATACGAGATTTATTTTTGAAGAAAAGAGGCAAATAACATGAGCAAAGGTTTTGATGATTTACTTTCTAAGGTAAGTTCCTGTTCCAAGAAGAAGGTTTCTGTGGCAGTAGCACAGGATGGTCCTGTATTAGAAGCTGTTGAGGTAGCAAGAGCAAGAGGGATTGCGGATGCTATTTTAGTTGGAGACTTGAAGAAAATTCAGCCTATTGCAGATGAACTGAAAATAGACTTAGCAAATTATGAAGTGATTGATATTGAAGATCCCATTGAGGCTGCAAGAAAAGCCGTTTCTCTCGTTCATGATGGGGAAGCAGATATGTATATGAAGGGTCTTATCAATACCAAGGATTTCTTAAAGAGCGTGTTAGATAAGGAAGTTGGTCTTCGTACTGGAAAGCCCCTCTCTCATGTTTGTGTATTTGAGTTTGAAGGACAGAAGAAGCTTTACTTCTTATCAGACGTAGCATTCATTCCTTATCCTACTCTGGAAGATAAGAAGGCAATTATTGAAAACACTGTTGAAATCGTACATGCCTGTGGTATCGAGTGCCCCAAGGTTGCGCCTTTGGCAGCTGTTGAGGTTGTAAATCCTAAGATGCCTGTAACCTTAGATGCAGAGGAACTTACGAAGATGTGCGAACGCGGTGAGATTACCGGCTGTATCGTAGATGGTCCTCTTTCCCTTGATCTTGCGATTGATCCGGAAGCTGCAAAACATAAGGGAGCAGAAGGCAGAAAGATTGTTGGTGATGCAGACGTTCTTTTATTCCCTGATATTCATGCTGGAAATATCACCTACAAAGCATTAACACATCTTTGCAACTGCAAGAATGGTAATATTTTGACAGGAACCAAGGCACCTGTAATCTTAACCAGCCGTAGTGATTCTACAGAAGTTAAGGTAAATTCTCTTGCACTTGGAGCCGTGGTTGCAGAGGCAATGAAGAACTAATTAAATGACAGCAAAGAAGGGATGGCACAGAGTATTCTGTGCTATCTGTATTTATAAAAGTGACTATAAAACCTATAAAGGAGTATGAGTATGTCTATTAAATCCCTGATTATTAATCCCGGTTCCACCTCTACGAAGATTGGTGTATTTGAAGATGAGGAGATGCTGTTTGACGAGACGCTTCGTCACACTTCCGAAGAAATCGGCCAGTTTGCTACCATCGTTGACCAGAAGGATTTCAGAAAGAAGATTATTGTTGATTTCCTTGCAAGCAAGGGCATGGATATGAAAGAATTCCAGGTTATCGTAGGCCGTGGTGGTATGTTAAAGCCTATTCCTGGTGGCACCTATCCTGTATCTGATGACTTATTAAATGATTTGAAGATTGGTAAGCAGGGACAGCATGCAAGTAACCTCGGTGGTATTCTTGCCAGAGAAATTGCAGATGAAATCGGTGTTCCTTCCTACATCGTTGACCCTGTTGTAGTAGATGAGCTTTGCAACCTTGCAAGATACTCTGGTGTACCTGAACTTCCCAGAACCAGTGTATTCCATGCTTTAAATCAGAAGGCTGTAGCAAAGCGCTATGCAAAGGAAATTGGAAAGAATTATGACGACCTTCGCTTAATCGTTGTGCATATGGGTGGAGGCGTATCGGTTGGTGCGCACTTAAATGGTAAGGTTGTAGATGTATTTAACGCATTAGATGGTGATGGTGCATTTTCTCCTGAACGTGCTGGTGCAGTGCCTCCCGGAGCGCTTGTAAAGATGTGCTTCTCTGGAAAATATACAGAGAAGGAAGTTTACAAGAAGCTTGTTGGCGGCGGCGGATTCAACGCATACATGGGAACCAACGATGCCCGTGTGGTTGAAAATGCATTAAAGGATGGCGATGCAAAGGCGGAAGAATTATATGATGCATTTGTTTATCAGGTAAGTAAAAATATTGGTTCTCAGGCAACCGTATTAGAAGGAAAAGTTGACCAGATTATTGTTACGGGTGGTATTGCTTATTCTAAGATTGCAATTGCTGAGATTACCAAGAGAGTAAGCTGGATTGCGCCTCTTACTGTATATCCTGGTGAGGATGAATTACTTGCACTTGCACAGGGTGCTCTTCGTGTTATGAACGGCGAAGAGAAAGCCATGGAATATTAATTTTTGGAGTTCACACATGAGTATTGTTACGAAACTATTTGGTACCCATAGCCAGCATGAATTAAAGAGAATTCAGCCGCTTGTTGATAAGATTTTGTCTATGCAGTCTGAAATGCAGGCAAAGACAGATGACGAGCTTCGGGAGAATACCACAAAATTTAAAGAGCGTCTTGCGAAGGGAGAAACCCTGGATGATATTCTGCCAGAAGCATTTGCTACAGTTCGAGAAGCTGCAAAACGTGTAAATGGTATGGAGCATTATCCTGTACAGCTCATTGGTGGTATCATTCTCCACCAGGGTCGTATTGCGGAAATGCGTACAGGTGAAGGTAAGACGTTGGTTTCCACTTCTGCTGCATATTTAAATGCACTGGAAGGAAAGGGTGTCCACGTTGTTACCGTTAACGATTACCTGGCAAAACGAGACAGTGAGTGGATGGGTGGAATTCATCGTTTCCTCGGTCTTACCGTTGGTGTTATTCTGAATGATATGAAGCCCGACGAGAGACGTGCTGCCTACGCTTGTGACATTACTTATGTTACCAATAATGAACTTGGCTTTGATTATCTTCGCGATAATATGGCTATCTATAAAGAACAGTTAGTACTTCGTGGACTGCACTATGCCATCATCGATGAGGTTGACTCTGTATTAATTGATGAGGCGAGAACACCACTCATTATTTCTGGACAGAGTGGAAAGTCTACGAAGCTTTATGAAGTATGCGATATCTTAGCGAAGCAGTTAAAGCGCGGTGAGGATATGGCGGATGTTTCCAAACTGGATGCCATTATGGGTGTACAGCAGGAGGAAACAGGTGACTTTATTGTTAATGAAAAAGATAAGGTAATCAATCTAACGGAGGCAGGTGTTGCAAAGGTTGAGCGCTTCTTCCAGATTGATAACTTTGCAGATCCGGAGAATTTGGAGATTCAGCATAATGTAATCCTGGCACTTCGTGCGCA
Source organism: Lachnospiraceae bacterium (assembly GCA_045616465.1). GTDB lineage: Bacteria > Bacillota > Clostridia > Lachnospirales > Lachnospiraceae > NK4A136. The sequence continues at coordinate 65,512 of JAZLGW010000004.1, read as the reverse complement.
TAATCTGATGACAAAGGATCAGGATTATGTTGTAGATAATGACCAGGTATTAATTGTAGATTCCTTTACAGGTCGTATCATGCCCGGTAGAAGATTTTCAGATGGTCTGCATCAGGCGATTGAGGCAAAGGAACATGTTAAGGTTAAGAGAGAAAGTAAGACCTTAGCAACCATTACCTTCCAGACCTTCTTTAATAAGTTTGATAAGACCTCTGGTATGACAGGTACTGCTCTTACAGAAGAGAAGGAATTCCGTGAAATCTATGGAATGGATGTTATTGAGATTCCTACCAACCGTCCTGTACAGCGTATCGATCATAACGATTCCGTATATAAGACTAAGGCCGGCAAGCTTCGTGCGATTGTGGCTGCGGTTAAGGAGTCCCAGGCAAAAGGACAGCCTGTACTTGTAGGTACCATTAACATTGACTCCTCAGAAGAAATTAGTCGACTTCTTTCCAAAGAGGGCATCAAGCATAATGTATTAAATGCAAAGTATCATGAGAAGGAAGCGGAAATTGTTGCAGACGCAGGTATCCATGGTGCAGTAACCATCGCCACCAACATGGCTGGTCGTGGTACAGATATTAAGCTGGATGAAGAAGCAAAGGCAGCAGGTGGTCTTCGTATCATTGGTACAGAACGTCATGAAAGCAGACGTATTGATAACCAGCTCCGTGGTCGTTCTGGTCGACAGGGTGATCCTGGTGAAAGTAAGTTCTATATTTCGCTGGAAGATGACTTAATGCGTCTTTTCGGTGGAGACAGACTTCTTGCAACATTTAATGCGCTGGGCATTCCAGAGGATCAGGAAATCCAGCATAAGATGTTATCCAACGCCGTAGAAAGAGCACAGAAGCGTATTGAAAGCAATAACTTCTCAGCGCGACTCAGTGTCTTAGAATACGACGAAGTTATGAATGAGCAGCGTGAGATTATTTACGCAGAGCGTAAGCGTGTTCTCGATGGAGAAAATATGCGTGATGTAATCTATAAGATGATTACGGATATTTGTGATAACGCTGTAGATATGGTAATTGGAGAAGATGGCGGTAAGGAAGAATGGAATTTACAGGAGCTTTCGGAAGTACTTCTTCCAGTGATTCCTCTTGCACCTCTTACCAAAGAGCGCGTAACGGTAACGAAGAAGGATGCTTTAAAGCAGATGCTGAAGGAAGAAGCAGTGAAGCTTTACGAAGCAAAGGAAGCAGAGTTCCCTACCCCGGATGCGATTCGTGAGGCAGAGCGTGTCATCTTATTAAAGGTAATTGACCGTAAGTGGATGGCCCACATTGATGATATGGATCAGCTTCGTCAGGGCGTTCATCTTGTTTCCTATGGTAACTTAAAGCCTGCACAGGAATATAAGATGCAGGGCTATGATATGTTCGATGCAATGACCGGAGCGATTCGTGAGGATACCATTAAGTTATTATTCCGTATTCAGGTTGAGCAGAAGGTTGAACGTGAGCAGGTTGCAAAGATTACCGGAACAAACAAGGATGAAACACTTCAAAAAGGACCAAAGAGAAGAGAAACTGTTAAGGTATATCCCAATGATCCTTGTCCCTGTGGAAGCGGTAAGAAATTTAAAAACTGCTGTATGAACAAATAAACGTATTACAGGAATGAAATATGGTTGAACTTGACCGCATAAAAACAGAACTGTATTCTTATGAGACTCCCTTAAAAGAAGTAAGGGAGTCCCTTTCACTTCCAGCAAAACGCAGAAGGATAGAAGAGTTGGATATTGAGATGAGCAGTCCGGGCTTTTGGGACAATCCAGAAAAGTCGAATAAGCTCATGAAAGAGTCCAAGAATTTAAAAGATACAGTGGAACTTTGTGATCATCTTTCACAGGCATTTGAAGATATTGAAACCCTGCTGGAAATGGGATATGAAGAGAATGATGAATCGATGATTCCGGAAATCCAGGCAGAGTTTGATGATTTTAAGGAGAAGCTGGAAAGCATTCGTTTAAAAACACTCCTTACGGGAGAGTATGACAGCCGGAATGCCATCCTTCGTATCAATGCAGGTGCGGGTGGTACAGAGAGCTGCGACTGGGCACAGATGCTTTATCGTATGTATGCACACTGGGCCGAGAAGAAGGGCTTTCAGGTAGAAGAACTGGATCTTCTTGACGGTGATGAAGCAGGAATTAAGTCTGTATCCTTTCAGGTAAATGGAGAAAATGCGTATGGATATTTGAAGGGGGAACAGGGCGTTCATCGTTTGGTTCGTATTTCTCCCTTTAATGCGCAGGGAAAAAGACAGACAAGCTTTGTATCCCTAGATGTTATGCCAGAGATTGAAGGCGATGCTGGTATAGAAATTCGTGACGAGGATATTCGTATCGATACCTACCGAAGCAGTGGTGCTGGTGGACAGCATATTAATAAGACATCTTCTGCGATTCGAATTACACACTTCCCTACCGGCGTTGTGGTACAGTGTCAGAATGAGAGAAGCCAGTTCCAAAATAAGGATAAGGCAATGCAGATGCTTCGCGGTAAACTCCTTGCGATTAAAGAGGCGGAAGAAGAAGCAAAATTAAAGGGCATCCAGGGAGATTTAAAGAGTATTGCCTGGGGAAGCCAGATTCGAAGTTACTTTTTACAGCCATATCAGCTGGTAAAGGATTTGCGGACCGGGGAAGAGAATGCCAATGCCGGCGCCGTTCTGGATGGAGACATTGATCGTTTTATCAACGCGTACCTGAAGCGAAAGAGTCAGGGTACCTTACTAGAAGTTACGGAAGAAGAATAATGGATAATAACCAGTCCTGGCAGCAGGGGAACGGACAACCAAATAACAATTGGGGAAATGGATATCAGGGATACCAGCAGCCCCCTCGCAGAAGAAATAAATTTGCAATGGCTTCACTGATTTGTGGAATTGTATCCATTGCAATGTTTACGTCTGTTTTTATTCCATTAATTGCGGGAAGTCTTGCTTTGATTTTCGGCTTCCTTTCCAAAGTGGAAGATGGTCCTATGGAAAAGAATGCGAAATGTGGCAGTATCATTGGCGGTCTTGCTATGGGCGGCGTGCTCATTATCACGACGGTAACCATTTTGCGGTTCTTCTATGATCCTACCTTTAAACAGCAGACAGAGGCTTTGTTTGAGCAAACCATGGGAATTTCGTTTGAAGAATATAAAACGTATTTGGAAGAGTCCTACGATCAGGAAAGTATTGAAAATACAGGGGATTCTTTGTATGATTATCTTATGAATGACTGGACTGGCCAGCCAAAGGACTTTCAGTAGAAGGGAAACGCTGATGATTGGTGGTATTAGCCCTATTAGCGGCTACGTGGGATTTCCTGGTTATATCCCATACCAAAATCGAATCGCAGGAAATACAGGCGTAAGTGGCGCTTCTTTTTCTGGTGCCGCAGAAAGTGCTGTGCCCGGTGTTTCTAAAACGCGACCGGGAGAAGAAGTTACTGGCGTTCAGCAAGCAAAAGAAGATAACAAAAAGGCAACGACCGTTGGCAAGGCAGATGCCTCCAAGGAATGTCAGACCTGTAAGAATAGAAAATATCAGGATGGTTCTGATGAGAACGTATCCTTCAAGTCTCCACAAAAGATTTCACCCCAGGCGGCAGCGTCCAGGGTGCGCGGACATGAGCAGGAACATGTCAATAACGCATTCAAAAAGGCTGCGGGCATGAAAGAAGGAAAGGTGATTCAGGCCAGCGTTTCCATGAAGATGGAAATCTGCCCGGAGTGTGGGAAGCCTTATATTGCAGGCGGCGAAACCACAACGAAGATTGCTTATAAAAAAGACAATCCCTACGCACGAAATCAGAAGTCTGCACAGCAGGAAGCAACTTCTGGAAAGAATATAGATATGGCGGTATAGCCAAAAGGATTTGATGAAAACAGTAAAATCATTGAAAAGCCAGGCAAGAAGGCTGCTTGTTGGTAAGTACGGCATTTCTTCTGGAATTATAGGTGTATATCTGGTTTTTAAGTCCATGGGTTCCATGATGGTAACCCAATTTTTTTCGTCATCCTTAATTATGTTTGTACTTACCCAGCTGCTTGTTCTTGGAATGAATATTCTTTTGGAATTCTTTCAAGTGGGACTCAATAAGTGTTTCCTTGATACGGCTTACGGAATGCATCCGAGTATGGGCGACCTATTTATTGGATTTAAGAAATATTGTAATAGGCGATTTTTTGGCGCAGTATGTATGATGTCGCTCATTCCAACGCTCTGTATGCTTCCTGCCAATCTTATGACTTACCTGGTAAGCAGTTTTACGAAGACGCAGTATGTGATGTTCTTTGCGCTACTACTCTTAGGACTTCTGGTGCAGATTTATTTTTCTATCATTTATTCGCAGGCCTTTTATGTTGGTTTTGATATGGCCCAGAAATCCGGAATGGAATTGCTAACCATGTCAAAATGGTTAATGAAGGGCGCCTTTGGAAAGTATCTTGGTTTAATCTTGAGTTTCCTTCCGATGCATTTTCTGTGCATTATTTCTTTTGGCGTTGGGTATATTTGGGTTCTTCCCTATATTGAAACAACAAAGGGAACCTTTTATCTGGAATTAACGAAGCATAAGGCGAGTGGAGAAGTATGATTTTATTTTTAGGCGGGATTTTGGATACCTGCGATTATTTTTTAGAGTGTATGAGAGAGGGACGTGAAGACGTTCTCTTTTTAGATGTAAAAGAAGAGGGGCTTGCAGCGAGGCTGATGGAAATTGATGCAAAAATCACACCGGGCATGCTGGTTTTTACATTTAATAACATTGGTATAACCATTACTAGTGGAGGAAAGAATTACTGGGAAGAAAAGAAGGTAAATCTGGTCAATATGTACGTGGATCCTCCGCAGTGGTATAAGGATGCGCTCAATATGCATCTCTCCTGCATGACGATATTAACTGTGGACCGGAAACATCTGGATTTTATTCATAAATATTATCCCCAGCAGAAGTGCTATTTTATGCCGCACGGTGGTTATGCAGTTTCAGGAGAAAAGCTTCCTTTTGCAAAGCGAAGAAATGACGTTGTCTATTTTGGGAATAAAAAGAGACGACTTCCTATTGACGATGAAACCATGGAACTTTTGGAAAACGCAATCATGGAGAATCCGAATTTGGAAGGCGATGAGGTGCTGCTAGGCATTTTTGAGGGCATGGGCGTGCCATTACCTCCTTCGCAGGAAGTAGATCTTCTCTATTCCTTTTATCAGACCACCCGATATAATGTGCAGTCCAGATACCAGAATAAGATTTTGAAAAAACTGGCGAAAGCAGGGATATCGCTAACCATTTATGGTGAGGGCTGGGAAGAGTTAAAGAGTGCATTTCCAGACAATGTAAAGCTGGCAGGCAGAATCACGCCGCCGGAGTGTTTAGAGATTATGAAAGACACGAAGATTGTGCTAAACATGATGCCCTGGTTTAAGGACGGTTCTCATGAACGGGTATTTCATGCAATGCGAAATGGTGCGATTTGTCTTTCTGATCCATCTGGGTATCTTCGTGAACGATTTCAGGATGGAGAGACGATTCTGTACTACGATTTGAAGGACCTGGACACGGTAGTTAGCAAAATACAGGAAATTTTGCAGGATGAGGAGCGCGCACAGGCGATTGTGAAGGCTGCATTTGACGCATCCGCACAGGATACATGGAAACACAGACTTTGCGAGATAGAGGCAATTTTTGCGTAAGAAATTATGAAGGCTTTGTGAAAATTGAGGTGCCGTTGGTTGCACCAGAAATGTTATTGTGCTATATTATAGGTTGATATGGGGCGCATAGCGCTTTACAAAAGAGGTGATAACGCATGGCAACGAAGTATGTTGTACGCGATACCAGAAGCGGTGAATATCTGGCTGAAAAGTTCATGAGAGGTGTATATTTCACCAACGATATATCCCAGGCAGTAAAGTTCAAGTCTGAGGCGGACGCCAAAGCAAAGGCGGAGAAGCAGACGGTTAGACCTGCTGGTGGTATGGTTTATGATGCTGTTAACTTTAACTAATGAACGTAGAGAGACCTTATAGGTCTCTTTTTTTATGGGCATATAGCAGCATAATCTGTGATATACTATAAATGATGTTTTATTATTGAAAAACAAAGGAGAATTGGTATGGCAAGCGAAATCAGAGATATTAATCTGGCTCCCAGCGGAGAGATGAAGATTGAGTGGGTAAAGAATCATTGCGATTTACTACGCACTCTTGAAGAGGAATTTAGTAAGACAAAGCCTTTCGCAGGAAAAAAGATTGCACTTTCTGTTCACCTAGAGGCAAAAACAGCTTACCTTTGCAAGACTCTTGCAGCTGGCGGGGCTGAAATGTATATTACGGGTTCTAATCCTTTATCTACTCAGGATGATGTGGCAGCAGCTCTTGTAAAAGCAGGACTTGAAGTACACGCATGGCATGATTGCAACGAAGAAGAGTATAATGCCCATATTCGCGCGGTTCTTTCGGTTGGCCCGAACATCATTATTGATGATGGTGGAGACCTTGTTCATATGATGCATACAGAATTTAAGGAGTTAATCCCCCAGGTAATTGGTGGCTGTGAAGAAACCACAACCGGTATTATTCGTTTGGAGGCGATGGATAAAGAAGGAAAGCTTACCTTCCCTATGGTTAAGGTTAATAACGCACAGTGTAAGCATTTCTTTGATAACCGTTATGGTACCGGTCAGTCTGTTTGGGATGGTATCAACAGAACCACGAACCTGATTGTAGCAGGAAAGACTGTTGTTGTAGCTGGCTATGGCTGGTGTGGTAAGGGTGTGGCTATGCGTGCAAAGGGACTTGGTGCAGCTAAGATTATCATTACGGAGATTGATCCTGTAAAGGCAATCGAAGCCGTTATGGATGGCTTTGATGTTATGCCGATGAAGGAAGCTGCAAAATACGGTGATTTCTTCGTTACGGTAACGGGTTGTGACAAGGTTATTGAAGAGGAAGATTTCATGGAGATGAAGGACGGCGCTATTCTTTGTAATGCAGGTCACTTCGACTGTGAAATTGATATGGCAGGTCTTCGTAAGCTTGCTGTTAAGAGTGCTGAGCTTCGTAATAACATTGTTGGTTATACACTTCCCAATGGAAAAACCTTGGCAGTTCTTGGAGAAGGCCGTCTTGTAAACTTAGCCTGCGGCGATGGACACCCTGCAGAAATTATGGATATGAGCTTTGCAATCCAGGCACTTTCTGCAAAGTATTTGGTAGAGCACGGCAGTGAATTAACCACCAAATTAATTGATGTACCTGTTGAAGTTGATAACGAGGTAGCCGTGAAGAAGCTTGCCTTCCTTGGAAAGCACATTGATGTATTAACAGCAGAGCAGAAGAAATATTTAGAAAGTTCTAATCTGTAATAAATCAAAAAGGACCGCACTGTACCGCGGTCCTTTTTTAATGCTGTTTCAAATAATGAGGATTATTTGTTTAGTGAGTTTTCAATGCGGTCCATAATTTTCTTGGTCTCAAAGAGAATGCGTTCTTCATCCATGGTCTTCATTTCTCTGTTTTCCATAGTGATTTTGCCGTCGATAATAACGGTTTCCACTTCGCTTCCGTTTGCGGAATAGGAAAGGGATGCAATTGGATTACTTAATGGCCACATAGAAGGCGTATGCATGTTTAGAATTGCGAGATCTGCTTTCTTTCCAACCTCAATAGAGCCGGTTACGTTGCCAAGACCAATTCCTTTGGCACCGCCTATGGTAGCTGCTTTTAACGTGTCTACGGCAGAAACACACTGCGGGCTCTTGGCGGTTCCTTTATGAATTAAAGAGAGCAGGCTCATTTCATGAATCATGTTTAAACTGTTGTTGCTGGCAGCACCATCGGTTCCGAGGGCGACATTGATACCGGCATCCAGGAATTTCTTGACAGGTGCAAAGCCATTTCCAAGTTTCATGTTGCTGGCAGGGTTGGTAACTACGGATACATTGTGCTTTGCTAAGATGGCAATATCCTCGTCAGATACTTGAACACAGTGTGCGGCAATAAAGGGACGCTCAAATAGTCCCGTACGTTCTGCGAGGGCAATCGGACTACAGCCATAATCTTTCTGGCAGTTCTCAATTTCTGTCATGCTTTCAGACAGGTGCATATGGATTCCCATATCGTGCTCTTTGGCGGTTTGAGCAACAATCTTTAAAAAGGCTTCATCGCAGGTGTATGGTGCGTGGGGACCTAATAAGAAAGAAAGGCGATCGCAGTCGGCAAAGGCTTCCTTTTCTTTGAGCGCCTGCTCGATGCGGACGCGACCGGTCTCGTCGTCACCGCTTCCTACAAGACCTCTACTGATAACGGCTCGCATACCGGATTCTTTTGCGGCACGTGTAGTCTGCATAATGTTCATCTGCATATCATTGAAGCAGGTTGTACCGGATTTCATCATTTCCAGAATGGCCAGGTTTGCACCCCAGTATGCATCTTCATCGGTCATTTTCTGTTCGATGGGATCAATTCTTCCGAAAAGCCAGTCCATAAAGGAAAGATCGTCGGCACAGTTACGCATAAAAGCCATATAAGAATGCGTGTGTGCATTTACAAGACCGGGAATAACGAGTCTGTCTGTACCATCGATGGTTTTATCTGCCTGAAAGGTCGCAGGAAGGTCGCCAACGAAAGCGATTTTGTCATCGGTAATTCCAACATTGGTTGTTTTAACTTCTAACGTATCGCCAGAGGGCAGTACGGCAGAAATGTTTTTTAATAAGATGTTCATGATATAATCCTTTCGTGCATAATGAAATAAACTAGTCTTATTTTATCAAATTGCATTGTTCTCAGGCAAATATATGAAACGGGTCAAATCGATCCCAAAATAAAAAAAGTAGACAAAGGTGTGGAAATGGGGTATCATAGAACATGTGGGTTTTTAGTAAACGCATAAACGGTTGTTTCAAGGAGATAGGAAATGGCAAAGATTTTAATCGTTGATGATGCAGCATTCATGAGAATGATGATTAAGGATATTCTCACGAAGAATGGATATGAAGTAGCTGGTGAAGCAGAAAACGGCGCAATTGCAGTATCAAAGTATGCTGAAATTAAACCTGATCTTGTATTAATGGATATTACTATGCCAGAGAAGGATGGCATTCAGGCTTTGAAGGAAATCAAGGGCTCTGATGCAAATGCAAAGGTTATTATGTGTTCTGCAATGGGACAGCAGGCAATGGTTATCGAGGCAATCCAGTCTGGTGCAAGAGACTTTATTGTTAAGCCTTTCCAGGCAGATCGTGTATTAGAGGCAGTAAAGAAGGTTGTTGGTTAACACGAAAGAAGCTTTTGGGGACACAGGTTTTCCTGTGTCCTTTTTTGATGCCGCGTGGTAAAATGAAAGAAGAAAAGGAAATCGTTTTTCTTCTGGATTGGAAAGCGGGTGGTTACGATGAAAACAAGAATTATTACCATAGGAAGACAGTTGGGAAGTGGTGGACGAGAGATTGGCAGGCGCTTATCGGAGGACCTGGGCATTCCGTTCTATGATAAGGAATTGCTGAATGAGATTGCTAAAGAAAGTGGTTTCACCAAGGAAATTATTGAGAGACTTGATGAGAAGCCTACCAATAGTTTTCTTTATGCTTTGGCTATAGGAGGTGGCGGTATGGGAATGCATTTCCAGAAACCGCTACACTTAGAATTATATCTGGCACAGTTTAAGACGATGAAACAGCTTGCGGATAAGGGCCCCGGTATTTTCCTGGGACGATGCGCAGATTATGTATTTTCGGACAGGGATGACACCTTTGATGTTTTCTTTACAGCAGATCTGGATTTCCGCGTAAAACGTATTATGCTGTCAGACGGCTTAAAAGAGCGTGATGCAAGAGAGCGTTGCCTCAAGGGAGACAAGGAGCGCGCAAGTTATTATAACTATAATGCAGACCATGACTGGGGCGATGCGAAATATTATGACCTTTGCATAAATACGAGCAAGGTTGGAATTGAAAAAGCAACGGAGCTGATTAAACTAGCTATTTCGTAAAGGCTCTAAGAAAAAAAGAGAATGCCCTGCAATAAAACTGCAGGGCATTTCATTGTTTAGATGAGGGAAGTATGTTTTTCTTTACAATTGGCTCAGAACCTTTGAGTAATGATGAGAAAATTGAACGATGTTTAAAGCGGATTGCCGGTGGAAAGAAAGACGCGTTGGGGCAACTATATGAACTAACCCGAACCGCCGTCTATGGATATATTTTATCTTTTGTAAAAAATGCTGCCGACGGGGAAGATATTTTACAGGATACGTATCTGAAAATCTATGGTAATGCTTCGCAGTATACGCCCATGGGCAAGCCGATGGCTTGGATTTTTACTGTGGCAAGAAATCTCTCGCTTATGCATCTTAGAAAGCAAAAGCACAGAGGTGAAATGCCAGATTTTGCCTGGGAGCAACTGGCAGAAGAACCGCAGGAGGAAGATTCTGTAACGCCGAGGGACCGAGCACTTATTGAAGGGGCGCTAAACCATTTGCCGGAAGTGGACAGACAGATTGTGATGATGCATGTTTTAGGTGATATGAAGCATAGGGAGATTGCGCAGGAGTTATCCATGCCCCTTGCAACCGTTCTTTCCAAGTACAATCGTTCTATTAAGAAAATGCAAAAATATATGGAGGAGTAATCCTTCAATTGGTTGAGGTATCTATGTCTAAACGAGAGACAGAAAAAGCACTGCGAAGTGCATTCGCTAAAATTACGCCAGATGTGAAGAAATCCATTATGGAAAGGGCAGGCAAGGAGCAGGACATTGTTGTTCCTATGGATATGCATAATAAGAAACGTATGCATTCCTGGGCACCCTATATTGTGGCTGCTGCGGCAATCCTTCTTCTTTGCGTGAATGTAATTCTTGTTCGAACTGCGGGGAGTCGTTCAAATCGCGTAGCGGCTACCATCGATATTGATGTAAACCCAGGCATAGAACTCACAATTAGTACTGCAGATCGCGTGCTAAATGCGAAAGCTGTGAACCAGGATGCAATCGCTATAATAGCTGCTATGGATTTAACCGGAGCGACCAGCAAGGTGGCCATCAACGCCATTATTGGGGAAATGCTCAGACAAGGGTATCTGGTAGATGAACGAACCAACTCTATACTGATTTCAGTGAATGCCAAGGATGAAAATGTTGGTCAGCAGATGCAGAAAGGGATTGAACAAGAAATTGATGAAATCTTAACCGCCTGCAATGTGAACGCAACGGTAATAACCCAGAGCGTTGAGACAGATCCCGACCTTGCAGCAATGGCTGAAAATCTCGGCATTAGCCAGGGAAAAGCGTTGCTCATAAGGCAGATACTTACTTATACAGATCTGTATACGGAACAGCAGCTGGCTGAATTTACCATCGCTGAGTTAAATGAATTATATAGCAGCTTTGTTCCAGAAGAGGAGGAAACGCAGGCAACTATAAGCGAGAACTCCATCTCTGAGAATAGTGTTTCAGAAAATGCTGTTTCGGAAAATAGTGTTTCTGCGAATAAGACGGACGAAAAAACGGTGAGTGGCAATAGTGTTTCGGAGAACACGGTATCGGGTAATTCTGTCAGTGAGAATAAAACGGTGAGTGAAAACATAATAGATAAAGAGGACGAGGAAATCGATGAGGACGTGGTAGAAGAGATGGAGGAAGAAAAATCGGTTTCTGAGAATACGACGGAAAAGAAAGATAAGAAATACGAAGAAACGGAAGAGAACGAACAAGAGGAAGAAGAGGAAGAGAAGGAAGAGGAGAGATAAAGATGCCGTAGTTTCCTTTTGTGTGATACAATGAAAGAAGAGGCTTAAAAGTCTTTCAAACTTGAAATAATACCAGGAAGGGAGTTACAAAATGGCAAATTATCCTACACCGCATATTAATGCAAAACCAGAGGATTTTGGAAAGACGGTACTCATGCCAGGAGATCCTCTTCGCAGTAAATTTATTGTAGAGAATTTTTTGACTGATGCAAAATTAATTAACAACGTTCGTGGTGTACAGGGATACACCGGTATGTATGACGGCACCAAAGTGACCGTTATGGCAAGTGGTATGGGTATGCCCTCCATTGGAATTTATTCCTACGAACTTTATAATTTCTTCGGCGTAGAGAATATTATGCGTATTGGTTCAACCGGTTCCATTCATCCGGATGTTAATGTTCGTGATATTGTTATGGCTATGGGCGCATCTACGAATTCCAATTATGCAAGACAGTTCCAGCTTCCGGGAACCTACTCCTGCATCGCAGACTATAAAATGCTGGAGATTGCCATTGCGAAGGCAAAAGAGTTGGGAGCTACCTACCATGTTGGTAATGTTCTTTCTTCTGATACTTTTTACGACGACCAGGCAGATGCCAATGCATACTGGCAGAAGATGGGCGTTCTCTGCATTGAAATGGAGGCAGCCGCACTTTATATGAACGCAGCAAGAGCTGGAAAACGTGCTCTCGCAATCTTTACCGTTTCAGACCATATTTTAAAGGGAGACGCGCTTTCCGCAGAGGACAGACAGACTTCATTTACGGAAATGATGGAGATTGCTCTGAAAACCGCAAAGGAACTCGATTCATAACGGTCCTGAAAATCATAAAAACAACCCCAAAATCATAGGATATGGGGGCTATACAGTTGAAATAAAGCGCTATTTTGGCTATAATATTATAGTTAGTTATAGCGCTTTTTTATGTTATGGGGGCGCTATCATTGGAGGGTTTACAATGAAAGAAGTAATGATATCTTATCATCCTGTGAAGAAAGAAATTCGCTTCTTTGGTAAGTTCAAAGGCGATTTTGTAGAGATACCATATGATGATTGTGAGCATTTAAAGAAATATAGCCCTAATGCGGGTGAATTCCTTCTTCAGAACCAGGGTTCTGGTTTCTTCGATGATATCTACGAACAGTTTTCAAAAGATAATATCCAGATTACTTTTAAAGGAACGAAGATTGATTATGAAGATCTTCAAAAGAAGATTTCTGATTATAACGATTCCAAAGAGAAGCCTCTTTTTGAAGTTTCCAATTTTATTGAATTGCCTGATGTAGCGGAGATTTACGGTTGCATTAAGGATTTTTGTACGGAGACCATTAACAGCTTTGATAGTGAATTAGAGGATAATGAAACGAAGGAGACCTATCGACTTCGTAAGGCGGCTTTTGTACAGAAGCTCGCTGCTCTGGATGGCGATGAAGTAAACTTATGTCTGGTAGGTACCTATTCCGCTGGTAAATCCACCTTTATCAATGCCATTATTGGTAAGCGTATTTTGCCGGAGAATATTAGCTCTGAAACTGCGAAGATGTTTAAGATTCGCAACGGTAAAGTGCCTGCTGTAAATTTTGTAATTAAGACAGATCCTGCAAATCATCCCGAGATGATTCAGATTGTATGGAGTGATACGTTAAATCAGTTCGATTTGATTCGCAATGCGCAGCCTACAGACGAGAAACTTCGTCAGTCCTTGCAGAATGAAGCAACGAAACTTGCTGAGATGGGACTTAAGCAGCATGAACAGCTTTGCAGATTGTTAAAGAGACTGAATGAAATTCCTAACGAGTATAAAGATGGGAATGGTTATGTGGATGGTGTTATTGAAGTAATCTATCCGATTCCTCTTTGCAAGAATGTGAACTTTGCTTTCTTTGATACACCCGGTACCGATTCAAATAGCAACGAGCATGTATTGATTTTAAAGGAAGCATTAAAGCAGCAGACCAACTCCATTCTGATTGTAGTATATGAGCCTACGAAGATGGAGGGTACTGGTAACTCTATGCTTTATAAGCTTGTTAAGGGCTTTACCGACGGCAAAAGTGGAGAGACTGCTTCTATCGACCTGGCACGATCTTTCCATGTAATTAACCAGGCAGATACCAAGTCTACAAAGGATTTAAAAACCCTTCGTGATAAGAAGGTATTGGTGTCCTTAAAGGAAGAAGATAAGATTTACGATGAGAACGATATGGAAATCGATCTTGGTAAAGAAAGACTCTTCTTTGTCTCCTCAAAGGCTGCTTATATTGCAAAGGCATTAAAGGAGAACGTTGAACTGGAAGACGAGCGTACCTGGCTTGCAAATCATAAGAGTGAGATTAACAACGAGCCTACGAAGGATCCGTTTACCGATAAAGAGTCAGAGATTACTTCTGACAATGGTGCGTTCTATCGATATGACAGACTGGCGGATGCTGATTTTGAAACCAAGCAGCTCATTGAAGAGTGCGAGAAGGAAGCAGCAGCTTGTGACACTTCTTTGGAAGGCGTTATTCAGAGATTGTACATCAATTCTGGAATGGCCGCTATTGAGAAGGAAATCGTTAAGTATGCGCAGAAGTACTCCCTTGCAGTAAAGGCGAAAGGGTTGTATGATGGTATTAGGTCTTTGGTTGACTTTGTTAGAGCCGATTATGAGACCATTGAAAGTCAGGCGAGACTTTCCAAGGAGACAATCGAAGAGAATATCCGTGTGATGAAGACGGATATGCTTTCTGATATAGAAAAGGCGCAGGAAGAATTTGTTAGCCGTATTACAGATGATAGTCTGGAGACGCAGGTAGCCGAGATTAAAGATTTGGTTGCTGAGATTGAATATCGTCAGGGTATGGTGGCGCACCAGGCAGATAAGATGCAGTGGATTGCCCTTCGTGCAGAGGTCTTCGAGCAGAAGAACAGAATTATTCTTGCAGAATTAAATCGCTACTTGTTAGATATTGACGAGTATTATAAGAAGATTCGTGGAGATATTCTTACCAGCCAGGTACAGGAGCTGAAAGAGATTATTACCCACAAGATTAAAGAGTATAAGGGTATCGATGAGAATTTAATCCGTCGTATTACCAATATTTCTGATACGCAGATTCCACCTTCCGATATTGGTGCACTGCGTATGGATGATTATATCAATCCTCAGAAAGCCATCTTAATCTTTAATACCATGGATAAGAAGGCATACAAGAGAGACGTTGAGAGAGCATTTAGTACGCAGACTGTAAATCAGTTCGTTGCGTATAAAGAGGAGATCATCAAGGTTGCGCAGCAGCGTACCGCACAGATGGTTGAGGAGTTTAAAAACAATATTGAAACCATTTCCGGTTCCCTTGAACTACTCATTAAGGATGAGAACAGAGCGGCAAGAGAACAGGAGAAAGCGAAACAGGTGCTTGCTTTGGTAGAGAAGAAAGATATTGAATTGAATAAGAAAATCTGGGGCGAGGGCTAGTGTCCCTCGAATACCACGAAGATGATATTCGGATTTCCAATATGGAGATCGATGCTAGTCCGTAAATACTTCACATATAAAGACCATAAGCAGTGGCTGTGGGTGCTTTTGATGGAGTTTGAACGCACGATGTAGGCTTCTGCTTAGTAGGCAGAAGCCTTTTTCTCTTCTGTGCAAAGAGAAATCTTGGGCAAAGCCCTCAAAGATTAGATTACAGTAAATAAAAAAGGAGAATAATATGATTTATCCATCCCTTACAGAAGTAAAACAATACGAAAAGGAATATAAAACCGTACCCGTTGGAAAAGAGATTTTTTCTGATTTTTGTACCCCCGTGCAGGTTCTGCGTATATTAAAAAGCAGCAGCAAACATGTATTTATATTAGAAAGTGTAGAGCGTCAGGAGAAATGGGGACGCTACACATTTTTAGGTTATGATCCAGCAATGGAAATTGTTTGCAATGATGGAATTTTGCAGATTAAAGATGTAGCTACGGGTGAACAAAAGTGCTACGGAGAAGGGGAAGAGAATTTTCATCCCGCCCCTGTTCTTCGTGAACTGCTAGCAGATTATAAGAGTCCCAAGATTGACCAGATGCCTTCCTTTACGGGTGGTATGGTTGGATACTTTTCCTTTGATTATATGAAGTATTCTGAACCCCAGATGAAGGGGGAACCAGAGAATGAAGATGGGTTCCATGATTTGGATCTCATGCTTTTTGATAAGGTGATTGCCTTTGATAATTTAAAGCAGAAGTTATGGTTAATTACCAATGTTAGAACCGATCATTTAGAGGAGAATTATGAGAAGGCAGTGGAAGAACTTTCTGCAATGGAAAAGCTGCTTCGTACAGGCACTCCTACGGAAGAAACAAGAGGAAAACTTCTTTCGGATATTCGCCCCTTATATACCGAGAAACAGTACTGCGACATGGT
This sequence comes from Lachnospiraceae bacterium, assembly GCA_045616465.1. GTDB lineage: Bacteria > Bacillota > Clostridia > Lachnospirales > Lachnospiraceae > NK4A136. The sequence continues at coordinate 49,356 of JAZLGW010000004.1, read as the reverse complement.
AAATAAGGCAAAACATTATATTTATGAAGGCGATATTTTCCAGGTTGTATTATCCAACCGTTTGGAAGCCGATTTTGAAGGTTCTCTTTTAGATACCTTCCGTTATATGCGTACCATTAATCCTTCTCCCTATATGTTCTATTTTGCAAGTTCGGATTTAGAGGTAGCAGGTGCTTCACCAGAAACCTTAGTAAAATTGGAAAACGGAGAACTGCATACGTATCCTTTGGCAGGAACAAGACCTCGCGGAAAGAACGCACAGGAAGATGAGGCATTAAGAACGGAATTGTTGGCGGATGAGAAGGAACGGGCAGAGCACAACATGCTTGTCGATCTTGGACGTAACGACATTGGTAAAATCAGCCAGTTTGGTTCCGTAAAAGTTGAAAAATACATGAACATTGAGAAGTTTTCTCATGTAATGCATATTGGTTCCACGGTAAGAGGACTGATTGATGATGCGCACGACGGGCTGGATGCGGTGGATGCAATTCTTCCCGCGGGTACGTTGTCAGGAGCACCGAAGATTAGAGCCTGTGAAATTATCAGAGAACTGGAAAATAATAAGCGAGGTATCTATGGCGGTGCCATTGGATATCTTGATTTTACGGGAAATATGGATACCTGTATTGCTATTCGTATTGCCTACAAGAAGGGCGGCAAGGTATTTGTTCGTTCTGGTGCAGGTATTGTTGCGGATTCTGTGCCGGAGAAGGAATACCAGGAGTGTATCAACAAAGCCAAGGCTGTGGTACTTAGCTTGCAGCGTTCAGAGGAGGTAGAAGCATAATGATTTTAATTATCGATAATTATGATAGCTTTTCCTATAATTTATACCAAATGTTAGGAGAAATTAACCCAGATATAAAAGTGGTTCGAAATGACAAATATACTTGCGAGGAAATCGAGGCGATGCACCCCTCACACCTCATCATATCTCCGGGACCAGGTTGGCCAAAGGATGCGGGTATTTCGGAAGAAGCCGTTCGCTATTTCGAAGGGAAGTTACCTATTCTGGGAGTATGTTTAGGACACCAGGGGATCTGTGAAGCTTACGGCGGTGAAATTGTACATGCCAAAGAACTGATGCATGGAAAGCAGTCGGTAATCACGTTTGAAGAGGATCCTATATTTGAAGGGCTTTCTAAGGAAGAACCTGTAGCAAGATACCATTCTTTGGCAGCGGAAGCATCGAAACTTCCCGCAGAACTAAAAGTAATTGCTACGGCAGATGATGGCGAGGTTATGGCAGTAAAGCATGCGAAATATCCGACCTATGGTATGCAGTTCCATCCAGAATCTGTGTTAACCACCAATGGACGTATTATGCTAAGTAATTTTTTGAAAATGACTCTATAAAAATTCTGAAATTATCAATTTACCACAACGAAAAAGGAGAACAGCAATGATCAAAGAAGCGATTGAAAAAATCAGCAACAAGCAGGACCTTACTTATGATGAAGCATACGCCGTTATGAATGAAATTATGGATGGGAACACGACACCTACCCAGAATGCTGCTTTTTTAGCCGCTTTATCAACAAAGAGCACCAAGGCAGAGACAACGGATGAAATTGCTGGTTGTGCAGCTGCTATGCGTGAACATGCAACAGAAGTTAAGGCTCCCTTTGATACCTTTGAAATCGTAGGAACCGGTGGAGACGGAGCACATAGCTTCAATATTTCCACGACCGCAGCAATTGTAGCAGCAGCAGCCGGGATAAAAGTAAGCAAGCACGGTAATCGTGCGGCATCTTCTAAGTGCGGTACTGCTGACTGCCTGGAAGCATTAGGCGTAAATATTGACCAGAGTCCTGAAAAGTGTGTAGAGATGCTGGAAAAGGCCGGTTTCTGCTTCTTCTTTGCGCAGAAGTACCATGCTTCTATGAAATATGTTGGTGCCATTCGAAAAGAACTCGGATTTAGAACCGTGTTTAATATTCTTGGACCTTTAACAAATCCTGCAAAGCCCAAGTATCAGCTTTTAGGTGTATATGATGAATATCTGGTAGAGCCCTTAGCAAATGTATTAGCAAATCTTGGCGTATCTCGTGGTATGGTTGTTTATGGTATGGATAAACTTGATGAGATTTCCATGAGTGCTCCCACAAAGGTTTGTGAGGTTAAGGATGGATGGTATAAGTCTTATATGATTACGCCGGAGCAGTTTGGTCTTACCAGATGCACCAAAGAAGACTTGGTTGGCGGGGATCCTGCTGAAAATGCACAGATTACCAAAGACATTTTAAACGGTGCAAAGGGACCGAAGAGAGATGCTGTACTTATGAATGCTGGTGCTTCTCTGTATATTAACGGGAAGGCAGCTTCTATGGAAGAAGGCATCAAATTGGCAGCGGAACTGATTGACAGCGGAAAGGCTATGGAAACATTAAATAAGATTATTGAGGTATCAAACTCATAGTAGCTTGCTATTATTGGACTCAAAACAAAAGTTATGTGGAAATTAGACAAAGAGTGGTTTTGTAAATGTCAATTCTATATATAATATTTGGAGAAAATGTATGATTTTAGACGAAATTGCGGCAAAAACAAAAATCCGTATAGAGGAAGAAAAGAAAAAGATGTCCCTTATGGAGATTAGACTTCGTGCAGAAGCTATGGAAGAGCGAACGGGAAGAGGATTCTATGAATCTCTTTCGGAATTAGGCGTCTCCTATATTTGTGAGGTAAAGAAGGCGTCCCCCTCTAAGGGCGTTATTGCAACAGATTTTCCCTATATGGATATAGCTAAAGAATATCAATCTGCTGGTGCTTCCGCAATTTCTGTTCTGACAGAGCCCTATTATTTTCAGGGGAGCAACCAGTATGTGCAGGAGATTGCTGCTGCGGTTGATACGCCTTGTCTGCGTAAGGACTTTACAGTAGATGAATACATGCTTTACGAAGCAAAGCTGTTGGGAGCTTCTGCTGTCCTTTTAATATGTGCCATTTTGGATCAGAAGACACTGGTAAGATATCTTGAAATTGCCCATGAGCTTGGTCTGGATGCGCTTGTGGAAACACACGATGAGGAAGAAGTTAAAAGAGCATTAGACAGTGGAGCCAGAATTATTGGTGTGAATAATCGAAATCTCCAAACCTTTGAAGTGGATATTCATAATTGTATGAATCTTCGCCATCTTGTCCCGAAGGACAAGATTTTTGTGGCTGAATCCGGGATTCATACAGACGCAGATATTAAGGCCTTAACGGACTGCAAAGTGGATGCTGTACTGATTGGTGAAGCACTTATGAGGCAGGCTGATAAGAAAGCAACTCTGACCAGATGGAAGGGATTATAGAAAATTTCTATAATTATGGCGATTGGAATTTCCGCAATATTGTTTTAAAATGACGCTGGATTTAGTCGTAGCTTTTGGGCGGATTATCCTTCTGTATAGAGAACGATTAGCTCCCCTGGAAGAAGGGGAAAATGAAAGAATAATGCGTGCGAATTGTATTAAAAATCTGTACAATAAGTACAATTATAGGAAATTATGTTAACTAAAATACAAGAAGGATTTCTGGCGGAAACAAGGTAAGAAGAAATGCCAGTAAAACAACATTTAATCCATTATGTCAACAAATGAACGTGAATCCGTCATGGGATAAAAATGGAGAAATGTAGTTCAAAACAGTTGATTATTGACTGATATGGTTTAAAAGATACGGCGACACAAGTATCAAACAGTATTAAATACAATAAAAAATAAAAAAATTAAATGTAAAGGAGACATATATATGCGTAAGGGACGCTACAATGATTTTGGCGGCCAGTATGTACCTGAAACGCTTATGACGGCTCTTGAAGAGTTGGAAGCTGCATATGCGAAGTACAGTAATGACCCCGAATTTAAGAAAGAATTGTCAGATTTATTAAAAGAGTATGCCGGAAGACCGTCTCTGCTATATTATGCAGAAAAAATGACCAAGGACCTAGGCGGCGCGAAGATCTATTTGAAACGTGAGGATCTAAATCACACAGGTTCTCATAAAATCAATAATGTTTTAGGCCAGGTTCTGCTTGCAAAGAAGATGGGAAAGAAGAGAGTCATTGCGGAGACCGGTGCTGGACAGCATGGTGTAGCTACTGCAACGGCTGCTGCGCTCATGGGATTAGAGTGTGAAGTCTTCATGGGTAAGGAGGATACCGAAAGACAGAAACTGAATGTTTATAGAATGGAACTTTTGGGAACCAAGGTGCACCCTGTTACCAGCGGAACGATGACCTTAAAAGATGCAGTGAATGAAGCGATGCGTGAATGGGCTGGCAGAATGGATGATACCTTATATGTATTAGGTTCTGTTATGGGACCTCATCCCTTCCCTATGATTGTAAGAGATTTCCAGAAAATTATTGGTGAAGAAATCAAATCTGAAATGAATAAATTGGAAGGACGCTTACCTGACGCGGTTATTGCTTGTGTAGGTGGCGGCTCAAATGCAATGGGTACCTTCTATGATTTCATCGGAGATGAGAGCGTGGAACTTATCGGATGTGAAGCCGCTGGACTTGGCGTCGATAATCCGAAGAATGCAGCGACCATTGCAAATGGAACGTTAGGTGTATTCCATGGTATGAAATCCCTGTTCTGCCAGAATGAGTATGGTCAGATTGCGCCTGTTTACTCTATATCAGCAGGTCTTGATTATCCTGGCATTGGACCGGAGCATGCAATGCTTCACGAAAATGGTCGTGCCAAGTATGTTCCTATTACAGATGAGGAAGCTGTGCAGGCATTTGAATATCTTTCCAGAGTGGAAGGAATTATTCCAGCTATTGAGAGTGCGCATGCGATTGCTTATGCGAGAAAATACGCACCAACCTTGGACAAGGATAAAATTATCGTTGTAACAGTTTCAGGGCGAGGCGATAAGGACGTTGCAGCCATTGCAAGATACAGGGGGGTAAATATCCATGACTAGAATTCATAAAGCATTTGAAAATGGAAAGGCATTTATTGCCTTCCTTACGGGTGGCGATCCAGACTTAGAAACCACGGAAAAGCTGATTTATGCAATAGAAGAAGCAGGGGCAGACCTTATTGAAATCGGTATTCCCTTTTCAGATCCCATTGCAGAAGGCGTGGTTATCCAGGAAGCGGATGAAAGGGCAATGAAAAATGGAACGACTACCGATGATCTGTTCGCTCTGGTAAAGAAAGTAAGACAAAACACCCAGATTCCACTCGTTTTTATGACCTATTATAATCCTGTATTCTCTTATGGAAGAGACAAATTCATGCAGAATGCAGCAGACGCAGGTATTGATGGTCTGATTATTCCGGATGTTCCCTTTGAGGAAAGCGAAGAGGTGAGAGAATATACCAAGAAGTATGGACTAGAACTCATCAATATGATAGCACCTACTTCCATAGAAAGAACCAAGATGATTGCAGAGAAATCCGAAGGCTTTTTATACTGTGTATCTTCCTTAGGTGTTACAGGTGTTCGAAGCGAAATCAATATGAATATTGCAAAGCTGATTAAGGATGCAAAGGAAGTAACGGATGTTCCCTGTGCTATTGGTTTTGGTATTTCCACACCGCAGCAGGCAAAGGAAATGAGCCAGGTATCGGATGGCGTTATTGTAGGTTCTGCGATTGTTCGCATTATTGCAGAACACGGCAAAGATGCAGTGCCCTATGTAAAAGAGTACGTAAAGTCCATGAAGGACGCCATTCGATAGAAATGTTAAATTTACAATAATATTAAATAAAAATTTAATTGAGGCTTCTTCGGAAGCCTTTTTTATATCTCACATCGTAGTATAGTTTAGCTACAAATAAAAAAGGGACTTCCGAGGAAGTCCCTTGTCTTTCTTGAAACAAATAATTACATGGGAGGTAATCCACCGCCAAGAGCGGGATCGTACTGCTGCTGAGGCATTGCATACTGAGCAGCCAAAGCAGGATCGTACTGTGCCTGCTGCATATAAGCCTGCTGTGCAGCCATCATTTCCTGCTGCTGTCTAGCTAAATCCTCTGCCTCTACTTCTGCATCGGTCTTGCAGAAAGGAATACCATCCGGAGAGTAGCTCTTAGAAGTAGTGAACTTAATTACGTCGAAGGTAACAGGGTTCGGGAGCTCAATCTTAGGAATGGGAATTACCTGGTAATTGCTAAATGCAGGGTAAGAATCAATATCTGTCATATAGGTAATGAATGGATACTGACGACCGTGAAGGATCAAACATTCACCCTTCTCTTTGTTGAAACGCTGTAACTCAGTAACAGAGATCAGGCGTCTCTTCTCGGCACCGCCGGGACCCCATGCATCAATCTCGCCACAGAGATAGGACATTTCATTTAAGAGGTCACGCTCACGGGAGGTTAGGAATACCCAGTTATCGCAGTTACCCTTGATGGTATCTGCATCTTCGCCGTAACGACCCTTTAACTGGTGAATAGACTGTGCAACCAGATAGAATCTCATGTTTCGGGAACGAGCTGCAGAAATCATGGAAGGCATATCAGGAATCTTCGGGATGTTACAGAACTCGTCTAATACGAAGTTAACACGAACAGGAAGAGATAGGGTTGCCTGACGCTGTGCCTCACCGATGAGAACTTCGTATACCTGCTTAATAAACATGGTTACAAGGAAGTGACAGGTGGTCTTTTCATCGGGTACGATGATGTAAACAGCGGTCTTTTCGTGGCCAAACTGTCTGATATCGAAGGTATTACCGCAAAGCATGTTGGTAAGGCTTCGGTTAATGTTGAAGATGGAAACCATACCATAAAGCACGGTCATAATGGAAGAAATGGTCTTCTCATTCTCACCAAGAAGGGTACCCTTGTACAGCATACCGATAGTATTCTGGGAGTTCATCTTACCTGCCAGTGTCTTTAAAGAACCAAGTGCTGCCTGGGAGCAGAGTGCGGTAAGAGAACGCATGTTAACGATGGGGCCTTCTGTTTTCTCTGCCTCTAAGAGGAAGTACATATTCGCGGTAAGCAGGGTTTCTGCCATCATAGGATACAGAAGGTCAGTGGTGTTCTGCTTCTGCGGTGCAGCAAGTGTTTCTGCAAGGTCGTTGATTAGCGTATTGGCTTCATCCTTACGATGGGTATTGTAGTACTCGTGAGGAAGTGCCATAGGATCCCACATATCGCCATAACCGATATCACGGAAGTTTAAGCAGACAACGCGATAGCCACGCTCTTTTGCGAAACCTGCGGTACGTACATAAAGCTCGGCCTTAGGGTCAGTTACGATAAAGGACTCACCCGCACGGATGAACATGTTGATGGTAGGCATAACGAAAAGACGGGTCTTTTTGGAACCGGTCGCACCGAAAATCAAGGTATGGGTATCACGACCATCTAACCACGCGTTATGTCCATCGGGGGACATAATGGGAATACCACCAGTAGGGTAGTGCTCTGCATCAAGGTCAACTTTGGTAGCACTTCTGGCAATTTCTTCCGTGGTAGCCCAACGGGTCTGGCCAGAGTTACTTTTATATCTGGTATTTTTAATCTGACTGCTGCTCATCTTTTTCCTCCTTAATTATCATACTGGGATGTAAATACCCGGGCATTGTTCTGTAATAATTCTGATACATACATACCATCCGGTGCGAAGGCACTAATCATACCCTTGGTAACGATGCCATCATAAGGAGGTGTGGAAGTATATACAGAGTAAACGATGTCTGCAGCTAAGCGATCCAACATGTCATAGCCAGCAAAATAATCATCTTCTCTTAATGTATTTACAGTAGCGATAACCATGCTCTGTGCTTCCTCATCAAGGTTTAATCCGTACTCGGAAATCTCTTTGGTGATATAAGCGCAAAGCTCTTCGGAGTCAGGAAGATTCATTTCGATTACTTCCAGACGGAAGAAAAGAACAAGAAGTCCCATAAGCTGTTCTACAGAACTCTGGTCATATTTGTGGATGTTGAAAATGAACATAATGTCATCATCTAAGGTTGCCATGAACTTTAAGATGTTGATGAAGTTTTCTTCGTGGAAGTGACCAACCCACTCGTCAAGATCAACAGATACAAGACCGCGGTATTCAGAACGGAAACCAGCAGCATCACGAACCTTTTCGGAAAGCTTCTGGATTTCGTGTAGTTTATTAGAATCAGAATTGTACTCAAGATAGTAATCAAAATGCTTTACGTTACCATAGAACTCAAGCAAGTTGTCACAGGTGTCAAGATAACCTGTAAGTAACTCAATGAGGCCATCTTTGTCAATTCCATTGTCGGAAATCCAAAGAAGGTCAGGAAGCACCATAGAGTGTTTTGCATTGAAACGGTCAATGTTTTCACTGAGTCGCTGCCAGCGTTCGATCAAATCTTTCAGACCTTCCATTCCCTTTAAGGCCATAATCTGATCATAATATGCGTTGTTTGCCATGTTATAACCACCTTTCCTTGCATAGTATGGGTCCCCCCAGTAAGCCATGCATTATACACACGTAAAGGCACATAAAAAGGCCAAAGGCCATACCTTCCGAAAAAAATTATAACATAGAATGTGTGCAAATAAAACTAAAATCTATCCAAAAATCGCAGAAAATTGTGTGAATTGTACTAAAAAATAGAAATCGTAGCTTGTAGGAAAGCAGGTCCGGCATTTGTAAAAAATGTACTTATTTTATATAATAAATTGTTAATTACCCTGCAAAGCAGGATGAAAAGGAGAATGGTAATGGGCAAAGTATTTCGCTTTCATACAGATGTAGATACAGACCAGATTATTGCGTCTCAGTATCTTTTATACCCAACGATTGAGGAAATGAAAAAATATACATTTGAGTCGTTAGACCCTACTTTTGCAGAAAGAGTGCAGCCTGGTGATTTTGTGGTTGCGGCAGAGAATTTTGGCTGTGGATCCAGCAGAGAGCAGGCTCCTAGCGTACTAAAAGCATTGGGCGTGAAGGCAGTAGTTGCGAAGTCTTTCGCTCGTATTTTTTATAGAAATGCGATTAATATCGGCCTTCCGGTAATTGTCTGCAAGGATTTATATGAAGCAGTTAAGGATGGCGATGATATGGAACTTTCTATGGAGGAAGGCACCATTACAGCAAACGGAAAGACCTTCGAGTCTACAAAACTTCCCGCTAAAATGCAGCAGATTTTGGACGAAGGTGGATTAATTGCTTCCCTGAATAAATAAAATGGAAACTTCCGGAGACTATATATTGTAAAAGGAGATAAGACGATGGGTATGACCATGGCAGAAAAGATTATCGCTCTGGCAGCTGGCGTAGAGACGGCAAAGGCAGGGGATATCTGTACCGTAGAATTAGATAGATTAATGAGTAACGATGGTACCACACATTTAACCATTGATATGTATAACAAACTGAAAAATCCACAGATTAAGGATGTGGATAAGCTTGTATGGATTGTAGATCACAACATTCCTTCTGATTCCCCTAAGACAGCGGCTTCTCATAAGAAAATGCGTGATTTTGCGAAGGAACATAATATTACATTTTATGAGGGAGAGGGTGTATGCCATCAGGTTATGATGGAGAAACATGTTCGTCCCGGTGAACTTATTTTTGGAGCAGACTCCCATACCTGTGCTTATGGTGCCTTAGGTGCTTTTGGTACAGGTGTTGGTTGTACAGATTATTTATATGCTATGGTAACCGGAAGCTCCTGGCTTCTGGTTCCGGAGACACTTCGCTTTAATCTTCATGGAAAATTAAAAGCAGGGGTATATGCAAGAGATTTGATTTTAACAATCATCGGCAGAATATCTGCAAATGGTGCAAACTATAAAGCGATGGAATTTGCTGGGGAAGGTTTGCAGACACTTTCTATGGCAGATCGTATTTCTATTTGTAATCTCTGCGTAGAAGCTGGTGCAAAGACCGCGTTGATGGAAGTGGATGAAATTGCCATGGACTATTTAAAAGCGCAGGGAAGAGAACCCAAGGCGTGTGTAAAATCCGATGAGGATGCAGTATTTGCGGCAGTGTATGACATTGATCTTGCGGAGATTGAACCAATCGTTGCAAAGCCGCACTTTGTAGATAATGTAGTGCCTGCAAAGGAATCTTTGGGCGTTAAAATCGATGAGGCTTTCCTGGGATCCTGCAACAATGGGCGTATTGAGGACCTTCGTGTGGGCGCAGCGGTACTGAAAGGACATAAGGTTGCAGACACGGTTCGATTCTTAGTGGTTCCTGCAAGCCAGTCTGTGTACAAGCAGGCTATGGAGGAAGGTTTATTAGATATCTTTATGGAAGCCGGTGCGATTATTATGAATCCGAACTGCTCTGTTTGCTGGGGAAGTTGCCAGGGCGTAATTGGAGAGGGTGAGACCTTAATCTCCACGGGTACCAGAAACTTTAAGGGAAGAGCGGGTCATAGAGATTCTTTTGTATACCTTGCATCCGCAGCAACCGTAACCGCTTCTGCAATTAAGGGTGAAATTGCAACAGCAGATATGATTTAGCCATGAAGGCTTTTAGAAGGAGTTAGTATGAACGAAACATTTACCGGAAAAATCTGGGTTTTGGGAGACGACATTGACACGGATATCATCATTCCTACGGATTACCTTGCATTAAAATCTGTAGAGGATATGAAGCCCTACGCATTTTCCCCATTAAGACCAGAACTGGCAGGACAGATTCAGCCTGGCGATATTATTGTGGGTGGTAAGAATTTTGGATGCGGTTCTAGTAGAGAACAGGCACCCGAGGTGATTAAAGCCTTAGGAATTAAGTGCATTGTGGCACAGTCCTTTGCGAGAATCTTTTATAGAAATTCTATAAATAACGGACTGCTCTTAATTGAAAATGCAAAACTGCATGATGCGGTTAAGGAGGGAGAGGTTATTTCCGTTACGCCTGGTGACAAAATCGAAGCAGGCGGAGAAACTTTCGAAATTGCATCCCTGCCGGACAATCTGATGGAGATAATAAATGCAGGTGGTCTTGTGAAAGCAATGCGTAAGAGAAATGGTTTAGATTAGGAGGCAGCTATGGGACAGACTATTATTGAAAAAATCATCGCCCATAACACAGGTAGAGATGCTGTAAAGCCTGGCGATATTGTGACGGTAAAGGTTGATCGTGTCATGGTGGATGACATCATGATTTCCTTCATTATCAATAAATTTGAAGAAATGGGATTTACGAAGGTTTGGGATCCGGACAAGATTGTTATGATTTATGACCATTTTGTACCTGCATCCCAGGCAGATGATACCAGAGCGTTTCGCGCAGGAGACGCTTTTGCAAAACAGCAGGGATTAAAGAACGTACATCGCAGCGATGGTATCTGCCACCAGCTTATGACCGAGGCTGGCTATGTGAAGCCTGGTGATGTGGTATTTGGAACCGATAGCCATACAACGACTTATGGTTGCGTTGGCGCATTCTCAACCGGAATTGGTTACACCGAAATGGCTGGAATTTTGGGAACTGGTGAACTCTGGATGAAGGTTCCTGAATCCATTAAGGTGACGATTAATGGAAAACTTCCCGAAGGTGTTACCAGTAAGGATGTTATTCTTACAGTTATCGGGGATCTGACCGCAGCAGGGGCCACCTATCAGTCACTGGAATTTTGCGGTGATACGATTGAGGAGATGAGCGTGGCTTCCCGCATGACTATGTCCAATATGGCAATTGAGGCTGGCGCAAAGTGCTGTGTGTTTACGCCTGATGAAAAAACGGCTGCGTATTGTGAGATTACCCTGGATGATTTCCAAAAGAATCTGAAAGGCGATGCAGATGCTGTATACGCCAGAGAAATGAACTATAAGGCGGAGGATTTTGTTCGTGTCATGGCATTACCTTCTCAGGTAGATAAGATTAGACCGGTAAAAGAGGTGGAAGGTACCACAATTGATCAGGTGTTTATTGGTTCCTGTACCAATGGTCGCTTAGAAGACTTACAGAGGGCGGCAGCAGTATTAAAAGGCAAGCATGTGGCTCCCTTTGTGAAATGTATTGTAACGCCAGCAAGCCGCAAGATATACAGGGAAGCATTAGCCGATGGTACGATGCAGATTTTGGCAGATGCTGGTTGTATGATCACCCATCCTGGCTGCGGACTTTGCTGTGGACGTGCGGGCGGAATCTTAACCGATGGGGAACGTGTTGTTGCAACAAATAATAGGAACTTTTTAGGCCGTATGGGTACATCCAAGGTAGAGATTTATCTGGCATCTCCTGTGACGGCAGCGATGTGTGCAGTAGCGGGAAAGATTGTATAAGGGAGTTATAAAATGATTTATAAGAATGTTTTAGATGCCATTGGTCATACCCCTATCATTGAATTGCAGAATATTGTGGATGAAGATTCGGCAAGAATTCTTGTGAAGTTTGAAGGGCTTAATGTGGGCGGTTCTATCAAAACGCGTACTGCCTATAATATGATTTTGGCAGCAGAGAAGCAGGGAAAACTAACAAAGGATTCCATTATTGTGGAACCTACCAGTGGAAATCAGGGAATTGGCCTTGCTCTTGTAGGCGCTGTAAAAGGGTATAAAACCATTATCATTATGCCGGATTCTGTAAGTAAGGAAAGACGTCTCTTGGTAGAACACTATGGCGCAGAAGTGAAACTCATTCATGATGAAGGGAATATTGGAAAAGCCATTGAGGAGTGTATGGAAACGGCGCTTCGCATGGCAAAAGAGGACCCTCGTGTTTTTGTTCCCCAGCAGTTTGAAAATGAAGCGAATCCTATGGCGCATCGCCATCATACGGGATTAGAAATTCTGGAACAGGTAGCAGGCCCTATCGATGGTTTCTGCTCTGGTATTGGTACCGGCGGTACGATTACCGGTATTGGAGAGACCTTAAAGAACCAGAATCCGAATATTGTGATTTGGGCAGTAGAACCGGAAAATGCGGCGATTTTAGCTGGTGGAACGGTGAGCAATCATATCCAGATGGGTATTGGCGATGGTGTCATTCCGCCGGTACTCAATCGTAAAATCTATTCAGAAATTGCCATTATTTCAGACGAAGAGGCACTAGCGACCGCTAAGGAACTGGCTAGCCGAGAGGGCTTAATGTGTGGAATCAGCAGTGGTACCAATGTGGCAGCAGCAAAACGTCTTGCCAAGATTCTTGGAAAAGGGAAGACGGTGGTAACGGTTCTTCCTGACACAGCGGAGCGTTATTTCTCTACGCCATTATTCGAGTAAATAAAGAGGGCGGCAAAGTTAGATAGCAGAATTTCTAAAATAATAGTTGACAAGTACTATAAATTTTGATATTCTAACAAAGTCGTGCGGAAGTGCTGGAATTGGCAGACAGGCAAGACTAAGGATCTTGTGCATGTATTTGCGTGTGGGTTCAAGTCCCATCTTCCGCATCCATCTGGGGACAGGTGCAAAATGGTTTGCATCTGTCCCTTTTTTGTTGCCAATTGGGGACAGTCCCCATTTGGTTAAGTGGGTTATTGGTAAATTTAGCTTTGACAAATTAATCGGGGGGGGTGATAGAATGAAAATCCAGGGATAGGTGTAAAAGGCAGACAACCAAAACGTACCTGTCCCCAATTGGTTAAACTTGTGGAGGTATAGGTTATGCGAAAACAAAAGATGAGGGTAATAAGCAGAATTGTTTCTCTTATACTTTCCTTCGTTATTCTTTTTGCGGATATCGGGGGCAGTGGGGGAAGTCTGTTTAATTATCTGGCAAGTAAATTTGTTAGTGACTACTCAAGTGAGGCACTGGCAGCAGATGATGATGGTGATGGTATTGATGTTGGAACTAGAGTTGATATTGATAGTGATTCTAGCTGTATTACAGGTTTAGGATATATACCATCTTCTAGATTTATTTCCAATGGAAATGGTATGGGTGCTGTTGTTACACCTGATATGGGTATGCCAATGTTTATTATTACTAGGCCTGACGGGTCAAAGGTTATGGGATTTTGTTTTAATCCCAACGTAGCATCCTCAAGCGGAACTCAGAGAGTTGAGGATGTTTACAACTCGCTTAATGGGAGTCCCGCTAGAAAGTATATGGCCGCATTCTACGAGATTGTAGGTATAGATACTATACTTTCATCTGGACCTGTGTCTGATAGTCGTAGGGCTTACTATGCTGCTACCCAGTTTCTTATTTGGAATAGCATGTATGGAAGGCTGATTGGAAGTAATACAACTGTGCCAATATTTTGGTATACGGATGATAATGTGAAACACAGTGTCACTGTAGGTGTTACTCGTAAACAACGTTTAGCTTATTATCTTTTAGATTCCTTAATTTATGGTGACGCTGATAATAATGAAATCGCTAGTAATGCATTGTGGATGTATGTTATGGGGCCTTATGTAGATAATAATGCTAGCATTTTAGGAAAAGCAATTCCAGAATCAGATAAGGCGGATTTACAGCACTACTGGGATAAAGTTTGTACAGATGGATTGGACTTTAGTAAAAGCGGTATTGACCGACTGATTAATAATAATGTAGGCTCCACCATTGGATGGCAGAGACTTCGAAATGCTATTTACACTATTTATAGTAAGGCGATGGGTTATTCAAGCGAGGATGTAGATAATATACTCGGTAACATTTACGTTACAGACGGTAGCAATAGTATTGGCACTAATGATGTTTATCAGGAAATTGGCTTCCCTGGCCCAACCCCTGGAACAGATATTAGCATTGAATTTTTCAAACGTGATTAACCATTCGGGGACAACCATTCGGGGACAGTCCCCATTTGGCTGATAACCAAAATGTACCTGTCCCCAAATGGTTATTTTCCGAGGATTCTTCTCAGTACGCCTCGGGTTATTCCGGTTAAGCGATTTATCTGACTAATTGTCAATCCTTTTGTATAGACTTCCTGTACGAGTCTTTCCCTATCTGTAGCGCAAGCATTTGCTAAATTCCTAGCATCCTTATAACCACTCGCTTTTGTTATAATTTGCCGAGCTGCTTCATCGGATATTCTTGTTCCATGTCTATCAATGTCTAAGCATTCTATGGTACTTTCCTGCTGCAGGTAGCTTAAGATTCGTTCTCTGCTTCCGAAAATGCGAATGGCCTGCGTAGGATCGACAACCAAGGAAAAGTCACCGCGGTATTCCCGAAAACTAGACCATTTGTATGATTCGCCTACTGCATTTTCCAACTTGGCTTTAAGTGGGTTGTGATGAATATACCGAAAGGCGGCACAGAAGTATTCCTCTGTTTCAACGACTTCACTGTAAAATCTATCCTGTTGCAGGTGCCCTACTCGTTCATATTTCTCGTTAAACCAGCATGCATACTTTGTCGATACAAAATGCATAATTTCGCCAATTGGCATGGTTGTGCAATACAGTAAAAGATGAACATGATTTCCCATAAGGCAGTATGCAAATACTTTGAAATCACATTTTTTCTTATAAGCCGCCAGTAAATCAAGATATTTGTAGTAATCCTTGTCATCTTCGAACAGCCGCTGGCGATCTATTCCGCGGATTACAACATGATATACGCCCGTACACGACGTCTTTCTTGCTTTTCTACTCAAATAGTTCCCTCCCAATCATTTAAAATGTTTCCAAAATGAAAAGCGGTTGATAAACCCTAAGACTATACAAGATTCCATAAGACACATAAACGATATATGTAGAATACTACATTTAAATAATTTGTAAAGGACCATTTGGGGACAGTCCCCATTTGGCTCATAGCCTATTTGAAAATATGTTATAATTAACTCAAAAATAAGTAAAAAAGGAGATTATGGACATATGATGTATCCATTTTTGACGTTAGATGATGAAACTGAAATAGTACATTCTGAGATGCTTCCTGATGGTAACGTAAAAGTGTATATTGAGAAACCAGATGCAGAAGACTGTTTTCACCATATGACCTGTATCCTTCCTTCCTATGAAATTAAGGAAATCTTCGGATTCGATGAAGAATCCGTTTCAAAGTATATGGAAATAATTCATAACACATCCCATTTGATACTTCAATTTTCTAAAGAAGGAGGATTTGCCAATGCCTCAGGTTTTTAAAATCGGTTCCTATTGGATTTATTTTTGGGCGAACGAAGGAAAACCTAGTGAACCCATCCATGTCCATGTGGCTGAGGGAAAACCAGTGGAAAATGCAACTAAGATATGGATTACCGAGTCTGGAAAATGCTTGGTAGCAAATAATAATTCCAAAATCCCCGAGAATCATTTGCGAAACATTATCAGAGTAATTAACCATTTGGGGACAGGTGCAAAGTGGTTTGCATCTGTCTCTTTTTTGTTTTTTTTAGTATAATATTACGCGTATGTATTGGTATGTATAACCATTCAGGGACTGTCCCCAAATGGCTAAAATGGCTGAACCAAAACGTACCTGTCCCCAAATGGCTAATCGGACAGAATCTCTATAAATTCCACAACAAAAAGAAGAGAAAAAACATAGCCGCATAAATCGATAGATAAACTATGGTATTATATTTATTTGGATAGATAAATATATCCATAAAACAGTAAAGCAGGATACATACAATGAAGAAAAAATTATTGGAAAAACTAAAAAACAAAAAAGCATTAGCAATTGTTATTGCCGCACTTGTAGTAATTATAGTGGTGGTATTAATCATAGTCCTTAATAGAAAAGAGACTTATAGAAATGTTGTCGTAAATGACCAGTCCGGCACAGTTGGGCTTGAACGAAATCAAAGTGCTATTGAGATTGTCAAGAATATGAAACTGATTCCCAACGATTTTGTTTCCGTTGGCGAGGAATCCTTACTAGATCTTCTTGTAGATACGGATAAGCATATTGCAGTAAGATCCAATACGAAATTTTCTGTTGATGCAATAGGAAACCCTAACAAAGGACTTGTAACACTCAATGTTGCAGAAGGAAAGTCTTATATTAAGATTGATAATCCCTTAGAGCCCGATGATGGATTTCTAGTTGTGACACCAAATGCGACCATCAGCGTTAGAGGTACCACATTTACGGTGGCTTACGATCCAGTAAGGGGTATTACACGTGTGGAGTGCGTGGAAGGAAAGGTGAATGTTACTTCCAATAGCGGCGAAGCGATTGATTTATTAGCTGGGGATGTTGTAGAAGTAGTTGATGTTATGACAACGAGTACATTAACCCAGCCAGAAATAGATGCGATTGAAAATGTATTCTTAGGTGGGGACGGCGTCATAGAAACGGAGACCGACGAGAGCATAGAAGAAGGCGCTGATGCCGATGAAGCTATAGAGGATACTGAAGAAGAGATAATTTATGTTTGGAATACTGCCGAAGAAATTATGCTGGCCAGTGTCGGTGATATAGTGACCTATGGTACTTATGCAATTACCCGAAGAAGCTACAATATAGAGGAAGCTGGAACAATATACCAGGGGCCAACAACAGAAGAAGCTATTGTTGAGCAGAATGAGGCGACTCCAATTGAATGGATTGTGCTAGAAAATGATGGCAGTAGTGTAACATTACTTAGTAAAAATATTCTGGATAATGTGCCATATCATAATGATAATAATTCGTATGTGACCTGGGAAAATAGCGATATCAGGACGTGGCTTAATGAGTATTTTTATAATACTGCATTTACAGAAATTGAAAAATCCCATATTCAGATTACAATTTGTATAAATGTAGATAATCCTTTTTATGGAATGCCAGGTGGAAATAATGTTTTAACCAGGCCTGGGAAGCCTAGTTATCCTGCAGGCGGTAATAGCACAGAGGATAAGGTTTATCTTCTCTCTATAGCAGATTTAGAAACTTATTTTGGAATAACTACGGCAGATTATGGTAAAGCTTATTCAGATTATGACAGGAGAATATCAGCAGAGATTGATTGGGATACATATGCTGCATTATGCAAAGAAAAGTCAGGAGGTATTCTTACTACTGAATGGCTGGGGAATTATGGAGAGTCATGGTGGCTACGATCACCGGGAAATAATAGTTATTCCGCAGCGACTGTAGGTTATAATTGCGCTGTTTCTATGGAAGGAATTTGGGTTTATTGGGATAAAGGTGTCCGCCCCGTCATCAGAATTGGATTATAATGTAGGCCTTGTAGCCCTTTTCTCCTGTGCCAAAAGGAAAGTATATTGCAAAGAACTGTTCATAAATATGTATGTGTAGTACTTAAAATATGATATTATGAAAGACGATTGGAAATCTTCCACTTTTTATAATTATCAGTCATCAAAGGAAAACACTATGAAAACAGGAATGCACTGCATTGTTTCTGAAAATGCAAAAATAGGTGACAATCTGGTTTTGGGACACAATGTTATCATTGAGGATGACGTAGTCCTTGGAAAGGATATTTTCATCGACAGCAATACCATTATTCGGCAGGGAACGCAGATTGGGGATGGCAGTCGCATTGGTGCAAGCTGTATTATTGGCGAGCGCCAGATGACAATCTCGGGAGAAATGGTAGGCGTAAGCAGTCCTCTTACCATTGGGCAGCATGCCCTCATTCGTAGCGGTTCCATTATTTATGAAGATACAACGATTGGAGATTATTTTCAGACAGGTCATCAGGTTACTATTCGGGAAAAGACAGTAATCGGCGAACATACCAGTGTAGGGACACTTTCGGATATTCAGGGACACTGCAGTATCGGTAATTATGTCCGTATGCACAGCAACGTGCATATTGGTGCAAAGTCGGTTGTAGATAGTTTTGTTTGGCTATACCCCTACGTTGTTTTAACCAATGATCCCACGCCGCCTTCTGATACAGAAACAGGCGTACACGTTCATTCTTTTGCGGTAATCGCAACGTCCTCCACAATTTTGCCAGGACTTACGATTGCCAGTGATTCTCTGGTGGCAGCAGGAGCAACCGTTTCTAAAAATGTGAATGCTTACGAAGTAGTAGGTGGAACGCCAGCGAAGGTTCTTGCAGACATACGTTCAATTAAAAACAGGGACTCTGGCCAGGCGTATTATCCTTGGAGAAATAACTTTGACAGATATATGCCATGGGCGGGAATGGATTATCCGGACTGGGTAGGGACGCTGTCTACCGAAGACAGAGCGAAGTACGGATTATAGGGAGAAGGTTTTATGCAGTTAAACCAGGCCCCTATTATAGAGATAAATACCCACGGAATGACGGTTTTGGATGCATTAGATGCGGTAGAAAAGGCAGTGAACAGAGCAGGTAGTGGTGTTTATGAAATTCGGGTCATACATGGCTATAACCGTGGTACCACTATTCGCTCTGCAATATGGAATCAGTACCAGGATGGAAGCCATTCGAGAATTAAGAAAGTCCAAAATGGTGCCAACCCAGGGATTACGAGACTCGTATTAAAGAACATGTTCTAAGGACGTGCGGGTTAGCAAAGTGATTTGACATTTTAGACCAAAACTTATAAAATGACAAAGGTTTGCAGGAATGGCGGAATTGGCAGACGCGCACGGTTCAGGTCCGTGTGATAGCAATATCATGAGGGTTCAAGTCCCTTTTCCTGCAGCAAGGGATCCGAAAAGGGTCCCTTTTTTGTTTGCTATGGGACACAGTGAGCCATCAAAAAAATGTGAAAAAAATGTGTCTAAGCATGCGAGGTCGCGGTAAGAAATGTGGTATAATAGATACGCTATTGTGAAAACGCACAATCGCATGGAAAAAATGTAAGGAGAGTATGCTTATGGGAACCAAACGTTCAAGTAAGGGAAAGTTAAACATGTATGGAACACTCATCATGTTTGCCCTAATCCCTATGGTTGTTTCAGTAGTTATCCTACTGATTATCAACCTCAAAAAATCAGGAAATGAATTAAAAGAAGAAACCAGTAATGCGATGGTATCTCTGATTGAAGGCGCCGGCGAAGGTATTGATAGCCACATCGGAACCTGCGAAGAGATCCTTACCGCATTTACGACAGCGCCTATTGTTAAGGAAGCACTGTTAAATCCCGATGATGAGGAATTACAGGCAAAGGCTGAGGCCTACACGGTTGAGTATTTTGGCAGATTAACCGGATGGGAAGGCATTTATATTGCAGACTGGAACTCCAAGGTTATAACCCACCCTGCTCCCCCTGTAATTGGCAGAGTTATGAGAGAGGGTGATGCGTTAGAGGCTCTTAGAAATGCCATGTTAAATGCTGAAAACGGCATTTATAATGCAGGAATCATTACTTCTCCTGCTTCTGGGGAACTGATTGTGTCCATGTATGCACCCGTATATGATGGCGAGACTCCCATTGGTTATGTTGGTGGTGGAACCTTTATGACCCCTGAGGTTGCAAAGTATTCGGATGTATCTTCCTTAGAATTAGATTCTGCATATGTATATGTAGTAGATGCAGATGGTACGATGATTTACCATCCCAATGAGGAGAAGATTGGTCAGCCCGTAGAAAATGAAGTTGTTAAGGGATTACTTGTAGATATTTCCGCTGGCAAACATCCTGCTCCCGATTGTGTAACTTATAAGTATAAAGGAGCTATGAAATTCGCTGCTTACTATGTTGGCGATGATGAAGCTTATATTGCGCTTGTAACGGCCGATGAAACGGACGTTATGGCAATGACGAAGACTTTACTTGTTATTTCAATCATCACTGCTGCTGCACTTGTTGCTGCCTTTGCTGTGATTGCAGCACTGATTACCAGACTGATTGCAACTCCTCTTGTAAAGATTGATCATTTCACCAATGATCTTGTAGAGGGTAAGCTTGGAGCTAGTTTGAATGCGAAGTCTCATGTTAAGGAGATTATTTCGATTATTAACTCCGCAGAGGCCCTTCAGGATTCCTTGAAGAGTATTACTGGAAATATCAATACCAATATGAGCGGTCTTGATACGGATATGAATAAGATTATCTCCTCTGTAGATACCTGTTCCGATGCAATCAGTGGTGTTACTTCTGCAATCGATGGTATTGCAAAGGGTGCTGTGGAGATGGCAGAATCTGTACAGAATACGGCATCTAACATGACAGATGTTGGAAACAGTATTGATGAGATTAAGGGACTTGCTGATGATGCAAAGAAGAATGCAGAGAATGTTATTAGCATTTCCAATGTTGCAAAGAAGAACCTTGCAGAACTGATTGTTGCAAACAGCAAGACCATTCAGATTTCTGAGGATGTTGCAGAGGGTATTAACGAGACTGCACGTGTCGTAGATGAAATCAGCAAGGCAGCTGGAATGATTACCGATATTGCAAGCCAGACCAACTTACTGTCCTTAAATGCAAGTATTGAGGCAGCAAGAGCCGGAGAGGCAGGAAGAGGCTTCGCAGTTGTTGCACAGGAAATCAGCAAGCTTGCTGAGCAGAGTAACGAATCAGCAACCGAGATTAAAAATGTCATCGACAGTATCATTGAGAAGTCCTCAAAGAATATTCAGCTCGTTGGCAGCATCCAGAATTCCATTAGCAATGAAGGTGAAGTATTAAAGAGTGTAAATGCAAGCTTTAATGAAGTAACCCAGAACATCAATGTTACCTCCGAGAACATCTCTGCTATTGCAGAAAAGTCGGATGTGTTAAATGTTGCAAAGAACTCTGTATTAGACGATGTATCCACCCTTTCCTCTATTTCTGAGGAGAATGCAGCAAGCTGTGAGGAGACAACCGCATCTATTGAGGAAATCAATGCTACGATGGAGACGGTTAACTTAGAGTCTAAGAATACGCTGGAAATTTCCAACCAGTTAAAGGCAGACATTGAATACTTCAAACTGTAATCAGGTTGTAAATGTCGAAAGCCCCTAGCATATAGCTAGGGGCTTTTTTATACGCTGTTTATTTTGTTATTACTTCCAAGACCGAAGTATGGTAAGGGCTTCCTGATATGCGTCGCTCGTAATTGGCATTTTTCCGAAGAGCGCTTTTTCCAAAGTGGTCTGTAAGGTATTTGCATCTTCGGCAGAAAGTAACCCTGCATTTTTGGATTTGTTAGCAGGTGTTTCTTGCATGAAAACAAGGATTTCACGGATACCAGCGTCTCTAGTAAGCTGCTTTTTGCGGAGTAGTTTTTCTTTGAGGGCTTTTAGTTTATAACGAAGTGCTATGCTGTAGTTCCCACCTTTGGCAGCCTTATTTGCAAGAACAAAGAGCTTTACGCGTCCGTAGTTTAGCATAACCGCTGATAGCGTAGCAGCGAATAGCAGAACCCAGACAAGCGGTTTGAGCAGGAAACTCATGCTTCTTACAAAGCGAAGACCAGAGATGCCCTTACTTCCGGTGGTGCCGGTATTTTCTGCGCCTGCAATGGCATCCATGGCATTCTCTGTGGTTCTAAAAAGTCCCCCCAGCATACTGAAAAAAGAAAAGTCGGACAGTACGGTTTCGTCGTCCGAAGAGGGGGGTGTGAATTCGAAGGGAATCCAGCCATACCCATCCAAGTAAATTTCGGTCCAGGCGTGGGCATTACCATCTGTAATACGAACATTTACGAGCCCGGTATCGGGTAACGAGTCAGAACAGTCTAGCCAGGCATCATAGGTTTCACTTACGGCATCTGCATCTGCGAGGTCGCTCGGTTTAATCATATATCCCTCAACATATCTTGTGGGAATTCCAATGGAACGAAGAATCATAGCAGAGGAAGCCGCATAGTGCATACAATATCCTCTTCGCTGGTCTGTCAGGAAATATTCAACCACATCCCTGTTTCGAGGCGTGGTGCCAGGCGCCATGGTGTAATCATAATTTTGTACGAAGAAAGCATACAGTGTACGAGCATTCTTTATAACCTGCTGTCTTCTCTGCTCGGGTGTTGCTGTGGAATCGACACCACTTAATCCGGCTTCTTCGCTGATGGCGTGCAGGGTATCTTCTAAATCGCTTGGAACATCCAGATAGTTGCTATAAACGTATGCTTCATAGTCCTTAGTAATCGCAGGATTATCTTCGTAGGTGCCGGTGTAAATGAGCGGTGAATATAAAGAATAGGAAGTTTTTGTATCATCCGCAACGCGGTCAGGGAGTTCCAGGCAGTTCTTTGCGAGATTATCGTGGAGCGGGAAATCATCCAGGTAGGTTTTGGCACCTTGCGTGGTGATTTCATGAATTCCTTCATAACTATAAACGTAATTTCGCGTGTAATTGGGGGTGTTCATCTGACAAAAATAGGTGTTATAAGGTCTGTAATCGGTTCCCACTTGGGGATCAATTGCATTAATTTCCATCCAGCCCATAGCGCTTCCAGGTGCGGCATTTATATCTGCGTAGGGAATGGGAACGTACTTATCCGGCAGGGTTTCTATAAAGGCATCGGAGGTGTAGGTATCTCCTACGTAAGATTTTAGGTAGACGGCATCCAGGGTAGTGGGAACGAAAGTAATGGATAAATCCAGCTGATAATCGGGGCGCACTGCGGAAACACCACCAAGTCGTCCTCTTGCAAGACCGCCGGTAGATTCATAACGATTTAAAAATCCTCTGATACCTGTCTGGGAGAACACTTTCAGGAAATCATCTGTAGCATTTTTTACTACGTTGCTTTCTGTCGAGCTTCCCAGGTCGGAGTAAAATAATCCATTTGTAACAAGCAGGAAAAGGCTGCTAAATACTACGCTAAGGAGAGTCGTAGTAAGTACGCTGTTCCCGCTGGATATGTAGTTATGAATCTGTTTTTTTCGGTGCTTTTGATAGACATGAATAAAGGCCCGTTTTTTCTGCGTATAGGGAGGAATCCTAAAATGGCTACTGCGGTGCAGGATGCCAACGGTGATATAAACCGATAACAGCATAGCGCTGAAAATAGGAGATGGCATGAGCTCTATATACAAAGGAATCTGTATGAAGGGGAAGGAGAATAAAAAGGTTAATACGAGATTCATGGAGCCAGAGATGGCAATGTTCATAAAGATACAGAGAACACCTCCCAGAAACGCAAGGGCTACAGTAATTGTAAGATAACGATTGGCAATGTACTCGCTGGCCTCCAAATAGGAAGATAGGTTGAAATAGTCAGAATATGCGGCGGATATAATATTGCTCAGCGCCTGAAAGCCAGAGTTAACATACCAGTAAAGCAGGACAGCACCGATGGTAAACAGGAAGAACATACAGATATAGCCAACATAAAAAGTAATCCTGTTGTAGTAAAGGAAAGATACATACAGGGACATGATGAGGATGGCGACCAGTACAACGCCTATATTAAAAGAAATTCCGAAAGGCGTAACACTGCAAAGTACAGTTCCGGCAACGGCCATAAAGATGAGAATTGCTCTGACGAGACAGGAAAAGAAACGTCCGGCTTGATGACCAGGCGTGATTTCTCCCAGGGTAACTCCATAGGCATTTAACAGGTCGGTTTTATTCTTGGTTTCCTTCCGTTCCTGTAAAGATTGCATGTCCGTTTACCAAAATTTCCTTTCCGCAAATAACCATAATGCCATCGACGACAGAATCCTGCCGTTTTAGCGCAGCGAGAGCACCGCCTCGACTGACATAGGTTGGTGCATAATATAATCTCAATAAAGTTGGAAGGATTTGCTCTTCTTCAGTAATAAGACGTGTTTCGAAGCTTCCTTCCAATTTGTTAAAAATAAGGACCTGAAAAACTTCTCTTTGGCGACAAAGGAAGTGACAGGCATTATAAAATGTTTCTATCGTGTCATCCAATTCTTTTACGGAAAGCTCTGGGAGAAGACAGAGTAAATGTCCGGCGGCCTGCTCAAATTCTTTTACCATAAGGGTGTCTGTTTTTGCCGTCATCTTCCAGTGAATGTCTTTTAATTTATCGCCGGGGCGGTATTCGCGCAGTTCTTTGATGTCTCCTGTCTGTTCTCCATTTGGAATAAAAATGGTGTCCTCCTCCGATTCTCGCATAGCGGGCGCCGGAATGGGAAATTGTATTTTCTGTGTCATAGGAAGCACAGGGACTTCATAGACCTTGTGCAGAGGAATGCTGAAAGTGTGCAGATGCAGAAGATCTGTTGCGGTAAAAGAGTCGAAAGTAAAAGAGACGAGACCGACCTTAGCGGTATCAAATAATAGCGTATAGGGTTCTTTTTTGAGAGGCTCCATAGGGATAATTAAGGCGTGCT
Organism: Lachnospiraceae bacterium; assembly: GCA_045616465.1. Classification (GTDB taxonomy): domain Bacteria; phylum Bacillota; class Clostridia; order Lachnospirales; family Lachnospiraceae; genus NK4A136. Next base: position 24,397 of record JAZLGW010000004.1, on the reverse strand, counting down.
GCAATTCATTTTCATAGTATGTATTTTGAAATTGAAAATGCAGGGTTCCATTTAGAAGTGGAAGAATTGTGTGATTATGTAGCTGAAAATCAATCTTGATGGGATGTCCTTTTGTTACGGAGGGAGTAGTGAGTGAAAGCGTTGCCGTGAGCTTTCGTACCATTAGCGTGGAAAAAAGCAATGAAAAAATGGGCAGTACCAGTAGTAACAAAACCAGTATGGCAAAGAAAGACTGGCGATAGAACATCGCCGCCAAGAAGAAAAACAGAACAGTTAAAATGTAAGTAATAATGTAAGGTATATTTTTCTTCTGCATGAACCTTTATAAAAGCGGAGCGGGTGCCTGTTTTAATACATCGTTTAATGCGTCTTCAAGCGGCATACCAGAAGCGGTTGTCTTGGGGGACAACTTTACCCTGTGGGAAGCAACTGCAAAAAATACATCTTTCACATCTTCGGGGGTTACAAAATCTCTTTCGTTCACGTAAGAGAGCGCTTTTGCCATTTTAAGGAGCGCGATACTTCCACGAGGGCTTAGTCCTAAGGCAAAATAAGCAGGATTTCTGGTTAACTCCGTCAGCGCCATAATATATTCATAGATGCTGTCGTCAACATGCTGATTTTCTACTTCCTGCTGCAGGGTAAGCAGGGTATTTCCGTCACAAACAGTCTGTAAGGCACTGTAATCCTTTCTCGTACTGTTTTTTAGAATATCGATGGCACTGGCATTATCGGGATATCCCATCGTAAGACAAATCATAAAACGGTCCAGCTGCGACTCGGGAAGCTTCTGGGTACCAGATGAACCAAAGGGATTTTGTGTAGCAATAACAAAGAACGGAGAAGGAAGTGTTTTGGTAACGCCTTCCACTGTGACCTTCCCTTCTTCCATAACTTCGAGCAAAGCAGACTGCGTCTTGGGGGAAGTTCTGTTAATCTCGTCTGCCAAAAAGAGGTTGGTATATACGGCGCCTTCCTGGAACCGGAAAGTGCCACTTTCTTTGTCGTAAAGGTTGAAACCAACCAAATCAGAAGGGAGTACGTCGGGGGTGAACTGGACTCTTCGGTAGTTAAGTCCCATGGTAGAAGCGAGACTCATAGCAAGTGTTGTTTTGCCGACACCAGGAATGTCCTCCAATAACACGTGCCCTCCAGCCAAAACGGCACAAAGGCACATTTTAATGACATTGTCCTTTCCGCGAATGATTTTTCGGATTTCCGCAAGCATTGCTCCGGGAATAGAATGATTGGTCATGCTGACTCCTTCTGTACGCTCGATATAAATAAAATGTTAGGAATGGTGGAACCAAAGTTCCATAAATTACCGTAATTATTATACCATGGAGGTGGTGTTATCGTTTATGAAAAAAACGTGAACGGCCGATTTTAAGGCCCTTGTTTTGCGTATAAATAAAGCATTTTTGGCAAAAAATATGATATAATAGAACGGACTATGATGCACGAAGAGAAGCTAAGCTTAAAGGGAAAATATAATAAGTGGCTAAAAGGATTTAAGGGCGCGAACCCCAAGGAAGATTTTGATGCCAGACATAAGCACACCATTCGGAACCTTTCCATTGGTGCTGTTATTGTTGTAGTTGCGCTGGTGATTTGTATATACCAGGTGGCGACACTTCAGGAAACCTATATTTCAAGACTCTCCGATGAATTTCAATCGCACCATGTTACGGTGGCTGCAGGAATAGACAGTGTTATAGCCACCCAGTCCAGCTTATTGGAGGTTGCGGCAGAATCCATCGCAAAAACAACAGAATCCGCATCGGATAATCGTATCCAGCAGATTATTGGAGAGTATGAGCATATTGATGGAATTACCAGCCTTTGTTATATCGATAAAGATGGTTCTGTGCAGGATGCGCAGCGAACCTACAAAGCAAGTCAGGTAAAGACCGAAGTGGATCAGTATCTGGCGATGACAGACGAGAAAGAAACCAGGATCTATATAACAAGTCCGTCTTTTACTTCAAAGCTTTGGAGTGCAAAGGAAAGAAGGATTATTATTAGCTGTCCAGTAAGAAGCGGGAAAGAAACAAGAGGGTATGTTGTAGGGACCATTTCTCTAAAAGCATTTTTAGACCGGGAGATTCTGGCATACCAGAATGAAATGGGAGAATGTTATTTATTAGATGCTGACGGTCTGATTGCTGCACGTAGTGCAGAGGCTGCAATGATTTCTGCCGAAGAGAATGACTTCGAAAAAGGAATGCTCGCATACTCTGACGGGAAAGAGCAAAGTAAGCAGGCCCTACGTCAGCTTGCCGCAGAGCGTAAGGATGCGGATGCTGGATATGTGAATCTAATTACCAATAAGGGAAATTCTTTGCAACTATCATACTGCGGTCTATCCTCCATAGAAGGTGTGATGTTTGTTTCCTGCTACAACGACAATGTTGTAGATGATATGGTCCAGCCCATGATTTTCAAGAATGTACTGTCCTGTACCATTATTATCGTTCTGATGATTTCCATTGTTGTATTTGTATGGGCTTCGGCGAAGCGTTCCAACGCCATGATTGAAAAATTAGCATTTGAAGACCCTGTTACCAAGGGTAAGAATGTGAATTATTTCAAAGAGTTTGCCAACATGGTATTAAACATTTATACGGAAAGTTCTTTCATGATTTATCGGTTTGATATTGCAAACTTCCGTTATATCAATGAGGTATATGGTCATTATAAGGCTGATAAAATCTTAAAGGCTGTGATTAGTGTGTTTGATGAATGCTTTGATACCAGAGAATTATGCGTACGTATGAATGCGGATCAGTTCATTGCCATCGTGGTAAATGATGGTGCGTTAGAAGAGCGAATGGAGCGGTTTAAGGATGAAGTAAACAGTGCAGTCAAGGCTGATGGTATAAAGTACCCGATTCGTTTTAAAATCGGAGAATGTCAGTTTAGCAAGCATGACCAGGATATCGATGTGGTGATTGATCATGCCAATGTTGCGCGTAAAACGCTTAGCAAAGATGATACGCTAAGGCATGCGAAATATTCGGGCAAGGTTATTGATGAAATGAATCGCGTGGAGTCTATTGAACAGCATCAGGAATCTGCACTCTCCCACAAGGAATTTAAAGTCTATATGCAGCCGAAGTGGGACATCTTTGAAAATCGCGTTGCAGGAGCAGAAGCGCTCGTTCGTTGGACAAGATCCAGCGGTAAAATTATGAAGCCAGAAGAATTTATTCCTATATTTGAGAAGAATGGCTTTATCGAACGACTGGATTTCCATATGTTGGAGGAAGTATGTCGCTTTATGCGTGAGACCGTGGATGCAGGCGGTATCGTCTACCCTGTATCGGTAAATCAGTCCAGACTTCTTTTACATTCACCTGACTACGTTGAGAATGTTAAAAAGATTCTTGCAAAGTACAATATTCCGCCCGGATCGATTGAATTAGAAATCACAGAGTCTGTGTTTGAAGAAGATCGTGAAGAAATGATTGGCATTATGAATGAGCTTCGTGCATTTGGCATTAAATTAGCCATGGATGATTTTGGCTCAGGATATTCTTCGCTAAATATGTTAAAGGATATTCCGTTAGACGTTGTTAAGATTGATAAGGATTTCTTCTCGGAAACAGTAAATGGCGAAAAGAGCCGCTGGATTTTGCAGAAGGTCATTGAAATGGCAGACGGACTTGGCATGGAAGTGGTATGCGAAGGTGTGGAGAATGCAGAACAGGTGGAAGTTCTTCGCTTCCTGAAATGCCGTATTGTGCAGGGCTTCTACTATGAAAAGCCCATACCGGCAGAAGAATATATGAAGAAATACAGTCTGGGGATTCATTTTGAATAAGAATTATCAGAAACGCCTGGAAGAAATAACGCAGGCGACGCCGGAAGGAACGACGTTACTTTTACACAGCTGCTGCGCACCTTGCAGCAGCTATTGTCTTGAATATCTATCTGGGCATTATGCCATTACGGTATTCTACTATAATCCGAATATTACGGAGCAAGCGGAGTACCAAAAAAGAGTGGAAGAAATCAAGCGGCTGATTGGTATTCTGAACGAGAAGCCGGAGACAAAGTATAAGATCGGGTTTATAGAAGGCGACTATGAACCAGAACTTTTTCTGGAAAGGACAAAAGGATACGAGAAATGTCCGGAGGGTGGTGACCGCTGCAGAATCTGCTTCACACTGCGTCTAACGGCAGCGGCCAGAATATGTGCGCAGGAGAAGTTTGACTACTATACGACCACTTTGACCATTAGCCCCTTAAAAAATGCAGAACTGCTAAATACCTTAGGGGAAGAAATAGGAATGACCGAGGGAGTCAAATTTATGCCCTCCGATTTCAAGAAAAAGAATGGATATAAGCGTTCCATAGAGTTATCAAGAGAATACGATTTATATAGGCAGGACTACTGCGGCTGTGTATTTTCTAAGGCAGAACGCCTTCGTCAAAAAGAAAATTAACTGGTTAACCGTAATGGCTAAGCAGGAATGAGAGAGGATAGAAAAATGAAGAAGTTTTTGGAAGTAATTGCAGAAGATGTGCAGAAAGCATTTGCGGATGCGGGGTATGACGCTGCTCTTGGACGTGTGACATTTAGTAATCGTCCTGATCTTTGCGAAGTGCAGTGTAATGGTGCAATGGCTGGTGCAAAGCAGTATAAGAAAGCGCCTATTATGATTGCCAATGAGGTAGCCCAGAAACTTTCAGACAGTAAAACTTTTTCAAAAGTTGAGGCAGTGATGCCTGGCTTTTTGAATATGGATTTAGCACCCGAATTTGTGCTTTCCTATGTAACCGATATGATGGAAGCAGAAAAGTACGGTGTGGAAGCACCTGAGCAGGAAGAGACCATCGTAATCGATTATGGCGGACCCAATGTTGCAAAGCCGCTTCACGTTGGACATCTTCGTCCTGCTATTATTGGAGAGAGTATTAAGAGAATTGCCAGATTTGCAGGGCACAAGGTAATTGGTGATGTGCACCTGGGAGACTGGGGAATGCCGATGGGACAGATTATCACAGAACTGAAGGTTCGAAAGCCAGATTTACCCTATTTTCAGGCAGACTATGAAGGGGAGTATCCTGCGGAGGCACCCTTTACCATTTCTGAGTTAGAGGAGATCTATCCTTTTGCCAGCAAGAAGTGTAAAACGGATGAAGAGTATAAGAAGCTTGCATTGCAGGCAACAGCGGATTTGCAAAATGGCAACAAGGGATATCGTGCACTCTGGAAACAGATTTTAAATGTATCCGTAAGCGATCTTAAGAAAAATTATGAAAAATTAGATGTGCACTTTGACCTCTGGATGGGAGAATCCGATGCGGATCCATACATCCCTCCTATGGTTGAGAAGATGAAGGCAGATGGTTTTGCGTATATCAGCGAGGGCGCACTTGTTGTAGATGTAAAGAAGGAAGACGATAAGAAAGAAATACCTCCCTGCATGATTCTTAAGAGCGATGGTGCGGCAAACTACGAGACAACGGATTTGGCAACCATTATGCAGAGAGAAAAAGATTTTGCGCCGAGTGCGATTATCTATGTTGTAGATAAGCGTCAGGAACTGCATTTTGATCAGGTATTCCGTTGCGCGAGAAAGACGGGAATTGTTCGTGATACCACCGATTTACAGTTTATCGGTTTTGGTACGATGAACGGTCCTGACGGAAAGCCCTTTAAGACCAGAGATGGTGGAGTTCTTCGTTTGGAACATCTTCTTTCACAGATTAAGGATAAGATGTATGCACGTATTATGGAGAACAAGGAACTCGATCCGGAGGAAGCTGCAGATACCGCTGGCAAGATTGCACTTGCTGCTGTAAAGTACGGTGATTTAAGCAACCAGGCATCCAAGGACTACATTTTTGATGTGGATCGATTTACTTCCTTTGAGGGAGATACAGGCCCATATCTTCTTTATACCATGGTTCGTATTAAATCCATTCTTGCAAAATACGCAGAGGCAAATGGAGAACTTCCTACGGCAGGAAGAATGGTGCCGGACAGCAAGGCCCAGAAGGAACTATTGAAGGATATGGCTGGTTTTCCAGCAATGATTGCAGATGCATTTGCAGAGCGTGCACCACACAAGGTGTGTGCTTATATGTATCAGTTAGCGAATGATTTTAACTCCTTCTACCATGGAACCAAGATTCTTGGGGAAGAAGATAAAACAAAGCAAAAGGGATATATTATGCTTTTACAGGATGCCCTTCATCTCTTTGAGACCTGTACGGACCTCCTTGGATTTGAAGCACCTGAAAGAATGTAACATTTAGTTAGTGTGACGGAGGAGATTATGAAAAAGAAAATTGTAGCACTATTGCTGACCGGTCTTATGCTATGTATGACATCCTGTACCATTACTGGCCTAAACCATGGAGAAGTTGTGGAAACCCCACAAGAGGAGACAACTTCTGGAAATGAAACAGAACCTGTTGAGACAGAGGTTCCTACGGAAACGGAAGTAGAGGAAGAGACGGAAAAAGAACCGGAAATCGATATGTCCTTGTATCCGGAGGGGGCTGTTTACATTGACAGCGCAGAAGATTTTATCATTGCATTAACCGAAGAGGAAACGACGATTATTGTGCTTGCACCGGGCGTATACGATTTAACGGTAGCAATGATGCCCCTTTGGGACAAATATGGTGAAGGTTTTAAGGACAGCCATAAATATGTCGAATTACGTGAATGCTTCGACGGGGTAGAACTCCTTGTCAGAGATAAGGATGATTTGACGATTTTGGCAGCGAAGGAGGATGAGGTCAGCGAGATTACAGTGGATCCTCGTTATGCAACGGTCCTCACTTTCTGTGAATGCGACAATCTTGTTTTGCAGGGAATTACCATGGGACATACCGACCGCGGGAACTGTGTTGGTGATGTTATTTCACTCTTAAGCTGTGATAACGTGACATTATCCTATATGGACCTCTATGGCTGCGGTGTGAATGCGCTGTATGTTGCGGAATACAGCGATCATATAATGGTATCTGACTCTACGCTTCGCGATTGTTCTCAGAACGCTTTTGTGGCAGAAAATACCAACGGTCGAATTACCTTTGAAAATTGTGTATTTACTGGAAATGAATGCGGGCTGGCAGCCTTTTATAATTGGGAGGATGCACCCTTTGTGTTCTTTGAGAAGTGCAGATTTGGACAGGAAGAAAGTAACGATGCATACTTCGATAGTCACATTTATTTTTCTGAATGTGCGTTTGAAGAATTTACTGGCGAATATCCGGACTATTCGGATAATGACTACTGGGAAGAAGTTTATGCAACCGATTTGAAGACATTGAAACCCATTGCCTTTGATAAGGACGTCATTGGCAATAATATTACCTGGTCTGGTATTTATATTCGCTTCTTTGGGGAAACGGAAAATTATATTCTTCCTACGTCGTTCTTTGAACAGGCAGATGATGGATACACAGTAACCTCCTTAACCCTTTGGGAAGACGGAACCGGTGTGTACTTTGAGTGCGGAACGCCTTATGAGGTTACCTGGGAGATGGATGGTGATTATTCGGCACAAATTAATGTTGAAGGGTTTGTTGATCCGGTGACTTTATCCTTGGCTGCTTATGATTCTGGCGAGGATGGAAGAGAAGCAATTGTCTGGATGAAGTTAGGTTTTGGTCAAGCAACCGTGTATTTGATTAACACGATGCAGGAAAGATAATTATTGTAGGAGGAAATAGAAATGGCAAAGACAGATATTATTATGCAGATGTGCGGTAAGGATTATGATGTAAATAAGATTACCGCAAAAGTTGAAAAAACAGTTGCTACAAAAGCAAAGGGCGTTGTAAAGGATCTTCGTGTCTATGTAAAGCCTGAGGATGGCAAAGCATACTTCACTTACAAAGAAGGCAAGAATGAAGTAAGTGGTGATATCGCACTGTAAGTAAGAATTGGACCAGGGTTTCCTGGTCCATTTTCACATTTGTACCGGGTACATTTGGCAAAAAACATTTACACATTTGTACCGGGTACAAATGTGAAAAATTTTGCTATAATAAGAGTATATACGTTCGTAGCAAGGAAGCAGACGAACTCTTTTTCATACAGAACCATGGAGGGATAGCGTATGAAGATACAAAATCATTTATCAGGGGGAGTTCCCTCTGGTGTTTTTCCGAATACAAAATATAATAGACAGGCTGAAACAAAGGGAAATGCTGAGGATTTGATTTCCAAAGTGAAAAGTACCTTGGAGAGCCAGAAGAAAAATCGGGCACAGTCCTCTGTAGCCGGCCTTCAAGTGTCTTCTTATACAGATAAAAATGGAAATGTACACCGCACCTATACTGGTACCAGTGTAAGCATTGTGGATACAATGAAGAAATATGCCACGGAAAAGAAGAAAGAGAAGGCGAAGGCAAAGAAGAGTCTTCAATATAATTATTACAGGGTATCTTCACAGATTGTGTCGGCAAAGAATAGCGTGAACGCTGCGAAGGCAGTATTAGCAGCCAGAAGAGGATTGGCAGAATTAAAAAGAAAACTCGGGACGGTAGACTGTTCAGAAGATGAAAAGCAGGCAGCCTTAGCGCATGCAAACCAGATGCTTCGGATTGCTAAGAAGAAAAAGAAAAATCTGGAAATGGAAGAGTTGATTCATACGACGATGCAATCGGACGAGAAGCAGGAAAAGATGGATGCAGCATTAGAGAGTGGATTAAATCAATCGGTATCAGAAGAAGCGTGGACCGAAGAGGAAGAAACCATGAAGGATGATGCAGAAGGCCTGTTAGATCGTGAAGCAGAAAATGGAGAAGAAAGCCTTCTGGACAGTATGCAGGAAAACAGCGAAGAGTTGTCCAGTGAAGAAGATTTGGATGCGATTACGTCTGAACTATTAGAAGAATTACAGGAATTATCCGATGAAGAACTGGATCTTATGGATATGATGGAAATTGTAGATCCACATATGGATAAGGAACAGTATGAAAAATTAAAGACAAAACATCGCTGCGAAGAGCAGAAGGAACTCGTGAAGGCGGATATGGAGTATTTGAAAGCCTATATCAAAAGCCTTCAGGCAGAAAGCAATCATCATATTGAAAGTGGAAACATGGACACAGCAGGGATGATGGGCGTGGCTTGTGAAGCGGAAGCGCAGCCAACCAGCCTAGGATTTGTGTGCAGCCTATAAAAAAACAAGAGGTTCGAATCCCCAAGTAAACAAAAAAGGACATCCTAACGGATGTCCTAATATCAATAGCGAGAGGGGGATTCGGTCTCCACTCCGTTCCGGTCGGCGCAGAACTGAGGTCCACTGGACCTCATGCGCCCTCTCCACCACTGCGTGGCGTCTCGGGTTCGAACCCCAAGCAAACACAAAAAAGGACATCCTAGTGGATGTCCTAAATCAATAGCGAGAGGGGGATTCGAACCCTCGACACCACGGGTATGAACCGTGTGCTCTAGCCAACTGAGCTATCTCGCCATGGCTATCTGTTTGAAAAAATAATGGGGCCTACAGGGCTCGAACCTGTGACCCTCTGCTTGTAAGGCAGATGCTCTCCCAGCTGAGCTAAGACCCCATTGCAGGTCTTTTCAAACCGACTTTCTTATAATAACAAATAGTATGCATCTTGTCAATAATATTTTTAGAGACATTATATCATTACGAATATGATATGATAGTGTAAAGAAACATAATGAATAGCATTGCTGGAAATGGCAGTTTTTGAGGGGAATTATTAAGAATGGAAAAGAAATATAAGTACGATGCCTTTATCAGTTATCGCCATGCGGAACTGGATAAATTTGTTGCAGAAAATCTTCATACGAAATTGGAATCGTTTCGGATTCCGTCTAATCTGAAAAAGAAGGCAAATCTTAAAAAGACACGAATTGAACGTGTTTTTCGTGACAGAGATGAACTTCCCATTACAAATAATTTAGAAGATCCTATTGTTGCAGCGCTTCGAGACTCGGAGGCTCTTATTGTAATCTGTTCTCCCAGACTGGGAGAATCAACCTGGTGCAGAAAAGAGATTGAAACCTTTGCCAGATTCCATGGAAGGGATAACATTTACGCGGTTCTTATAGAAGGGGAGCCAGAAGATTCTTTTGTAGACGAACTTTTGTACCGGGAGGAAACGGTTACCCAGCCAGACGGCCGTATGGGAATCGAAAGGAAGCGTGTCGAGCCCCTGGCTGCTGATATTCGTGCTACAGATAGAAAAGAGATGTTAAAGCTCTTAGACGTAGAAATGCTTCGCCTTCTGGCACCTATGCTGGGTGTTGATTTTGATGATCTAAAACAAAGACACAGAGAGCGCAGGATGCGTAAGATTATTACTTATGTTTCTGTGATTGCTGCGGTACTCTTTTTGTTTGCTGCTGGAAGCCTGTTCTCTGCGATTAGCCTTGGAAAACAAAAACGACAGATTGAAGACCAGGCGGCAAGAATTAAGATGCAGGCAGATGAACTGTATGAGCAGACGGTTGAACTGGAAGAGCAAAATCATTTTATTCTTGAACAAAAAGCCATTAGTATGGCAAAAGAATCCTTAAACTACTATGCGACAGATGATAGAGGAAGAGCCATTGAGACCGCATTAGAAGCACTTACAGAAAGCGATGGGTTGGCTATGCCTTATACGGAAGACGCACAGTATGCGCTTTGTAAAGCACTCCATGTATATGATAATGGCGATCATATTAAAGCAGCCTGGCAGATTGAAACCCATGGAATGGTAGATAATGTTTTCTGCTCTCCGAATGGCCATTACGTAGCGGTTGTGGATAAGGCATCCCAATTATATCTGTGGGATATAAATGAAGAAAAGCAAATTATGGAAACGGATGTGGACCTGTATGCGATATGCGATGGGAATGATTTTTTCTATAAGGAGGAACTTCTGTTTTATTCCAATATTGCCGGCTATTTAACGCGTTATGACCTACTTACTGGTGAGGAAAAAGTGGTATGTAAGGATAATGCTTATATGGTAAAAATTGATCAGGATAGAGGACTTGTGTATTTTTCGAGTTATGACCAGTTATATTGCTACAATATCCAAAAAGATACGCTGATCTGCGCGGAAAATATGTCAGGACAGCCATCAATAGATGGTTGTATTGACTCGGAAAATGGTAATCTGCTCATATACACGAGCGATTATGAAGAATATCATATGGAATATTATGAAGCGGAAACGTTGCAGCCGATTTCACAAATAGAAACTTCGGCAGATTTCATGGAAGGTTTTACGGTGCATGGTGGAAAGGGCGCTTTTGCAAAGAATACGCATCATGGTTTTGGTGTGGAAACATTTCTTTATGGAGCCGATTTTAATATTGGAACTGTTCTTTGGGAAACGGAGTCTTTGCAGGATTTTTATGAGGATATGTTTCTTTCGCCAGATGGCAATCATTTGATTGCTATTGGAAACAGCGTAATCCGTATCTATGATCCCGATACGGGGGAAAAATTTCGGGAATGGGATATTGATGATTCGATTGCTGGTTATTTTTCGAACGACTTTAACAAATTCATCTATGTAGCCACAGAGGGCACATCCTTGCTGTGTTTGAGTTATGAACGGGATGATATTTTGCGTATGAACGGAATATTTGATGTGAACTGTGGTGAGATAAAGTCACTAAAACGTGCAGGTCTTCTTTTTGCAACCGCAAAAAATAGCAATCGCATCATTGTTTATGGAACCTCTATGGGTTATGCGCTCACCGAGGACGATGAGACTGAATATGAAGATCCGGTTGAAAACGCTTTGGATGCGATGGAATCTGTAAACTGGGCTAAAAAATATAAATTGCCTTATCCTGAGCAGGTGAAATGTGTACTTCTGAATGATGATGAGACGAGAGCATATGTAACATATGGCAACGGTGATTTGGATGTGTTTGAAATTGATGGGAATAATGCGCGTTTATTGCAGGAAAAAATGGATACTGACGTGATGAACTCTTATTCCATATACGTTGGCCGGGATAATTATGGGAATGACTATATTTTAAATATAGGGAAGAAGTGTGCACTTGCGATAGCACCTTCGGGAAAACCGATAGCATACATAGAGGGCTTGCGTGCCGTAATGGGCGACTATCTGGTTGTGGAAGATGCGAACGGAAGGCCTTATGCTGCGCCGATTTACTCCGTGGAGGAACTGATAGAACTCGCAAAGAAAAAAGATTATACACCTGAATAACAAAATCCCCTTCCGAAAGGAAGGGGATTTTAGATTAGACTTCTTTGTAGGTCATTCCAAAAATGTTTTTCTCAATGATGTAAGCATCATGATAGTCATCTGTACGTACGGCGATATAGTCGCCGGGATTTCCGAGCATATATTTTTCCTGATCCCAGGCGGTGAAAATTTTCGTAATGCGTTCGATGGGCTTTGAAAAAATGTGTGTGGTACCCATACTTACGCAGGTTTTGGCATACTGAATGAGATCAAGGGACTTTCCTTCATACACATCTTTAATGGTAGGGGCATATTCGCCGGTAAATACATAGGGGTCATCAACCATCTTATAACTTCTGTGGAATTTTTCGCCACGATTAGGATAAATCTCGCCCTTGATTCCAATGATAATATACAGGTCGTCAGCGACCTCAACCTCGAAATCTCCTTCCAGGGTTCGGATGCAAATCTTGGTTCCGACAGATGCCACATCCGTCGCCTTCACATAACCGAGCTTAATGGGTAATTTCTCATATTCCTTCATGGAAGCAATATCTGCTTCGTAGGTAGCCGCATAAATGACCTCACTATTTTCAAAGTAGGATTTCATGCGTGATTTCACGAATGTTTCGGGCGTCTGGTCACCAATCAAATCGAGCTGGATGAAACCACCGGCTTTATCTAGGTGTCCACCGCCATTTCCTACGCCTTTGCATAAATAGGCGGCCAAATCGCTGGCCTTTGTTGTGGGGACACAACTTCTGATGGAGAGTTTAATGCCAAAGGGAAGAACGCTGTAAACAAGACAAACTTCCACCTTATCAACAGACAGAACCATATCACTAATAACACCAAGGATGTTGGGGTCACAGGGATCGGCTTTCAAAATAGCGTACTTATAATCTGAAAAAAATTCGTGATGTAACAGCGCATCTCCTGCAATGGACATTTCATCCAGGGAAAGATTTGAGTTGAGGAGGATTCTTAGAATGTTGCGATTCCATTTTGCTTCATCGCGAAGATCCTTATCCATAGGATGCACGAGCTCTGCAAAGCCGTTCGTATCGGTATAGAGACCGTAGTACATAGCCGTTGCAAGCTGCTCATTCTCCTCAATAGGGAAATCTTCCTTTTTGAGAAGATCCCAAATGATGGTGGAGCAGGAGCCAAGGTTGCTTCTGACATCAGCGAGATCAGGCAGGGTGCCGGAAATCTGATGATGGTCTATGGTTGCAACATGATCAGCGGTAGGTGTTGTGACATTTCGCTGGCCACACTGGCAGTCTACGGTGATTAGAAAGTTGCAGTGTGCAGGCTTTGCTTCATATTCGATAGGAATTTCTAACATTTCCTTCATTAAAAGCAAGTTGCTTTTTTGTATCTCAAACATTCCTGAATAAATAAAACGAACTTTCTTTCCGGCATTTTTCAGATAAGTATAAACGCCATAGCCACTGGCTAGTGCATCCGGGTCAGGATTGTCATGGCTTTGTACAGTAAAATCATCATAGGAAAGTAAATCGGATAAACGCATAAGAAATCCCCTTCATTAGAATTGTGCTATCAAAACAACAATACATTACCATTATATCACGAAAAACTGTTAAAGTTATGTCTGCAAAAGAAGGGACATTTTTTGGAAGAACCTATAAAGTATGGTAAAATAGCATTGGATTATTGTCAGAGAATAATAGGTATTTCGTTATTTTCACGCATATGCATGTGGGAGTTTATATGAAGAGACAAAAACTAGCAGTACTTGTTGGACAGGCACAGGAGAGTAGTCAGGCAAAGTTCATAGAAGGATTTTTACAGAAAGCCTTTGAGAAGGACTTTGATGTTTATGTGGTATCCACCTATCAGCGTGATCCGGAAACGGATGCAGAAGGTATTGGGGAAGGCTACATTTTTTCACTGATCAATTATGATGATTTCGCTGGTGTTGTTGTTTTACCAGACACCATTCGTAACAAAGGTCTTATGCTACAAATTGAGAATGATTTGCAGGCCTATAAGGGTTCCGTTTTAGTTGTAGATAAGGAAACCAACAAATTCCCCTTTATTACGCAGCCCAATGCGCAACCTATTTATCGTGTGACAGAACATCTTATTGTGGAGCATGGCTATAAAGAAATCGGCTTTTTAAGTGGTATTAAAGGGCACCCGCATTCTATCGCCAGAGAAGAAGGATTTAGGAAGTGCATGCAGGATCACGGCCTTTCTGTAAATGAATCCTGGGTGCTATATGGTGATTATTGGTATGGAGGTGGCGAAAGAGCTGCCAATACCTTAATCGAACAAAAACAGTCTATGCCGAGAGCAATTGTTTGTGCCAATGACTATATGGCGATTTCGTTGGCTGATGTTTTGGAAAAGAATGGGTATCGCATTCCGGAGGATGTAGCTATCGCAAGTTACGACTCTGTAAAATTAGGGCAGACAGCACCCCAGCCGATTACTTCCATTCCGCTTGCTTCTACCAGCTATGGTGAGTATGCAGCGCAGTGTATGGAAGATTTACTAAATGGAAAAGAAATGTCACCTTTCAAAAATGAGGATCCTATGTTTGTGGGTTCTTCGTGTGGCTGTGATGCTGGAAAGATGATTACGAAAAAACTTGTTCGTGATACGTGGCGTTCTTATAATAATGACGTTAATTATTATATTCGTATGAGCAGACTAACCGAAGAATTTGTTTTACAGACTTCTTTTAGAAGCTTAATGGATAGCGTACAGACTTATACGTATCAGATTCGAGAATTTGATTCCTTCCGTATTTACCTAAATGAAGCTTGGAAGTATGCAGAAACCAATGTGGCTGCAATTCGAGAAAACAGTAACGCGTTTACGAAGAATGTGCTTCCGATTCTTGTGTGCGGACGTTCTGGTGAAGGTGCAGACCGTTTGGATTTTGAGAATCTTGTTCCACTTGATAAGATTACGGCAGATTTTGATGAAGAGACAGATCTGCCCAGATGTACTTTTGTTACGCCGATCAATTTTGAGGATAATCTTTTTGGATATGCAACAATCTCTTATGGCAATGAAGTGCGTTGCATCAATGATAATTATGTCATGTGGCTTCGTAGTCTCATGATTGCTATGGAATGTTACTATCGTAATGAAGTTATCAGACAGAGTAATGGGGCTATTGAGAAGCAACAGATTTTAGATCCTCTTACGGGAATGTTTAATTATGAAGGTCTTACGAAGCATGCAAGACCTATGGTTGAACGTGGAAAGCTAGAAAAGATGTTTATCTCTATTCTGGCAGTGGATATTTCCGGACTCGATAAAATCAATTCCTCCTATGGCCGTAAAGAGGGTGATGTTGCTATCAAGACGGTTTCACAGATGATTTTTGATGCGGCAGATGAAGGTGCAATGTGCTGCCGTCTTGGTAATGATGAGTTTATCATTGCTGAACTTTCGGCAGAGGCTACCCACGATGTAATCAATCGTGCCTGCGGACGAATTTACCAGAAACTGGATGTATACAACAGCAACCCCAAGAAGAAATATGAAATAAAGATTCATACCGGAAATGCTACGGCTTCCATCGCAACGCTTGCGGCTATGGAGGACCTCATTAATGAGGCGGTTAGCAACAAGAACGGTAATAAGATTAGCGAGCAGAAGATGCAGATGTCCTTAAAGCTTACGCCGGAAGAGGAAGAGAAGGCAGAACTTGTAAAACATATTCTGGACGAGAATCTGTTTAAATACAATTTCCAACCAATTGTTAATGCGAGCGATGGCTCCATCTTTGCTTATGAGGCACTGATGCGTTCCAAGACAGAGGTATTTGTATCTCCTCTTGAAATTATTCGTTTTGCGACGCACTTTGATAGATTACAGGATGTTGAACGTGCAACCTTCTTTAATGTCTTAGAGAAGGTTTCTGAGAATATGGATGTGTTTAATGATAAGAAAGTGTTCATCAACAGTATTCCTGGTTATCAGTTAGAAGGGGAAGAAGCCGAGCTGTTAAAGAAGAAACTGACAGCACTTCATGAGCATGTTGTTGTAGAACTTACAGAGCAGACAGAGGCGGATGATGAGACCATCAATATGATGCGGAAACGTTATTCCAGCATTGGTATTGAGACAGCGGTTGATGATTATGGTACGGGCTATTCCAATATTGTGAATCTTCTTCGCTATTTGCCGAACTATGTTAAGATAGACAGAATGCTTTTGTCTGGTATTCAGGACAACTTACAGAAACAGCATTTTGTAAAGGATATTGTTCTGTTCGCAAAGGAAAATGATTTTAAGATTTTGGCAGAGGGTGTTGAAACCATTGAAGAATTAAAGACCGTTATTGAGATTGGTGTTGATTTGATTCAGGGGTATTATACGGCAAGACCTTCTGAGGTGTTGGTTCCTGCGATTGAAACAAAGATTTCCGATGAGATTATCAAGATAAATGCGGAGCTTAGAAAATGATTATAGGCGATAAAATTTTTCCTGAACAAGAAGGTCCTTATGTTATGGGAATTTTAAACGTAACACCAGACTCCTTTTCTGATGGTGGGAGTTACGTTAGTTTAGATGCAGCGCTGCGTCAGGCAGAGAAGATGGTGGCAGAAGGTGCCACCATTTTAGATGTTGGCGGAGAGTCAACGAGACCTGGATACACAAAGATTTCCGATGAGGAAGAAATTGGCAGGGTTTGTCCTGTCATTGAAAAACTTGTCCAGACGTTTGATGTTCCGGTGTCTTTAGATACCTATAAGGCCGGGGTTGCTGAGGCAGGATTAAAGGCTGGCGCGCATATGATTAATGATATCTGGGGGCTGACCTACGACGAAAGAATGGCCTCGGTTGTTGCATCCTACGAAGCGAGCGTTTGTATTATGCATAACCGAAAAGAAGCGGTATATGAAGATTTTCAGCGTGAACTGCTTTCGGATCTTTCGAGGATGATAGAGATTGCAGTAGATGTAGGAATTTCAAAGGATAAAATTATGATTGATCCCGGTGTTGGATTTGCAAAATCCTACAATGAAAATCTGCTTGCAATACGAAACGTTGGCGAATTAAAAAATCTAGGTTATCCTATACTTCTTGGAACCAGTCGAAAGTCCGTGGTGGGACTTACATTGGATCTGCCTGTTTCCGAACGAGTTGAGGGGACAATTGCTACGAATTTATATGGTTATTTGGAAGGATGTCTCTTTTTCCGTGTGCATGATGTGAAAGAACATGTTCGTGCCCTGAAGATGTTATCCGCAATCCGGAGGTAGTACTTGAGCCGAATTAAGATAGAAAATGTAACATTTGATACATGTAAGTGTGATGTGCTATTTGATCTCGATAACTACGTGATACAAAATATCATGTTGATATCGAATCTTTCTTATGTTGAAGCATCAAAGTATCATTGGATTGATGAAGCAAGCTACGGAAGGTGCACGCTTCGTTTTACTGAGGATATGAGGTACGACGATGTCAGAGCACTATTTCTTTCAATAATAGATTTGGCGTGGATGAATAATGAGACCTTGGAGATGGTTCTCGAAATGGATAAGCGCCACTGCAAATACAGAAATGTTGCAGTCGGGGATTATTGCAACTATAAGGCACCGAGTGAGAATCCGAACTATAGGAAAATGCAGAATGCCCTTCCTGCGCAGAATGTAATCGTGCCTCCTGCGATAAATACAAACTATCCAGTGCAGTTCGCATCCCCCTACCAGAACGGACAGAGAATGCAGCCCGTATATCCTGCAAATTATCCAGCAAATAATATGGGAAGTTTTCCGAACGGGAACAAGCGGGTGAAGAAGGAAAGGGAACCTTCGATAAGTGATACTACGGCAAGGGTGTTATGTATCATTTCCCTTTCATTTTTTGTGTTGGCGTACGCTTGTTTCTTCTTTCAGTTTGACGCCCACTTTTTCTTCTTTCGTGTTGACGGCATCTATAGAATCATCAGTCTATGTATGATGACCCTTCTGGTTGCTGCAATTATTATGATGATTGTTGTGAGAGTAGGGCATCCCAAATATAGATTTGGTTTTGTGCTAATGATTATATACATAGCGGCTGTGGTGACGACCATTTTGGCGGGTATATTTGTCACAATTTATCAGATTGTATCCTGCGTACATGATTGTACAAGTAATGGTTGCAATTTTTATTAAGAAAATGAATTGAAAATCATGAATATGCAAATAACACCATACGCAATAACGCTACTTTCTTCTGTCTTTGTTGGACTTATAATCGCACTTGTAGCAGCCAAATGGAGAGGGCTTCCAACGAATATCATTGGGTATTCCCTGTTTCTAAACAGTGTTCTTATTATATTCGGCACAAAAACTTATATGGTGATTTTGAGTGGGTTTCAAAAGACGATTCTTAATTCCGGGTTTTCCAGTATAGGGGCTGTGTCAGGACTTGTTTTGGGCACCTTTACAATGGGGCTTATCTACCCAGAAGGAAGAAGGGAGCTATATGAATCCTATGTTTTATCTGCGCCTATTATGTATTCTATTTCCAAAATAGGATGTCATATTGCTGGGTGTTGTCATGGGATAGCCTACGAAGGCCCCTTTGCGATAACCTATCATACATCCCCTATAAAAAGTGGACCGTACTTCCCGGTACAGCTGGTGGAGTCAATTGTTTTCTTTATCATCTTTCTTATAGCAATCTATCTTCTTTTTATCAGAAAATCCGCGTATATGTTTCCAATCACCATGATAGTTGGTGCTGTTTCGAAAGGACTCCTGGAACTTCTTCGCGAAGAGTATACAGGCGCCCATATATCGGCAACCCAAATCTTTTGCATAATTGGAATTGGCATAGGAATATTTGCCACCATCTTAACCAATCGGACCAAACGTACCGGGTACAAATGTTCAAATGACAGATAAGATAGGTTCCGGGGAATAGTATGTCTGTCTGGAACACGCTTCCGCTCGGCCTTCGCGCAGCAGCGGCTCTAATTCGCAAAGAACGCTCATAAGAACCGGCGCGCGAAACGGTTCCGTCCAGACATACATATTTCCCGTTACTACCAAAATCGGACCAAATGTACCGGGTACAAATGGTCCGAAATGTGCAGCGTTATTTATTTTCTAGTTCTTTACATCTGCGGTAGAAGGTTGAGTAACTGATGTGAAGCTCATCAGCGGCTTTCCGAAGTGTTATTTTTCCTTTTTTCCATTTTTTATAATAAGTATTAAATCCCTTGGGGAGTGATTTTTTGGAGGCGCCAAATACAACGCCTCTTTTTTTCGCTGCAGCAATTCCTTCTGCCTGTCGTTTCTTTATCAGACTTCGTTCTGTCTCTGCGACATATGCCATAATTTTTAGAACTAATTCAGACAAAAATCGTCCAGTTAGTCCATTAATCTCTGTATTATTGGAATTAAGTAATGGCATATCGATTACCTCAATGTTGATTTGCTTTTTCTCGACTAAGTATCGCCATTGTCTTTGTATCTCATCATAGTCCCTGCCCAATCTATCGATACTGTAAATAACGAGCGTATCATCTTTCTTTAATTTCCGGACCATCTTTCTATAACCTGGTCTATGGAAATCTTTTCCGGACATTTTATCTATAAAAATATTATCTGCCGCGATACCGAGCTTTTTTAATTCAATTAACTGTCTTGCGGGATTTTGATCTCTGGATGAGACGCGAACGTAACCGTACTTTTTCATATGAGGTCTCCTTTACTCTAAATTCATAGCATAAAGTAGACTTTCTGAAACAACTGCTTTATTCGAAATAAGAATCATACAAACGCGTATATACGCGAACGAAATAATTATACAAAACATGTTGCAAAAAGTCTGCTTTTAGAAACAAAACAAAAAGACACTTCAAAGGGGGATTTTTATGAGAAAAATAAGAGGAATTTTGCTGCTCGTGACAACAGCATTCATGATGCTTACATTAGCAGGATGTGGAAAGACCACAGTGAAATTAGATAAGTATGTCACGATAAATGCACAAGGATATGATTCGATGGGAACTGCTTCCTATGCATTTGATTATGATGCATTTAAAACTGATTATGCGGGGAAAATCAAAGTTGTAAAAGATAGTGAAGAATTGAGAGGATTAGAACTTTTAACAGGTGCAAGCCCTGAGGAATTGTTTTTAAGTTGTTGTGTGAAACCTAAATTAGATAAGAACTCCGAACTTAGCAATGGAGATGTGGTTACATTAACATGGAATTGTGATGACATAGGAGCTGAAGAGTATTTTAATGTAAAACTTGAGTATTCTGATATCGCCTATACTGTAAACGGACTTGAAGAAGTAAGTGTATTTAATCCATTTGATTACCTTACGGTTTCGTTTTCTGGAATTGCGCCAAATGGAACTGTAAGCATTACGCCAGACTATAATCAGCCAGAAATGCAGTATATTCAGTTTTCGACAGATAAGAATAGTGGAATTACGATTGGCGATAAGATAACGGTTAGTGCTTCGGCTTTTGGAATCACAGAGTCGTTCGTAGAAATGTTTGGAAGTGTTTTAAGTGAAACCGAGAAGGTCTATACCTGCGATTCTCTTGCATATTATGTAGGGGATGTGGAAGATATTCCAGACGATATGATGAATAAAATGAAGGCACAGGCCGAGGATGCTTTTAGAGCGCACGTTGCTCAAAAATGGGAAAACCCTGAGGATTTAAATAGCATTTCATATGCGGGGAATTATTTCTTGACCTTGAAGGATGGAATGTATGGTGCAGCGAATAACTATTTGTATTTGATTTATGAAATAGAAGCTACGAATCCGAAACCTGAACAGACAATTGATTTTTATTACTATGTTTGCTTCAGCAATATAATCATTCTTGAAGATGGAACATGCTCTGTTGATTTAAGCAATTATACCGCTCCAGTAGCTTCGTGGGGTGGCAAAGAATCGTTTAAGGTTGGCCTTTACTATTATGCAGGCTATGAAGAACTTGATTCGCTCTTTAACAATTGCGTTGTGAGCAAAATTGATAACTATCAGTATACGTCAACATTTAAATAACGTGTACCTTTTATTATCATAGCACCGATGTAGGACGGTGTCAAAATACAGTATTGCAATAGAAAAGAGGGAGAGGAAATGGCATTTTGTAGTTTTTGCGGAGAACAAATAATGGATGGCTCCGTATTCTGTGCGAGCTGCGGCGCAAAGCAGGGCACAGCATCGGTTCCTAATAATAATCAAACGAATTCTGTCCAGACTGCGTTATCAGCGCGTAAAGATGCTATACAGGAAATGGAACGCATGATTTCGTATTTTGGACAGAAGTGGGAACAGTACCAAAGACATGATAAATTAATTGATTTGATTCCGAAGACAAAGCAGTACGCCGCTGTACAGCTTTTGGTATGGGGGTTACTGCATCCCTTTATTGGATTAATTCTTGGCCTGATGATGTCTAGGAGTGTCGGCATGTGGATTTTTATTGTGTCTATTCCAATTGGCTTACTGATGATTGGCGGACATATCGCCATAAATGTAACAAGAGGTAAAAAGTGGAAGATAATGTATGCAGAATTATGTGAGATTAGAAAGGAACTGGAAGCCCATTATTACGCATATGGTCCCTGTTTGATTGGCATGACATATACAAACCCCGCAATCCTTACCACGATAAAAGAGACAATACAGGAGGGAAGAGCAGATAATCCCAGGGATGCAATCAATCTTATGCTGGACGATGTTCACAAGAGTGAAATGGAAGCACTAGCTGAACAAACCTTAATTGCAACAAGGCAGGCAGCAGCTAATGCAGGCGAAGCAGCTTGCTTTGCAGCCGCAAGCTTCTTCTTCAAATAATCTACCGATTTGCACCTTTGTACCGGGTACAAAGTGTTAAAAAAAATTAGGAGGTGCGACAAGCACCTCCTTTTCTTTTGAAGCAGATTAGAAGAATGCATAGGAAACAAAATAGGCGAGGATAATTGGCAGGGAGAAAAAAGAGTAAGTGTCCGCATAACGCTTGATATACTACGTATAGCAAGGTTACAAGCCACCTTGACGGTGCCTTGTAACCACAATTGTTTTATTGATTATTGTTTTGGGAAAAGGAGAAGGGTATGTTTTGTAGTTCTTGTGGTACGGAGATTGCAGATGGTTCTGTGTTTTGTGCAAGCTGTGGTGCGAGTCAGAGTGGGACTGTTGTGTCCGCTAGAAATCAGTCGAATTCTATCCAGAGTACATTAGCAGCTCGTAAGGAAGTGATAGAAGAGATGGATCGTATGATTCAGCATTTTGAGCAGAAACGGGAACAGTACAACCAATATGACGATTTGGTTGACACGGTTGTAAAGAAGGTTAGACGTGCAGCAGTGCCACTTTTGGTATGGGGAATTATAATTGCTTCTTGTGGAATTATAGATGTAGCTATGATGGGAGGCGGTGCAAAAACGGTACCTGTTTTGGCAGTAAGCCTTTCGGTCGGATTACTTATGATAGGTGGTCATATTGCAATAAATGCAACAAGAAGCAAACAGGTAAAGGTAATGTATGCAGAATTGTGCAATATTAGAGAAGAATTGGAGACACATTACAAAGCATTTGGCCCCTGTCTAATTGGTATGACTTATACGAATCCCTCAATTCTTGCTACAATAAAAGAAACAATACAGGATGGCCGAGCAGATAGCCCTAGAGATGCAATCAATATTCTTTTGGATGATGTCCATAAGGATGAAATGGAGGCATTGGCTGAGCAGACCCTGATTGCAACGGAGATGGCAGCTAGCAATGCAGGCAACGCTTCTTTCTTTGCGGCAGCAAACTTCTTTTTGAAATAGAATTTGCACCTTTGTACCGGGTACAAAGTGTTAAAAAATCTAGGAGGTGTGACATGCACCTCCTTTTCTTTTGAAGCAGATTAGAAGAATGCATAGGAAACAAAATAGGCGAGGATAATTGGCAGGGAGAAAGAAGAGTAAGTGTCCGCATAATGCTTGCTATACTACGTATAACAAGGTGGCTTGTAACCATTATTAGGTAATTAGGAGATGACAATCCCGATTATGGAACAGCAGGTGGAGATGATACGGATGACAGGCTCTTTTTATTAAGCATAGAGGAAGCGAATAAATATTTTGCAGACGTAGATGAAAGAGCAGCGGGGGGGTAACGGAGCAACAGATTTTTGGTGTCTTCGTTCTAGCAGTGAAACAGTAACCTTAAATAATTGAAGTAACAAAAAAATTATACATAACGATATACCAGTTTATAAAGCGCAGAATCCCTTTATAAATAAAAAAATGGTTGACAATATATATATATATATATATATATATATATACTTATAATGGGTTTGTGGGGCTTTGCTGCACCTGCTAAAACTATCAAACTGAAAGAGGGCATTCTGTGGAAAGAAGAGACTTTAACAGAATAAAGGTTCATGCCGAAGGTTCTTTTGTTATAGAAAGTGAAGGAAGGTTCGGAACAGAGTTCGTTGGGTATATCGAAGACATCAGTGAAAAGGGAATTAAAATCCGAATGGATGCCGGGGAGAACGAGAATCTTTTTAGTGCAGAGAGAATTCTAAATAAAGGAACAAGAATTCATTTTCAGGCAATGGAGAATTTTCCGTTGTATGGTAATGAAGTGACAAAGATATTTAATGGGACAGCGAGTGTTGTGTATAAAGAGACAAGAGAGGATAGTGTCATTATAGGCTGTGAGATTAAAGAAATGTCAGATTCTGTGAGGGAATACATAAAGGATAGAAAGATTTCCCGATATATGAGTAGAACAAATTAACCATAGATGTTAGAATTTGGCTCAAGAAAGCCGCAGATGTTGAATTAAATCGGACCAAACGTACCGGGTACAAATGGTCTGAAAATAAGTTTCAGGAGGTGCGACAAGCACCTCCTTTTCTCTATGCAAAGCACTAGACTTTTGAATGCTGTTGTAAAAAAAAGTAGGTGCATAGAACTAGCTGAATAATATATAATGTCATCAGTATCTTTCCTCCAGGTATCAGAATGGAGGTATATGGGAAAGAAGGATTTGGCAACGAAAGTGCTACTGCGAAAACCAGAGGTTTTTGCGGATGCCTTCAACCAGTTTCTATATCACGGCAAGCAGGTAATACATCCTGAGGATTTATATGAAAGAGATCCTGAGGAAATTGTTTTGCCTTTCGGGACAGCCCGTGGCAAAGCAGTGGATGTGACTAAACTTCGTGATATATTAAGATTATGTACAGTAAAGACAGATGGGAAACTAAATTACTGTATA
>JAZLGW010000003.1:0-121370 GCA_045616465.1 Lachnospiraceae bacterium | reverse complement strand
AGAAGTGAGAGTAAGCACACGGCTTGCTCATGTAAATCGGAATTTTCAAACAAATAAGGAGAACGATACATGACAAAAAACAAACTAAGTGTCAATAAATATATCATCGTAACAGGTGTGACTGTAATCCTTTTTGCAATTCAGTTTTTGTTCAGCCGTTTAGGTTGGCTGGTTGCGAGCTTGTTCGATTATTACGCAATTGATCAGGACAGCTTGTTTGCAGAAGTCACTGTTCATCATATTGTTCAACTGTTATGTTCGTTCTTAGTGATCGGAGTCCTCTACAAAATAAAAAATATCGACAGATTTAAGCTCCGCCCGAAATATGACAGCAAAGGTTTGAAATATACTGTTATCTTCTGCTCAGTATTGCTTGTTTATTATACAGTTGTATATATTGCAGGAACATTTTTTCATTCGATCAATACATTTGACTATGATTTAAATGCAAGGAACATAATCGGAACACTCGGCTTTCAGCTTTTCCTCTCAGGTCCGTCCGAGGAAGTGCTTTTCAGATCATTGCCTATCACGGTGCTATTATACTGTATGCAGCCTGCCAACAGGAAGGATCGTGTCATTGCGGTTGTTATCGCAGCGTTTCTGTTCGGACTCGGACATATAAATATCATGACATTTTACATTCCGTGGTTTCAGGTCTGCTACGCTTTTGTTCTTGGACTGGCATACGGCTTTGTTCTTATAAAGTCAAACAGCATCATATATCCAATGATAATGCATAGCCTGAGCAATGTCATCTCTGTAGGCGGCTGTTATTTGTATATGTTATTTATGAAGTGAATTCTTATTTATCTTAGCAACATCTCGCTACGATAACAAAACTGAATATCCTCGTAAGCTGTGTGAGCGTTCTCCGCTCCGCAGCTTTTTCTTTTCACCATAACAACTTGACGAACTCTAAGTTTCTCTCTTCCATATATATTGGACATTTCATCCCAGAATGCACCAATGGTTTCGTACTGTTCTTCATTTTCAGTTGGAAATACTCTTCTTATTCCAAAAAAATTCATAACAGAGTCTCCATCATTAATCAGAATTTACTTTTTATGTATCTCCATTTCGATATCTATCCACTTTTCTCCAGCGATTGAATACTCTTCTCTTACTCCATTTTCTTTAAACCCGACACTTTTATAACAATTTGGGGCAGATGCATTATTATCAAACACCCCAAGACTAACCTCATCTGCGCCATATATCTCAAACACAAATTTTAGTCCAAGGTTAAGCATTTGCTTCCCATAGCCTTGCCCCCTTTTCTCCGGATTGACAATAACATACCCAAATCGTACCTTTCTATCATCCTCCCCAGGAGTTCTAACGGTAAAGAACCCAACAAGACCATTTTCATCAAAAGCTACAAGTGGAAAATATCTTGGATTATCCTCTCTCGCAGAAACTGCTTCAAGCAATCTCTTTTCAGAAACAGGATAATTACCCATAATTCCTGCGGACCATTTATAAAATTCTTCCGGTTCACTTGTCCAAGTAATAATCGTCTTCGCGTCAGGTGTGCGAAAAGGTCTTAATCTAAGCATAAAAATCTCACCTCAATCGTTCAAAAAATTGGAATCTCGCAATTCATCTCTAAGTTAGAATTTCATATCTTGATTAAGTCATAAATCCTTTTTGTTTAACGCTAATACATATATCGTGTGCTTTCCCTTTTGAAATTACACCTCTTTTTTCTTCTTCCATTAATTGTTGTTCTAAATCCTCAATATTTTTTATAACTAAATATAACCATTCATATCCAGAATGCGCCGGATACCATTCATGCAAATAAATTATTTCTTCGCTACTGTTTACCAACAATTCTGCATTTTCCCATTTTTCGTCATTCTTAAACAATTCACAAAGCTTTTGGAATTTATCTAATTCAGATCTAGTATATTTCTTTTCTTCATTCATAACATCTCCCCTACACATTGTTTATGTGTATCTGTATACACCTGGGAAACTGG
The DNA here is from genome assembly GCA_045616465.1 of Lachnospiraceae bacterium. Classification (GTDB taxonomy): domain Bacteria; phylum Bacillota; class Clostridia; order Lachnospirales; family Lachnospiraceae; genus NK4A136. The sequence continues at coordinate 119,385 of JAZLGW010000003.1, read as the reverse complement.
AATTTAATCATTGTACTTTATCCCAAAGTAATCCATATATACTTTGAATCTATCTTGAGCCGCTAGACATGTATCTATTAGGTACCCCTTCTCATTTTTCCACTCTTTTAAACCACGATAGTAAAACTCCTTAATATCATCTTCTATAATAAATGGAGTAATTCCATTACGAAGGCATTCCTTAAACATAATTAACCTTCCAACACGCCCATTACCATCTTGAAAAGGATGTATTTTCTCAAACTCATAATGAAATTCAATAATTTCTTCTAATGTTTTCTCTTTTATCTCATTGTATTTTTTTAATAGTTGCTTAATCTCTTTAGCAACATTATCTGGCTTTGTTGTCTCTTTTCCATCCACTTCATTTTCATAGCGTTTGTAATCGCCTACAGCGAACCATGTCTTTCGACTATTTGAAGTTCCAGTTTTCAAAATAAAGTGCAACTGTTTAATAAAAGATTCACTTAAACTGTAGTTTGCTAATTCAATAATTTGATCAATACAATTAAAATGATTTGCCGTTTCTACAATATCATCAACATTTATCACAACATCTTGGATTCCTATGGTATTTGTTTCAAATATATATCTTGTTTGTTCATGTGTAAGTCGACTGCCTTCGATATGATTAGAATTATATGTTAATTCAATCTGTACTTTATGATATATACCACCTGTAACTCCAGACTCTTTCTCAGCTTTCAACCTTGAAAGGATATTTGAAGGTATTTTTCCTTGTCGCTTTTTTCTTACAGGTTTAATCGCAACAGAAGGTATTTTCCATGTTTTTCCATCAAGAACAGCTCCTGGAACCTTCCCCAATGAACAATAATTACGTACACTTCTTTCGGACATTCCCCATTTAGCCGAAATTTCCACTACACTGCTATATTTCATATACAATCTCCCAGCCAAGATAATAACCCGAATATAAAGTTATCGGAATTATAATATCATTATCGGCAAAATATATCAATGTTTCATCACTTGTATTCCTTGTGTATTTTGCCGATAATATACTATTCTATAGCACATTAAATTTTCTTTAACCTTATTATCACAATAGTGGCGTAGCTTACTAATCGTTATAGGCGTATACATATAATTTTAAAATGCAATAATATTATTTCGAGCGTAATAAAAATGACAATTGTCAGAATCTATACCCATAAGAAAAAGGCTTTCCTAGTAAATTCTACCAAGAAAGCCCTTTGTATTAATTAGTTTATTTCCTCATTATGCATTAACAATCTGGCCAAAGTCAGGCTTAAGAGCTGCACCACCGATTAAACCACCATCGATGTCATCCTTGGAAAGAAGTTCAGCAGCGTTAGAAGCGTTCATAGATCCGCCGTACTGGATACGAACTGCCTCAGCAGTTGCAGCATCATAAAGATCAGCGATGGTCTCACGAATCATCTTGCAAACTTCCTGTGCCTGATCAGCAGTAGCGGTTTCACCGGTACCGATAGCCCAGATAGGCTCGTAAGCGATAACAAGTTCCTTAACCTGATCAGCAGTTACACCGTAAAGATCCCAAGTAATCTGTCTCTTTACCCAATCAGCATAGGTGCCAGCCTTACGAACTGCGAGAGATTCACCGCAGCAAAGGATAGGCTTAAGACCTGCTGCAAATGCCTTCTTAACCTTAGCATTGATCATGATATCATCTTCACCGAAGATATCTCTTCTCTCAGAGTGACCCATGATAACGTACTCAACGCCAGCTTCTTTAAGCATAGGTGCAGAGATTTCACCAGTGTAAGCACCCTTATCTTCGATGTAGAAGTTCTCAGCGCCAACCTTAACATTGGTACCCTTTACACAGTCTACAACAGTAGTGATATCAATAGCAGGTACGCAGTATACAACGTCAACGTTGTCATTGTTTACTAAATCCTTAAGAGTTGCACAAAGGTCTTTTGCCTGGCTGGGAGTCATGTTCATCTTCCAGTTACCAGCAATAATTCTTCTTCTTGCCATGATTAATTCTCCTTAATATATCTTAATCTTATTTATCATCAGCTGCGTATACACCAGGAAGTTCCTTACCTTCAAGGAATTCAAGGGAAGCGCCACCACCAGTAGAGATGTGGCTCATCTTATCAGCAAATCCAAGCTGGTTGCAAGCTGCTGCGGAATCACCACCACCGATAATGGTAGTAGCTTCGGTTTCAGCAAGTGCCTTAGCAACTGCGATGGTACCCTTAGCAAGGGTAGGATTCTCGAATACACCCATAGGTCCGTTCCAAACAACGGTCTTTGCTTCCTTAGCTGCATTTGCGAAAAGTTCCTGGGTCTTAGGTCCGATATCAAGACCTTCCTTATCAGAAGGAATCTCGGTAGAAGGAACATAATCTACTGCGATTTCAGCATCGATAGGGTTAGGGAAACCATCAGCTACTGCAGTATCAATAGGAAGAAGAAGCTTCTTGCCAAGCTTCTCAGCCTTAGCCATCATTTCCTTGCAGTAATCAAGCTTCTCATCATCGCAAAGAGACTTACCGATTTCATAGCCCTGCGCCTTTAAGAAGGTAAATGCCATACCACCACCGATGATAAGGGTATCGCACTTTTCAAGAAGATTATCGATAACGTTAAGCTTATCAGCAACCTTAGCACCACCAAGGATTGCTACGAAAGGACGAACAGGGTTCTCTACTGCATTGCCAAGGAAGTCGATTTCCTTCTGCATAAGGTATCCAACTGCATTGGTACCACCCTTTTCCTTGATGAACTTGGTTACAACTGCTACGGAAGCATGTGCTCTGTGTGCAGAACCAAATGCATCACATACATAATCATCAGCAAGATCTGCTAATTCTTTTGCAAAAGCTTCGCCAGCTTCCTTAACCTTGGTTTCTTCTTTTCCACGGAAACGAGTGTTCTGAAGAAGAACTACATCGCCATCCTTCATTGCTGCTACAGCTGCGGTTGCTGCTTCGCCAGTTACATTGTAATCTGCTACGAAGTTAACTTCCTTGCCAAGTTTCTCAGAAAGAGCCTTTGCTACAGGAGCAAGAGATTCCTTCTCGTTAGGTCCTTCCTTAACCTTACCAAGATGAGAGCAAAGGATAACCTTAGCGCCATCTGCGATAAGCTTGTTAATGGTAGGAAGAGCAGCCTTAATTCTGGTGTCATCAGTGATAACGCCATCCTTTAAAGGTACGTTAAAGTCACATCTTACTAATACTCTTCTGCCTGCTGCGTTGAAATCATCAACTGACTTCTTGTTTAATGACATAAATATGTCCTCCTTAATTTGATTTTTCTATGGTCTGCGCATCGCCATAGAAATAGAGTCTGTAGCATTGCCACAGCCTTATTTATTATATCAAATTCCAAACAAAAAAGGCACCATATCGGCACCTTTTTCTTCTCTTTTTCACACCTTAATCATTATAGGAATCATATAGGTGGATTAGGTCATTTTTAGCATGTAAGAATTCTTTGCATAGTTCTGGATCAAAATGCGTTCCTGACGATTCTTCAATAATCTGAAATGCCTTGTCATAGGAAAAACTGTCTTTATAAACGCGCTTGCTCACTAGTGCATCAAACACATCCGCCAGGGCCATAACTCTGGCTTCAAATGGAATCTGTTTGCCGGAAAGTCCTTCTGGATATCCCGTCCCATCCCATTTTTCATGGTGATAATGTGCAACATTCACTGCCACCTTCTTGAATGCTTTATCATCAGAATTCTGCAAAATACGCTCCACGATAACTGCACCTTTGGCTGCATGCGTTTTCATAATCTCATATTCATCCGGTTCAAATCGTCCAGGCTTATTAAGGATTCTATCTGGCACTGCAATTTTTCCAAAATCATGTAACGGCGCTGCTTTCGTAACGTAGCGCTTCATCTCCTTTGTCATTTCCGGAACATCCACACATTCCCGCAAATGTTGAGCAAATATACGAATAACGTCACTGGTTCGCTTAATGTGACCACCCGTATTGTTATCTCTGTTTTCAACAATACTCGCCATACTAATGGTGATATCATCCTGGATATGTCTGATTCGATCTGTTTTCTTCTCTACTTCCTTTTCCAGATCTTCATTATATTTTTCTACCAGTTTCGTATATTCCTGCTGTTTCGTATCATCCTGTAAAGAAATACAGTGTGTATCTCTACTAAACCCATGATCCATAATCGTATGCGTTGCAGAAATAATCTTCCCGTCTCTTTCAAAATAAAAGACTTCTTTGGACTTTTTTCCTTCTAACCACAATTTTATCGTTTGCAGAAAATCCGTATCCCACTTAGAAAGAGCATAATCCACCTTACATTCCCCAAGTTCTGGAAACCATATTTTTGCAACTTCATCACTGGCTAAATATCTTCCCTTTTCATCGAAAATAGCAAGGCCACCCGTCTGCTTTTCCGTTCTCATATCACTGGCAATGGATGGAATATCATAGAGACTGATTCGATTCAGGATAATAAGAACAACCACTTTATTCACGCATAACGCAATTGGGACAAGTTCAAAACGAAGATGCAGTATTCTTTCGGACGCATACGTTATGATTATTAAAATCAAAACAATGATTAATGCAATGCTGTTCTTATAAGATACATCCTTCTTCCGTCTCATGGAGCCCAGGGCGATTACTAGACAACCAACCACGCTTATCCCCAAATAAATTGGATATATCATATGAAGCGGTCCATAGGTTTTCTGTAGATAATTAAACGGTCCTTCCGAGACAAGCACCAACTCTTTATAATACAAATCTGACACGCCATAGCTGGATGAACAAAGCAAAACAAATGAACTGAGCACAGCTGCAAAAATAATAATTGCTTTATGAACCTTCACTTTACAAAGGTCAGCAATACATAAAAACATAAAAAATGAGCTAAAGCTTGCGCCGAAGTACGTGATTTCGTTAGCAAATACAGCACTTTCTAAGTTTGATGCATTATAAATCAGCATATAGCCCATGGAGGAAATCATCGTACACCCAAACATACAAATATAAAAAGGGGAGATTCTGCTTTTAAATCTAAAAATCAGGTATCCCATCATTAATAGTTCTATTACGATTAGCGCTGCATATAATACTTCAAGCATGTTTTACCCCTTACGTGCGGAACTTACATATAGAGAGAAACATCCCTCTTCTCATCCGCGTTGACTCGCAACCGCTTCGCTTGTTGCTCGTTAAAGGGATATCACTGCGTGATATCCCTCTATATCATACCAAAAAAGACCTCATCCGAAAAGATGAGGTCTTCTAAGTTAATCTTTAACGATTAATCCGTATCACCACTTACAATTAAGCAAGCTCAGCGAAGTACTTAATAGTACGAACCATCTGAGAGGTGTAGGAGTTCTCGTTGTCATACCAGGAAACAACCTGTACTAAGTTGTCCTGACCAACCATGGTCTGGGTAGCATCGAAGATGGAACCGAAGGTAGATCCAACGATATCAGAAGAAACGATTTCTTCCTCGTTGTAACCGAAGGACTCGGTTGCAGCAGCCTTCATAGCAGCGTTGATTTCTTCCTTAGTTACGGACTTCTCAACAGTTGCTACAAGGATGGTGGTAGAACCGGTAGGGGTAGGTACACGCTGAGCGGAACCGATAAGCTTACCGTTAAGTTCAGGAATAACAAGGCCGATTGCCTTAGCTGCACCAGTGGAGTTAGGAACGATGTTAACTGCACCTGCACGGCTTCTTCTGAGGTCACCCTTTCTCTGAGGACCATCAAGGATCATCTGATCACCAGTGTAAGCGTGGATGGTGCTCATGATACCAGACTTGATACCTGCAAGATCATTAAGAGCCTTAGCCATAGGTGCAAGGCAGTTGGTGGTGCAGGAAGCTGCGGAGATGATGGTGTCATCCTTGGTAAGGGTGGTGTGGTTTACGTTGTAAACGATGGTAGGAAGATCGTTACCTGCAGGAGCAGAGATAACTACTTTCTTAGCACCAGCGTTGATGTGAGCCTGTGCCTTATCCTTGGAGGTGTAGAAACCGGAGCACTCAAGTACTACGTCTACGCCAAGTTCGCCCCAAGGGCAGTTGTTTGCATCGGGCTCTTTGTAAATCTTAAGGGTCTTGCCATCAACAGTGATGGAATCTTCGCCAGCGCTAACAGTGTCAGCCTTAGCGTACTTACCCTGAGAAGAGTCATACTTAAGAAGGTGAGCTAACATCTTAGGGGATGTTAAGTCGTTGATTGCTACTACTTCGTATCCTTCTGCACCGAACATCTGTCTGAATGCAAGACGACCGATACGACCAAAACCGTTGATTGCTACTTTTACTGCCATTTTTAGTTCCTCCTAAAAAATTCTTTTATTTGTAGCCTCTATGGGCCATCAAACTTAGTCCGTACATTATTTTACAAAATCTCACCCAATAATTCAAGCAGAACTTAAAAAACTTGCACTCTTTTCTTGGGTGTGGGTAAAATATTCATAAACATTTCACAGAAAGAAGGAATACCTATGTCTATAACATCTGATTTCCATATGCACACCTCCTATTCCGGCGATTCCGATACCCCTATGGAGGATATGATAAAATCCGCCATTGCAAAGGGGCTTAAAGAGATTTGTATTACGGAGCATCATGATATTGATTTCATTTATGAAGAGGGAGAACCAGACGATTATTTTCTCGTTAACACGGATGCCTACCTCTACGATCTTCTTAAAATGCGCCAAAAATATGATGGACAAATCGAAATCGGATTTGGCGTTGAACTTGGTATGCAGCCAAACCTTGGCAGAAAGCTAGCAGCCTACTCTCATCAATACGAATTTGACTTCATTATCGCCTCCAATCACCTAGCAGGTGGAAAAGATCCCTACCTTAAAAGTTACTGGGAAGGCATCTCTGAGGAAGAAGGGTATCACCTCTACTTCCAGGACATCGCTAAATGTATCCGTTCTTTCGGAAACTTCGATGTCTACGGACACCTCGACTACGTGCTTCGATATGGTCCCACACAAAACAAGAATTTTCATATAGAAGATTATGCTTCGGATATAGATGCTATCCTCAACGCTCTTATCGATAACGAAAAGGGCATTGAGTTAAATACTGCTGGTTGGAAATATGGTCTTGGTGCTCCGCATCCCTGCCCAGAAATCATAAAGCGTTACAAAGCACTTGGTGGCGAAATTATTACCATTGGTTCTGACGCACACGATCCCGCCCGCATTGGTGCGGATTTTGATAAGGCTGAGGAAGTTCTGAAAGCATGTGGTTTTACCCACTATACCATCTTCCACTCCCGCATTCCTGAATTCAAAAAACTATCTTAGAATATAAGTTATTATTGGAAACCTTATCCAGTTTGTAGTAAAATGAACCCGTTTTAATAAATGGCCAGTTCTAAATGGCATGTATAAAGGAGATGTACCATTATGTCTATGGAATTTATCAAAAAGCTTCCCACCCCGGAAGAAATCAAGGCTGACTACCCGGTTCCGGAGAAACTTGCCCAGATAAAAATAGAGAAAGATAAGGAAATCGCTGATGTTATCACCGGAAAAAGTGATAAGTTCTTAGTCATCATCGGTCCCTGCTCTGCAGATAACGAAGAAGCAGTTGTTGATTACACCAATCGCCTTGCAAAAATCAACGACAAAGTCAAAGACAAACTGGTTCTTATCCCTCGTGTCTATACCAATAAACCCAGAACCACCGGCGAAGGCTACAAGGGAATTGCTTCCCAGCCCGATCCCGAAGCAAAGCCTGACTTTTTAGCAGGCCTCATTGCCGTTCGTAAAATGCATCTTCGTGTTATGGAAGAGTCTGGTTTTACCACAGCAGATGAAATGCTCTACCCCGAAAACTGGGTATACCTCGATGATGTTCTCTCCTACGTTGCCATTGGCGCGCGCTCTGTGGAAGACCAGCAGCACCGCTTAACGGTTTCCGGTTTCGATATTCCTGCCGGTATGAAAAATCCCACTTCTGGTGATCTTTCCGTTATGATGAACAGCGTTTATGCAGCACAGCATGCACACTCCTTTGTGTACAGAGGCTGGGAAATCCAAACTTCCGGAAATCCTTATGCGCACACCATTTTAAGAGGTTCCGTTAATAAGCGCGGCGTATCTCTGCCCAATTATCATTATGAGGATCTTGTCAGCCTCATCGAAATGTATAACAAGATGGATTTGCAAAATCCCGCATGTATCATCGATGCAAACCACAATAATTCCGGCAAAAAGTTCGACCAGGAACCTCGTATTGTAAAAGAAGTTCTTCACTCTCGCAAATTAAACGGAGACATTAAACGTCTTGTAAAAGGTGTTATGATTGAAAGCTACATCAAAGAAGGCTGCCAGAAAATTGGCGAAGGAATCTATGGTAAGTCCATCACAGACCCTTGTCTTGGCTGGGCAGATTCCGAACAGCTCATTTACGATATCGCTGATTTGGTATAATACTACATTCGCTAAAAGCCTCGGCTCAGACCGGGGCTTTTTTATTTACACAAATCAATTAAAAAAGGAGCCGCCCGTAAATTCATACGGACCGCCCCTCTTCTATACACATGGTGGAGAATGTGTTTATTATCCTCTGGGGAAGTTCTTTGCATAAACCTCACGAATTCTGTTCTGGCTCATATTTGCATAAATCTGTGTCGTGGAAATATCGGAATGTCCAAGCATTTCCTGTACGGAGCGAAGGTCTGCACCGTTTTCTACCAAATGTGCTGCGAAAGAATGACGAAGGGTATGCGGAGTAATATCTGCTGTGATACCAGCCTTCTTGCTGTAAAACTTTACAAGTTTCCAGAAGCCCTGACGGCTCATAGGCTGACCGGAGCAGTTGGTGAAGAGAATTTCATTTTCCTCTTCGCGAATCATAAGCTTTCTTGCATTCTTAATATACTCCGTTAAAGCACGCTTTGCAGGTGCACCAAAAGGCACGATTCTTTCTTTATGACCATCGCGGCAGATAATGTAACCAACCTGAAGATTTACATCACTCATATTTAATCCAATTAATTCAGAAACACGAATACCAGTCGCATAGAGAAGCTCTAACATAGCTTTATCTCTTACGCTCTTTAAGTCGGTACCACTAGGCTGATCAAGAAGACGATTTACTTCCTCAGTGGTAAGAATCTCAGGCATCTTCTTTTCAATCTTAGGTGCCTTTAAGGACTCAGAAACATCATTCATAATCATGCCTTCCTTGGTCATGTAATGGAAGAATGCTTTGATGGATGCAATGTTTCTAGAAACCGTTGCTGCTGCAAAATTGGATTTTTCAAGGAACAGAATATAGGACTGCAAATGTGTCATCGTTACCTTCTCAGGCTCTCTAACATCCTGCTTGTTCAAATAGCTTACTAACTTTGTAAGATCCCTCTTGTAAGACATCGTGGTGTTCTCACTTGTCTTCTTAACATCCTGCAAATAAGCGATAAATTCCTTCAATTCTCTTTCCATAATAATTACCCTCTTTTTATCATAATATTTTCAATTCGTTTCATCATTCGGTTAACATTTTTAGTTTTCTGTCACCTGTTGAAATAAATTATAACATTATGTAACATTTTTGCAACAATAAATTTTATGGAAACCACTCTGATTTTTTTACAAAAAGCAGTCTTTTTTCAATATTTTGTGCATTTGCACGATTTTTATTATCTTGCGTCCAAGATTTAGTATGTAAAATTTTGTAAATATTTTCAAAAAATTTTAGAAAACTATATATCCATCGCTTTTCGCATACTATATCTTGTAGTTCCACTTTCTCGCACCACAATGCACTTTCCACTTTATGTAAAGATTTGTTTAAATAATGCGTATAGTTATGTACCGGTAACATAAAAATATTATGTAAAGACTTTATTTTAACGCATTGACATAATAATTTTATGTAAATAAACAGTGGATTTACGGCATTTCTTTGTTCGTAGTATAATGGATATAATTCATTAAAGGAGTATGTTATGAGTATTCGTAAAGATTTAAAAATCAAAAGTTTAAAGAGAGTTCATGTATTTCCTCACATTGTTCTTCTCCTTTTATTCTCTGGTTTTTTCACCATAGTATTTGCACTCATTCAAGCCGGCGTTCTGCTTATGACGGTAGATAACAAAATCATTCCCTATGACCTTTCTGCCATAGAGTTTAAAAACAGCGTTGAAGAATATTTATCTGCAAACGGAGGAACCATTTCTGCTAACGCTCTCTTGCCAGAAACAGAAGGTTCGGTTATTATCTCCACTTCCGAAAATGCCATCGTATATAGAAATACAGAAGAATCCCTTCCTGTAAATGCTTTCAAATTTTACAGTCCTGCCAGCAAACATCCCATTCTCTTTGACAATGTGGTTAGCAACACCGATGTATTTAACGCATTTACCTACGTGGATGCCACACAGTTATTAACCAACTACATTACCCAGTATCATGACAGAGGTACTATCTTAAATTTTGATTCTGATAGTTTACAAGAGAATGCCTTTCAATTTCCTGGCTGGTTAGAGCTTCGCCTGGCTGGTGGAAATTATTCTCTATTCTATAAGGCCGATATCAATATTACCCATATGGATATGAACTACATAATGCTGTCCTGCATTATTTCTGTGGTACTGGTTGCCATTCCTATGATTCTGTATATCACAACACTAATCATTAGTTTGGTTGGACAAGCCCGCGCTTCCCGTATCATTTATTTAGACACCACAACCGGTGGAAAGAACTGGAATTACTTTGTTTCCCACGGTGAAACGGCGCTAAAACGTGCCCGCAGAAAAGCGGCCCGTAATTACGTAATGATTTCTCTTCGTATGGATAAATATCAGAATTATTGCATGTGTTATGGTGCCAAAGAGGGTGAAGAATTAATTGAACGTTTCGCCAACATTATGCAAAAACAAAAACTGATTCGTAATCGCGAATTTTTCGCCCGCTATTCAGAAGCTGAATTCGGTTTCCTTTTCCTGCATAATTCCTCAATGGAAACAGATCTTCGCATTGAAACCATTAAGAACTATCTTCTTTCCTGTGCCAAGGGAAGAAAGATTGAATTCAGCGCCGGTATCTGCGAGGCTGGTCAGGAAATTAAGGTTGCTACTTTATACAGCAATGCCTCCATTGCCCGCAAAGCAATCTCACCCGATGCTAGCAAACGTATTGCCTGGTATAACGAGGAATTAAGAAGTTCTCAGATGTGGGAACACTATGTGGAAGACCATATGGAGAACGCGTTAAAGAACGGAGAATTTAAAGTTTATATCCAGCCCAAATACAAAGCAGATACCAAAACCCTTGGCGGCGGAGAAGCGCTTATCCGATGGGTTAGTCCAGAACATGGCATTATCAGCCCCATCAAATTCATTCCCATTTTTGAGAAGAATGGTTTTATTACGAAGATTGATGACTTTATGATTAAGAGCTTGGCCACGTATCAGGCTAAGTGGATTGCAGAAGGTAGGGACGTTGTGCCCATTTCTGTTAACGTATCCCGTGCACATTTTACCCGCCCTGATTTGGCAGAGCACATTTGCAACCTTGTAGAAAGTACTGGCGCGCCCAAGGAAGTGATTGAATTAGAATTAACAGAAAGTGCGTTCTTCCAGGACCGCGATGTCTTAATTACTACCGTTCAAAAACTACGAGACTATGGTTTTAAGGTTTCTATGGACGATTTTGGTGCAGATTATTCTTCCCTTAATTCCCTGAAGGATATGCCCCTGGATGTCATTAAATTGGATGCTGGTTTCTTCAGAGGAAAAGAAGAAAACGAAGCCAGAGGCTCCGTCATTGTAGCCGGCATTATTGATCTTGCCAAGCATCTGGATATGCATATTGTTGCAGAAGGTATTGAATATAAAGAACAGGTTGATTTCCTTGCCGAGCATGGTTGCGACCTGATTCAGGGATTCTATTTTGCAAAACCCATGCCCGTTGAGGAATATGAAATGTTAGAGTCCTAATTTCTCTTTGACAGCAAAAATTGCAGCAATGGTTTTTGCATCTTGTAATGTGCCATCAAATATCATAGGGATTAAATCTTCTATGCGCCACGCTTCTACCGCTAGAAATTCGTCTTCATCCAGATGCTGTTTCGAAGGCTGTAAATTTCTGGCAAGATATACATCAATCTTTTCACCAGAATACGCAACTGCGGGATAGGTAGAATATAGGAATGTAATATCATCCGACTTATATCCCGTCTCTTCTTCCAGTTCTCTGGCTGCGGCCTTTATTGTTGGTTCATCTGGACCATCAAGTCCACCCGCAGGGATTTCTAACGTAAAACGGTCTAATGCATTACGATACTGTCTTACAAGGAGCAGTCTGCCATCCTCCATTACAGGAACCACCGCAGCAGCTCCCTGATGCTTAATAAAATCATACGTTACCTTGTGCCCATTGGGAACCAGGATTTCATCATGACAATAGGCTAAAATTGCCCCTTTCGCCACAATGGTTCTTGATAAACGTTTTGTCTTTATACTTTCTAATTCTTCCGGTGTCATACTTACTCCTTTATGATTCTTGCCTTTATAAATATAGCTATCTATATTTTCATATAGATAGCTATTACTTACTGGATTATCCAAGTTCTTCTAAATATTTCAAATACGCATCAAATCCACCCTGCGGATACTTGCTAATGTCTATTGCCTTTTTATTCAGAATACAGTCTGTTAACAAGAATACATGCATACCGACTGTTTCGGCTACCATATCCTCTTCCACATCGTTCCCTACCATTACAGCTTCTTCCGGCGCAATATTTAGTTGCTTACAAAGATCCACATAGTATTCTGGATTCGGCTTCGCATAGGAAGAATTCTCATATACGGTAACAATCTCAAAGTCCTCTGGCTTTAAGCCTGCCCAGCTGATACGCTTCATGGTTGCAATCTCGGGAAATATAGGGTTGGTGGCTAACACCAAGCGATATCCTTTCGCCTTTAATTCCCTAATATACTCTGGCACCTTTGGGGAAGGCGCGCTAAATGCAATCGCTTTGTCAAACTCATTCTTATAAAATTCTTCAAAGAGTGGCATATCTCGTTCTGCCGTTTCAGGAAAGATTTTCTTGAACGCTTCCCAAAATACTACATCATTGGTTACACGTCCATCATTCTTCACCATTGCGCCAGTCCCTGCCCAAACAGCCTTAATCAGCTCCTGCGGGTCATAGCCATAGGGAATCATCTTCTTTGCCAGTAGTTTAAAATATCCTTCTACGAAAGCATCCTGATCCATGGGAAGCAAGGTTCCATCTAAATCAAAGAACAGCGTAGATATCTTGCGCTTTTCCATATTTATTCGTCCTTACATTCGCAGGTACATTCACCGTCTTCATCGCAGCAGCACTTGCAACATTTCTTTGCAATGGATCTGCCTAAGATAAATAAGCCAGCACCTAGTACACAAGCAATAACAAGTGATGCAATGCCAAAACCAGTAATCTTTCCGTCTTTAAAACATTTCTTACAAACTTTCATAGTATTACCTCCTTATACACGTGCCCTCATCCATTTTCTATTGTAATACAAAACGTTCTTTTGTCTATCCTCTTTATGACTTTACCAATAAAATAAGGCCGGGGGAACGATTTCCTCTGGCCTTATTTCAAATTCATTATGCAGCAAGTAATTTTTCGACACTTGTCAGTTTAACCGCAAGTACGAATACCTTTAATGCCTCTGCAAGTTCCTCAATAGGCGGGAAGGTTGGTGCGATACGGATATTAGAATCCATAGGATCCTTCTTGTACGGATACGTTGCGCCAGCTCCTGTTAAGGTTACACCGAGGTCCTTACACTTTGCAACGATTTCCTTTGCACAGCCTTCCATAGACTGGAAGGATACGAAATATCCACCAATAGGCTTCGTCCATTCCCCAATGCCAAGATCTCCAATTTCCTTTTCAAGTTCTGATAAAACAAGTTCAAACTTAGGTCTTAAAATAGCGGCATGTTTCTTCATATGCTGTACCATTCCGTCAAAGGAACCAAAATATCTTACATGACGAAGCTGGTTCAACTTATCGTGACCAATGGTCTGAATGGTGATAATCTTCTTAATGAATTCAATATTCTTTGTAGATGCTGCCATTGCTGCAACACCAGAGCCAGGGAAAGTAACCTTACTGGTGGAGCAGAATTTATATACCATATCCGGATTGCCAGCCTTTTCACAAAGATTCATAATCTCAGGCAGATTATCCTGCTTATCATCATAGAGATGGTGAATGGTATAAGCATTATCCCAGAAAATTCTAAAATCTTCTGCTGCTGGCTTTAAGGAAGCCATACGCTTACATACTTCCTCAGAATAGGTAATACCCTGGGGATTGGAGTATTTCGGTACACACCAAATACCCTTTACAGCAGCATCGTTATTCACATACTGCTCTACCAAATCCATATCCGGACCATCTTCCTTCATAGGAATATTAATCATCTCAATTCCGAACTGCTCGGTAATAGCAAAATGTCTGTCATAACCAGGAACAGGGCAAAGGAATTTTACCTTATCAAGCTTACACCAAGGGGTAGAACCACATACACCATGTACTACGGAACGGCATACCGTATCATACATAATATTCAGACTGGAGTTACCAAATACAATAATATTGTCAGGGCAAACTTCCATCATATCGCCCATCAGTTTTCTAGCCTCAGCAATACCGATGAGTTCACCATAGTTACGGCAATCAATACCAGCTTCTGACTTAAATACAGACTGTGGATTTAAGGTGTTAAAGAAATCTGCTTCCATATCCAGCTGTTCAGCAGAAGGAAGTCCTCTTGCCATATTCAGCTTAAGACCCTTTCCTTTTACGTCTTCATACTGTTCTAAAAGGTCTTTTTTCAAAGCCTCCAATTCTTCTTTTGTTAACTCTTTATATGCTTTCATATTCCGTCTCCATTTTCTCCATACTACCATATAATTAAAGGGGTGTCAGAAAGGCACCACAATATATAGTATAATAATTTCTGCATTGGTGCAAGTGACTTGGTACCAAGTTTAAGGTAAAGCGGGGATTTTACCCCTCTTTTACAAGCGTTACCCCTTTCAAGGTAGGAATTGCTATTAGGGAATAATTGGTGTAGTACACTACAAATCCCGGGGCACCGCCCGCAGGCTTTTTAATTTCTTTCCGCTTTACGTAATCAATCTCCACCTTCCCCTGCTCGGCCCCTGAGCTGTAATAAGCAGCCAAAGCACCTGCTTCTTCAAATGCGCGGTCAGGCACTTCTTTTCCATCGGTTTTAAGTACTACGTGGCTTCCCGGCATCTTCTTTGCATGAAACCACCAGTCACCCCCTCCTGCAATCTTAAATGTAACTTCCTCGTTTTGAAAGTTATTCTTTCCGACATAGATATGGAAACCATCCGAAGAAAGATAATGCAATGGCTTACTAACTAACTTTACTTTCTTCTCTCCTGCCTTCTTGCGAATATAGCCGGTATCCTGTAATTCAGCACGGATTTGCGCTAAATCTCCTTCGCCCTCCGCTGTATCTAATGCTGTGATTACACTTTGTAAATGCTCCACTTCCTGCTCGGATTGCACAATGAATTCTGTAAGTGCTTCATAGGTTCGTTTTTGCTTATTGTATTTTTCGAAATAACGTTTTGCATTATCGGAAAAGGATTTGGTTTCATCAAGTGGAATTTTAACCATTTTTCCATCATAATAATTTTCTACTTCCAGCACCTTATCGCCTGGCTTTATTTGATAGCCATATGTATTTAGTAATTCGCCATAGATTCGATACGTATCACGATTCTCCGTATCCTTCATCTGTTTCACCTGCAATTGCAATTTTCTGCTGGCTCTTTCAAGTGCCGTTTGAGCAATTTGGCGTAAATCAGCCGAACGCTGTCGAATTCGCGTGATTCGTTCCTTACGGGCATAAAAGCTCTCCACAAGTTCTGACATGCTTTCATACGCTTCATCACTTTCGTACCCCATTAACGGGAGGCTGCTATACTCTGCCACAATCCCATTCTTATAATATAGGGTTGGCGTAAAATTCCCACTTCCAACCTTAATAAAGGTTTTACGAAAAGCTGCTGCCAGATTATCTTTTTCCTGCTCGGAAAGCATACTAATATCTGTATCTGCCTGTAAGCCCGCCTGTTCTGCAACCATACAGGCTGCTACCGTACTCATTCCCGTAAAATACTTAGGCAATAATTTACAGATGGCACCGCTACTTTCTTTTTCAAAAATAAGTGCTTTAAATTCATCCCCAGATGTAAGAACAGGATTTGCTTTTTCCCCACCGCCTGGCACAAAATATTCTTTTCCGGGAAGTACTTCTCTTACACTACTTACCATGCCAGAAACGCGTTTAATGCTATCGAGTATTTTTTCTTCATCGTCCAGCAAAATAATGTTGGAATACTTACCCATAATCTCGATCAACAGCGTGACTGTTTTTAAATCGCCCATCTCATTAAAATGGTCCACATCCAGGCGAATAATACGTTCAAAGTCTGGCTGATAAATCGCCTTAATCACGCCATTTTGCAAATGCTTTCGAAGAAGCATACAAAAAGTTGGCGCCGTCATAGGGCTCGGTCTGTTATCCTTCGTTAAATACGCCAGTGGAAGGGAAGCATCCGCAGAAAGAAACAGGCGCTCCTGCCCGCCGTTTGTTGTCTTTATTGTAATTAGTAATGCATCCTTTTCAGGCTGGGCAATTTTATAGATTCGGCCGCCCGTACATTTTTCAGCTAACTCTGTGGTAATGGCAGCCACAGTCAGTCCATCAAAAGCCATAGTTATTCCTCAATCGCACCTTCATAAAAGAAGGCAGGCCTAACGCCTGCCTCCAACTCGCTTCACAATTCTTACTTATCACCGATTAACCAGTCGTACATCTCCTGATATTTCATCGCAGATACGGTCCAAGAGAAGTCTGCTGCCATCGCACGGTCTACCATCTTGTTCCACTCACGCTTCTTATCGTAGTATACCTGCTCCGCATAACGAATGGTACCCAACATCTCATGTGCATTGTAATTCTTGAAGGAGAAACCTGTACCCGTTCCTTCATACTCATTGTAAGGCTCCACAGTATCCTTTAAACCACCGGTCTCACGAACAATGGGAATCGTACCATAACGTAAGCTCATAAGCTGAGAAAGTCCACAGGGCTCAAACATGGAAGGCATTAAGAATGCGTCACATGCTGCATAAATCTTATGGGACAAACCTTCTGAATAGTAGATATTCGCAGCTACCTTATTGCCATACTTCCAGTCAAAGTGCTTGAACATATTCTCATAACGCTCTTCACCAGTACCTAAAATCACAATCTGTACATCGTCCTGGCAAAGCTCATCCATAATATAGGCAATTAAATCAAAGCCCTTCTGATCGGTAAGTCGGGATACGATACCAATCATCATCTTCTTATCGTCCTCTTCCAGATTCATCTCTTTTTGAAGGGCACGCTTATTCTTAACCTTCTCCTTGCGGAAGTTCTTCGCATCGTACTTGTAATCAATATACTTATCATTTACAGGATCGAAGTCCGTATAGTCTATACCATTCACAATACCACGAAGATCACCACTTCTTGCCTTTAAGAGACCGTCAAGACCTTCACCATAGAAAGGTGTCTTAATCTCCTCTGCGTACGTATCAGATACCGTCGTAATTGCATCCGCGTATACAAGACCACCCTTTAATAAGTTCGCATCCTTATAGGACTCTAACTTATCTGGTGTAAAGAAGGATGCAGGAAGACCTGTAATATCTCTAACCGTATCTACATCCCAACGTCCCTGGAACTTTAAGTTATGAATGGTCATAACACTCTTCATACCACGGAAAAAGTCACTACCTGCAAATCTTTCTTTCAAATATACAGGAATGAGTCCCGTCTGCCAGTCATGACAGTGAATTAAATCAGGCTGGAAGCCAATCAGTGGAAGTGCGGAAAGTGCTGCCTTACAGAAGAAGGAGAACTTTTCAATATCATCATATACGTTGCCACTATAAGGTTTGAATCCATTAAAGAAAGACTCATTGTCAATAAAGTAGTAGGTTACGCCATCTACTTCTGCTTCCAAAACACCAACATATTCATTCTTCCAATGGAAATCCATATAGAAGTGTGTTTTATACTGCATTAAATCCTTCATCTTCTGTGTCATGCAGGTATATCTCGGCATCATAACACGGATGTCAAAATACTCCTTATCCACACACTTAGGCAGAGAACCAACTACGTCCGCAAGTCCTCCCGTCTTAATAAAGGGAACGCCTTCTGAAGCAACATATAATACGTTTTTCATTGAATACTCCTTTTTTGATAGGAAAATGTAACACCCAAACTCATATTTTCATAGAAGTTTATAAACTCCAATGATATTATATCATTTTTTAGAGTGGAATAAAGGGAAAAATCACAAGTTTCATTGAGATTTCTTTGGCAAATAATTATAATGGTTTTCGGAAAACTTTTTTAAGGAGGCTCCTATGACAGCAGAAGATGAAAAATTCTTAGATCGAATCAACGCATATGCAGATAAAGTATTAAAAGGCATTAATCCCCAGAAGACACAGGTTAGCTATCAGCTCGAAAAGCTTCGCCCTGTAATGGAGGAATTATCCCAGGAAACCGGCATGCCACTAGAAGAGGTATTTATTAAGTATATGGATCTCGCCAGCGAACGCAGTGTTACCAATGAGCGAAAGTTCCAGAATACCCTCGGCAATATGAATACCTACGGAGACGTATTTATTCACGACTAATTTATAAGGACAGGTACTTTTTTTCGTGCTTGTCCTTATGTTTATTCTATTCTCTAAGGAAGATATTAAAATGGTTCCCTCTCTCATCATCGCTTCGCTTTCCTGCCTCATTCTAATTGCAGTGGTCATTGTATGTCCCTCTGTTACCATTAAAGGAAAAAGCATCAGCATTTATCCCATTCCGCCGCTGGTAGGCGCAGTTCTTTTGCTTCTTCTTGGCAAGCTCCCCATGGGTGAATTTGTAGACGGGCTATTTTCTTCTGACGCCATCAATCCGGTCAAAATTCTGGTTCTTTTTATATCGATGACTATGCTTTCCATCTTCCTCGATGAGATTGGCTTTTTTAAGTATATGGCTGCCTTCATTCTTTCGAAAGCAGGCGGCAGTCAAAAACGATTATTTGTCTGTCTATATCTTTTAGTCTCTGTCCTGACGGTATTTACTTCCAATGACATCATCATCCTGACCTTTACGCCATTTATCTGTCATTTTGCAAAGCATGCCAAAATTGATCCTATGCCTTACTTATTTGCGGAGTTTGTCGCCGCCAACACTTGGAGTATGATGCTCATTATCGGAAATCCTACCAACGTGTATCTGGCCTCTTCCAGTGGCATTTCCTTTATGCACTATATTAGTGTTATGGCACTTCCTACCTTAGGCGCTGGACTTATGTCCCTACTTGCACTTTTTCTTCTTTTTCAGAAAAAGCTATCCACAGATATTCAGTCCGTTTCTTTATCCGAAAGCATTAACGATAAAGGGGGACTCATCATCGGGCTTATTCATCTGGGGTTATGTACTATTATGCTCGTTATATCCTCCTACATTCCCCTAGAAATGTGGAGTATTTCCCTGATTTTTGCAGGCAGTCTGTTTCTCACAGTTGCCATTTACCGATTGGTACAAAAAAAGAAGCCCTTCGCACTTCTTATGTGCTTAAAACGGGCTCCCTGGGAACTCATCCCCTTCGTTCTTTCCATGTTTGTATTTGTATTAACAATGCGTCATTATCATGTTACAGGAGAAATTGCCACTTTATTTGGTGACAAACATCCGCTTCTCAAATACGGATTGGGCTCTTTTGTGTCCGCAAACGTCATCAACAATATACCTATGAGTGTATTCTTCTCCTCCATCATCGAAAATGTACACGCAGGTATAAAGGATGTCGCCATCTATGCCACGGTGATTGGTTCAAATCTTGGCGCCTTCTTTACACCCATTGGCGCATTAGCCGGCATTATGTGGTCCAATATTTTAAAACGCCATGAAGTTAAATTCTCTTTCTTTGCATTCATTAAGTACGGCGTCATCATCTCTATCCCGGCGCTTCTCGCGGCACTGTGTGTTTTACATTTTGTTCTCTAAATATATTTAGAATAAATCCAGCGAATGGTCCAAATATAGCGCTTCTCTGACTTTCAATTGATACGCAGGTTTTGTCATATAGTACAAAATAAATTCTAGCAGATATGCACTTCCAAGGCTTCGTCCCTCGATTTTGAAATTTTGAATTCCTAGTGGCATAAACTGCTTCTGTATTTCCATAATGCTAACAAATCCCTTATTCTCCATAGCCTTTGAAAACACATAACCGTCCTTAGCCGTGGCAGACGGGCATTGATGCTTATCTTCTAGCCCTAGTACCTTACGGCTTACGCTTTCATAACATTTTTTCCTGACTGCACACGCAAAATCACAACACTCGTTACAAAGAAGCTCCACCTTTTCTTTATGCTGCATTTGCAGGTTTTCCCATAGCTCCATATTATGATTATGCCGAAAATCCGGAACCACATAGCGGTAGTCCTCTCTTTCCAGTTCCGCGATTAGTTCTTTTTCTTTGGTAAGTACCTTCGTAGTAGAGGAAACAAAATAAAATTCTGGATACTTCTCTTTCAAATAATCAAGTAGTAAATCTGAATAGATGATTATTCCACTTGGCACACTGCTACACGAAAACAACCGGCAGAGTTCATTACACTGCCGGTCATTAAGATGCTCTGTTTCCAATAAAGAATTACTGAATGTAAGTCTTGCGGAAATATGATAGTCCTGCAATAAATCGAAAACCTTTTTTGCAGAACATGACCCAAAACCTACACGTCCGCCACCCCATAACGCATCGCCAGGGGCACCATAAATAGAGCCAATATCACACCAGTCATAAAAGTATTCTGCATGCTCCCTGTATAAGGGCAGAAATTTTTCATAGAATTCATAGAATTCAAACAGGCCTGGGAGGTGATAATAACACGTTTTGCTTACTGTCGTAGTTTCCATTTAGCCGAAAAGGGAAGCCACTACTTCCTGTACTACCTTACCATCTGCTTTTCCCTTGAATTCGGGCATAACGCTCTTCATTACAAGACCTTTGTTACCGGAAGCAAGAACGTCAGCAAACTTCTCCTTTAAAATTGCCTTAACTTCCTCCGCAGAAAGCATCTTAGGGGCAAATTCCTCCATTACTGCATATCTTCTTTCATACTCTGCTTTCAATTCTTCACGCTCTGCAGGACAGGTATCAATCTGCTCCTTAACACTCTTCATTTCCTTTAAGATGGCAGCATCAACCATATCCTCCGGAATATCTTCTCTGCATCCAGCATCAATTCCTGCCTTCTTTACAGCAGATACCAAAACAGAAATAGAATCCTTACGTTCCTTATCTCTTGCCTTCATAGCCGCAATCATTGCTGCCTGTAAATCGCTTAATTTCATCCTTATTCTCCTTTGTATTTTTTAGCACAAAGCCTTATACGCTTTATAGAATGGATAATAATTCTCTTATATCCTTTATATGTTTCTTAGCTACCCTTAATTCTGCCTCATCACCAAACCCATAGTCACAGGCAATACTGCGAAGATGGTGTTTTACAGCTACCGCTAAATCAGAAGCCCTATCTCCAATTACCACATACTCTGCGGGGTACTGTTTCTGAATTACTGCAAAAATCTCTTCCTTTGGAGCAAAGCCAAAATCCTCCGCAGCATAAAAACCATCAAAATACTGTTCTAAATGAAACACTTTTTTATGGGCTTCAAGATACGCATGCCTGCAATTGGACAGAATCACCAGCTGATAGCCTCTCTCTTTTAGCGCCTGCATTACGTCCAGACAGTCTTCGTATAATACTGCCTCGCCAGTTTCTACCAGACGATCCATTTCCGCTCCTATCATTGCGGAAGCAGTTTGTTTATACGCTTGTTCCAGACTTGGCATAAATGCTTCCCACATATCCGGCGCACTCATTCCAAGATAGATACTGGTTTCCTCGTCTATATATTCTCGCTGCGGCGCCTTCCCCTCGGATACCAAATACGCGTATGCTTTACGAAATGCCTTTCCGTAAAGCCGCGCCGTATCATGCAGTGTTCCATCATAATCAAAGATGAGCGTTTTTATCACTGCTTAAATCATCTCCATTGCATTGACCATTTCAATTGCTGAAAGTGCGCAGTCGTAGCCCTTATTCCCTGCCTTAGAACCAGCACGCTCGATGGCCTGCTCAATATTTTCTGTCGTAATGACACCAAACATAACAGGCTTTCCAGTCTGTAAGCCTACCTGTGCAATCCCCTTGGAAACTTCTGCGCATACATAATCATAATGGGTGGTTGAACCACGTATAACAGCACCAACTGCAATAACCGCATCATACTTATCAGACTCTGCCATCTTTCTTGCAATTACAGGAATTTCAAACGCACCAGGAACCCAGCAAGCTGTGATGTTCTGTTCCTCTACGCCATGACGAACCAGTCCATCCACTGCACCATCTAAAAGCTTAGATACAATAAAACTGTTAAAACGGGATGCTACGATACCTACGCGCATTCCAGCTTTTGCAACTACTTTTCCTTCGATTAAATTGATACTCATTTTTGAACCTCCATTTTTTATATTCTTCATTGTTTTCTGTTTTACTTTTACAGGCTTTTGCAGGGGCTTACAGCTTAATATTTTTAAAGATATGCCCCATTCGCTCCTGCTTGGTTTTTAAATAAAATGCATCGTATTTTCCGGGATCAATTTCAATCGGCACTCTATCCTTGATTTCAAAATTGAATCCTTCCAAGCCATAAATCTTACTAGGATTGTTGGTAAGCAGTCTAAGAGACTTTACGCCAAGATTTTGAAGAATCTGTGCACCATTCCAGTACTCGCGAAGATCTGCGGCAAAACCCAGTTCGAGATTTGCATCCACCGTATCTCTTCCCTGCTCCTGCAATTCATAGGCTTTTAGTTTATTGATTAAACCAATGCCTCTGCCTTCCTGACGCATATAGAGAATAATGCCTCTGCCTTCCTTCTGAATCATCTGCATGGCAGTATGAAGCTGGTCTCCACAATCACACCTTGCTGAACCAAATACATCGCCCGTTAGACATTCTGAGTGTACGCGGCAAAGGACATCTTCGCCATCTCCAATTTCGCCACAAACAAGCGCTACATGATGCTCACCGCTAATATCATTTACAAAACCATAAATCTGAAATTCACCATAAGCCGTTGGCATTTTGGCGCAGGCTTCCTGTATCATATGATTTTCATATCGTCTAAGATAATCCTGTAAATCTTTTATGGTAATAAAGCAAAGACCATGTTCTTTTGCGAGTTTCTGCAATTCCTCCGTACGCATCATCGTACCGTCTTCACGCATAATCTCACAGCAAAGGCCACATTCTGTAAGCCCAGCAAGACGACATAAATCAACCGTTGCTTCCGTATGTCCGTTTCGGGTAAGCACTCCGCCTTTTCTTGCCGTTAATGGAAATACGTGACCCGGTCTTCTTAAATCAGAGGGCTTCGTCTCCGGATCACAAAGTTTTCGGCAGGTATAACCTCTTTCTTCCGCGGAAATGCCCGTCGTCGTATCAACGTGATCAATGGATACCGTAAAAGCAGTACAATGGTTGTCTGTGTTTTCAGATACCATTTGCGGAAGATTTAATCGATCTGCCACTTCTTTGCTCATAGGAGTACAGATAAGCCCTTTCCCGTAGGTTGCCATGAAATTCACATTTTCTCTTGTGGCATGCTCGGCTGCGCAGATAAAATCTCCTTCGTTTTCTCTGTCCGGATCATCCGTGCACATAATAATCTTTCCATTTTTCAGAGCCTCTAATGCCTCTGGAATGGTGCTGTACTTAAATTCCATATTTTTTCCTTTCTGGGGACGTTCCCTTTGGACATAGAACTGTCCCTCTTTCTTAATTCACCACACTAAAATCCATGCTGTGCCAAGAATTCCATGGTAATGCCACTCTCCCGTGACTCCTTAGGTTCACTCGACATTCCCAGCAATTTCTGCACGTATTTACCTACAATATCATTTTCCAAATTTACCAAATCGCCTACCTTCTTTTTCAGTAAAATGGTTTCGCTTCCTGTATGTGGAATAATAGATACCTGAAAATCTGCTTTGCTGACAGTAGCTACCGTCAGACTGATTCCATCAATGGCTATGGAACCTTTTTCAACGACAAGGGAAAGAACTTCCTTCGGGGCTGCAATTCGTACCCAAACTGCGTTACTCTCCCGCTTCATTTCTGTAATGGTACCGGTTCCATCTATATGACCAGAAACAATATGACCACCGAATCTTCCATCCGCTGCCATCGCCCTTTCTAAATCCACCGCATCTCCACTTGCTAATTTCCCGAGATTGGTTCTTCGCAGGGTTTCTGGCATAACATCTGCCGTAAAGCCATCCGGCTTTAAACTGGTAACCGTAAGACATACCCCATTCACGGCAATGGAATCCCCTATTTTCGTGTGTTCCAATACCTTCTTGGCGCCAATCGATATTTCACCAGCATTTTGACCAGAAACTACATGTTTAATTGTTCCTACTTCTTCTACAATACCTGTAAACATTTTTCACCTATTTTATTCATGTACCCATTTCTTGATTGGGTTTTATCAGTCTTTGAATAACTCGCCTAGCCTTCCATTACTCTGGTTAAGACATAATGAAGCATGATGTCCTCACCAAGCACTTGGCTTTCTATTAGTTTAAACTGCGCTCCCTGGCTTGGAAGTTCTACGCCGTCTCCCTCTACGGGACTTTTCGCATCCCGTCCTCCAAACACCTTAGGAGCCATATACACATATGCCGTATTTACGATGCCTGCCTTTAATGCCGCTTCGTGAATCTCTCCGCCGCCTTCTACAAGAACGCTGTCCACTTTCGCTTCCCCCAAATACGCCATAAGGGCTGCCAAATCTATGTGTCCTTCTTTCACCGGCATGGGAAGAACATTAACTCCGGCTTCACTTAATAATTCTTTCTTACTTCTTAACGCCTCTTTGGCGAGAATCTCATCACCACACACAACCATGGTTTCGTATTCTTTCGCTGTCTTTACCAGATTACAGTTAAGAGGAATTCTTAGATTCGTATCTAGGACAATACGAAGAGGCTGGTGCGCATTTTCTGTTCTGGCATTTAACATTGGGTCATCTGCCAGAACCGTTCCGATTCCAGCCATGATGCTGTTATAGCGGCTGCGAAGCATATGCACGTGCTCTCTTGCTTTTTCTCCTGTAATCCACTTGGATGCACCCGTTCTGGTTGCGATTTTTCCATCCATAGTCATGGCATACTTCATTGCAACGTAAGGACGCTTCGTGCTGATGTAGTGAAAGAAAATGGCATTCAGTGCATCGCACTCCTCACGCATGAAATCCTCTACAACCTCCACGCCTTTTTCTCGAAGAAGCTTTGCGCCTTTTCCAGCAACTAATGGATTGGGATCTCTTGAACCAATGACTACCTTTGCAATCTTCTGTTCCAGAATTGCTTCTGTGCAGGGTGGTGTTTTCCCATAGTGGCAGCATGGTTCCAAAGTCACGTAGATTGTGGCGCCTTCGGCAGATTCCTTTAAGGAAGCAATGGCGTTGCGCTCCGCATGCAGTTCCCCGCATTTTCTGTGATAACCTTCTCCAATAATTCTGCCGTCTTTCACAATGACCGCACCAACATTAGGATTAGGATTAGTATGTCCTCCGCCAAGCCGGGCTAGCTCTATCGCCCTTTGCATGTAGGAACGTTCCTTAGGGTCAACGATGTTGCCCTGGGATAAGGAGCGGCTCTCTGATTCATTTATTCCTTGACTCATATATTCCATACTTCCAAATTATTATCTATTAGGTCACCCTAGGCTCCCCTAAGAATGTTGCTCTCCGGCTCCCCTTTTAGGGGAGCTGTCAGCGCAGCTGACTGAGAGGTATAAAAAAAGCCCCGAAACCAATCGGTCTCAGGGCATCCATTCTCTCTAATCCATCCATGGTTCGTAGTCTTGGTACACCTACCATCCACAAATGCCTCATCTTCTCTCATCCAGACTCTACTGTCGGCTTCGGAATCACACCGAATCATGCTTTCGCTCGCGGGCTATACCGCCGGTAGGGAATCTCACCCCGCCCTGAAGACTTATTTATTATACCACAAAAAAGGGAATACAAAAGCATCCCTTTTATTGAAATTACTGTGCATTTGTTACTTCTTGTAAATCACAACGTAACTCTTTCCCTTGACAATGGTTTTTACACAAATCTTTCGAAAGCCTGCCTGTCTTCCCAGTTCAACAAGCATCTTCGGTTCAAATTTTTTAAATCCACTCTCCGTGAATTTAAGTGTGTCCAGATACTCTTTTCTATAAACCACATTATAAAAGCAGACCTTTGGCTTTAACACTCTTCGAATCTCTGACAGACCTTTTACTGTATCGCTCCAGAAATAAATTGTATTAATGGATGTGACTGCCGCAAAGGTCTCATCTTTAAAAATCAGGTCACAGCAGTCACCAACGGACAAATGTAATCTTCCCGCAGCATCTGCCTTTCGATTGCGCTTTGTTGCTGCAAGCCGCATATCATTCGAAATATCCACGCCATACAAATCCAGATTCTTCTTCTGATCCAGTGCCCTTAGCAGATATCCATTTCCATAACCAATATCTAACACCTTCTCCCCGGGTTCCACATCTACCAAAGATACCGTTCGCTTATACATGGCTTGATTCATTTTGTTCATAACCATGCAGCATACTTTACCCACAATACCTCTGGGATTGCCGCACTGACTACTGATATATTCCATTAATTTACTCATAACACATTTCTCCTTTTCAAATCCCTATCTATATCATTATACTTCTTTTTTTTACATAAATACCTCAAATCATACCAATGCTCTTCCATGAACACTTGTTCTCGAAACTATGTTCTGGTATAATTATGTTAACAACTTATTTTTGTTAGTAAAGGATACTATCTCGTTATGAACGGAATACAAATTGCAAACAATGACATCATGGAAAAGCTTCACATACTGGCTGACGCCGCAAAATATGATGTAGCCTGCACATCCAGCGGGGTAACTCGAAGTGGACAGGAAGGCCTGCTTGGAAATGCAAGAAGCTGCGGAATCTGCCATTCCTTTGCCGCAGACGGCAGATGTATTTCCCTACTCAAAATCCTTATGACCAACCACTGTATCCATGACTGCAAGTATTGTATCAATCGATGCAGTAATGACATCAAAAGGACTACGCTTTCTCCGGATGAAATCTGTACGCTGACCACAGAATTCTATAAGCGAAACTATATAGAGGGTCTGTTTTTAAGTTCTGGTATTTTAAAAACGCCCGCCTATACGATGGAAAAACTATGTGAAACCTTATTACTCCTTCGAACCAAATATAAGTTCAACGGATACATTCATGTAAAAACGATTCCCGGCGCTCCCGATGACCTTTTAGCAACCGCAGGATATTTAGCAGACCGTATGAGCGTCAATATGGAACTCCCAACTGTGGAGGGCTTAAAAAAGCTTGCACCTGGCAAGAACTTTTCTTCTATTCTGAATCCCATGAGTAAGATTCAAAGTACCATTATGGTGCACAGAGAAGCCAAAGGGCAGAATGCACTCATGGACCGTGCAAGTGGCAATCGCTTCCTTCCTGATAGCATATTTCATGCTAAGCAGATTGAAGTCAATGATAAGCCAAATCTCCCAGGAAATGACGATACCAAAGAAACGCTCACGCTCATGGACTCTGCTGCTCCTGCTGCGAAACTCATTCTTCCAGGTAAGGACGCTGTTCTATCTAAGGCAGATCAGGTACATCGCGCATTCGCTCCCGCTGGACAGAGCACCCAGATGATTATTGGTGCAACGCAGGAAACGGACTATAACCTAATCATGACAACCCAGAAGTTATATCAGACTTATGACTTGAAGCGCGTTTTTTATTCTGCCTATATCCCGATTAATGACGACCAGAATCTGCCTTCACTTGACACACCGGTTCCCCTCCTTCGGGAACACCGTTTATACCAGGCAGACTGGCTTATGCGATTCTATGGTTTTCATGCAGGAGAATTATTATCTGAGAAAATGCCATATTTTAGAGAGAACATCGACCCCAAATGTGACTGGGCCGTCAGACACCTTGAAAACTTTCCTGTTGAAGCAGAGAAAGCGGATTATGCTACCTTATTGCGTGTTCCCGGGATCGGACCAAAATCAGCGGCGCGCATTGTGAATGCAAGGCGTTTTGGTCATTTATCCTTTGAAGCTCTCAAAAAAATGGGCGTTGTATTAAAACGAGCACACTATTTTCTCACCTGCGGTGGACGAATGATGTTCCATATCCCCATCGAGGAAAATTACATCCTAAACGGACTAACCCAGGATTCCCGTAAGGATAATTGGAAGATAACGCATCGTAATGAACAGTACCACCAAATGTCACTCTTTTCTGACTTTGGTTTAGAGGCTAGAGCATGACCGTATATACCTGCAAAGACAATTTCACAGCAAAAATGACCTGCATCCATGCAGCTTTTGCAAGTGGCATAAGCTACCAGGATATCAGACTCTTAACAGAACCGGTATCACAACTCTCTCTTTTCGAACAGTATATTCATGTCGAGGAAGACAACGACAAAACGGAGCTGGTGCTTGATACCATTGCCAAGAAAATTTCAAAAGAAGCCTGCCTGTGGGTTTATTATGTCTCTTTATCCGCAGATCATACCTCTCTTGATTTAATCTATCGTTTTTTGATTTTGGGTTTTCATTATGGAAAGCAGATTACAGATATGCTGCAAAATCCTGTCGTTATGAAAATGATGGAGCTACGCAGAAAAGTTGGGAATGAAGCGCACTCTTTTCGAGAGTTTGCACGTTTTACTGCGTATTATGACAGGGGATACATCGCGTTAATTGAGCCTAAATCTAATGTATTACCTTATGTTGCGAACTATTTTATGGACCGCATGCCCTCAGAGAATTTTATCATTGTTGATGATACCAGAAGACTGGCTGCCATCCACCCCAAAAATACCCCCTTCTATTTATCCGAATTAGATGAGGCAACCTACCTGCAATTTAAAAAAGCCGCCTGTGCAGACGACCTGGATCCCTTTGTCCATTACTGGAAAGAATACTTTAAGTCCATTGCCATTAAGGAAAGAACCAATCCGAACTGTCAGATGAGCCATTTTCCTCTTTGGATGCGAAAACACGTAACAGAGTTTTAAAAAGGCGCCGTGAATGCCCATATTCACAGCGCCACACAGGAGAGAAAATTTTTGTATTAAATGTACTTACAGATTGGTGTATCCCATGAGGAATTCATCTACTTCTCTTGCACAATCTCTACCCTGACGAATTGCTTTTACAACAAGAGACTGTCCCGTATGCATATCCCCAGCGGTAAATACTTTATTCACAGAAGTCATAAACTTTCCAGGTGCAGTAGATACATTGGTTCTGCCATCCACAGCAACACCAAAGTTCTCGGTTACATAGGATTCACTGCCAAGGAAACCTGCTGCAATCAGAACGAGTTCGCAAGGAACTTCCTTTTCTGTTCCCTCTACAGGAACCATCATCTTGCGTCCAGTCTTCTCATCCAGCTTAGACTCTAAAGATACAAGAACTGCACTCTTTAAGTTACCTGCTTTATCCTTTTTAAATTCCTTAACGGTTGTAGTATATACTCTGGGATCCTGTCCGAATACTGCAATCGCTTCTTCCTGGCCATAGTCCGTCTTGCATACTAAGGGCCACTGTGGCCAAGGATTGTTCTCTGCTCTTTTATCGGGTGCCTTAGGCATCATTTCAAGCTGGGTAACAGATTTGCAGCCATGACGAATACAGGTACCAACACAGTCATTACCCGTATCACCACCACCAATTACGATAACATTCTTATCCTTTGCAGAAATATAGGTTCCTTCCTGAAGACCATTATCTAGTAAACTCTTTGTAGTAGAAGTCAGGAAATCCACCGCAAAGTAAATCCCCTTAGCATCTCTTCCCGGTGCCTGAATATCTCTTGGATTGGAAGCACCGCAGGTAAGTACAACCGCATCATACTCTTTTAACAGGTCCTTTGCCTTAACATCTTTTCCGACGTTAACGGAAGTCTTAAACGTGATTCCCTCGGCTTCCATAACAGAAAGTTTTCTGTCAATAATATGTTTTTCTAGCTTCATATTCGGAATACCGTAACGAAGTAAACCACCCACACGGTCGTTTCTTTCATATACAGTAACTTCATGTCCTCTGGTATTTAACTGGTCTGCTACGGCAAGACCAGAAGGGCCAGAACCAATCACGGCTACCTTCTTACCAGTACGGTTTACAGGCGGCTTTGCATCTGCTAAACCATTGGCATAAGCATATTCAATAATCGACATTTCATTTTCTTTGGTAGATACTGCATCCCCATTTAAGCCACAGGTACATGCTTTCTCGCAAAGACCGGGACATACTCTGCAAGTGAACTCCGGAAAGTTACTTGTCTTATGAAGACGAAGATAGGCCTGCTCGTAATTGCCACGGTATACTAAATCATTCCACTCAGGAATCAGATTGTTTAATGGACATCCGCTGGTCATTCCTTTGATTGTCATACCTGACTGGCAAAAAGGGACTCCACACTCCATACATCTGGACGCCTGCTTCTTCTGCTCTTCCATCGAAAGCGGAACGTGGAATTCATTAAAATGCTTAATTCTTTCAAGAGGTGCTTCCGCTTTTGCTTCTTTTCTATCATATTCTAAAAATCCGGTTGCTTTTCCCATATTCGTTTACTCCTTTTCGCTTACTTTATTTCGTAAGTGCATTAAATGCTTCAATCTGTGCCTGTTCGCTGCTGAGACCTTTTTCTTCCATCTGTACAATGGTCATCATCATCTTCTTATAATCATGAGGCACAATCTTCTTGAATTTATGGAGATACTCACTAAAGTTCTCAATAATTGCCTTACCCTTCTTAGAACCTGTTTTTTCAACATGTTCCTCAATGATTTCTTTCAGTTCTAATACGTCATATTTGTTAATGACTGGCTCCAAAGAAACCATGGATTTATTGAGTTTTCTGTAAAGAGAATCATCTTCATCTAATACGTAAGCAATACCGCCACTCATACCAGCTGCAAAGTTCTTTCCAGTCTGACCTAAGATAACAGCGCGTCCACCGGTCATATACTCACAACCATGGTCACCCACACCTTCTACAACAGCCGTTGCACCAGAGTTACGTACAGCAAAACGTTCACCAGCAACACCATTAATAAATGCTTTACCACTAGTCGCACCGTATAATGCTACGTTACCTACGATGATATTCTCATCCTCCTTGTAAGTCGCATTCTTTGCAGGATAAACTGCTAAGGTACCACCTGATAGACCTTTACCAAAGTAGTCATTACTATCACCTTCCAGTGATAAGGTAACACCCTTAGGAACAAATGCACCGAAACTCTGTCCACCTGCACCATGGCAATGAATACTGTAAGTACCCTCAGGAAGTGTTTCACCAAATCTTCTGGTAATCTCTGCACCAAACAACGTACCCACAGAACGATCGGTATTCGTTACAGAGATTTCCATATCCTTGGTTGCACCAAGCACAATATCTTCCGTAAGAAGTTTTGCTAACTTCTTCTCATCAACCGTCTTCTGTAATTCAAAGTCATAGACATTCTTCTTGTTGTATGTAATCTTTTCCATCTTTCCATCAAAAGGATTATTCAGGATTGCAGATACATCAACCTTACCAAGACGTCCTTCCTTTGCAAGATTCTTTACTTCTAATAAATCACTACGTCCTACCAACTCATCAACGGTCTTTACACCGAGATTTGCCATGATTTCTCTTAGTTCCTGTGCGATGAACTTCATGAAGTTCACAACATACTCAGGCTTTCCAGCAAAGCGCTTTCTAAGTTCAGGATTCTGGGTTGCTACACCAACAGGACAGGTATCTAAGTTGCATACACGCATCATAACGCATCCCATGGTTACCAGGGGAGCAGTTGCAAAACCGAATTCTTCTGCACCAAGCATTGCTGCAATTGCAACATCACGTCCACTCATCAACTTTCCATCGGTTTCAATTACAACCTTATTACGAAGACCATTCATAAGGAGCGTCTGGTGTGCTTCTGCAAGACCAAGTTCCCAAGGAAGACCTGCATTATGAATGGAACTTCTAGGCGCTGCACCCGTACCACCGTCATAACCAGAAATCAGAATAACCTGCGCGCCGGCCTTTGCAACACCAGAAGCAACCGTACCAACACCTGCCTCAGAAACAAGCTTAACGGAAATTCTTGCTTCCTTATTTGCATTCTTTAAGTCATAAATAAGCTGTGCCAAATCTTCAATCGAATAAATATCGTGATGAGGCGGAGGAGAAATTAAGGATACACCAGGAGTTGATAATCTGGTCTTTGCAATCCAGGGATAAACCTTCTTACCAGGTAAGTGTCCACCTTCACCAGGCTTTGCACCCTGCGCCATTTTAATCTGGATTTCTTTTGCACTAACAAGATACTTACTGGTTACACCAAAACGACCAGAAGCAACCTGCTTAATGGCAGAGCATCTGTTTACTCCATCCTCACCAACCGTGAGTCTTTCATCTTCTTCTCCACCTTCACCGGAGTTACTCTTTCCGTGAATCATATTCATCGCAATCGCCATGGTCTCATGTGCTTCCTTGGAAATTGAACCATAGGACATTGCACCTGTTTTGAAACGCTTTACGATTTCATCAACAGATTCTACTTCATCAATGGAAATGCTCTTCTTAGAAGGCTTAAAGGTTAACAAACCACGAAGATTTCTAACGGCTTCTTCTTTATCGATTAATGCCGTATACTCCTTAAAGGTCTTATAATCTCCGGTTCTGGTAGCTAACTGTAATAAATGAATGGTTTCAGGATTATAAAGATGTTCTTCTTTGCCACTGCGCATCTTGTGAAGTCCGCGGCTATCTAAGGTTTCATCTGTGTGTAATGCCAAAGGATCAAATGCCTTGCTATGCTGCATCTCGACATCCTTCTGGATATCCTCTAATCCAATACCACCGATACGGCTAACCGTACCCTTGAAATACTTATTTACAACTGCCTCGCTAATACCAATAGCCTCAAAAATTTTGGAACCCTGGTAGGACTGAATGGTTGAAATACCCATCTTAGATGCGATCTTAATAATACCGCCAATAATAGCTTCGTTATAATCGCTAACCGCTGCATAGTAGTCCTTATCGAGCATATTCAGATCGATTAATTCCTGAATGCTTTCCTGTGCCAGGTAAGGGTTAATCGCAGATGCACCATATCCTAATAAGGTTGCAAAGTGATGTACATCTCTGGGCTCACCACTTTCCAGAATTACAGAAAGACTGGTTCTCTTCTTGGTCTGTACAAGGTACTGCTGTAATGCAGATACTGCCAGCAAAGAAGGAATTGCAACGTGGTTCTCATCTAATCCTCTATCGGAAAGGATTAGGATATTCGCACCATCTCTGTGTGCTCTATCTGCTTCCACGAAGAGGTGATCAATTGCTTTTTCTAAGGAAGTATTCTTGTAGTAAGTAATTGGAATGGTTTCTACTTTAAAGCCTTCTACATTCATACTACGAATCTTCATAAGGTCCGTTGTAGTAAGAATGGGATTGTTAATACGAAGCATTTTACAATTTTCTTCTTTTTCTTCGAGAACGTTTCCGCTCTTTCCAAGATAAATTGTTGTTGCTGTTACAATCTTCTCACGAATAGAGTCAATAGGAGGATTGGTTACCTGCGCAAATAACTGCTTAAAGTAGTTAAATAATGGCTGGTGCTCATTAGAAAGAACAGCGAGGGGTACATCAATACCCATTGCATCCGTTCCTTCTACGCCATTTAAAGCCATAGGAAGGATAGAGGTGGTTAAGTCTTCATAAGAATAACCAAATGCCTTCTGTAATTTTGCTCTCTCCTCTTTGCTATGAGAAGGAACACGCATATTCGGAATCTTTAAATCTTTCAGATGAATTAAATTCTTATCCAACCACTCACCGTAAGGCTGCTTGGTTGCATACTCTGTCTTTAATTCCTCATCTTCAATCAGGCGACCCTTAACAAGATCAACCAATAGCATCTTACCGGGTTTCAAGCGATCCTTTAATTTGATTCTCTCTTCTGGAATTGTAAGAACACCAACCTCAGAAGAAAGGATTAAGTAATCATCATTGGTCACATAGTATCTGGAAGGACGAAGACCATTACGATCTAATACCGCACCCATAATATCACCATCAGAGAACAGAATGGATGCTGGTCCATCCCAAGGCTCCATCATGGTTGCATGATACTGATAGAAATCTCTTCTTTCCTGGCTCATCGCAGTATTGTTTGCCCAAGGTTCAGGAATGGTTAACATTACTGCAAGAGGCAGAGGAAGTCCATTCATCACTAAGAACTCTAAGGTATTATCAAGCATGGAGGAGTCAGAACCATTGGTATTTACAACAGGTGTAATCTTGGATAAATCATTCTCTAAAAATGCAGAGTACATGGTTTCTTCTCTGGAAAGCATACGGTCTGCATTACCCTTAATGGTATTAATCTCACCATTATGAACAATAAAGCGGTTCGGATGTGCTCTCTCCCAGGAAGGATTGGTGTTGGTAGAGAATCTGGAATGCACGATTGCAATTGCGGATTCATAAGCTTCATTATGCAAATCTGCAAAGAAAGTACGAAGCTGTCCAACTAAGAACATACCTTTGTATACAATGGTACGACTGGATAAAGAACAAACATAAGTATTATCACAAGTCTGTTCAAACACACGTCTTACAACATATAATCGTCTATCGAAAGGAAGACCTTTTTCAAGGTTTGCAGGCTTCTTTACAAAGCCCTGCATAATACACGGCATGCAATCTACGGCCTTCTTACCAAGTACTTCGGGCTTAATCGGAACTTCTCTCCAACCAAGGAATTCAAGACCTTCCTTCTTGGTAATGATTTCGAACATTTTCTTTGCCTGGGTTCTCTTCACTTCATCCTGCGGAAAGAAGAACATACCAATACCATATTCTCTTTCTTTCCCAATCTTGATTCCAAGTTCCTTTGTAACAGCAGCAAAAAACTTATGGGAAATCTGTAATAAAATACCAACACCGTCACCGGTCTTTCCCTCTGCATCCTTACCAGCTCTATGCTCTAAGTTTTCAACAATACTAAGCGCATCAGAAACGGTCTGGTGGGTTTTGATACCCTTCATGCTAACAACGGCACCTATACCGCAGTTATCATGTTCAAATTCTGGTCTGTAAAGGCCTAAGTTCTTTGTTTGCTGACTTTGCATAATTTCTTCCTCACTTTCTTCATCCTGCACAGCGTGCATTCTGCTTAATAAAATGGGACATTTTGAGACCTCACCACTTGGTGAAGATTTCAAAATGCCCCATTGCATTACATTATTCAATTAAATCTTTCCTACTCTGCGCTTGCTTTCACAAATGCTGCAAATAAAGGATGCGGTTTGTTCGGTCTGGACTTAAATTCCGGATGGAACTGTACTCCCACATGGAATCTGTTTCCAGATACCTCCACAGCTTCTACAATGCTGTCATCAGGACTTGTTCCACAAATAGTAAGTCCCTTCTCTACCATTATATCACGAAATGCGTTATTAAACTCATATCTATGTCTATGACGTTCAGATATTTCTAATTGACTATATGCTTTCGCTAGTTGAGTATCTTCTTTTATCTTGCAGGGATAAGCGCCGAGTCTCATCGTGCCACCCTTTCGATGAACTTTCATTTGCTCTTCCATAAGGTCGATAACTAAGTTCTTTCCTTCTGGCATGAACTCACCAGAATTCGCATCCGCAAGACCACAAACATTTCTTGCAAACTCAATGGCAGCAACCTGCATGCCTAAACAGATTCCAAGATAAGGAATGTCGTTGGTTCTCGCATACTCGCAGGCAAGTATTTTACCCTCTACACCACGATCGCCAAATCCACCAGGTACCAGGATTCCATCGAGTCCCTTTAATGTTTCTGCCACGTTCTCTTTGGTAATTTCTTCACTATCAATCCATGCAATCTCTACTCTTGCACCACAGTCATATCCACCATGTAGTAAGGACTCTCTTACAGACAGATACGCGTCATGAAGCGCTACATATTTACCAACAATTCCGATGGTAACCTGTTTCGATAATCCCTGAATTTGGGTAATCATCTTTTCCCAATCCTGAATATCAGGGGCATCCTCTTTTAATCCAAGATGTCTGCATACAACTTTATCTAATCCATTCTGATGAAGCATAAGCGGTGCTTCATATAAGCATTCCATCGTGCTGTTTTCGATAACACAATCCTTTGGAACATTACAGAAAAGAGAAATCTTATCCATAATATTACGTTCTAAGGGTCTATCCACACGACA
Source organism: Lachnospiraceae bacterium (assembly GCA_045616465.1). GTDB lineage: Bacteria > Bacillota > Clostridia > Lachnospirales > Lachnospiraceae > NK4A136. Next base: position 82,872 of record JAZLGW010000003.1, on the reverse strand, counting down.
TACAATCACATTCGGTGCAATTCCTAATGACTGCAATTCTTTTACGGAATGCTGGGTAGGCTTGCTCTTATGTTCATCGGATCCTGATAACCAGGGTACCAGCGTTACGTGAATAAAACAGCAGTTTTCCCTTCCTTTTTCTATGGCAATCTGTCTGATAGCCTCAATAAAAGGCTGGCTTTCAATATCACCAATGGTCCCACCAATTTCAGTAATCAGCACATCTGCACCGGAGCTTTCAGCACCCATATTAATGAAATGCTTAATCTCTTCAGTAATATGTGGAATTACCTGTACCGTCTGACCAAGGTACTCTCCCTGTCTTTCTCTGTTTAAAACATTCCAGTATACTTTTCCACTGGTAAGGTTCGAATACTTATTTAAATTCTCATCAATGAATCGCTCATAATGTCCAAGATCCAAATCTGTCTCTGCACCATCTTCTGTTACAAACACTTCACCATGCTGATAAGGACTCATTGTTCCAGGATCTACATTCATATAAGGATCTAACTTCTGTGAAGCTACTTTATATCCTTTTTGTTTCAGTAATCTTCCAAGGGAAGCTGCTGTGATTCCTTTACCAAGGCCGGATACTACACCGCCCGTTACAAATACATGCTTTGTCATGCTATCCTCTATTCTGTCTAAGACTTAATCATATTGTCTAATAATATCTCTTGCCACATCGACCCTGCTTAATCGGTCGTCCATCGCTTTTTTCTCTATATATTTGTGTGCTTCTTCTTCACTCATACCTTTATAAGAGATGAGAAGACATTTTGCTCTGGAAACCTGCTTTAAATCTTCCAGTTTGGATTGCAGTTTCCTCGTTTCTTTCTGTGCCATAGCCATTCGTCTCTGGGTGACCTTCGCAAGTTTTAGCGCGCCCCAGAACAACTGCTTATTAATTGGCTTTCCAACCGTTATGACACCAAAATCCTCAACACGTTCTGTTATTTCATCCTGATATTCCGCTTTTACAAACAAAATTACCTGGCAGACATTCTTTTCTGCAATATCAATCGCCAAATGCTCTCCACTACTATTTCTTATGGGTGCATTAATCAGACAGACATCATAATCGAATTCTGATACCTTACGTTTCGCTTCTTCTGCATTATCCGCTACCGTAATCTCTTCGTATTCACTTTGCATCAGGAAATCCCTGTAGTACTCAACACCTTTGGGTGTATCACATACCAATAATGCTTTGCTCATACCTGAGCCCCTTTCATCGTAGTTTGTTAGAACTTATAAACGGTTCTGTTCAATCACTTCAATGAAATGCTTGGCAATATTTTTAATGGGATCACTGTTTATAAAGGCACTATTCTTTGCATAATCCACAGCGGCTTTAAGAGACTCGGGAAGTTTTTCAAACTTACTCATCTCTTCTGCTGATGCCCGTCTGCTGGACACATCTAATGGTTCAGGAAGTTTTTCTTCTCCCCTTATTCCAGCAAGTCCAGCCTGAATGACCATCGCAAATGCCAGATAAGGATTGATACCTGAGTCAGGAGAACGAAGGATGAAACAGGTTCTCTTTCCATGAACAATCGGTACTCTCAATAATCTCGAACGGTTCTGCGCTGACCAGGTGATATACTTAGGTGCTTCATTTTCGCCGAATCGCTCATAAGATTCTACCTGCGTATTTAGAAATAGCGTTATATCCTTCATGCGGTGAAAGACACCCGCCATAAAACTTTCTGTAAATTGGGGATTGATATCGTCCAAATTTACACCACCCTTCCAGGTAGAAATCTCCATGTGGAGACCATTTCCACTTTTCCCTTTTAGGGGCTTGGGTGCAAAGGATGCAAAGACTCCATTTCTGCTTGCGATAGCACCTACAACGTTCTTATAGGTAATATAATTGTCCGCAGTACCTAGTGCATCCGATGTTTTAAAATCAATTTCATTCTGTCCTGGTCCAATTTCATGATGAGATTCCTTAGGCTGAATCCCCATTTCCTCCAAACAAAGACAGATTTCTCTTCGAATATTCTCACCACGGTCGAGAGGTGATATATCCATATAGCTACCTTCATCCCAAGGAATATTCGTCGGTCTACCCTCTTCATCCGTTTTAAACAAATAAAACTCACTCTTTAGTCCGATTCGGCAGGAAAAACCAAGATCAGCACATTCCTGTAAAGTATCCTGTAAAAATTTTCTTGCATCATAGGGGAAAGGCTCTCCCTCAGGAGTTACAACATCACAGTAAAAACGAATAACTCTTCCTTGCTGCGGTCTCCATGGAAGAACAGACATTGTTCCTGGATCCGGTTTCAAATACAAATCCTGATAAGAGGGATCATCATAGCCCAGGATTAAGAATGGAGCAAAATTAATGCCCTCTGTTAATGCCGTGCGAAGTTCCTGCGGCATGATGGATATATTTTTCTGATTTCCAAAAATATCACAAAATGCCAAGCGGATAAACTTGACATCATTTTCTTCTACAAAAGATAGTACTTCTTCAATCGTGTAGTTCTCCATGGATGATTCCTCTTTCAAAAAAATTGGCGTCCGAAGTCCCTGGGTAACCCCAAGTCTTCGAACGCCATTGTTCTTCTAAATAACATATCTAGGATACTACAACGATGCTATTTTGTAAAGTCTGTATTCGAATTTTACTCTACATCCTGTAAAGCTTCAAAGTTCTCTTCGCCAGTTCTAACCTTTACAACCTTAGCTACATCGTATACGAAAATCTTTCCATCGCCGATGTGACCAGTATAAAGTGTCTTCTTAGCAGCTTCGATAACTTCCTCAACAGGAATCTTGCTTACAACAACCTCAACTTTAATCTTAGGAAGTAAGGTTGCATCCATCTCAACACCACGATATCTTTCGCCAGCGCCCTTCTGTACGCCACAACCCATAACCTGCGTTACAGTCATACCAGTAACACCAAGTTCGTTCATAGCCTTACGAAGTTTATCATAGCGAGAAAGTTTAGCTACAATTACAACCTTGTAAATACCAGTTGCGGTTGCCATCGTAGTTGCATTCACAACAGGTACTGCTGCTTCTTTTACCTTCTGGCTAGCACTCTCAAAGTCAACCACACCAAGATCCGTATTCTCGTTAACTGTCATGGTATTATCAGAGATATCCATGATGGAGAAGCCTGCATATGCAGATGCAAGACCATGCTCCGTAGAGTCAAGACCTGTAATTTCTTCCTCTTCGGTTACACGAAGACCTGCTGTTGCTTTAATAATTGCAAAGGTAATAACAATGGTAATTGCTGCCCAAGCCATTACAGTAACTACACCAAGTGCCTGGATTCCAAGAAGTTTTACGCCACCACCATAGAAGAGACCAGTTAATACCTCTCCATTTGCATCTGCGATTGCATAATCAGGAGTAGAACCAGTAGAGAATAAACCTACTGCGAGGGTACCCCAGATACCATTCATAAAGTGAACTGCAACTGCACCAACGGGGTCATCAATATGTAATACATAATCTAAGAACCATACACCGAAGCAAACAAGTAAACCTGCAACTGCACCGATAATGATTGCACCAAAGCCATCTACAACATCACAGGGTGCGGTAATTGCTACAAGGCCTGCAAGAGATGCATTTAAACACATAGATACATCAGGCTTGCCATATTTAATCCAGGTAAAGATCATACATACTACAGTTGCAATAGCAGGAGCAACGGTAGTGGTTAAAAATACAGATCCTAAGGATTCAATGGAGGTACAAGCTGCACCATTAAATCCATACCAGCCAAACCATAAGATAAAGCATCCAAGTGCACCGATGGTAATATTATGACCAGGAATTGCATTGACTTTCGTAACTTTACCATTCTTATCTTTGCTGAATTTACCGATACGAGCACCAAGCATCTTTGCACCGATTAATGCACAGGTACCACCAACCATGTGGATTGCACAGGAACCTGCGAAATCGTGGAAGCCGAGCTGGCTAAGCCAACCGCCGCCCCAGATCCAGTGTGCTTCGATAGGATAAATCAAACCAGAAATAATAGCAGAATAGAGACAGTAGGATAAGAACTTGGTACGTTCTGCCATTGCACCGGATACGATTGTAGCGGTTGTTGCGCAGAATACTAAGTTAAATACGAACTGGCTAAGCATTCCTTCTTCTGCAAACTGAGGATATGCAGTAAAGATATCAAAACCAGGTTTTCCGATAAGTCCAACTAAGTCCTCTCCCAAAAGTAATGAAAAACCAATAAGAATGAAGGTAACTGTACCAATACAGAAATCCATTAAGTTCTTCATAATAATGTTACCGGTATTCTTTGCTCTGGTGAAACCAGCCTCCACCATGGCAAATCCTGCCTGCATCCAGAACACTAGCGCAGCACCGATTAAGAACCATACGCCGAATGTCTGATTTTTCACAAATTCAAATATTTCTTCCATAATCATTTTCTCCTTCCTGTAATTTACAAAAGGGGTGTATGCTTCTTCATTCAGAAACATACACCCCTTTGTGTATTAAATAATATTCAGATTATTACTTAACGGAATATAAAATCTCACCATAAGTAGGATAAGGCCATAACTTGCTGGGAACAAGAACTTCTAATTCATCTACCACTGCACGAAGTTCGTTCATATCCTCAAAGATTACTTCTCTATGATACTTTGCAAGTTCATAAACATCTTCAATATCAGCAGCCTTCTCAACAGCCTTTTCAAGCTTTTCAAGCTTATCAGCAAGACTGTCTACCAACTTGTCAGCATTCTTAAACTGGTTCTCTTCAACCTTGTTGATAGGAAGGAGTCCCGTTGCCTTCTTTTCATTTAAGGTCTTTGCCAACTTATACTCGTAGCAGCAAGCTGCGGCCATAATATCTTTCTTAACCATAGAGATTAAGGTCATCGCCTCAATGTTGATTACCTTGTAGTAGTTCTCAAGCATGATATCGTAACGGCTGTTAAGCTCTGTCTTAGAATATACGCCATGCTTGGTAAATACTTCTACTGCCTTATCGGAGATAAATGCAGGAAGTGCATCTACGGTAGATTTCAGATTAGAGAGACCTCTCTTCTCTGCCTCTTCTACCCATGCATTTGCATAACCATTACCATTGAAGATAATTCTCTGGTGTGCGGTTAACTCTCTGCGAACTAATTCATCGAGAGCCTTATCAAAGTCACATGCCTTCTCTAATTCATCAGCGAACTGATCTAATACTTCTGAAACGATTGTATTTAATACAACGTTTGGTCCAGAGATGGATGCAGAAGAACCAAGAGATCTAAACTCAAACTTATTACCAGTAAATGCGAAAGGTGAAGTTCTGTTACGGTCGGTTGTATCCTGAGGAATATGAGGAAGTACCGTTGCACCGATGCTCATTAACTTCTTTTCCTTGTCATGGTAGTCTGTACCATTAACGATGGATTCTACAATACCCTCTAACTCGTCTCCGAGGAAGATGGAGATAATTGCCGGAGGTGCTTCATTTGCACCAAGTCTGTGATCGTTACCAGCGGATGCAACAGATACACGTAAGAGTTCCTGATAATCATCTACAGCCTTGATAACTGCGGTAAGGAATAATAAGAACTGTGCATTTCTGGAAGGTGTATCACCAGGCTCTAACAGGTTCATTCCTGTGTCAGTAGAGATAGACCAGTTATTGTGCTTACCAGAACCATTAACACCGGCAAATGGCTTTTCATGTAGGAGGCAAGCCATTCCATGGCGACTAGCGATAGTCTTCATAAGTTCCATGGTCAGCTGGTTATGATCAGTTGCAATATTGGTTGTTGAGAAAATGGGTGCTAACTCATGCTGTGCCGGTGCAACCTCGTTATGCTTGGTTTTAGCAAGAATACCTAACTTCCAAAGTTCCTCATCAAGTTCCTTCATGTAAGCGGAAACTCTTGCTTTAATGGTTCCAAAATAGTGATCCTCTAATTCCTGTCCCTTGGGAGGCTTTGCACCAAACAAGGTTCTACCAGTATAAATCAGGTCAGGGCGCTTGTTGTATACTTCCTGGTCAACTAAGAAGTATTCCTGCTCAGGACCAACCGTTGTGATAACACGCTTTACATCTTTATTACCAAACAGTTTTAAGATTCTAACTGCGGATTTATCTAAGGTCTGCATAGATCTAAGAAGAGGAGTCTTCTTATCAAGCGCTTCACCAGAGTATGAACAGAATGCAGTAGGAATGCATAAGGTATCATCCTTAATGAATGCGTAAGAGGTAGGATCCCATGCTGTATATCCTCTTGCCTCGAAGGTAGCACGAAGACCACCAGAAGGGAAGGAAGAAGCATCTGGCTCACCCTTTACAAGTTCCTTTCCGGAAAAGCTCATAATTACTCTTCCGCCTGGCTCAGGGCTAATAAAGGAATCATGCTTCTCAGCAGTAATACCAGTCATAGGCTGGAACCAGTGTGTGAAATGGGTTGCACCCTGCTCGATTGCCCAATCCTTCATAGCATGTGCTACAACGTTCGCAACATCCAGCTGCAGGTGGGTACCCTCATCAATGGTCTTCTTCAAAGCCTTGTAGGTATCCTTGGGAAGACGCTCTTTCATAACAGCATCATTGAATACCTTGCTTCCGAAAAGTTCCGGTACATTCTTGGTCATAATTACTACCTCCTAATTTATATTCAATATGTTTTTTCAAAAAATAAACGCGTATGCTCTCTGTAAGAAACATACACGCCATTGTGCAAAAGTTATGATTCAGATTGCTGCACCATTGCAGGATAATCATCTGAATGTTTCAAAAAAAATACGCCACAGAAAAATCTATTTCTGCGGCGCCATTGCCTTATATTCAAATATGATAATCACTTCACATAAGTTTGTCAACAACTTTTTTTATTTTTTTTGAATTTTTCCTTCAAACCGGTCTTTTCGTGTATCCGTAGGAATGCTTGTCGGATAGTTTCCATCAAAGCAGGCACTGCAATATTTATCAGAGCCTCTTAATAATTCCGGTAGATCTTCTAAGGGCAAGAATCCCAGCGAATCCGCACCAAGTATGGTTGCAATCTCTTCGGTACTATGATGGTTTGCGATTAAGTTCTCTTCCGAATCAATATCGGTTCCATAATAGCATGGATGCAGAAATGCTGGTGCAGAAATTCGAATATGAATTTCCTTTGCGCCTGCATCTCGCAGCAGTTTAACAATACGCTTACTGGTCGTACCACGAACGATGGAATCATCAATGAGAACCACCTTCTTACCAGCCAGCACAGGATTTACAGGACTTAATTTGATTTTAACCTGATCAAAACGCTTATCCTGTCCTGGAGCGATAAAAGTTCGTCCAATATACTTGTTTTTTATAAGTCCAATTTCATAAGAAATTCCTGACTCCATCGCATAACCAAGCGCAGCATCCAGACCGCTATCCGGAACTCCGATTACAATATCTGCATCAACTGGATAAGTTCTAGCTAAGATTTTACCAGCCTGTACTCTGGCTTCATGAACAGACACACCATCAATTACGGAGTCTGGTCTTGCAAAATAAATATGCTCAAAAATACAGGTGCACTTCTCTTTGGTCTTACAATGTTCTTTACGTGTCTCCACGCCATGTTCTGAAAAGATAATAATTTCACCAGGCTCAACATCTCTTACAAACTCCGCACCTACCGCAGTAAGCGCGCAGCTTTCTGATGCTACTACATAGCTTCCGTCCTGGGTAATTCCATAGCAAAGCGGTCTAAATCCTCTTGGATCACGTACTGCAATCATTTTGGTAGAAGACATTAATACGAGGGAGTAAGCACCCTCTAGGGAAGGTAATGCAGCACTCACGGCATCTTCAATACTACTGGTTTCTAATCGTCTTCTGGTAATAATATAAGCAATGGTTTCCGTATCGCTGGTGGAACTAAATATGGCACCTGATGACTCTAAGGTATCCCTTAGTTCCAGCGCATTACTAAGATTTCCATTGTGCGCTAGCGCCATCTTTCCCTTTTTATGATTCACCTCAATAGGCTGGCAATTATTTCTGGTCGTAGCACCTGTGGTCCCATAACGCACATGGCCTACACCAATTTTACCCTCCGGAAAGGTTTTAAGACGATCGCCTGTAAATACCTCGCTGACAAGTCCCATATCCTTATAGGAATGAAATACGCCGTCATCATTCACAACAATGCCGCAGCTTTCCTGCCCTCTATGTTGCAGTGCGTAAAGGCCGTAGTACATCATACTCGCAATATTACAGGGCTCTTTACTCATTACGCCAAATACGCCACACTCTTCATGAATACTCATTAGAATTCACTCCTTCTAGTTGAAAATAGGGGCTACACGAATGGTTTGTTCTTCAAGTACATCTAATAACACCTTTACCGTATCTAGGGATGTAAAGGTCGTAACATTGTTTTCCATAGCACATCTACGAATGGCTACACCATCTCCATAGTGAATACCAGATAAAATCGCTCTCGTATTCAGAACATAGCTAACATATCCTGCTCGAATTGCTTCTAATACTTCTTCACTGCCTTCGCTCAGTTTTCTACGAATACGACAACGAATACCGTTGGCCTTCAAATGTTCAGCGGTTCCTATGGTTGCCTCAATATTAAAGCCCATATTGTAGAATCGTCTAACAAGAGGTAATGCCTCGTCCTTATCTTCGTCAGCAAGCGTAACCAAAACGGTTCCGTAGTTTTGTAACTTCATGCCAGATGCTATAAGCGCCTTATACATTGCTCTTGGCAGCGTTCTATCATAACCAATTGCTTCACCTGTCGACTTCATTTCAGGGGAAAGGTATGCATCCATACCCTTTAATTTAGAGAAGGAGAAGGCAGGTGCCTTTACATACCAACTCTCTCTTTCATCCGGATATAAATCCATAATGCCTTGTTCTTTAAGAGAAACCCCAAGAATTGCCAAAGTCGCAATATCTGCTAAGGGGTAGCCCGTTGCCTTGGATAAGAAAGGAACCGTTCTGGAAGATCTGGGATTAACCTCAATGATATAAACATTCTCCTGCTCATCCACGATGAACTGAATATTGAAAAGGCCTACAATACCAATTCCAAGTCCTAACTTTTTAGCATATCTAAGAATCGTACCTTTTACCTTATCAGAGATACTGAAAGGTGGATATACACTAATGGAGTCACCAGAATGGACACCGGTTCTCTCAACCAATTCCATAATACCGGGCACAAATACATTGTGTCCGTCACAGATTGCATCCACTTCCACTTCTTTACCCTTGATATAACGGTCGACAAGTACCGGCTTATCCGCATCCACTTCTACCGCAGTCTTTAAGTAATGACGCATATCCTCTTCTTTGGAAACAATTTGCATTGCACGTCCACCTAATACGAAGCTGGGACGTACCAAAACGGGATAACCAATTTCATTACCTGCTTTAACGCCATCTTCGATATTGGTTACAGCAACGCCCTTAGGCTGCGGAATCTCTAATTCTTCAAGAAGATGCTCAAACTGGTCTCTATCTTCTGCCCGATCAATTGCATCACAATCCGTTCCAATAATGGTTACACCATATTCCTTTAATGGCTTTGCCAAATTAATAGCGGTTTGACCGCCTAAGATTGCGATAACACCTTCCGGCTTTTCCATCTCAATAATATTCATTACATCTTCAACACATAGAGGTTCAAAATATAATTTATCTGAGGTGGTATAGTCGGTGGAAACAGTTTCAGGATTGTTGTTAATAATAATTGCTTCGTAACCCGCTTCCTTAATGGTCTTTACAGCATGTACCGTTGAATAGTCAAACTCTACACCCTGCCCAATACGAATGGGGCCAGAGCCTAATACAATAATCTTCTTCTTTGCAGAAAGAATACTCTCATTTTCTTCTTCGTAAGTAGAGTAAAAATAAGGAATATAACTTTCAAACTCGGAAGCACAGGTATCGATCATCTTATATACAGGGAATAAACCAATTTCTTTTCGTCTGTCAAAGATTTCCCGCTGCGTCTTATTCCAGAGATAAGCGATTTCCTTATCGGAAAATCCCATCTTCTTTGCTTTCGCAAGAATATCATCACTGCCTGGATTTGCTTTGATAACTTCTTCCATCTCGATAATGTTTCTAAGTTTGCGCAGGAAGAATAAATCAATTCCCGTTAACTTTGAAATCTCATCCACAGAAATCTGCTCTCTAAGCAGGGCTGCAATCGCGTAAATACGATCATCGGTACCAATCTTTATGTACTCTAATAAATCCTCGGTAGAGTATGTGTCGAACTTCGCACTATATAAGTGATACACACCAATTTCAAGGGAACGAATAGCCTTTAACAAGCTCTCCTCAAAGGTTCTGCCGACACTCATACATTCACCAGTTGCTTTCATCTGCGTACCCAGTGAATTGTTGGCATCATAGAACTTATCGAAAGGAAAACGAGGCATCTTGGTAACAACATAATCAAGCGCTGGTTCAAAACTCGCAAGCGTATTAGCAAGTGAAATCTCATCCAAACGAAGGCCAACAGCAATCTTTGCGGATACTCTGGCAATCGGATAACCACTGGCTTTACTCGCTAGTGCTGAGGATCTGGAAACTCTGGGATTAACCTCAATGAGATAATACTGGAAAGAGTTGGGATCCAGTGCAAACTGCACGTTACAGCCACCCTTAATCTGCAATGCTCTGATAATTTTAAGCGCACTGTTACGAAGCATATGATATGCCTTGTTTGTTATGGTCTGTGAAGGGCACACAACAATAGAATCGCCGGTATGAATACCAACAGGATCAAGATTTTCCATATTACAAATGGTGATAGCGGTATCATTCGCATCACGCATTACTTCATATTCAATTTCCTTATAACCTTTTACACTCTTTTCAATGAGAACCTGATGTACCGGTGATAATACCAAAGCGTTTTTCAGAATTTCTTTTAACTCTGTCTCATTGTCTGCAAAACCGCCACCTGTTCCGCCCAAGGTAAACGCAGGTCTAACGACAACGGGAAATCCAATTTCCTTAGCAGCGGCTACACCTTCATCCATTGATTCCGCAATTAAAGATGGAAGGACAGGCTCCCCAAGTGAAATACATAATTCTTTAAATAACTCACGATCTTCTGCACGGTCTATACTTTCAATATCGGTTCCTAGAAGTTCAACACCACATTCTTTTAGGACACCTTTTCGCTCTAACTGCATCGCCAGATTTAAGCCAGTCTGTCCTCCAATACCAGGAAGAATAGCATCCGGTCTTTCCATACGAATAATCTTCGCAATGAATTCCAAGGTGAGCGGCTCCATATAAACCTTATCTGCAATGGTTTCGTCTGTCATTATGGTTGCAGGATTACTATTGCATAAGATCACCTCATAGCCTTCTTCTCGAAGCGCAAGGCATGCCTGGGTTCCTGCATAATCAAACTCAGCAGCCTGACCAATAACGATTGGGCCAGAACCTATTACCAAAATTTTATGAATATCTTGTCTCTTAGGCATTGCTGTGTTCCTCCTTAAATGCATCCATATTCTTTAAAAACACACCAAAAAGATATCCACTGTCTTCCGGACCAGGTGCACTTTCTGGATGATACTGTACGGAGAACACTTTATCAGCTTCACAGCGCACTCCTTCCACAGTATTGTCGAGCAGATTGAGATGTGTAATGGATAAGTCAGTGTTTTCTACGCTCTTTACATCTACGGCATAAGAGTGATTCTGTGAAGTAATTTCTATCTTATCGGTTAGCAGGTTCTTCACAGGATGATTGCCACCACGGTGTCCAAACTTTAATTTATATGTTGTTGCGCCGTAGGCAAGAGAAATCATCTGATGGCCTAAACAAATTCCAAATACCGGAACTTTCCCCCTAAGGTTTTTCAGGGTTTCAATCGTTTCCGTCACATCGGTTGGATCTCCGGGACCATTCGATACAAAAACACCGTCTGGTTTCATAGATAAAATCTTTTCCGCAGACGTGTCATAAGGTACAACGGTTACATGACAACCATTTTTTACCATCATTCTTGTAATATTTTGTTTCATTCCGCAGTCAATGGATACGACTTTATAGGCTGCAGCATTAGCATCTCCCACTTCATAGATTTCTTTGGTGCTTACTCTGGATACTGCATCCTTTGGAACTACATAATTCTTCAGTTTTTCCAGTGCTTCTTCTTTTGTTGTATTTTCTTCCGTGATAATACCAAGAAGACTACCTACATTACGGATATGTCTAGCCATGGTTCGTGTATCTACACCATAAATACCAACAACACCATAGCGGTCCATAACGGCATGGAGCGTTTCCTTGCATCTGCAATTAGAAGGTTCATCATTATAATCCCGTACTACTAGGCCTGCGATAGTGGGAATCTTCGTCTCATAATCATCATCATTTATTCCATAGTTGCCAATTAACGGATAGGTCATGACAACTGCCTGATCTGTATAGGATGGATCAGAAATGATTTCCTGGTACCCAACTATGGACGTATTAAATACGAATTCCATAATGGCTTCTTTGTTTGCTCCAAAGCCATATCCCAGGTACTCCTTTCCATCAGCAAGTACTATTTTTTTGCGAAATATTTCACTCATAAGTACACCTTCCTAAAAAAATTGCGTCTTGAAGAAAGACTCTTCAAGACGCCATTGTCTCATATACACACTATTACTATTTTAATCCTAATTGGACTATCTGTAAAGCCTAAGTGACTTACTCAACCGTAACACTCTTAGCAAGATTTCTCGGCTTATCCACATCAAGACCTCTTGCAACACTGACATAATATCCAAGAATCTGTAATGGAATCACAGCCAGACTCGCTGCGAAATGATCATCAATTCTTGGAATATAGAATGTGAAATCTGCGGTATCCTCAATGGTAAAATGTCCATTGTCCGTAAGTCCCATAAGATATGCGCCTCGACTCTTAACTTCTACCATGTTGCTAATCATCTTCTCATACAAATCATCCTGTGTGAGAACACTAATTACAATGGTTCCATCCTCAATTAAGCTTATGGTACCGTGCTTTAACTCACCAGCCGCGTAAGCCTCACTATGAATATAACTGATTTCCTTCATTTTAAGGCTTCCTTCCAAACTGATGGCATAGTCTATACCACGTCCAAGGAAGAAAATATCAGAGGCACTCGCAAATTTGGATGCAAACCACTGCAGTCTTTCTTTATTCTCTAAAATGCTGTCAATCTTCTCCGGAATCTCCTGCATCTTTTCAAGATATTCCTGCACCTTTTCAGCACTTAAACATCCTCTCACTTCTGCCAGGTGAAACGCTAACATATAACCTGCAATAAGCTGGGCGCTGTACGCCTTTGTTGTTGCAACCGCAATCTCGGGACCTGCAACTGTATAGAAAACGCTGTCTGCTTCTCTTGCAATGGAGCTACCCACCACATTCACAATACCCATGGTTTTGATGCCCTGCGCCTTTGCTTCACGAAGGGCTGCCAGCGTATCAGCGGTCTCACCAGACTGACTAATCACAATAACCAAATCGTTCTTATAGAGAATGGGCTTTCGATATCTAAATTCAGATGCCAGTTCTACACGCACATGTACTCTCGCCAAATCCTCAATAACATATTGTAATACTACGCCAACATGGTAAGCGGAACCGCAAGCTACAATATGAATGGCGTTGATATCTTTTAGTTCAGCATCCGTAAGATTTAAGCTGGATAAATCAATCTTTCCATCGGTAAGCACAGAGTTCATCGTGTCACGTATTGCTTTGGGCTGCTCGTGAATCTCCTTCATCATGAAGTGCTCAAAGCCACCCTTTTCTGCTGCTTCTGCATCCCAATCAATCTCAACAGGCTCCTTCTTAACCTTATCACCATCTAAGTTAAAGAAAGAAATGTCGCCGCCTTTTACACAGGCCATTTCCATATTATCAATATAATATACGGTTCTGCTGTATTTCAGGATAGCGGGTACATCAGAGGCGATAAAAGACTCCCCATCCTTGGTTCCTAAAATCATAGGGCTATCCTTACGGGCAACATAAATTTCACCGGGATAATCCTTGAACATAACGGCAAGAGCATAAGAACCACGGATACGAACCAAGGTCTTTGCAATAGCATCGATAGGTCCCATCTGGTATTTCTTATAATAATAATCAATATATTTGATTAAAGCTTCGGTGTCTGTCTGAGAATAGAACTTATATCCTTTTTTCGATAACTTTTCCTTAATCTCATTATAGGATTCAATAATACCATTATGAACACCTACAACATTCATGTCGTCACTGCAATGTGGATGTGCATTGATTTCAGAAGGTTCTCCATGGGTAGCCCATCTGGTATGTCCAATACCACAAGTTCCCGTTACAGCCTGGCCAGCATCGGTCTTGTCTGATAACTCTTTTAATCTTCCTTTTGCCTTTACAATAACAGGAAGCTCGCTATCATTACGAACGGCAATACCCGCAGAATCATATCCACGGTACTCTAACTTCGCAAGACTTTCTAATAAAATGGGGGCTGCATTTTTCGTGCCAATATAGCCTACAATTCCACACATAAAGTGCTCCTTTTTTTGAAAATAGGCGCCCTTAAGAAAGGATATCCTAAGGACGCCAAAATTTACTTACGTACTCCTACAAACTTACAGCAAGCTGCATATACGAATTATTTAACAACACGTACTTTGATTACACCGTCAATTGCTTTAACTGTACTTACGATGTCATCGGAAGCTGCCTGATCGGCGTCAATCATAGTATAAGCATAATCTCCACGAGACTTGCTTAAAATATTGGAAATATTGATACCCTTGTCACCAAACGCACCAGTGAACTTGGTAAGCATATTTTCAGTATTCTTATGGCAAATGGTAATACGTGCAGCCGTGGAGCATACACCCATATCAACTGCGGGATAATTTACAGAGTTTACAATATTACCATTTTCAATATAATCCATCATCTCTGCAACTGCCATCTTTGCACAGTTATCTTCTGCTTCCTCAGTAGAAGCACCAAGATGAGGAATTACAAGACATCCTGCCTTACCAGCGGTAGTAGGGTTCGGGAAATCCGTTACATACTTTGCAATCTTACCAGAACCAATTCCTTCTAAAACGTCCTTTTCATTGCAGAGAAGATCACGGGCAAAGTTCAGAATAACTACCCCATTCTTCATCTGTGCAATTGCATCCGCATTAATCATACCCTTGGTAGAATCTAATGCAGGAACATGAATGGTAATATAATCACATGCCTTATAGATGTCGTTCACATCTGCTACATGCTTTACCTTAGAATCCAAACTCCAAGCTGCCTTTACAGAAAGGTAGGGATCGTAACCGTAAACTTCCATGCCAAGATCAAGCGCTGCATTTGCAACTTTAACACCAATGGCACCAAGTCCGATTACACCTAACTTCTTACCAGCGATTTCGCCACCAGCAAAATTCTTCTTTTCCTTCTCAGCAGTCTTTGCAATATTCTCATCAGCAGCTGCGCCCTTAACCCATTCAACACCACCAACGATGTCACGAGCAGCAAGAAGCATACCTGCTAAAACAAGTTCCTTTACTGCATTAGCATTTGCACCAGGGGTATTGAATACAACCACACCCTGCTCTGCACACTTATCAAGTGGAATGTTGTTTACACCAGCACCAGCTCTTGCTACGCAGAGTAAATCCTTAGGAAGTTCCATATCGTGCATAGCAGCACTACGTACTAAAATACCATCGGCTTCTGCAACATTTTCCGTCTTTGCATATGCATTTGTAAAATTAACAAGACCTACATTAGAAATAGGATTCAGGCAATGATACTTATACATTATTTGTTCTCCTCTTCAAACTTCTTCATAAATTCAACAAGTGCTTTTACGCCTTCGATAGGCATTGCATTGTAAATGGATGCTCTCATACCACCAACAGATCTGTGTCCTTTTAAGTTTACAAATCCTGCTTCGGTTGCAGCCTTTACAAACTTCGCATCTAATTCTTCGTTACCGGTTACGAAAGGAACGTTCATTAAAGAACGATCTTCTTTCACTACGGTACCCTTAAACATCTCAGAAGCATCTAAGAAATCATATAAAATCTTTGCCTTCTCCTCATTAAGCTTCTTCATAGCCTCTAAGCCGCCCATCTTCTTGAGCCACTTAAATACCTTACCACAAATATAAATGGTGTAGCAGGGAGGTGTATTGTAAAGAGAATCATTGTCTGCCTGGGTCTTCCACTTTAACATGGTAGGCGTTCCAGGTAAGCACTCATCAGGAATTAAATCCTCTCTGATAATGGCAATAACACAACCAGCAGGACCAACATTCTTCTGTACACCACCATAGATAACACCATACTTGGTTACATCTACGGGCTCGGATAAGAAGCAAGAAGATACATCAGATACTAAAACCTTACCCTTTGTGTTAGGAAGGGTCTTATACTTTGTACCATAAATGGTGTTATTCTCGCAGATATATACGTAATCCATATCATCTGTGATAGGAAGATCGCTGCAATCAGGAATATAAGAGAAAGTCTTGTCTGCTGAGGAAGCAAGTTCTACTGCCTCACCATAAATCTTAGCTTCCTGATAAGCCTTCTTTGCCCACTGACCAGTTATGATGTAACCAGCCTTCTTGTTCTTCATCATATTCATGGGAACCTCAGCAAAGAACTGAGAAGCACCACCCTGTAAGAATAAAACCTTATAGTTATCAGGAATATTCATAAGTTCACGAAGATCTGCCTCCGCTTCCTTAATGATGGTATCGTATACCTTGGATCTGTGGCTCATCTCCATAACGGACTGACCGGATCCCTTGTAATCCATCATTTCTTCCGCTGCTTCTTTAAGTACTTCCTCCGGTAATACCGCAGGACCTGCTGAGAAATTATAAACTCTTCCCATTTTTATCCTCCTTTTGTGCATTGCACAATATAATCTTTTCATGAATGAATGTTTTCACTCAATCTATAATTTTACCCGAGTTGCCACATTTCCGCAACTAAGGGAATTTTAGTTCTTTCCCTGTGCTGCTAAATCTTTTGCATCAAATGCATCAGAAATAGGCTTACCACCAGGTACCATAGGGAATACCTTATCATCTTCTTCGATATAACAGTCTAATACCACTGGACATCCCGCAGCTAATGCTTCCTTTAATGCGGGCTCAACTTCTTCTTTCTTCGTTACACGAATGGCCTTACATCCAAGACCTTCTGCAACCTTTACAAAATCTGCCTTATCGTTCAGTACGGTGTTACTGTATCTCTTATCATAGAACAGAGTCTGCCACTGACGAACCATACCCAGTACGTGGTTATTGATAATAATCTCAATAATGGGAACATTATATCTGGATGCAGTTGCCAATTCCTGCATATTCATACGGAAGCAGCCATCACCTGTAATATTGACACACACTTTATCAGGACGACCATACTTTGCACCAATACATGCACCAAGGCCAAATCCCATCGTTCCAAGGCCACCAGAGGATAAGAAGGTTCGAGGCTCCGTATAACGATAATACTGGGAAGCCCACATCTGATGCTGGCCAACGTCTGTTGTAATAACCGCTTTTCCTTCGGTCACCTTGTCCAGGGTTTCAATAATATAGGGACAAGTTAATTTATCCTGTTCATAGGCCAAAGGCTTTTCTGCTTTCATGGTTTTAATCTCAGCAATCCACTCTGCATGGTTCTGCGTGGAAACTGCTGCAATCAGGTCTGTAAGGACTTCTTTTAAATCACCTACAATCGATTTGTCAGCCTTAATATTCTTATTAATCTCGGCAGCATCAATATCGATATGAATAACCTTCGCATTTTTTGCAAAAGTTGCTGCATTAGAGATAACACGGTCAGAGAATCTTGCACCAAGCGCAATGAGTAAATCACACTTCGATACTCCTAAGTTTGACGTCTTTGTACCATGCATACCTAACATGCCTGTGTATAAATCGTCGTACGCATCAAACGCACCCTTGCCCATTAAGGTATCACATACAGGTGCATCAATCTTCTTTGCAAAAGCGCGAACTTCTTCGGAAGCGCCAGATAAAATCGCGCCACCACCAACAAAGATATACGGCATCTTTGCTGCTTCAATAATCTTGGCAGCCTCTGCAATATCGTCCTTTGTATATTCCTTCACAACAGGTGCTTCTTCCGGCTTCACTGCTTCAAATTCACAGGAAGCTGCCGTTACATCCTTGGTAATATCAACAAGCACAGGGCCAGGACGACCCGTCTTTGCAATATAAAACGCCTTACGAATCGTATCTGCCAATTCGTTAATATCCTTAACCATGAAACTGTGCTTGGTAATCGGCATAACGACACCAGCAATATCTACTTCCTGGAAGGAATCCTTACCAATGAGTGGAAGAATCTGATTCGCTGTAATGGCAACTAAGGGAGTACTATCCATAAATGCAGTCGCAATGCCAGTAACCAGATTGGTTGCACCAGGCCCGGATGTAGCCATACATACCCCGACCTTGCCGGTTGCTCTTGCATAGCCATCAGCCGCGTGTGCAGCACCCTGCTCATGGCTGGTAAGCACATGGTTAATTTCACCTGCATGCTTATATAATTCATCATAAATATTTAAGATTGTTCCACCGGGATAGCCAAATACAGTATCTACTCCCTGCTCCTTTAAGCACTCGATAACAATCTGTGATCCTGTTAACTGCATGATCATAACTCCTTACATATATTTGATACTTTTCTATATACTTTTTAGTTCTCGCCAGGCTTCTTCATAACAGCGCCGCGATTACCAGAAGTTGTCATCTCACGATATCTTGCCAGATAACCACTTACTTCCTTCTCAACCGGCTTCCAATTCTCTTTACGCTTTGCAAGCTCTTCATCGGAAACTTTAAGATCCAACTTGTAGTTCGGAATATCGATAGAGATAATGTCTCCTTCTTCTACGAATGCAATGGGGCCACCAACTGCTGCTTCTGGAGAAATATGTCCAATAGAAGCACCACGGCTTGCACCAGAAAATCTACCATCGGTAATAAGCGCAACAGAGGAACCTAAGCCCATACCAGCAATCGCGGAAGTAGGATTTAACATTTCGCGCATACCAGGACCACCCTTAGGACCTTCATAACGAATTACCACGACATCACCGGCAACAATCTTTCCACCCTTGATTGCAGCAATCGCATCTTCCTCAGAGTTAAATACTCTGGCAGGTCCTTCATGAACTAACATTTCAGGAACAACTGCGGAGCGCTTTACAACGGAACCATCGGGTGCCAAATTACCCTTTAATACAGCAAGACCACCGGTCTTCGTATATGGATTATCCATAGGACGAATAACCTCAGGATTCAGATTCTTCGCATCCTTAATATTCTCTCCTACGGTCTTTCCAGAAACCGTCATCAATTCTGTATTAATCAGTCCAGCATCAGCCAACTGTTTCATAACAGCATAAACACCACCAGCCTCGTTAAGGTCTTCCATATACGTAGGACCAGCAGGTGCTAAATGGCACAGGTTCGGCGTCTTTTCGCTGATTTCATTTGCAAATGCAATATCAAAATCAAAACCAATTTCGTGTGCGATAGCAGGTAAATGTAGCATGGAGTTCGTTGAGCATCCCAGTGCCATATCTACTGTAAGTGCATTAATAATTGCCTCTTTTGTAAGGATATCTCTTGCAGTAATGCCTTTATTTAACATATCCATAACTGCCATACCAGCATGCTTTGCAAGGCGAATTCGATCAGAATATACAGCAGGAATGGTACCATTACCACGAAGGCCCATACCAAGCGCTTCTGTCAAACAGTTCATGGAATTTGCAGTATACATACCAGAGCAGGAACCGCAGGTAGGACAAGCCTTCTGCTCAAATTCCAAAACATCTTCATCACTCATCTTACCAGCAGCCTGTGCGCCTACTGCCTCAAACATGGAAGAAAGGGAGGTCTTATGTCCCTTCACGTGACCAGCAAGCATAGGACCACCTGATACAAATACAGTGGGAAGATTTAATCTTGCTGCGGCCATCAGAAGACCGGGTACATTCTTATCGCAGTTAGGAACCATAACGAGTGCATCAAACTGATGCGCAAGAGCCATACACTCGGTAGAGTCTGCAATCAGGTCTCTTGTAACCAGAGAGTACTTCATACCAACATGGCCCATAGCAATACCATCACATACAGCAATGGCAGGGAATACAACAGGAACACCGCCCGCTTCTGCAACGCCTAGCTTAACAGCGTTCACGATCTTATCAAGATTCATATGACCAGGTACGATTTCGTTATAGGAACTAACGATACCAACCATGGGCTTCTTCATCTCTTCCTGGGTAAATCCAAGAGCATTAAATAAACTTCTGTGAGGTGCCTGCTGTGCGCCGGCTTTAACATTATCACTTCTCATAATTCATCACCTTTCTATCTGCGAAAACAATTCCTTAAATTCTTTCCACGATGGCATCACCCATCTCTTTGCAGCCAACCTTCGTGCATCCTTCTGAGTAAATATCACCCGTACGAATGCCATCAGCAAGTACCTTTTTAACAGCATCTTCAATCGCATCCGCTTCTTTATCAAGATCAAATGTATAACGAAGCATCATCGCTGCTGAAAGGACGGTCGCAATAGGATTTGCAAGGTTCTTTCCTGCGATGTCTGGTGCAGATCCATGACTGGGCTCATATAAACCAAACTTTGTATCATTCAGAGAAGCACTGCTAAGCATACCGATAGACCCCGTTACCATAGATGCTTCGTCGGATAAAATATCGCCAAACATATTCTCTGTTAAAATAACATCAAACTGTGCAGGATCCTTAACAAGCTGCATTGCACAATTATCCACCAGCATGTGCTCCACAGTCACTTCTGGATAATCCTTTGCTACCTCGTTAACCACTGCTCTCCATAATCTGGAAGAATCAAGTACATTGGCCT
Source organism: Lachnospiraceae bacterium (assembly GCA_045616465.1). GTDB lineage: Bacteria > Bacillota > Clostridia > Lachnospirales > Lachnospiraceae > NK4A136. The sequence goes on along the minus strand of JAZLGW010000003.1, from coordinate 61,957 downwards.
TATCAACACTGGTCACTTTCTTTCTGCGCTTCATAGCAATATCAAAGCCCTTAATGGCAATACGACGAATTTCATTCTCATCATATGCCAAGGTATCTACTGCCTTACGAACGCCGCCTTCCTCCGTGGTATGTCTTTCTCCGAAATACAAGCCACCTGTTAACTCTCGCATAATCAGCATATCAAAGCCTGCCTCAGCAGTCGCTTCCTTTAAAGGACAAGCTGCTGCAAGTTCAGGATATAAGTAAGCAGGACGCAGATTTGCGAAAAGATTTAATGCCTTACGAATCTTTAAAAGACCTGCTTCTGGACGCTTACTTGGCTCCAACTTATACCAGGGAGAAGTGTTGGTGTCTCCGCCAATGGAACCCATCAGTACAGCATCCGCTGCTTTTGCAGTTGCAATTGCTTCATCTGTCAATGGAATCCCGTGAACATCAATGGATGCACCACCCATTAATATGTCTTCAAAATGCATTTCATGGCCAAACTTTTCAGCCACCTTATTTAATACCTTCTTGGCCTGATCAACGATTTCAGGACCAATTCCATCACCAGGAATACAAACGATGTTTAATTTCATATTTTTACGCTCCATTCTTTTATCGTCGTAAAATTCAAAAGGAAGACGAGGAACTTCCACGCCTTCCTTCATGCTTTTCTATAGAATCTACAGAGTTGTGCTTACTTATTCGGGCTTCTCTACCTGGGCGATAGCACTCTTACGCATGGGGATACGGCAGTTCTTATTGGAACCAAACTCTACAATAACATCCTCTTCCGTAATATCAATAACTACCCCGTAAAAACCACTGGTGGTTACAACAACATCACCCGTCTCCAGATTGCTCATCATAGCCTGCATCTTCTTCTGTTCCTTCTTCTGAGGACGAATTGCCATAAAATAGAACAATGCAATCATAAGAACAATATAGAAAATAATCATACCAATACTATAACCGCTTCCGGTAGGAGCGCCTGCAGCATTTTCACTAGCAGATGCAAGGGTGTCGGACGCAGCTGGCGTACAACCGATAAGTAATTTCTGATACATCATGTTTAACATATTTCATTATCCTTTCGAGTCTAGTCTCTTTGTACGAAGAAAGATACAAAGACCTATATATTTTACACAAAAAGGGGGGATTATTCAAGAATCGAAGCCATGTCTACTGGTTTCCATAAATCTTTTTTACATAATCCATACGCGCCCCCATATTTTCCAAAAGCGCATCTACTGCCGTCAGCGCAGCCATACATTCCACAACCACCACAGCTCTGGGTACAACTACAGGATCATGTCTTCCCGCTATCTCTAAAACAATTTCCTCATGGTCCTTTGAAACCGTATCCTGTGGCTGATAGATAGAAGGTGTCGGCTTAAAGTAAGCCATAATTTCTATCGGAGCACCGGTGGACAATCCACCTAAAATGCCACCTGCGTGGTTGGTCTTAACTGCTACTCTTCCATCCTGCATGCAGAACGCATCATTATTTTCTGAGCCCTTTGCCCTAGAAGCCCTGATGCCATCGCCAATCTCCACAGCCTTTACAGCACCAATGGAAAAAATAGCCTGGGATAACTTTGCATCGAGCTTATCAAATACAGGTTCCCCCACACCCGCAGGCATCCCTGTTATGGTACATCTCACGCTTCCGCCAATAGAATCTTTTTCTTCCCTGCATTTTGAAACCAAAGCATAGGCCTTCTCTGCCGCTTCCTTATGCGGCATGCATACAGGGTTTTCTAAGGCATACGCATAAGAAATCTCTGTGTCTGGCACTTCTACATCCCCAATGGACCAGGTATATGCATTTACCGAAACACCCAGTTCTTTTAATATCTTACAAGCAATGGCTCCTGCTGCTACACGCGCCGCAGTTTCACGTCCGCTGCTTCTTCCGCCGCCTCTGTAATCTCTGAATCCATATTTCTCATCAAAGCCATAGTCAGCGTGACCTGGACGATAGCTTACTGCAATATTTCCATAATCAGCAGAGTGCTGCGAGGTATTCTCAATCATCATTGCAATAGGCGTTCCGGTTGTCTTCCCTTCAAAAACACCGGATAAAATCTTAACCTTATCTGCTTCCGCTCTTTGCGTTGTCATGGCACTGGTTCCAGGCTTTCTACGATCTAAATAAACCTGAATATCCTCTTCGGAAAGGGACAGACCTGCTGGACAGCCATCTACAATACAACCAAGGGCCACACCATGCGACTCTCCAAATGTTGTTACCTTAAATCGATTTCCAAAAGTAGATCCTGCCATTTCGCTACTGTCCAACCTTTTCCAATTTTTCTTTCTTATACTGCTGCCAAGTATCTGTATCTAACGCTTCGCGTATTTCTTCCATCATTTTGTTATAAAAATACAGGTTGTGGGTTACGCAAAGGCGAAGTCCCAGCATTTCCTCTGCTTTTAAGAGATGCCTAATATAGGCTCTGCTATACCGCTTGCATGCAGGACACTTACAGCCTTCCTCAATCGGACGCATATCCCGTTCATACTGGGCATTCTTTAAATTCATCTTTCCATGATTTGTGTAGACCTGTCCATGGCGACCATTACGGGAAGGATATACGCAGTCAAAGAAGTCAATACCTCTGTCGACGCCTTCCAGTATATTGGCCGGAGTACCAACCCCCATTAGATAGGTTGGCTTGTTCTGTGGAAGATACGGTACGGTTTCTTCCAGGATGTAATACATCTGTTCGTGCGTCTCTCCGACTGCAAGACCACCGATTGCATAACCAGGCAAATCCAGTTCTGCAATCTCCTTCGCGTGGTCAACACGTAGTTCCTTAAAAACTGCGCCCTGATTTATACCAAACAAAAGCTGTTGTTTATTAATCGTATCCGGAAGACCATTTAACCTTTCCATTTCTGCTTTACAGCGCTTTAACCATCTTGTGGTACGCTCAACAGAAGGTCTAACGTATTCTATTTTCTCTAACGCTGGCGGACATTCATCAAAAGCCATCGCAATGGTGGATGCAAGATTCGACTGAATCTGCATACTTTCCTCTGGCCCCATAAAAATCTTGTGCCCATCAATATGACTCCTAAAAGTCACACCTTCTTCCTTAATCTTTCGAAGTCCAGCTAATGAAAAGACCTGGAAACCGCCTGAATCTGTCAGAATCGGCTTATTCCAGCTCATGAATTTATGCAGTCCACCTAGATCATGAATCAGTCTGTCTCCTGGACGTACATGAAGGTGGTAGGTATTACTGAGTTCCACCTGCGTCTCTATGGTTTCCAAATCTTCCGTAGAAACAGCACCTTTAATCGCGCCCACCGTACCGACATTCATAAAAGCAGGAGTCTCTATGGTTCCATGTACAGTCTCAAAACGACCACGTTTGGCTCTGCCTATGGTTTTGATGAGTGTATATTTCGCCATTATGCTTCCTCTAACTTATGGAATACGATGCAGTTTGGCATCGCAATCTTAACCTCTTTGCTACTCATAACAAGCGTTCCTGCATCCGGATCCACTTTAAAGAACGTCATGGTATTGGACTCATGATTTAAGGATACAAGATGTTTATTATCCGGGAATAAAGCAACATCCTTCGGATAACTTCCACTGATAGGAAGGCAGAGTTTCTTCTCCAATCCGCCTGTCTTTGCGTTCATCTTAAATAAAACAGCAGAATTGTCTCCAACGTTAGAACAAACCAAAAATTTATAATCTGTCGACAGATTTAATGCACTGGCAGCGGAGTCACCGGCATGATAATCATTGATGGTTGGTACAGACTCAATCTTGTCAAAATGTGGTGTACCATTCTCAACTGCATAGGTATAGATATCAATCATGCAGGATGCTTCGTGAATAATATAAATAAACTTACCGTCCTTGGAAATCTTAATGTGACGAGGTCCGGAATACTGTTCAGAGTGCAAAATATCTACGAGCTTTAATTTTCCAGTTTTGTGGTCCAATTCATATACCTTGGTGTGGTCCATACCAAGATCTGCTGCCAGAAGATATTTGTTGTCTCTGGTCATCTTTACACAGTTCACATGTGGACGGAAATTGCGATCAACAACGCTTCCCAGTCCTTTGTGATAAACTTCTTCACAGATGTGTCCAATAGAGCCATCCTGTTCCAAGGAAAGTACGGTAATCTTTCCATCGTGATATCCCGCAACGAAAAGGAACTTTTCCTCGTAATCCGTAGAAAGATAACATCCTCTCATACCATTGATAGAAGAAACACTCGCAAGACTTAAATCTCCATCTTTTCCAATGTTATACTCTTCTACGCCATGGTCTGTGATGGAATATAAATGCTTCCGATCATGGGTAATCGTGATATAGGAAGAATTGGTAATCTGTACGCTGTCCTTCTCCTGAAGCGTACCATTCTTCATATCCACATCAAATATTTTAATACCGTCTTTGGTTTCCTGCGTATAACAGGAAACATATGCAACATATCTTTCTTTCATCGTTTTACCCTTTATATCTGCTTCGTTTCCTTACCAGAATCTTTCGTCCATAGCCAGAACTTCCTTGTGTGTTCCAACATACTTATAGGCGGGACGAATAATCTTTCCCTTGTTAACTAATTCTTCCAAGCGATGTGCACTCCATCCACTCACTCTGGCAATTGCAAAAATAGGCGTAAATAATTCCTCAGGAATGCCCAGCATGGAATACATAAAGCCAGAATAGAAGTCAACATTTGCACAAACAGGCTTGTGTAATTTTCTTCTTTCCGCAATAAGCTTTGCAGAAATTTTTTCTACGGACTCATATAAATCAAATTCATCCATTAAGCCCTTTTCTTTCGCAAGCCTTCTGGTGCAGTCTTTTAAGATCACCTCACGAGGATCAGATTCTGTATAAACGGCATGTCCCATACCATAAATAAGACCAGCCTTGTCAAAGGCCTCTTTATCTAGTATTGCTGCCAAATACGTCTTTAATGCTTTCTTATCAGACCAATCCGGAACATGCGCTTTGATGTCATCAAACATCTTCTGCACTTTTAGGTTCGCACCACCGTGCTTAGGTCCCTTTAAGGATGCAATGGAAGCTGCCATAGCGGAATAGGTATCTGTTCCCGTTGAAGTTACAACATGCGTCGTAAAGGTAGAGTTGTTACCGCCACCGTGCTCTGCATGTAATACCAGCGCGATATCCAATACCTGCGCTTCTAGCTTGGTAAACTTTCCGTCGGGACGAAGCATATTCAAAATATTCTCTGCGGTGGAATATTCCTTAATAGGATTACGAATAACTAAATTCTCATTAAGAGAAAAGTGTCTGTATCCATGATATGCATATACACTCATAAGCGGTAATTTACCGATAATCTGTAAACACTGACGAAGAACATTGTTTACAGAGATTTCCTCAGGATTTTCATCATAAGAGTAAAGACTTAATGTTGCCTTCTGTAAAGAATTCATAACATTTACGGAAGGATTATGGAGTACAACATCTCTGACAAAATCACTGGATAATTCCTGTAAATCTGTTAAAATTGCGCAGAAATTTTCAAACTGCTTCTTGTTAGGAAGTTCACCGAATAGCAAAAGATAGGTTACTTCTTCAAAAGCAAATCTTCTGTTTCCAATGGACTTGATAATATCCTTAACATTGTAGCCCTGATAATATAAATTACCTTCTGCGGGTTCTTTTACACCATCCACAATCTTAGAGCTAACTACATCAGAAATCTCCGTTAGTCCGGTAAGAACACCCTTACCAGAAGCATCTCTAAGACCTCTCTTTACATCATATTCAATATATAAGTTCTGGTCGATTTCGCCGGAAGCCATACAGAAACGAACCATCTCATTGTATAGTTCCTGTCTCTCTTCTGCTAAATCCATCATGGAATTTCTTTCCATCTCAATCCTACCTTTCCTTTATCAATTGTATTTCCTACAACATTCTTCCCTTTATCTGATTCTTTCAGGGAAGCCAACCTTTTTCTGCACCTTACGCAGTGTCTTTAATGCATAGTACTCTGCCTTCTCTGCGTTATTCTTAATAATGCCATCGATATAGGCCTTATCCTTGCTAAGTTCGGCAAATCTTTCCTGAAGCGGCTTTAATACGCCCACAACAGACTCTCCAACGGCCATCTTAAAGTCTCCATAGCCCTTACCATCAAATTCTTTTTCAATCTCATCGCTGGTCTTTCCTGTGCAGGCCGCATAAATATCCATGAGATTCATAATACCAGGCTGACTTTCACTGTATCTGACGCATCCTTCGGAATCGGTTACCGCACGCTTAAACTTACGCATAATCGTATCGGGATCATCCATTAAATAAATGGAAGCATTCACATTCTCATCAGACTTACTCATCTTCTTTGTGGGATCCTGTAAAGACATAATCTTCGCCCCACTCTTTCCAAGATATGGCTCAGGGATGGTAAATACATCACCATAAATCGCATTAAAACGCTGTGCAATGTCTCTGGTAATCTCTAAATGCTGTAACTGATCCTTTCCTACTGGCACTACATCCGCCTGATAAAGCAAAATGTCTGCTGCCATAAGGACAGGATAGGTAAAGAGACCTGCATTGATATTGTCCGCATGCTTTGCACTCTTATCCTTAAACTGTGTCATACGATTTAATTCACCCATATAGGTAAAGCAGTTCAATATCCATGCTAATTCACAATGTCCAGAAACATGGGACTGATAATAAATACAATTCTTTTCAGGATCGAGCCCCGCTGCAATATATAAGGTAAGAAGCTTTCTAGCGCGGCTTCTAAGTTCTGCGGGATCCTGTCTTACCGTAATAGAATGTAAATCAACAACGGAATAAAAACATTCGTACTCATCACTAAGCTTTACCCAGTTCTGCAATGCACCCAAATAATTTCCAAGGGTTAAATTACCAGTTGCCTGCATACCACTAAATAAAATCTTCTTATCACCGATCATTGCTTACCTCTTTTCTCGCATTTACATTCCGCACATTTTGGCATGCGCTTTGTCGTAAACACTATTTTTACTCTTTCTAAATGATTATTATGCAATACTCTGCTTCTGATGTACTTATTGGTATAATCTTCCCCATACTTTGCGTACATCTTTAACAGGTGCTCTAATAGCTTTCTTGTATCTGGATGCAATAATTCGCAGGTCCTACCTGAATGATAATACTGCCATGGGTCGGTGCCCTTAAAAGCGGCCCCATTATATACTTTACAGGCAGCCACCCTGTCTACAAACATTTCTACCACATATCTTACAGGCATTTTGCAGCCACAAATAATTGGCTTATCCTTGGATACATGCGGCACATAATCAATCCAATACTCATAATGGTGTTTATTGCGTCCTTTGTGATGAAGCCATGCAGAAGAATAACCTTTATCCTCGCGCTCTGCATTATTCGGACTTCTTGTTCCCTGATAATACTTTGCCCCCATAAAGAACTCTGTCGGCGTATATTTAGATAGGTCATGAAGCAATCCCTGTCTATACAAACCGACTTTAAAGCAGCCCTGCATTACCTTAATTTTATGGGTTGTAATGGTGACAAAATGATTCTTTGCCCCCTTCACATACTGCAATATCTTCATAGTACTCCTACAAATTTATACCAAAAACAGGCTCTTTTCAGGGCCTTTGGGAAAACTTTACAAAAAACCATTACATATTTTAGCACATCATACTGAAAAGATAAAGATTTGCAACATTCTCACCTTTATGCTTAAATGATATTTGTCTAGATTACGTAGGTCTGCACTGACCGATTTTTTCGCGTATATTCCCATGTCCACTAACAAACAACAAAATATTGCTATTCATCATAAAGAGCATCCCATGATGGTACTAGCCGGTCCCGGAAGTGGCAAAACGTTCGTGATTACACAGCGTTTAAAAGCCATGACACTGGAAATGGGCATTGATCCCACGGAGATCCTCGTAATTACCTTTACCAAAGCCGCGGCTACGGAGATGGAAGCGCGCTTTCAAAAACTCATGGAAGAAGAATCCATGCCCATCACCTTCGGCACGTTTCATAGTATTTTCTTTTCGATTCTTAAACAATCTCTAAATTACACCGCCAATGACATCCTTAAAGAAAAAGAAAAACGTACCCTGCTAAAAAATGTATGCCAGTCCTTGTTTCCAAATGCTGGCGGTGAGCAAATTGGCTTTGATACCCTGGAAGAATTCCCTTATTTAGAAGAAATTCTGGGCGACATCAGTAAAGTCAAAAATGATGGGATTGCACCGGAAGCCTACCACCCTGCCTATCTGGAAGGTTCTACTTTTTCCGCCATCTACCGCGCGTATGAACAGCAGTGCTCGTTGCGGCACAAGATTGATTTCGATGACATGGTACTTCTGTGCCACAATCTGTTAAAATCGCACCCTGATATTCTGGCATCCTGGCAGGCCAGATTTCGGTACATTCTCATTGATGAGTTTCAGGATATCAATCCCATGCAGTACGCAGTCATCAGGATGCTTGCCCTTCCAGAAAATAATCTGTTTATTGTCGGAGACGATGACCAGTCTATTTATGGTTTTCGAGGTTCAAAACCGGGAATTATGCTGCATTTTCCTATGGACTACCCCGAGGCAGTTACGGTATGCCTTCCCAAAAACTACCGTTCCAAAGCGCCCATTGTAGATAGTGCCATTTCCCTAATAACCCATAACAAAAATCGTTATCAGAAATCATTATCCGCAGAACAGGAGGGAAAAGCCTGCGTTTACTGTAAAGGGTTTGATAGCGAAGAATTGCAGGCTAAAGAAATCATAAAACTAATTACCGCCTACGAAAAGGTTGGTACCTACCATGACATTGCCATTCTCTTTCGCACCAATACCGGGGCAAGGTGTCTCATGCAGTATTTACTGGAAGCGAATATTCCTTTTTATTTTGGAGAAAAGGCAGATAGTCCCTGGCATAAACCTGAGGCAAAATCCCTGCTCTCCCTTCTTGCCTATGCGTATGGAGATTACAGCCGCTCCCACTTCCTGCGTTTCATGAATCTGCCGGTACGGTATATCAAAAGAGCCTATTTAAAATCTCCTTTTGTCTATTTAAAAGACCTGCTTGCAGATGAACAAATCCCAGCCTATTGCAAGCAGCATATTCGAATGCTGCTTTCGGACATGATGCGTTTAAAAACGATGGAACCTTATGCTGCCATTTCTTATGCCAGAAAGACGATGGGCCTTGACAATGCCCTATGCAAAAAATGGCAGGAGGAGGGAAAAGATACGAAGCCACTTTTAGAAAACCTGGATTTGCTCCAAATCTCAGCAAGAAACGTCCGCACCTACGAAGAATGGCAGCAGCAGCTTCATGAATATGAAGAAAAAATAAAAGCAGCCTCTACGCCGCCTGCTGGTGACCACATTACCCTGCAAACTATGCACAGTAGCAAAGGCCTGGAATATAAAATTGTTATTCTTCCTGATTGTAATGAAGGGAATGTTCCGCAGGGGAAAAATCCGGGAAAAGATGCGATTGAAGAAGAAAGGCGGGTCTTTTATGTAGCCATGACCCGCGCAAAAGATATGTTATTCTTATTCTATATCCAAAAAACCAAAGACAACCGAAAGGAAATCAGTCGTTTCCTTCGTGAAACAGAGGGAAAACAGTCCTTTTAGTCCTCGTCCTCTCCCACAAGCTCATCAAACTCCTGGGCATCTAAATACTCATCAAAAGCGTCCGAAGCAATTTCATATTCCTCGTCATCCACGAGATTTATCAAATTGCAGCCGCCTTTACCATCTTCCTCATAGCCATAAAGCCAAACTTCACCATCGTGATTTTCTTCCTTTTCATCTAATGGTAATAACGCAATGTAATCTTTTCCCATTTTGGAAAATATGGCTATGATGGAGCAGGTAACCGTTCCGTCATCTGTATCTACATCCATATAAATTTCTTCATCTTCTGTTGGATTCTGATTTTTCTTGCTCATAAATAAATCTCCTTTTTCTCTCTGCATTCATTAAAACATACCTTTCTTTTGGTGGCAAGGAGGATTCCCATATTTGCCCCAGAGAGGCAAAAATGATACAGTAACTATATGAAAATTACTGGTGTTATTGTGGAATGTAATCCACTGCATAATGGACATATTACTTTCTTTCAAAAAGCCCGTCTGGAAACAGATGCGGACTATTTAATTGCCGTGATGTCGGGCGATTATGTGCAGCGTGGGGAACCCGCCCTCGTCCATAAGCATGCCCGTGCAGAAATGCTCCTTCAAAATGGTGTAGATCTGGTACTCGAACTCCCTACTGTCTTTGCAACAGGCAGTGCAGAGTACTTTGCTAGGTGCGCCGTTGGCATCCTCACAAAACTCGGCTGCGTGAATACCCTAGCTTTTGGTTCAGAAGATGGCAGTCTGTCTTCCCTGCAGGATAAGATGCATTTAGAAATCCTTCCGCCGGATGAACCAAATAATATTCTAGGTGTTGCCTACTTGAAAGCGCTCACCTACCACCAGTCCAGCATACAGCCCCATACCATCAAACGAATTGGAGAGGCATATCATAGCACAGAGGCTGGTGCCTCGATTCCCTCCGCCACTGCGATTCGGGAAATCTGCCTACACTATCCGGAAAAGATAGCAACATTAGACGGTATCCCTGCCTCCGTAAAAAAGATTTTATTACAGGAAAACACAAAATATCTTTCCATGGCTGCCTTCGATGCCCTCCTTGGCTGTCACCTGCAAGGTGTCACCTATGACCAGCTATCTGATATTTTTGATATCTTTCCAGATTTAGCCGATAAAATACTGAAAAACAGACGTCTTTATATGGATGCGCAGCAATTCACGACGATGCTAAAAAGTAAGGATATTGCTTTTAGCCATTTAAAAAGGGCCTTATTGCATCTGGTGCTTGGCTATACAAAGGCAGATGCTGAAACGGCCATACAGTTTGGCTATGCTCCATACAGCCGCATTCTCGGTATGCGCAAAGATGCAAGGGCGCTCATGCACACGATTAAAAAATGCAGCGAACTCCCGCTCATAAATAAGCCAGCGAAAGCTGTGAAACAACTATCGCCAGAAGCCTATACACTGCTTCAAAAAGATTTCACATCTTCTCACATTTACAGTCTTCTTTCCTATGGTACAATAATACCGGAAGAGACCAAAAGTCCTCTTCTATTATAATAAGGAGAAGTTTATGCTATCGGTCCAGCACCTTGCTTTTCAATATAATAAACACGCCGTACTAAAAGATGTGTCTTTTTCGATTAGGGAACATGAGTGTATCGGGATTATTGGTGGAAATGGCTGCGGTAAAAGCACACTGCTTTCCCTATTAGTAGGAACCAGAAAACCCACGAAGGGTACCATTACGGTAGACAAAGCCCTAGGGACTCTTAGGGATATTGTTGGGTATGTTCCCCAGGATAATCCACTAATACCGGGACTGAGCGGTTATGATAATTTACTCCTTTGGTTTAAAGGTCCCAGAGGGGAACTGAAAAAAATTCTAAAAACGCCGGCAATTAGCATGTTGCAAATTGATTCCTTCCTAAAAAAGGATGTGGCAAAGCTATCCGGTGGTATGAAAAAGCGTCTTTCCCTGGCAATTGCGCTCATCAATTCACCCAAACTTCTCATTTTGGATGAACCCTCAGCGGCACTTGACCTTCCCTGTAAGAGTGATATTGCCACCTATCTCAAATCTTACTATGACAATGGCGGAAGTATTATTCTGGTAACCCACGAGGAAGAAGAGCTAAACTTATGTACACAAATATATGTTCTGAAAGATGGACAACTCTCGCCACTTGATATTACCAAGCGAGGCAAAGACTTAGTAAAGGAGATTCAATAATGGCTATGAACGAAAATGAAAACTATGCAAGCGATATCGCTCCCACCCAAATGGATCCAGCGGGAGTGGATGTAACACAGGCAGATACAATCACTCCCCTTCCGGAAGCAGAAGCTGCCTCACAACATCAATACATTCCTACAAATCCTGTTGTTCCGGAAGCAGGCGATGACTCCTCTGAGAAAAAGAAGAAAAATCCCCTTCCTTTCATCCTCATTCCCGTTGGTGTAATCCTTCTTGGACTCGCCATCTTTTTCGGTATTCGTTTTATCAAAAGTAAAATTCTTTCCGACAAAGAAAGGGTAATTCTCGCTTACGCAAAAACCTTCGGTGACCAGAGTCTTTTTGCCGTAATGGGTGGTTATGAAGACGAGGCTGGCAATGGCAACCTCCTTCCTGCGTATGTGGATGATTTTGTTAATGCCGAAAATACTGTAAAAAATATCATGGAAAATGGTGCTGAAACTTCCTTAAACATCAAGCTAAAGGATTATACCATTGGTGGTCCTTATGGTTCCTATATTCCTTCCATTTCAGGTGTATCTGCTTCCTTCGAAGGACAGTATGCGCCTAAAAGCGGTGCTGTTTACCAGCAGTTTAAACTCAACTATGTTGGTTTCAAGCTTTTTGAAATGCAGACCAGAATGACCGACTCTTCTATTTCTGTCGCGCTTCCTGATATGAATGATGCATACTATACCATTGATACGATTCATTTAGGTACAAAGTATAATGAGTGGATCCAGGCACTTGCTGATGAAGCTGGTGAAGATGCGGATGATCTGCTGATTCCTGACGCATTAGCAGATACCGTTTCTCTAAATCCTTTAAAGTTTTCAGAAATGCCTGATTTATCCTTCACAGCTTATATTAAGAATCCTGCATCCAGAGAAGCCTTGCTTGCTTTCTATAACAGCATTGAAGTAACCAAGGAAGATGACAAGAAGGGAATGACCGTGGGCAGTGATGTATTACAGTGTGATGTATTCCAGACCACCATTACCAAGGACTCTATCTGTGCATTAACAGATGCCTACAATACCTGGTGTGTAAATACTATGGAAGCCTATCTTAAAGAGAATGAAGGACTTGCTGCCATCGCTTACTACGCTGCAACAAATGATGACAGTGAAGTAGATTATGTTGCGGAACTTGTGAAGTTATATGATGAGGAGCATCAGAAAGCTACCCAGGCTTTCAAAGATACTTTTGCAGATGATATTGCCTTCGAGTCCATCATCGACAAGGATAATCGTCTCATCGCCTCCTCTACTACCATTAGTATTGTTGATGATCAGAACGAGACATGGGATATGAGTCTTTCCCTCACCTTCTCCGGCGCACAATATTTATGCGATAATATGGAATGCACCTTCACTGTAAATAGTGCAACCAGCGGTAAATATGAATTTTTCGTAAAGAATAATGGAGAAACAAACAACAACATCCGTAAAGACACAACCTTTATGAGTGTCTCTGAACGTGGAAATACCGCCTTAGAAGTTACCTCCAATTCCGAATATGTTTTTGAAGATAAGCATTTCCACTGCAGTACCGAAATCAAGGATTGCTACAGTTCTGTACTCTATAATACAGAAGTGGATGGTGATCTCTCTATCACAGATACTGCTATCTCTACGGATATTGATACTTTGAAGTTTACCTTCACTAGTGACTATGATGAATATATGATTGACCTAGGCATCGATGCTACCGTGAAGGCTCTGGAAGGTGATGTAAAAGAGCTTTCCGGAACAGAGCACAAGCTCTTTGAAATGGATATGGAAGCGTTAGAAGAGCTATCCTCTGATTTTAGCAATTTCTTCCTCAATAAATTATTACAGTATATCTATTAAGTTATGGCAAGAACCCTACGGCGCCTTTTTAGGGCAGAGATGAAAAAGTATTTTCGTGCACTTCCCTTCGCAGTTCTAGCTGCGGTTATCCTTTTTGCGCTTGTAGGGCTCTTTGTATTTGGAGCATATCGCGCCAACCAGACTACCCCTGAGGCCACCTCGCAAAAGCAGGTGGCCATTGTTACGCACGAGGATGACGATTTCTATACGGAAATGGCACTCTCTCTATTAGAAAACATGGAGAGTTTAGAAGGTCGTCTATCCTTTGTCACAATGGATTTTGATACAGCGCATCGTGCGATGGAAAAACGAGAAGTTATGGCAATCATCGAGGTTCCCGAAGGCGCTATCGATGATATTATGAATTGTGATAACGCGCAGATTAATGTTCTTTTCCCTGGGGATAAAGATGTCTCTGCCATCTTTTTAACAGAGTTTACGCGAGCAGGCGGAAGGCTCTTAACCACTGCACAGGCAGGAACCATGACTGCTGGAAAGTTGTTCCACAATCTTAATCTGCCAGTCAGTGATGTCTACTATACCATCGACATGATGAATTTTAGCTACGTGCTCTCTCGTCTGGATGTGTACGATAATAAGCACGACAAAATAGCGATTGATTATCTTTCTTACTATCTCGCCAGTGGCTTTGTCTTACTCCTTCTTTTTATGGGCTTTGGACTTATGCCCGCGCTTGCCTTAGATAGCCCCGAAATCTCCCGTATGAAAGCAGCCAAAGGCATCACACCGGTTCATACCTACTTAATTCGTGTCATTAATCTAACCCTTGTTATGCTGCTTTTCTCTCTGCTTATCACGATTCTATTTGGCTCTCTGTATAATATCTTGCAGGGAACCAAACAGATTTTTCTACCTAAAACGGGTAGTGCATACATTTACATCGTTTTGGTTGCTTTATTTCTATCGGTTTATAACCAGGTCATTATATATAGTCAGAACGATGGCGGACGTTCTATCCTGCTTCTGTTCCTCACCGGCATCCTTTTATCCTTTGTATCTGGAAACATCCTTCCCATTGCCTTTTTCCCGGAAAAAATTCGGCCCTTTGGAAAGGTGCTTCCCACAGCCTATATGCAGCAGGATTTTATTCAGATATTTACAGGGCAAACCCCCGGTGCACAAAAAGAACTGCTTTTCTATGTTTTAGGTCTGTTCATCGTTGGTTTATGTTTGGCTCTCTATAAACACCACAAGGAGGTTCACTAATGAAAACACTGCGAACCTTTTTACTTCTTCTAAAACTAAACTTAAAAAAACCAGGATTTTATCTCATTCTTTTATTGATGCCACTTTTTACCATTCTGTTAAATTTGGCATCTAGCAAAGGAGATGACCAAATATCCGTTGGTATATTTTTAGATGGAAATCATGATCACGAAACAACCCAGATTCGATCTCTGTTAGAATCTGCTGAGGGACTTTTTTCATATACAATTTACGAGGATGAAACTACACTTTCTGAGGATGTACTAAGTCAAAAGTTAGAGATTGGCTATCTCATTCCTGCTGATTATGTTACAAAGATGGTTGAAGGGCAGAAAGATAAACTGATTAAAAGGATCTTATCCCCTTCCACGACAATGCAGGCAGTTACTGACGAATCTCTCTATTCCCTGCTATTTCCCTTAATAGAAAAACGCGTTATGACCGACTATCTATATGAAGATAGTCCCTTAAAGGAGTATCATGCGGACGTCACCCGCGAGGAAATTGAGACGCTCTTTGATTCTTACCTTGTAGCAGATACCGCTTTTACCATTGGCTATGAAAAGGCACCTTCTGACTCCTCTATGAAGGCCTCTGATATCCTTTTCTCTCCACTTCGTGGCATTTTGGCACACATGATTTTAATTGCTGGGCTGGCAGGTGGTCTCGCCTTTTACAAGGATCCCAATCATTATGGATACAGACAATTTAAGGTTCGCCTATTTAGTGTATGCATTCCGGTCCTCTTCTCCTCTATCGTTGCCTACTTTTGCCTTTTCTTTGCCAAAGCAGGTGGAACCGGATTAACCGGAATTCTTCGCCTAGCCATCTATGCCCTTGCCATCGTTTTATTAACGCTTTTGCTAACGGCATGCATCAAAAATGCGCTGTTATACGCTTCTGTTTTGCCACTGTATACCCTGTTCTCCCTTTTGTTATCTCCCGTATTTTTTGACCTCACCATCTGGATGCCAATCCTAAAATATGCATCCTTTCTATTCCTTCCCAAGTGGTATCTAATGTAAAAAATAGCATTAAAAAAAGCTTCCCATAAAGGGAAGCTTTTTCATATCTTAGTAATAATAACGAACGTATGAACCGTATTTGTTCACCGCTGTGATGCAGCTAATCATATAAATCAGCCATACAACACACATAATGCCACCGATAACACATCCTACAATACCAGTAATCTTACCAGCCTTTGCCTGTCCGCTTGGTTCAGGGCTCATCTGGTTAAACTTGTTTGCGCTCTGGATTGCAAGAATACCAAGAATAATACTTGCGATACAAGCAACAGGTGTAAAGGAAAGAGCTGCTGAAACAATACCCTTTGCCATAATAGAACCAGGAGTAGGGCAATCGCTGCTCATCGTCTGCTGGAACTGATACTGCTGTCCATTCATCATGGGCTGCTGCATAGGCTGCATATAACTATTGTTCATAGTTGCTGCAGTGTTAGCGGTTGTAGCCTGTAATACATTGCCGCAAGAAGGGCAAGTTACAGAACCATCAGGAACATTACTTCCACATGCATTACAAAACATTTTCATCTCCTTTTCTCAACTGTTCAGAACAGATTTTGCAAATTCATAAACGGTCGTATCATACAGATCTTTATTATTTGCTCTAATTCTGGAGTGTGCACCACAGTTGAACCAAACAATCTTCTTTTGCACACTGCTACACGTATTATACAACATTTCTGCCTTATCTGGCAAAGAATATCGGTCTTCTTTACTGTGTAAAAATAAAATGGGTTTGGTCATTTTGGTTACTTCTTTAAAGGGGCCTTCTTTTACCACATCTACCCCGCCAAACAGCCGGATATACATAAGGACCAGATAACCAATCGGGAACATTCCATGGTTTCTTTCCTTCATGTTATTCTTAAAGGATTCATAGAAGGAAGCGTACATGCCCTCTGCAACCATCCCCACTAAATACTCTGGTGCGCCCTCTTTGGTAAAGGCGTGAAGTGCACCAGAGGAACCAATGCAGATGCCATGCATAAATATCTTTTCATTATGATAAACATCGTGTAGGAGTTTACTCCACTCTCGTAAATCCTTATATTCTTTCTGCCCCAGACTACAATACTTACCCTCAGATTCACCGTGACAGCGATTGTCAATCACTAAAACATTGTAACCAGCTTTTCTGTATGGCTCTGCAAAATAATAGGAATACAATAAGGATTCCGTTCGACCAGCAATGATGATGACGGCTGCTTTTCCGCCAAAGTCAAAATACTCGCCAACCAGATGATATCCCTCACTGGTAATGGATACTTCTGTCTTCTTGTCGTGATATAACGCTTCCCAGGCAGCGCCCTCATCATACATTCCCTTATATTCAGCATCCTGCGGTTCCGGGCACTCTCTTCCCCACTTGGTAGGCTTATTTCGAACCAATAAAATGCGGTACAAATAATAAGCCATAATAAACATCGGTACTATGCCAAATATAACGACTGCAATGGCTATTCCAAGGATTATCCACTTCATCCCAGTTCACCTCTTATATAAGTCCAATGAGCCAGTTATAAATCTGCTGCCCACCTTCTAAAAACACAAGTTCTAACAAAGGATAATCTTCTGCAATTCGCTCTTCTAACTCGCTCTCCATATCGGCGTCAATCCCCGCCCCACGGAAAATTACGGCACATTCTTTTTCGTCCATATTTTCCACTTTATGAAGTCCTCCGATGAGCGCATCCATCTGATTATCTGATGCACATACCAGTCTCTCATTCACCAGAGCAATTTCCTCACCAATCTTGCATCCGATTCCATTATGCTCATAATCTCTGGATGCCTTTGTTTCTGCTAAGGTTACGATGTTCCCTGCACCATCTAACATCGCTTTGATACGTTTCTCCGGGCCTTCATCCGGAAGGTCGCAGGACAAAGCATAATATCCTTCAACCATACTATTCGTAGGAATGATATGCACAGATGTATCATTTACAAGTGAAGCAGCCTGCTGCGCAGCACGAACAACGTTCTTATTATTGGTTAATACAATAATATTTTCTGCCCAGGCCTCTGCAAAAGCATCGATAAATTCCTGTGAAGAGGTATTCATACGACTGGTTCCGTCAATGACTACATCACAGCCAAGTTCCTTATAAACGTTTTTCATCCCGTCACCGTTTACAACGGCAACAATCGCAAGGGGCTTCTTTTCACCCTTATCCGCGTCTTTCTTGGGATGTTTGATTATAAATTCATTATGCTGCACCTGCATATTTTCCAGTTTAAAGCTGATAAACTCACCGAATTCCTGGCAGAGTGCAATGACCTTCCCCGGTTTTAAGGTATGTACATGCGTTTTTACACGACTGCCATCCTGTGACACAACGATGGAATTACCATATAACTTCAAATCATCAGAAAAAGCACTTAATTTGAAACGGCTGTTATAATTCTCTCCATTTAACAGTTGGAGAACAAATTCCATACAATATCCCTGTTCAAACACGCTGTTCTCATTGAAAATGTTTTCTGATACCTCTGTCTTCGTAGCAGTTTCTGTTTGCAGCGTCTGGCTCTCTATCACCTCACCGTTTAGGAATTTTAACATGCCTTCCACAATCGTAATATAGCCGACTGCTCCACTATCTACTACGCCATATTCCTTTAACACGGGAAGCATTTCCGGTGTCTGGGGAAGCACCTTCTGCATCTCAGCAAGATACATTCCAAAAAAGGTTTCTATGGAGGTATTTCTGTCAAGCTGTGTACGGATATTCTCAATACCTTCCCGGGCAACGGTTAATATGGTTCCTTCCACAGGGGATACAACCGATTCATAAGCCGTCTTATAGCCTTTGATAAAAGCATTGCGAAGATCTGCAATATTGGCCGCCGCACAGCGATTTAAGGCAGTATAGAATCCCTTAAAAATTTGCGAAAGAATGACGCCGGAGTTTCCTCTGGCGCCAAGTAACATTCCTTTTGATAAATCCCGCAGGAAATAACAAAGTTCATTATAATCTCCTGCTGCCTGTAAACCGTTCTCTAAGGTTAATCGCATATTCGATCCGGTATCACCATCTGCCACAGGAAATACGTTCAATCCATTTATTCTTTCCTCTGACCGTCTGAGAAATGCCAGCGAATTGGTCAGCATCTTCTTCATCAGAGGTCCATCAACTCTTCTAGTCATAAAAGGTCACACCCTTTACTTTTCCTTTTTTTCTTGTTTTCCAAGTTCTCTTAATGACTTTGGTAAAAATACAGTAAGTGCTAATGAAAGAAGTGTTGCAATCGCACAAATTACAGTCATATACCAAATTGGTGTACGACCTTCTGCAACGTTTTTACTGCCTTCCTTCAGTGCAACTAAGGTAGGTCCCGTTGCGAGTCCTGAAGCAACACCTGCTAAAAGCCCCTGTACTGCAAAGAACATAGCGGAGTGGCTCTTTCCCGTTTCCTTCTCTTCGTCTGCTGCAATCTGTGCAGGAATGGAATATGCTACGGAGAACATAGAACCAATGGATAAAGAGTTCACAAGTCCGGTAACAATTGCACAAACTGTATATACATTCTTCGGTGCAATATCACGCAGGAAGGAAATGCCAAACATCATTAGCATACCGATACTGTACATAATCAGGGTGTAACGGAATGCAAATACGAATCCCTTCTTTTTCATTAATGCGTTAAATATCAGCAGGGTGAATGGTACAGGTGCAAACGATGCCATCATAACAAACATCATATTCATGCCGGTTGTCGCGAAATATTCGTTAATACCGCCTAAGAATAACTGTACGCCAAATGTCATGAATGCATATACAATCATCCAAAGAATAAAGGTCTTATTCTTGAAGGTAAACACAAGAGATGGGATTAACTTAGGTGCAACTTCCTCCTCCATATCCCCCTTTAAATTAGAGGGCTCCTTAATCATGAACATAGGAATAAGCATGGTAAGTGCAAGGGGAAGTACAAATAACGCAACGGTACGTACATTATGAGAATTCAGCATACCACGAACCACTACATATCCTAAGATGTAGTACACGATATCACAGAAGCTCTTTACGTAGGAAATGACACCTCTCTCTGCTTCGGTAGATACAATTTCTGTGAAGGTTGCATAGTACGTAACCATCGTTAACGTATAGCATGTATAGTAACCACACAGAATAATACCGTAGAATACCGTATTAAGCATGGAGATTCCTTCTCTATGAGGAATAATCAGGAACAGCGCATAAAAGATTACCAAGGGGATAAAACCAATCATTAAGGAAGGTCTTCTTCTACCCCATCTAGTACGAAGTCGGTCTGTAAAGGATGCCATTGGGATATCAATAAATCCATCGATGAGTTTTGCTACAAACGCAAAAACAACCCAAACACCTGCAATTACCAAATCATCTCCAATATAGGTCTGGTACTTTAATGCATCTCCGGTAAAACCGCCCTTTAATAACGCTGAACAAAGATAAGAATTCATCATAAGATTCAGCATATTAACGCCCATTCCGGCCGTTGCATATACAAAAAGCTGCCACTTCTTCGTTAACTTTTTCATTATTTTTCTCCGCCAATTAATTTATCAAGGATTGCTCTTTCCTCAACAAGTCCCTCTGAAATAGGCTTACCCATATAGTATGCTGCCATTAAGCCAGGTCCTACATTTACTCCACTTAAAGGGAATAAAGGATTGATGATAATATCCTTCGGATGGAACTTCTCCATAAGCATCTTCTTATATTCCTCTGCATGCGCCTCACGGTTACTCTGCGCAATGTAGATAATCTGTTCTTCAGGCTTTTCAATGGTTGCTTCGATATAAGAAAGTAAAACAGGATAGCATGCTTTTGCACCCTTTACCTTACCAATTACTGTGGTTAAGCCATTGTAATCAAATTCACCAATTGGTTTTATACCCGCTAAGGTTCCAAAGAATGCTTTCGCAGAAGTCAAACGGCCCTTCTTGGCAACAAAGGACAAGTCATCTAACCAACCACACTGATGGAAACGATTCTTATTCTCTTCAACGTATTTGGTTACTTCTTCTAAGGACTTACCTTCATTACGAAGATTTGCTGCATGTACAACCAAAAGACCATATCCAGGTCCAAAACGAAGAGAATCCACAATCTCAATCTTTGCATCCGGATACTTTTTAAGGATGTTCTCTCTTGCCATAACCTTCATATTATAAGCACCGCTCAATCCAGTGGATAACGCAATAGCAAGTACAGTAGTTCCTTCCTTTGCATACTTTTCAAACATTTCTTCACATTCGCCTACATTGGCAGGAGAAGTGGAGAATGCATTGGGGTTCTTCTTCAATTCTTTGTAGAAGCCTTCCATCGTTTCAAACTGTCCCCACTCAGCATATAGAGTGATTTCGGACTTATCAGGCAAACAAATATGTCCAGGCATCAATTCAATATCATACTTCTTCTGAATCTCCTCCGGAAGATCACAGGTGGCATCTGCCATAATTACAAACTTACTCATCTTCTATTCCTCCATAATATAATGATTTACAAATTGCATTAGGGAATTTTCTAAAGCTTCTCCGCCCGTCGGTAGTGAAACAATATGTCCTGCTCCTGGAACCAAATGCCACTCCTTCTCACTCTGACAGAGCTTATACGCTTCCTCCCCTTCCCTGTAGGGAACCGTCTCATCCTCCTGCCCATGAATAAAAAAGAGCGGAATTTTTGTTTGCGCAAGACAATCGTTTGCGGAAGCTTTTAAATTTGTTCTTTGCAAAATCCTTGCAGCAAACGCCATATGCGGAGCCATTAGCTTCGCGGGCATATGCCACCGCACGATATCGAAATATAACTTCTGATATACGTAAGGGTATCCGCAATCACATACCGCACATTTCACATTCGAGTCTTTTAACCCATCGAGAGCATAAAAAATCGAGGTGCATCCCATAGACACTCCATACAGAAGTATTTCGGTCTGTCCCCGATTGGATACAAATTTAACCCAATCTATTATATCACGGCTTTCCCTAATTCCTAACGAAGAAATTTTGCCGCCACTTACATCATGTGCCCGATGGCAAATAAACAATACATTAAAACCTCTCTCATAGAAGAGTTTTGCCTGGTAGGACAACTGCTCCATATAGTTTGCCTTGAAACCATGGGACAAAATAATGGTTTTCTTTGCCCCCTGCGAGACAAACGTCCCCCGTAGCAAAATTCCATCAAAAGCAGAAATTTCTACTTCCTCTTGTGGAAGCTTCCGAATATACTCTACGGCTTCCAGGATTTTCTCTTCACAGGGTTCATAATATGTCCCCTGCATTGTTTCTTTTGTCATCCTCTTTCCATTGCTTCTCCATAGAGCTGCCATATATCCAAAAAAGGATGGGAAAAACAGAAATACAATATAGCAAACTAGCAAAATAAGAAAGATTTTCAATACCAAAAATGCAATTGTCATGCTAGCTAATCATCTTCTCAATGTAATCAATGGTATCCCCAATGGTTCTAAAATCAGACATAGAGGCGTCATCAAATCGAACTGAAAAGGTCTCTTCGATAGCAATTACAATGTATAAGATACCAATTGAATTAAGGCCTAAATCCGCAGCCAACTCGCTGCTTTCTGTAAAGGAATCTACCTTGTCCTTATTTTTCTCATCTGCGGACACTAATATTTCCTTCAACTTTTCAAAAATTTCTGCTCGGCTCATTTTATTTCTCCAACTTATAGCGTTTAATCTTCATACTGGGGGTTCTTTCAAAGTCCGTCTCTCTGATTACAATGTCCTGCACACGCATAAATCCGGGAAGACTGTCATTTACTCTATTGAGTTCTGCCATCATATAGGCAGGCTTATCTTCCGCTGTGATTACTGCCACAGCCCCCGCTCTGGGAACCACTTCCAGTTTCAAAATATGCTTACCACTCTCACTAATCGCCTCAAACACCTGGCTATCCTGGATAAAGGGTAATTCATTAAAGTGTGCTTCCACCTCTGCGGGTGAAATATTTTCTCCATTATCCAGAATAATGATTTCCTTAATGCGTCCCGTGATATATAAGAAACCTTCCTCATCAAAACGAACAAGGTCTCCGGTCTTAAACCAGCCATCCTCGTATGGGCTCTCATCCTCACCGATATACCCGAGCATCATATTCTTACCCTTAATCCAAAGTTCACCATTCTCCACTCTGAACTCCTGGTTCGGGAAAGGAATTCCTACGGAGTCTGGCTTTCTATCACTTTCAGGATTTCCAGATACTAAATTTGCAGACTCCGTTAATCCATAGCCAGGGCAAAGATTGATTCCATATTTCTTGCAGCCTTCTACAAGGTAAGGACTTACCGCAGCAGCACCACAAATAATGGTTTTGCAATCCTCACCCAGCATATTTTTCTGAAACTTTCCAGAGAGTGCAAGAGACATTTCTACCATAGCCGGTACCATTACCAGAAGGTTCGGCTTAAACATCGCAATATCTCTAAACATATCTTTATTATTCTTTGTGATAAACAGGGCGCTGCCAGTATATAAGCATGTCATCATATTACGAATAAGGCCAAACACATGAGACAAAGGCAGAACTAGGAGATATCTCTGTCCAAATACTTCCTTATAACCATAGCAGCCATTTATCGTTCCCTGCATAACCGCCTCATGGGACAAAAGGGCACCCTTACTCTGTCCTGTCGTTCCGCCCGTAAACATCATCACGCAGGGATCCTCGCCCTTTACCGTGCTGGCTTCCAAAGCTTTATCGCCCGTCGCAGATACAGGATAAAGCGGAAGTTCCGGAGACATATTTTTTACAACAGACAGTTTTTCTGTTAATGCCTCTGCATAAACTAAACCTGCTAAACCAAATTTCTTTGTACATCCAAATAAAGTCTTCTCATCGAGCATTGCAGGAATAATCACTGCCACTTTCCCAGATGTAACAATCGAAAAATATGCTTTTATAAAATCGTAGCTGTTGGGAGCATAGATACCAACGCGGCTTCCTTCGGGAAGTTTATCAAGAACACTTCTGTAAAGCGCTACATCCTGCCCAAGTTCCTGGTAAGTATGCTTCTCCCCTTCACTTAATATACAGTCTCTTTCACCATATGCCTGCATACAATGCGCAAACATTTCCGGTACGGTAGCAAAATCAACAATCTTTTCAAAAGTTTCCTGGTCCGTATATTTTGCAAATATTTCTCTGGTTGGTGCTTTCATTTCTTATTCCCTCTCTTTCTTATTTTGATATGCTAGTTTCTGTAATTCTTCTTCTTTGGCGTGCAGCATTCGCGCAGCCTCTTCAATCTCTTTCATGGACGGTCTTTCCCCGTACATGGCCGTTATATCAATCGGCTCACCAATAACCACTACCGAGCGATTATAGAAATGCTTTCTTGGCTTCATATACATTGGAACAATGGGCTTCCCGCTCATTACACTCATTAATATAACGCCGGATTTAAAGGCATCCACGCCATCCCCTCGGTTTACATGGCCCTCTGGGAACATGGAAACCAGCTCATCGTTTTTCAGGTGCTCTGTAATGGTTCTAAAAGACTGCATTCCAAAATTTTCTTTATCAATTGGAATACACTTGAATCTTCTAAAAAAGAATCCCTTTTTCCCATCAAACAAAGACTTGATACAGATGAAGTGATGTCTTCGGTACCAAATAACAAGCATCATTAGTACAGGGTCTGAAAAGCTATAATGGTTCGAGATCAGTAAGGCACCGCCCTTTATCCACTTCTTTGCTTTTTTACTTTCAAAAATTCGTTTCGGAAGTTTCCATAAATATGCTGGAATCGCCGTAAATTTTACAAAGTCATAGAAAAGATAGGACAAAGAAATGGGACTTTTCTTTTTTTGACTCTCCTTATTCTTGTCCATCCAGCAACTCCTTTAATTCTATAACCTTCCTATAAAATGCATCCGTAACATTCTTCAAGTTTTCTTTTTCCTTATTTTCAGGAAGGCAATAATCGCTAGCTCGTAATGGCGCACCAATTACCACCCTTGCCCTCTTTTTGGAGAAGTAAGCACCATTTGTATATACCGGTATAACCGGAACATCGGCCATCAGGGCAATTAACGCCGCGCTCGCCTTAAAGGGAAGGGGACGCTCCTCTCCTTCTCGCGGCAATCTGCTTTCCGGAAAGATGCCTACCACACCACCCTTGGCAAGAATATCCACGGATTCCTGCACAAAAGAAAAATCCGCAGTGTCACGATTCACATAAATACCGCCCATCGCTCTTAGAAAGAATGCTAGCGGTTTCTTCTTAAACAGAACCTCTGCCATCTGGTAACGCAGCGTTCTTGTTGGAAAGGAAAAAATAAACTGCGCATAATCATACACGGATGTATGGTTGGATATAATAATCGCAGGACCTTTGATATTTCTTCCCTGTAATTTTTTATTTTCGTAATAATACTTCGTGCGAAATACGATTTCCTGTGGTAGAAAGCCAGTACTTTTCACAAGCGCATTCATTATTCTTCCGGCCATTCGCTCTGCTTACTTTCTACATAATCATAAAAATCTTTTAGGTTCTTTAACCCACTCTCGCCCTGCATGGGGATTTCCACACGAAAGGCTTCCTTTACTTCTGCACAAAAGGCAAAATATTCCAGGCTGTTTCCGCCAAGATCCATAAAGAAATCAGCATCTAGGCTAATTTCTTCCGCCTCCTTGGAAAGAACGGCGGCCATAAGCAAACGAAGAGATTGCAGTAGTTTTTCATTTTCAGGCTGCTCCTGCACCGTAAGCTTACCAGGCTCAACAATGGTAAGTTTTCCTTCCTGGTATTCTCTGGTAATCTTCTGGCGTTTTAGCTTAAAGTCCTCCGCACCAAGAAGTGGATTTGTAACGTACACAACCTTTTGCAGTTGTGAAGCAAATCCCGATGCATGCAGTGCCTTCTTTATTTCTTCATCTAATTGCATAAAGGCTTCATTCCCAAGGCTTTTCTTAATAGAGATTAAAATCGTAGGGATGGTAACGCCCTCTTCTTTCGGACCAATCAGGCAGACTTCCTGTACATTCTTACATTTGAATTTCTTTTCAACCATGACAGGATTCAGGTTCTCGCCGCTTCCACCAATAACTAGGTCGTCAGCACGTCCTAAAATGCGGTATCCCTTTGCTTCCCGCACGGCAAGGTCACGCGTCGGAAACCACGTCGGCCTCTCCCTTCTTTCTCCGCCCTGTAATATATATTTCGCCATAGACTTCCCTGCAACAAGTAGCTGTCCGTCCGCATCGATTTTATATTCCAGTGATGAAAATGGCATTCCCACACTACCACGGTTTAATTCCTTACTGTTTTTTCCAAGTGCAACAGAGGTAATTCCGATTTCTGACATTCCATAACCATCTGCCAAATGGTATCCGATTCCATTGAAAAATCGCATAACCTCAGGCGCAATATCGCTACCACCCGTTATCATAAAGCAAATGCTTTCTCCAAAGAGGTTCCGACGCACTTCCGCAAATGCTTTCTTCTTAAAAAACGCGCCAAGCCCGGGAACATCGCCAATACGGTCTGCAATATTAAGTCCTTTTTGGAACTTAGCAAACGTAGCCTCTCCCTTATCCTGAATGGTTTTCATTGCCTGTTCATAGACTTTCTCCCAAAACATCGGAACTGCAAAAATATGCGTCACTTTATGTCGTCTAATGGTTTTGATGATGGTATCTGGCGCCATATCATTCAAATGTACAAAGGTTCTGGAAAAGAATCCGAACCAGATATACATAGCAACCAGTCCAAAAATATGATAAAAAGGCAGAAATACTAAGTGCTTTAATTCGCCTTCATAATGCTTTTTCATTAACTTACAGTTCTTTATAATCTGATAGCTGTCATGAATCTGGTAATAGAATTCTTCCGCAGTATAAGCGCAAACCTTTACGTGCTCAGAGGTTCCAGAAGACATTACAAAAACAGCACTTCCGAAAGTATCAGCCACTGCCTCCTGCTCGTCTTCTACTAGGTCTTTATCCATAATGGTGCGCACAGCAAATGAGATACTATCAGAAATCACACAAACCACATCAAGAGAGCCGATTGTCTCTTCTAATAATTCCTTATCCATTCGAAGGTTCATGAGAAGGGGCTTATGCCCCGCAGCAAGAATTGCCCAGAAATTAAGTATCCACTCCAAACTATTATTCATATATAATCCGACAAAGCTATCCGGTGGACAGTCTTTTAGGAGACGGCGCAAGGTGCTTGCACGCTTCTTGGCCCGAATATAGGCCTCCCCATATGTTGTTTTCTGTATAGAATAGCCCTGACTTCTTTCGTATAATATGTTCTCTTTTTCAGAAAACATAAACGAAAATAATGTTTGAAAAGACCTATCAGATTCTTTATATTTTGTAAGTTTTTCTCCTACAAAAGCGTCAATAGAAGAATACCCTGCGATATTCTGTATTTTCATACCAATCTCTTCTCTTTTTGCAAAAATAATCACTTTCTATTATACTGCTAAATAAATAAAACAGAAAGAAGTAATCATTATGGCAAAAAAAGAAAAAGCCCCTAAAAAACCAATGACTTTTAAGAGATTTCTACGAAATTTTTGTATTTTCCTGGTCATCTTTTTTCTACTAAATATGGTGGCGGCCGATATTCTCTTCCGCTTCATCTTCCCAAGATATGATTATAAGGAGGGAACTGTTGATCCTGTCTTTACCGAAGAGGATGCTGCGCACTATACCAGAGAATGCGTTACTTTTGCCTCCGGCAAAAATACCCTCCACGGACACCTTTATACCAACGAAAATGCCATAGGAATTCTGCTATTAGCGCATGGTTCACACTCCCATGGAGACAGAATGCTTCCCTTCGTTAAATATTTCTATGATGCAGGTTATTCTGTACTCACCTTCGATGGCACTGGTTCCTATGAAAGTGAGGGAAAGAATTCTGTCGGTCTTGTACAAATGAAAAAGGACGTACTCGCTGCCATTGACTATATTAAAGAAACACCCGTCATTCAGGATCTCCCCCTGGCACTTCTTGGTCATAGTATGGGCGGTTACGCTGTTGTTTCTGCCGCAGATGAAACGGAAGGTGTTTCCTGTGTAATCTGCCTTTCAGGATTTGATAAGCCCAATGACATTATGTTTTCCCAGGCTAAAGGCTATGCAGGGCCCGCCGCATATGCGGGATATCCCTTTATGTGTCTAAAAAACATCATGCTTTTTGGATTTAACTGCAACGAGAGCGCCCATGAGCAGTTACAGGAATCCACCATTCCCATGCTCATCGTACAAGGTAGTGGGGATCAGGTTATTACGGATGATTTATCCATCACACAGTATGAGACCACCATTACAAACCCGATCATCTCCTTTATTACCGTTGAAGAGGCATATCGCAACGAGCATTCCACCTTATGGCTTACACAGGAATGTGCAGAGTACACTTTACAGGTATTAGATGAAGAAGCCCCCCTTACGGAATATGATCCAGAGAAACTTTTTCAGCTTGATTTAGAGTTTATGGAAACCTTAAACGACTTCTTAACAACCAGCACGCAAAGGTAAATTCAAAAAGGCGGCAATCCTGCCGCCTTTTTTAGTACCTATCGATTCTTCATAAGAACATCCATCGCTTCATTTAATCCCTCAACCGTCAGAGGAAACATCGGAAAAATCTGCTTGATTCTTGTCTCCGCTTCTCGCCAGGGTGCGTGTGTTAAACTCATTTTGGGATTCATCCAAACCAGTTTCTTATATTTCTGTTTCATACGAAGGAGCCACTCTTCTCCTGAATATCCACCATTGGGTCCTCTGTAATTACCATCCTTCGCATAGAGTTCTTCCGGAGCCATCGCGGCATCACCAACAACCAGAACCTTAAAGTCCTTATCCAGATTTCTAAACATCCATTCTGTTTCAATCCAGTCGCCATTCTCACACTCCGGCGTTTTGTATACATGAGAATATATACAATTATGAAAATAGTATGCCTTCACCTCTTTGTAGTGATTAGATTTGTGAACGGACTGAAATAATTCATTAAGGAGCTTACAATATGGAATCATCGTTCCGCCAGAATCCATAAGCAGTAAAAGCTTCACAGAATTCTTTCGGGGTTTATCCATAACAATGGATAAATACCCTCCATTGTTGCAGGTTTCATCAATGGTGCCATTGATATCCAGCTCTGTCTTTGGAATATCAAGTTTTGTGGAGAATTGTCTAAGTTTTCGCAGCGCCTGCTGGAACTGACGATTGTCCAGCATTCGGTCATCTCTGAAATCTCGATACTTTCTTGCGCCAACTACCTGAAAAGCGCTCTGATAGCCCGTACTGCCACCCACACGAATACCGCCAATGTTGCCACCTGTATTACCAAACGAAGTCTTTCCCATTGTGCCAATCCAGTAGCAGCCTCCATTATGCTCAGAGTCCTGTTCTTTTAGCCTTTGCTTATACTTTTTCTCCACATCATCCTTATCAATATTAAAGGATTCCACAGAATTCAGATAATCCTTGTCCATCTCGTGGAGAAGTTCATTCATCTCGGGTTTATCAAGCCAGTCTAACATCCTTTTCGTTAAGGCATTCTCATCCTGAATCCCCTTAAAGGTATCCTCAAAAGCCAAATCAAACTTATCATAATCCGTCTCAGATTTTACTAAAATCGCCTTGGACAGATAATAAAACTTTGTCATCGAGCTTTCGTGCAATCCCATATTCAGTGCTTCCTGCAATGTCAGCCACTCTGAAAGGGTTACTTTAAGACCGTATGCTTTTAAATTGTGAAAGAATTTAATAAACACTCTGGTTACTTCCCATTCCTTTATACGTGCTTCTTAACCGTTTCCAAATCTTCGTCCTTCTTTACCATAACGCCAAGGAAGGGCAGTTCACTCTTTAAGCGATCCGCGGATATACCACCAATTTGTAGTGCATTAATCCAATCAATTAGTTCAGAGGTACTGGGTTTCTTCCGTACATCACGAATTCCACGAATCCAGTAGAATACTTCCATCGCTGACTTCATAATGTTTTCCTCGATTGCAGGGAAATGCGTTTTCACAATCTCTTCCATCAGTGCGTTGTCAGGGAAATCAATATAATGGAAAATACATCTTCTCAGGAACGCGTCCGGCAGTTCCTTCTCTGCATTAGAGGTAATGATTACAATGGGACGCTGTTTTGCCTTAATCGTTGTCTTTGTTTCATGTATATAGAATTCCATCTGATCCAATTCCCAGAGAAGGTCGTTAGGGAACTCTAAATCTGCTTTATCGATTTCGTCAATAAGAAGTACTACCTGCTCATCACTGTCAAAAGCTTCGCCTAATTTACCAAGTTTAATATAGTGGGCAATGTCATCAACGCCTTCTTCACCAAACTGTCCATCATACAAACGCTGAATGGTATCATACATATATAAACCATCCTGCGCCTTCGTGGTGGATTTGATATTCCAAATTACCAGCTTCTTATCCAGACTTTTTGCGACCGCTTCCGCTAACATTGTTTTACCGGTTCCGGGTTCCCCTTTGATGAGCAGAGGCTTTTTGAGAGCAATGGCAATATTTACAGAATCCATTAACTGCTGACTTGCTACATACTGGTTTGTACTTTGAAATTCGCTCATAGAATATCCTTTCTGTTTTCCAAAACTTTATTCACTTACTACTCGATTTACTTCTCCATAATATATGACAACGGTTTCTGGACCATTATTCATAAGGTGAAATTCACAGAAATGTTTGTTCTCATCCACCGTTATCTGAAAGATAGCAGTGTTCTCATCCTGATAGATGCAATTACCAAGCAATACATTTTCGCCAAAATCCGTGGTACCATTCATACCCAACTGGCCAAGGTTCTCGCCTTTTACCGTAACGGTATAAGTGCCGGCATACAGCGTTATATGAGGTCCTCTGGTTACACCGCCCTCGTTTAAATACCACATGCCGCTATCGCCCATTCCGTTCGTTACATAGTCAGCATTTCCTACATCCAGACTCTTATGACTCAGGCAGTACAGCAGATGTTCATAGGAATCAAATCCGTATACCACATAGGTCGCATTCTCATAAATCTTATGCGCATCAAACTCAAACCGGCGGAAAGTACATCGCACATCTTCATCGCGGTCAAGAACAATACACACTTTTCCCTCTGGCGCATTCTCAAAGTGAGCAGCGGGCTGAAGCCACGTGTAAAGATCATCAACATCAATGATTTCCTCGATATTTTTATGCCAGAAGTACATCTCAACCTGTCCTTCTGACAGCTCCGTTAACACGTTTCCCTTCCAGAAGGTTGCATAGCCTGCATGATAATCATTCTCAATTAACACTTCTGCTACATCTCTGATATCTCTTGTCTTATCATTGTCTTTTGTCGTTTTGTATACGGTTAGTGAAGAAACCAGTACCATCAAAAATACAAGACTGGCTACAATGACAGAAGCCTTTTGCTTCCACTTATGATGCGTCAGGGAACAGCCTAAAAATACAAGAAAATACACGAGGGTAGGCAGGTAATAACGCGCTTCATAAGAAGTATTTGTAAAAAGATACAGGGCTGTAATAACAAGGAGTGAGAATCCAGTGAATAAAAACAGAACCTTCTCTTCTTCTGGAATTTCTCTTCCATTTCTAAAAAGGTATAGACCATATAGAATAACGCCAGCAAGAATCGCAAAGCATACAATATTCCCGATGAGAACCGCTGAGAATACCTCACCTTCTCTGTACCCCAGACAAACCAGTATACCATTTAACAGACGATCACAGTTCGCAAAGGAAAAGCCCTGAAAAGTCATCTCATTCCAGTTACTGAAACTAAAATACTTCGCAAGAATCTTCGTATTTACCAAATACCCGGCAGCCGAAGCAATGACGCCGTAGTAAGAAGCTCTGAGCTTCACCCCATGCTTTTTATAGGACCGGAATAACGCCACAATGACAAGTGGGAAATACGTTGTGAATAAATATCTGGGGCCTGGAAGTCCCGAAACAAATGCGAGTATAAGAAGCGCCGCTAAGACAATCCATCTGGTTCGTCCCTTTGCCTCTTCATAATGAAGGGTAAGTGCAACTGCCAGGAATGAAATTATCATGTGCGTAAAATAGAAATCCCCAATTAAGGAAAACTCCATATGCTGCATGGAGAAAGGAAGAATCAAAAACGCGGCCAGATAAGGAAACACCTTTTGAATCTTAATCTGTCTGCAAAGATAATAGAAAGAACCAAATAGCGCACCTAAAATCAGAATACGGGATAACACCCTGACTTTGAAAAAGCTTTTTGTGAACAGAAAAAAGAAAGAATACACTAACTGAATATTTAATACTCTTATTTCCGTTGAATAATAAAAGTCGGTCGCAAGTAATTTATGTTCCGATGCCAAAAGCCTGGACAAAACCATTTCGCTGGACATGTCTGAATCTAACTGGCAGCGAATATTTTTTATATAAAAAACCGCATAAAGAACCAGAGCCAAAATAAAAGGAATCCATTTTAGTACTTTCTTTATCTTCTGCATGCTTTATTCTGTCCATGCCAGGATTTCATTTTCCTGTTTCATATCTCTGCGTGCCAGTGCATCCGCAGCCTCCTTGGCAGTCTTACCGCCAAATAACACGCTGTTCACACACTCTACAAGTGGCATCTCCACCTGATACTTGTCTGCAAGCGCCTTTGCAGCCTTCGCACTATACACGCCCTCAACAACCATCTTTACTTCATCCATTGCTTCCTGCATCGTCTTACCCTGTCCCATTAAGAAACCTGCTTTTCGGTTTCTGGAATGCATACTGTCACAGGTTACAATTAAATCGCCAATACCGGTTAAGCCGTAGAAGGTCTCTGCCTTTCCGCCCATAGCGGTTCCAAGTCTTGCAATTTCTGCAATGCCTCTGGTAATCAGACCTGCCTTTGTATTATCACCAAAACCAAGACCATCACTGATACCTGCTGCAAGCGCAATTACATTCTTTAATGCACCACCCAGTTCCATACCAAGAACGTCTGGAGAAATATAAACTCGAAGGGTTTCCGTGTGGAACATTTCCTGTACCTTTTCTGCAACTTCTTTCTTTACAGAGCCAGCCACAATCGTAGTTGGAAGGCCACGTCCTACCTCTTCTGCATGTGATGGTCCACAAAGAACGGCTGTTTCGCACTGAGGGATTTCGTCCTTGATTACATCCGTAAGAATCATGAGACTATCTTCCTCAATACCCTTACCTACAGAAAGAATAATCTGTCCTTCTGCGACAAAATCCTTCATCTGCTTTGCTGTACTTCTCGTAAATACACTGGGTACCGCAAGTACAACCAGATCCATACCATCAATGGATTCTTTGAGTTCTTTTGTATAATCAATTCGATCCGAGAGTTTCACACCGGGAAGCTTGTCAACATGCTCATGCTTTTCTATGAGCATATCGATTTCCGCTCCAATACAGGACCAAACCATAACATCGTGTTCTTTTTTCTCTGCAAGGTGCTGCGCCAAAGCAATTCCCCAACTACCTGCACCAACGATTCCTATTTTAGCCATATTAGCCCCCTTTATTAGTCTGCTTTATTTTTCTTAGTCAAATATGTTTTTCTTTCTTCGTGACGAAGCAATCTTTCGATATTCGCATGATGTCTTACAAAAGCAATGGTGGTAATAATAAATGCCACAATGATCATTTCCAAGGCGATACTGTCTGCTGTAATATTCGCAAATCGTAATGGCTTAAATACAACGAATAGCACCACCTGGATGAAGAAGTTCGTGCACATAATGAGTGATCCCAGGGATACATAATGGGTTGTGAAAAATGTAACAAAGAAGGAGAGCACTGCAACCGGAATAAAAGGCCAATAAAATGAAGCAATTAATCCGCCTGTTGCCGCAATTCCCTTTCCTCCACGAAATCCAAGATAGAACGGGAAATTATGTCCCAGGACACAGCCAAAGCCTGCATACAGTTTAAATAAATACACCATTTCCGGATGGGAATCCTTGAAAATAAAGTACGCAATGAGGGTAGCTGCCACACATTTCAGACAGTCTACTATAAAAACAATGGCACCATACTTCTTTCCCAAAACACGCAGTGTGTTGGTTGTTCCAGCATTACCGCTACCATGCTCTCGGATATCAATTCCCTTCATTCGTCCGATGATATAAGACGTCTGAATGCATCCGAGTAAGTATCCTCCTACCACACAAAGGACTCTAATCAAGGTCGTACTCATGATTCGCCGTCCTTCCTCTCTCGAATAATAAATTTAAGACTGGTTCCCTGGAATCCAAATGCGTCACGAATCTTATTCTCTATATATCTCGTATAGGAAAAATGCATAAGCTGTTTATCATTCACAAATATAACAAATGTAGGGGGCTTTACGGCCACCTGCGTGATATAGTACAGCTTTAATCTCTTTCCTTTATCCGTAGGAGGCTGCTGCAACGCAACTGCCTCTGTCATAATTTCATTAAGGGTTCCTGTCTGCACGCGCATATTACAGTTCTCCGTAACTGCATCAATCGTCTCATACAGTTTCGGCAAACGCTGGCCAGTGAGGGCCGACACAAAAAGCATCTGTGCATACGGCATAAAGGAAAGGGTTTGTCTAACCTTCTCCGTAAACTCTTTCTGCGTCTTTTCGTTCTTCTCGATTGCATCCCACTTATTTACGCAGATAATCATTCCCTTTCCACGCTCATGGGCAATTCCTGCAATCTTTGCATCCTGCTCGGTAACACCTTCTGCCGCATCAATAACCAAGACCACAACATCGGCTCTTTCCACAGCAGATACCGTTCGAACAATCATATATTTTTCAAGTTCTTCTTTGATTTTGTTCTTCTTACGAAGTCCCGCAGTATCAATAAACACGTACTCCTTATGGTTATACACTGCTGTTGCGTCAATGGCATCACGCGTGGTTCCCGCAATATCAGATACGATCATGCGGTTCTCTCCAAGAAGCTTGTTGATGATAGAACTCTTTCCTACGTTGGGCTTTCCAACAATGGCAATACGAGGTCTTTCATCCTCTTCCTCTTCCCCTGCATCTTCTGGGAAATACGAAATAACCTGGTCTAACATCTCGCCAAGCCCCATCTTACCTTCTGCACTAATTGGGAACGGTTCGCCAATTCCAAGATTATAGAACTCATACACATCCGGCATCAGTTTATTGAAATCATCTACCTTATTAACGCATAAAACCACAGGCTTCTTGCTGCGACGAAGCATATCCGCAACCTTCGAATCGGCATCAACAAGTCCCTGACGAACGTCTGTCATAAATAAAATAACATCCGCAGTATCAATCGCAATCTGGGCCTGTTCTCTCATCTGAGACAGGATGATGTCATTGCTATCCGGTTCAATACCACCCGTATCTATTAAAGTAAAGGCCTTATCTAACCATGTAACATCCTGGTATAGACGGTCTCTAGTAACACCTGGTGTATCCTTAACAATAGCAAGTTTGGTACCTGCTAATGCATTGAATAATGTTGATTTTCCTACATTGGGACGACCCACAACCGCAACTATGGGCTTACCTTTTTTACTCATATTTCTTCTTCCATTTCTAGGTTACTCTCACCGTTCCGTAACGCTGAAGAGGCGAGAGGAAACGCACACAATAATCCCTAATATTTTACCATTTTTCCTATATTATCTCAAACAGCCAGCGTTTGACATCTTTCCTTTTTACAACCATTTCCCAAGAAAAAAAGGGAACTTCATCCCTTCTTTCTTGCAAATACCGAAATAGACTGCGTTGGGCAAATCTCTTTGCATTTTCCGCATCGAACGCACTCTGCGGAATTGCACTGCTTTACAGGGTCAATTACAACAGGGCAGGCTTTCTTACAAAGACCACAGTCTGTACAGGTATGTAGATTAACATGATAACGAAGTAAAGCGATTTTATTAAAAAGCCCATAGAATGCCCCCAGTGGGCAAAGTACACGACAAAATGGACGATAGATAAATACCGAGCACCCTACTATTGTCAGAAGAAAGGCTAATTTTACCCAAAAGAGGATCCCGACTAAACTACGCATCTCTCCATTTGTAATAGAGAGCTCCACCCCTGCTAAACTTCCGGCAGGACACATAAATTTACAAAATCCCGGTTCCCCTGTAAACCCTGTAAGCATCGTTGCCAGCGGAAAGGCTACTACTAATGTCACTAGTACAGCATATTTCAAAAAACGTACCCTTTTTAAAGCAGGGGTATATTTCTTTGTAGGGATTCTGTACAGGAGGTCCTGTAAAAAGCCAAAGGGACACAGGAAACCACAAACAAATCGACCAAACACGCCTGCAAACAGAAGAAGAATTCCTGTTCCATAAAAGTTTACCTTGTTTTTTAGGTTTCCTAACGTATTTTGTAAGGTTCCTAAAGGGCAGGAGCCCACTGATCCCGGACAGGAATAACAGTGTAAGCCCGGCGTACACACTCCTTTTAAGGGACCATTGTATATTCTGCCATTCCTAAATCCCTTAAAATTTAAGTTATATAGAATCGTTGTTACAAGCTGAATAAAGGGGCGCAGCCACCCCTTTTTCTTTTTTGTATTTCCTTTTTTCAAATCTGACTCTTTCATGCCAACCTATTTAAAGCCCACACACTGGGTGCAAATCATACTACCTTTTCGTCTCGTCGTCTGGTAGTCCCCCTGGCGCAGTCCAAGAACCATCATGGCCCCCGCCAGAAGAATACACAAAAGCGCAATCCAATTTTTCCTCAAAAAATGTTTTATCATTCTACTTTGATGCCTCTATTGCCTCTTCGCAAAGCTGAATCATACTGCTGCCATCCAAACCACCAACAATATACTCTACAATTCTGCCATACTTATCAAGTACCATATGTCGGGGAATCGACTCAATATATACCGTTCCCAAATAGTCACCGGTATAATACATTGGAATACTTAAACGATGCTGGTTCACAAACTCCTGAATCTCGCCCACGGTGTCTCCCATATCAATCAGAGCAAATTGTACCTGTCCTTCATACTGATTCGCAGTTTTCTGTAAGTCTGGCATTTCTGCGTTGCATGGTCCGCACCAGGTCGTGAAAAGGTTCATATAGAGCGGCATTCCAAGAAAATCTGTAATGGGATGTATGTTCCCATTCATATCCGTGATTTTCACGGTATCGGGAAGTACCATACCCGTTTCGTAGCCATAGCCATACTGACTAGCTAATTCTTCACGCTTAGCCAGCATATCTTCCATGGTTTCCTCTTTTTCTTCCACTTCTGTTTCCACAGGTTCTTCTATATCGGGTGATACCGTTTCCTCCTGTGGCTTTTCTTCTGTCGTTTCGTTTCTATATTCCTTCGCCTCTTCCTGAATTTCCTCCTGAATCTCTTCAATCAACTCATCAGAGGTTTCTTCCACAACCGGCTCATTAACGGGGGCATTTTCCTTCTTAAAACCGCCTTTAAGTAGCATAACTACTCCAAAAGCAACTAACGCAACGCCACAGATACAACCTGCAATAATTCCTGCAATCTTTCCTTTACTCATCTTTTCCCTACTTTCCCAGTATATCCTGTATCAAATCCAAACGCTCCTGATCAGTCATGGTTTCTAGATCCATTCCTCCTCCAAATACTTCTACGGAAAGCAGTGTATAGGAACCATTCTGCTCATCATAATCATCCGTAAAATACGGAACAAAAAGCAAGATGTTCTCGTAATCCCACGAATCCTGCCCATCGACATAAGTATAGCTTTCTATGCCATAATAAGCGTCTCTTCCGCCTGCTGCTGTTCCTATTTTATGGAAGTCAAATTGGTAGTTTGTATATTCCGAAGGCACAGACGCAGTCGTTCCTTTCGAAAATACATCCGAGGTATATCCCTGATTCACGCACACCACATCATACATAGATTTATCTAGTGGATTCTCATAGTACACATAAAAACCAGAGTACTGATCTCCGCCACTGTAAGTATATCCATCCATTTGACGAACGGTGCAGAGATAATCACCAGCCAAAGTATACATCTCATAAGAGCCGTCAGCTAAAAGAAAGGGGTTATCCTCTTCATACACTTCCCAATCATCTCCGTCATCCCAGTCTTCTATGTCATAATCATAGTAAACTAACTGAGATAGATCCCTGGCATTTTTTGCATAAGTTGACAGACGAACTTCGTTCCTGCCGTTTAGTTCTAGTTTCGCCCCTGTTTTAATCTGTACATCCAAAAGCTCAATGGCGTCGATATCAAAACCGGTCTTCTCGATGGATTTTCTGCATGTTTCCAAAATGGCACGAACATCAATCTGAAGGGTTCCTTCTGCTTCATATAATTGATAATCCGTCTTATTGACATACATCGTATACGTAGCAGACATTGCTTCGTATAAATCCTTATCATCGATTCCTTCCTGTGATAATTTTTCAGTCATCTCATCATAGGACTTCTGCATTTCATCAGATAAGGCAATATAGTCCTGCACATAGTTATAGATATCATCCCCATTTAACGTTACAGTGACCTGATAATACTTGCCGCCATTTATTTCTACGGGTTTCTTTTCTAT
Organism: Lachnospiraceae bacterium; assembly: GCA_045616465.1. Classification (GTDB taxonomy): domain Bacteria; phylum Bacillota; class Clostridia; order Lachnospirales; family Lachnospiraceae; genus NK4A136. Next base: position 23,509 of record JAZLGW010000003.1, on the reverse strand, counting down.
AACCGCTTTTTCTTCCAAAAGCTTCTTGCTTATATTTAGTGCCTCCGCAGGATCTATCACCACCTGGCTTGCGGTATCATCCATACTTATGTAGAACCAGCCTTCGTCAGGAAAGTTATAGTAAGCAGTCGATTCATCCATAAGGAAGTATGTTTCAAATTCTTCTATAACATCAATCTCATCATTGAAGGAATCAATGAGATCCATAATGCCTGCCCCAAAGGCCTGACGAACCGCATCATTTACCCTGATTTTATCAACAGCAACATCATGGAACCAAATACGGGCCTTCTCGGGGTTCTGTATATTCTCGCTTTCCATCAGGACTGTCATGCCTCCGGAAAGGGTTAAATTCTCATGATTATATACAGCATTCGCATCCAAATCAAAATCTGTCGTCACTCTATATGCCGAAAGATCCGTTTGAAGCATTCCTTCAATAATATCTTCTTTTTTGGGTGCACCGCAGGCCATAAGACCTGCAGTGATTCCCAAGCACACTGGTATTATCGCCAGTTTCTTCTTCATTTTCCCATCTCCCTTTAGTATTTACGCCTGAAAGTCTTTTCCAGTTAATAACTTAAAGGCTTCTTTGTATTTTGCAATACTCTTATCAATTACCTCGTCAGGAAGATGATAATCGCTGTCAGGATTTGCCTTTAACCAGTCACGAATGAACTGCTTATCAAAGGAAGGCTGTCCATGACCAGGTTCATAACCTTCAACGGGCCAGAATCTGGAAGAGTCGGGGGTTAACATCTCGTCCGCAAGAACCACTTCCCCATTCTCATCAAGTCCAAATTCAAACTTGGTATCTGCAATGATGATGCCCTTGGTTAATGCATAATCAGCACACTTCTTGTAAATGTTAATCGTCGCATCCTTAATCTTGGTTGCATACTCCTTGCCCTTACCAGGATACTGCTTCTCTAAAATTTCGATGCTCTTCTCAAAGGAGATATTCTCATCGTGCTCACCAATTTCTGCCTTCGTGGAAGGGGTGTAAATAGGCTCAGGAAGCTTATCAGATTCCTTTAAACCTTCCGGAAGCTTAATGCCGCAAACCTCTCCGGTCTTCTGATAGCTTGCCCAACCAGAACCGGTAATATATCCACGTACAATGCACTCGATAGGAAGCATCTCTAACTTCTTGCATAAGGTACTCTTTCCAGCATATTTCTCGTTCTGGAAGAACTCGGGCATATCCTTTACGTCTGTGGATACCAGATGGTTCTTAATAATATCCTTGGTATAGTCAAACCAGAAAGCACTCATCTGGGTAAGTACTGCACCCTTATCTGTAATGATATTCTTTAAAATGACATCAAAAGCGGAAATACGATCGGTCGCAACCAGAATCAGGTTCTCTCCAATGTCATATACCTCTCTTACTTTCCCTTCTTTAAACGGCTTATACTCCTGCATCATAATTCTCCTCTCAGACATTTTTCATATTTGCGGAACAATCCGCACGTTATTTTTATTATAACAGTTTTTTACGGGATTTGCGCATATAAGAAAAAGGCCTGCCTCCTTACGAGACAGGCCACCTTACATCACTTTTACTTATCTGCAAGCATCATCATAATCTTATTGGAACGTTCTACGAATTTGGTCATCGCATCTGCTGGAAGCGGCGCATTCTGTAAAAGTGCCAGGTCATATAACTGCTCACAAAGAAGCTGTACCTTGCTACCACTCTTCTCCTCTAAGATTTTCTGTACTAACTTATTGTTGGAGTTCAGAACCAAGGTCTGTCCTTCTCTTGCCATAGCGCCCATATCTACACCATTTAATGCATACATCTTCATCATATCCTGCATACGGCGAGATTCTTCTGAAACGGTCAGCATAGAAGAAATATCCTTATTCTTTAACTTCTCTAACTTAACAGTAAGGCTTTCCTTCTTAATCGCCTTCTTGAAGATAGAATCTAATTCCTTCTGCTGGCTCTCTAACTCTTCCAAATCCTTCTTGCTGGTCTTTGCCTTGAACTCATCGGTAAGGTCAGCATCAATACGCATAAACTTAATGCCTTCATTCTTCTGTTCAAGCTGGCTTACGAAAGGCTGGTCAATTCTTTCAGGAAGGATTACAGCGGTCTTCTTTGCCTTCTTAAACATATTGATGTACTGGCTCTGCTGCTGTTTATCCGTTACATAGTAGATAACCTTTTCCTTCTTGGTTTCCGTAGAGGATTCTTCTTCTCTAAGGTCTTCTACCTTATTCGGATCTTCTACAACCTCTGCCTCAACCTTGTTACCAGCTTCGTCTGTTGCTTCGCCTTCTTCGGTATCAATTGGCTTTACTTCCAAGCATTCTGGCAATGTTAAATACTTACCATCAATGTCCTTAAAGAGGATATAATCCGTCATCTTCTCGCAGAACTTGTCGTCCTTTAAGCAACCATACTTGATGAAGGGTGCAATATCATCCCAGTACTTGATATATTCGTCCTTCTCCGTCTTGCAAAGACCGGAAAGCTTATCCGCTACCTTCTTACTGATATATTCAGAAATCTTCTTAACGAAACCGTCATTTTGAAGGGCAGAACGGGAAACATTCAGTGGTAAATCGGGGCAGTCAATAACACCCTTTAAGAGCATCAAATACTCTGGAATGACTTCCTTGATGTTATCTGCAATGAATACCTGGTTGTTATATAACTTAATCACACCTTCAATGGATTCAAACTCCATATTAATCTTAGGGAAGTACAAAATACCCTTTAAATTAAAAGGATAATCCATATTCAAATGAATCCAGAATAAAGGCTCCTTATAGTCATGGAAAACTTTTCTATAAAACTCCAAGTACTCTTCTTTGGAACACTCATTGGGGTGCTTTGCCCAAAGAGGGGTGGTGTCATTTAAGGGAACCGGACGCTTCTTGATTTTAAGGCGCTCTTTGCCTTCCTTCTCGCCTTCCTTAGGCTCATCTTTGATAGTCTCTAATACTACATCCGTATCTAACTTCTCATCGGGGTTAATCATCTCGGTGAGTTCTTCCCCTTCTTTTGTCAGATAGATTTCAGCGGGCATGAAAGAACAGTATTTCTTTAATACTTCCTCTGCTTCATATTTATTTGCGAACTTTAAGCAGTCCTCGTTGATGTGCAGAATAATCTTTGTACCAACCTCTGCCTTGTCGCCTTCTTCCATGTCATACTCGGTTCCGCCATCGCAGGTCCAGTGTACAGGCTTAGAACCTTCCTTGTAAGAAAGGGTATGAATCTCAACCTGATCTGCAACCATAAATGCGGAATAAAAACCAAGACCAAAGTGTCCAATAATCTGGTCCTCATTCGCCTTGTCCTTGTACTTCTCAATAAAGTCTGTTGCACCAGAAAATGCAATCTGGTTAATATATTCTTCTACTTCTGCCTCAGTCATACCAAGACCATTATCAATAAAGGTCAGGGTCTTATTTTCAGGGCTGCAAATTACTTCAATCTTTCCCTTGTAATCTGCGGGAAGAGAATATTCTCCCATCATATCCAGCTTCTTTAACTTGGTAATTGCATCGCAACCATTACTTACAAGTTCTCTAAAAAAGATATCGTGGTCGGAATACATCCACTTCTTAATAATAGGAAAAATGTTTTCGCTAGAAATTGATAATGAACCGTGATTTGCCATAATTCATCGCTTCCTTTCTCTATAAAATCTTTCTTTATATCGTGGCACCCGCCACATTAGAATCATAATAAAACCCCTATGGGTAAAAGTCAAGAAAAATTTAGCACTCAGCCGAGTCGAGTGCTAACAAGTGTCGTTTTATTTATTTTTCGCTGCTGTACCGGTCGAAAATAGCAAAGAAATCACAAGTATCTACATTGCCACCATAGATTGGAACAAGTTCGTTCCAGGTCGATTCATTAAGATATACACGCACAGACTGCGCAAAACTGTCATAGGTCTCATTAAACAGCGTCTGCTTACGGAGGGTAATAATTTCCTCCTTGGCACTGTCTATTCTGTTATAATCCACAGGACTGATGCAGTAAAAAAGATAATATGCTTCGCCCGTTTCCACAATCTCGCTAATCTGATCTTTGTCGAGGGAAAAGATAACATTCTCCATCCCCTCTGCATACTGTCCGCGCAAAACAGAAATTCTATTTTCTTCTGCTTCATTATATAAAGAGGCAAGTTCCGTGAAGTCTGCGCCTTCTTCCCTTGCCATACTTGCAAACTTCGCAATACGCGCTGCCGCTTCCGGGACTTCACTGGTATCATTCTTATCTTTATAAATAACAATCTGCTCAACGATTACACTTCTCGCCTCATCGTCGCTGATTTCCGTATTTACATCCTTGGTTATATACGTATACAGCCTGCCTGCCATCGCATATTCCTTGTACATTCTGGCAATCTCTTCCTCTGAAATCTGCCCAAATGCGGATAACTCCTCTGGGGACAACGAATGATAATAGGTACTAGCTGCACTTTCCGCCGCTGCTTCCTCCTCAGACGAAAGCGACAAACCATACTTTTCTGCCATCAGATTCATAATCTTAATTTTCACAATACGAGCAAGAACCGTTTCTTTCAGTTCCGCTTCTAAGGAAGTCGTCCCCATCTCAACATCCCAGATTTCTTCCCCAAAGGTTTGGCTATACTGGTTCATGATATTGGTTAGGTACACCATCACTTCCCCTTCATTGCAGCGCTCCCCTTCTAATCGAAAGATTTCATCCTCGTAGAAACCGGTAGACAGTACAATCTCTCTGCCCTCCCCTTTTCCACAGGCCGTAAAACAGCTGGTTGCCATAATACCTACACCAATGGCGGCTATTATTCTTTTGCACTTTGCACTGAATCTTTTAGTTAACATAAGTTTATTATAGCACAAAAAGAGGCGCCTTATGCGCCTCTTGTGTGTTTATCCTATTTGACCATTTGTACCGGGTACATTTGGTCCGATTTAAACTGTCATACTTTCAAGCTGTGCCTTTAATCGTTTTATCTCTTCATCCTTCTCGTTTAACAAGTATTCCTTCTCATTTAACTGAACATCCATTTCTTTTAGTTGCTCATCTTTCTTATTAATTATCTCGCTTGCCTCTGCCCAACCTTCTTCTTTTCCTTGTTTCAAGGCGGATTTAACACCTAATTCTAAACGACGTTCAAATGTAAAATCTAGTTCTGCCATTCTAAGTATTTCCTCCCTGTTCTCTTTAAAGAAGTCTGGCTGTATCTCTTCTTGAATACATCTATCAATTGCCGCATTAATTGCATCCTTAAGTTCATTCTCCTGTAAATATAACCTTACATAATCCACGAACATCATATAATCATGCAGGATTGTACAGCTATCAAGAAGCTTCTTTCCTTTATCCTGGTTAATATTATACACCTTACATACTAGCTCGAGTTCCGGTTTATCCGTTTTCTTAAGAAATGCATCGGATAAACGTTCTTCCCATTCACAAGGCATATCTTTGGTTCCATTATAAAACACCGCAAGTATAAATATCTTTCCTTATAAAAAAGGAGGTGCGAAAGCACCTCCCTCGTTTTCAGCCAATTGTACCGGGTACATTTGGTCCGATTTTTTATAGTAGCGGGAAATATGTATGTCTGGATGGAACCGTTTCGCGCGCCGGTTCTTATGAGCGTTCTTTGCGAATTAGAACCGCTGCTGCGCGAAGGCCGAGCGGAAGCGTGTTCCAGACAGACATACTATTTTCCGCAGCCTAACGCATCTGTTTTCGGACCATTTGTACCCGGTACAAATGTTAAAATAAGGACCAATTTCATATTAAATATATTCTCTTTTATTATTCATCTTTTTTATCTTTACTGTCATCCTTGTCTTTAGCCTTTGCTAAGAACATAAGGCCAAAACCGAAAAACGCAAAGCCAAGATACATGCTTATTTTATCTATAGAATAAGTAAGTCCCGGAATAAGACTTGTTACTATGGAAACGATGTACAATACTAAACATATGCAGAATAATGTTATACTGATTTTATACTCTTTTGATTTTTTCATTTTCCATCTCCTTATTATATATTATCCTTTAAGATGGAACGATTATAGCATACAATCCTTTGATGTCAAGTACCCTACTAAGTAGTTCTTTTACTTCCTCTGACGCGTCAACTTTTTCAAGAGTCAAAGGTGAGGCCCTATTAATTATTCATCCCATATTTGGATAAGTCTACCTTTCCATTCACGACTTCAATCCCATCAGCACGTAATAGCTTCGCCTGCGCATCTTCCCCGCCAAATGCAAATTCTCCCGAAAGTTCTCCTTTGGAATTCACTACGCGATAACAGGGAATACAACCAAAAAGGGACAGGTGCAAAATAGTTTGCACCTGTCCCTCTTTGGCAAATCTATTTTGACGGACCAAGCAGATTTCTTTTATTAAATGAAACACACTCAATTTTTTCTAATAGCTCACCAATCTTTTTCTTTCTTCCAATCCCAGCAAATAAACCTTTTTTGTTCTTCACTGCATCCAATTTTTCGTTAAGTTCATTAAGTCTTGCATTACATCTGGCTTCAATGATATTAAATGTTCCTTCGGTAAGCATTAGCTGGTCATATTTTTTACAACTAACTTTATACCTTTCGAACCACCTTGATTCATCATGATATACAACACCTTCCGACGAAATAGCATTTGGAAACTTATTCAATGCAATGACATTCTTCCAGGAGATAACTTCTGTAAATAGCTGCTGTTTTTCAAGAGGGCATTCTGCTGGATCATGGCTACTCATATCTGTAACAGAAGGTTCTTTTCGTTTCCGCCACATAATAGTACCATCCACCATCAATATTAATCTTTGCCCAGCTTCTTCTAATATATCAATAGCCCCTTCAAAAGGTATATCCACCTTTTCATCTTTATGAATATCACTCGTGAATACATTATTTTCCTTGTCAAAGGCAAAAATGTTACAACCATGCCCTTCTTTTATTCGAACTATACTATTCCAGGAACTTACGCGTTTATTACTTTTACGATCACTTTCCGAATTATCCAATGTTATATAAACAACTTTTCCACTTTTTTTCAGCAAAAAAGCCGAACTTGAAAAATTGCAGAAATCTTTTACATCTCTCTCCATTTCTAATTCGTTAATATTTGAAATCTTCTTAGCCAACGTTCCAAGCATATGCACACGCCCTTCCGCTGTCAGAATTAGTAGTCCACTTTGTTCATGATCCTCTAAATAACCTATTTTTTTCGGAATTCCCATCAACTTCCGTTCACAGGTCACAATCCCCGGATAACTACTTGCTATGCACACATTCCCATTTACTTGCCCAATCACAAAGACGTAATAAAAATTTTTTTTACTATATATTTCTTTCCCCCAGATAAAAATGACATTTTTTGTATACTCATCTGGTATCTCTGGAATAATAACACTTCGAGGACTTGCAGTCGTTTCCTTTTCAACCAAAAGCGTTCCATCAAGTTGAATCGCATAATACCCAACACCAATAATATGTGTAAACTGATAACAGTCAGAAAAGCCGGGATTTGAGCAATCTTTTGCTTTTGTTATTGCTCCCCCCATCTTTGTAAAATAATCATCGTTATTCTCTATTCTTCTATCTAAAATATACTCTTGCCATAATTTTCTGCTTCTACTTCTTGCATCCTTATAATTTGAGCATTTTCCAAACAATAGGGCAGCACTCACATATTCTTTTTTTTGTTCAGCTTCAACTGCTTTTTGATAATTATCCTCTTCTCGCGAGGTAAGATTTAAGTTACCTCGACAATACTTTTCTTCTAGTATTCCCGTTGAAAGCCATACTAGATGTATTTTTTCATCGTCCCAATAAGACTCTTTCTTTTCAGCATAAATATATCGTTTCAAATAGCCGTTACACTCCAAGGCACAAACCGTCTGATTTTCATCTTCGTCCTCAAAAAATAAATTGGAAGCAAATCTTCTAAAATAGTATGCACTTTGTTCTCCTACTTTCTGCAAGAAATCTTCGCTATTGTATAAATCATGATGTTTTTCATAATTTTCGCTTATTGTGTAAAGACTAATAATCAGCGAATGGAGTGTATCTAAAATTCTTAGATATTCTCTAAATTGTAGGTTCATATCTAATGAACCACAATCTAAAGCCTTCATTTTTGCCATAAATGAGTTATAAATAGCTTTATTTTGTCTCTCGTACTGTTTTTGTCTTTCGGAATCATCCATTACAGAAAACAAAGCTGCACTTACAGCACTATTGGTTATTATTCCAAATCCCAACCCGGTGGTGCTGATATTATCTAAGCGAGTCTGATACTCTTTGAGCGCACTCAAAACTATTGGCATATTCCGTTTTTTTTCTCTTTCTACATTATTTATTTTACGAACAATAGTATCAATTACACGCCAAAATTGTTTCGCAAGTTCAGCGTCCAAAAAATTTTCATAAAAAACTGGAAGGCATCCAGAAAAAACAAGATAATTTGTTCGAAGTTTATTACTATAGGCATTAAAAATTTCGTCTACTGTATGACTAATTTTGCCCCAACCTATAGGGAAATGATGATTATGTATATTACCAATCATATTATAAAATAGATTTATGCTATTTTCTTTAGCCTTATCTAGCGACTCTATCAGTTCTTCTCTTTCCATTTTGTCCCCTCCAATTCACGCTGTGCTATTTTGTTATTCTCTATATAAAACACTTTTATTTCACCAACAATTTGTTCCATTAAGTCAAAAGCATTTTGCGCATCAATTTTTCGCGGTGAATAGTCATTTTGCGTTGCTTTCAAAAGATGAACATTGTTCCTTGTATCATATAAAGCATCAAATTTTGTTTTACTATCTTCTGAAATAATCCCCTTCGATACTGCGAACTCCGTTTTTCTTGGCATTCTTTCACGCTTAACATCCGCTTTCGTCTTCTTCTCAATACACAAAATTGCCGGTTTCTTTTCAAATTCTATCTTTGTGCTGTTCGACAAAGCATTTGGACATTTCCTCAGTTCTATAATTGGGTATCTCTCTTGAAATTCTTCTTTACAGAACTCTTCTATAGTTTTCTGCAACAATGCTTCACAAATTGATGCATATTGTATAATTTGCATATTAGTAAATATCTTATGTTTTGCATGTGTTAAGGACAAAACTCTCACAACATTTGAACAATATCTTGCTTGATAAAAAGCTTCACCTAAATGTGCGCTAAGCTTTTCATCACTTAAAAACGCAAAATATCTTTTGAACCAATCCAGAGGATACTCTTCTGCTGGATTATATTCTTCGCTTGGAACAAGTCCATAATTAAAATATTTCAGTATTTCGTCTTTTTCCGTTTTACTTAGTTTAACCAACTTACTCACCCACCCATTTAACAAAATAAAAAAAGTGCTGTGGGCACTGTCAAGGGACCACAGCACTTGATATACAGTATATCAAGGCGTTTTTCTTACTTTTCTTGCAAAGTTTTATCCCACAAAAAAGAGGCGCTTCTCGCGCCTCCTGTGCGTTTCTATTTTCACACTTTGTACCGGGTACAAACGTTCAAGTTTAACACTTTGTACCCGGCAGCAAGGTTAAAAACCAAAAAGGGACAGATGCAAACCATTTTGCACCTGTCCCCCTTTGGCAGGGTTCAAATTTTCATTCCAAATCGGGATAGATCTACCCTTCCATTCACCACTTCAATTCCATCAGCACGTAATAGCTTCGCCTGCGCATCTTCCCCGCCAAATGCAAATTCTCCCGAAAGTTCTCCCTTGGAATTCACTACGCGATAACAGGGAATACTACCCGGATCTGGATTCTTATGAAGCGCATTTCCAACCGCTCTGCTCATCTTTTTGTTTCCCGCCATTTCTGCAACCTGCCCATAGGTGGCAACAAAGCCCTTTGGAATTTTCTTCACGGCTTCATAGATTCTCTTTGTCGGATTATCCGCTACCAAATCATAGCTTTCCGCAATCATCATTTTGATATCACGTTCCGGAATCGTACCATCCAAAATGATTGTATTCCAGTGCTCCTTATTCTGATGGTATCCTGGAATCACAGAGGCAAATGCCATTCGCCACATATCCCTTTTCTCCGGATCTACCTTTACATTTAAGTTGATATATCCATCTCGTTCGTATGTCCAGAGAAAGGCTTTCTTACTTCCTTTTACACGTACCAATTGCCAGTTTGGATCATGAAAAGGCGCTTCCTGGTATGTATTTTCAAATGAGAGCCCATAGGCTAATGCTTCTTCTCTTGTTGTCATTTTTTCATTCCTCTTATCGAAGATTTAAAATAAGAACCACAATTCCCAAAAGAATTAGGGTAATTCCTACGGTTCTTCCCATCACTTTTTCGGAAGATTTATTGGCAATTACCGCCGCTATTCTAGCAAATAAAAGGGTAAAAAGAATGCAGAAAATCAGTACACGAACATAATGTAACCCATTTATAACAAAATGACTGAGTGCTCCCGTAAGGGCCGTAAAGGTCATAATGAAAACACTGGTTCCAACTGCTTTCTTAATCTCATAGCCAAGCACGGAGGTTAATATCATTAACATCATCATTCCGCCGCCGGCACCGAGAAATCCACAAATCATACCAATAACCACACCGCATATAACAGACTTTATAATCTTCTTTTTCGGGGTTTCAGCCTTCTGATTTTCTTTGATTTTTCGAACGGGACTAATGGTGAATTTTATCCCCAGAATAAAGACCGCGATTGTCGTTCCCATACTCATCCCCGTGTTGGGAACCCCCTTTGAAATAAAGCTGCCAAGCACAGTAAAAGCAAGTACGCTGGCTAGCATAACCAGTGCATTCTTAATATCAATGTTATCATTCTTTTTATAGGTATAGGCACTGACAGCACTCGCTAAAACATCACTTGCCAGTGCGATTCCTACTGCCTCATAGACAGGTATTTTTAGAAAGGTAAACAGGATGGGCGTAATAATAGAGGCCGCGCTCATCCCCGCAAAGCCCGTTCCAATTCCGGCACCCATTCCGGCAAACAAACATACAATTATTTCAATCAGCATAAATTATTTCTTTCCCGCACACAAAGTGCCATCCTGCACCTTAATATATATGGTATCTTTCTTTTGCAGGTCACCCGCTAAAATGACTTTCGCGGATAATGTTTCTACCGTTTTTTGAATGTATCGTTTTAGAGGTCTTGCACCATAAGAGGGATCATAGCCTTCCTCTACGATGAATTCTTTTGCTTCCGGAGAAAGCTCCACCTGAATCTCCTTCTCGGAAAGACGTTTATTAAGGTCCTTCATAATTAAATCCACAATGGAAGTAATGCTGTCCTTTGAAAGGGGCTTAAACAGGATCGTCTCATCCAGTCGATTTAGGAACTCAGGCTTAAAATGTAACCGTAACTCTGAAAGCACTTCTTCCTGCACGCCATCTGAAAGGTTACCCTGTTCGTCAATGCCATCAAGTAGCATCTGTGCACCAATATTACTGGTCATGATTAGAATGGTATTCTTAAAATCTACTGTCTTTCCCTGAGAGTCCGTAATTCGTCCATCATCAAGTACTTGTAGTAGAAGATTAAATACGTCGGGGTGCGCTTTCTCAACTTCGTCGAAAAGAACTACCGCATAAGGCTTTCTTCTTACTGCTTCTGTAAGCTGTCCACCTTCATCATAGCCCACATATCCGGGAGGCGCTCCGATGAGTCTGGATACGGCATGCTTCTCCATATACTCGCTCATATCAATACGCACCATAGCATTCTCATCATCAAATAAGCTTCTGGCTAAGGTCTTTGCAAGCTCCGTCTTTCCAACACCGGTAGGCCCCAGGAACAAGAAAGAACCAATTGGCTTACTCGGGTCTTTAATGCCAGCCTTGCTACGCATAATGGCCTCGGATACCAGCGCTACACCCTCCTCCTGACCAATGACCGACTGCTTTAATTCCTCTGCTAAATGCAGGGTTTTGTTGCGTTCAGATTCTGTCAGCTTCGCAACTGGAATTCCCGTCCACCTGCTGATAATTCTGGCAATTTCTTCCTCGGACACAGACTCGTGTACTAAACTGGTACCACGCTCCCTAATGTGCTCTTCCTTTTCTGCCAGTTCCTTTTTTAGTGCCGGCAATGTACTATAAGAAAGCTCTGCTGCTTTTTCCAAATTACCCTCTCGCTGCGCAATTTGAATCTGGCTGCCAACGGCTTCAATCTGCTCACGAAGGGCAGATAATCCGCTAACTAAATTCTTTTCATTCTCCCAATCAGCTTTTTGCTTTTCGAACTTTTCTTTATCCTCTGCCAGTTCCTTTTCAAGCTGCGTAAGACGCTGCATAGAAAGATCATCCTCTTCCTTTCGTAGGGCAGCCGCCTCGATTTCTGCCTGTAATATTCTTCTTCTCTGCTCATCCAGTTCAGTGGGCATGGAATCCAGTTCGGTCTTAATGAGCGCGCAGGCCTCATCAATTAAATCGATAGCCTTATCTGGCAGGAAACGATCGGAAATATAACGATTCGACAACATCGCCGCAGCAACTAACGCATTATCCATAATCTTAACACCATGAAAAACCTCATAGCGTTCTTTGAGTCCTCTTAGTATTGAAATCGTATCCTCTACGGTTGGTTCCTCCACAAGCACTGGCTGGAATCGTCTCTCTAAGGCAGGATCCTTCTCGATATATTTTCGATACTCATCGAGAGTAGTGGCACCAATACAATGCAGTTCTCCTCTGGCAAGCATTGGTTTTAACATATTGCCGGCATCCAGTGCACCATCGGTTTTGCCAGCCCCAACAATGGTGTGTAACTCATCAATGAAAAGGATAATCTCTCCCTCAGAATTCTTCACATCGTCTAATACGGCCTTCAATCGCTCCTCAAATTCACCACGATACTTCGCACCTGCAACCAGTGCTCCCATATCAAGGGCAAATATTTTCTTGTTCTTTAAGTTTTCAGGAACATCGCCTGCCACAATACGCTGGGCGAGTCCTTCTACAACTGCCGTTTTACCTACACCAGGCTCACCAATTAATACCGGATTATTTTTGGTCTTTCGACTTAGTATGCGAATAACGTTACGAATTTCATTGTCTCTGCCAATAACGGGATCCAATTTTTGTTTCTTTGCCTTTTCAACAAGGTCCTGCCCGTATTTTGCCAGAGTATCATAGGTTGCTTCCGGATTGTCGCTGGTTACACTATGATTTCCTCTGACGGTTGCAAGTGCCTTCAAAAAACGTTCTCTGGTAATTCCATATTCTTCCCAAATGGCCTTCATCGTCTTGCTGGGATGTTTTAGCATAGATAAAAACAAATGCTCTACGGAAACATAGGAATCCCCCATTTTCTTGGCTTCATCCTCAGCCGTTATTAGGGTTTTATTTAAATACTCTCCTACCAGCAGTTGTCCGCCCTGCACTTTAACGCGTTTACTTAACGCCTCTTCTGCTTTGGAAACAAAATGCTCTACATTGATTTCCATTCGCTCAATGAGCTTCTTAATCAAACTGTCTTCCTGTCGAAGCAGCGCAACAAGTAGATGCTCCTGCTCCATTTCCTGATTTCCATACTCATAGGCTAGCTTTTCGCAATCCTGTATGGCTTTCATAGAATTCTGTGTAAACTGATCTAACTGCATAGGCTTCTCCTTTCCGCATGATATATGCCAGTTTTCTCTGTTTATCTCGCCTTCATAAATCCAAGTTTTCCTTGTATTTATTTATGTTGCATATAAGATACTCTCTATTGTTAGCACTGTCAAGAGGTGAGTGCTAATTCTTTTGAAATTTATTTTTTTATAATAAAGGACACCATTTTGAGGTGTCCTTTCAACTATTTATTATCACTTGTCTTCTTCTCTACCCTGTTAACCCAGTTTGCCGGTGGTTCACTTGCAACTTTGGTTAACAACCCCGGGCTGTCATTATAAAATGTTGTTCCACAATTGGGGCAGGTTGAAACGGTATCCATATAGCAAGTGGGAAATTGTGTCCCACATCTTCCGCATAATCCCATAAATCTTCTCCCTTCTCCTACAATAACTAACCAGCGTTACGAATGAATTACTTCTCTAAAAATGCTAAGAATTCTTCATAGCGATTCTTCATACTGATATAGCCAAACCGATAAAAGGCTTCCACCTTATCGGCATCTTTCTCAAAATGACCAATGGTTTTTTCCGGGCACATGATAAATGCCTTTCCTTCCTTCTCTAACGCATGAAGGTGCTCTAACTGCTTCTGATAATTCTCACTTCGCTTTTCCATGGTTTCACAAAGCTTCGGAAACTGCTTCCCATAAAATTTATTCGTGATCCGTTTTACTTTGGAATAATTCGTCGCACCTTTACTTTCCGGTCTTGTCATGACCACCAAAAGCTTATCGCACCCTTTTTCTATCGCCCTTTCCACAGGAATAGAGTCTGCCAGGGAGCCATCTAAATAGTATCGTCCATCAATCTCAACAGGCTTACAGGCGTAGGGGACTGCGCAGCTGGCTTTGCTGACTAGAAGTAGTCTTGCATCATCCTCATACGGTTTTTCAAAATACCTCGCTTCTCCTGTCTCACAGTCAATAGCAATACATTCCATATCTGTATCAGAGTGGTAGAAGGTATCAAAATCAAATCTGGCATCCTCTAACGCATACTGATCCACCAGAATATCCAGATTCAAAAACTTATGACTATTCTTAAAACTTCTTGCGCCCCAAAAAGATTCCATCCCTTCGTGGGTGATAACCTTTTTCGATCTTCCTCTTTGTTTTGCTACAAAGTTGGCAGCATTTCCGCATCCAGCAGAAACACCAATTACATAATCAAAATGCTGATTAACGTCTAATAAATAATCCAGCACGCCTGCTGAATAAATTCCGCGAATGGCTCCACCTTCTAATATTAATCCTGTCTTTGCCATGACTAAATCACCCATTTCCTATAGGCTTTCCCGCATAATAAAAAGGCGCCCTCTTCTGTTATAAAAGAAAACGCCTCTATAATTACAGGGAAAGTCCGCCGTCTAATACAATTACCTGTCCTGTCATATAAGAGCATGCATCGGATGCTAACATACAAACAACGCTGCCAATTTCTTCTGGCTTACCAAATCTCTGTAAAGGAATCTCTTTTAAATATTCCTCTTTCTTATCCTCTGGTAACTGATCAACCATATCCGTTGCAATGAAACCAGGTGCAACTGCATTAACACGAATTCCGTAAGGTGCCAATTCCTTTGCCATCGTTGCAGTCATAGAATTTACAGCGCCCTTCGTTGCAGAATATACTGTCTGTCCAGCAACAGCAAGTACGGATGATACGGATGATACATTAATAATGCAGCCATTCTTCTTGGAGAAGAATTTAAGAGCCGCTGCCTGTGCACAATACATGTATCCCTTAATATTTAAATCAAGGCACTGGTCAATGGTTTCTGACTTCATCATCAGCACATACTCGTCTTTTACAATACCCGCATTGTTTACTAATACATCAATCTGACCAAAGGCATTTACAACATCACGCATCATGCCCTTCACTTCTTTCTGATCTGCTACATTTGCTTTCACAGCAATCGCATCACTGCCCATAGCCTTAATCGCATTCACTACTTCCATAGCAGCTGCTTCATTAGAATTATAGTTCACGGCTACTTTATAGCCAGCTTCTCCAAGCTTTAAGGCACAAGCCTTTCCAATGCCTCTGGATGCGCCGGTAACTAAGGCAACTTTTGCTTCACTCATGATTCATTCCCCTTTTACTTTTTTAGATAAAAAGTCCCCGGCAAATCACCAGGGACCATTCAATAAACTACTCTGCTTTCTTTAATACAACGGCACTGTATGTTCCACCCTGTGCATAAGCAATCGCAAGAACATTCTTAAAGGATGCTGTATCAACCGCCTTCTTTTCTACACTGCCATCTTTCTTAACTACATAACCAGCCTGGCTGTCTCCTAACTCTCCTGCCAAAGTAAGGGCTGCGTGACCAGCAGAAAGGGTTGCTGCAGCGGCTCTGGCCTCTCCAACAATATCCTTTACTTCAATCACAGAAATCTCTTCAAAGAGCGCTGCAAGGCCCTTCTTCTCCATATCATCTACAGTTGTGGAACCATTTGCAAAACCAAATACGCAGTCAATATCCTTTGCAGTTACATTTGCAGCAGCAAGTGCCTGGTTCATAGCAGATACAAGTGCATCTTCAGAACCTGCAAGATCGCCAATGGCAATATTTGCATGCGCCATACCATAACCTGCAACCTCAGCATACAGCTTTGCATTATGACCCTTTGCGTAACTTTCTTTCTCTAATACAACGGTGGTAGAACCATCGGATAAATTAAATCCAGCGGCGCTCGTATGTGCAGCCGTCTTTGCCTCCGAAGTTAAACCAAGCTGATTATAAAGCTTCGTCATCACGTCGCTATTCTCATCGGTACCAGACGCCATCATAACATTGGCTCTATTCTGCTTTAATTCATTATACGCATAGCAAACTGCGGAAAGACCAGCCTGCGCACCGGAAGTAACGGTAACATTATAACCACGCATACCATTCTTGATGGATAAATATCCACCAGCAGCGTTATAAACTGTGTTCGGGAAATTAAATGCAGAACCATTGGAGTTACCCTGCTGGCTAATTGCTTCCTGGAACTCATAAACGGTGGTAATAGGACCATCACCTGTACCAACAATCATACCAAGGCTTTCTGTATTCTCTTCGGTTACTCCTACACCAGCACTCTGCATAGCCTCTAATCCAGAGATTACCTGCATTAAGCTGAACTTATCGAGCTTACGATAGAATGCCATCTTTACGTCAAACTTATCGTAATCTTCCTTACCTACACTTGCTACACCGGATGCTCCTTCAATAGATTCACCGGCTTTTGCCTTCGCAATATAATTCTCTACGCCATTGCCAAGAGGAGATACGATACCCATACCAGTAACATAAATCTTCTCATCGGTTTCTGTCTCTTTTACATCACCAGGATTCTTGGAGAAGATAATGGAAGCATTGGAACCACCAAATGCAAAGGAGTTACTCATAACATAATTCAGTTCCTTCTCCTTCATAACATTGGGCATAAAGTCAATCTTACCAGCCTTCTCAGGAAGCGCTGCTAAATCTTCTTCCGTATATCCAACCGTAGGAGGAATCTTGTTCTCGGTTAATGCTTTGATTGAGAAAACAGCTTCGATTGCACCCGCTGCACCAAGACAATGTCCAACCATAGCCTTGGTAGAAGAAACGGAAAGCTTATCATTCTCTTCATCGAAAATAGTATGTAAGGAAAGGAATTCTGCCTGGTCATTCTTTCCAGTACCCGTACCATGTGCATTGATGTAATCAATATCAGCAGGGGTAATACCAGAATTCTTCATTGCGGTACGAATTGCATACATCTGGCCGATACCATCGGTACGAGGCGCAGTAATATGATGTGCATCAGAACTGATACCAGCAGAAAGAACATCACAGTAAATCTTTGCACCACGCTTCATAGCATGCTCATAGGATTCAACAACAAGAGCACCAGAGCCTTCGCCAAGTGTAATACCATTACTATGGTTAAATGGAGAACAGGGATTTTCAGATAATGCATGAAGTGCTAAAAAGCCTGAATAAGGAACAGAAGCAAATGCGTCTGCACCACCTACGATGAACGCATCTGCAACACCAGCACGAATCAGTTCGCAGGCATAAGCAATGGAAATGGTACCTGCTGCACATGCATTACCTACGTTGGTAATCACACCCTTTGCACCCACCGCATTTGCAACATGTGTTGCAATCTGCGAAATGCTCATGCGGTTAATGTCTTCGGTCTTTCCGCCCTTTGTTACATAGTTCTCGATAGAAACGACACCACCTACGCAGGAACCCATAATAACACCCACACGGCTGGCTTCATCTGCTGCAATTTCATAAGCAGCATCCTTCATCGCTTCTCTGGAAGCTTTTAAACAAAGCTTACTAACTCGATCAACATCCTTACTTAAATCGTCTACATCCAAAGCGTCACAGGATACCTCTGCACCAAGGTTGGCATAGCAGTTCGTATCATCAACACTCGTAACCTTCTTAATTCCACTCTTTCCTGCCAGAGCATTTTCCCAGCATTCATTCACATCGTTACCAATGGCACTGATTAAGCCAAGACCGGTAACAACACATCTGGTATTTACTGTCTTATTCATAAAAATCCCCATTTCAACAATATATTTATGTCCTAGTGGGCATATAGTCACTGCTTTATTATACCAAAAACGCCCCATTTTTCCAAATAAAAAAGGATGCAACTACGTGCATCCTTTCACACCCTATATCGCAATTACATATTTGCAACTACATACTTGGTAAGGCTGGTAATGTTGTAGAAGTGCTCCTTATCTACACCAGTCATATCTACATTATAACTTGCATCAATGCAGGAAATGATTTCAAGGGAGTCAACGGAATCAAGACCGATTCCATCACCAAATAAAGGTACCTCATAATCAAGCTCTTCTGCAGGAATACGAAGATTCTTGGAAAGCATTCCTTTAATATTTTCTGCAATTTCAAGTTCTTTTTCGTTCATGATACTTCCTCCATCATATTTATTATAGGCTTAATAGCTGCCTGATTTCACATGTTGTGTCTATTATACCACAACACCAGCCATTTCGTATAGTCAGACTATGCTTTCTTTTTCGCTTTCTCTTCTAACTTCTTCTGCTTCATAGCTTCAATGCCATAAACATTTTTTAAGAGTGACACTTTATCCCGGCATGCTGCCGCGTGCTTCTTCATCACCTGACTCGGACGACCTTCTTCATTTAAATCAATATCCATTGTTTTTCCAATGATAACGTGAATCCGTCTAAATGGCTTAAATAATCCATCTATACAGATGGGTAAAACGGGAACCTCCCCCTGCTTAGCAAGAACCAAAAAGCCAGGTTTGAATTCATCCATAACCGTCTTACTGGTCTTCCCCTCTGGAAACATATAAACAGGAAAACCCTCTTTTAATTTTGCGGCACCCTGTGTTAACCAGCTTGTATCCATCTCCTTACGGTCAATGGGAATATACCTGAGGTTGCGGAAAAGCCAATTAATATTTTTCTTCTCGTACCAGTCTCTTGCAACATAAGTATATACCTTATAATGGCGAAGAAGCTCTGCCATATAAAGACCATCGGTATGACCTGTATGATTGCTAAAAACCACACAGCCCTTCTTTAATGTATTCTTTGCATCCTTCTTATCTTCCCAGGTAACTTTCACGGGATACATAATTCGAAGAACACCATGAGCGATTCCAAAAGCAATATGGGCAAAAAAGCTTTTTATATGCTCCCCTGCACTTTTCTTCTGCTTATTTTCTTGCATAGCAAACCTTCTTTCTAAATCGGTTTTCCATAAGGGCCAACGCCTGGTTCATCCCAATTCCTGTTAATCAGAGAGGCAAAGGTATTATGTCCCAGCATTGGAATGGACAAGTTCTCCAAGGTCTCCTTAGAAAGTTTGAAATCCTTGGCATACTGTCTTCCCGCCTCCGTGAACTTTGATAAGTAACGTTCCGTTTTGGCTTTAAGACCTTCCTCGGAAAGCATTCCACCCTGCGGCGCAGTAATCAGTGTATACTGGTTCTCCCCGCAAATCAAATCAAACTCTCTCTGTACTGCATCATAACACTGGTCTGTGGTTTCATAACCACAGGTCGATACTAACACCAGGTGTTTCTTCTGCAGTTCAGGATAACGCATATTATGAAGGAATCTGTGGTTGGACTCATCGCCGGGAACATCACGATATTCCTGCACATAAGAAATCATACGATCCATAAATGCTTTTAATTTGGAAGGTAACCCGAAGAAATATAGAGGAAAACTTTCCAGTATAATATCACTCTCCATAACCAAATCTCTGATTTCATCCATGTCATCGTGAATACAGCACACGCCCGGGTTCGTCTTCCAGCACACAAAACAGCCATGACAGTGATCGATTCGTTTTTCCTTCAAATCAATCTCCGTTACTTCTGCACCGCACTCCTCTACGATTCCTTTTACAAAAGCTCTTGCCACCTTTAAGGAAGCACTATGCTGCCCTCTTAAAGAGCCATTTAATAGTAAAACTTTCATATATTTTTCCTAACTTATGTTGACTAATTCTCTTTGTTAACTATACCATTATGCCCTGCAAAAATCAAACCAAAGGCTTTTGTAAATCCCCACATTTTCAGCATTTGTCCTGTTCATTTATGCTAGAATAAAGAAATACAAAGGAGTTATAACATGGCAGGCAGCAAATGGTATAAAGACATGAATTTCTACCAAATCTGGCCCCGTTCCTTCAAGGATGGAAATGGGGATGGCATTGGGGATTTAATCGGTGTCTTCGAGAAACTAGACTATATTAGGGAACTTGGAATGGATGGGATTTGGTTTTCACCTCTCTATGCTTCCCCTAACGAAGACTATGGCTATGATATTTCTGACTACTATGCCATTCATCCAGATTATGGAACGATGGAAGATTTTGAGCGGGTACTCCATGCAGCACACGAGAAAGGCCTTCGTATTATTATGGACCTTGTCGTTAACCACACGTCTTCCGCACATCCATGGTTTATAGAAGGTTGCAAAAGCAAAGATAATCCTTATCACGATTATTATATTTGGCGCAGTGGAAAGGCAAAAAAACGTCCCAACAACTGGGATTCTCTCTTTGAAGGAAAAGCGTGGGAATACAATCCCGCTACGGACGACTATTATTTACACCTGTTTTCCAAAGGCCAGCCGGATTTAAATCACAACAATCCCAAGGTTCGCGAAGAGATCAAAGCCATTATGCGCTTCTGGTTAGAGAAAGGCGTGGATGGATTCCGCGAGGATGTCATTACCTTCATCAGTAAACCAAAGGATTTTAAAAATGATTATAAAATGCCTGCCGCCAAAGGTCTCTTTGCCTACTCCTTTGGGCCCAACCTTCTCTCTTATCTGAAAGAATATCGCGCGGTAGCAGAAGAATATGACTGTTTCCTCATTGGGGAAGCACCTATTATGACACCACAGAAAGCGCTTTCTCTCATAGAAGAAGGGGACCAGCAGCTCCTGGATATGATGTTTCATTTTGAACACATGCAGGCAGACTGCTTTATGACGGACTATATTCAGCGCCCCTTCCATTTAAAGAAATTAAAAAAAGCCATGACGGGTTGGCAAAATGCACTGGAAGGGAAAGGCTGGAATGCCTTATACATTGAAAACCACGACCACCCTCGCATCATCTCTCGCTACGGCGATGAATTTTACCACACCGAGAGCGGCAAAATGTTAGCTGCGATGTATCTGCTTCAAAAAGGAACCGCCTTCGTATATCAGGGGCAGGAAATTGGCATGACCAATGTCTACTTAGACCATGTTGAAGATTATAAAGATGTCCAGCTAAGCAATGCTTTTGCGATTGGAAAGAAAATACTTGGCAGGGTAAAAGCCCTGGAATACGCCAGAAAATCTTCCAGAGGCTCTGCCCGCACACCGGTGCAGTGGGACTCGTCACAAAATGCTGGTTTTTCAAGTAATACCCCCTGGTTCGTGGTTAACCCCAACTACAAAGAAATCAATGTCAAAGACCAGCTAGAAAATCCAGACTCCCTGTGGCATTTTTATCAGAGATTACTGCAATATCGAAAAAATCCGGTCATTCGATATGGTTCTTACAAAGAATTGGCTCCCAGAAGCCGTCACCTTTATATCTATGAAAGAATATGGGAAGACAAAGGCGTATTTGTGATTTGTTCGTTCTCCCGTATTCCCAGAAAATATAAGTTGCCACAGAACCTGGCAAATGCAGAACATAAAATTATTTTTAACAATTACAAAACCATCGACAACCAGAAATTACTACCCTATCAGGTTCTGGTGTACGAAGCAAAACTGTCCTAAATAGAAAGGGAGAACACTATGGAAAAACTAAACGTATGTCTTATGAATGATTCCTTCCCACCCGTAATCGATGGGGTAGCCAATACCGTTGTTAACTATGCCAACATCATCAAAAAAGATGGGCTTGGCTATCCATTTGTTGTTACCCCCAAGGTCCCAGATGCAGACGATAGTGATTTTGATTATCCCGTTATTCGCTACCACAGTTTAAACATTGGAGATTTTGCTGGTGGCTACCGCGCTGGAGTTCCATTTAGTGGCACAACACTCGTAGAAAGTCTAAAACAGATGCCAAACATTATCCACACGCACTGTCCTGTCATTTCTACCATGATTGCAAGGGAACTGCGCACCAAATGTGATGCTCCTGTTGTATTCACGTATCACACAAAATTCGATGTAGATATTGCCAAAGCGGTAAAAAGCAAACACCTTCAAGCTGACGCTGCGAAAATCTTTGTCAGCAACATCGCTGCCTGCGATGAGGTTTGGGTCGTTTCGGAAGGTGCTGGACAAAATTTAAAAAGCCTCGGCTATCAGGGAGAATATCGCGTTATGAATAATGGCGTAGATTTCCCCAAAGGAAGAGCAACCGAAGAGGCCGTTATAAGCGCCGCAAAGGAGTTTGGAGTTCGGGATGATGTTCCTATCCTAATGTTTGTTGGACGACTCTTTTGGTATAAAGGTATTCGTATTATTTTGGATGCTCTGAAAATCTTACAGGAACAGATGGACTTTCAAATGGTTTTTATAGGAAAAGGTGCGGATGAGCAGGAAATCAAAGCCTATACCACAGAGCTTGGCCTTGATGATAAGGTTCTGTTTACTGGTCCCATTTACGATAGAGAAAAACTTAGAGCTATGAATACCAGAGGGGACCTTTTCCTCTTCCCCTCCACCTATGATACCAATGGACTTGTTGTTCGAGAAGCCGCTGCCTGTGGTCTTCCGGCAATTGTAATCAAGGATAGCTGCGCTGCGGAGGGAATTACAGATGGACGCAATGGTTTCTTCTGCGAAGAAAATGCGCCTTCTATGGCCAGCAAGCTTTCTGAAATATTAAAAGATATGGATCACCTTCATGAAGTTGGTCAACATGCCATGGACGAAATCTATATTTCTTGGCAGGATGCCATTCATACTGCTTTTGAACGCTATCATGTTATTATTGAGAATAAAAAAGCTGGCTTATATAAACCTGCTCCCTTCTCTTTCTCAGGAGACTTCTACAAGGGAACGGCTAACCTTCTCATCGCCATTCGAAAGGCCCGAACCGCTTCGATAAATGGCTTCCTGGGCATCCGAGAAGTCATGGAAGACAGTTTTGAAGCCATTACAGATGCATTCAAAAATGCGAACAAAAAAGTAATCAATGCCGTGCATGGTACCAGTCATTTGGATGACTTCGACGACGTTGGAAACCAGGACCGCTATATCTAACTATCACGCATTTACTTTGCCATCAAAAAAAGGGGCTGTGAAAAAAGCATAGTCCATAAAAAAGAAGGACCGAGGGTTCGTAAAGAGCCCAAGGTCCTTCTTTGTGTTAAAATTAATTTGCAATGATAACTCAAACACAAACTTATTCTAATCCCAAACAGGCAGTTTTGCC
>JAZLGW010000002.1:0-77412 GCA_045616465.1 Lachnospiraceae bacterium | reverse complement strand
CCCATCTTTTCACCAACCTCTAATAAATCAATAAGTTTGATATTACTCTTTTTTCCATTAACAGTCATCTGATGTGCACTCAACCATTTGTTTGTAATGTCATAGGAATACGTAATATCATATGCTGGTGACAGTCTCCATGCCAAAGCGATCCTCGAAACTTACTTCCTTTATGGAAGGGTCGTTTTCCTGTAATACAAATGCGTCAGCCATAGCTGATAAATGCATTTCAATAAGTTTATTTTTAGTACTTGAATTAATCATTGCGGTTTCCTCCATAGTATCTGGCACCTCATCTGATGGCCTGATTTAGTTCTGGTAGTGAAAAGAACTGCTCATTCCGAAGTGCTGCAGTAATCCAGGTTGAAATGTTTCCGACGTTACCCTCAGCTCCAGGTTTATCTTTGGGCTTGCGGACTCTTGCCGGAATGATAGCAACACCATAGTGCTCCGCCATTTCATGGTAGACAGTATTAAGTTTTGGGGTATACCAGTCACTTTGCTGATGATTTACAGCAGTAGTGCAGTTGTCTGGAACAATAATTCGGGGAACTTCACCGAAGTACTCCAGCATATGAATGTTTGCTGTAATCCAGGCTCTCAAACTCCGGACAGGTGGCTCAAAGTACCACGGAATATTCATGCATTTTTCATTCCTCCTTTCTCTTGACCTTCTGTAATACATTTGGGTTGAAAAAAAACCGTATTACTAAATACAGGAAAAATTTTTCCCTTTCACCAGGTACTTAGGGTCAAAAAAAAGTGATTACCAAAAATCCAATAAAGAAATTTGCCAAACGCATAAAAGCTGCGCTTGGGGTTACATGCGTTCCCTTGCCCGGGAAACACCTCTTCCGCAACAGAAAAAGAGTGGCAGACTCTCGTCCGCCACTCTATGACTTATTTTGTATTAAATTGTTTCTAATCCCAGTAAATATGGGCGTTGCAGGGTTTCTACGCTACTTCATTCATTCCGGACGAGCCGTCCGGTACATGCATTTCCTACCTATGGGAAGCCTCTCCCTATTTCAGATTATCCGAAGCTATAAACCCCGTAAAATCAAGGTCTGTGAGGTTCCTGCAAAAAGTACGGGACTCCCATGCAGTTTTGGTCTTTTTCTTTAACAGAATACGCCTAAAGTTGCATGGCAATTTAGGCAGGGGGACAGACTCCTATGTCGTCTGCGGAGCTTAATTTCACTCTATCCAAAATAGCTTTACCAAGATTGCTAATGCAAAATATTTTATCTCTGATACTGCTCTTATAAAAGCAAACAAAAAGACAACTTCTGATCCATTGGACTAAAAGTGGGCATACAAATCTTACTATATGCAATCTGGTCAAGTTTACAAGAAATTGTCTAAAATCCAGTATGACAATATACTTTACCAATTGAGAAACCTGTAATGACTTACGATCCATAGATTTTCAAGTTTAATAACCAACAATTCACACCTGACCTTTAATCAATATATTGATATGACTGTGGTGCTTTTTTTACGCCCAGCTCATCTAGCATTTTAGGGTGCTCATATTGTACAACCTCCCCTAGCTGATAGGCCACTCCCTCCTCTTTATCGGCAAAGTATTTATCAAAAAATTCTTTATTAATTCCCGATTCACTCTTTGTCATGGCCCATAACTGATCAACATTTTTGATAATCACATCTTTAACCGCAACCTCACCAACGACTTTACATTCAGGCACGGTTGCGTATATAAATATTTTATCAACATTTCTCTTGCAAGCGCGTTTCCGATATTCGTATTTTTTTTTGCCATTTAATATCTGAACAACGTACTCCGGTTTTATTGACATCAAAACGGAACACATAATTCCCACTCCCTTCATTAAGTATAATTATAATGATTACTTATCAAAGCTCAAGCCTTTTCGAATATATGTTCTATCAACAAATATAATCTTCTGCTTGCCCGTAATATACTATTTGCTTAAATTCTAAATCTGTCAATTCGAAAAAGCCCCAATATCGATTTCGATCCAAGCCTAATTTCTCAATTAATTCATGCCTTACAATTCGCTTCTTTAGAGCAAAATTATATACCATTTTGATTACCTTTAATCCGCCTCTATTGTACCAGTACTGTAGATCATCTCTATCAAAAATGGTATATTGACAGGCAAATCTATAAAAATCTTCAAAATCAGAAAAGGACGTTTGCAAACGTACCTCTTCAACAGTACATACAGAAGTCGCAACCGCTGAATACTCTGCAGACCTACCATATTCTGCAGTACGATACATTACTATAATATCTCCATATTTAATATTTTCAACATCTCCCATTGAACATACATACACCTTATGAATTGAATTACTTGGAGAAATATCCTTAATTATATTTCGACTTTCAGTAGATAAAATCGCCTCAGGGAACATAATTGAATGATACTTCGGATATATGCTTAATAAATATTTTTTGCTATTTGCTATATTAATTTTAGGATAATCATAGCATATCTTACCAGTAAATCGATTCATATCTTTTACTAGAACCATTTCTGCATTGTTATCATCACCTTTTGTTCCCCAATAATCAAAGCCAAACGATTTAACCAAACTAATTAAGCCTTCTTGTTTTTCAAATATCGTAAGATAGCAACAATCCACCTGCTGTTCGGTTGCATGCTCAAAAATAATTTTTAAAAATTGTTCTCCCATTTTTGTTCCATGGGCATTGATTTTAAAAGTACCTATTTTAAGTATTCTGCTAGATATAATAGGCGGATTTACATCAGATACTCCGTCAAATTCTATTTTCATATATAAAAATCCCTGTAAGTATCTGTTTTCATCATACTGAACATAAACATCACTATGCTCTTCAACCTTCTTATAAAACCATTTTTCAAAACCAGGATAGTCAGCTTTTAAAGAATCAAAAAACGGATCATTAAGTTCCACTTCACTAAATGCAACATGCCGCAAATAATGTTCTTTTTGCATAAGGCCTCCTTAATATAAATATTTTTTAATATAATCCACTTCAGTCCTAGGATTTATCTCTAGAACTTCAATCCCCTTATTTTCAAGTTCTAAGGCATACTTTTTTTCTTCTTTTTGAATCAAATCAATCAACTCTATACTTAGTCCAGCATCAGTATCTCTATCCTGTAAGCGTTTCAAAATCTGATTCGAAGAATCTTGCATTAAAATAATTGTATCGAAGCAATTCCTCTCAAAATAATAATATGGTATTCTCTCAATTTGCTTATTTGAATTTAGTATCGTGATGTGACCATCTAATATAAACGACTTCGTTTGTCTCAGCATTTGTTGTTTTAATGCCTTAAATAATATTTCTTGGTTATCATTAACATCGGTAACTAATTTATACCCGGCATCAGTAGGATTCTTATATTTTGAAATCAATCCACTAGCAGAAACTATGTCTACGTCAAATTTTCCTATTACATTTTCTTGCAAATAGTAACCCTTTCCAACCCCGTGTACCCCAGTCAATATAATTCTTCTTCCCATTTTTACTCCCTCAAATTATTTTCCAAAAAACATAATAATGAACTAGCAGGCGGATTTATTTTGGGGCCAATTATGGCCATAGCCCCCCTTTCTGTTAATTCCACTAACCTTTTAGGTTCCTTCTGTATTCCATCATAAAGAGACGGCGCATACTTCTTCCCCTCTTGAATTACATGATTCATTAATTCTATCATAAAAGCTAAAGCCCATTTTCCTCTAATACTATAATGCGATAAATCCATCTTAAAGCTTGACATATAATTATCAACTGCCGCCTGATCAATTGGTTCTTCAAGTAATAGTTTCTCACAATAATACTCATTTCGGCTTTTTTCTTTAATAATGTCTTTCCAAAGCTTATCTTCTGTAAAAGAAATGCATTGATTGATTTTTATATTTTTTGCTGTATGCTCATGTGACACCATGTATTTATGTAATGCATACGCCATAATTTCATAAGACCCATTTTGGAATTCCTTCCACTTTTTCTCATATAATTCTGCTAATCTAGTCTTCTCACTATGTGAGTAATTAGCGAATCCATATAAATCTTCAAGACACTTTAAAAACATACTTTTTTTTACAGCATCGTTTTCAAAAGAATATCCATCTGTTATATATACATTGCTATCATAACTCTGCGGTTCACCTGCCCAAAACGAAAAATCTCTATCAACAAAAAACAATACTCTGTTTTTATCAAACGACTCCCATTGTATTTTATTATAAATCGATAATGCATTATTCTTACAATCAGTAAAACATTTTACTATTCTTTTGTTTAAGTAGTATCTTTCTATAACTTCACCATAATAATTAAAGTCTACATCTCCCTCACAAAATAAGTAAATCTCATCCTTATCATTTTTATAATGTGTCAAAAAACGGTGATAACACACACTTGGTTTATTACGTTTCTCTCTATGTTGTTCTATAATCCCCATCTGCTTACTCCAATGTCAAAAAAGTTTCAAGTGGTTTAGCAAATCCAATCAACGAATTGTCATAAACAAACGGAGACTGAGTTGCTACAATTAGTGATTTGCATTTTTCACTTTCGATAATGTCTTCTAAAATACTTTCTTGCCATTCTACCGAGAGCGACAATTCAGGTTCATCAATAATAACCATGCAATCTCGTTCAACTGATAAGTAGACATAACTAAATAATGATACAACTTGCTTTTCTCCAGAAGATAAATGTTCCAAATTTATAAAAGCTTCATCCTCCTCACATCCACGTTCTAATTGAATTCTGTAATTAAACGAATTTGGCAAATAAACAAATTTCTTTTTTGTCATATATTTATTACAAGCAAAAAAGAATGCTTCCAATGGTTCTTCTATTTTTTTTAATCGTTCATATCTTTCAACAAGCATCTCATAGAAAAAAAGAACAATTTTATCATATTCTTCATACTCAGTTTCTGATTTCTCTATGACTTGTAGTAGCTTTCCTTTAATTTGATCTATACTATTTTTGAAAAATTCAGTATTACTAATACTATTAAACACCATAGATATGTTTTCTGGATTTCTATAGTAATCAACATCCAAATCGGTATTACTAATTTCAGTATATTTGATATTCTCATATTCTCTATTTAGTATTCCTTGAAAACACCTTAAATTAAGTTCTTCAGAAGAATCTGCATATTCCTCTCTTATTTTTCTTATTTTATTTCGTATAGCTTCTTCAACATCTTTCATACCTGTTTTTGCCACTTCTAAATCAAACGCTGCCTTCATATAATAATTATTTCGAGCTGCACGTCCCATAATACTATCAGTAAATGGCATATATCTTTCACTTCGTCTATAAGTAGGCAAATACAAAACAGGGAGATTATGATGCTCACTAATCCATTTTTCTGCAGCTACTAAATTCTCTGGTATTTTTTTCTTTTTTTCTTCAATAATATGTTTTACACGTATTTGGAAAGTCTCTGGAAATCCACAAAGACTTGCCGCTTCCTTCACTTGCTCTGGCGTTGCCCAAGCTCCACAAATTTTCACTAACTGTTCAGTAATTGCATGTGGTAATTCATTGCCTATGTCTTCACTTATATTAATCATATAATCTTCTGCATTACTAAGCTCTTCGATAGAAATAGTTAATTTATCTGACCCATCTTCTAATTCAACAACCGAAAACTCTTCATTAGCTAAAGCAAACCAATTTCGGGCTAGCATATTGTAAATAATTCTAAGAACCGTAGTTTTTCCACATCCATTTTCTCCAACTAATATAAGATTATGATCAGTTATAGATATTCTATAATTTCTTTCATCCCAAAGTCCTAAAATATTTATCTTATCTATCATAATGTCCTCTTTTCTATTTATAATAATATTCACCTATATCGCTTGTATTGAACTCATCGTTTGTAAATAAACTCTTCTTGCTCCTTTGTCTACGATGCGCTTTGACTTTTTATCTTTTGGAAAAGACTTATCCAATCCAACACAAGCATTAATATAAAATATTCTTTTTGTTCCTGCCACTTTTTTCGGGTATATCAATCATTGACACATTTTCAGCATGTTCTACTAAAACTGATATAGTATCAACACTTTTTTCAAAAATCACCACTTGCTATACACAACAATTATGAGACCCTATTTCGTTCTTTTTTTCTTTCAAAACAACTTTTGAATCAAAGAAATATCTGCAGGTAGCCACTCTACTGAGTCCAGTTTAGCTTCTGTCAACCACTTCGCAGCCTCATGTTCTTTAAGCACGAGATTTCCGCTTACAACCTCGCACCAAAAGCAATCCATCGACAAATGAAATGTCGGATAATCATATTCCACAGTATCAATCAGCTCCCCAACTGAAATCTCTGTATCCAATTCTTCCATAATCTCACGCTTCAAAGCTTCCTGCGGAGTTTCACCTTCTTCAATTTTTCCGCCTGGGAATTCCCAACCACCTTTAAAGTCACCGTAACCTCTTTGAGTTGCAAAGATGATTGGTTCTCCATTTTCGTTTATTGCTTTTATAACTGCAGCTACCACTCTAACCGTCTTCATGTTGTCTCCTTACTATTCACTTACAATGTAACTATAAATATCTTCCCTAACTGGCACATCAAGAATCCACTCAATCTCTACCGCCGTTTTCTCCGTATTAGGCATTGTAAATTCCTTGGCATTGCCACTTGCTGTCATATGTCCAAGATAATAAAATTCTTTCGAAATCTTGTCATCTTTATTCTTTCGAACAAATAATTCCACTTGTATTCCACGCTCTTTTGCCTTAAGAAAATTTTGCACGTCATCAGACTGTAAACTTCTACCCGACTTCGAAATTGCAATCAATCGGTCTCTAACCCCTTCCTCAAAATGATCCTCATATTTTGTAGTATCGCTAATATCTTCTGACTTATCGTAATTAATAAATACAGGGAACGTTTTTGTCTTCTTATCAAACTTATAGCCGCCAATATTCAATGGCACCTCATTCTGTTCCCAGTTAAGGAGTCGACACACATCCTCATAAGTATACTTCTGATATAAAACCAAATCCGAATTTCCATAGCAATCACTGTAATCGCGTTCGTATCTGCTAATACCGAATTCCACCAATTCCTTTAATATGTTATAAAAATCATCATTTTTTAACATCTCCACAATGGACTCCGTAGGCTTATAATCATAGACATCTTCCTCAATAAATACACATTGTGAATATGTTTTCTTTCCAGATCCCGATGTAAATTCGTTAGTCAAAACATTGACAATGTTTTCCTTTTGATCCTGTGATATTTCTTTGCCATATTCCTTCATATCCTCGGAAAGTCCCGCAAATAATCCTAACTTTGAAAATCCGCGCGCATATGCAAGAAGTCTCTTTAACATCTTTAATTCTTGCGCTCGTTTTCCACTAGCCAGCTTCCTAGAGACAAATTCAATAATCTTTTCTTCATCCTCTGACAATCGAATTTTATATTCCTTCTCATATTTCACTAGAAACTTGTAATAAGAGCCAAGACTATTGTTATCAAAAATTCGAATAACATCCATCTCACCATAATCATCAAAGTCTCTCAGAGCAGGAATTCTTCCAAGCTTATTCTTTAAATTTGTATAATTCTCACGAATAAGTTTTATATCACTGAAGTTTGCATTATCTACAGATGCAAAAATTCTCTTGCGGCTTATTTCATCAAAGTGTACTGTGGATGCACCAGGAATGACACGTCCACCTTCCATGATGTATCTTCTGATATTGTCTTTGTTATATGTTCTGTCTCCAGAAAGGGCAATTGGAATCATAAAGTTATTCGTGTAATTTCCAATGAAATCAAGAATGACAACATATTCTTTTCCATTCGCTTTTCTAAGACCACGACCGAGCTGCTGAATAAACACGATTGGTGACTGTGTTGGACGAAGCATAACTACCTGATTCACCTCAACAATATCTACACCTTCATTTAATATTTCTACAGAGAAAATGTAATCTAAAGGCTGTTTCTCTTCATTTGCTTCCTCCTCATTCATTGCCAAACGCTCAAAGGCTTCCTGTCGTTCCTGTTCAGATGCAGTACCATTAAGTGCGATTGTTCTATATAGTTTTCCTGTCGCAGTATTTGTTATCTGATTGAACTTTGCAGATAACTCTTCTGTTTCCTTTATGCTGCTACAGAATATTAATCCCTTTACCTTATCTCCACTATAGCTATAATAGTCCGCCTGAGTAATGATATGCTTTACACGCTCATCACTTGTAAGCATTGAGAAATCTCGATTTGCTTCTTTATCATCCCCGATAATAGCCAAATCTGTTATCCCAAAATAATGGAATGGGCAGAGTAGATTTTCTTCCATTGCCTGCTGTAAACGAATCTCATATGCTATCTGATAATTAAAGAGCTCATACACATTTCGACCTTCTACATTATCATCTCGCTTATCTGGAGTAGCCGTCATTCCAAGCCACAGCTTAGGTGTAAAGTGCTTCATTATCTTCTGATATGTATCCGCTGGGACATGGTGTGCTTCATCCAAAACAATACAGTCAAAGGTGTCTTTTGCGTACTGCAATAAATGTTCATCACGGTTTAAAGTCTGCACCGTAGCAAATACATAATCTGCATCATAGTCATGATATCCAGCACCTACAAGTCCCATAGAAACAGATTTTGCAAATACCTTTTCATAGGATTTTTTAGTCTGTCTTGCCAGCTGACCTCTATGAACTAAGAACAATACTCGCTTAAATCCAAGCTCACGCATGGCAAAAGCAGAAGCATATGTTTTTCCTGTTCCTGTAGCTGAAATAAGCAATGCTCTTTCTTCGCCCGCAGCTATTATTTTCTTTAAATTAGTAATAAATCCAACCTGCATACTATTTGGCTGTAATTTATACTTTTCGAGAGAAGTAATCTCTTCCTGCTTTGCGATATCTCGCTGATGCTTGATGATTTTATATCGCTCTTTGTAATTCTCATAGAATTCTTCAAAAGATAGAGAATACTTCGAATTCCAAAGTTCTCTAAACTCAGCTACAATTTCCTTTGCCATCTCTCCCTGATCTGTAGAGATCAGCTTTGTGTTCCACTCACGATTACTTGTGAGTGCAGCACTTGTTATATTTGAACTACCGATAATGATACGATAGATTTCGTCTTTTCTAAAAATATATCCCTTAGTATGAAATCCCTCATCCTCAGCTTCCACATCATACATTTTAAGTGTAATATTCGTAAGCTCATTTAGCTTTGCTAAAGCTCTTGGCTCACTGAAATTCAGGTAATTTGTTGTCAGAATTTCGCCTGGTATATTTTTCTTTTCTAATTCCTTTAGTGTCTGAAGAAGAGGTGTAATTCCACTCATTGTAATAAAGGCTACACTAATCTGGAATTGGTCGCACTTTAACAACTCATCCTCGATAGAAGATAAGACTTTCTTTCCTTCTTTGTAATCGTTTGAAACAAATTGAGGTCTATATGCAAGAGAAGATGCTACAGAACCATCAATGTATGCTGTTTCAAAACCAGATCTTAATTCATTAAAATTTTCCATAGTTTACTCCACGTATTCTAAGAATGTTTTCTCTGCAAATCCGCCTCTTTCACTGGCTTTCTTTGCTCTAAGTGCTTCCAGTTCCTCTAACGAAAAACCTCTTGCCAAACAAATCGCCTGAAGAACTTCCAAAACATCTGCCATTTCTTCAAGATTTTTATCTGCCTGATACTCAGCAACTTCTTCATTCAACTTTGCTTCAAGTGCAGCTATATACTCATCATTGGATAGGATGCGCGTCTTGCATTCTTTGCCATCTGCTTCTATTATTTCAGGTATCTTGTCA
Organism: Lachnospiraceae bacterium; assembly: GCA_045616465.1. Lineage (GTDB taxonomy): Bacteria > Bacillota > Clostridia > Lachnospirales > Lachnospiraceae > NK4A136. The sequence goes on along the minus strand of JAZLGW010000002.1, from coordinate 67,592 downwards.
CGTACTAATTTGTTGTATACCTTCATCGTTATGCCCCCTTATGAAACATTCCAAATATCATATCCTTGCCTTCTTGCAGAGTCATATACAGGATGCATATTTTTATCCAAAATGTTTCTAAACTCATCCGCCGAGTTTCCTTTTCTATATAATTCCTGTATTGCCCAGATTGAATGCAAATTGTCTTTATAACATTGCTTATACAGCTTTAGTAATCCTGGTTTTTCAAATACCATTTCATACATCATAAATTGATTATTTGCAAACTGACCAAAATAATCTTCCCACATCGGAAGCTTCTTATTTTTCTTCATATTCTGGATTGGGTCCATCGGCATTAAATTCCACAACTCATCATTCATGACAAAATTTCTTGGAATAAAATGATCTACTGCATAACTTTCTCTGTTTATGTCACCATCCATAAATACATTTTTTACCGGACGTAGTTCAAGGATTGCATCCCAGAGTTTTCTTACATTGTCTAGCTTTCTTGCTTTCTCATCATCTTGAGCTAATTTATATACAATCCCCGGGACTTCTGGGTTATTATTCTGCAACCACTTAACCTTCTCATACTTTATCCATCCCAAAATTGAGACCATATTATCTTGAATCATCTGAATCCAGCCATCATTGAATGTGACAACCTTTTTCAAACTTTTATCATTACCAAATGTATATGGCAGCAAAAGTTCTGAACCACTGAGCTTATTATAGTAAGCTATCATTCTACCGGCGCTGCTCTCTAGATTTATCTTTTCTGTTCCTTTATTTGCAAACCCTGACAAGGCTTTGTATGGTACATTTTTTGTAAGCTCCGTCTTATATGAATGCAGATCCTTATCATCAGAAAACTCAGCTAATTTATTCATAATCTGTATTTCATTAGCATTACTTGGTAACTGAGTTAGTTCATATAATCTAGAAACTGCTTTTTCAAGATTATCCTTTACTTCTCCATCTCCATAAATCCCGCTTAAATGGATATGATATTCCTGAACAGGGAACCATGCATTCGAAATCATTTTATTGATGATTTCATCGTATGTAGCTTCTGTTCTATTAGCAGATATCAGCTGTACAATTGCTTCAAGCCAATAAAATTTATAGCAATATGAAGGAGAACTCATCATCTTTGAAAAGCCTTCTATATCAAGTTTATTGTAATAATTACTATCGATTATTAGCTCAGCCAATATCTCACCTTCTCTCTATCAAAGCAACTTTATTCTGCAGTCTTTTTGGTCTTTCTTGGATCCTCTGGTTTCTCAGCACTTTTGGGAATCATCCACATTCTTCCCATCATGATAGCACCTTCAATGCGTCCTTCTTTGCAATAAATTGCCACTCTTCTCTGAGAAATATTCCATTTTTTTGCACAATCTGCTGATGTTAAATATTCCATTCTGTGTCCTCCATATAAAACGACAACATGTCAATCTAATTATATTCGAATACGCGAACACTTTCAAGATAAATATTCTATGTTGCGAATACTTTTCTATATGTTGACAGCCTGGTCTTCACTCCGTTTCGGTCGGCGCAAAGCCACAGTCCACTGGACTGTGTGCACCCCGCAGCTGTGCTTGAAGGCAATAGAAAAGGCCCTGACCATAGGATTATTCCTACAATTAGAGCCTTCGGCAGAACAGCCTAGCACAACTGCCCCTGCTGTAAACATATTTGATTTTGTCCTTTTCTTATATCAGTTTGGTCCCGACATTAATGTCGGGGCCAAACTATTGATAAAAAACTTCTTCTATCGAAATGGCATTAAACAATTTTAACTTTAATACTTCATCATTATCATAAGTACCATCTAATATAGCAGTCATTAATTCTGTTAAGAGTTCTTCATCTATATGACCAGCAGCCACATGATAACTAATATTCTCCATCTCTCTGAAATACACATTGGCAATTCCCATATATCCATTTCTAAGCAAAAAATCCGCAGTCAAAGTAATCGCAATTCGCTTATTCCCATCCGTAAAACAATGAAATTTGCAGGAGCAAAAGAATAAGTGTACAAGTTTATCAATGAATGACGGATAATAATCATCATTCTGAATATGCGTTAGCACGCTGTCTAATCTGCCCAGATCTAAATCTCCTATATCTCCACCGCCACTTTTTTCAATTGTTGCGCGATGTATTTTTACAGCCTCATCGAGCGAAAGATAATATATTTGTTCCATACTATGCACGCTCCTTAAGTCTTTTTAACACGTCCCTGTTCTCATCCATTAATCTTGCAACCTGATCAGATTCTGCCCCCAAGAACTTATCGTATTCACTTTGATCTAAAGGTTTAATATAAGATTCTAACTGTTGATGAAAAGAATCTCTTAATGCCAAATCCCTACTCGCCATTTTGATTCTCGCACCATTAATAAGTGGTTTCCAATGAGGAAGTTCTTCAAACTCTTTAAATACTTCTCGAACCTCCCAATTTGTAATTTTTCTCCCTTCCAATTCGGCTTTTTTTCGAATCATCTCTGCCAAACCACATTCATATGATGCAATCAAATCTAATATTTCCGAGTAAAAAGTATCTCTCGTTCTATCACTCTTTTTTAGATTTAGAACTTCTCTATATTCTTTTGCGTTTTCCTTAAAAATGCTTTGATAAATCATATCTGTGAATATTGCATATTTGAACTGTTTCATATCCACAAAATCCCTTAAAGCATCAGTAAATTCTCTTCTGTAATCATCCTCTTGTAGATATGAATGTAAAAAATCTTTATCTCTTTGATTAATATATTTTGTTGCTCCTCCAGTCTTCTTATTAACTAAATCAATAACAATATTCAACATCGCTTGCCTTAGTATTCTTGCGTTTTCACTTTCTACCAGCAACATCGCTATATTTAAAAATGCCTTAAAATCAAAAATAGCAAGCAATGTCGTTTTACTGCTTATTACTCCAATATCTATTCCGGCTGCATTAAACGAGCTCACAACCTCAATAAACGCTTTCAACCTTGCACCTTTTATTACCTCATATCCATTTTTTTCAAGTTCTGATAAGTTGGATGATACACATCTTTCTATAGTTCGAATATCAACCTCGAAAAATTCGGCCACCATATTTTTGGTAAAATATACTTTTTCTTCAAACCAAATGCCTTGAATATTAGACGTATTTCGAATTTCTTCCAACGCCATATTATTGTTCAATATATTTTGCCTATCTAACTGAGAATTTGTTAAATCTTTTTTCATCGCTTAAGCTCCTTTTATATAAGTATACGCTAGAATTTTATTTCATTTTTTTACATAAGATTTCTTGCTCTAACAGTATAATATTCTTTTTTACTTTTTCCTCAAAATCCAATGCTAGTTTGTTCTCTCCTAAATGTAACTGAAAATATCTCTTTTTCATTATTGGATTCATAACATTATTAGAGTAATCCTCCCATCTTTCTTTATATTTCTCTGACACATTTGTCTTGTAGATATTTAGCGATGTTATCATATCCTTTGATATAACCGTATTGTATGTATCTACATGATCCATAAAATCTTGCAAAGGTTTGTCTGCTGTTACAAATTTAATAAATATCGGTTTCCCCATCTGAGCAAACATCTCTGCAAAAGCACTAGCCATTCGATATTGAAACACATCAATTGTAGCATTTAAAACATGCATCAACTGTGGTTTTTCTTTTGGTTTAAATACTCTCTTTGCAATATTTTTTTCATTATTATTTCCGATAAATAATAATGTCGCCATTAGAAACTCATTTGCCAATAGAACATCTACTTCTTTTGTCATAAATTCAAATAATAGTTTTATCTTATCAAAGGAATCCATGCTATGATTAGATTCTAACTGGTATATTTTCAGCATATATAAATACATAACTAAAAATGCAATCTTAAGCTCTTTTCCAGTCTCTCCAAACATATAAATCGGCAAATTACAATCATATATTGATTCATATATTTTTTCTTGTTTACTTTTATTGTTTATATAAATATCTCCTGCACCCTTGTGATTTTTTATTTCGTCATCTGACATTGACATTAGGAGATTATCATATGCTATCATTATTTTTTGCATCGCTTCTGTGTTAATCTGATTTGTATTATAATCATAGCATAATTCTACAAGTGCAAACTGATTCTGAACCCCATGCCTTCTTGCTGATAATATAAAATCTACTATCTCCTTTTTAAGCTCTTCTGATTTACATTTTCCCTTATAATAAAAATTACCTAGTGCTATCAAAATGTTAGAATCTATCAAATAAACTCCTTGATTGCAATTTGTTCCAAAACAATATTCTTTTAGCATTTTTATATTCACTTTCATCTCTAGTCTATTTTTCAGTCACTTCTTGAATACCATTTTTCTTATTTTTCAAATTCTTGGGTACAATTAGCTTCCACTCATCCAAATAACATACATCCGCTATATCTTTTGTCAGATAGCGCTTACTCTTTCCAATCCGGCTCTTACATGTATCAAAGAATTCATCTGAAAGCCCCATCTTCTCCTTATGCTCTGATAACAGAAATCCAATCTTTTGATATAGAAACTGATTGGATAATAATTCTAGGTACTTGAGAACTCTTTTCTCCTGCATCCGTTTCATGCTAGAAATATCCTGAATCACTTCTTCCATACCAGCAATCTTGTCCATGTCTTTCACACTATCTACAAGCGTACGCTCTATGTTCGTAACACGAATACCCCCGCTAAATGCAGGAGTTTCAACGCCACCTAAATCTTTTGATGCAACATAACGATAGGTGTATCCATCAAACTCAAATTCTCGAAAACTAGTCTCTGAAGCCACATATACTTCGTAATACACCTGGTCAGTTATTCCATAATACTCCATCGCTGTATGATGAGACACATAAGATGTCGGCGTAATCTTACTAGCTATCTGAAAGCGGTTTGCAACTGGCGCACCTGTTTCACCACTAATGCAGGTATACATATTGTTACGAATCTTAGCCACCATCCCCTCTTTCATCAAGCGCTTAATGGCTGAACGCGCGCTGTCCATATTGTCATAATGCTTATTTACATCTTCTACCGTAAATACTGGTGTTTTTAATAATTCAAAATACAAATTCATACTTTATACCTCACAAACATGTGCATTATAGTTTGTACACAAACCATTTTGTTTTTATTATAAACCTATGCTAATCTTAATTAATTCATATGTCAAGTTTATTTTCACATCATTTTAGTTTGTATATATGTGAATTTGTTTCTTTTTTAAACCAAATAACATTACAATCCTTTTATCTCTCTCGAAATTGTGACATATCATGATTTACTTCAGTTCAAGAATATCCATCCATAGATATACTTTCTGACTTTTCCAAATAAAAACTAGGTCATTTAGTTTGATCTGGAATCAATAAATCTGTGTTTTCTCCAAGATCTATTGTCAATAGAATTTTGCATTGTTTGATCGGGTGAATTCCAAAGATAGGAGAGAATAGGCAGATTGTTCACTTAACAAAAAAAGGGCACTCCCGATTTGCTTGGGAATGCCCTTTTTTATTAGGGTTTTATTTGTTTTTTTAGTTGAGTGACTTCATCGTAGGGAACAACAACACATCCCTAATCGCAGGACTATTGGTAAGAAGCATAACAAGTCTGTCGATACCATAGCCGATACCACCTGTGGGAGGCATACCGATTTCAAGCGCATTTAAGAAATCTTCATCTGTGTGCTCTGCTTCATCATCACCCGCTGCTGCATTTGCATCCTGCTGTGCAAAACGTTCTCTCTGATCGATAGGATCGTTAAGCTCGGAGTATGCATTACACATTTCCCAGGTGTTGATAAAGAGTTCAAAACGCTCTACCTTATCAGGATCAGAAGGCTTCTTCTTGGTAAGAGGGCTGATTGCCAAAGGATGGTCCATAACGAAAGTAGGCTGAACTAAATTCTTCTCGCAGAACTCCTCAAAGAAGAGATTTACGATGTCGCCCTTGGTGTGTCTTGCCTCATATTCAATATGATGCTCATCAGCAATCTTCTTTGCCTCTTCATCAGAAGTTACCGCATCGAAATCGACACCAGCATACTTCTTAATGCAGTCAATCATGGTAATTCTTTCGAAAGGCTTACCAAAATCAAGCTCAACATCACCATACATGAACTTGGTCGTACCAAGAACGGTTTCTGCAAGATAACGGAACATGGACTCTGTCAGTTCCATCATTCCTTCATAATCGGTATATGCCTGGTAAAGCTCCATTAAGGTAAACTCAGGATTGTGTCTGGTATCGACACCTTCATTACGATATACTCGACCGATTTCATAAACTCTCTCAAGTCCACCAACGATCAGTCTCTTTAAGTAAAGCTCTAGAGAAATACGAAGCTTAACATCCTCATCAAGTGCATTATAGTGTGTCTCGAAAGGTCTAGCTGCTGCACCACCTGCATTAGAAACTAAGGTAGGCGTCTCTACTTCCATAAAATCACGACCTGCTAAGAAGTTTCTAATCTCCTTTAAGATCTTAGAACGCTTAATAAATACGTCACGGGAATCGGTATTCATAATAAGATCAACGTATCTCTGACGATATCTGGTATCGGTATCGGTAAGTCCATGGAACTTCTCAGGAAGAATCTGTAAGGACTTACTAAGCATGGTTACTTCGGTAGCATGAATAGAGATTTCACCCGTCTTGGTTCTAAATACATAACCCTTCACACCAAAGATATCACCGATGTCAGACTTCTTAAAATCAGCATAAGACTCTTCTCCAAGAGAATCCTTGCTTACATATACCTGAACATTTCCCTTTAAATCCTGAATATTTGCGAAAGAAGCCTTTCCCATAACACGCTTGAACAGCATACGACCAGCGATACTTACATTAATAGGGTTCGCATCCATAATGGCTCTTCGCTCATTGTAATCATTGTTCTTTGCTTCTTTTGCTGCTTCTTCATCAAGACCTTCTACATTAACTTCTGCGCGGTCTTTTAAAAGCTCTGCTTCCAAAGCTTCATATTCCTTCTTTGCATCTGCTGTATGATGCGTCTGGTCAAATTTGGTAATGACAAAGGGATCTTTTCCTGCTTCCTGAAGATTTGCAAGCTTCTCTCTACGAACCTTACGAAGCTGGTTAATATCCTGAACCTGTTCCTGCTGTGCCATGTTTATCTCTACTCCTTACTTTCAAAGAAAAATGAAAGGCCGCTGAAAATTCCCGCGGCCTCCTAAATCCTATGTTTATTTGGTCTTACAGATTCTCAATCTTAACGACCTTGTACTTAATGATGCCTACAGGAGCTTCTACTTCTACAATATCTCCTTTACCTGCACCCATTAATGCCTTACCAAGAGGAGACTGGTCAGAGATAATACCATTTAAGCTATCGGTCTCCTGTGTACCCTTAATGGTATAAACCATCTCTTCCTTGAATTCGATATCTTCTACGGTAACCTTGCTACCAAAGTCAACCTTTGCATTCTTTCCAGTAGTCTTGGAACTTTCGACAACTTCTGCATTTGCAAGAATCTCTTCAATCTCATTAATTCGATCTTCGATATGTCCCTGCTCATCCTTTGCTGCATCATATTCTGCATTCTCGGAAAGGTCACCCTGTTCTCTGGCTTCCTTAATCTTCTGAGAAACTTCTTTTCTACGAACACTCTTTAAATAGTTTAATTCTTCTTCGTATTTTGCACGACCTTCTTTGGTAATTGCTGCCATACTTATCCTTCTTTCCGCGCACAATAACCCGCGCTAAAATCCCAATAAATCAAGGTATTATACCTTTTTTCAGCCTTTTTTGTCAAGTCAGACAGGCTTCTAACACTGCTGCAATGGCGTTCTGTCCTGCTTCTTTAAGTAGACCGCAAGCTTATTAAGTGCCTTCGCAAGCACCTGCTGCTCATCTCCAGAAAGCTGTCCTACGATTTCACTTACCATCTCCTCATGGAAGGCGCGGTAATGCTGGTATGCCTTCTGCCCTTTGTCCGTTAAGGTAAGGAGAACCACTCGCTTATCTTCCTCACTGCGTTCTCTGGTTACATAGCCTTTCTGGAACAATCCATCTACCGCTTTTGTAAGAGAACCCATCGTAATAGAAAGGCGCTTTGCCACCGTAGAAGAACGGTTACTCTTTTCCGGTCCGATTGCTTCTATTACATGCATATCATTCACGGAAAGATCCAAATATTCTTTTGTAATAAGGGACCTCTGCTCCTTTTCTAGTACATCCTTATATAAGGACACAAGAAGCAGATCCAGTGTCTGACTTAGTTTCATACGTTTCCTTTATTACCAGGTTAAAAGTGCTGCACCCCAGGTAAGACCTCCACCAAATCCTGCAAGTAAGATGGTGTCGCCCTTCTTAAGCATTCCCTTACGATTTGCATAATCTAAAAGTAAAGGGACAGAAGCTGCGGAGGTATTTGCATAATCCATTAAGTTCATAGGGAACTTTTCGAGAGGCTGTCCAACACGCTTTGCCACAGACTCAATAATACGCATATTAGCCTGATGTAAGAGATATACATCAACATCTTCTGGTGTCTTTCCCGCTTTTTCAAGCACCTCGTTAATTGCCTTTGGTACGGTGCGAACCGCAAACTTATAAACTTCCTGTCCATTCATGGAAGTATAGCTAAGAGGCTCTTCACAAGGAGAAAATGGATTGTTAATCGGTCTGTTCTTACAGATTAGATTCATACCACTGGCTCCATCAGATCCCATTGTAATGGATAACACACCGCCATCTGTTGTATCTTCAACGGCTTCTACAACAGCAGCGCCTGCTCCGTCACCAAATAGTACACAGGTACTTCTGTCATTCCAATCCATCATTTTGCTAAGGTTCTCTGCACCGATGATGAGTGCCTTCTTGAAAACACCTGCCTGGAAATATGCATAAGCAGTGTTTAATCCAAATAAGAATCCAGAGCATGCTGCACTCACATCAAAGGCAACCGCATTCGATGCTCCAAGCGCTGCCTGCACCTGACAGGCACAGGAGGGATAGAAATATTCCGGAGAAATGGTTCCTACAATAATTAAATCAATTTCTTCTGCTGCCACACCTGCCATAGCAAGAGCATTCTTTGCTGCTGTTACGGAAAGATCCGTCGTGGTTTCTGTTACAGAGATATGGCGCTTCTTAATACCGGTTCTGGAAGAAATCCACTCATCGGATGTATCCATAATCTGCGCTAAATCATCGTTGGTTACAATCTTTTCGGGTAATCCACTACCGGTACCAAGTATTTTTAAAGTCATAATGGCTTTTCCTTTCAATGGTTCTATACTCTAGAACTTTCTAAATCTATCGTATCGTTCTTTTGCAATCTGCTCTCCATCCATTCCCTTATACTTTTCAAGGAATTTCTTGGTTTCAACCTTCATGGTCATAGCGATGGCTTCTACTGTGGTATCATCTGCACCACCAAACTCAGGAATAATCTTCTCAATGGCACCAAGCTTCTGTAAATCCTGGGCTGTAATCTTCATTACCTCAGATGCTTCCTTCGCACGCTTTCCATCCTTCCAAAGAATGGATGCAAATCCTTCCGGTGAAAGAATAGAGTAAGTAGAGTTCTCTAACATCCAAACTTCATTAGCGACTGCAAGCGCAAGTGCTCCACCGGAGCCGCCTTCACCAATCAGTACGGAGAGAATCGGCATTTTCATACCACTCATCTCATACAGATTTCTTGCAATGGCTTCACCCTGTCCTCGCTCCTCAGCTTCCATACCGGGATATGCACCAGAAGTATTGATAAAGCAGATTACGGGTCTGTTAAACTTCTCTGCCTGCTTCATTAAGCGAAGGGCCTTACGATATCCTTCCGGGGAGGCCATACCAAAGTTTCTGTAAGAACACTCCTTACCATCATTACCCTTCTGGATACCGACAACCGTAACAGGTTGTCCATCTAAGAATGCAATACCGCCAACTACTGCGGGATCATCTCTAAATGCTCTGTCACCATGCAGTTCAATGAAAGAATCAAACATAATATCTACATAGGTAAGCATGGAAGGACGAGACATATCACGAGATGCATGTACCTTACCCCAAGCATCTTTCAGGTCGCTGTGCGCTGCTTTTTCTCGTACGATTTCCTTCGGAATATAAGAGGTAATGCTGCCCTCTTCAAAGGAAGCATAGCGGTCAGCCTTAGCCGGCTGTTTGTGAAGCTTAATAATCTGATACAGAGTAGATTTCAAATCATCACGCTCTACAATACCATCAATAATACCGTGCTCAACTAAGAACTCTGCACGCTGGAATCCCTTGGGAAGCTTCTGTCCAATGGTCTGCTCGATAACACGAGGTCCCGCAAATCCAATCAGAGCGCCAGGCTCACCAAGAATGATATCTCCAAGCATTGCAAAGGATGCGGTTACACCGCCCGTTGTAGGATCGGTTAACACAGGTACATAAAGAAGCCCTGCATCAGAGTGCTTCTTTAAAGCAGCACTGGTTTTTGCCATCTGCATAAGGGATACAATACCCTCCTGCATACGCGCACCACCAGAACAGCAGAAGCCGATAACAGGGAGTCTCTCCTCTGTTGCCTTCTCTACTGCTGCTGCAATCTTTTCACCAACTACATGACCCATAGAACTCATTAAGAATCTTGCGTCACATACAAAAAGACATACAGGTTCTCCATAAATCGTACACTTACCTACGGTAACTGCCTCATGAAGCTTTGTCTTTTCTTTGGTTTCGGCAAGCTTTTCTTCATAGCCGGGGAAATCCAGAGGATTGCTCACAGGCATATCCTCAAACCAGTATTCAAAACTTTTTGTGTCTGCCACAATTCGAATTCTGTTCTTTGCGCGAATACGGAAATAGTATCCACAGGTAGGGCACACATAATTATTAATAACTACATCTTCTTTAACGAACTCTTTTCCGCAGGCAGGACATTCAAAACCTTCTTCCGATTTCTTGATGATCCCGCGGATCTTTTCAAATGCCATTTTTATTCTCCTTCTCAGACGTCTTTCTTTACGCATCTGTCTCCGTCCTTATAGATGAATTATTCTGCAAACTTCTTAATTAAAATACTCGCGTTGTGGCCACCGAAGCCAAGAGAGTTACTCAGTGCATAGGGTACTTCCTCCTCGTATGCTTCCTGACAATAATCAAGATCCATCTCTTCATCGGGGGTCTTATATCCAACCGTCTTGTGGATATATCCTTCTTCAACTTCCTTCACGCAGGTTACAAATTCAACACCACCTGCACCACCAAGTAAATGACCAACCATAGACTTGGTAGAGTTAATACGAATATTCTTTGCATGATCGCCAAAGAGAAGCTTAATTGCTCTGGTCTCAAAAAGATCATTCATATGGGTTGCTGTACCATGTGCATTGATATAGGTTAAGTCTTCCTTTGCAATACCAGCATCTTTGATTGCATTTTCCATTGCTCTGGCTGCACCTGCACCATCTTCTGCGGGAGAAGTAATATGGAATGCATCGGCAGAGCTGCCGTAACCAACCACTTCTGCGTAAATCTTAGCGCCTCTTGCCTTTGCATGCTCTAACTCTTCCAGAACTGCGATACCTGCGCCTTCACCCATAACGAAACCACTTCTGTCCTTATCGAAAGGAAGGGAAGCCTTTTCAGGGTCGGTTTCACAGGAAAGTGCGTGTAATGCATTAAATCCAGCAACACCAAGAGGACAAATTGCAGCCTCCGTACCACCGGCTACCATAACGTCTGCATCACCATACTGAATGGTTCTGAATGCCTCTCCAAGAGAGTGGGTACCAGATGCACAAGCTGTAACAACATCAAAGTTCTTACCCTTTAAGCCATACTGGATGGATACATTACCTGCTGCCATATTTGAAATCAACATAGGAATGTAGAGAGGACTTACCTTTCCGGGTCCCTTGTTTACCAGTCTGTCGTATTCTCTTTCATTGGCCTGCATAGAACCTACACCATTACCGATGCAGCATCCAACCATATAAGGATCTTCCTTTTCCATATCCAGACCAGAATCCTTGATTGCCTCGCCTGCTGCTGCAATTGCATACTGTACAAAAAGTTCAGAACGCTTTGCAACCTTCTTATCCATATACTGGGTTGCATCAAAATCCTTTAACTCTGCTGCAACGCTTGCGTCATAACCTGTCGCATCGAATTTGGTAATAGGACCAAATCCAGTTTTTCCTGCTTTTACGCCTGCCCAGAACTCCTCAACATTTAAGCCGATAGGGGTAACTGCACCTATACCTGTTACTACAACTCTTCTACTCACCACAAATCTCCTTTTGTCTTTTATAGAAAAATGCCCTTTTCTTTTTATTTATTTAATAAGCCATACCACCATCTACGCAAAGAACCTGACCCGTAATATAGCTTGCTGCGTCAGAAGCAAGGAAGGCAACTGCATTTGCAATATCTTCCGGCTTACCGGTTCTCTTTAATGTGATCTGGTCACAAAGTACTTTCTTTGCATCTTCTGGCATAGCGCCGGTCATATCTGTATCAATGAATCCAGGTGCAACTGCATTTACACAGATACCGCGGCTACCAAGTTCCTTTGCTACTGACTTGGTAAGACCGATGACACCAGCTTTGCTGGCAGAATAATTTGCCTGGCCAGGATTACCCATAACACCAGATACGGAAGAGATGTTAATAATCTTACCGCTCTTTTGCTTCAGCATAATCTTGGAACCATAACGAATGGTATTAAATGCACCCTTTAAGTTGGTATTAATTACAGCATCAAAGTCTTCTTCCTTCATTGCCATAACAAGGCCATCCTTGGTAATACCAGCATTATTTACGATGACATCAAGACTTCCGTGTTTTGCAACGATTTCTTTAATCATCTCGCCAACTGCTGTAAAGTCTGCTACGGAACACTGCATTGCTTCTGCTGTGCCGCCATTTGCAGTAATGGCATCAACCACTTCCTTCGCTTTTGCTTCGGAACCATTATAATTTACGATTACAGTAAATCCGTCTGCACCTAATTTTTCTGCTACCGCTCTTCCGATTCCGCGGCTCGCTCCGGTAACTAACGCAACCTTTGCCATGATTTTTCTCCTTATGCTAACTCTTTTAATTTCTCCATTGCTGCTTCAAACTCATCATAGTTATCTACATTGATAACATTCACCGTATCACCCGTCTCTCGGGTAATCTTCTTAATGAAGCCATTGATGGTCTTACCAGGTCCAATCTCTACGAAGGTATCCACACCGTCTTTCATCATAAGACGTACGGACTGCTCCCATCTTACAGAGGAAGAAACCTGCTGTACCAATAAATCCTTAATGTCAGAATCGCCTGTTACATAGTCAGCAGTAAGATTTGCAATATAAGGAATCTTTACATCACCGATGGTGACAGTATCTAAAACTTCACCTAATTTCTCTCCTGCACCCGTAAGCATTTTGCTATGGAAAGGACCAGAAACATTTAACATAACCACGCGCTTAGCGCCTGCCTCGGTTAAAAGCTCGCCTGCTTTTTCAACAGCTGCCTTCTCACCCGTAATAACGATCTGGCCAGGACAGTTGTAATTTGCGATAGAAACAATGCCTTCTACCTTTGCGATGGTCTCCTCAATAACGCTTGCATCTAGTCCAAGAACGGCTGCCATAGCACCACCCGTAGGAACGGCTTCCTGCATATAAAGACCACGCTTAACAACTACCTTAAATGCATCAGCGGGACTCATAACACCAGATGCAACTAGTGCACCATATTCACCCAGAGAAAGACCGCCACATACTGCGGGGGTAAATCCCTTTTCTTCAACAGCTTTTAAGAGTGCCACTTCCGTAGCAAGCATTGCTACCTGGGTATACTTTGTAATATTTAATTCTTCATTCTCTGTAAAGCAAAGCGCAGGAATATCCATACCAGATGCTTCACTGGCGATATCGTAAATCTCCTTGCTCACTGCTACATTATCGTAAAATCCTTTTCCCATTCCAACGTACTGGGAACCCTGTCCGGGGAATACAAATGCTATCTTGCTCATATCTGCTCCTTCAATATATATTCTTTCCTTAGGAAAGCTTTAATAACTTTTCTGCATCACGCATAATCTCTTCGATGATTTCTTTACAGGTATTTTCCTGCTTGATGAGACCTGCAATCTGGCCAGCCATAACGGTACCGTCCATAGCATCACCATCCATAACTGCCTTACGAAGAGAACCTAAGGTAAGCTGCTCTAGCTCTTCCAGCGTTGCTCCTTCTGCTTCCATACGAAGGTATTCCTTGGTCATACGGTTACGAAGTACACGTACAGGGTGACCAGTGGAACGACCGGTTACTTCGGAATCGATATCCTTTGCCTTAACGATCTTATCCTTATAGTTCTGGTGGCAGATGGACTCCTTCGCTACACAGAATCTGGTACCCATCTGAACAGCTTGCGCACCAAGCATCATTGCTGCTGCAAAACCTCTTCCATCTGCGATACCACCTGCTGCAATAACAGGAACATCAACGGCATCTACTACCTGAGGAACGAGCGTCATCGTAGTTGCACTACCAATATGTCCGCCAGACTCGGTACCTTCTGCAACAATCGCATCTGCACCAGCCTTAACCATCATCTTTGCCATACCAACAGAAGCAACAACCGGCATAACCTTTACGCCAGCTTCCTTCCAGGCAGGAATGAATTCACCAGGATTACCAGCACCTGTGGTAACAACCTTTACGCCTTCCTCAATAACAATCTTTGCTACTTCGGGCGCATTGGGGTTCATCAGCATAACATTGACACCAAAAGGCTTATCCGTTAACTCTTTTACTTTCTTTATCTGTTCTCTAACAATCTCCGGGGGAGCGGATGCTGCACCAATGATACCAAGACCACCTGCTGCAGATACAGCAGCGGCAAGGTGCCACTCAGCTACCCAAGCCATACCACCCTGGATAATGGGATATTCAATACCAAGTAATTCTGTAATCTTTGTTTTCATAAATCTTGCTCCTTATCTAGAACAGTTTTTGTACCACATCAGGTGGACATAGAACGCACCTCTTATAAAGAAAATGCCTTCTATGTCCATCTTTTTACAACGTAAAAACAGCACCGCCTCTTTTATAAAAAAGCGGTGCCATATATTTCTTACTTATTAACGTAATCAAGAACGTCCTTAACAGTGTGAATGTTCTGTAAGTCGTCAGAAGGAATTTCTACACCGAAATCCTCTTCAAGCTTGGTAACGAGTTCGAATAAATCTAAGGAATCTGCATCTAAGTCATCCTTAAAGTTGGTCTCCTCAGTAATGGTTTCTGCATCTGCGCTAAGTACGTCTGCTACGATTTCCTTAAGCTGTTCAAAACTTAACTTCATGTTTGGTACTCCTTTTTAGTTGGTTTAATTTTTTAAGATTTTACATTCGCAGTCTTTGCTTTGCATGTAGTTTTGAATACTACATCACATAGACCAAAATACTTTGATAGTCAAACCTTTTGATAGTCAAAGTATATGACGAAAGAGGGATTTTGTCAAGTTCGGACCATTTGTACCGGGTACGTTTGGTCCGATTTTTTTAACAAACGTACCCGGTACAAATGGTCCGAAATCTACTCCTCTAATAAGCACATAATTTAAAGTCGCTCTACATATAAAAAAGCGTAACAGTTTCCCGCTACGCTTCTTATCCTTAAAATTCGCTCTTTTTATTCAAATATAATATTACTCCACCTTTCAATAGGAATAATACAAATATAAGTTTTTCCGATATTTAATGTAATTTCCGTTCCATCTTCCATATAGAAATGCGTAATATCATATTCTTGAAAACCTTTTTGCCAAGTAATAGGAATACAATAACCACCTGTCAAATAATAACCATGTGTTTCGCGATTATCTAAATTATGCATATCAAACATCATATAACCATCTTTCAACGGTTCATAGGCTATTAGCTTTGCTTCCTGTAAAATAACATTGGTGAATTCCATGTGATCACCTGTTAATTCATCAATATATTCTCGATCATATTCTTTATATCGGTAGGTCCTTGTTTCTGGTATATAAGTCAAGTTAGTCGAATTATGCTCATAAGGAAGATCGATATGAGAAACTTCCTGCGCGTTTTTTGCCGAAGAAATATCTACTAACTCATCGTTTTCTGCAAATTTAAAATGCGGACCTTCATACCATTCCGGTCTATATGTTAAGCTAAATTTTGACTCTTCTAATGCTTCACTAATAGTTTTTTTGTTTGCATTATCATGCCCATAGACAACACCAGGAACTCTCTCAGTAGTAACATACTCTGTATATTCAGCAGGTTTCCCATTATTAATTCTCATAAATACGGCACTTATATTATCCAAAAAGGGATTAGCAAGATATTTATTTATATGTAACTCTGGACCACCATCATGAATTGCAATGGCATCATATTCCGGTATCAACTGTAAATTAGTTGGTCGAATACTTCGTATAGAACCAATCCTACTAACAGAATTATAATCCTTGAAGATACACATCAATCTCGTGATACTACCATTTTTTGTACTATTCATCATTTCATATACGATGTCTGCTCTACTGGTACCAAAATGATTTAAGGCAGTAAGCTCGTTATCAACCATTACTGCAATAGGACGCTGATCCTTTAAGTCCTCGCTGATCCACTCACCAGTAAGTTCGCTCTTATACATCCCTTCCGGTGCCTGCTCGCCAACTTCTTCCGTTGTTTCTTCTGTACCAGAAATCGTTTCCCAGCTAATGGTTTCTACGGGAGCGGTTTCATTTCCTGAAACAGCGTCGTCGGACACGGATGCTTTCTTTCCGCAACCTATACCTACAGCCATTACTGTAAGTCCTAACATGAATATCGCTAATTTCTTCTTCATAATTTCTCCTTTGTGTTATGTTAACACATTATGTAATCTATTTTATTATATTTGTCCCTGTTTTATGTGTCAACCAAAAGCCCTGAACTTTGGCTTACAAATATACAATGTTTCACTTTTCATTTTTATTGCAGCAAATAAAAATGGGGCTACTTTTTGTAACCCCATCCCATTTCTCATCCTTATACAAGGGCAAGTGTCTGCTGTGCGATTGCAAGTTCTTCATTGGTAGGAACAATCATAACAGCGGTCTTACTGCCTTCCTTAGACACAATTAAGTCCTCGCCACGGATCTTAAGCTTCTCATCATCGATGGCAATACCCATCGCTTCTAAGTAATTGCAAACCCCTCTTCTTACCGTGTAGTTATTCTCTCCAATACCAGCGGTAAAAGCAATGATATCTACGCCGCCCATAGCCATCATATAGGAACCGATATATTTTGCTACGCGGTAGCTGTAAGTATCGAGTGCATCCTTTGCATAGGTGTTGCCTGCATCTGCTGCCTCACCAAGATCTCTAAAATCGCTGGAAGTGTAATTGGAAAGACCATATACACCGGACTTCTTGTTTAATACGGTATTCATTTCACTTACAGAAAGATTTTCCTTCTGGCAGATGTACTCCATAATTGCAGGATCCATATCACCACTTCGGGTACCCATAATTAAACCTTCTAATGGAGTAAGACCCATTGAAGTATCAATACACTCGCCATTCTTTACAGCGGATACAGAAGCACCATTTCCTAAATGGCAAACGATAATCTTGAGGTCCTTGCGGTCCTTACCAAGCATCTCTGCTGCATGCTTACTAACAAAATCGTGGCTGGTTCCATGGAAACCATAGCGACGCACTTTATACTTTTCATAATATTCATAGGGAAGACCATATAAATAAGCCTTCTTTGGCATGGTCTGGTGGAAAGCGGTATCAAATACAGCTACCTGCGGTGTGGAAGGCATATTCGCCTGGCAGGATCGAATACCAATTAAGTTTGCAGGATTATGAAGAGGTGCCAGGGAGGAAAGTTCCTCAATGTCCTTCATAACTTCTTCATTGATGAGAACCGCCTTATTAAACTTTTCTCCGCCATGTACTACACGATGTCCAACTGCTCCGATTTCCTCTAAGGATTTAATAACGCCATGATTTTCATCGGTTAATGCTTCGATAACAAGAGCAACTGCCTTGTTGTGATCAGGAATATCGGTCTTATTAACCACCTTATCCTTGCCAGCAGGTGTATGGGTAATACAGCTGCCATCGATTCCAATTCGTTCTACAAGACCTTTTGCCAATACATCTGTGGAAGCAGAATCAATTAACTGATACTTTAATGAAGAACTGCCGCAATTGATAACCAGTACATTCATGATTTTTCCTCTTTTCTATTCCTTATTCTTCGCACCCCATAGTGCGTTTAATTCTTTTATAAAATGAGTGGGAGAAAAAAGTGTCTTCTCCTCTGGGGGACTATCTTTCTGTAAAAAAGCTTCTGTAATATCTTCTGGCCTTTCGATGACGAATATCCTTTCTGGATCATAGCCACGCATCTGTTTTGCCAAAGGATTATTGGTAATTAATTTCTTCCCAAATGCAAAGCTCTCATAGTACCGAAGCGATACGCCTTTACTATACTCGCCAACCACATCAAGCAGCACATCACAAGCAGCTAACCTTTTTAGTACTTCTTTATATGCAAGTGGCTTATTATACGTAATGTTCGTATCTATACCTTCCCCTTCGGTATAGCAAATTCCAAAGTCATACTTCCAGGAAAGATTTCCAAGGTGCTTTGCTGTATCTTCCACAAAAGCGCGCCTTCCACCATCTGTTCCCCAGAAAAATACTTTTTGTGAAACGGGAACCTTCGGTATTTCCAGCCTGCTATAATAAGAATCAAAATACGTAAATCCGTACTTTTTAGCATCCTCCTGATAAAAGGTATAGACCTTATCAAATGGTACCTTCTTTACAAGCAGTCCTGCATCTTTCGCATAATAGGAATCATATACATCCAGAAAATAAAATACCAGCTTTATGCCATATCGCTTCTTCCATTTTTTCAGAAGCCCCGGCTCCATAAAGGGCGCTGACACATTGTTAAATATAAGACAATGTTCTCCCTCTGCAAGAACCTTTTCCTCAAAAGGCATATACTTATAAAACATCTCACGGAAGGGCATGGTCATCTTCTGGTTTAACTTTGTGTTATGCAAAAGTTTCCAGATTTTCTGCTTTCCCGCAGGAATCCTAGGAAGTGCATCCACCAGCGTTACTTCTGGCAAATCCCTGACATCTTCCATGAGTTCGGAAAAAAGCGTATTCTTTTCACCACCGGTAAAAATGTGATAGTGCAAGATGTGCTCCTTTAGTATGCTTTACCCCAGTAAACCATCTTCTTAGCAGGCTTTCCACAGCATACACAGGTACCTGCTAATGTCTCCTGCTCATAAGGCATGCATCGGCTGGTTACTGCTAACTTCTCTTTAATCGCATCCTCACAGGCCTGGTCCATACACCACATTGCCTTAACGAATCCACTCTTCTCGGTGAAGCACTTTTCAAACTCCTCCATCGTGGTTGCAACATAAGTGTGTGCATCTCTGTGTGCCTTTGCAGCTTCGTACATATCCTTCTGAATCGTTTCCAAAAGTGCAGGCACCTTTTCGGTTAATTCATTTAATGCAACTTCAATCTTCTCACCATTATCACGACGGCAGATTACGCACTTGCCAGCCTCAATATCCTTGGGGCCGATTTCAATTCGCATAGGAATGCCACGCATCTCCTGCTCGGAGAATTTCCAACCAGGTGTCTTATCAACATCATCTGTACGTACACGTACACCGATTTCTTTTAAGCTCTTTTCGATTTCGTATGCCTTATCCAGTACCCCTTCCTTCTTCTGCTGAATGGGAATTACGACTACCTGCGTAGGAGCCACTCTGGGAGGAAGCTTTAATCCGGAATTATCACCATGTACCATGATAATGGCACCAATTAATCTGGTAGTCATACCCCAGCTGGTCTGGTGTACATGCTTTAAGGTGTTATCCTTATCGGTAAACTGAATTTCAAAAGCCTTCGCAAATCCATCGCCAAAGTTATGAGAAGTTCCGGCCTGTAGTGCCTTACCATCATGCATTAACGTCTCAATGGTGTAGGTTGCAATTGCACCAGCAAATTTCTCTTTGTCTGTCTTCTGTCCTTTGATAACAGGAATTGCAAGAACGTTCTCTAAGAAATCTGCATATACATTTAGCATCTGCTCCGTTCTTTCCTGTGCTTCCTCGGCGGTAGCATGCGCAGTATGACCTTCCTGCCATAAGAACTCACGGCTTCTGAGGAAAGGTCTGGTTTCCTTCTCCCAACGAACAACGCTGCACCACTGGTTACATACCTGTGGAAGATCTCTGTAGGAATGTACTACACCCTTATAGTAATCGCAGAATAAAGTCTCAGAGGTAGGGCGTACACACATACGCTCTGTAAGTGGCTGTAATCCACCATGGGTAACCCAGGCAACTTCCGGCGCAAATCCCTCTACATGATCCTTTTCCTTCTGCAGCAAACTCTCTGGAATGAACATAGGAAGATACAGGTTCTTAACACCGGTTGCCTTAAACCTTGCATCCAGCTGGGACTGAATCAATTCCCAAATTGCGTAGCCCTCTGGCTTAATAGCCATACAGCCCTTTACACTGGTATAGTCAATGAGTTCCGCTTTCTTAACAACGTCTGTGTACCATTGTGCGAAATCTTCATCCATGGAAGTGATGGCTTCTACCATTTTCTTGTCTGCCATAATTTTTATCTCCTTATTTAGGCGTCTAAGCGCTTATTTTACTACTTTCGGGGAGTTCACAAAACGAAGGAACTCATCATAATTACGAATATAATCGGATTCGTCATAATGTTCTGACGCAAGAACTAGCAATATTGCATCGTCACTGAAATCTCGCATCTCCCGCCAAATAACATTGGATAAATAAATCCCTTTATTGGGAGTATCCAGAACAACATCCTGTCTTTCCACACCGTCATCTAAGGTAAATCTTACACTGCCATGAATGCAAAGAACTATCTGCTCTAATGACTTGTGGGCATGAAACCCTCTCTCAATATCTTCTCGGGTATCATAGATATAGTAAACACGGTTGATTGCGAAAGGGATATCCTCATCACCTTCTATGGCCGTTAGATTCCCCCGACCGTCTCCAAGTTTTTTAAACTGATAATATGTGATTTCCATAATTTCCTCTAAGCCCTACACAGGGATGGTAAAATGCATTTTTTCTAAGGTTGTAGGATGCACGAAATCCAGTTCCTTTGCAAACAGTTGTAGCTGCTTAATATCCATCTGCTTGCTATACGCTTTGGACTCATCATTGCCATACTTTGTATCCGCTAAAATGGGATAACCGATATAAGAAAGCTGCGCTCTAATCTGATGATACCGGCCTGTGCCAAGCTTCACCTCTAACTCGGTCTCTTTCTTTCGGATTGCAACCACCTTATAAGAAAGCTCTGCTCTTCTTTCATCTACGCCTAAAGGGCCCTCCCCACGTCTTACGATGGTCTTATTCCCGGGGCCTCTTCTGACATAATGCAAAAGATTATCTTCCATACGGCTCATCTGTCCATACACAACCGCTTTATAACGTTTTGTAAATCCGGCTGCGGCTTTGGCAATCTGACTGCTTAAATCTGCGGCGGCCTCTTTGGTTTTACCAAATACCAAAATGCCTTCCACCGGCTGATCCAGACGATGTACCATACCAAGAAACGGCACACTATTATCGGATACAGACATCGCCAGATGATTTTTTAATTCACTGACTACATCCATCTCACCAAGTCGGCCTGACTCTGTCGCCATACCCGGCTTTTTGTGTACCACCAGAATATCCTTGTCTTCAAATAAGATCTCTGTCTTCATGCTTTAAACCTGTAACCCGCTCCCCAAATGGTTTCAATGTACTTGGGATTTGTACTATCTTTTTCTATCTTGGTTCGAATCTTCTTTATATGCACCGTTACCGTCGCAATATCACCCACAGATTCCATTTCCCAAATGGCCCTGAACAATTCCTCTTTGGAAAAAACCTGATTGGGATGTTCTGCTAAGAAAAGAAGCATATCATACTCTTTTGCAGTAAGATTCTTTTCTTCTCCGGCAACCTCCACTCTTCGGGCAACCTTATCAATGAAAAGTTCCCCTATAGTAAGCTGTTTTATCTCCGGACTCTTTTTAAAATGAAACCTGTCGTACATGCTCATACGTGCTTTCATACGAGCATTCATTTCCCCAAAATGAAAGGGCTTTGTCATAAAATCATCACAACCAGCCAAAAAAGCTTCTGCAATTTTGTCCGGATTATTCTCTCTTGCAACAAACATAAATGGAATATCTGCTAACCCCTTCACTTCACGAAGAAGTGCAAGTCCTTCCATATCCGGAAGGTTAGACTCTGCTATTAGAAAATCCACTTGGTCTCTCTTGCAGACAAGAAGTGCTTTTTTCCCGCTGTCTACAACAAGAACGGAATATCCCTGCTTTATTAACAGTTCCTTCTCCGGTTCTGCATATTCTGCATCTGGCTCCACAATTAAAATTTTCTTCCCCATAACCCCTCTGTTTACTCAGTCTCTATAAGATATTCCCCATTATAATAGGACAAAATGACATGTAAATCGTCCAGTTTTAAAATCGTTGCAGGTGCAAACGTAATAGGCTCGGTGCCCTTTGCTTCTACGGTCACAATAAGCTTTGCAGGAAGATGCGCGCGAACGATATCTGCATCCACAAACGTATAAGTACATACACCGCCATCTCTGAGCTTCTTCTCCCCATTTACTAAAATACCCTGATCCATAACACCTTCAAATACAAATGTTACTTTTGCACAGTCGTATCCGCACATATTCATAATTGTGATATCGCAGGGGCCAGTTGTCTCTGTCACAGCTACAGTTGTTCCCGTAGGAGGTGTGTCCAAAACAGGGGCTTCTGCTTCATTCTCACTGACTGTATTTTCACTCACAGTTTCCCCATAGGAAGCATCATCCATAGATACCGTTTCCTGTGTCTCATAGGTAGGTGTTTCCACCGGCATCGCCATGGCATCATCTAGTACATCTTCTAGTGATCCAAGATCCTCTTCCGGCTCCACGATGTCCTCTTTCTTTCCGCATGCAAACAACATGCTAACTGCCATAAGAGGTACGATTAAATTCTTCAGAAGTTTTTTCTTCATAGATCTTCCTGTCTTTATTCAATGGTAATCGTAGGATTTCCTACCGCCCCAGAAGCAATTACAATAAATCCAACCTCTACGCTGCTGCCTGCCGCAATTTCTTTATTGTAATCAACAGGGGTAACCGTTAACTTTGTTCCATTCACTGCATAATTTCCATTCCAGCTGTTATCTAAGGAAATAGATTTATCGTAGGCAATGGTAATCTTCCAATTCTTTACAGCAGAGGAACTGGTATTTTTAATCACTAACTTATACTGGTAGCCCTTCTTTCCACCTGCGGCATCCCAGCTGTTATCACTGACCAGAGATACTTCTATGTTCGCACTGGAAGCGGTCTCTGTGGTGGTCTGATTCTGATTATTATTTTGGTTATTCTGATTCTCCTGTGTATTTTCCGTTGTCTCCGTAGATGTGGAGCCAAGTTCAATCTTGTTGCCAAGAATATCAATATACCACTTACCAACCTCAGAAATATCAGATGCCGTCCAGCCGCTTAACTTTGTACAGTTAGAGCTAATCAGTGCCGAAGACTCTGCCTTATTACATAAACTCCAAATACAGTAGGAAATATTATTATCATTTAAGGTCTTAATCCAGGCATTTCCTTCTGTCTTATTGAGCGCACCATTACCCGAAGCATCGCAGATACTAAACTCTGTACAGAAGATAGGAATACCCGCTCTCTTTGCATTTACCATACGGGTTCTAAGCCATTCCTTATGGGTATCCGCATAGAAATGAATGGTGTACATGATATTGGTATAACCCTTAATAGGGTTCGCTGCTGCCTGGTCTACATCCTGACTCCAGGTTGGTGTTCCCACAATGATGATGGCATCTGGATTATTTTTCTTAATAACGGGAATAACCGCTTCCGCATAACTCTTTACCTGGGCCCAGGTGGTTCCACCATTGGGCTCATTGCAGATTTCGTAAAGAACATTATCGTAATCCGCATATTTCTTACTCATTTCATCAAAGAATGCGATGGCCTGGGTCTGATAAGTCTGCGGATTTTGTTCTCCTAATACGTGCCAGTCGATGATGGCATAAAGGCCTAACTCTGTACAATATTTAACACCATTATTAACCGTAGCCTTTAATTCACTCTGGTTGCCACCCGTACAATAACCACTTCCTTCTGCACTATACATTGCCAGACGCACACAGTTAATTCCCCATTCGTCACGCATCGTGCGAAAACTTTCTTTATTCACATACTGGGGAAACCAGCCTATACCATGGGTAGATACACCCTTAATCTGATATTTATTTCCAGAAGCATCTACTAAGTCTGTGCCGGAAACCTTTAGTTCACCGTGATTCGCAACCGGGGTACCTGTTTCAACAGGAGCCGGGGTTGTTGTTTCCTGCTCTGTTGTCTGCTCTTCTGTAATTTCTGTTTCTACGGGGGGCTGCTCCGTCGTTTGCTGCTCAGTTTCCGTAGTAGTCTCCGTCGTTTCCTGCGAAGGCTCCTTTGTATCGCCCTCCACGACCACTTCCGTCTGCTGCTCCGAACCAGTAGTATTATTTGTCGCCTGTGCGGTCTGCTGAGAGGAAGGCTCTTCGCCCATATCTAAAACCACAACCTCATTACCAGATTCTGAGCCATTAATAACCGTTGGCTGCTTACTTAATAATCCCACCAAAACAATGGCTATAACGGCAACCACAATGGCCGCTCCAACACCTATAATGACTTTCTTTTTCATAAGCATGCACCTCAAACGATAAACTGGTGACTATGAGATATTCTGCGGATCAGGTTTCTTTGCATACAACATCTTTAATAAGATGGGTACCGTAATACTGGAAACGATAATTAATAAAATAACAGGTGCAAAGAAGGAGGAATCGATTAACCCAAGGGCAAGTCCCTTCTGGCTGATAATCAGTGCCACTTCGCCTCTTGTCATCATACCAACACCCACCTTTAAGCAATCAATGCCGGGATATTTAAAGGCTTTTGCCATAAGACCGCAACCAACCACTTTGCAGAGCATAGCAACAAGTACAAAGAGTACCGCAAAGACAATCATGTCTTTTGTCATACTGGAGAAGTCAGTCTTTAGTCCAATTCCTACAAAGAAAATCGGGCCAAAGAACATATATCCTGTCACGCTGACCTTTCGGTCTACGTAAGAAGCATCATTAATGCTGCAAAGCATAATACCTGCCACATAAGCGCCGGTAATATCTGCAATACCAAAGAACTTCTCAGCACAGTAGGAAATGGCAAAGCAAAGTCCTAATCCAATGATGGGAATTCGTCTGGAATGCGGATACTTGGCATCCACCCGTCTCATAATGCGGTAAATCAAAATACCTAATAATACAGCTAACGCCAAAAATGCTACCGTATTTCCAACAACCTTAATAGGCTTTGCAGCAGGATCCTTAAATCCAAGGACAAACGTTAATACAACGATACCGATGACATCATCGATGATGGCAGAGCTGACAATCAGCTGACCGATTTCTCCCTTTAAGAAGCCCATCTCTTTCAGACATTCTACGGTAATACCAACGCTGGTAGCCGTCATAATACTGCCAATAAATAATCCTTTAAAGAACTGCTCCGTTCCAAAACCATCAAAGCCATAAAAGGCAAGGTAGAGTACCGTACCGCCAATCATGGGGATGAGTACACCCATACAGGCAATGGCAAGTGCTTTTACACCTGATTTTTTCAGTTCTTTTAAGTTGGTTTCAAGTCCAGCAGAGAACATGATGAGAATGACACCAATCTCTGCCATCTTTCCAAGGAAATCACTATTTTCTATGGGCTTTAAAAAGTGGCCTATTCCAAGGAAATTGCCACTAACTACAAGGGCTAAAACGGGGCCTAGTAAAAGTCCAGCTACGATTTCGCCCACAACCATGGGAGCCTTACATTTTCGAGCAATCAGACCAAAAAATTTTGCTGCCAAAAGGACAATTGCCAAATCTTTTAATACTTCATAGTTTTCCATAGAACTCTTTTGCTGCTCTTCCTTCCACTGGCAGCATTCCACTCTTTTCTAATAGTATTTATAACGCCCCTAAAATTTCCACATACTCTGATTTATTATACCACAAGAAATAGACCTTTGTATTATAATGATACACAGGTTAAAAGCCTTTTTATCACTCGCGTCGGGGGGTACTCTATGAAGGAAAATCAAAAACCCAAAAAGCATACTCGTATAGAAACGCTGTATGAAAACAAATTTCTCAATTTTTATCATATGGATGCCCTTACGGATTCTGGCAGACCCTTTGACTATTATTTTGTTTCCCGAAATAAGCCGGATTATATCAAAGCCCTAAGTGGTTCCCATAAGGCTGAAGGAATTGTTATTTATCCCATTTTACGTAAGGATCCTTCCAAAATCATTCTTATTCGTCAGTGGCGCTATCCCCTGGGGGATTATTTGTATGAGTTGCCAGCTGGACTAATTGATGGGGAAGAAACAAAGGAGGACGCTGCTATTCGCGAAATGAAGGAGGAAACAGGCTTTATCTTTACGCCATACCTTGGTGGGG
Source organism: Lachnospiraceae bacterium (assembly GCA_045616465.1). Taxonomy (GTDB): domain Bacteria; phylum Bacillota; class Clostridia; order Lachnospirales; family Lachnospiraceae; genus NK4A136. The sequence goes on along the minus strand of JAZLGW010000002.1, from coordinate 40,948 downwards.
AAAGTGCATTTCGAAATCCCTTCTATATGGGTGCTGGCTATACCGATGAAGCTTCTGCCTGCGTATTTGGTTTTGCAGAAGAACTTCCTCATCGTCAGGCCTTAGAAGATACTGAAACCATAGAGGTACTTGTATGTGACAAAGAGGAAGTACGACGCATTCTAAGAGAAGAAAAGGTCTCCCTTCGAGCAGCCTACTTACTCATGCAGTTCCTGCAATCCTCCTGCGAAACCCCGTTTTCTTTCTTGGATATCTAAATTTTATGAAATGAGTCTGTTATGAATATTACTTTTGATGAAGCAAACAAAATATTCCGGTTAGATACGCCAAACACCACCTATGCAATGGCGCTTACCACGGAAGGGCTATTAAATCACATTTACTATGGAAAAACGCTCCAAAATTTTCCTGTAAATGAAACGTCCATTCCCGAATATCCCACAAACCATGAGGATACTACCATTGAGGAGGCCCTTTGCATTCGCACGGAAGAAGCACTTTCCTCTCTTTCCCTTACTTACAAACAGCATGAGATTCTATTAGGAAAGCCATCGATTCACGGTCTTCCTTCTACATTTGGACTTTCTTTCGATACCAGAACACTTCGCATCGATTTGGAAGATACTGCTCTTTCCCTAAAGGTAAGTCTGTTTTACAGTATCTTTTCCGACAGCGACTGCATCGCTAAAAGTGTGCAGATTGGCAATGCATCCTTTAAGGATATTTATCTCACAAAAGTTATGAGTTCTTCTATCAGGAAATTTCCTCTTTTTACAAAACTTATTTTTTCCGGAGAATCTTATAGTTCTTCCCGTGGCCAGAATTTTGTTACAGGCTTATCACCAGATGATTTCTGTTATAAATTAACAGAAGGCAGTATCTTTCGAAGTCCCGAGGTTCTTCTCTGCTTGGAGGAAGATCCAGCCTCTATCCATGCCTTTTATGAGAGACATCTCCAAAGACATTTTTATCCGGAGGATATGCCACCGATTAAACGAATTCTATGGGATTCTTGCAAAGACTATTCTTTTCCAGATGTCTCTCTTGAAGAGGGAAAGAATGCTCTGCTTAAATATATAACAAAGTGGATTCCCTGCGATACCCCTTGCTGCCTTTGTCTTCCTATGCCCTCTATTCTTTCTTCCATACAAACCTATGCAAAAAGGGAGAACACCTACGGCACAAAATATTATAATCAGCTGTTAGGTTTTTATGAAATCTTAGAGCGGCTATCCAGTATGAATCCTCATCTCTATTTCGAATATGAACATGCAGATGCTACGCCTGATTTGGCAATGCTATACTTCTGCGTATAAATCCACAAAAAAAGCAGGTAGATAAACCTGCTTTTTCATTTGCTTATTCTGTTATTAACGCGCCCGCATCTTCATAGGAAAGTGGCTTGCTCCAGATATATCCCTGCACTAGATCACAATTATACTCCCGTACATAGGAAAGCTGTCCTTCTTCTTCCACACCTTCTGAAATGACTTCACAACCCATCATATGTCCCATAGAAACGATGGCATTAAAGAAATCTCGACTCTTGGTATTCGTTTCAATATCGTCCACCAAAGACTTATCAATCTTCAACAGATTAATGGGCATCTTCGCCAGGTAAGACAAGGAAGTATAGCCTGTTCCAAAATCATCCAGTGCAATCTGTACACCAAGTTCCTTAAGTGCCTCTATATTCTGAATGGTAGTATCTACAGAACGCACCATACTGTACTCTGTAATTTCGATTTCCAAATTCTTTGCAGGGAACTGCGTTTCTTCCAGATAATCCTTAACCTTTTCAATAAAGTGTTCCGAACTAACATTACCAGAGGAAATATTTACAGATACAATGACGGACGGATTTTTTACAACCCAATCCCTCGTTTCCTTCATAACCTTACGCAGTACATAATCATCAATACGCTGAATCAGACTGCTCTTTTCCGCTACGGGAATAAACTCTCCCGGACTAATGATGTCCCCATCTTTTGTCTTTAATCGGATGAGCGACTCAAATCCACGAAGCGTTTTATCCTTTGCTTTAAACTGCGGCTGATAAACCATATAGAACAGTTCATCGGAAAGACCCTTTCGAATCATCTGCTCCACCTGTTCTCTACGGTCTTCGTAATCAAAAACATTCTTATCATAAATGCATGCGGAAGCCGTCTTTTGACTAATCGCATATCGAAGCGCCATATCCGCACATTTTAACAGAGCATCACTCTGGGCTGCATCCTTCGGGAAAGAAGCGACACCTGCATGCGCTGTCAAAAAGCTCTCTCTCTGCATACCATGCATAGTAACGGTTTTCTTTTCACGAATGTATTCCAGAATATGATTTGCTATAACAGACACCTCGTGTTCTCCGAAGACAACCAGTACAAATTCTGCACCAGAGAGTCTGGTAACAACACCCTTCTTTCCAAGAATACTCTGCATATCTTTGGAAATCATCTGAATCAGCTTATCTGCATACTCATGCCCATAATTATCATTAATGAGTCGATAATTCATGAGGTTTATTGTGACCACATGAAAAGGACGATTATTTTCCATTAAACGTCGCATAATTGCATAAAGACCACGGCTGTTTGCAACGCCCGTTAAGGAATCCGTCACAATCATTTTTTGTCGCTTATGATTTGCATTGGATACGATAAAAAGAATAATCAGATAAACAACATTGTTTGCAAAACCAGATAAGGCATTTAAATTGCCAAATCTAAAAAAGCTGTTTAAAACTACAACCATAGAAGTGAGCAGAAGAATTGTAGAAGCAATAAGACCTTCCCGTCTATCCTCTAAAAAGACCATCACCAGACATACGGTAAGCTGGATGGCACTTACTACACCATTGTAACTATTTAAGGGTGTTCTTGCGAGAAAGCTAGAGAGAGCCACTAGGGATATGAAAAAAAAGCTCCCTAAAATAACGACCAGATAAGATTGTGTCTTTCTTCGAATATCTCTTGCCATATTATATTTTTTCCCCTATAACCTCATTTTATTTTAGCAAAAAAAAAGAGGCTCAAAAAGTCTATTTAGCCCCATTTTCACATAATTTTCGAACTTTTTACATGTTATGTAAATCGTTCATTCCTTATGTAAACCTTTTCATCCGTTCAGCACATAAAGATGCATCGTTACCACAAAAATATTCTTTATAATCCACTGTGCTAAAATCACAACAATTAATCCGTAAAAGTACAAGCGACTTGCCCTAAGGGGCTGAATCTTCCTTTTTGATACTACATGCAGAAGATTGCTTCCCACACAGACAACCAGCAATAATGCCATATATCCAACACCTGGATGATAAACAAAAGCCATAGGAATATTTCCATAAAGCAGATATAGCACAGCTCTCGTTCCGCCGCAACCGGGACAGTATAGTCCGGTTCTTTCCATAAACCAATCCTTCACATATCCCAGATGCTGTGGATTAATATGAAAAAATCTGCACAGAATGGCTCCTATCAGAGCCAGTCCCATACAGATTATCGCAATCACAAAAAATATTTTTGTATCACGGCTTTCTTCTACCATACAAAAATCCTAGAAGGTAATACCACTAAAGCCACCGCCCTCTGAGCAGGCCCAAACAACACCGATTACCCAAATAAGTATACAAACGGCACTGCAAACAACACCTGCGATAGCCATGCCCTTTCCGCCACTTTTCTTACCAAGGGAGACAAGACCAAGAATAAGTCCAACGATTGCTGTCGCAAATCCTACAAAGGGAAAGCATACCATACATAAACCAACAATACCGCAAACCATGGAAGCAATACTGGTTCCTTTCGGCTTTTGAGGTTCTATGTAAAATTGCTGCTGGCCATAAGGAGTCGGCTGTTGATATCCACCATAAGGGTTGTTCATGGTTGCATTATTATAAGGCTGCTGCATCTGCTGGGGAGCTCCGTAAGGCTGCATCCCCATCATCGGCTGGCTCTGATACATATCCATCGAAGTAATGGCATTTTGCTCGCTTGGCATCTCTCCGCCACAACCTGCACAAAACTTCACTCCATCAATATTATCTGATCCACAAACTGGACAAAACATGATTCATTCCTCCAAAGATTATTGTCTAAATAAAGGGTTATTATTGGGTGTACCCTGTCCCATATTCGCAGGCATCACAGGTGCCTGAGGGAGGTTCTCCATAATCGGACTCGGCGCAGACTGCACCATAGTAGGCATGGAAGGGCTTCCCTGTACGGGCATCGAATGAATTGTGGGATTCATCGTCTGCACAGGTGTCATTCCACCAGGTACTCCCTGAACAAGCATTGGATTCTCTCCCTTACTTGTCAGTACAAAACCACCCTGTGGTTTAGGAGGCTCTGGCGCGGGCGCAGGAGCAGGTGCCTGCGGAATCGGCATAACTGGAGAATTCGCACCGCTCAAAAACGGATTCTGGTTACCACCTCCCATTAACGGGTTAGCATTCATAGCAGGCGCTGGACTAGCTGGCTGCGCAAGACCTGTTAATGGATTATAATTTGGCTTCGGCGCATTATAAGCTGGTGCCTGATAAGCCGGTGCTGGACTCTTTTGCATAGCCGCCTGTGTATTACTCTGGGTACCCATAAAATCAGGAGCTCCCACAGAAGGTCCAGGCTGACCACCCATCATCAGTCCACCATTGTTTGGATTGTATAAAGGATTGGTATTGGTACCCGTTCCCTTATAGATTCCCTGTACGCGTTCGTATTCTGCTTTTTCTTCTTTCTCTCTCTGTAAAAAGGCTGCACTTAATCCACTATTATCCACAGGGCCAGCTGCTGCCTTACTAATTCCGCCAAGAGCACCACCCTGCACAAGAGGAGCCGTAGAGCTAACTGGTTTGGTATCCCCTCCCTGCATCTTTGCAATGGATAAGCTTCCATCTGCTCTCAGGGTATTATCACTTCCTGTTGAAACGCGCTGGGTCATACCAGCTGCTGCGCGCACTTCATCTAAACCCATTGGACTATAATATTCCACTTCCTTCGGACGGGAAGGCGCATTTAATAAACGGTCATGAAGTTTCTTTTCCTTTGCTTTACTTACAGTAACAAGAATAATGCCAACGATTAATAATACAGCACCAAGAATCGCACAAATAAGACCAAATTTATCATATATTGCCGTTGGCAGTAACTTAAACAAATCATCTAGAAATGCCGGCATAACATGCAATAATTCCAGCACACCAATGATTAGGAAAACAATACCAAATGAGATGCAAACAACCATAGTAACTCCTTTTATTTTTCTAACAACAATGCTTCAAGTGCCTTGCGGCTTTCCTCATAAGAGGTAAAATGAATTCCCTGAATTCCAAGTGCTCTGGCGGCCTCAATATTTTCCAGACGATCGTCTAAAAATACAGATTCTTCCGCCACTAAGCCGTATCGTTCCAGTAAGCAGGTGTAAATTGCCGGGTCTGGTTTAATAACCTTTTCATAAGCAGAAACAACCTTGCCATGAATCACATCAATAAAGGTAAACCTACCATCTTTTTCATGTTCTTCAAAGAGATTCTTCGGATAATTGGATAACAGATATATCTGGTATCCCCTTTCTCTGAGTTCCTGTAACCAGGGTCTTGCATAAGGAAAAGATACAACAATCTCCTCTAATCTCTCAAAAAAGAGAGCTGCTTCCTTTTCATAACCAGGCACAAGTTTTATCATCTCCGCAATAACAGATGCAGGGTCAATCTCCCCTCTGTCTAATTCTACCCAAAGAGAGCTTTGCACCACCTTTTTGTGAAAAAGCTGGATGACATCCTCAGAAAACCCGAGATCTTCCATATAGGACAAATCTCTAAAATCAACTAAAACATTTCCAACATCAAAAATAATATTCTTTATCACAGGCAAATACCCTTGCTATTTCTCATAATTCATCATTTTATGATACCATAAGAGTACTTTTTGAAAAAGTATGAATCTCACGAAAAGGAAATCGTTCTATGCCCAGTTTTGATACACATTATGCCTTTGGTGTCAGTAGCTTACGCGGATTAAATCCTTCTTATGTGAAGGAATGCTGTCAGAAGCACCCAATCCCCTACAATTTAGGAAACCAGGGTCCTGATTCCTGTTTCTTCTTTTTGCAGGCCATTCTTCATAAGAAAACATTAGGAAGGCTCATGCATACCACAAACACGGGTGCCTTCTTTACGAATATGTATAAAAGAATCGTAAAGCTTCAGGATCCGTTAGAGCAGGAAGTTGCCGTTGCTTATTTGGCTGGCTTTTTAGGTCATTATGCTCTGGATACGGCTACCCATCCTTTCATTTATGCACGAACAGACTTTGACAAAGAGGATCCGCAGTATTCTATACGGCATGCCATCTTGGAAACCGATCTTGATTTTGTAGTTGTAAAAAATGTGCTGCAGACTTTACCATCTTATTTACCAAGACACAAATATCACTGGCTAAACAGGTTTGATGAAAAGGTTCTCCGGAAACTATTTATAGAAGCCACCTGTGATACTTATCCCACAGAACCGGCATTTTCCAGAACCTGTGGTCTTGATTTTTATATTATGCCTATGACATGGGCGCCTTTTCATAACCGAAGTGGCAAACAGAAACGTCTCTTCCAGCGCATCGAGAAGGCTTTACATGTAAAAGCCACCCTGTCTTCTCAAATCCCCGAAGACCATAGGGCTGTCAATAAAGACCCTCTGAATAAACAGCATGATGCATGGGCGAATCCCTGGGATGCTTCTCTTGTATCAACAGAAAGCTTTACGGATTTGTTTAAAAAGGCAAGAGATAAGCATCGTAAACTGCTTCGCCAGCTTAACGCAGCGCTTTCCAATAAAGATAAATCTTTTTCCATCGGGGAGAGCCTCTCTTACCTAAGCGGTCTTTCCGACACCATTCCCTATTAATCACGGCACAAAAAAAGGACCTTCGAAAGGTCCTTTTTCATTCTCATTAGTCTAATGCAACCTCATTGGTAATCTGGGTATAATGCGTTGCCTCCGCAGCTGCCGGCTTTTTCTTTCCTGTTCTGTCAGAATAAGTAATCCAAATAACAATGGGGTTAACATAGGAGCCACGACGAGAGAAATAAATCTTACTTCCTGCGCCTCTGTAAGATTTAAATAATTTATTAATGGTGGCATCATTAAAATCTGTAACACCAGCCGTTTCCCTCACATACTTTGCCAGTTCGCAGTTCTTATAGGTAGGATTTTCAAAAATACTAAGTTGTAGTGGCGTTGCAACACTCGCATCGATTAAGTCCGCAAGTGCCTGAGAGGTGGGATCTTCCAAAATACCCTGCTCCACACATCCATACTCAATGGCTGCTGCGATGGTTTCAAGCTTTGATAAATCAGAAGATACCTTTGCTTTCTCTAACTGTCTCATTAGTACAGGTGCAAGCACGCCAACCAAAATAGCCATAATGGCAATAACGATAATTAGTTCTACAAGGGAAAAACCCTTATTGTTTGTTCTCTTTTCCATTCTCATAGTCATCTCCTCATCTCTCTCCCGGCCCCTCTACCGATTGATTATATACTTATAAATTGGATTCCCCATAGAGGAAAATCGTTCCTCATACTCTGTCATGACGTTTCCTTCACACATCTTTTCATCATGGTGAAGATCACTCGTCTTTGCAACAATCTTCCACTTTGTCTCGGGAATTTCTTCCAGAGCAAATACGAAAAGACCTTCATTGTCCGTCTTAAATTCGATTACACCGTCTTTTTTTAAGAACTGATCATACCGGCCAAGAAAAGTTCTGCTGGGAAGTCTTCTCTGTGCATGTCTGTCCTTAGGCCAGGGATCTGAGAAATTAAGATATATTCTTTCGATCTCCTCCGGCGCAAAAATATCCGGTGTTTCTTCTGCATTCATTCGAAGAAATTTTACATTTGGTAAGGGATCTTCTTCCATCTTCTGGATTCCACGAATCAGTACAGAACTATACTTCTCAATTCCTAAATAGTTGATGTCTGGATGAAGTCTGGCCATATCCATTACGAAACGACCTTTTCCCATACCGATTTCTAAGTGGATAGGATTCTCATTCCCAAATACTTCCTTCCACCTTCCTTTATATTCAACTGGATCTTTTACAACAAAAGGACTTTCTGCAATCCTCTCTCTGGATCCTGCTACATTTCTAAGTCGCATAACATCCTCGTACAAACTACAATTCACACAATTATCACAGATTAATATTACACAACTTGTCTGTCACTTGCAAACTTTTCGTCATTTTTCATAGATGTTTCAGCAATTTTTGATTGATACGCACAAGTTTTAGTTCATTAATCTATATTGGATTTCATTTTTTACCTTAAAAGATGTAAAATAAAAATAATTATGTAAACTTTTTGGAGTTGTTATGCTGTCTTTGTTTCGTAGCAAAAAACACAGAACAGTTACCCTGTTTCGGGCACTTTTTTCCCTGCTAATCCTAAGCAGTCTTGTTTTTATACCGCTTGCCGCTAAGGCAACCTCTTCGGACGAACTGATTGCAGAAGCGGAAGAACGCAAAAAGAAAAAAGTAGAAACCAATGACATTCCTGGTTGGCCACAGGGACCTGCCATCAGTGCAGAATCTGCCGTTCTCTTTGATGTGGATTCAAAGACTGTTCTCTATGGCAAAAACATACACGAAAAATTATTTCCTGCCAGCACCACCAAGCTGTTAACCTGTATTCTTGTAGCCGAAAACTGCAATATGGACGAACTCGTAACCATTAGTCAGACAGCTATTGATAATCGCGGTCGTAATGGTTCCAATATGGCACTAGTTGCCGGAGAACAACTGACCGTTGAGGAGCTCTTACATGGTGTGCTCATCAGTTCTGCAAATGAAGCCTGTAATGCGCTTGCAGAGCACGTGGCTGGAAGCATTGAAGAATTTGTCGTTATGATGAATCAACGAGCGGCAGAGCTTGGCTGCACCGACTGTAATTTTGTAACGCCTCATGGTTATCATGATGAAAATCATTACTGCTCTGCTTACGATCTTGCCCTTATTGGCGAAGAATTTTTTAAACATGAGGAATTAAGCCGTATTTCGCTTCTTCTTTCCTATCACATTGAAGAAGATGACGGTCACCCCCACGGTGAACATTATTTAGGCTCCCACAACAAAATGCTCCCTGGATGCAGCTATCACTACGAGGGTCTTTTGGGTTCTAAAACTGGCTATACGGATGTTGCAAGACAGACGTTGGTTTCCTGTGCAGAAAACAATGGTCTGCGACTCATCTGTGTAATTATGAAAGAAGAAAGTCCAGACCAGTTTGCCGATACCAACACGCTTTTTGCTTATGGTTTTAACAATTTTACTTCCTATAAGATTTCAGAACAGGAAGAACGCTTCCACGTCGGAAAAACAGATTTCTTCAACTCTTCCAGCGATATTTTTGGAAGTACCAAACCAATTCTTTCTGTAAAAGATAAATCCTCCGTTCTTCTTCCCAATGGTGCTTCTTTTGAGGATACAGAGACCTCACTGGTTTATGGTGGGGAAAATGATTCTGCCATTGCTTATATTCAGTATACCTATCATGGTGCACTTGTAGGAAATGGCGAAATCATCTATAACGACTCCGCCGAAACCATTTCTTATACTAATGAACTTCCTGAAAATCAGAAGGCAAAGGATCGTCCCATCTTCATTAATGTAAAAAAAGTATTTTTGGCGCTGTTTATTACTGTCGCTATTATTGTTGCAGTATTCTTCATTCTTACAAGAATTCGACGATTTGTTTTGGACCCCACCAGAGCCAGCAATATTAAGAAAAGAAGATCTGGCAGCACAGGCCCTAGAAATCACGCCAGACCTTCGCCGCGAGCGACCTCTCCTTCTGAAAGTCGAAGCACCAGCAGTATTAGAATAAAAAGACGTCCCCAGACACAGTCGCCAGAAGACGCTAAGGCCAGAAAAGAAAGAGAGTTACTTGCTGCAAGAAGAGCCAGCAAAGCAGAAATTGCAAGCAGACAAAAGACTGTGCAAACCATTACAAGAGAATCTGCTGTGCAAAAAACGAATCCAAACCAGATTGACACCTATCGTCTTAAGGATAGTGAAATGACCACTGGCTATGCAAAAAAACCGCTTTCCCAGGAAGGAAACTCCCCTAGGAAGAAGCCTGCGCAGGCGTCGCAAAATACTGCACAAAAAAAGCCCGTGCAGCAGGTGCGACGGACCAGTTACAGCAGTATGTACCGTGTTGGAACTCCAACGCGGGACGATTCATAAACCCATAAAAATTTCTTTCCCCGTTCTTTCATTAATATATTTTTGAAAGGCGGGGATTTCTTCTTCTTTAAATCCCTTCTTAAATAAAGCCTGACCATGTTCTATAATCCCCTCTGAATATACAAAGAAGATATATAAATTCTCTGTTTCAACACACCGGGTTATACTGGAATATTTAAATGCCACCTTTTTATCATTCACGCGAATCGCCACTCTGTCGGAATAAAAGGAAACCACCATAGCAACCGCGGGACCAAATTCCTCTTTTAAACGTCCCATATCAAACCACTCATATAATACATAGCCAAAAAATAGAGAATAAAAACAGAACAGAGAAATGACACCGGCCGCGATGATAACCGGAAGCAGTTTCCAGACGAGCGCTGCAACCACTGCCACTGCCAGAAAAAGAACCGCTAATATTCCATAGACTACTTTACGCTTATTTCGGGTCTTTTTATAAGTTGTCTTGCAGTATTCTTTATGCAGTTTTCTGGTTAGTATAAATTTATTTTCAAAACATAATTTTGCCATGGGATTTATTTCCTGCCATTTTTCTCATCAGAGGACTTCTTCTTTTCCTTTATTTTCTGTGCTTCCTCTTCCGTAATATACCGTACAACCTTTTCAACATACCAAATGTGTTTTAGGGATTCTCTGGTTCTGACCTTTACCGTCATATAACCATGTTTATTGCATTTGGCAAGACAAACATTCCCTGTATTCGTACTGGTATAATTCATCTTTTTAGCTACTAATTTTCCGTCACATTTTGGACAACAGGTAGCATAAAGACTGGGATCCTTCGAAGCTTTCTCTTTTGTTTTATTTCCCTGAAAAGCATATAAAAATTCCCGATTGCCTACCTGTAAAATCTCTTCTTCTTTTGTTCTGGGTGGTTCATAAAGATCGTAAGAAGGATATTTATCCAGTAGTTCTCCTGGAAGCTTTCCAAAAATTTTAGCCGTATAATACGCATCACTATATGCCCGGTGAAAGGGAATATCCTTTTCAAGTCCCAGCTCATCAATGGCAGCTTCTAACCCCTTATTTCGGTCTTCTTCCCCTGTACAAATCCCATATATTCTCTGTAAATTAATGTAGGAAAAAGGGCCCTCTGCCAAAGATAATTTATAATAATTCATATTTTCACGAAGCTCTAACACATCCTGACTTCCCCAGGTTACAAAGGTGTATGGCTCCTCCCCGCACCAGGCAAGAAACTCTCTCACAGCTTTTGTGAAATACATACCAGCCTTTAATTCTTCCTCCGAAATTTGAATCATCTGCGCCGTATATTTATTTAACCGATGGTATACCGTAGGCTTAATTACCTGCTTGTAAGAATCTAAAATGGTTCCATCCTTTTTACACTTCACAGCACCAATTTCCAGGATTTCAAAATGAAGCTCTCTTTCTTTGGAGCTTTTTCCATCCATCGGCTGATTCCATTCTAGGTCAAATACAATATAGTTCATATTAAAATCTTATATACGTAATAAAGGGATTTCCTTCCTGCGCAAAACGAGCAGCAGCTTCTCTTCTCGTGATTTTATAAACCCCTGATTTCACAGGATCCCAAAGTACCACTTCCGTCTGATTATATCCAATTAATAAAAGTGACATATTCTTCATCTGTACTAGTACAGGATAATCCTGCTGAACATAACTCAGTACCGTATCTAAATCCAATCCATAAAGAGAAAGGGCCCTGGAAGAAGGAATATTCTCTTCCAGAATTTGCGAAGCAGTTTTTCCCGCTGCTAACATGCTCTCACCATCGATACGAATCCCCTCTTTATAACACATTGCTTCCACACAGGCTGCCAGAGAATGTTTTTCCGAAGTATCCTTTGGAAGTGTACTTTCTTTCAGAATCATAATCTGATTTCTCTCATTTGGTTCTAAAATTCTGTAAAGGTACAGACCTTCTCCATTCTGCACCGTTCCACCGCATTCCTTAGCTGTTTGAATGGCTTTCACAAGACTTGTTGTCGTGGTAATATGCTTACCATCTTTGTATACAAAATAGCTTTCCAGTAAGCCTTCCTCCACAGGCATATCCATCTCTCTGTCGCCCTCAAATAACACATAACGAGGGTAAAGTGTCTTCATGGATTTCACTTCCAAATCCTTTCGAAGCGCAATTTGACAGATCGTTTCATAATTGTCTGTAACTGCTATCTGAATGGTATTTACCTTGCTGGCATCCGAAACATTATTTAAAATCTGGTCGGGAAGGGTATCCACATATTTGCCATCTTCCTTCTTCATTCTTTCTAAGGAAACCATACCATCCGATACTACCGCTTTTGTTACCACAATTCCGGATTCCTTATAATCCTTTAAAACCGTTCCCGTTGGCGAAACAATCTGTAAATGGTGCATCGGGAAAAATATAGCTTCACCCGGAAGATTTACGATTTCTGACTTCTTCGCTTCCCCATAAATAAACGCATCTCCAAAAAATCCTATCGGAAGAATGCAGCATCCTGCTTCTGCTGTGATATTTCTTGTACTGCCAAATCGAAGATTTCTAAGGATGATTGTATCACAACCGTATAATTCCGTTCCTTCTACCCAGGCCGCAACACCTTCTTTATTGCTGGCAACAAACCCCTCTTCTGGAATATTTTCAGACAATACATCTACGGTATGATTCTTAATATTAATACAATATACTGTATTTTGCAGTTTCATATAGAAAAGTTGCTGGCTATTTACATAGGCCAGTTCCTCAACCTCTTCATAGAGTAGAGAGACGGAACCCCTATAAGGAACGTATACCATCTCTTCAATCGTATTTAGCTGTCCATCATAAAGATAAATGGCTGTACCAACCTGTCCCTCATGGATGCCTCGGCTTTGATATCCATAAATCATAAACCAGACATTACCTGTTTCCTCGACAGAGAATACTTTGATACGATAATTACGGCAGCTCTTTCTAAGATCCTCTACTTCTCTGTCATAGGGATCATAAATGACGGACATACGATTGTCGCTGGAGCCATAACTGAATACTTTGCCGCCACTCACAAATGCTAAGAATTTTCCGTCTGAACTTTCTGTAAGATGTGTATCCTCTTTGGTAATTCCAAGCACAATCTTATTGTTCGCCATGACTCCGCTGTCAATATCAAAACACTGCTCCATGGTTCGCTCATAATTTATAAGATAATATCTCTCTTTTCCCTCACGCAATGTGATTTCTTCATTTACATATCCATAGACTTCCTTCTCTTCCTGTGTAATTCCCACATAATACGCAAAAGATATACTTCCCTCATTGCTACTAATATCTCTGATACAAGCAATAGGCATTGTTACCTGTCTGATAGGAAGATTTCCCCATATTAACTGGTTCATGGAAGAATGAATGTTGGTGTATGCAAAACTGCTATTATCACCCTGTCTGTTGCTCTCCATATATTGTGTTAATTCAGAGAGGGCTCTGGTACGGTCATAAGTGGTATTTGTAAAATAATAAGCGAATTTCAGTTTATCTGCCACTTTAAGATCTGGGGAATCAATAATACGGCTGTAATATCTGGCTGCCTTTCCATTTCCAAGCTCTGCGAGAATACAAAGGCTGTATTCCTTTCCCGATTCAATAAGATCCTTGAAACGGATTTCCGCAGAAATACTATCCCCTTTTTCCAAATAGTTGTAAATCGTGCCTTCCTCAATTAGACGACTTCCGTCTAAAGAACGCAGTTTATAACTAATTCTTTCTATTTTATTTCCATAGGTGTCAAAGCGAAATGCGATATTTCGATTAGCTTCGAGCGGTGTAATACAATCACGTAAAAGGGAGGGGGTCATTTCCTCCAAATACCCGTATTGCAGGTTGTAATCCATCCCATCCAAAGTAAATACCATAGTAGGAATAGAGGGCTCGGAAAGCTCCACTGTCATATCGGTATTTCCACGATTTAGAATGGCACTGACACCAAAAAGAGCGCCCACAAAAACCAGGACGCAATAAATAATCAGTATAATACCTGTTGGTGCTTTTCCTTTTTTAAACATATTTTTTAAGAAAGAAAAGGACCGGTATCGAACCGGCCCTTACGTTCAATTTATTTCTGTGCGGAAGAGATTCTGGCGATGGCTCTCTGTAATGCAAGTTCTGCACGGAGCACATCCATACCTTCTGCCTTCTGGCTTAGTCTTTCCTCTGCCCTGTCTTTTGCCTTCTCAGCACGATCTAGATCAATTTCACCAGGCCATTCAACAAGCTCTGCAAGTATGGTGATACTGTCTTTTAAGATCTCAACAAATCCAGCATGAAGAGCAGCATTTTTTACTTCCTCTTCGGTGGTAATGGTAAGTATACCCGGCTTTACAATACAGGTCGTTGGTACATGATTCTTATAAATACCAATTTCACCCTCTGTGGTATTAAACTCTACCATTGTCACATCCCCTTCATAAAAGATCCGGTCAGGGGTCACAATTTTTAATTTGAATGTATTCTCAGCCACCAGCCTTCACTCCTTTCGGGATTACTTTTTCTGGCTTGCTCTTTCAACAACTTCGTCGATAGAACCAGCATTTAAGAAGAGACCTTCAGGAATGCTGTCATGCTTACCTTCCAGAATCTCCTTGAAACCACGAATGGTCTCAGAGATAGGAACATACTTTCCTTCGATACCAGTAAACTGTGTTGCTACGAAGAAAGGCTGAGATAAGTATCTCTGTACTTTACGTGCACGGTTAACAACGAGTCTATCATTTTCAGAAAGTTCATCCATACCAAGGATGGCGATAATATCCTGAAGTTCTTTGTACTTCTGTAAGATTTCCTGTACGCCACGGGCAACTTCATAGTGCTCCTGTCCTACAACACGAGGATCCAGAATACGAGAAGTAGATTCCAGTGGATCTACCGCAGGGTAAATACCAAGCTCGGAAATACTACGGGAAAGTACGGTAGTTGCATCAAGATGCGCGAATGTCGTTGCAGGCGCAGGGTCTGTTAAGTCATCCGCAGGTACGTATACAGCCTGTACGGAGGTAATGGAACCATCCTTTGTAGATGTAATTCGCTCCTGTAATGCACCCATCTCTGTCTGCAATGTAGGCTGATAACCTACTGCGGAAGGTACACGTCCAAGAAGTGCGGACACCTCTGAACCAGCCTGGGTAAAACGGAAAATGTTATCGATGAAAAGAAGTACGTCCTTACCACCCTTATCACGGAAGTACTCTGCAAGGGTAAGTCCAGTAAGACCAA
This sequence comes from Lachnospiraceae bacterium, assembly GCA_045616465.1. Taxonomy (GTDB): domain Bacteria; phylum Bacillota; class Clostridia; order Lachnospirales; family Lachnospiraceae; genus NK4A136. The sequence goes on along the minus strand of JAZLGW010000002.1, from coordinate 25,464 downwards.
CTCTCATACGTGCTCCGGGGGGCTCGTTCATCTGGCCAAATACCATGGCGGTCTTTTCAATAACGCCAGAATCGCTCATTTCGTGATAAAGGTCATTACCTTCACGGGTACGCTCGCCTACACCAGTAAATACGGAATATCCACCGTGCTCGGTTGCGATATTACGGATCAACTCCTGAATTAATACGGTCTTACCTACACCTGCACCACCGAAAAGTCCAATCTTACCACCCTTCTGGTAAGGGCAAAGAAGGTCTACGACCTTAATACCGGTCTCCAAAAGTTCTGTTTCGGTTGACTGATCTGCAAAAGAAGGAGCTGCTCTATGAATCGGCTCATAATCTACGCCTTCCGGAGCAGGCTTATTATCAATAGGCTCACCAAGTACATTAAAGATACGGCCAAGTGTTGCTTCACCAACAGGAACCTTAATAGGTGCACCCGTAGCGACTGCCTCCATACCTCTTACAAGACCATCGGTAGAACCCATGGCGATACAACGAACGGTATCGTCTCCTAAATGCTGGGCAACCTCTGCGGTCAGCACACCGCTATCTTTTGTTTCGATGCGGATTGCTTCATTAATCTCGGGCAGACCGTCTGTAAACTTTACGTCTAAGACTGCACCGATAATCTGGGTCAGTTTACCCTTTTTTAACTCTGCCATGTCTTTCATCCTTTCTGACAAAAACCTTGCATTCTTATACCCAAATGGGTTTAGCTGATGGCATCAGCACCAGCAATAATCTCCGTAAGCTCCTGGGTAATTGCACCCTGTCTCGCACGGTTGTAAAGCAGTGACAAGTGCTCGATGAGCTCGGTAGCGTTGGTTGTCGCATTGTCCATCGCCTGCATACGTGCTCCATTTTCAGAAGCAACTGCTTCAATAAGCGCACCGTGAATCAAACTCGTCATATACTTTGGAATAATCATATCAAGAGCTTCAACATCTTCCGGCTCGAAATTCATGGGTGTCATATCTTCTTTCTCAGAAGAATCACCAATGGTTCCCTCCGTAGCTCCCTCAGGAAGTTCAGGCACTTCGATTTCAACAGGAAGCAATTTAATTAATCTCTGCTCATGGGTAACGGTATTCTTAAAGAAGGTGTAAGCAAGATATATCTCACCAATTTCACCATTCTCAAATGCAGAAAGCACATCTCTGGAAATCTTCATAGCATCAGGATATGTCGGTTCATCAATAGCATCGGAATAATCCCCTGCGATTGTGTAACCAAGACGAGCAAGAGAATCCTTACCCTTCTTACCTGCTGCATATACCACCGTGTTCTCTTTGCTAAACTTCTCGTTCTTTGTAATCAGCTTAATTACATTGGAGTTATAACCACCAGCAAGACCTCTGTTACCTGTTAACATGATCACTGCCTTCTTTTCAGAGGTAGGCTCATTTAGGTAACGATGGTTGATGGTACCGCTTCTGCGAAGAATGGAGCTAACCGTTGAATAAATCGCATCAAAGAAGTATTTACTCTGCTCTGCTCTCTGTTTAGCACGCTGTAACTTAACCGTTGCAACCAGCTTCATGGCTTTCGTAATCTGTTGTGTACTTTCGACGCTTTGCTTACGTCTTTTTATGTCTCGCATAGAAGCCATAAAAATCACCTCAAATCCCCGAAGGGTTTAGGATATAAGCTCATAAAGCCTATATCCAATGTTTATTTTACTTAAACTGTGCTTTGAACTCTTCGATAGCCTTTACTAAGGTCTCTTCGGTTTCTGCAGTCATCTCTTTCTTTGTCTTAATAGACTCAGGAACTTCTGCATACTTGGTCTTAATGAACTCAAAGAGTTCACTTTCAAAGCGAAGAATATCTTCTACAGCAACGTCTAATAAATACTTCTTAGTTGCTGCATAGATAATGATAATCTGGAACTCAACAGGCATGGGCTTGTACTGAGGCTGCTTTAACATCTCTCTAATACGTTCACCCTGTGCAAGTCTTTCCTTGGTGTCATCGTCAAGCTCAGAACCGAACTGTGCGAAGGACGCAAGCTCACGATACTGTGCAAGCTCAAGACGGATAGGACCTGCAATCTTCTTCATTGCCTTAATCTGTGCAGAACCACCTACACGGGATACAGACAGACCTGCGTTAATAGCGGGACGGAAACCTGCATTGAACATTTCTGTTTCCAGATAAATCTGTCCATCGGTAATGGAGATAACGTTGGTAGGGATGTATGCAGATACGTCACCTGCCTGGGTCTCAATGATAGGAAGTGCAGTTAGTGAACCACCGCCATATTCCTTATTCATACGAGCAGCACGCTCTAAAAGTCTGGAATGTAAATAGAATACATCACCAGGATATGCTTCACGTCCGGGTGGTCTGTGAAGAAGTAAGGAAAGTGTACGGTATGCCGTAGCATGCTTACTTAAATCATCATAGATAATGAGGACATCCTCACCATTCTCCATCCATTCCTCACCAATTGCACAACCAGCATAAGGAGCAATGTACTGTAAGGGTGCAAGCTCGGATGCAGTAGATGCAACGATGGTGGTATAAGCCATAGCACCGAACTCTTCTAATGTCTTAACAATATTTGCAACAGTAGAAGCCTTCTGTCCGATGGCTACATAAATACATTTAACATTCTGACCCTTCTGGTTGATGATGGTATCGATTGCAATAGCAGTCTTACCAGTCTGACGGTCACCGATAATAAGTTCTCGCTGACCACGTCCAATGGGAACCATGGAGTCAATTGCCTTGATACCGGTCTGCAAAGGGGTATCAACGGACTGTCTGGTAATAACACCAGATGCAACACGCTCTATCTTACGGAACTTGGTGGTAGAGATGGGTCCCTTACCATCAATAGGCTGACCAAGTGCATTTACAACACGACCAACCATCTCATCACCAACAGGTACCTCAACAACTCGTCCGGTAGTCTTTACGGTATCACCTTCGTTAATATTACGCTGGTTACCGAGAAGAACCGCACCTACGTTGTCCTCTTCCAGGTTCATGACCATGCCGTATACTTCGCCAGGGAACTCTAAAAGTTCGCCCTGCATCGCATTCTGAAGTCCATGCACACGAGCAATTCCGTCTGCTACCTGGATGACCGTACCAACATCAGAGACTTCAAGCTTGTCTGCGTATCTCTTGATCTGATCCTTAATCACTGAACTGATTTCTTCCGGTCTTAAATTCATGGATCTTATCGCACCTTTCTAAAATATTTATCTGGCCAATTAGCCAATTTGAAGGCCATATAATTCCTTCGTTAAATTTTCCAGCTTTGTTTTAATACTGCTGTCCACAATACGATCACCAATACGAATCACCATACCGCCAATCAAATCTTTATCTTCTTCATAATGCATTTCCATCTCTTTGTAAGAGGTGGTAGCAAGAAGCTTCTTTTCAATGGCAGACTTCTGTTCGTCTTTTAGGGGTGTAACTGTGGTTACATACGCCGTACCAATACCCTGGTGCTCTTTCATCTTTGCAATAAAGCATTCGATGATTGCATCTGTCTCACCGTAGCGGTCTTTCTGTAAAATCAATCTGAAGAAGCCGGTAAGTTCTTTGCTGAACTTTCCTTCAAAGACAGAAAGAAGCACTTTTTCTTTCTCTTCTTTGGTAATCTTCGGATGATTCATCAGAGCAGAAAAATCGGGATTATCCTGAAGCACCTGCTTTAATACAGTTACTTCTTCCAAGAATTCCTTTTCTTTCTTTTCCTCTACAGCTAGTTCAAACAGGGCATCGCCGTAGGTTCCTGCAACTAGCTTAGCCATGTACTGTCACCTATTTCCTTTAATGTCTCTTCAACCAGACTGTCCTGTATGGTTGTATCAATATTCTTAGATACAACTTTACCTGCCATCAGAGATGCAACAGCAATCATTTCCTGCTTCATCTCATCAGCAACTTTCTTCTTCTCAAGAAGGGCTTCTTCCTGGGCTCTCTTAATAATACCCGCTGCCTCTTCTCTTGCATCTGCAACGATTTTGGTCTCCTGATCGAGCGCCTTCTTTCTTGCTTCTGCGAGAATTCTTTCTACTTCCTTGTCGGTATCCTTAATCTTTGCTTCATATTCTGCACGCATTTTTTCAGCAGCTTCTTTTTCATTCTGCGCACTTGTGAGGTCATCTTCGATGCGCTTCTTTCTGCTGTCTAACATCTTGCGGACAGGATTGAACAGAAAATTGGATGCAACCAGGAATAAGATAAATACAGCAAGCAGTGTAAGACCAGAGTCAAAGAGAAGCTGTGCGTCAAGGCCAAACATTCTCTCCATGCCTTCTGCTAACAACATACCCATACTTATTCGTAAGCCTCCTTTCTACAAAATATATTAGTAAGCTTACTTATTTGGTAATTCCGCCAAGAGGTTTTACGAATAAGAGTAACATAGCTACAAGCAGACCATAAAGACCGGTGGTCTCTGCAACGGCCTGACCAAGAAGCATGGTACCGGTAACATCGCCCTTTGCGCCAGGATTACGGCCTACTGCAGATGCTGCATGACCTGCTGCAATACCCTGACCTACACCAGGTCCGATACCAGCGATAACTGCAAGACCTGCACCGATTGCTGAGCAACCTGCGATAAAATACTCGTTGAACATACCATCCATTTTAAGTTCCTCCTTAAAAAATTTGTTTGGAATTTAATTTTATAATTTTTAATTTTTCGTGTATTACTCTTCTACCGTCATGGCGTCTGAAATATACGTCATGGTTAACATACAGAATACGTATGTCTGGATTGCTCCGGAGAATACATCGAAATATGCATGAAGTACGCTAGGCCAACCGTAAGCGATTTTGCCAAGAAGTCCGTACACCAAAGCCATCATTACTGTACCTGACAGAATGTTTGCAAACAAACGCAAGGACAGAGAAATCGGAACTGCCACATCACCAATTACATTGATAGGAGCCCAGAAAGGCCAAGGATTGCAAAGTCCCTTTAAGAATCCAATCGGCTTCTGATAACGAAGCTTATTTACAAAAATCAGGGTAAAGGACAAAAGGCCAAGAGGAAGTGTCACACCATAATCGGCTGTGGGTGGACGAAGGCCAAGAAGTCCGGAAAGGTTACTGATTAGTATAAAGATAAAAATGGTTCCTATGTAGTTGCGGAAGTTCTTACCATTCTTGCCCATGGTGCTGCCGACCATACCATCCAGCATATCTACCATCAGCTCAACGACATTCTGAAAACCGCCAGGAACATCGGTTGCTTTCTTCATGGTGCGTCCTGCACAAATTGCAAATACGCAAAGAGCAATCAGAACGATTAATAAACATACATGCGTTGTAGTAACCCAAATGCCAGTATCCCCAATTTGGAAAATACCTTTGATCATGAATCCCAGGTCTTGGGATAACATCATACCAGTAGACATTTTTGCTCCAACCTTTCTAAACAATTTCTTTGGACGTTTCTTCTTCCTCGTCATCCGGAAGAGACGGTCCTGGGGGAAGTTCCCCAAAAATCTTTACCATCGGCTTATGTACAAGAGGCTGCGCATAGGCCGCAATTTTTAAAAATATCATTCCCACGAATACTAACACTACATTAAAGTATCCGCTGTAACCTGCAATGGCTAACACCACAAGGGCAACCGCATATCGAAGCAGGCTATTCTTCTGCATATGCTTTACAGCCGTTTTTGCGTCATAATCAAACGCACTGTCGATAGACCACTTCATATGAACTGCCATCCATATGGCTGTTAAAACACCCACAAAGAGTGACAAGCTGTATGAAAGTCTCTTTCCTACGGCAAATATCAGTACAGGAATCTCTGCGATGATTCCTAAAATCACTATCCCAACAATCAGTTCTACCAGGGTCAGATTCTGTTTAACGGACTCTTTTGTCTCTTCCCCCATGGCTTCACTCCGGGTCCTTTTCCTTAGGCAGGGCTTTGCCAGTTCTTAACCTTTCGGCTGCATCTTCTTCCGATGTAATCTCCGGCTGTATATCTTCCTGTCTGTTTCTTTTGTAGGTATGCTTTGTAAGACTTCCTGTTGCAAGTACATAAACGTTTCGAAAGCCAACCACTGCCCCCACAAAGAACAGAATAATCATAATATAATTCGTACCACACTTCTTATCCAAAAACATTCCCAGAAAAAAACCGATGAGAATGGGTGTCAGCATACTAAATCCAAACTGGCTCACCAAGGCAAACATTCTAAAAGTCTGACGTCGGTCTTTTTGTTTCTTCTCATTCTGGTTCATTTTTGTTCATTCTTCCCAAAAAGAATACACTTTTCCCCTGAAAAGATAGCATAATACAAAATTATTATACTGATTTTTAGGCTTCTTCGCAAGTATAGAGGCTAGTACAGTTTATAAAGATGGCTTAATAGGTTTTCCGTCTCTTGAAGAAGCTGAACCGCATCTTCTTCTACTAGTCCCACTGGCTCATAGGTATAGATAAATTCTGGTTTCCCTACGGTTTGTAAACGAAGTGCTCCCTTATAGTACTGTAGCAGTACCGGAATCTCTTCGACATTAACTGGTGCGGACGGTGGCATAAGGATTCGAATCTTTCCGATTTTGCCGCGAATGGTATCAATGTGCAGTTTTTTCGCAGTCAGTTTCATAAGAGAAATCCGCAGAAGATTCTTTGCTTCCTTCGGTAAATCACCAAATCGATCCTTTAATTCATCCTCTACGTCATCGCAATCCGCTTCTTTTGTGAAAGATGCTAATCTCTTATAGATGTCCAGTTTTTGCAGCTCATTGGATATGTACTCATCCGGCAGATATGCATCCACATCCAAATCGACCGTGACCTCGTCCTCTGTGAGTTCCGGAAGTCCCTTCTCCTCACGAATGGCCTGGTCTAAAAGTTTGCAGTAGAGGTCATAACCTACGGCAGCCATTTGTCCATGCTGTTCTCTGCCAAGAATATTTCCCGCACCACGAATTTCCAAATCCCGCATAGCAATCTTATATCCGCTGCCAAGTTCCGTAAACTCCCGAATAGCAGATAATCTCTTTTCGGCTACCTCGGAAAGTACCTTCTCTCTGCGATACATTAAAAAGGCATAGGACGTACGTGTACTTCTTCCCACACGGCCTCTTAACTGGTAGAGCTGTGACAAACCAAAACGGTCTGCATCGTGAATAATCATCGTATTGGCATTGGGAATATCCAGTCCTGTCTCAATAATGGTCGTAGAAATAAGAACATCGATTTCTCCTTCTACAAAGCGAAGCATAATCTCTTCCAGTTCTCTTTCTTCCATGCGGCCATGTGCAAAAGCAACCCTTGCCGAAGGAACGAGCGCTGCTACGCTGCTACTAAATTCCTCGATTCCCTCAATGCGATTGAACACATAATAAACCTGTCCGCCCCTGGCTACTTCACGGCTAACTGCCTCTCGCACCATTTCTTCATTGTACTCACATACATATGTCTGAATGGGCAGTCTGTCCTGGGGTGGCTCCTCTAAGACACTCATATCGCGAATACCAATTAGCGACATGTGAAGGGTACGCGGAATCGGCGTTGCCGTTAACGTCATAACATCCACATTTTCCTTCATGGTCTTTATCTTTTCTTTATGCGTTACACCAAAACGCTGTTCCTCATCAATGATGAGAAGCCCTAAATCTTTAAATACTACATTCTTGGAAAGAAGCTTGTGGGTACCAATGACAATATCCACGGTTCCCTCTTTCATGGCTTCCAGTGTTTCTCTCGTTTCTTTTGCTGTGCAGAAACGGGATAACATCTTTATGCGAACCGGATAATTCTTCATACGCTGCACAAAGGTATTAAAATGCTGCTGCGCCAAAATGGTGGTAGGAACCAGATACGCTACCTGCTTGCTATCCTGCACCGCTTTAAAAGCTGCGCGTAGTGCTACTTCCGTTTTTCCATATCCGACATCGCCGCAAATGAGGCGGTCCATAATCTTTCCGCTTTCCATATCCTCTTTGGTTGCACGAATAGCGGATAATTGATCTCCGGTTTCCTCATAAGGGAATAGTTCTTCAAACTCCTGCTGCCAGGGAGTATCCTGCGCATAATGATATCCGGTTCTCTGGCTTCTGACTGCATAAAGACGAATCAGTTCCTTCGCCGCATTCTTTGCAGACTCTTTGGCCTTTGCTTTTGTATTTACCCAGGATACAGAATTTAAGCTGTGTAACTTCGGAGGCTTATCTGCTTCACGACTTGCATAAAAAGAAATAACGTCAAAGGAAGAGGCTAAAACAAATAAACTATCTCCCTTCGCATATTCAACGCGCATATAGTCCTTGGCAACTTTATCGGTCTCAATTTTTTCAATCCCTCTGTAAATACCAATGCCATAGTACTCGTGAATGACGTAATCACCTACTTTAAGGTCGTCATAACCCTTAATCTTTGTTCCTTCTGTGAAACGTTTTCGTCGTGGTTTCTTTTTATCGGAGCCAAAAATATCACTCTCTGTTATAACAGTAAATTTAAGACCGGGGTACTCGAATCCCTTTTTTATTTTTCCGTAGTAAACGGCCACTTCTCCCGGTTGCAGAATATGATCACTTCGCTCTGTATAATAAGCATAGGCTTCTTCATCCGTAAGCTCCGATGCTAATCTTTCTGCTCTTTTTCTGGAGGGAGACAAAATAACAATTCGCTCACCTGCTGCCTTGCGTTTCTTAATGTTTTCTGAAAGGGCTAAGAAAGAGCCGTGAAAAGAAAGAACAGATTTTGCCTGCACTTCATACACAGCATAAGCATCATAAAAAAGTTCACCCTGCTCCGGCTTATAGATTGGCAGGGTAGAAATACTGATACTTCTACCTTTCGTGATTCGTTCCAGGACAGATGCACCATCTTCCAAAAAGTCAACCTGCAGAGATAAAGCATATCCGCTTTCATATCGATGCTGCATGCTGGCTTCATACTCTTTTATAATATCCTCTGCATTTTGCAGGGTTCTAGCCGGCTCATCAAAAATAACACAGCCTTCCGCAAGAGAAAGATAATCGAGAAATGTCTCTGTATGATCATAAAAGTACTTAATATATCCTTCTAAGTTAAAAGCCGAAGCAGAAAGATTTTTGCTGCTTTCCAAATCTTCCATAAGCACCTTTAAGTGAAAGGCCTGTTCGGTACTTCCTTCTTCTCGAAGTTCTTTTTCGCGCAGTTTTCCCTCTTTTAAAATTTTCGTAATGCCAGCGATTTTCTCACCCTTAGAAAGTACAAGCTCTGTGGAGGGATATAAAATCATCTCGGAGAGTTCCTGAATAGAACGCTGGGTCATCAAATCAAAATACCGAATGGATTCCACTTCATCTCCCCATAACTCAATACGATATGGATTTTCAGAAAGCAGATCATAAATATCAATGATGCCACCACGAATGGAGAATTGTCCCCTAACTTCTACCTGATAATTTTTTTCGTAACCCATACGGGTTAGGGCTAACGCAAGCTTTTCTTCGTCTACCGTTCCGCCTTTTTGAATATGCAGAATATAGTCCTTTAAAATCTCTACTGGCACCATAGGTGTAAGAAGCGCATCAAAGGTTGTTATAATGGTTAACGCTTCTCCCTTTAATAACCTCGCCAGCACTGCCATTCGTTCGGCTTCCAGTGCATTACCATTTACGTCGGCCTGATAAAAAATCAAATCCCTGGCGGGATAATAACAAACATTTTTATCATAAAATGCATACTCTGCTGCAAGCTCACGTCCCCTGCTTTCTCCATATGTCAAAAGTAGCTTCGCCTTATAGGGCGCGCCTAGTGCCTGCATCATATGGATTTTTTGGGAATCTACACAACCATAAAGACTAATGGTGTCCCGCCCTGCCAAAAGACGTTTCGTAATCTCTTCATAGAACGGTAATTCCTGTAAAGGGGCATTAAATAACTGCATTTTGATTCCTACGTTACTTTTTCTTCTTGGTATTATAAAGACTCATTGCCTTCTGGGGACCTTCTGAAAGCATACATTCTACTGCTTTTACAATGGTCTTTTCGGTTTCCTTCATCAGCGCCGCATCATCCCCCGTAAAATGACCGAGAACATGATTTACCAAATCTCCATCTCCCGGTTTTGCGCCCACGCCAATTCGAACTCTAATAAAATTCTCTGTGTGAAGATGTAAAATTATATTTTTAAGTCCATTGTGCCCACCAGCACTTCCCTTTTCACGAATACGCAGTGCACCGGTTTCCAAAGCAATATCATCACAAAGTACAATCACTTCTGTCTCGGGATCTAACTTATAGTATTCCGCCACTTCCCGAATACTTTCCCCACTTAAATTCATATAGGTCTGGGGCTTTAATAAAATAACTTTTTCTCCTGCAATGACACCTTTTCCAAGGATTCCCTTATGCTTGATTTCATTGACATGAATACTATACGCCTCTGCAATTGCATCAATGGCTCCAAACCCTGCGTTATGTCTCGTGTTTTCGTAATCCTTTCCAGGATTTCCAAGACCTGCTATTAAAAACATATTTCTTCTCCTAGCACAAATATAAAAGCCCCCTCACAACCGAGGGGGCTGCCACATTATTATATCGGTTTTTATGAAAATCCTCTACCTTGAAATTATAGAAGACCAAGGCATTCCTGAATATAAGCTGCATAATATCTGGGAAGATAATTGCCATAAATTTCCTGACAGCCAGGGTGACTTAACACGAAGCTACCAAGATCAAAGGTCGGACTGGAAACTCTTCCTTCCCACATACCTGCTACCATAAAGTGATGAAAGAGGAGATCAGGATTGGGGCCATAAATAGCAACAACATCTGGATTACACTGTGCATAGTATACGGGATCAAAGATAAGATACCAGTACTGTCTCATATAAGCGATGTTATATTCCAGAGGTGTTGTAGCAAACTCACCACACACCGTATTTCTAGCATACATGGTACGCATACTGCTAAATCTTGGATGATTTCTCCAACCCTGAGAGATGGAATTTTCAGAAGTATAATCCATTTTTACGCCAGGGTAGGTTGCAATCAGTATATTTCTGTCTGCTTCATTAATGTAGGTATGGGTGAACCAAAGTCTCTGCAATTTAGGGAAATGAAGCATAGGTCCAATGTTCGAAACTCTGGTAAAGGATACATTTAAATCAATTAAATTTTCACAATACATAAGAGGTGTTAAGTCACTAACACGGCTGCAGAATAACTCTAAGTACATAAGATTGGTAAGGTTAGAAAGCGGAGAAATATCCGTGTACTTATTGTCTGCTAAAATTAAGCATTTTAAATTCGTGAGACCTGCAAGCGGTGTTAAATCTGTTAATCTGTGGTGACCAAGATCTAAGGCAACCAAATCCTTGCAGTACTTTAATACCTTAATGTCCGCATCGTATAACATTTCCACAATCTGCTTTGGCTGCTGCGTGGAAAATGCAACGGCATCTGTACGAAGACTCCAATGCTTCATATGAACAACCCAAACAAACTTTACATTAGGATACATGTTCTGTAAAGTTTCCATCTGTAAATCTGTTAAATTAGAATTGCTTAAATCTACATAGGTAAGCATAGGAAGCTGTGCTAATTCATATGCGAACAGTTCAAAGTTCTCAATGGTAACACCGGTATAATTTAAAGCAGTCGTATCTGCCTTAACGGCGGTTCCAGCAACTGTAACATAGTTCGCTGCCTGTACATCTACGTGGGTAAGTAGTGCTGCCGTAGTAGGTACTCCTAAAAGAAGCGCAACACTAAGCAGCAATCCAATTACTATTTTTTTCATTCTTGTTTCTCCCAAAATTTTAATAAAATGGTTTCTCTTAATTATTATGCACTCTCCCTTTTTTTGCAAATACTTATGTTAACACTTTTTACCTAGAAACTCTTTTATTTTTTACGCTATCTTTATAAAATAAGAGTATAATGATTGTGCGATATGCATAGAAATTTGAAGAAAAATAATATTATGACTAGAAAATCACTTTACATAAGTACAATTTTAACAAGTCTGTGTCTGCTTGGCTGTTCTCATGCAGCCTCTGTTTCTGTGAATGAAGCACCCTCTGTTTCAGAAGATACCATTTCCGAGAATACCGTCTCCGAGAACACCGTTTCAGAGAATGAGGTCGTAGATAAGAAGGACTTAGATCCTTACTATGTGGGCACTACAAAAAATGGACACACCATCCAGAACATCGAAGGCCTTACCTATATTGATGGCGTACTTATTGCCAACAAGACCTATAACATGCCAGAAGACTATGATCCAGGAGATCTCTTGCCGGTTGTAAATGCTGCTTTTGTACAAATGAAAGAAGCGGCCAAAGAAGAAGGCATCAATCTCGAAATCATTTCTGGTTATCGTTCTTATGACGTACAAAACCAGCTTTATTTCTATTACGTTGGCAGAAGCGGCGGCATCGAAGTTGCAGATGGTTTTTCTGCAAGACCTGGTTATTCTGAACACCAGACAGGCATGGCTATGGATCTCAATTCCTGCCTCACCAGTTTTGGAGAAACCAAAGCCGGTATATGGATTCGGGAAAACTGCGCGGACTATGGTTTCATCCTTCGCTATCCGGAAGGAAAAGAAGAGATTACTGGATATATCTATGAGCCCTGGCATTTCCGCTATGTGGGATTGGAGTTAGCAAGAGAAATCACCGATTCCGGACTATGCCTGGAAGAATTCTTCGGCATTGATTCCGAGTATTCACCAGAGGCTGACGAATATATTGCAAAATTACAGGAAGAGCGCCGCGGCTCCGGTGGCAGTGGTGGCGGAAATGGCTCCGGTGGTGGTGGCGGTCAGACCGTAACCATTGATACTACGAAGCCCTATATCGATCCTGTTACCGGATGGTTAGTTGACCCGAGTACCGGTTTCTATTATGACCCCGCAACAGGTCTTCCCATCGATGTGAATACAGGTCTTCCCATTGGGGTTCTGCCTGATGAAACCATTCAGGATTACACAGAGACTACAACGCCTTAATGCAAAAGAACAGGCAATGCCTGTTCTTTTATTTAATCTGATTAAGTTCAATAAGCTCAGGAATTGCACTCTTAATTTTTTCAATCAAAACATCATATGAGCCTGATTCCATAGCAAGGCCCAAAGGTTCGCATTCGGCAACCCAAACAAGAGATTCTTCATCCCATATAATATTTATATTCATACGGCATCCTCCAATTACAAACAGTTATCCTTATATTTAGTATTTAATATTTCGAGACATTTTACAAGCGCAACTTAATGCACAAGAATTTTGGGATATATTAGACAAAGTATATTTTAGAGAATAGTATCCCACCGATATCGGGTGTCATGTTATGCTTTTCTCCAGCACTAAAAAAGCCTCCATAAAATAGAGGCTCTCAAGAAAACTTTTGAGTGATATTCCAAATTAACGTCCCGTCATTCACGGAGACATACATACTGGTGAATGATATTCTAAGCGTCATTCACGCTATGATTAAAGTGTATCAAACATTTTATCATTTTCAATACATTATTTTCATATCAATTACAACTGATACCATTGGTCAAATAAAATACTTATCTTACATACCTGATAGTACAAGAAATATTGTCTGCACTATCGTCGAAATAGCAGCACCATTTGCAAGAAGTCTTTCAGATTTATCCATTAGCGATTTTTTATTCAAACCTTTAATTTTATTTTTATATTCTATTCCTTTTTCTGTTAAACAAAGATACCTTATCTCAAAAGATGTCTTTCTAATTTGAATAAGTTTTTCACTAACTAAATCCTTTAACAAATCCTCAAATGCGTCCTTTGAAAAATTGGGATACATCTGATAACAAACTGACTGATTAAGATCTGCTGCATCTAATAATTCCATAAATAATGCGCTATTACGTTTTATTCTTGCGTTAGCTTTATATGGTACAGGAATATCTTCCGGTATTTCATATACCCCAGTTTTGCTGTCTTTCATGTTTTTTCCAAAAAGACCCCAGTCATTACACCTTTTAATATAATCAGTACTCCTGGAATGTTTTGCAGCATATTGCTTTTCATTTAATCCCATAATTTTGCCTATCCTTGGAGATATAACCATTGGCTTTTCTTCAATAAAATGTAAAAGTGCTATTTTACACTTATTACCACACTATCAGACGCATTATCAGCTGTAAGTGATATACTCCATCCGTTATTTTTCTCACTTTTCCCTGCCATTATATCAGTAACTCTATCTAACAATTCATTATAACCAACTACTGTATCATCTTCACTTGTGAGAGAAAGTATTTGCATAATTGCTAGTGCAACTTTAGCCACATTATATTGGTATCCCGTGCATTCCATATAGTTTGTATCCAGCTGAATTACCGCTTCTTTTACAAACGCTTTATCCGATATTTTCTCTACATAGACATCCTTTATTTCTACAGTAAAAGACTCCACGTTATTGCCACTTTCTTGACATGTAACCTTAAAATCTGAATTACTTAATGCTTTGTTCACTTGTTCCTTAGTAAATTTTATTCCCTTTCCACAAGCTATTAGCATCATTACCATCATAAGTGCACCTGCCACCATAATTCCCAATTTTTTCATTTTCTTTTTCCCTTCTTGAATTAGTCTTTATGACAATTAGATTTAGGTCTTAAATATCCCTCTACATTGTGTTTGGTTGTCGGTATCAAGAACTCATCCTATATTATTTCCAAGTTTTATCATAACGTATGTCTTGATTTTGAGTAACTTTCTCTGTTTTATTTCTCTGTTTTTCCTATTATCATTTCTTTGTTCAAACACACACGAACCGAAAGTACACTTGCAATCACTAACAAAACGATGCTAACCCAAAATAGCACTGCGGGAGACCAACTATAATATGAGTCAGAATAATTCACTGAGAATTTTTCAAAGTTAAACAAACTTATCGCACGCTGGAATGCCCCATATGCATATGTGAAAAATTCTCTTCGTCTTTCCAACAAAAATCATGAATGCAGCAACAATCCCTATAACAATAAGTGCAATAGTAAAAACACATACTGGCAGAAAGCAATTAAAGAAATTTACACCCTTATGTATTATTTCTTCGTGGCCAGCCAATCCACTAAAATACCATGTATCTACATACATTGCTTTCCAAAATGATTTAACGTATACTGCTGGAATTAACTGTATTACGAGAAACAACAATGCAATAACAGCAATTACAAGACACGATTTCTTCTTCATACTTCCCCCTGTTTTATTAAGAATTATTTGTGCTGTGGGCGCTGTCAAGTGGCCACAGCACTTGATATACAGTATATCAAGGCATTTTTCTTCTTTTCTTCACATCTTTTTTACCTTCAAATTCACGGCCTTATATGACCTTTTACAGGGGCTATATTCTTAATAATTGAATGATGTTTCTCCAATCAAAAAACCTCAGTATCATTTCTAATACTGAGGTCTTGATTCTTATACTATTCTTTGTGTTTTTGTAGCGTAAGATTTTTCTAGAACTTGAACATGCATGCGCCATAAGCAGGAAGATTGAACTTGATTGCATAAGGCTTTCCATCACATTCCATCTCTACTGCGGTGCACTTTGCAGGAATCTCATTGCCATTACCACCAAAGCGCTTCTCATCGCTATTTAGTAATAAGGTGTAAGTACCCTTCTTGGTAACACCAACATAATAATCGTCTCTGGCAATGGGCGTCATATTTAATACAACTAAAACGTTGTTCTTGCCGTTGGCACTCTTACGAATAAAGCTATAGGTACTTCTGTCCGCATCGTTCGCGTTTACCCATTCGAAACCATCCCAGCTGTCATCCAGCTCATAAAGGGCAGGATTCTTTCTGTAAATGGTAAGCAGTTCTTTCATATAGTCCTGCATACCCTTATTCAAATCATTACCAAGTAAGAACCAGTCTAATTCTCTCTTTTCATTCCACTCTCTTTCCTGGCCAAAGTCTTGACCCATGAAAAGAAGCTTCTTACCAGCATGACCGAACATAAAGGTATAGCCTACACGAAGGTTTGCATATTTATCTACCATGTATCCTGGCATCTTGTTAACCATAGAACATTTTAGATGTACTACCTCATCATGAGAAAGGGGCATAATATACTTCTCAGAGCAGTTATAGCTCATTGCGAAGGTCATCTTGTTATGGTTATTCTTTCTGAAATAAGGATCTAACTTCATGTAATCGCAGAAGTCATGCATCCAGCCCATATTCCACTTAAAGGTAAAGCCAAGACCACCTTCTTCCGGTGCTGCGGTTACCTTAGGCCAAGCCGTGGATTCCTCTGCAATCGTAATGGCACCAATGTTCATTCCCTTAATTACGGAATTAAGATGTTTGAAGAATTCAATCGCATCTAGGTTCTCATTACCGCCATACTTATTTGCAACCCACTGTCCATCCTGCTTACCATAATCAAGATAAAGCATAGAAGCTACCGCGTCTACACGAAGACCATCAACGTGGAACTCCTTTAACCAGTAAAGTGCATTCGCAATTAAGAAGTTACGTACTTCATTCTTCTGATAGTTGAAAATCTTGGTACCCCAGTCAGGATGTTCGCCAAGACGTTTATCGGGATGCTCAAAGAGGCATGTGCCATCAAACTCAGCAAGACCAAACGCATCTCTAGGGAAGTGAGCAGGTACCCAGTCTAAGATAATACCAATACCATTCTTATGAAGCTTATTAACAAGATAAGCAAAATCCTCAGGTGTTCCATAGCGAGAGGTCGGTGCATAATAACCCGTTACCTGATAACCCCAGGAACCATCAAAAGGATGCTCTGCAATACCCATTAGTTCTATGTGGGTATAAGGAAGATCCTTTAAATAATCACAGATACGATCTGCGAATTCTCTATAAGTGTAGAAACCATCCTCTGTTCCGTCAGGATGCTTCATCCAGGAACCAATATGACACTCATAAACTGCCATAGGTGATGTAAAAGGATTTGCATTCACGCGATCCGTCATCCATTTATCATCAGACCAAGTAATCTTGGAAAGATCATACGTGATAGATGCTGTACCAGGACGAAGCTCTGCATAATTTGCAAATGGATCGGCCTTGTAAATACCTTCCCCAGACGGGGTAACAATATAGAACTTGTATAACTCACCAACAGAAACGCCCGGGATGAAAGTCTTATAAATACCCATATCCCCTAACTTCTCCATCTTGTGCGCTTCGGTATTCCAGTCATTAAAAGTACCTACTACAGATACAGCCTGTGCATTCGGTGCCCATACTGCAAAATAAGTACCTTCCACACCATTTTCTACACTAGGGTGTGCACCTAATTTCTTATAAATATCATAGTGTGAACCCTGTCCAAACACGAACATATCTGCATCAGAAATAAATACAGGTTCCTTTTCTACTTTCTTAACTTCTTTCTTTGGCTCAGCCTTCTTTGCAGACGCTTTCTTGGGAGCTGCCTTCTTCGCTGCTTCCTTCGTCTCCTTAACGGCTTTCTTCAGCTCTTCTGCCATATCCCTACTCCTTTTTCCTTATACAAAATCCTTCTCTCGAAGAACAATCATATCCTCATAATCATATCGTTTTCCGCCCAAAATATCAACAAATTTGGATAAACCGGGACGTTTGGAATGGGCGATTGCATCATCCACAATTTCTTCAACTTCTGTGGTTGTAACATGATGTTCCCCAATCTGTAATTCGCTGATACGCTTAGCAAGGGCGAGTACACCCTTCTCTTCATCAATCTTATACTCCTTCTTATAAGCATACTTTTTCGCATACTCAATCAATGCCTTATCACTCATAGGAAGGATATCGATACGCGCATTAAAATATCCCTGCATAACCGGATACTTAGATAGAAGCTTTCCTATACCCTTTACAGTATCTAACAGGAGAACGATAATACCGCCATCATAATTCTCTAATGTTCTGGTAATCGTACTTAATGTATCCTTGGTTAATGTTCCAGCTTTTTCTACAATTAGTGCACCAGAGGAAAGCTGGGAGAAGGTTGCTGCAATATCCTTGCGATTTAATTTCTCACCACTAATCTTTGCTACCTTCTGCGCTATAAAGTTGGAATCATTGAGCTGAATTTCTTTAATCATGGCTTTTGCAAGATTGATGGACGCAGAAGGCGTCTCACCAGTAATCAGTACATTTCCTACAAAAGGTGCCAGACTAATCTGCTCCACCGCATCCAGTATCTGCTTCTTCATCTTATTGGAATATAAGAATTCCTCAAAGAGCTCTGTCTCACTGGCAGAAAGCTCCCTTTCATCTTCAACATCAGGCATATCATTAATGTCACGGTTTACCTCTTCGGAAACTTCATCTGCCTGCTGTTCTAGTGCAGAAGAAATATCATTCATTGTGGATGTATTCAGAGAAGATGTCATGGCAGATGCTTCCTCCACCTCTTCACTTTCTTCTGCGGAAATCTCCTCATTAGAAATCTCATCATCAGAAAGACCAAGTTCCTCTTCTAACGCCGCGATTTCATCTGCAAATTCTTCGCCTTCATCATAAGCTTCAAATTCTCCCTCAAAGGCTTCAAATTCTTCGGGAAGTTCCTCATATTCTGACGCAGGAAGTTCCTCTGCAGATTCCTCTACAGATTCTTCTGTAGACATATTTTCCTCAGTAACTACACCCTCTGGTGCGGGTTCTGCTATGTTAGTTGCGACATTTGCAGCAGGTTCTGCAGCCAAATCAGTTACAGCACTTACACCTTCTGCTACCATCGCTTCACCAGCAGTTACTACTTCTCCTGCTACCATCGCTTCACTGGCAACTTCCGCTACACCGGAACCTAATGTTTCTGCTGCTACCCCAGCCGTAGCAAGAGCGGCGCCCGCTGCAAGAGCTGCATCTTCCGCGATAGATTTATTAACTTCATCCCAAATACTAGGTAAGGTCTTCTGTGTAAGAACCGCCAAAGGATCTTTTTTCTCTGTCTCTTCTTCTTCCTTGGGTTCTTCTGCGGATGCTCCTTCCGCAGGTACAGTTTCTGTCTCTTCCTCTGCTGGTGTTTCTTCCGCAGCTTCTTTGGCTTCCGCTACGGACTCCGTCGTTTCCTCTACGGTTTCTGCATCGATAGAATTTTCTTCGGCAGATGCTTCCTCCACAGGGGCTTCTTCCGCAGTTTCCTTGGCTTCCGCTACGGACTCCGTCGTTTCCTCTACGGTTTCTGCATCGGCAGAACTTTCTTCCGCGGGCACTTCCTCCGCGGGCGCCTCTTCCATAGGCACCTCTAAAGCTTCCTCTTCTACCAAAGGAAGAAGTTCTTCTTCATCTAAATTCTGGAATTCTTCTTCCGGTATATCTTCAACCTTACGAAGTTCTAATCCGCTGGTTAATACTTTTCGCTCTGCACGGCTTTCTTCTTCAATCTGGCTTAATAGACTGTTCTTTTTTGCCTCTTCATAATCATCAAAAAGCTTGCCGGTCTTACGCATAATGCTTTCCCGGATGCTCTCTCTATGCTCTTCTTCCTTACGAAGTAAAAGATTATCCCACTCCGTCATAATCTCATCAATATCAAGCTGACCCGTAATCTGCTTTTCCATAACGGGTTCTGGCTTAGGCATTACAAGAGAAATCTGTCCATTGTCTTCCATAGACATAATCTCCTCTAAATTAGGTGTGATCACTGTTTCCTTTACAGGAGGGATTTCCACATCACGAATTACCAAATTCGCATGATGTGATTCCGGAATTACTTCCTCTTCTATCGTAGGCTTAACAAAGGTCTGTCTCTTTTCTGCGATAATTTCCTGTAAGGATTTCGGAGGCTCTTTTTCTGCCTCATCCTCTTCCTCGGTGATTTCTGCAAGAGCAGCTGTCACCTTTTCCTCGCTGGTAAGGGGCTTTTCCTTTAATTCTTCCAATTCATTAATGGTACCTACTACCTTGGTAGATGCTGATAATACAGGGCTGGGACTATCTAAGGGAACAGGAACATCAAAAGGTTCTTCTTCCTCTGTTTCCTCTGGAAATACCTCAGCAGGCTCATCCACTGGTACTTCTTCTATTCCATCTTCATCAGCCACGACTTCTTCCTCAGCAATCTCTTCACTTACAAGATTGTCATACTCTCCGGTCTGATATTTTTCTTCTTTCTTATTTACCTCGCCAGTTGCATAAAGAGGCTGCATAATTTCATCCGTAGTGGAAGGATCCGGGGAAGCATTATCTGTATAGTCTTCACCCAAAATCTCTCGCATACTTTCTGCCAATTCCTTTTGCAGATTGCTGGTGTTAAACTTACCCATATCAATGGTCTTAACATGAAAATCTTCACTTCCCATTTCCGGGAAAAATGCAGATTCTGGATCATAAGGCTCATATTCTTCGCTCTCGTATGACTCCATCTCTTCTACAATTTCATCATCCTTATGATCATAGATGTCCTGCTGCGTCTGAGAAAGCTTCGTATGAAGCATCTTTAATTCCATTGCTTTAATAACGAAAGGACCTTCTTTAAACCAGAGAATTAACTGGTCACAGGTCTCTACACACTTGGTCGCAAAACCAATACGATGATATAAATAAGCGAGCTGATAAATCCACTCTTCCTTCTTTTCTTTCTTACAATATTCTTCTAAGAGCTCAATTCGCTCTTCTAATTTAACCTCATTCTTCTCCATGATTTTATATTGAAGAATATAGGCGTCCGTATCCTGGGGAGAAATCTTTCGAAACAGTGCAAGATATTTTAATGCACTGGCAAGATCATCTAGTTCTATATAGAGTTCGCAAAGAGAATACACAATCTGTTTACTAGAAGGATTGTAATTATACGCAAGGAGCATTAAATCCTTCGCTTCCTCTAAACGACAATTTACCTTATAGAGATTACTAATCTTCTGTAACATAGAAAAAGATCGTACTTTTCTCCAATCAATGGTATCGGCAATATCAACTGCCTCTGCAAACTCTTTATTCTCTATTAATTCAACAATGGATTCTTTTAAAATGTTGTATTCTTGTCTGTCCACGTTTCCACCTCAAATATTCACCACACAAAAAAGGTGACATAAATGTCCATAGTTATGTTAAGTTTACCATAATTGGGAAACAGTGTAAAACTGCACGACTTAGAAATTACAGAAAATTTAGAAAAAGAAAAACGCCTACCCTATGACCTTGTGTCATAAAACAGACGCCTTATGCACCGCCAGGGGCTCGAACCCTGGACACCCTGATTAAGAGTCAGGTGCTCTACCAACTGAGCTAGCGGTGCGTGCCTTGATTTTCAACGCAAGTGATATTATAGTATAACCAAATAGTAAATGCAAGTATTTTTTTAAAAAATTTTTATCGAGGATTTTCATGATTTTTGACAGCCATGCCCACTATACAGACGAGCAGTTTTCAGAAGATTTAGAAGACGTACTTAAAAAAGCAAAAGATGCTGGCGTTACTAGGATTTGTAATGTTTGTTATAGTCCAGACAGCGTTGAAGATACCATAAAGCTTATGGAAAAATACGACTATATTTATGGTATTTTGGGTATTCATCCTTCTGACTGCAAGGATCTTACGGATGCATTTCTTCTCGATTTACAGAAAAAACTATCTCTACCAAGGGTTGTGGCCGTTGGCGAGATTGGCCTAGATTATCACTGGGATACCCCGGATCGAGACACACAGAAAAAATGGTTCCGTGCCCAAATGGCAATGGCAGAAGAAGCAAAGCTTCCTGTAGATATTCATTCCAGAGATGCCTGCGCAGATACCATTGAAATATTAAAAGAGTATCCTAATGTTACAGGTATTATTCACTGCTATTCTTATAGCAAAGAATCCGCCAGAGATTTTTTGAATATGGGCTACGCCTTTGGTATTGGCGGTGTTGTCACCTATAAAAATGCTGCAAAACTGAAAGAGGCTGTAGAATACATTCCTATGGACAAGATTTTATTAGAAACAGATTGTCCCTACCTATCACCCGTACCAAACCGTGGAAAACGAAATGATTCTTCCAATATCCCCTATGTTATAGAAGAGATTGCCAGAATCAAAGAAATATCCCCCGAAGAAGTAACGCGTATTTGCTATGAAAATACCATGCAAATCTTTCACTTATAACAACAATTAAGGAGTCATTATGGCAGATCTTGGCAGACCTACAAAAACCGCAGAAATTATTAAGAAATATAATTTTAGCTTCCGCAAAAAATTCGGACAGAACTTTTTGATTGATGAAGGCATCTTGGAAAAGATTGTTTCTGCTGCGGAAGTAACCAAAGAGGACGTCGTACTTGAAATTGGCCCCGGTATTGGTTCCATGACACAGTACTTAGCAGAAGCGGCTGGAAAAGTTATTGCCATAGAAATTGATGATGCTCTAATTCCTATCTTAAAAGAAACCCTTAGTCCTTATAATAATGTTACGGTTATTCATGGGGATGTTATGAAAACAGATTTAAAGAAGCTTTCCGAAGAATACGCAGATGGGAAGCCTTTTAAAGTAGTTGCTAATCTTCCTTATTACATTACGACGCCTATCATTATGCGTCTTTTAGAAGATGATGTTCCTACGAGACGAATTACGGTCATGGTGCAAAAAGAAGTGGCAGACCGTATTAAAGAAAAACCCGGCAGCAAAGAGTATGGTGCCATTTCTCTTTCTGTTCAGTATTATGCAAAGCCGGAGATCGCCTGCATCGTGCCGCCCTCCTGTTTTATGCCACGACCAAATGTAGATAGTGCGGTACTAAACTTAGATCCCTATGAAGTACCTCCCACTACCGTAAAGAATCCAAAATTTATGTTCTCTCTTATCCGTGCTTCCTTTAACCAGAGAAGAAAGACTCTGGCTAACGGCATTGCCGGAGGTGGGCTTGGCATTGCGAGAGACCAGGTAGAAAAAGCACTGGAATCCATGGGCCTTCCTGCAACCACCCGCGGAGAAACTCTGGGTCTCGTAGAATTTGCAGCCCTTTCAGATTTATTAAAAAATTAATCGATTAACAATTCCTTCGGAACCGCTTCCGCCATGGCTTCATAAGCCTTCTCACTTGGGTGAAGGTGGTCTCCGGAGTCAAATCCTTCTTTAAACTTTCGGTCATCCACAGCATCACAAACGGCCTTAGCAAAATCTACACATCCGTCAAACTCAGAAGATGTTCTAAGCCATTCATTTACTTCATTTTTTAGGTCTTCGCGAAAATCTGCGTAAGTTCTCCATCCATAGATAGGAAGCAGCGTTCCGCTATAAACCTTATATCCAAGCTCTTTTGCTGGTTTTACATAGAGTTCTGTAATACCTTCTGTGAGTTCTTTTGTGGTTGGCAAATCACTCATAGGACGGAATTTATTCACCGCTTCCCCTACCGGATGAATAATATCATTAATCCCATGCTGAATAATCATCGTATCTGCACCTGCTACCTGACTTTCCTGTGGAAAACGGACCGCACCCTTTCTTCCATAAGCCTGATACGTAATGCAGGAATATTCTCTTAATACGCGGGTACCGCTAATCGCTCTACGAATAATGGAGACATTGTGGTAACCCTCTCTTTTGCAGCGGAGCGCTAGGTAGTCTGGCCAGCTTCCCGCCGTAATAGAATCTCCATAACAGATTAGAGCTCTATTCTTTTCTTCTGTATGAACATCTATGGTTTCTAAAAAATAGTACCAGGAAGTGCTTCTGCAAAAATCCGCTGGGAAGGTATCACAAATTGCATAGTCTCCGTATGCATACTGTCCACCACTTAATGGACCTGATATAAGCGTTCCCGCATTTAACTGCACAAAGTCAGCAAAATAGAAAGATACCGAAATGGTTTCGCCCGCTTTTACAGCAAAAGGAATTTCATCACTTACTATTTTTCCACCTGCCTCTATTTGCCCAGAAGCCTTTCCGTCAAAGGTAATCGGTGTTTTTCCTACATATGCCTTACTAATGGTCACTGCTTCTGTTCCTGTTACATTAGAAAAATGAAATCGCAACTTATCTCCATCAAAGGTCATGGGTACCGGATAACGAAACGTTATATTCTTTCCATAAGTTGCTTCTTTTCTATCGGTAATAGAAATGGCATTCCCATAGGTTGCCACCCATTTTGTAAATTCCTTCATCACTTACATTCCTACCTGTTGTACGTATTATTCACTTCATATGCGTATTGCATTTTTAAGATCATATAGCTCTAGTGTATCTTTGACGAATAAAAAACTAGCGAAGAATCTCATCCACCGTTGAAACCGTACTGAAACTTCCTTTATTGTTCGCTATGATTTCTCTCATCTTCTGCAGTTCAAAATAGCTTACATAACAAATGAGGGTTGTATTCTCTCCCGCAATAGCACCTTTGGAAGAAAGAATCGTGCAGGTTTTATTGAGCTCTGTCTTTATATCTTTTATTACAGATTCTGGTTTCGATGTAATAATCGTTACTTGCTTAATGGCTTCAAAGTGGTCTGTGAAATGATCAATGATAGAGGTCGCAATAAAGTAAACCAAAAGACTTAGTAATGCCGCATCTCTATTAATAAGGAAAAACATAGCAATATAAACTAGCGCATTAAAAATAATTAGGATAGAAGTCATACTATAATTTCTTCCCGTTTTATCTGCCAGCTTTGAAACAATAATATTTGCCAGAATCTCTGAACCATCAATACATCCACCTGCGCGAAGAATGATGGTTAATCCCGCGCCTAATATTGCACCGCCAAATACAACCGCAAGAAAATGCTCGGTATTTAACGAAAAGGGAATCTTCTCAAAATAGGCAAGACCTACTGTATACACCACCGCACCCACAAAGGTCCGAAGCACAAAATCTCTTCCGACAAAAATAAAAGCGGCAATCATAAAAGGCAAAAATGTCAGAAACACACATAACGAAAGATTTGCCCCCGTTAACTTGCTAATCATAATTGCAATTCCGGCTGTACCATAATCAATCGCATCATTTGGCAGCAAAATACAGGCAACGGAAAAGCTTGCCATAAGGGCGCCAATAATAATTCTTATATAAGAAACAATCTTTTTTGTTTTCATTTGCTATCCTTATATTCTATTATCCAAAAGTATCTTTCCCTGGTATCTATACTAGTTCGTTTTTATAGTTGCTTCTTTAATGTCTCAAGTTCTTCTTCCGAACATTCTAGAACTTCCATAATCAGTTCGTCTGAAAACTCGCGCTTTAACATGTTGCGAAGTATCGTCAATCGAGACTTCTGTTCGCCTTGTTCAAGACCTTCGGCCACACCCTCAGCGCGCAAACCTTCTAAAGCCTTACACATATTCACATCCTCCTTTTCTTCTCTTGGGAATCTGTAACTGGTAAACAATTCTACTACTCTGATGACATCCTCCGATGCAAACTGAAACAGTTCCTGTTTCATAACATTCTGTTTAAACATCTCGGTATCTTCTGCGTATTTTAGAAATGTTACCACCTGCCTAAGTTCTGAGTGGAACTGTACTAACTCCTCTTCCTTAATTTCCTTCGGGGAGATTAAATTCAGTTTATAATCTATGGCGTGAGATAATATCACCTC
>JAZLGW010000001.1:0-42781 GCA_045616465.1 Lachnospiraceae bacterium | reverse complement strand
TTACAAAAATAACTGAATTCATTTAAATCCTGTATATACTCCCAACCATAGTCCTTAAACATCTGAAGATAGCTTTCTCGGTCTTCTTTCTTCTGTGGATTAAAATCAATACGATAAATCATATTTGTTGGTTCACTTTTTCTAAAATGATAAATCCCCGGCAAGGTTACCTTTTCAAAAAGATATCCCTTCTTTGCCATATCACATAAATATTCTTCCTCTTCTTCATATTCAGGTAATACAAAATAACGAAATTCTTTTTTATCAGCCATCTTATTGTTCTCCTTTGCTATTTCTATATAGTCTCTCAATCCTTTTTAATTCAATCTCAAGCACTTCTTTTCCTAGTTCTGTAATGATGTAAGATTTTCTCTTATCTTCTTCCTTTACAAAAGATATTAAGTTATCATTTTCCATCTTGGATAATGTCCCATACATTGTTCCCGGGCTAATCGTTAACTCTCCATTTGTCATGGCCTTAACCTTAAGTCCTATGTTATATCCGTGCATTTCTTCCTGTAGACAAAAGAGAATATAAAATCCGGTTTCCGTCATTGGAACATATACCTTCTTAATATGTGCGTCCATATGTGCCTCCATTCTCCACTTCGATACATCAAACTGTGTTATATCGAACTTCGTTATATATTTTATATCACAGTGCGATATACATGTCAACTATAAATTTAAGCAAAAAAAGAGGATAATATTATTCGCGCACATCCGAGTCTCTAAATTCATCCGAACGTCCGCGAATAGTTTCTTACCCCCTTGGATTTAAACTTATAATATTTACATTAATTATTTATAAAAACACAGGTACGTATTTTCAAAAAGTGCCCTCAAGCCCGCATAAAATCAAGGTTTCTTCGAGAGTAAGCAAACCGTCTCCACATGCACACTATTCGGGAACATATCGCATGCTTTTACCCGTTCCAGTTCGTAGCCGTGTTCGCGCAAGTATTTAACATCTCTTGCCAGGGTAGCACTGTCGCAGCTAACATAAACAATTCGGTCTGGCTTCATCGAAACCATTGTAGAAAGACACGCTTCATCGCATCCCTTTCTGGGAGGATCCACAACAATGACATCCGGTGCTTTGGCTGACGCATCCAGCCCTTCTACCACTTCCCCATTAACCGTTCCTTTTTCGTAGAACTCCGGCAGAACCTCTTCCGCTTTTCCCACAAAGAAAGAGGCATTTGCAAATCCATTTAACTGCGCATTTTTCTTGGCATCCTCTATCGCCTGCGGAACAATTTCTACTCCATATACCTGCTTTGCTTTTTGTGCTAAGAATAAAGAAATCGTTCCAATCCCGCAGTATAAATCCCACACCACTTCACTACCTGACAATGCTGCAAAAGAAAGTGCTGTTTCATACAAGCGCTTCGTCTGTACTGGATTAACCTGATAAAAAGAAAGTGGAGAAATTTGAAATGACACTTCTCCTATGGTATCAGTAATATAGGGCGCTCCCCAAAGAACTTGGTAGGAATCTCCCATAATCACATTGGTATTTTTCTTGTTAACACTTATGGATATCGACTGCATACCGGGCACCTTTTGCAGCATATCAACAAGCACCTGCTGACCTGGAAGTTTATCTCCATTTATCACAAGACATACCATCAGCTCGCCGCTTTGAAATCCTTTGCGAATAAGTGCATGACGAATAAGTCCTTCTCCCATTTCTTCATCATAAGGTGCTATATGCATTTTCTCCATAAAGGATAGAATGATTTCCAGTATTTCCTGGTTCTCTTCCACGCCCAAATAGCACTCTGTGTTTGCTACAATAGCATGGGTTCTTCCAGCATAAAAGCCGCACACCGTCTGTCCTTCTTTGTTCTTTCCAAAGGGGAACTGTGCTTTATTACGATACCGAATAGGAACGCTGTTTTCTTCACACTCTATCCCTATGATGCCTTCGAATACAGTGTTTAATAATTCTTCCGGTACGCTGCCAATACGAAGCAGATTATTCTTCACCTTCTTTTCTTTATAAGCAAGTTGGGCAGGATAGGACAATTCCATAATCTGACAGCCACCGCATTTTCTTGCATAAGGACATATGGGCGAAATACGATTTTCAGACGGAGATACTATTTCTTCCAGTCTGGCAAATGCCATATTCTTTTTTGCCTTCATTACCTTGGCACGAATGACATCCCCAGGCAATGCATCCTTCACGAAGAAGGGGTAGCCATCTATTTTTCCAATCCCTTCTCCGTCATTTCCAAGATCTTCAATTTGCAGTTCTACACTCTGATTCTTTATGTATTCCATTTTATAATTCCCAACATTACCCATTCATCATTTTGCAAAAACGCTCTCCTTACCGGAAAGCGTTTTTATCATCTCTTATAAACTTATGCTTCACTGGTCTTACGCATATTGGATTCAAACAGTTTATTATAACCGAGCCAATCTGTCGGAACCTTTTCCGATTTTTCAAGGAGCTCTTTAAAGGTCTCTAACTTTGCATCTGTGTTGTCCGCATAATTTAATGCCACCGCCTCTGCAATCGCAGGTTTTTTGGGCGAACCATATTCGTATTCACCATGATGTGCTAGAATACAATGCTGCAATTCGTGAAGCAACACTGCCGGAAAACCTTCGATTTCTTTAGCTCGTTCTGCAACCATCTGCGCGCCAAGCACAATATGTCCCAGAAGCTGCCCCATATCTGTATAATCATTTTCAGGGAATAAAGATAGTTCTCTTGTCTTTCCCATATCATGGCAAATTGCAGCAGTAATTAGCAGATCATAATTCAAATATGCATAACTGCTGGTGTAATAAATACATAATTTGGTTACGCTCAGCGTATGTTCCAAAAGCCCACCAATGAAGCCATGGTGTACAGATTTTGCTGCTGATGATTTCTTGAATGCTTCTACAAACATTTCATCGTCTATGAAAAACTTTTTAAGCAGTGTTTGAAGACAGGGCGTTTTTACGGTGGCAATGATGTCTAATAATTCTGCATACATTTCTTCCACGTCTTTGTCCGTTGATGGATAGTACTCTCTTGGATCATATTCTCCTTCACTGCACTTACGAATACGGTCAATTTTTCCCTGCAGGGCACCATTAAAAACATTTACTGTACCCATTACTTCAATGAAGTCACCGGCTTCATATTCTTCTATAGCTGCACTATAAGGTTCCCAAACATTGCTCTCCAAAGAACCTGTCTTGTCCATCAAAGTAATACGATGATAGGGCTTTCCGTTTTTGGTTTCTGCCTGTGTCTTCACTTTACACAGATAAATTTCCTGTAATCTGCTACCTTCTTTTAAGTCTTTGATGTAACGCATATTCTTCCTCTTTCTAAAACATTACTCTGTTTCTTTATATTTACTTCCTGTTGTCAGGGTGACGTTCATTTCCCGATACTCTCCACCAGCTAAGCGAAGGATCTGCATCGTGATTTCTGTTCCTGGCTCAATTCCACCAATGGCCAGCATATAGTCAGACTGATTGTTAATGGAAATATCTTCTATCTGGGTAATGATATCTCCTGCCAAGATTCCCACTGCCATAGCGGGTGAGTTCATTTCTGTTTTTAACACATACGCGCCCTTTGGAACGCCGAGTACCGTTCGTGCTTCTTCTGTAACAGGTCCTGTTGTAATACCAAGATAAGCAATATTCACATTATTGGAAAGATTCTCCATCAATTTTCTTATATCGCTAATTCCATAGGCATAGACGAGATTTTCCATTCCCGCCTCGTGATGCCCCAGGCAGATAAGTCCAATGACCTGTCCTTTTGTATTTACCAAAATACCTCCAGCATTTTGACTGCCATAGATGTCCGTTGTCAGTAACTGATAAGATGCATCTGGAAGATTAATTTTACGACTATTTCCCGTTATCGCCCCGTAACAAACAGATGGATTTCCTAATGGACTTCCTACGGCAAGTACAGCGCTTCCTAATATAGAGCTGTTGGTGCTGCTGCCTAAGGTAACAGGAACAGCGGCGTCTTTTGTTTCCTGAGAGAGCGCGGATAGTTTAACCGCATACACGGCCATTTCTGTATCTGCATCCCGGCTCTGTAACGTTGCGGTTGTCACAGTTCCATCCTGGAAAGTCACTCGGTATTCAACCTCTGCTTTTTCCTGTGGATGAAGGGCTAAAATTAATAAATCTTTTCCATTGTTTCCTAATATCATTCCTGAAGCATGATTCTTGTACCAATTGGTATCATCTAACCAATCCAGATTTTCTGAAACATAGGTTATGGTTACCATGCTCTTGGACACTTCTTTGGAAAGCGCAGTTAATTTACGATATAAAAGTTGATAGTCAGACAGTTCTAACTCCGTTACTACGGGTACGGTTTCTTCTACGTGGGTATCCTCTTCCGTTTTATTTTCTGCCATCTCTTCAATGGGCGTTTCTACAATAACGGTTTCTTCCTGCGTAGTATCTTCCTCATCCTCATCTGCTTTATCAATACGAATATTTTCGCCCTCTTCTGTTGAAACCTCAACATCCGGCAGTTCCTCTTCCTGCACTTCTTCCTTCGGAAATTCCAATCTTGTCAGTTCCGTATCCCCCGTATTTAGTGGACGTCTGTTAAATGCCTGTCCCACCAAAATAAATACCGCACAGGCGATACCGCCGAAAAGAATAGCCGATCCTGCGGTTATCGCCATTCTGCGAAATATCTTACGACGATTTAGCGGACGATCCTTGATTTTCTCTCGCAGAAACTCGTAATCGCTGTTGGTTTCTGGTGTATGTTCTTTATTTTTTTCTTCCGTTTTTGCCAATGTTTCTTCCTCTATGCCTTCCACTGCAAATGGTGGAGCTGTCCATATTCTTCCATCCCTTGAAAATTCTGCTGCCGCAAAGCTTCAAATAAGACAATATTAACTGAATTAGAAAGATTTAACGACCGAATTTCTGGCAGCATAGGAATGCGTATGCAGTTCTCCTCGTTCTCAACGAGTATCTCTTCTGGAATTCCTGCACTTTCCTTTCCAAACATAATGAAATCATCTGGTCCGTATGAAACTTCATCATAGCGCTTATGCGCTTTTGTCGTTGCATAATAAATCTTTGCACCAGAATTCTTCTGTACGAAGTCTTCGTAGTTCACATATCTTTCTAATGCCAGATGTTCCCAATAATCCATACCGGCTCTCTTGATATTCTTATCATTCAGCACAAAACCTAAGGGCTCAATTAAGTGAAGTTTTGTTCCCGTCGCTACACAACTTCTTCCAATATTCCCCGTATTTGCTGGGATCTCTGGCTGGTGTAATACGATATGCATGACTATATTTCCTCCTCATGCTTGTTTTGAGAAATCGGTAAGGTAAAGATAAATTCTGTTCCAACACCCTCAGTGCTGATCACATTGATATTTTCATTATGGGCTCTGATAATTTCCTTGGTAATGGAAAGTCCAAGACCCGTTCCTTTTTTATCTTTACCTCGAGATAAATCCGACTTATAAAATCGATCAAAGACATGCCCAATGCTTTCTTTTGGAATCCCGATACCCTGGTCTTTTACGGATACAAATAACTTATCATTCTTCTCCGTTGTCTCAATGGTGATTTCTGAATCCTTATGACTGAACTTGATCGCATTATCAAACAGATTATTGATGACCTGTCCAATACGAACCTTATCACCCACAACAAACATTTCCTCTCCTGTAAGGGAAAGGCGTACTCCGATTCTTTTCTCTCTACATCTTCCTTCAAAGGTTGATACAGACTGATAGATGAGCGTGTTGATGTCAAAGTCTTTCTTATTTAACACCATTCCTGAAATATTTAAGTTATTCAGCGTAAGTAAAGAATTTGTCAGATTGATTAGTCTGTTGGTCTCATTTAATACAACCCCAATATATTTCTCATGCTGCTCCATGGGGATTGTTCCATCTTCCATGGCCTCTAAGTATCCCTTCATACTGGTTAAGGGAGATCTGAAATCATGAGAAACATTGGCAACCAGTCTTTTCTGATTATCCTCACTCTTTGCCATTTCACTCGCCATATAGGAAAGAGAAGCTGCCAAATATCCCATCTCATCCCCACTTTCCACGGAAAGCTCGTAATGAAGATTTCCGGATGCATACTGCTCTGTTGCCTCTGTAATCTTGCGAAGCGGTAAGTAGACAATTTCCGTAAAGAAAATCAGTAAAATCAGTGACAGAATAAAAATAACAAGGAACAACAGATAGTCCAAACTAACAAGCGAGTTTACTTCTGCATTAATCTGACTTCTCTCGCAGTGCAGTAGTACGTATCCATGAATGGAATAACCACTGGTAATAGGAACTGCAACAGAAAGCTGTTCTGTTTGGAACTGCTTAAAGAAAAAACCTGTGGTATAGTAGGACCCTGCCATAATGGTAGTATCAAACCCTTCAATGACAGAGGGATTGGTAACGTCCACATCATTTCTGGAATCTACAATAATGGTTCCAGAAGGATTTACAATCTGCATCGTAACAGCAAGCACCTCCCCCATACGATCAACTTCTTCCTTCACCGCATTTAGGGTTGTCTCATTGTTATACAAATCCAGGGCAAAACTTTCCGACGCAACTAGCGCCGCACTATAAAGCATTTTTGCTCTGTTATTCCGCACACGGTCCTCCGTCACCTGCTGCACAAATGTAGAGATGACTACAAACCCAAACAGAGCAAATAAAACATACCCCAGCATAAATTTTAGGTATAAGGTCTTTTTCACCCGGGTATTACCTCAAACTTATATCCTACGCCATAAATTGTCGCAATACGCCACTCACTATGGTCATTTAACTTCTCACGAAGACGTTTGATGTGCACGTCTACGGTTCTGGTATCTCCAACGTAATCGTAGCCCCAGATACTTTCTAGTAACTGTTCTCTGGTATATACATGGTTGGGCGAAGCCGCCAGGAAATACAATAACTCCAACTCCTTCGGAGGCATTTCCAGTTTCTTGCCCTGATAAATAACTGCATAATTCGTCTTATTAATGATAAGGTCAGCATAAGACACTTCCTGTGCATCAGAATCTTTCTTCTCCTTGGGTGCACTGCTACCTTCACTTCTACGTAGCACGGCCTTTACGCGGGCAACCAGTTCCTTGCTGTCAAAAGGTTTTTCCATGTAGTCATCCGCACCAAGTTCGAGTCCTAATACCTTATCAAATATTTCTCCCTTTGCAGAGAGCATAATAATGGGAACCCTGCTGGTCATTCTTACTTCCCTGCATACCTGATATCCATCTTTTCCAGGAAGCATAATATCTAGCAGAATAATGTCTGGTTTAAAGCTTTCCACCATTTCCAGTGCTGAATTACCATCTCCACAAATTGTGGTTTCAAAGCACTCCTTGGTCATGTACAAGCTAATTAACTCTGCAATATTCTCATCATCATCTACAATTAAAATCTTCTGTTTGTCTGCCATCATAGCCTCTTTTCTTATGCTAATTCCACTATGGTTACGCCGGCATCCCCTTCTCCCGGTGATGCTAAATGATATTCTGCCACATAGGGGCAACGATTCAGAAATGCATGAATCCCACTTCTTAATGCACCAGTTCCTTTTCCATGCACAACACGCACGGGATTCAGATGACACAGGTAGGCATCATCTAGGAACTTATCCACTCTAAGTACTGCCTCATCAACGGTAAGTCCAAGAACATTGAGTTCTGCGGAAATTGTTGATACCTTTCCAAGATTCATCTTGCCATTTGCCTTTGGCGTAAACTTCTTTCCATTTACCGCCTTTGGTTCTTCTTTTTTCGGAATCTTGATTAAGTCCGTAATTCGTGCTTTGGTCTTGATAACGCCACACTGCACTTCTACTTTTCCATCACGCCCTGGTGTTTTCAGTACCACACCTTCCATCTGCATGGATAGAATTTTTACCGATAGTCCGGGCTTAATTTCTTCCGGACTTAGTGGTGTTATCTTTTCTTTTTCCTCTGCACCCTTGGAAAGCGATTCTTCCTGTGCTTTTAATTTTTCACGCACATTCGACCGTTTTCTTTCCATGGTCTTAATGTTCATCTGGTCGCCCTGCTTGTGGAATGCACGAATGGTTTCGTCCGCTACCTCTTTTGCTTCTTTTAAAAGTTCTCGCGCCTCCTGCTTGGCTTCCTGCAATTCTCTTTCTTTTCGAGCTTCTAACTTTTCTTCTTTTTCCTGAATCTTTGCCCGCAGCTCTTCCAGTTCTTTTCTATCCTTCGCAATTCGTTCCTGCTCCTCAGACATTTCCTTTTTCTGCTGGTTTAATTCAGCAATTACGTTTTCAAAACTCTCTTCTTCACTGCTGATATTTTCTTTTGCTTTTTCAATAATCTCATCCGGAAGCCCAATCTTACTGGAAATGGCAAAAGCATTACTCTTTCCAGGAATACCAATTAACAGTTTGTAGGTAGGTCTGAGGGACTCCACATCAAATTCACAGCAGGCATTGGACACACCTTCTTTTTGCAGCGCATATACTTTGAGCTCACTATAATGCGTGGTGGCCATAGCATGAATATTTCTTGCATGAAGATGATCCAGTATTGCCGTTGCCAGTGCTGCACCTTCCGTCGGATCGGTTCCTGCACCTAACTCATCAAAGATACATAAATCTTCCGGAGTTGCCTTTTTTAGGATTTCTACAATGCTGGTCATATGCGCAGAGAAAGTGGAAAGACTCTGTTCAATACTCTGCTCATCCCCTATGTCTGCATATACTTCCCTAAAAAAGCCTAATACGGAACCTGCTCTTGCGGGTATATACAATCCTGCCATACCCATTAGAGTCAGCAAACCAACTGTTTTCAGCGATACCGTTTTTCCGCCAGTATTCGGTCCTGTAATAATTAATAAATCAAAGTCATCCCCTAATCTTACATCAATCGGAACTGCCGAATCTTCTGGCAGGAGCGGATGTCTTGCACCTATGAGTTTTAATTTTCTGTCCTCTGAAAATTCAGGCTTTCCCGCATGCGTTTTGGCTGCATACTTTGCTTTCGCAAAAATATAATCTAGCATGGTGATGGTCTTTTGATTTTCACCAATGGTATCCTTATAAGTCGCTACTTTGGCAGAAAGGTTTTTTAAGATTTTTTCAATCTCTTCTTTCTCTTTTTCTTCCAGTTCTCTCAGTTCGTTAGACAGCGTTACCACTACGGATGGTTCGATAAATAAAGTGGAACCCGTTGCTGAACGATCGTGTAAAATTCCTGGGATATGGGACTTATACTCTGCCTTTACCGGGATACAGTATCTCCCATCTCTGGTTGTGATCACGGGATCTTGCAGATACGTTCTATATGAACCATTAACCATATCCGTAAGTGCCCGGTGAATCCGATCATCTGCAATCTTTTTTCCTCTACGAATATCCCTAAGAGCAGGGCTTGCATCATCTGCAATCTCCTCCTCAGACAAAATGCATTTTTGTATTTCTTTGTTTAAGAATGCGAGCGGATCAATCCGGAGAAAATATTCATCCAAAGCATCCGCTGCTTCCTCCTCTTCCTTCTTGCCATACAACGCTATTTCTTCTGACAAGGTTAAAATTCTGGAGATGGTAAGCAGGTCGGATATTTCTAATCTTCTTCCAATTCCTGCTGCCTTTAGAATATTACGGACATCCTTATTAGTTCCAAAACTAATGCGTTCATTTTTAACATATCTTCCGAAAGCTGCATCTGTTTCCTCTAAGGATTTTCGAATCCATTCCCTATCAGAAGAGGGCTTTAATTTTCTGCAAATAGCCTTCCCTGGCTCACTGCCAGCATAAGACGACAACAGTTCTGTAATTTTATCAAACTCCAAAATACGGAGTACTTTTTCGTTCATTCTCTGTTTCCTTATTACCCAAAGCACCCCAATGCAATTCCTTGCGTTGGGGTGACAAATTATTTCTTAGTTATTGTAAGGACCATCGTCCTTCATGGGTTCTGCTTTCTAAAAGTGCTGCGCACTTAGCCTAGTTCTTTTTCTCGGCACGAAGTCTTTCAATAAAGTTCTTCATACGACCAATTGCAATCTTCAAATTCTCAATAGAGTATGCATAAGAGATACGAAGATAGCCTTCTCCACAATCACCAAATGCAGTTCCAGGAACTACGGCGACCTTTTCTTCCTGCAAGAAACGAGTAGCAAATTCCTCACTTGTGAGTCCAAACTCCTTAATGCAGGGGAATACATAAAATGCACCGAAGGGTTCAAAACAGGTCAGTCCCATCTCTCTAAAAGAATTCATTAGGAAGCGGCGTCTCTGGTCATACGCGCCACGCATTTCCTCTACATCTTTGTCACCATTCTTTAATGCTTCCACAGCTGCGTACTGACTGGTAGTCGGAGCACACATGATACAGAACTGATGAATCTTGGTCATCTGCGCAATGATTTCCTTCGGTCCACAGGCATAGCCAAGTCTCCATCCTGTCATAGCATAGGCTTTGGAGAAACCATTAATTAAAATTGTTCTCTCGCGCATACCTGGAAGACTGGTAATGGATACATGTTCATCTTTATAAGATAGTTCTGAATAAATCTCGTCAGAAAGAATAAAGATATCCTTCTCTTCTACCACCTTTGCAATTGCTTCTAAATCCGCTTTTTCCATAATGGCACCTGTCGGATTATTGGGGAAAGGAAGAATTAACACTTTGGTCTTATCTGTAATGGCATCCAGCAATTCCTGCGCTGTTAGGCGGAATTCATTCTCTTCCTTTAACTCGATAATGACGGGGGTACCACCTGCTAAAATTGTACAGGGCTCATAAGATACATAACTGGGCTGAGGAATTAAGACCTCATCCCCAGGATTAAGCATTGCTCGAAGCGCTGCATCGATACCCTCAGAACCACCAACGGTAATGAGTACCTCGCTACTTGCTTCATAGGTTACGCCAAGTCGTCTCTTTAAGTAATTGCAAATCTCCTGTCTAAGTTCCATAAGACCGGAATTAGAGGTATAAAAAGTACGACCTTTTTCCAGGGAATAAATACCCTCATCACGAATGTGCCATGGGGTATCAAAATCAGGTTCACCAACACCTAAGGAGATTGCATCTTTCATCTCACTAACGATGTCGAAAAACTTTCGAATGCCGGAAGGCTTAATTGCAACAATTTTATCTGCCAAAGGATTTCTCATGGTGTAATCATCATCCTTTCATCTTCTGCTTTAGGAATCATGATCGTGCCATGATCCTTATACTTCTTCAATATGAAATGGGTTGCGGTGGAAAGTACCGTGTCCATCGTGGACAACTTATCGGATACGAAGGTGGATACTTCCTTTAAGGTCTTTCCTTCCATGGTAATTAGTAAATCAAAACCACCACTAATCAGGTAAACACTCTTTACCTCAGGGTACTTATAAATTCTTTCGGCAATGTTATCAAATCCCTGTCCACGCTGGGGTGTTACACGAACTTCGATTAGCGCCGTTACTTTTTCTAAAGAGGTTCTCTCCCAATTAATCATGGTATGATAGCCACAGATAATGCCTTCGTTCTCCATCTCCGCCATTTCCGCGACAATCTCTTCTTCCGCTCGGCCAAGACGAATGGCAAGCTCTTTGGTATCTACACGGCTGTTCTTCTCAATGATGTTTAAGATTTCTTCTCTCATGCTCGTGCTCCTTTCTATTCGTCTTCTAAAGTTCTTGTCGCCCTCGTTGGGGTCAAGAATCTCTTATCCTCTCCATTCATAACGAGTCTTGCTTTTTCTTTGGTAAGTCTGCCAATATAGGTTGCCTGAACCCCACTCTCACAAAGCTGCCTTACTTTTTCCGTTCCATTCTCAGCAAGAAAAATATAACCATTTGAACACGGAAGTTCATAGGGATTTATATCCAGAAAGTTTGCTACTTCAATCACTTCCTGATGCACCGGCAAATCTTTAAGGACGACCTTCATACCAGTCCCTGCAAGTTCTCCCAATTCCCAAAGACCCTGGAATACTCCCTGGTTTTCTAACTGCACCATACATGCTTCTTCACTTACAAATGGCTTTAACTCTGGTACTGCCTGCATACGCTTCACATAGTGCTTACTATATCTCTGAAGCAGTGCCTGTTCATTCTCTCTCGCAAGTTTCTGGGCCGAACCCTGCGCTACCAGACCAACCATTATAATGTCCTGCATATTCCCTTCGTGCAATGTTTTCACTCCCGTATGGTATAATAATAGACAAACTACTTGATAAAATAATCAAGAACCATAGGTAAGACCATAACAAGCACCATTAAAAGGGCGATTATAGCCACAACTGTACGACGATTCTTTTTGTTGTTAAAGAAATTTAACATAGCGTCTCCAAAGTACATAAATATAAGTAAAAATAGCTTTTTATCCGAAAGGAATTATATATGAAATTCCCAATACTTGCAACCGTTCTGGTATTCTGCCTTGTGCTTTCCATCTTCATAAAGAAGTCTGACAAAGAGCAGGAACATGCTCTTGATGAATTCTGGGAAAAGGAAAAGAAAGCCAATTTTACCAGAAAGAAATCCTTAGACAATCTCTCCTATATTTCTATTCCGGAATCCATTACTTCCATTGCAATGACTTCCGCAGAAGGGAAGGACGCACTTTTAACCTTGCAGCAGCTTTCCACACAGAAGATTGTAAATTTCACCGGAATTACCAATACTGACTTAAAACTCACCTACGGGACCGCCAACATTAACCTTTTGTCAGAATACGACCAGAACTATACCCTTATGGTTCGTACGCTCCAAAAGTTGGCTGTCGAGTTAAAAAAAGAAGAACGACTTACCGATATGGAGACCGTTCTTACTTTTTCTATTAACCAAAACTCTGATATAAAAGGAAGTTACGAATTACTGGCTTCCTACTATAAGACCGAAGGACGTACCGAGGATATTGAGGCTCTTTTAGCAGGTGCCCAGAAGCTTCCCGGGTTATCTGCGCCTTCCATCGTCCGTTACTTGGAATCCATTTTAAAAGAAGAAACTTCTATTTAATCTTCTTTCCTGTCTTACATAATTCTTTCAAAAAGCACTCCCTGCATTTGGGCGTAGGCGCTTTACAGATGGTTCTTCCCAAAGTAATGATATGAATGTTATAGAGAATCCAATGATCCTTTGGAAGCTCTTTCATGAGTTCATATTCTACCTTAACGGGGTCCTCTTCCTTCGTAATTCCCAGTTTCTTGGAAATTCGCTTTACATGGGTATCTACCACTACACTAGGATCATGGTAAATATTACCCCGAATCACATTGGCGGTCTTTCTGCCAACGCCAGGAAGAGAGGTTAATTCTTCAATAGTCTTAGGAACTTCTCCGCCATACTCTTCACAAAGTTTCTGACAGCAGCCAATTATATTCTTTGCTTTATTATGATAAAAACCAGTGGCATGAATATCCTGTTCCAGTTCTGCCAGATCCGCTTTTGCAAAGTCTTCTACGGTCTGATACTTCTGAAACAAATCCTTTGTTACAATATTTACTCTCGCATCGGTGCACTGCGCACTTAATATGGTAGCAATGAGTAACTGCCAGGGTGTCTCATAATGCAAATAGCAAACGTATTCTTTCCCATATACCTCATCCAGTTTATCTAAAATTGCAAGCGTGCTTTTCTTTGGCATAACATCGCCCTTTCATTGAAAGATTGTTTTCTCTCTGTTATTATAATTCCCAGAAAGCATAATAGAAAAGAGTTCTCTTTTGAAAGATTTTACACATAAAAAACATCTTCTAAAATCTTTGCTCACCCAGGCACCCTTAATGTGTCTTGTGGTTCTTTTGGCGTTAGACTGTAGTCTCTATGGTCTATTTAAGCGTTTCGTTGATCGAGATGTCCGTACTATTTCGATGGAAAATCCCCCTGTTGCAGCTATATTCCCCCGTGGTGATGCGGCATCCATGGGCGATCCTGATGCAGCTCCTATGACTGGTTTAGAAGAAGATTTCTTTGACTTCAATACCATTGCGTTGCAGGATACTGTTTCTTCGCCCAACCTCTATGGGATTCCCATGGAAATAAAAAAAGCAAAATATGAAAATCTTACCACGGCAAGTGAAACCATACAGGCTCCTATTGAAGTAGGAAACACCGATACAGAAACAC
This sequence comes from Lachnospiraceae bacterium, assembly GCA_045616465.1. Taxonomy (GTDB): domain Bacteria; phylum Bacillota; class Clostridia; order Lachnospirales; family Lachnospiraceae; genus NK4A136. The sequence goes on along the minus strand of JAZLGW010000001.1, from coordinate 28,697 downwards.
CACCGGAGGAAATTCTTGAAACAACCACCAGTCTTTCTGAAAATACCATTAGTGAAAATGGCGTTACGCTTGCCTCTATGCTAAGGACACCAATCCACGCCTTTCCAGAAGGAAAGACTGTTCCCACCAAGGATGTGGCTCCGGATTATATTTTGGCCGGAGAAGAGCCTCCGGAAGACGGTACCAAAAAACCTGGCGTTACAGAGTATGTTGCTGTACCACTCTTTACGCCAAGATCCCCCTTTTATGACTACACCGGTGTAAAGCCTCTTACCACCACCTATGACTATGATATTGTCACAGGCAATGATTATTTTGATGACGCTCTGTTTATTGGAGATTCGCGCGTAGAAGGTCTCTACCTGTATGGTGGACTAGAAAATGCAACCTTCGCTTACAAGCGCGGTTGCAGCGTTAGCTATATCCCAACAGGTGCTTTAAATGTTACCGCTAGTACCACCAGCACACTTGCTAATATTCTTTCTTCTAAGAAATTTGGAAAGGTTTACATTATGGTGGGTGTAAATGAACTCGGCGGCGGCAGCCCGGCCTATTATGGTTCCCACTACAAAGCACTCGTGGATATGATTTTAGCTTATCAGCCGGATACCATTGTTTTTATGTTTGGAACCATGTATGTTACCAAGGCTTACTCTGATTCCTCTAATACCATTAATAATGACAACATTGATTCCAGAAGTTGCCGTGTAGCTGCAATTGCTGACGGTATCCATACCTTCTATTTGGATATGAATCCTTCTGTTGCAGATGAAACCGGATATGTGAATCCCAACTTCTCCTGGGACGGCATTCATTTGAAGCCAGAATACTATGAAAACTGGGTTCAATTCATGCGGGAACACGCTATTCTCCCTTAAAAACGGCTAAAAATCAGGCTTTTTTTGTTATAATGTCTCAAAAACCCTGATATTATATATAAAATTTTGTTAATTTCGTTGGTAGAATGTAACAATTCTTTGTATTATACTCTCTTTATTAAATCGTTTAGACTGTATTTTTTATGCAATTATTACGGAGGGAAATTATGACAGCATACGAAAAGGTTGTAAGCAACATCGCAAAGGCAGCAAAGAAGGCTGACGGAAAGGCTATCGCAAGCCACTTCGCAATGCAGCTTGATGTTAAGGGTAAGGGCGAAGGTGCATTATATGTTGAGTTCGTTGATGGAAAGATCAATGTTCAGCCTTACGAATATTATGACCACAACGCAAAGGTTATCGTTGATGCAGATGATTTATGCAAGGCACTTGCAGGTACCAAGGATATTGAAAAGGTAGCATTCGAATTTGAAGGCGATGCAAAGACTGCTAAGAAAGCTGTTTACCTCCTTGCTGGTAAGACTTTAGTTGAAGAAAAGAAAGCACCTGCTAAGAAGGCTGCTGCTCCTGCTAAGAAAGCAGCTCCCGCTAAGAAGGCCGCTGCTCCTGCTAAGAAGGCTGAAGCTCCCAAGGCTGCTCCTGCTAAGAAGGCTGAGGCTCCTAAGGCTGCTCCCGCTAAGAAGGTAGAAGCTCCTAAGGCTGCTGCTGTTAAGAAGGCTGAGGCTCCTAAGACTGCTGCTCCTGCTAAGAAGGCATGTGCTAAGAAGGCTCCTGCTAAGAAGGCAACTAAGTAATTTAAATTTCAGTTTAGAATGGCTTTCCTGTATGGAAAGCCATTTTTTTATTCTTTACAATATATAAATTATCATCCCGCAAATGCATAAAAAAAGCACTCCCGTAGGAGTGCTTTCTAAGGCTAACTTATGCGTTAATCTGCTTTAATACATCTTCCACAGCAAATCCGTGTACCATAGCAGCTTCCTCTAAGGTCTCTCCCTGTGCAGAGGGGCATCCAAGGCAGTGCATACCAACTTCTAATAACTTAGGTGCAACTTCGGGTGCTACCTGTAAAATCTCACCAATGGTCATATCCTTTGTAATTGTTGCCATAATCTTTATCTCCTTCTTTTTTTGAACACCGCAGTGCATTTTTCTTTTGTATCTTAACACCCCTGTTAATCTACTGTCAAGAATCAGGGGATTTTGCTATAATAATGAATGGAAAAGTCATTCTGACAAAAACTATATAAAGGAGTAATAAAATGGATATCAAAGCAACGATTACCGACATTGTAAACAAAGTGAAGAACGACCCCAAGATGTTAGAAAAGTTCCAGAAGAATCCTGCTGGTACTGTAAAGGAATTAACCGGTATGGATATCCCCGAAGATCAGGTTAACGGCATTGTCGATGGCGTTAAGGCTAAAATCTCCGTAGATAAGCTTGGAGATATGGCTGGTGGTCTCAAAGGACTTCTCGGTAAATAATCAGCAATATTTGATGCCGGCATCTATTTTGCCATTTTCATCAATTGTAAGAATTGCATAGGATGGAAGACGGTTACTTTGTCTTGGCTTTGATAAACTGCCAGGATTGATAATAAGGATACCGTCTTCTTTTTTTACTTCCGGGATGTGCGTATGTCCATAACAAACAACCTTTGCCCCTGCATCTATTGCAAAACTCTTTAATAGATTTGTCCCTGCATTTACGCCAAAGTGATGCCCATGTGTCACAAAGAACTTTACATCGCCCAAAACAGGAGTAATCTCCTTCGATAAAGACATATCGTAATCGCAGTTCCCTGCCACAATGTAGACCGGTGCTCCTGCTGTATTTTCAAGTACCAAATCATCCCCGCAAATATCACCACAATGAATAACAGCATCTACAGGTGCTTCCCTGTCGATTACCTCGAAGTACGTTGACAAATCTCTATGCGTGTCACTAATAATTAAGATTTTCATGATGCACTTTTTACCCTTAACAAATCACCGACCTCCGGCTGCGTGCTAAGTTTTACGGATATGCTATGCTTGGAGTGAGGACAGGAATCTACCTTTTCCCCCAGGGTATGATTAAACATCTCTTCCACGGTAACGAGAATATTCTCACCATTAGGCTTCATGATTTCTATTGCATCTCCAACACAGAATTTATTTTTCTGGGTGATAAAAGCTGCTCCATCCTGCATTTCTTCAATCGTTCCCAAATAAATGTAGTCATTGATATATGTGTTGCTATCATAAATCTGGTTTTGGTTACTGGGCTTTCCAAAGAAAAATCCGGTTGAAAACTGACGATAGGTACACTTTGCGATTTCCTCTCTGTACCAGTCCATATTCGCTCTGTACTTTTCTTCGCTTTCCAGATAGTCATCAATCGCTTTACGATAGGTTCTGGCTACCGTAGCAACGTACAGTGCCGTCTTCATACGGCCTTCTATCTTGAAGGAATCAATTCCTGCATCGATTAGTTCCGGAATGTATTCCAGCATACACAAATCCTTGGAATTAAAGATATAGGTGCCCCTTTCATTTTCATAGACAGGCAGATATTCTCCAGGACGCTTCTCTTCCACTACGGCGTACTTCCATCTGCAAGGATGTGTACAGGCGCCTTTATTTGCATCTCTTCCTGTGAAATAGTTAGAAAGCAGGCAGCGGCCGGAATAAGAAATGCACATTGCTCCATGCACAAACGTTTCAATTTCGGTCTCTTCACTAATATTCTCTCGTAATTCCTTAATTTCTTTTAAGGATAGTTCTCTCGCAGAAACCACTCTTTTAGCACCCATCTTTTCCCAGAAACGATAGGTTCCATAATTTGTATTGTTCGCCTGCGTAGAAATATGAATTTCTATTTCCGGGCAAACCTCTTTCGCGATCATAAAAATACCAGGATCCGAAATAATGAGCGCATCGGGACCGATTTCTTTCAACTGGGTAAAATACTCTCTGGCCTTTGCCAGGTCCTCATTGTGCGCCAAGATATTTGCCGTGACATAAACCTTCACCCCATTTTCATGTGCAAAGCGAATACCCTCTGCCATTTCCTCCAAAGAAAAATTATCTGCATTCGCCCGTAAGGAAAAAGCTTCGCCGCCAATATAAACTGCATCTGCGCCATAACGCACTGCTGTTTTAAGGACTGATAAATTCCCTGCTGGGATTAATAATTCTGGTTTTCTACGCTTCATGTGAATTCTCCAATTTAACAGATAAGGCCATACCATCTCCAATGTTAAGTATGGTGGTTGTAAATATTTCAGAATGCATCAGCTCATAGAGGTAATCTCGCATACGGCCATGAATGGTACGATCTCTGCGGCAGACCGCGTAACGGGATTCTAGGATATCCCCCTCTTGCAGCACGTTATCGCTGATTAGTACGCCTCCCGTGGAAAGAAGTCTGCTCACCGCGGGCAAAAAATTTCCATACTGCCCTTTTGCTGCATCCATAAATATGAGATCATAACTTCCCTCTAAGGTATCTAAAATCTCATTTGCATCCCCTTCATATAAATAAATACCACTTTGTTTTTCACTAGGATTCTCTAACAGACAACCCGCTTTTGCAAAATTGTCTTTTGCGATAGGAATCCTTTTTTCATACTTCTCAATCGTATGAATCAGCGTTTTCTTTTCACTCGCTTCCCACATCGTTAATGCAGAATATCCGGTTGCAGTTCCCACTTCTAGAATCCGTGCTGGCTTCTGATAAGCAATAAAAAATCGAAGAAGGCTCACAGTTTCCTGACGGATAATGGGGACATCATCTCGCTTTGCTTCTTCTTCGATCTGTTGTATTAAGGGAGAGGCATCCATCTCAAGCGACGCAAGGAAGGAAAGCATCCGCTCATTTTGCATATTCATATTTATTCTGTCGTTTCTTCTACCGTTTCTTCTGTATCAGTTTCTTCTGTGGCTCCAACATCACCTACATCCTCACCAACTTCTTCGGAACCACTGTATTCTTCTTCCTCTTCAGCTGCCTCGCCGTCGACGAGTGTTTCTTCTTCCTCTTCTTCGCTATCCTCATAGCCAGCAGCCATAACGGCCATCATTTCATACGGTGTCATTTCCGTATTTAACACATAAGCACCGCTTTGAAGTTTTCCGTGGTAAACGGATAATAACTCCTGAAAATAGAACAGGCGTGCTGAACGAATGAGGTTATTTTCCTCTAACTTCTCACCAATTTCCATAACGGTATTGCCTTCTACGATGCCGACATACTTATCCTCTCCAGGTGGAGGGGTAATGGGTTCATCCGCAAAGATACGATATCCATAATCGTATGCTTTGTTCATTCCTCCATAAATAAGCCGCACCAATACCATAATGACTGCAATGGTAATGACCATTCTAAATATACTTTGTAAGACTCTTTTTGCATCAAAGTGCATGATGATTTCCTCTAATCAAACTCTAACTGTGTAAGTATATAATCGGTGGTTTCTTGAAGCATTCTACAAAATGCTAGTTCTGCATTTAGAAAGCTTCTGACAACAGGCTGTTCTGTAAGCCATAAATAACTATCTGCAAACTTCTGCACGCGTTCCTCTAAGGTACCATCATCAGGCTGATTCTGCATCTCAAAGTTCTTCGCGCGGAACTCGTCTACTTTGCTTTTTAGCTCAGCATCCTTTGCTAATTCCTCTCTGCACGCAAGATAATTCTGGTAAATATCGGATTTGCGGTATGCTTCCAAAAGGCCATTTAGTTCCTCATCAAGATTATACATTTTACTCCATCTCCATAATAATCGGCAAAATCATCGGACTACGCTTCATCTTTCTCCAGATAAACTCGCTCAAATCGTCACGTATCATACTACGCATCTTTGCATAATCTGTAATGCCTTTTGCCTCGCAGCGAAGAATCACTTCCTCCGTAACTATTCTGGCATCCTCCAGCATGTCTTCGGCTTCCTTCACATAGACGAAACCACGCGTGGTTATTTCGGGACCACTTACAACATTTCCCAAAGCATCCATTACCAGGGTAACAATTACAATACCGCTTTCCCCCAGCTTCTGACGATCTTTTAGCACGATATTTCCAACGTCACCAACGCCAAGACCATCTACCAGTACAGCACCACTCTGCACATGATCATTGATTACTGCTTCTCCATGCTCTAATGTTAGTACGTCGCCAGTACGAAGCAGGAAAATATTATCCTTCTCAACGCCCATCTCTTTGGCAATTTTTGCCTGTGCCTTTAGATGCTTGTACTCCCCATGTACAGGGATTGCATACTTGGGCTGCGTCAGGGAATAGATAAGCTTAATCTCTTCCTGACAAGCATGACCAGATACATGTGTATCCTGAAAGACAACATCTGCCCCCTTTAAGAATAGTTCATTGATAATCTTCGTAACAGGCTTTTCGTTACCGGGAATCGGATGTGATGAAAAGACAACGGTATCCATGGGACCAATGTTAATCTTCTTATGCGTTCCATTCGCCATACGGCTTAATGCTGCAAGTCTTTCCCCTTGACTACCCGTTGTAATAATCACCGTTTTTTCTTCTGGATATGACTTTAATTCTTCTGTCTTAATCAGAATATTCTCAGGTACACTGATTCTTTCTAAGGCTATCGCGGTGTCAATAATATTCACCATGCTGCGACCTTCAATAGCAACCTTACGTCCATACTTATTCGCAAAATTAATAATCTGCTGCACACGGTCTACATTGGAAGCAAAGGTCGCTACGATGATTCGTCGCTTCTGGTTCTCCTCAAAAATCGAGTCAAAGGTATGCCCTACGGTACGCTCTGAAGGCGTAAATCCTGGGCGTTCTGCATTGGTACTGTCACAAAGTAAGGCAAGTACCCCCTTCTTTCCCAATTCACCAAAGCGTGGAAGGTCGATAGCATCTCCATAAATTGGCGTGTAATCCACCTTGAAATCGCCCGTATGAACAATAATGCCCTGCGGCGTATAAATCGCAAGCGCTGCCGCATCTACAATGCTATGATTGGTGCGGATAAACTCAACATGGAAGTCACCTAAGGTAATGGTCTGTCCAAATGACACAACCTTTCTCGTCGTATTTTCCAATAATCCATGCTCGGTAAGCTTGTGCTCTATAATACCCATAGTTAATCTGGTGGCATATACTGGCACATTAATTTTTTTCAAAATGTAGGGCAGAGCACCAATATGGTCCTCATGTCCATGGGTAATGACGAAACCCTTAACCTTATCGATATGTTCTTCCAGATACATCACATCGGGAATGACCATATCTACGCCAAGCATTTCATCCTCCGGAAATCCCATACCGCAGTCCAGAATAAAGATGCTATCCCGGGATTCAAATACCGTGATATTCATGCCAATCTGTTCCAGACCGCCAAGGGGGATAATCCGAATGACGGAATTCTCCGCCGCTTCGCTTTTCTTCATGTTTCCTCCTTACGTAAAGGAGACATCCTCGAGAAGACTTTCAAACACTTTTGCAACAGCATTTAACTCCGCATCATCTGATACGATTTCAAATACTGCTTCCTCCTCATCTTTTCCAGACAGGTCCTTTAAAATATAGGCCTCGCTATCCCCCTCTTCGTCTTCGGTGGCCAGAAAATAATCCACTCCGCCTACGGTGGTTTCTTCCAGCACAAAGAGTTCAATTGCTTCCCCGTCTGGTGAGGAAAGAGTAATCTTCTCCACTTTCTGTTCTCCTTTTGTATTTCTTTGTGGTTTCCCACTATATTGAAGTATCCTATGATACTTTACTGTCTATTATTTAAATAACTTTGTAGAATAAACACGGCTGCAAGCATATCAACGAGTTCTTTTCGTTCCTTGCCCTTAATCCGTCTTTCATTCATATATTCATCAGCTTCTACGGTAGTAAGCCTTTCATCCCACAAAATCACATCAAGGCCCGTACGCCTTTCCAGCATTTCCTTAAATTCTTTCGTGAGTCTAACGCGTTCGCCCTCCGTATCATCCATATTCTTTGGATAACCAAGTACGATCTGTTCCACTTCGTACTCTTCGATTAAGGCTTCAATGCGTGCTAATGTTTGTCGTAATTTGGTCGGCTTATCCCGGCGGATAATTTCCTTCCCCTGGGCAGTGATAAGCAGTGCATCCGAAATCGCTACGCCGCAGGTTCTTCCACCAAAATCCAGTCCCATAATTCTCATGCTAGTACCTCACGCAGCATTAGTCTTTCTGGTCCCAGCCTTTGTTGCGAATATAAGAAGTAAGCAGTTCTTCTACCAGCTCATCCTTTTCCGCTTTCATAATGATGCTACGAGCATTTTTATGGCTGGTAATATAGGTCGGATCCCCCGACATAATATAACCAACAATCTGGTTCACAGGGTTATAGCCCTTTTCCATTAAGGCGTCGTAAACATCTTCAAGAATACGGCTAACGCTATCTTCCTGGTCCATCTCAACTTTAAAATATTGGGTTTCGTGAATCTCTCCCATACTAGTAACCTCACAAATTACTTTCTCTCATTTTGGCTAAAAATGCCACATACTTACTCTTATTTTATCACAAAGCACCCGCATTTGGAAAACGTAATAGCTATTTATGTTAACGCATTATCCTTCCAAATGGCCAAACAGAACGCCCTCTTTTTGCGACGCACATACTACCCTGTGAATCTGGTTTTCAAGATTACGCTCACTCGGTATTGCTACCATACAATACTCCGGGGTATGCCCTACAAAATACTTTTTCCCCTCTATTTCCTTTTCCTCTTCAAAAAGAACGGAAACGGTCTTCCCAACGAATCTTTGTCTGAATGCAGCAGACTGTCTGCCTGTCATTTCTTCTAACACATCGCTTCGCAGCGATTTCTCTTTATCAGTTAAGGTTTGCGGCATCTTCGCGGCCACCGTTCCCTCTCTGGAAGAATATTTGAATATATGCATTTCAAACAATTCTATCTCTTCCAGGAATGCCACGGTCCTGGCAAATTCTGTCTCATCTTCTCCCGGAAATCCAACAATTACATCCGTCGTAATGGCAGGGTGTTCGTATACCTGCCTTAAAAGTTCTACCCCTTCTTTATACTCTTTCGCTGTATAATGACGATTCATTCGTTTTAAAGTTTCATCACAGCCACTCTGCAAAGACAAATGAAAATGAGGGCAAACCTTAGGCAGTGCCGCTAATGTCTCTGCAAACTGTTTTGTAATAATACGGGGTTCCAGCGAGCCCAGACGAATTCGTTTTACGCCCGGCAACTTATGTACCTGCGAAATTAATGAAAGCAGTTCCTCTTCTCCAAACTGGTCGGCTTTCAGAGGCATATTCCGAAAATCTGTACCATAGGAGCTCAAATGAATTCCTGTCAGCACAAATTCCTGGAATCCCTTTTCCGTGAGACTTTCTATTTCTTTAAGTACATCCTCTGCATTTCTTGAACGTGTCCGTCCTCGCACATAGGGAATCAGACAGTAGGAGCAGAACTGGTTACAGCCGTCCTGCACTTTTATAAAGGCACGGCACCGCTCTCCGGCTGACGCAATTTCCATATCTTCATATTCCCGGATTTCCCCAATAGGAGAAACCTCCTGAATCTTCTGCTTTTCCTCTAAGGCCTTGTCTAAAAGAGGAACCAGCTGGTTCTTTTCATGATTCCCAATCCAAAGATCCGCCGCCTGGTCTACTTCCTTCGCGCCCTGTACATAACAGCCTGCTGCAACAATAATTGCATCCGGCGAATTCTTTCTGGCTCGATGTAGCATCTGCCTGCTTTTACGATCTGCCATATTGGTAACAGAACAGGTGTTAATCACATAAACATCCGCAGGACCATCAAAGGGAACGATGGTATACCCCGCTTCCCGGAGGCTTTTTTCCATCGCATCTGTCTCGTAAGCATTTACTTTACAGCCCAAATTACAAAGGGCCGCTGTTCTATTTTTCTGCATGTTCTTGTCCTATTCTGTATTCTCTCTGCACCCTTTTTTCATTGACTTTTTTGCCTCTCTGCACTATAGTAAAGGTGTACTAAATAACGGAGGTTATAAAATGAAAGCAGTACAGATTTCTCTTAATTCTATTGATAAAGTAAAGCGTTTTGTAAACGACATTACCAAATTTGATTTTGATTTTGACCTTGTTAGTGGTCGCTATGTAATTGATGCAAAGTCCATTATGGGAATCTTCTCCTTAGATTTAAGCAAGCCCATTGACTTGAACATCCATGTTGAAGATTCTGCTGAAGAAGCAACTGTTATGGATGCTATCAAGGATTACATCATTTAATTTTTACTTATTATTTTGGAAAGAGCACCCTACAGGTGCTCTTTTTTGTTCCTTATTCGATTTCGATTTTCTCTCTGGTAGAAAGCGCTGTCTCTACCATACGGTCAATCTCCTCGTCAAGATTATGCTCATGTTTGCGAATAATGTTAGGGTTTGGCTTTGTAACGGGATGCTTTGCCACCCAAATGGTACAGCAGTCCTCAAAAGGAAGAATACTGGTTTCATAAGCATTCATCTTCTCCGATATGGTAACAATTTCCTGCTTGTCAAAACCAATTAATGGTCTATATACGGGCAGTGTGCAGACTTCATTTGTGCAAAGAAGGCTCTGCATTGTCTGGCTGGCAACCTGTCCAATGGACTCCCCTGTAACAAGGCCTAAACTTCCGCATTCCTCTGCGATTTTATTAGCAATGCGCATCATATAACGACGCATAATAATGGTTAGTTCATCATGCGGACACTTCTCATAGATGTACTTCTGAATTTCCGTAAAGTTCACCACATGAAGGGTCATACTTCCAGCATACTTCGATACGATTTTGGCTAAATCCACTACCTTCTGCTTTGCTCTATCACTGGTGTAGGGTGGTGCATGAAAATATACCGCATCAATGGTTACACCACGTTTTGCAATCATATAACCAGCTACTGGTGAATCAATACCACCAGATAAAAGAAGAGTTGCTTTTCCGCCTGTACCCGAAGGCATACCGCAGGCACCTGGAATGGTAACGGAATATAAGTAAATCTTCTCGCGAATTTCAATATAAATATTCTCTTCTGGCTTATGCACATCTACACTATAATTATCGTAAGCATTTAAGAGTGCCTCTCCAACCTTCGCGTTAATCTCCATGGATTCAAGCGGATAGTTCTTTCTGGCACGTCTCGCATTTACCTTAAAGGTCATCTTACGATTGCCGTAGATTTCTCCACAATAACGTACAGCCTCTTCCTTTAACTGATCAAAACCTTCATCCATAAGCTCGATTGCCGGACAAATCGCCGTGATACCAAAAATCTTTGTTAGGGTATCCATCAGTTCGTCATAGTCATATTCTCCCTCTGTTTCCAGATGAATACGGCCCTGTGTCTTATAGACACGAAAGGTTCCTTCAATCTCTTTGAGACGTCTTACGATAGAATGTACCAAAGCATCTTCAAAAAGATATCGATTTTTCCCCTTAATGGCAATCTCTGCATATTTGATTAAAAAAGTAGTGTAATTCATACTAACTCCTGCTGTTATTATTTTATAAAATGAGTCTGGGACAAGCGCCCCAGACTATATCATCAATACTTATAAAAACGTTTTTTCATTTCATTATACTGTGGCTGGCTGATGGGAATGGTTAATCCATTCTTTAAAGTCGCTTCATATCTTTCGATATGCTCCACCTCATCCAGATTCACAATGTGGGTTCTATGACAGCGGAAGAAATGCTGTTCCGGAAGAACCTTTTCCAAATCTGAAATCTTCTTCTTTAAAGGAACCTGCCTATCTTTGGTAACAATGATAGCATTGCGGGTATCGCTCTCAATATAGAGGATATCCTTATACGGAAATTTCGTAGGAACACCATCGACTGTTACAAGCAATTCCTCAATACGATTCTGTTTTCGGAAGCTTTGCAGTACTGCGTCCCTAAGATCGTCGATTTGTACTGGTTTTTGTAAGTAGCGAAGTGCCTGCACGGTATACCCCTCTAAGGCATAGGCCGCCGTAGAAGATACAAACACAATATCCAGTCGCTCACTATACTTTCTAAGCTGCTTCGCAGCATCAATTCCTGTAACAGAGTCTGTCATAATATCCGTGATTAACAGATTATACGGCGGAATCGTATTCGACAGTGCCGAAATCATGTCACGCATATCAGAAAAAGCCGACAGTTCGAACAGAACCTGTTCCTCTTCACATATCTTTTTAACCAGTGTGGTAAGAAGCATTAATGACGTTGCTTCATCATCACACACAGCGATTCTAAACATAAATAACCCCTCTTTATATTGTGTTTACACAACACTACTATTATATCATATTCGTTAAAAATCACTAAAGAAAATCTTTTTAAGCTTCAGGATAATACTTCTGTATGCATCGTAAAATGCTTCATGATTATCCCAGATAAACTCAATATCCCCACGATTTCCTGCTCGTTCTAACATATATGCCAGCTCGGCCACCTCTGTTGCGCCAATGTTCTTACTGGCCCCTTTAATGGAATGGGCTGTAAGTGTATAATTCTGAATATCCTCCTGGTCGAACTGCATCTGTAAGAGGTTGACCATATTAGAAGTTGCATAGGCCCTCAGCAAATCAAAATATACAGAGATACTGCCTGCACAGTTTTTAATACCTTCCCTCGTATCCAGACCATCTAGATGCTTTAAGATTTCTTCTGGTGTCATCTTGCTGTAATCAACATTTTCCTTCTGTCTGGCAATTTCTTCCGGTGTCATATCCGGTGAGAAACGCATCTCCTGCGGTAGCCATTTTACCAGAATTTCATCCAGTAACTCTAAATCAATGGGCTTTGCCAAAAAGTCATTCATGCCGGCAAGCTTAAACTGTGTCTCCACACCCTTAATTGCATTCGCCGTTAAGGCGATAATCGGAATTTTCTGCGCGTATTCACCCTGCAACTTACGAATCTGCTTCGTTGCTTCCACACCATCCATAAATGGCATCATGTGGTCCATAAATACTAAGTCATACGTGATGAGCTGCTGTTCTATCGCATCAATGGCCTGCTGTCCGCTTTCCGCAAAATAAGGCTCGATATGGAAAAGCTGCAATAGCTCGCCTGCCACCACGCGGTTTACCTTGTTATCATCTACAATTAGAATTTTAGCTGAAGGGGCCACAAAGGATACCTGATACTGCTGGCCATCTTCAACCATTGTGCCGCTACCCGGTTCATAGTTACAGGGAGTATTATTGGATATTCCCTGGGGAATCTGTACTTCAAAACAGCTTCCTTCATTAAGCACAGAATGTACCTGAATCTTGCCTCGCATCAAATCTACCAGGTTCTTAACGATTGCAAGACCAAGTCCTGTTCCTTCCACATTTCGATTTTTCTTCGTATTTAGCTGTCCAAATGCGGTAAAGAGTTTGGAAAGATTTTCCTCAGAAATACCTACACCCGTATCCTCAACATCAATGTACAGGCTTCCATCCAAATTAGAATTCGGTGCCCAATTCATACGAAGTGTTATGGTACCACGGTTGGTGAATTTTACTGCATTATTTAATAAGTTGATTAAAATCTGTCTGACACGAACCGAATCGCCATACAAAACACTGGGAATATTCTTGTCAATTTCCTGCACCAGCTCGATGTTCTTCTCACGCATACGGAAACGAATAATGGTAACAACGTCCTGCAAAAGTGTGTTGAAATCATAACTATCTGGATCCAAGGTCATCTTACCAGAGTCTACCTTTGAAAAGTCCAAAATCTCATTGATAATGGATAGCAGATTTTCACTGGAACGCTTAATCACTGCAACATATTCGTTCTCTTTTACACCAAAATTCTGTTTCTCCAAAATCTCGGCCATACCATAGATTGCGTTCATCGGGGTTCGAATTTCATGAGACATATTCGCAAGGAAGTTACCCTTCGCCTCTAAGGCTTCGTTTGCGATATCATTCTTCTCTTCCATATCCTTCTGATACTGTTTTACACCCGTCGCGATAAATACTAACGCAACAGATGCAAATGCATACAGCATGACATAAATTACATACATGTTGATATCCGTGGTCTCTGCTAGCTGCTCTCTTTTTAAAAGCAAGGTACCTATCAGCAAAATTACGGTGATAATACTATATTCAATAAGAACATTTCTGTTGATAAACAGACAGAGGGTTACCGCTGCTGCCAAATACATTAGAGGCAGCGAAGAAAATGTCCCCGATGCCACAGAAAGAATAAAGAACGTAATAATCGTTATCAGATAAATGATACGAAGCACTATTTTTTCATTCTTAATTGCAAGAGCAAGTACCGCTAAAATAGCACCGGGAATGAGTCCTAGTGCCATCATAAAACCAGTTTCCACGCCAGAAGTCGTGAAAGCATAGAACATCTGCAAGAAGATAACGCAGGCAAATTCTATGATAAATATACGGACGTTGTTCTTATAAGGTAACATCTACTTTCTCCTATAAAATCCTAGTATCTTGTATATTTACGGAGTGCTGGCAGTAACTCTGCTAAGCTCTCCAATGTATAACATACTTCCTCTTCTGTATTATCGGCGGAGAAACTAAAACGCAAGGTCGACTCAATATATTTCTCCTGCTGCTTAATTGCGCGCATGGTATCACTACCAATTTGTTTTTTATTCGAAGCACACGCACTTCCAGCAGACACATCAATTCCCTTTTCTTCCAGTGCGTGCAGTAATACTTCTGCTCGCACGCCTTCAAAGGAAGCACTCACTACATGCGCCGCACCATCTTTTCCCTTAGGTCCATTGATTAGCGTTCCCTCTAATCCAAGGATTCCGTCTGTGAGCTGCTGCTTTAACGCATAAAGTTTCTCTGTATCTTCTGTCATCGTGTTATAGGCTTCTTCTATGGCGGTGGTCATTCCCACAATTCCAGGCACATTCTGTGTACCAGAACGAAGTCCGCTTTGCTGTCCGCCCCCTACGATATATGGTTCCCACTTTACCTTATCACGCAAATATAAAAAGCCTACCCCTTTGGGGCCGTGCAGTTTGTGCGCACTCACACTCATCATATCCACGCCAAGCTTTGCAGGGAAAATCTTAAATCTGCCAAATCCCTGCACTGCATCGGTATGAAAAACAGGGCGTTCTCTCTCCGGAAGCGTCTTTAAATACTGCCCAATCTCTGCGAGTGGCTGCAGACTGCCAATCTCATTGTTGGTATGCATAATGGATAAAACGGTCGTATCCTTTCGAATAGCAGCCTTTAACTGCTCCATCTTTACCACGCCTTCCTGATCCACCGGAAGATAATTTACCTCGTATCCTTCCTTTTCTAAAACCTTGCAGGTTTCTAATACGGCAGGATGTTCAATCGCTGTGGTAATGATATGTTTTCCTCTTCGAAGATTTGCTTTGGCAGCTCCAATGATTGCGCTATTATCGCTTTCTGTTCCACCGGATGTAAAAACAATTTCCTTACTGTCTGCTTTGATGAACTTCGCAATTTTTTCCGCAGACTGTCGCACATGGTTCTCTGCAACCAGCCCTCTATGATACATACTGGATGGATTGCCATAATCCTCCAAAAATACTTTTTTCATAGCCTCCACTGCTTTTTCAGAGCACTTTGTGGTGGCAGCATTGTCAAAATATACTTCCATTTGTTTTCTCTTTTTCGTCTTTATTCCAATATTTCTAAATAATACATAAGTATGGATAGGGTTGTCAGGCCTGCTGTCTCTGTCCGCAGGATACGTCGTCCCAGGGAGATAGACATGCCGCCAATCTCTTCTACCAGCTTTACTTCCTTCTCTGCAAAACCGCCCTCTGGTCCAATAAATATTCCAATGGTTTTGGCAGTGGTACATCTCGATAACCATGCCTTTGTTGCTTCCATTCCTTCTGCTAATTCATAAGGAATTGCCACCACATCCAAGCCGCGTGCATAAGCTACCGCTTCTTTCATGGTCATCACTTTATTAATACTCGGAAGAACGCCTCTCTTACTTTGCTTTGCGGCAGCCTCTGCAATGCCCTGCCATCTTTCGATTCGGCTCTTTTCCTTTTTGGCATCGAGTTTCATAACACAGCGGTCCATCGCGACAGGAACGATTTCCGATGCGCCAAGTTCGACTGCCTTCTGAATAATCAGTTCCATTTTGTCTGCTTTTGGAAGGCCTTGAAATAGGATAATTCTAGCAGGAAGTTCCACGCCGTCTTCCTTCACAAAACGAATTTTTAATAGGACTTCCTCTTCCAGAAATGCCTCTACCTCACAGCGATATTCATTATCACTCACACCATCTGAAACGGATACTTCCTCCCCTATTTTCATTCGAAGGACATTTTTTATATGGTTTACATCCTGTCCAACAATTCGGATTTGGTCCTTTGTTATATTTTCTGGTTCTGCAAAAAAATGCTGCATATTACCTACCCTACATATTTTCCAATAACACTACGCCATTCACCCATCGCTGTTATATCTACGACCTCAAAGCCATTTGCTTTCATCGTATCCGCTACTAACGTTTCTTTTCCTTCGATAATTCCAGAGGTAATATAGATTCCACCCTTCTTAATGTGCTTTGTCACAACAGGCGTAAGCGGAACCAAAACGTCGGCTAAAATATTCGCGGTTACAATGTCATATTTTTCATAACCCACTTCATCCTGCACCTCTTTGGTATCAATGACATTTCCAATTATGAGTTTAAAGGTCTCCTCAGAAACCCCATTATTCTTTAAATTATCCGCAACCGCTTCAATCGCGCAGGGGTCTAAATCCGTTCCAAGCGCATATTTGATTCCTTTCTTTAATGCTACGATGGAAAGGATACCGCTGCCCGTTCCCACGTCTAACATCACGGTCTCTGGGGTAATATATTTACTAAGGGCTTTGATACAAAGCTGTGTGGTTTCATGCATACCGGTTCCAAATGCAGTGCCGGGATCAATATGCAAAATTAACTTATCCTTGTCTTTTGCTTCGACTTCTTCCCAGGAAGGAATGATTAAAATATCATCAACCGTAAACTGATGGAAGTACTGCTTCCAGTTGTTTATCCAGTCCTTATCCTCTGTCTCCGAGATTTCTACGGTTCCCTCACCAATCTCCATATATTCCGCAATCTCACGAAGGGTTTCCTTAACGGATGCCACAAGTTCATCCACGCGGTTTTTAAAAGTTTCAGGGCTCTCGCCTTCTTCCGGTGCAATAAAAAAGTTCAGTTTTGCCTTTCCATCGTCTGGCTGCGTATCAGGCATAATATCTACAAACATCTGACTCTTTTCCTCTTCTGTCAGGGGAATATGATCCTCAATTTGCGCACCTTCTAACCCTAATTCATAGAGTTCTGAAATAATAATATCTTCTGCGGAAGTCAATGTCTGAATACTAAGTTCTGTCCACTTCATGCTGCACCCTTTCCTATTAATAATCCGTATTTTACGCAGTCCCTGCCGGGGCTTATTTTGATTCGCACAACACTTTAATTTTACTATAAAATGGTGGCTGTGGCTATTCTATGCTACAATACAAAAGGAAACATAAACCCTATGCATTTTGGTGAGGATTCATCTTTGCAGGAAACACAAAAAGAAGTTGAAAAGTTCATATTAGCCGGCATTGGCACAGACGAAGATTCCATAAGCATCAGCCTTGATGAACTGGGAGAGTTAGTAAAAACGGCTGGCGGAGAAGGTATTCTAAAAATTATGCAGCTCCGTGAAAACCGCCATCCCCAAACCTATATGGGAACCGGAAAGATTGAAGAAATCAAGCAACAATTAGAATTCTCTGGTGCAGATGGTGTTGTTTTTGACGATGAACTGAGTGCCTCTCAGATGAATAATATTGAGCGTATTCTTGGCTGTAAGGTTATGGATCGCACCATGGTAATCCTGGATATTTTCGCAGCCCATGCGGGTTCTAGCGAAGGAAGCATTCAGGTGGAACTTGCGCAGCTACAATATAGAGCCACCCACTTAATCGGTATGGGTAAGGTTCTTTCCAGACTTGGTGGTGGAATCGGTACCAGAGGTCCTGGTGAGAAAAAACTTGAAATCGACAGACGCCGCATTCATGACCGCATCAGCCAACTCAAAAAAGAACTAAAAGAGGTTGAAAAACATAGGTCTGTTACGCGAGCACGTCGCATGCGCAACAAGGAATTTAGCGTTGCCATTGTAGGGTACACAAACGCCGGAAAATCGACTCTCTTAAATACGCTGACAAATGCTGGTATTCTGGCAGAGAATATGCTGTTTGCGACCTTAGATCCCACCACAAGAGAGTACAGACTCTCTGGCGGCGGAAAGGTTCTCCTTACAGATACCGTTGGTTTTATTCGAAAACTTCCGCACAATCTCATCGATGCTTTTAAAAGTACACTGGAAGAAGCGATGTATGCAGATGTCATCCTACACGTAGTTGACGCTGCGGACCCTGATAGAGACAGTCATATTGATACCGTATACAAAACCCTTTCCGACCTTGGGATTTCCGGAATTCCCATTGTAACCCTGTTTAACAAATGTGATCTCTTAAAGGAAAATGCCATTTTGTGGGATCCCCGGGCAGACCGTTCTTTTCGCATCAGCGCTAGGGAAGGCAGTGGACTATCCCAGCTAGATGCAGCGCTTTCCAGCTATTTGAATGCGGATAAGGTATATATCGACAGGGTTCTTCCCTTTTCCAGTGCGGCTCTTGTCTCCCGCATGCATGATGGCGGTACAATTACAGAAGAATATACAGAAGAAGGCATTCACGTCAAAGGATACATCAAAAAATCGTTGCAGATTTAATCCATTCTGCAACGATTTCATTCTTTATCCCTGTTGTAAAATTTCCAGGATTTCTCCAAAGACCTGCTCATTCTGGTCTATCACAAGTCCAATTTTACTCCGCGCTCTGCTTAGTCCATGGTATAAATTCCGTACACTAAACCGTTCGCTCTCTGCTTCCTTTGCCCGCAGGTTGTAAGCTTCGTCATAGTAAAATCTTTCATCTATAACCATAACCACTTTGTCATATTCTTTAAAAGAGGTGTCTGTTGCATCCTCAATATACTCAAATCCTCTCTCTTCAAAATCTTCTACAAGGTTTTTCTTTTCTATCTCACTTCCGGCAAACGTTACCTCCACTGCTGGATAAAATCTTCGGTTGCCGTACTTTGTAGGATTTAGAATGCTATTTATAAAGGTGGATAATTCCTTATTCATACGAATGCGGTTGGTTAATGTGTATCGTATAAATTCCTTTTCTTCTCCCAGTCTCTTACCTAGTACAGAAGTGTTCTCTTCTGATACAATGGCATCCTCCTGATCAAAGGTAAATACAAGTGGGATATTTTGTGCCTTGCTGTACGCCAATAAATCTTCTAGGAGTTCCCCATCGATATGATGTCCTTCATCAATCAAAATAGCACTATATCCATTTAACACAGGAAGACTAACCATCCCTCTGCAAGCATAAAAGTCCACCCGTTTTAGCCGCTCATTTAATTTTTGAAGTGCCTCCGGAAAGAAACCAAAATGCAGAACTGCCACCCGTTGCTTTATGGTAAGTTGCATAGCAATGTCATATAAAAGCAGGGTTTTCCCTGTTCCAGGAAGACCTGTGAAGCCTTGCAATCGTCCGGTTCCCGCCTTGATATTTTCAATAATATCGTGTTTGATATCCCGCTGCTGAAATGTTAAAAAGTACTCTCCATTCAGAAACTTTTCAGAGTCCGTCAGGGGCGATATTAGAAATTCTGATTCGTTAAATAATGTTTCTATATCCCCGTCATAACAATCTTTTAGTTTTTGTAAGTCCTCTGCTAACTTTTCCCAACCTACCTGGACGAGATTGTCCCCTTTGGTAAGACGGTACAGCATATCGTCCTCACTGACATAAGTATAGGATTTTACTGTTCTTCCTAGTGACAACAAATAATACTGATTTTGCAGAAGTTGTTTTTTTATAGCTTCCCTGGACACATTGCCACTTTTTAATTCAATATTTAAGACATAATCATCTGACAGACAAAGCAGGTCAAATTCTTTTCCAATTCTGGGAATCAAAAAAGAATAATACATCTTCTGGTGGCAAAAGGCTGGCAGCACCTCCAAAAGATGATTTGTAAGGCCTCGAAGTCCCTCCATCTCCCAGTCCTTTACATACAAAAAACGGGAACGCTTTGACATCTGACGTTCCAGCTTCTGCAATAACTTTGTATCCTTAATTCTGGTTAATGCATAGATGTTAATCGGATACACGAAATCTACTCCCCTATTAATTTTACAAGTGTCATATCATGGTGTAATGCCTGCAAAACCGGCCCGAATAAATCCGTTTTACGAAGTTTTAAGCTGGTGGTATTGATGCAGGGATGACACCCTACATATTCCTCTTTTAGTACATCCTCATCTACCAAAAGCTTTACCGCGCCCTCTTTATCATTCATAAGGCCAAGAATACTAACAGAGCCTGGGGTAATATCCAAATACTTTTCCATATGCTCCGGACTTGCAAAGCTCAGTCTCGCACTGCCGATTTGCGCACTCAGTTCCTTGGTTTTAAAGACTTTATCACCTGGCATCATAAGCAGATAAAATTCTGTCTGCTGACGGTTACAAAGAAATAAATTCTTACAAACCATGGCCTCTAAAATACTGTCAATCGCAAGACAATCCTCCATGGTGTTGGCATTCGCATCTGGATGATCGCATCTATAATACTCGATGCCCAGACTATCTAGCAGTGCATAGCATCTCTGCTCTTTTTCCAAACGATCTGTATAGTCTGACGGACTCCCCTTTTCCAGCACGTATTCCATTTCTCTTCTCCTGTATTTTTAATATCTTATTTCGTTATTTTTGTAGACTTCCACTCCGGATATACCATATTGTTTGGATCATTAGGATCTCCAACATATACTTTTGCAGAACGATTCACCGGATAAATGCCAATAAAAATGGGATCACCCGTAGAAAGAGTTGTATTATAATCGCTTCCGAGTTTCTGCACAATCCTTTTATAAAAATCTCCATCCTTTTCATAAGCCATACGCAAATCACAAATATAAATCTGGCCCTTGTTGCCAAAAGAAGATAAACTGCATGAGCTGGCTGCGCTCTTGGTTGCATCAATTACCGCCAGTACCATTTCCCGATCGCTGACTGCATTCGTTGCTGCCGCACTTTCTGCCGAGCCGTTTTTGTTACTAACCCCTTTATATATGGCAAACCCAATGGCGCCGATTAGTACAGCAGAAATAATCGTTTTTAATACTTTATTCACTTTGTGCTCCTCCGTATCCACATAATCATCATACTCTCAGACATTAGTCTGATGATTCACTCTATTTCCTTTGCTTAATTATACTGTTTTCACGCCTCTTTTCCAAAAATTACTAGTGGTTATAGAAATTGAGATGGTGGAAACGCTGTTGTTTTTTACCTATAAATCTGATTTGTTTTCTTCTATATGAATATATGGTTCCACTATATACTAGGGCAATTACCGCGGCACAAAAATACCACATGCAAGTAAAAAACGCATCTCGCATGTGGTACAACAAGCATTAAAATGTCACTGTAAATGTCACTCTAAATGTCACTGTATTTTAAAAAATAACTAGCATAATATAAACCTTATAACGCTTAAATCGTTAAATGGTGTTCATCGTTAAAAGGTTCTCCTAAACCACAAAAAAAAGAGCTCGGAATGTTCTCCAAGCTCCTATTTGTATAACCACATTTTTCACTTTTTCTTTCACAAAACGTATACGACCAGTATATACTCATATATCTTTTGCCGCAGTTTGCCCCGTTTCAGCCCATAAAAGCCGCTCAAGCACCGATGCCATTCATCCTGCCGTGACATACTAATAAAACGTTGCACATAGGGGCAAAAATGGGCAGATTACGGCAAGTGCTGTGCCATCTGACTACCAAGTTACTACGATAGGGAAAAGTAATAATTGAATATGTGATAGGAAAATTAGTCAAAGGGTTTTCATTTGAACCCCCTTTAACGATTGTTAGTGGATAGAAGGAGTCATCGATATAAGGTTTAAAATAAAGTATTTTGGATGATAACCAGAATACACATTGCGTAAATTAGTATGCCGTGATATGATTTACACAATGAGTAACATAGGAGGCGATAATATGTCGGAAGAAACATTTCAAAATAGAATTAAAGAATTAAGAGAATCAACAGGTCTTAATAGAAAAGAATTTTGTGAGCAGTTTGATATTCCATATAGAACAGTGACGGAATGGGAGTTGGGGCACAGAAATGCGCCTCCGTACGTGTTTAGGTTTCTTGAGTATTATATTCGTATGCAGGAATTGATGAAGGAAAAAGAAATTAGTGAGAATGTGAGAGGGGAGGAAAATGTCGATGGAAAAGATGAATGAAATTGTTTTATTTGAGACAGAAGATAAGGCAGTGACATTGTCTGTACCAGTAGAACATGATACGGTGTGGCTGACACAGGCACAGATGACAGAACTTTTTAATACAAGTAAACAGAACGTGAGTTTACATATAAATAATTGCTTTAAGGAAGGCGAATTGGATAAAGATTCAGTTGTCAAGGATTTCTTGACAACTGCTGCAGATGGTAAAAATTATAGAACTAAGTATTATAATCTCGATGTCATTATCTCCGTAGGCTACCGTGTAAAATCAAAACGTGGTATTGAATTTCGTAACGGAAAGCTTATACTCTCCTTTTACCATTAAAAGAATTCGTGCTAGGCACGCCGTCAAGGCGGGGCTAGCACTTGATAAACGTAGTATATCAAGCGTTTTGACTACATTCAGAAAACTTTTCACATTAAAACAGAAGGGTGCTTTGCGGCTTTCTGCGCATTCTACAACAAAAAAAGCTAGGCGGGAACCCTAGCTCAAAACTAACATTGCAATACTCACTTTCATATGGAAACTTCTCTCATTTTCAGTCAGTTATTTTCTCTATATACATCTCAATATTTTTCTGAAACTCTTTAAAAAAATCTAGATATTCATCAATTATTTTGTCACAAGTTTCGTAGGCCAACTCTGAGTTATAATCGTGTGCCAAACGATTCCTTAGTTTTAATATTTCAAACCACCTTTGATCATCTTCAATAATCCCACACCGAAAAGCAGCAGTTAGGTTCTCACGCGGCGAACCCAGCGAATAATCATCCAGTCCGTGATATTCTGTAATAATATCCTTCAGAACCTTCCATGCCAAATCAAAAGTCATATTAAACTTAGCTATCATGCCACTTAATACTAACGTATCATTTTTATAATCTCTTCCTTTTGCCTGTTCAAAATCCCATAGACAATTTTTAAATGAAGTAAATCTATTCTGATAATACTTTTCCATATTTAATGATATCCTCACGAATATTCTGACCTAGACCGGGTTGGTTTAGATATAAAACATCTATCTTGCGAAGTGTCTCAATCTCACTTATTTCATCTTCAATCAACCAGAACACGTTCTCGTCATCACAATCCACTGCAACATCAATGTCGCTAGTCTTGTGCGCAAGTCCTTTTGCAAATGAACCAAACAAATAAGAACGGACATGATGTCTTGTACAAATATCCTTTATACAATTCATAATCTCTTCAACCTTCATCTGCTTCGTTCCTCACTGATAGTATAATTATAACACTATTTCTTGTTCTCAAATATTCCTGTCTTTAATTAATAGTACGGCACTTATTCTAGTAAGCCTAAGCAAAAATACCACATGCAAGTGTGCAAACAACTTAGAATCCAAGTCTATGATAATGCAATCATAAAGTTTTTTATCTATCTCTCCTCTTCCTCTTTTTGTAATGCCTTATAGTCTATCTTATCTCTAGGCGTTCTAGGAAGCGATTTCCTAAATTCCATTTCTTCCGGTAACATGTATTCTGGCAATTCATTCCTACAAATATTCATAATTTCTTGCTTGATTTTTTCTGATTCAGTAAATTGGGCTGTAAGTACAATGAATGCTTTAGGAATATTTACTCTGAATTCATCTTGTTTTCCAACAACACAACATATTTCAACTGCGGGATGTTTATTGATTACTTTCTCAATTCGTTCCGGAAACATTTTTGTAGCCATTCCATTATTATCTTTGGTTATCATCAAACGCTTAATTCTTCCAGTAATATATACAATCCCCTCAGGAGAAATATACCCTAAATCCCCCATATGTATATAGCGAATTCCGTCCTTATGTACCTTAATAATCTCATCCGTAGCTTCTTGGTTTTGATAATACCCAACCATGATTGATGGCCCACTAAAACATAATTCCCCTTCTTCATTATAGGATAGTTCCTCATACGTATCTGAATCAACCACCTTACATACCATTTTAGGAAGAGGAACACCTATGCTCCCTTTACCATTACAGTCATCAAAAGTAGCAGTAACTGCGCTGGTCATTTCAGTAGCACCGTATCCTTTATTTATTTTTCTACGTGCCCCCCTTGCCAAAAGTAGTTCATTAACTTTTTCTTCTATCGCAGGATTCATAGCATCTCCACCATAAAATAGATAGTTTAGACACGACAGATCCATCGTCTTAATTTCTTCAATATGTAATAACGCTTCCCAATAGGGTGGAATTGAGTTAAAGTGATTAAACCTATATTTTTTAACATAGTCTGCGAACTTATCTGCTTTATAGTCGGGAATTAGTACCGTCTTAAATCCAAATGCCAGTGGTTCTAATATGCAATTTGTCAAACTATAATTTACAAATGGTGGTAAACACACCAACATGGATTCCTGTCTATCATGCGGCATATTACAACCAATCTGCCAAATAACAGAATTAATATTATAATCTGTAAGCATAACACATTTAGGGGAACCCGTTGTTCCTCCAGTATGCGACATAATACTAACATCATGACAGTTGGCGTTTTCTCCAACTATACTTTTTATGTTCTTTCCACTTTTAACAAATGTCTTCCATGAAATAACATTTTCTCCTAACTTAATTTTTTCCTTTTTCTTATATAATGTCTGTACAACAACTCCCAGTGACTCAGTCGGACATGCTACAATAGCCCTTTTTACAGATGTTTTACTTAGCGAGTCTTTAATAATATTGTATGTCCCTGTGAACATAATGAAAACATCGGACTTTACTTCATTTAGGTAATTCAATATTTCATTTACACCAGCTAACGGATGTATAATATTTGCAATTGCCCGAATTTTATTTATAGCATAAATACAATACACTGCTTCTGGCGTACTGGGCATTGCTATCGTAACAATATCGCCCTTTTTTACTCCATGAAAAACTAGTGCTTTTTCGACAATGTCAATGTTCTTAAGCAACTGTTCATATGTTATTTTCTTATTCATGTAAACAAGCGCTATGTCATTCGGATAATTCTTATTATTTTCATACATCCACTCATAAATGGTTTTTTCCGGAAGCCTATCCTCCGCAACACCTTCTGGATAATACCTAAGCCATGGCTTATCTATAGATGGATAGCCCGTTTTGCTCATGCTTTATACTCTCCTTTTACCATTAAAAGTATCAGTGCTAGGCACGCCGTCAAGGCGGGGCTAGCACTTGATAAACGTAGTATATCAAGCGTTTTGACTACATTTGATAACTTTTAAGCACAAAAGAAGAGGCCTGTTTCATGTCATTCTATGAGTTCTGCAATGATAAAATCTGGACAAATCCACTTCGTTCTTCAAGGTCCAAATCATTTTTTTCTGTAGAATTCTACATTTTTTCCGATTTTGTAATGTTGTAATCCTATAAACCATTACAATACTATAAAACTGCTCTTCCTATTTCAAATATTCTTATTTATATTTCGTACTATAGGAATCACATAGGAACCACTGGAACCAAAATACCACATGCCAATGTAAAAACATCTCGCATGTGGTGCAACAATTTTTCCAAAACCCAAGCATAGTCACTATATTTCGATTATGTTTTCTATATCATTAATCATTTTTGAAATATCCAGTTTACCACTCAATGATACTGGTAATTGTCCTTCATATACTTTAAACATCCTCGGTACATAACGTTCAGAAAGATGTTCAGCGCAATATTCTTTTGCTCTTTTCAGTACGTCGTTAACATCTGCACCTAACTCTACCGCAACATGACATATATGCACAGGTTTACTGTCGATTATACTAACAACTGTTTTACATTGATTAATCTCATTAACAGTTAAGATGCTTCTCTCTATATCAAAAAGATAAATTATCTCACCATTATTCACATAAGAGTCTGATATTCTTCCGCTGATATAAACATTTCCATCACTTGAAACATACCCCATATCACCAGTACAACACCATTTTCGTCCTTCTTTATCTATCCAAAAATATTTATCTGTTGCTTCTTGATTTTTAAAATACCCCTTCATATGACAATTGGAATAAACTCTTATTTCACCTCGTTCACCATATTTAAGTTCTTCATCACTTTCTAAATCGAACGCAGCTACAACAACGTGAGGTGTGGGAATACCTGCAGAGCCTGGAATATTACATTTATAAGCTGAACATGTAACGGTACCTCCACATTCACACATACCATAACCCCTATGTAAATTTTGCTGTGCACCATTATTTGCTAACCAATCATTTAGTTTCTTTTCGTTTTGAGACGTAATATATTCACCACCACATACCATAAATTTAAAACTCTTATACGAATTATTTTTTGGATAATTTCGTTCCAAATACTGATATAATCCTGCAGCCGAAATAGAAAAATTGGGTTGATATTTTATAATATGCTTAGCAAAAACCTCAAAATCATACTGTGGTTCAAGAATCACAGTAATACCATACTTCATTGGAACTAAAACTGAAGCACATATGCTCGTTGAAAACCAAATTGGTATAGGATTAAACCACCTATCTTGCCTTTCCCACTCAAAATCAATATTGCCACCTTCACATATAGTATTGTTAATACTGCTATTGGTTAACTGAATTCCTTTAGAAGCACCTGTTGTACCAGATGAATAAACCACTATTGCTACGTCTTCTGGCAAATAATCCACAGTCTCATATGAACTGTTTTTACCATTCTTTATAAACGCATTCCAAGTAGTTGTTCTCTCAATCGGCTTCACTTTCTTTAATAAACTAACTATTGCACCTAGTGAATTAACTGCAGAAAGAGAGATTACTGTTTCAATCTGTGTCTGGTATATCGCTCCCTTTACCATATCGTATACTTCATTAGCTACAACCATTACCTTAGCTTCCGTATCTTTTATTCTGGCAACTAATTGCTCTTCGTTAAATAATGGATTTAGTAAGTTTGCTGTTGCTCCTAATTTATTCAACGCTAATATACTATATATTGTTTCTGGCATTGCAGGCATGCAAAGAATAACAATATCCCCTTCTTTGACTCCTACATGCGAAAACGCTCTTGCTGCAGCATCAATTTGATTAAACATTTCTTTATATGAAATCTTTTTTCCAAAGTATATCAATGCAACATCTTCCAAATAATTAACATTACTGCTATATATGTTTTCCCAAATATTTCCTTCAAAAGGTTTTGAGTTTATTGCCTCTTTCGAATAATAATTTAACCAAGGCTTATCTATGGATGGATAGCCTGTCTGTCCTGCAAATATCATAGTTTTATTAACTCCTCTGTCAAAATTTCTTTTACAAACTATAAGTCTCAATATATTAAAGCAAACTCAGTATATTGGTCTGTTCTTTATAGCCTGCCCGACTCATGTTTTATTTACGCTCTATCCTAATGTGTCAAAAAGCAGACTATTTGAAAGAGATTTTTTATAATAATAATTCAGAAGAGAGTTGTATATCAGGATGTCAAATGTAAGCTATTTAGGGTGTATCAAATAGTCTAGTTTTTGAGACGTTTTTCTCTACATCTACGGTAAAACGTCGCTCGACTTATTCCTATTTTTTTAGCAGCTTCCAATGCCGTGAGTCCACCACATTTCCATTCTTCAAAAGTAGTTTCATCTTCCTCTGAAAGTTCTATTCTCTTACAACCAAATCTAACACCCTTGGCCTTTGCAATTGCAATTCCCTCTGATTGCCTTTGTTTAATAAATGCTCTTTCTGTTTCCGCAACATACGCAAGTATTTGCAAAACAAGATCCGCGATAAATACCCCAGTAAGTCCTCCCACATCCGTTCTTGTATTTAGCAAAGGCATATCAATCACTTGAATATCTACTTCCTTTTTCTTTGTTAAAAATCTCCACTGGTCCAGTATTTCTTCATAATTTCTTCCTAGTCTGTCTATACTCTTTACAACAAGTAAATCATGTGGTTTCAATCGTCTAATAACCCGCTTATAAGAGGGTCTATTAAAATCTTTTCCAGACATAAAATCTAAATATATATGATCCTCATCTATTTTTAGGTTACGCATTGCATTTACCTGTCTTTCTGGATTTTGTTCTTTTGACGAAACTCGTATGTAACCATATGTCTCCATTACTGTCCTATCCTCCTTGCGCATAAAAAAAGAAGCCTGAAACATCTCATTTCAAGCTTCAAAAATTGATACCGAATACAAATAAAAAACTCGTAGGAAACCTACGAGCTTTTCAGAGGTGCGAGCCGGATTTGAACCGGCGATCATGGAGTTGCAGTCCAACGCCTTACCGCTTGGCTATCGCACCAAGTATAAAAGAATTTTCGAAGAAAATTCTTTTATTTTGCTACTGTTTGTTTGCGAAGGACTCTCACGTCCGAGCAATTACAAACAAGAAATTTGCATTAGCAAATTTCAGGATTGTTACTTTTTCTTTGCGAAAGGCTCTAACGCCTGAGCAACTAGAAAAAGTTAAATCCTAGTGACTCCAACGGGAATCGAACCCGTGTTACCGCCGTGAAAGGGCGATGTCTTAACCGCTTGACCATGGAGC